>NZ_JBICSN010000001.1:0-183590 GCF_043197115.1 Micromonospora sp. NPDC049275
ACTCAACGACCGCCCCCGTATGACCCTGGGCTGGGCCACCCCAGGTGAGAAGATGACCCAGCTCCTGAGTGTTGCAACCACCAGTTGAGCCCGCCCTGCTAACGGAAACTGTCCAAGATTGCTTGCGCAGACCGCGCGAGGCAGACAGCGCGAGGCAGACCGCGCGAGGCAGGCCGCGCGAGGCAGACCGCGCGAGGCAGGCCGCGCGAGGCAGGCCGCGTTGCTTCTTTCTCCACTTCATCACCTGGTGACGGCGAGAAACAAGACTTGATCTTGACGGGTGCGCCGGTCAGGGTCGAGGCATGGAATTCGATGCGACAGCCACCGCGCGCCGGACCCTCTGGATCGGCGGTGGGCAGTGGGCCGGCAAGTCCACAGTCGCCGTGAACCTGGCCCTGCGACACGGACTGACCGCGTACCTCTATGACCGCCACGACGCCCGCGGCCACGACGATCGACGCATCGCCGACCGGGTCCGGCGGGGTGAGCCGCCAGCCGGGCCCGATCCGGAAACCACCTGGGTCCGCACGGACCCGGCACGGATGGCGGCCGACACGCTGGCCGCCTTCTCCCGCCGCTTCGACTGGGTCCTGGACGACCTGAGTGCGCTGGTGCCCGGCCGCCGGGTCGTGGCCGAGGGATGGGGACTGCGCCCCGAACTGGTGGCACCGGTCGTCGAGTCGTTGCGACAGTTGGTGGTGCTGGTGCCCACCGCCGAGTTCCGCGCCCACCAGATCGACCGGCTACCACGGGCGCGCGCGGTCGCCACCGGGGTCAGCGACCCGGAGCGGGCACTGCGCAACCGGTGGGCACGGGACGAGCTGGTGGCGGCGGACGCGGTGGTGCAGGCCGAGCGACTGGGTGTACGGGTGATTCGGGTCGACGGCAGCCTCCACGGCGACCAGTTGACCGATCTGGTGGCGGAGCACTTCGCGGCGTACCTGTGAGGGCCGTCAGCCCTCCAGCGGGGCGGGGTCGGCCGGCAGGGCGGTCGGTGGCGCCCCTCGGCGGCCGGCGCGGGCGGCGCCCAGCACCACCACCACGACCCCGACAAGCAGCAACGCCATGCCCAGCAGCGCGTACGGGCGGGGCAGCTGACCCAGCCAGGCCCAGCCGAGCAGGGCCGCGCCGGGGGCCTCCAGCAGGATCAGCACGCTCACCGTGGTGGCGGGGATCTTCTGCAGTGCGTAGTTGAACATCGAGTGCCCGAGCAGTTGGGCGCCGGCCACCAGGGCCAGGATCGCCAGCCAGGTCCGCCCGTCGAAGCCTGTCATCCGTACCCCGCCGACCAGGCAGATCACCAGCAGGATCAGCGCGCAGATGCCGTAGCAGATGGTCGTGTAGGTGGTGGTGCTGATGCTGGCCCGGGCCCGTTCGCCGAAGGCGGTGTAGACGGCGGCGAACATGCCGCCGGTCACCGCCAGCAGGTCACCGACGACGGCCCGGCCGGAGATGCCCACGTCGGCGCCGGTGGCGATCACCGCTCCGCCGACGGCCACAACGATGCCGATCCAGACCACCGGCGGCAGCCGACGGCCCTGGGCACGCGCGATCAGCCCCTGCCAGACCGGCTGGGTGGCGCCCAGCGCGGTGGCCGCGGCGACCGAGGTGAGCTTGGCGCTCGGCACCCAGGTCGCGAAGTGCCCGGCCAGCGCGACCCCGGAGAGGACGCAGAACAGGCCCTCCCGCCGACCCACCCCGACGGTCAGCCTGCGGAACTCCGCCCGGCGCCGCGCCAGGGAGAACGGACTCAACACGGCGACCGCGAGCAGGTTGCGCCAGAACGCGATGGCCAGCGCGGGGGCGGCCGCGTACGCGATCAGCGGCGCGGACGACGACACGGCGACCACGGCCAGGCCGACCGCGCCGGTGGTCAACGGATCGAGAGGACGGCGGGATGTTCCAGGGGGCACGGGAAGCAATCCTCACACGATCACGGACAGCACCGACCGTCAGCACTCCGTTACGATCACGCGGGCCGCGTCGGCGACCCCCGACCGCCGGAGGCGCTTCGCCATGCCCAGCTACCAGGCGGTGCTGTTCGACTTCTTCGGCACGCTTACCCGTTCGGTGCAGCGCGGGGCCGCGCACCTCGGCACCGCCGAGCTGCTGGGCTGCCCCACCGAAACACTTACCGAGGTGCTGAATCGCACCTACTACGAGCGGGCCAGCGGCCGGTTCGGCAACGCGGAGGCGACCCTGCGATGGGTGTGTACCCAGGCCGGCGTACACCCAAGTGACCGTGCCCTGCGGGCGGCGGTGGCGTCCCGGCACCGCGCGGTCCGCGCGGACACGCGGCTGCGGGCCGACGCGGTGCCCGTGCTCGCGGCGCTGCGCCAGCGCGGCCTGCGCACCGGCGTGATCAGCGACTGTACGCACGAGCTGCCGGCCTTCCTGCCGCAGCTCGCGGTCGCGCCGCTGCTCGACGTCCAGGTCTTCTCGGTGCAGGTGGGGCGGTGCAAGCCGGACGCGGCGCTGTACCTGACCGCGTGCCGTCGGCTGGGGCTGGCGCCGGATGAGTGCCTGTACGTCGGCGACGGCGGCAGCCAGGAACTCACAGGCGCCGAGCGCGCCGGGCTGACCGCCGTCCGGCTGGCCGCGCCGGACCTGGCCGAGCACATGGTGTTCAACGCCGACCGGGAATGGCGCGGCTGCACGCTCGGCGACCTGCGCGAGGTGCTGGATCTCGTGGGCACCGTCGAGACCGTCGGCGTGGGCACCTTCGGCGTCGGCTCGGGCGTCGCCGGGCCAGCGACCTGACCGCGCCGACCAAACGGGCCAACGGGCCAACGGGCCGGAGGGCCGGCGAGCCAGGGGCCGGGGGGCCAGGGGCCGGCGAGCCAGGGGCCGGCGAGCCAGGGGCCGGCGAGCCAGGGGCCGGGGTCCGGCAGGCCAACCGCCCCGGGGAGTCAGCGGCGGCGGACCCGGTGCAGGCGGAACGGCTTGCGGGTGGCGCGGACCGCCGGAGTCTCCCGGGGCTGCTCGGCCTGCGCGTCGGACGGCAGGCCGGCGCCTGTCAGCGGCTCGCCGGCCGGGGCGAGTCGGTTCAGCGCGCAACCCTCGGCGGCCCAGCGGGCCACCAGATCGGCGGTGGGGCCGGGAGCGTTCAGGCGCTTGGCCGCCACCAGCGGCGCGGTGGTGTCCCACGCGTCGGTGCCCGGTGCCAGTCGGGTCACCAGGGCCGGCCAGGTCACGATCCGTCCTCCGTGGTCGCCGCGCAGGGTGACCTGCGCCCCGGTCGCGTCGGCCAGACCCGGCGCGGCCTGCTCGCCCGGCCCGCTCACCACGAAGAGCGCGCCCTCCAGCGGGGCGCACCAGAGCGCGAGCGCGGGCCCACCGGACACGCTGACCCAGGCCACCGCGGCCTTCTTCATCGCCTCGTCGACCAGCGGCGTGCCACCGGAGGCATCCTCGTCCGTCACACAGGCATTCTCCCGCATCGGCGCCGTCAGTCAGCCCACGAACGGGGGCACGGCGATCTCGCCCCGGGCGACCGGCACCACCTGACCGGCGACTGTCGCGCCGACGGCCACACCGTTCGCCGCGGTCACCGTGCAGGCCAGCGCGGACGGACGGTTCATCTCGATGCCCTGGCGCACCGCGTAGTGGGCCTGCCCCTCGCCCGGCAACAGGCCTGTCGCCACCAGCCAGACCCCGAGCCCGAGCGCCGCCGAGCCGGTCGCCGGGTCCTCCGGAACGCCGAGGCCCGGCACGAAGACCCGGGCGTGCGCGGTTTGCGTGCCCGCGTCCCAGGAGAAGACGCTGAGGTGCGCCACCCCGTACCGCTCCGCTGCCGCCGGGTTCACCCGCGCCCGGGCCACCGCCTCCGGGCGGACCGGCAGGTACGGGAACTCCAGCCCGCAGCCGGCCACGCGAGGTGCGGGCCCGGCGTGGTCATGGTCGTCCGCGACCAGCCCGGCGATCTCCAGCAACGGTTCCGGGTCCAGCTCGGGGCCGAGGGTGGGGCTGCCTCCGGTGAGCGTCGCCCCGGACGCGGTCACCTCGATCGGCAGCACACCCGCCCCGCACTCCTGGGTGACCTGCCCCACACCGAACATTCCGCGTCGACTCGCGGTGACCGCCGCGCCGACGCTCGGATGCCCGGCGAACGGCAACTCCTCGGCCGGCGTGAAGATGCGGGCCCGGTAGGTGGCCCCCACCTGGGTCGGAGGCAGCACGAACACCGTCTCGGAGAGGTTGAACTCCAGCGCGAGCGCCTGCATCTGCTCCGTGGCCAGCGCCTCCGCGCCGAACACCACGGCCAGCGGGTTGCCGGCGAACGGGCGGTCGGTGAAGACGTCCACGATCTCGTAGGCCAAGGTCGACATGTTGATAAACACTAGGCGCTTAGGCTGGTGCCCGTGAGCACGCCGACCCGGGTCTACATCGCCCGCCTCGCCGGAGTCGCCGTCTTCGATCCGAACGGCGACCAGGTGGGGCGGGTCCGCGACGCCGTGGGACGGCTGCGGGCTACCAAGCGTCCCCCCGAGGTGGTGGGTCTGGTCGCCGAGATGCCGATGCGCCGACGGATCTTCCTGTCCATCAACCGGATCACCTCGATCGACGCCGACGCGGTGGTCCTCGGCTCCGGCACCCTCAACCTGCGCCGCTTCGAGAAGCGCCCGAACGAGCTGCTGGTTCTCCAGGAGCTGCTGGACCGGCGCGTACAGCTCGAACCGGGCGGCCAGCCCGGCGCTGTGGTGGACGTCGCGATGGAGTGCACGCGCGGCGGTGAGTGGTCGCTCAGCCGGGTCGCGGTCCGCGAGCAGACCGGCCGGCTCAGCCGCCGCGGCCACCTGCACCAGGTCGAGTGGGACCGGGTGCGTGGGCTCAGCGGCATCGCCGACAACCGGGGTACGGCGAACCTGCTCGCCGTCCTGGAGGACATGCGCCCCGCCGACCTGGCCAACGCCCTGCAGGACCTGCCCGACGCGCGGCGCAACGAGGTCGCGGCGGCGTTGAACGACGAGCGGCTGGCCGACGTCCTCAGCGAGCTGCCTGAGCACGACCAGGTGGAGATCCTCGCCGCGCTCGACCGGGAACGGGCCGCGGACGTGCTGGAGGAGATGGACCCGGACGACGCGGCGGACCTGCTCAACGAGCTGCCCCCGCCGGAGCAGGACGTGCTGCTCGACCTGATGGAGCCGGACGAGGCCGACCCGGTTAGGCAGCTGCTCAAGTACACCCCGGGCACGGCGGGCAGCGTGATGACGTCGGAGCCGGTCATCCTGCCGCCGGACGCCACGGTCGCCGAGGCGCTGGCCCGGATCCGGGAGCCGCAGCTCTCCCCCGCCATCGCCGCGCAGGTCTTCGTGACCCGGGCCCCGCAGAACACCCCGACCGGCCGCTACCTGGGCATGGTGCACTTCCAGGCGTTGCTGCGGGAACCACCCGCCGACCTGCTGGGCAAGGTGGTGGTCAACGACATCGACCCGCTGCGTCCCACCACCCCACTTCCGGAGATCACCCGCCGGATGGCCACCTACGACCTGGTCGCCATGCCGGTGATCGACCGGAGCAACCGGCTGGTCGGCGCCGTGACTGTCGACGACGTACTGGACCACTCCCTGCCCCGGGACTGGCGAGACCGGGACGCCCTGGGCGCCCCGGGCACCTCCGACGCGGAACTGGACGGCGACGGTGGCTGAGCAGCGGCGTACGGAGCGGCTGGACCAGCCCCGCGAGCCCCGGGGGATCAAGCTCCCCCGGTTCGACGCGGAGGCGTTCGGTCGCTGGTCGGAAGGCATCGCCCGGGGCATGGGCACCGCGAACTTCATCGTCGTCATGACTGTGGTGATCGCGATCTGGTTCGGCTGGAACACTCTCGCGCCGGCCGAGCTGCGCTTCGACCCGTACACCTTCACGTTCCTCACGCTTGTGTTGTCGTTGCAGGCCAGCTACGCCGCGCCGCTGATCCTGCTGGCCCAGAACCGGCAGGCCGACCGGGACCGGCTGGCGCTGGAGGAGGACCGGCGGCGGGCAACCGCCCAGAAGGCGGACACCGAGTACCTGGCACGGGAGATCGCCGCGCTGCGGATCGCGCTCGGCGAGGTGGCCACCCGCGACTTCCTCCGTTCCGAGCTGACCCGGCTGGCCGAGGAGCTCGACGAGGCGGGGCAGCGCCGGCAACGCCTGGAGCGCCGGCAGCAGGAGAAGGACGGCCAGCAGGAGCGGCGCGCACAGCGGGCGACAGACGGCCTGGGGTTGGACGAGCCGCGCGACGACCTGGACGGGGACTTCGCCCGCGACGCCCGACCCGACCGTTGATCAGCGGGTCGGGTACGGGTCATCGTTTGGCTCACACCACTCGCGGCCAGCGGTCGGAGGGGATGCCCCGCGACGTAGCATTGCGGTCATGTCAGCACCCGTGAGCACCGTCGAGGACGCGATCCAGGCCGCCCTGGCCACCGTCAACGACCCGGAGATCCGCCGGCCCATCACCGAGCTGGGCATGGTCCGGTCCGCCACGATCGACGCCGATGGTGTCGTACGGGTCGAGCTGCTGCTCACCGTCGCCGGCTGCCCGCTGAAGGACAAGCTGCGCGGGGACATCACCGCTGCCGTGGCGGCGGTGCCCGGCGTGGCCGGCGTGGAGATCGACTTTGGTGTGATGAGTCCCGAGCAGCGGCAGTCGTTGCAGTCGCAGCTACGCGGTGGTGGCGCCAGCGAGGAGCCGGTCATCCCGTTCGCCCAGCCTGGCTCGCGCACCCGGGTGTACGCGGTGGCCAGCGGCAAGGGCGGTGTCGGCAAGTCCAGCGTGACGGTGAACCTGGCGGCGGCGCTCGCCGCCCGAGGGCTCTCCGTGGGCGTGGTCGACGCGGACATCTACGGCCACTCGGTGCCCCGGATGCTGGGCACGGAGGCCCGACCGACACGCGTCGAAGACATGATCATGCCGCCGCAGTCGCACGGTGTGAAGGTGATCTCGATCGGCATGTTCACCTCGGGCAACGCGGCCGTGGTGTGGCGCGGCCCGATGCTGCACCGGGCGTTGCAGCAGTTCCTGGCCGACGTCTACTGGGGCGACCTGGACGTGCTCCTGCTCGACCTGCCTCCGGGCACCGGCGACGTGGCCATCTCGCTGGCCCAGTTGCTGCCCAACTCGGAGATCCTGATCGTCACCACCCCGCAGACCGCCGCGGCCGAGGTGGCGGAACGGGCAGGCGCGATCGCCCTGCAGACCCACCAGCGGGTGGTCGGCGTCATCGAGAACATGTCCTGGCTGGAGCTGCCGGACGGCTCGCGGATGGAGATCTTCGGCGCCGGCGGCGGCACGGCCGTCGCCGAGTCGCTGAGCCGGACCATCGGCGCGCAGGTTCCGCTGCTCGGTCAGATCCCGCTGGACACCCGGGTCCGCGAGGCCGGCGACGCCGGCAACCCGATCGTGCTGGCCGATCCGGAGTCCCCGGCCGCGCAGGCGCTCGGCAAGGTCGCCGACCGGCTGGCGCTGCGTCGCGAGTCGCTGCTCGGCAAGCCGCTCGGCCTGAAGCCCGCCGGGCGCTGACCACCCCGAACACCGCCAGCCCGTCGGCCGTTCCTGGCCGGCGGGCTGAGTCGTGTCGGTAGGTGGCCCGGCACGGCCGCCGCGGCACAGCCCCGCACGACCGGCACAGCCCCGCACGACCGGCACAGCCCCGCACGACCGGCACAGCACAGCCGGCACGGCCCGGCACGCCGGGCACGCCGGGCACGGCATGGTCAACTCGGGTTTCTGGAAGTCGCGGCATCCGGGGCCGATTGAAAGGCCGACTTCCTGGAAACCGAGTTGATCAAGGCAAAGTCAGGCCCGGACGAGCCCAGGGCCGCAGGCGCGAGCCCAGGGCGCGAGCCGGAGCGAGCCGGGCGGCGCGGGTCGGTCAGGTGGCGTCGTCGTAGCTGGCCCGGGGAGCCGGCGCCGGCGCGGAGCCGGTGGCCGTGCCGGGCCGGGCGCCGTTCGACCGCGGGTCCACGGCGTTGGCGACGTCCTTCAGCTCGTTGTGCACGCCGCTGACGTCGGCGCGCAGGTTGTCGTAGACGCCCTGCATCGGCTTGCGGATCGCCGCCTCGTCCTCCTCGCTGAGGAGGTGCTTGCGGATGAAAGCCTTCGGGTGCAGATCCTCGAGCTGGATGTCGGTGCCCAGCTCGCGACTGAGGTCGCCGGTGGCGTTGCGGGCCATGTTGCGTAGATTGCGCACCATCCGCAGGCCGTCGTTGATCACGGCAGGCAGCCGATCACCAAAGATCAACAGCGCCAGGAGCAGCAGCGCCCCGACTTCCCACATGTTCAGGTTCTCGAACATCCCGCGGGCCTCCTCTCGGCGTCAGCAGCAAGACTACGCACGTCGGACGGTTTTCCGGCAGGGGGTGACGCGCTGTTCACTTGGCATCCGCGGCGAGGGTCACCGACGTGTTCTGTCGAGTGGACCCCCGCCGGAACTCGACGGTCACCACCGAACCCGGGGCGAACTTGCGGACCAGCGCGATCAGGTCGGTCGGCTCGGTCATCGGCCGGCCGTTGAGCTTCAGGATCACGTCGCCGACCTTCAGCCCGGCCCCGGCCGCCGGCCCGGAGGGCTCCACTGCGGCCAGCCGTACGCCCCCGTTGGCGCCCGCGCCCGGGCCACCCACCTGGGCGCCGATGACCGTACGACGGGCCTTGCCGGTGCCGATGATGTCCTGGGTGACGCGCTTGGCCTGGTTGATCGGGATGGCGAAGGCGAGCCCGATGTTGCCGGCCTCCTGCCCCTCGGCCACCAGCGACTTGATCGTGGAGTTGACCCCGACCACCCGTCCGGCGCCGTCGACCAGTGGGCCTCCCGAGTTGCCGTGGTTGACCGCGGCGTCGGTCTGGATGGCCGCGTAGTAGCGCACCGGGCCACCCGGCTCGCCGGCCTGCATCGTCCGGTCCAGAGCGCTCACGATGCCGGCGGTGACCGTGTTGGCAAGCGACAGGGGTGAGCCGACGGCGAGCACCGGGTCGCCGACGGCCAGCGCGTCGGAGTCGCCGAACTCCACAGGCCGCAGCCCCGTCCGGTTCACCTTGATCACCGCGATGTCGGACTCCGGGTCCTGACCGACCACCGTCGCCGGAGCGGAGGTGCCGTCGTTGAAGATCACCGAGGCCTTGCCGCTGCTGCCGGCCACCACGTGGTCGTTGGTGATCACGTGGCCGTCGGCGCTGGCGATGAAGCCGGAGCCCTCGCTGGTCCCGCCGAGGCTGCTCACCCGGACGGTGACCACGCTGGGCAGGACACGTTCGGCGACTCCGGCCAGAGACTCCGGCTTGCGCTGGGCCAACGCCGGCGGGTCCGCGACAGGCGCACCGAGCACCGTGCCGGCGGCTGCGCCGCCGCGTACCGCGAAGGCGTAACCCAACGCGCCACCGAGCGTGCCCGCCAGCAGCGCGGTGATCACCGGAATGAGCAGCAGATGGCGCAGCGTCGGTCGGCCCGGCGCGTCCGGGTCGGTGACCGGCTCGGGTTCGGTCCCGGCCACCACCACCCCGGGCACCACCACCGCCGCAGGTGCCGCCGGGTCGCGCCACGGATCGCCGAGCGCGTCGGACCACCAGGGCGACGCACCGGCCGATGGCGCGGTGTCGCTCCCCGGCGTGGTCGGCGGCCCCACTGGCGGGACCCCTGCCCCGGGCGGGCGAGCCGAAGCCGGAGTCTCAGCGCCCCGCCGCCAATCCCAGCCGTCGGTCACGTCGGTGCCTCCCAGTCCGTCCCCGGATTCCGCGCCAGCGTCGCCCGGCCACGGTTCGGCGCGGTCGAGGCTGACGGAATACCGCTTCCAGGATTGCACGGATGCGCGCGGTGGAGTCAGCGGTTGCCTCCGGCGATCGCGAGGGGGCGGAGGCGCGGCTGCGCCTCCCGCCGGTCGCCTCTACGCTCACAGTGCCAACCCGCCCCCGCACCACGCACCGCCCGGAGGTGCCCCATCGCCACGGTCGCCGGTTCCGGCGGTTCGACGACCCAGGCCCAGCAGTTCGCCGAGTCGTACGTGACCGAGGATCTCGTCCTACGCACCGCCCGCAGCCTGGCCCACGAGGTGGGCCTCGACGCGGTCACACCCGGAGCAGGGGCGGCGCTGCGGCTGTTGGCCGCGGCCGGCAACGCCCGCGCGGTGGTGGAGATCGGCACCGGCACGGGCGTGAGCGGTGTCTGGCTGCTGCGTGGCATGCGCGCCGACGGCGTGCTCACCACCATCGACGTGGAGGTGGAGCACCAGCGGATCGCCCGCCGGATCTTCAGCGAGGCCGGCTTCGCCGCCGGCCGCACTCGGATCATCACCGGTCGCGCGCTGGACGTGCTGCCGCGGCTCGCCGACGGGGCGTACGACCTGGTCTTCGTCGATGCCGAGGCGACCGGGTTCCACGCCTGCGTCGAAGCGGCGCTGCGGCTGCTACGCCCGGGCGGCGTGCTCGCGCTCAACGGCATGCTGGCGCACGGTCGGATCGCCGACCCGTCCGCCCGGGACGCGGAGACGGTGACGGTCCGCGAGACGATCAAGGCGGTCCGGGAGTCGGAGCACTGGATCCCCGCGCTGCTCCCGGTCGGGAACGGGGTGCTGGCCGCCGTGAAGTGCTGACGTCGGTCAGTCGAGGCCGGCCAGCCAGCGCAGCAGCGAGCGGACGCCCCAGCCGGTCGCACCCCGGGCGAGCTCGGCGTGCTCGCCGTCCGCCCAGGACGGGGCGGACATGTCCAGGTGCAGCCACCGGTCCCGCAGCTCGCCGGTGAATTCACGCAGGTAGAGCGCGGCCACCACCGATCCGGCGCCCTGGGTGGGCGCGCTGTACAGGTCGGCGATCTCGCTGCCCAGGTACTCGACGTAGTCGGTGTGCAGCGGCATCCGCCACGCCGACTCGCCGGCCGCCTCGGCCGCGGCCAGCACGTCGGCGGCCAGCTCGTCGTTCTCGCTGTACAGGGCTGCGGTGCGCTTGCCCAGCGCCACGGCGTTGGCGCCGGTGAGGGTGGCCAGGTCGATCAGCAGGTCGGGCTTGAGCTGCCGCACCGCGTACGCCAGCGCGTCGGCGAGGACGAGGCGGCCCTCGGCGTCGGAGTTGGTCGTCTCGCTCGTCGTCCCGCCGTAGTGCCGGATCACGTCGCCGGGGCGGAACGCCGAGCCGCTGACCATGTTCTCGGCGAGCGGGGCCAGCGTGGTGACGCGGACCGGCAGGCGCAGCGCCGCCGCGCCGAGGGTGGCGGCGACGACGGCCGCCGCGCCGGCCATGTCCTTGCGCATCAGCTTCATCGCCGGAACCGGTTTGATCGAGAGGCCGCCGCTGTCGAAGGTGATGCCCTTGCCGATCAGCACCACGTGGGTGCGCGCGTTCGCGGGATGCCAGTCCATCTCGACCAGCCGCGGGCCACTTGCCGAGCCGCCGCCCACGGCGAGGATCCCACCGAAGCCCTCGGCGGCCAGTTCGGCTGGACCACGCACCGTCAGGTGGAGGTCCGGCAGGTCGGCGCAGGCGGAGGCCACCTGGTCGGCGAACCACTGGGGGGTCTTCACCGAGGAGGGGGTGTTGGTGAGGTCACGGGCGAGGTGGGTCATCGTGGCGGTGGTCCGCGCCGTGGCGACGGTGCTCTCGTGGGCGGCCGGGTCGGCGACCAGCAGGTCGACGCCGCCGAGCGCGGGCGGGTCGTCGGCGTCGGTCATCCGGAACCGGTACGAGGCGAGCAGCAGCCCCTCGGTCAGCCCACGGACCGCGGCCGGAGTCACCTCGCCGGGCAGCGCGATAGTGATGTGCGTCTCATCTGCCGCGGCGCGGACCAGAGCCGCGCCGGCGTCCCGCCAGGACGACTCCCCGCCGTCGCCGATGCCGAGCAGCACCAGCCGGCCGGGGCCGCGCCCGGGACGCAGATGGGTACGGATCTCGCCGGGCCGGCCGTTCAGTCGGGCGACCGGTACCAGCGCGGCAGCCTCCTCGGCGGTGCCGTCCGGGAGCGCCACTGCGGTCGGCACGAGCTCGGCGGGGGCGTCGCCCTCCATCGCCGGCTCGGTGGGCCGGACCGGCAGGACGAGGACATCGAGCCGCTGGGACTCGGCGAGCGGACGGATGGCGAGCACGCGGAACCGCACCTCCAGGAAACGTCGCAGAGTGGGACCGGGCCATCGCCCGCCCACACCGATGAAGACCCTGAGCCACCGGCGATCCCGGTGGCTCAGGGTCCAGGAAACGCTCCGGGCGACGTACGCCGTCCGGGTCGTTCCTCACTCAGCCGGCGGCTGCCTTCAACGCGTCACCGAGCGCGTTGGCCTCGTCGGGAGTCATCTCGACGACGAGCCGGCCACCGCCCTCCAGCGGGACCCGCATGACGATGCCCCGACCCTCCTTGGTGACTTCCAGCGGACCGTCGCCCGTCCGCGGCTTCATCGCCGCCATGTTGTCTCCCCTCAGACCTACACCAGGGTCGGTGGGTTGCCCCACAGCCACTTCTTCACGACCACCCGCAACTGTCGCGGGGGTGTCGACAGACGATTTTCCCTGATGAACACCGCCGGACCCAAACCGGAGCAGCATTGATGTAACAGCATCTAGCTTATCTTGAGAAGGCCTGTCACAATGTGCGGTCATGCAGGCACGGTCGGCACTCTTCGACCTGTACGGCGACCACCTCCGACCGAGAGGCGGCCGCGCACCGGTCGCCGCCCTGGTCAAGCTACTGGCGCCGCTGGGAATCGCACCGCCAGCCGTTCGCACCGCCGTGTCCCGGATGGTGCGTCAAGGCTGGCTCGACCCGCTCCGGCTGGCCTCCGGACCGGGATATTCGATCACACCAAAAGCCGCCCGCCGACTGGACGAGGCGGCGGCCCGGATCTACCGGACCGGCCGGGTCACCTGGGACGGTCGGTTCGACCTGCTCGTGCTCGAGGCGCCGGGTTCCCGACGGGACCGGCAGCGACTCGCCGCCACCCTCAGCTTCCTCGGCTACGGCACCCTCGACGAGCAGACCTGGGTGGCCACCCGGCCCGCCGAGGATGTCGACCTGCTGCTGGCCGAGGCCGGCATCCGGTTCGAGCGGTTCACGGCCTCGCACTTCTCCGGCACCCCAGGCGCGATGGGCGTCGTCCGCCGAGCCTGGGACCTGGCCGAGATCGGCCGCGCGTACGAGCGGTTCGTCGCCGACCAGCGCCCGCTGCTCGGCGCGGTCACCGTCCGCAGCACCGACGAGGAGGCGTACGCGGCCCGGTTCCGGCTCGTGCACGCGTGGCGTACCTTCCTGTTCCGGGACCCGCAGCTGCCCCCGGCGCTGCTCCCCGAGCGCTGGCCCGGCACGGCCGCCGCCAGCTTCTTCGACCGGCACGCGGCCCGCCTGCGTCCGGCCGCCGACCGGTACGTCGAGCAGTGCCTCGACGCCGGCAACCGCATCGTTCGACAGAAGGGTCGTTAGACACGTGACCGAGCCGTTGCTCGTCGACCGGACCGACGCCGTCGTCACCCTCACCCTGAACCGGCCGCAGGCGATGAACGCGCTCGACCTGGCGCTCAAGGAAGCCCTGCGGGACACGCTTGCCGAGCTGGAGACCGACCGGTCCTGCCGGGCGGTCGTGCTGGCCGGGGCCGGTGGGGCGTTCAGCGCCGGGCAGGACCTGCGCGAGCACGTGGCCACCCTGGGCAACTCCTCCGGTCCGCCGCTGGACACCGTGCGGGCGCACTACAACCCGATCGCCGCCCGGTTGGCCAACCTGCCCAAACCGGTGGTGGCCGCGGTCCGCGGGATGGCCGCCGGGGCGGGGGCCTCCCTGGCCTTCCTCGCCGACATCCGGATCGGCGGCCCGAGCACCAGCTTCCTGATGGCCTTCGCCAAGGTCGGTCTGGCCGCCGACACCGGCGCATCCTGGACGCTGCCCCGGCTGGTCGGCCACGCCAAGGCCGTGGAGTTGCTGATGCTGGCCGAGCCGGTCCGCGCCGAGGAGGCCTGCCGGCTGGGGCTGATCACCCGGCTGACGGACGACGACGAGCAGGTGCTGCCTGTCGCGCAGGAGCTGGCCGCTCGGCTCGCCGCGGGCCCCACCGTCGCGTACGGCGCCATCAAGCGGCAGCTCTCCATCGCCGACGCCGGCACCCTCGCCGACGCCCTCTCGGCCGAGGCGCAGGCCCAGGCGATCTGCGGCGCCACCGCCGACCACCGGGCTGCCACCCTCGCGTTCGTCGCCAAGCAGAAACCGGTCTTCGAGGGACACTGAACGCGATTCGCACCCTGCCCTTACCGTCCTCGTACGAGGGCCGCCTAGCGTCGGACCGCATGAGCGATCGTGAAGCGGTGTCGCACCTGCTGCGTCGGGCCACCTTCGGGCCGACCGCCGACGAGGTGGACGCGGCCGAGCGGGCCGGGCCGGCGGCGACCCTGGACAACCTGCTCGCCCCGGCTCGGGCCGACCGGGGCGCGGCGGCCACCCCACCGCCGGCGCTGCCCGCCGACCCGTACGCCGGACTGACCAAGGAATCCACCCGCGAGCAGCGCCAGAAGGCCAACGCCCAGCGCAAGGAGCAGCTCCAGCAGGTGACCCTCTGGTGGCTGGACCGGATGGTCGCCGCCGAGGACGGGCTGACCGAGAAGTTGCTCTTCTTCTGGCACGGGCACTGGGCCACAAGCGCGCAGAAGGTCAAGTCGGCGCGGGTGATGCTGGGCCAGTTGGAGACGCTGCGCCGCCACGGGCGCGGGCCGCTGGCCCCGCTCGTCGCCGCGATGGTGCGCGACCCGGCTCTGATCATCTGGCTGGACGGGCAGAAGAACACCCGCAAGGCGCCGAACGAGAACCTGGCGCGCGAGCTGATGGAGCTGTTCACCCTCGGCATCGGCGCCTACACGGAGGCCGACGTGAAGGCCGGCGCGCGGGCGTTGACCGGCTGGACCGTGGACCGGCGTACCGGCGTCGCCCGCTTCGAGGCCAAGCGGCACGACCCCGGGGAGAAGACGATCCTGGGGCAGACCGGCCGCTTCGACGCCGAGGCGTACGCCGGACTGCTGGCCGCCCAACCGGCGGCGGCGGCGTTCGTGGCCGGGCGGCTCTGGTTCCGCTACGCGGGCACCGACGTCCCGGCGCCGGACGGCCTGGCCGGCGCGGACACCGTCGCGACCCTGCGCACGCTGTTCTCGTCGCCGGCCTTCCCCCAGACCCGGGGGACCCTCGTGAAGCAGCCGGTGGAGTGGCTGGTCGGCGCGCTGCGGCAGCTCGGCGTCCGGCCGTCCGCGCTGCCGGAGCAGCAGCGCAAGCAACTGCTGTCCGGCCTGAACGCGCTGGACCAGGTGCCGCTGCGTCCGCCCAGCGTGGGCGGCTGGCCGGCCGGTGCCGCGTGGCTGACCACCTCGTCGTTGCAGGCCCGGCTCCGGATGGCCGGGATGCTCGCCGCCGCGGCCACCCCGGCGGTGCTGGCCCGGCTGAGCGCCGCGCCCGCCGCCGGCCGACCGGATGCCCTGGCCCGACTGCTTGTCGTCGACGGCTGGGGCGCCCGCACCCGGGCCGCCCTCACGCCGTTGGCCGGCGAGCCACGGAAGCTGCTGGCCGCCGGCCTGGTCAGCCCCGAGTACACCGTCAGCTGAGCGGAGGAGTCGAGAAGTGGACACCCTGACCCGACGTAGGTTCCTGCTCACCAGCGGGGTGGTCGGCGCGGGCGCGCTGGCCGCCGGTGCCGGCGCGTACGGCCTGCGGGACCTGCTGGACACCGCCGGAGACCGGGACCCGCAGTCGCGCACGCTGGTGCTCGTCACCCTGTACGGCGGCAACGACGGCCTGAACACCGTCATCCCGTACGGCGACCCGGCCTACCGGGCGGCCCGCCCCGAGCTGGCGTACCCCGACGGCGAGGTGCGGCGGCTGGACGACGACTTCGCCCTCAACCCGGCACTGGCCGGACTGCATCAGCGCTGGTCGAGTGGTGGGCTGGCGATCGTGCGCGGGATCGGCTACCCGAAGCCGGATCGCAGCCACTTCCGGTCGATGGACATCTGGCACACCGCGCAACCGGACCGGCCGGGCAACACCGGCTGGCTCGGCCGCTGGCTGGACGGGGCGGGCGGCGACCCCCGGCTGGCGGTCTCGTTCGAGCCGGCGCTGCCGCCGCTGCTGGCCGGGGCGCACAGCGCGGGCGCCGCCGTGCCGGTGACCGACCGCAAGGCCGCCAAGGGCCTGCCGGCGGAGACGCTCACCGCGTTCGCCGCCGCCGAGGCCGGCGAGTCGGCCGCCCGGGGCCGCGCCGCCGCCTGCTTCGCCGACCTGCGGTCGGTGGACGAAATGATCCGCCAGGTACGCGACTCCGCAGCCACGGAGGCGGACGACCCGGACGGTGAGCAGGCCCCGGCGACGGCCACCGGCGGGGCGCGAACCCCGCTTGACGCGCAGCTGGACCTGGTCGCGCAGTGCGTGGAGGCGGAGGTGTCCACCCGGGTCTTCTCGGTGTCGCTTGGCGGCTTCGACACGCATGCCGACGAGAAGCAGTTGCAGGCCGTTCTGCTGGGCCAGCTGGACCGGGCGTTGACCGGGTTCGCCGACCGGATGAGTCGCAGCGAGGCGGGCCGGAAGGTGGTGGTGGCGGTCTACTCCGAGTTCGGCCGCCGGGTCCGGGCCAATGCCTCGGACGGCACCGACCACGGCACCGCCTCCGACATGCTGCTGCTCGGCGCGGGGGTGCGCGGCGGCTGGCACGGGGACGCGCCCAGCCTCACCGACCTCGACGACGGCGACCTGAAATACACCACCGACTTCCGGGACGTCTACGCCACGCTGCTGGAGCGGGTGTTGGACACCGACCCGGGCCCGGTGCTCGCCGACTGGCGGGGACGACTCGACAAGTTGTTCTAGTCGTCCTCTTCCGGGTCCTGGTTGGCCGCCGCGCCCAGCACGAACGCCTGCATGGCCAGCTCGTCGCCGGCCGGTGAGACGAAGGCGGGCAGCTCGCGCGGCCCCAGCTCCTGCACGTACGACCAGAACAGGCGTACCGCCTCGGCGGGTGTGCCGGCCTCGATCGGCAGGTCGAGGCTCACCAGCCAGGTGCGCCGCGCCGGAGGCGGGCCGAGCTGGTCGGCCAGCGCCCGGAAGGCGGCCGGTTCCAGTGCGGTGACCGGCCCGTCGAGGGTGAGCAGGTCGGTGGGCACCGGCTCGTCGAAGGCCCGCCGGGTGTACGTCACGACGAGCGTCCCCGGCTCGACGTCGGACTGCGGATCGTCCGGGTCCTCGGAATGCCGCCGCGACGGGGCGGTGACCCGCCCGAGGGCCACCAGTCGCGGCGGCGCGTCGGCCAGCACCGCCACCCGGTCACCGGGGCCGGGACGGCCGATGTCGGTAAGCCCGGTCAGCTCCAGGGTGTCGTGGTGCACGAGCCGCTCGGCCTCGTAACGCTCGGCCGACAGCAGCACCGCCCAGGTGCCCTGCCCGTCGGCGTGGCCGGCCGCACCGGCCCGGTATGCGGTCTCGGTCGTCATGCCTGCCATCCCATCACGACGCCGGTCAGCGGGTGACGTGACAGCCGACGATGTGATCGTCGACCATCCCGGTGGCCTGCATGAGGGCGTACGCGGTGGTCGGGCCGACGAATCGGAAGCCGCGCTTCTTGAGTGCCTTGGCCATGGCCGTCGACTCTCCGGTGATCGGCGCCAGCTCGGCGAACGAGGCGGGGCGGGCCGGCCGGCGCTCCGGCGCGAACGACCAGAGCAGCGCGGACAGCCCGTCGGGCAGCTCCAGCGCGGCGCGGGCGTTGGCGATCGCCGCCTCGATCTTGGCCCGGTTGCGGACGATGCCGGCGTCGGCGAGCAGCCTGGTCACGTCGGCGTCGCCGTAGCCGGCCACGGTGGCGATGTGGAACTCGTCGAAGGCCAGCCGGAACGCCGGGCGTTTGCGCAGAATGGTCAGCCAGGACAGGCCGGACTGGAACGCCTCCAGGGTCATCCGCTCGTAGAGCGCGTCGTCGCCGCGCAGCGGCCGCCCCCACTCGGTGTCGTGGTAGACGGCGTAGTCGGGGGTGCTCGCCCCCCAGGCGCAGCGGGCCAGCCCGTCGGCGCCGATCACCAGGTCACTCACGTCGCACACGCTAGGCCATCGCACCGACAGCCCCGCACGCTCGGGCCTACCCGGCGGGCGGCACGGTCAGGGCAGTCGGCCCTGCTCGACCAGACGGCCGAACCTCTTGAGCGCCTGGGTGAGGCCCAGCTTGGAGCCGGGCCAGAGCACCGGCCACGCCAGCCGACCGGCCCGGCCGCCCGGCAGGTGGAACCACTCGTGCCAGACGACCTGTGTGCGGGTCTCGCCGAGTTGGGTGCAGCGCAGGACGCCGGGGCCGCGCAGCACCTGGCCGTGGTGCACCACGCCGATCTCGTACGGCTCGTCGACCCGGACCACCCGCATCTCGTCGCGCAGTGTCGCCCGGCCGAGCGCGGTCACCGCCTCGATCCGGCTGCCCTCGCGCCCATCGCCCTCGACGACCCGGACCCGGGTGAACGGGATCCAGTCCGACTGCCGTTCCCAGGCGAGCAACGCGGCGAAGACCCGGGCCGCCGGGGCGTTCACGATGACCGTGGCGGTCACCTCACCGGCGCCGGGTTGGGCCGCCTCCCGAAGATCATCAGCGCCCTCCGGGCCGGTCACACCGACTCCGACCGGACCACCGTGCCGTGCTGTCCGGCACCGCCGGCCGGCTCGTCCTGGGCCGGCTCGTCGTCGGCCGGCGTGCGGGAGGCCGGCTCACCGGCGGTCGGCTCGTCGTCGGCCGACTGGTGGGCGGCCGGCTGGTGGGTGGCCGTCGGCTCGCTGTCGGCCGGCGCCACGCCGTCGGAGTCGGCAGCCGAGGAGGTGGCGGTGGGCAGGGCGTCCGCCCCGGCCGCTGCCGTACCCGCGTCGACCGACACCGCTGCCGCAGCCGGCTCCGCCGTGGTCGGGCCCGGCACCGCCCCGGCGGCCTGCTCCCGGGCCTGGCGCAGCACGTCCGCGTCGTCGGTGCGACCCTCGCGCAACGCGACGACCTCCGCCTCCAACACGCTGATGAGCTCCGAC
This sequence comes from Micromonospora sp. NPDC049275, assembly GCF_043197115.1. Lineage (NCBI taxonomy): Bacteria > Bacillati > Actinomycetota > Actinomycetes > Micromonosporales > Micromonosporaceae > Micromonospora > Micromonospora sp. NPDC049275. Next base: position 18,973 of record NZ_JBICSN010000001.1, read on the forward strand.
TTGTAGCCGATGTCGTAGGCGGCACGACGCATCGCCTGGTCGACCTGCGCCATCCGGTACCCGCGCAACCCGGTGTCGAAACGGACCGCGCCCACATCGGATTCCCGCAGTGGTCGAGTGCCCGGAAGCGGGATGGCCTGCGAATCCGGTTCGGTCGGTGTGAGGCCGGGATCGCGGCCACTGACCAACACCGTCACGCCGAAAACCACCGCCGCGACAGTCAACGCCACGACCAGGAGGAGCAGAAGCTGACCCATGCACTGATCGTGGCACGACAGCCGGCTGGGAGCGACCCCACCACCCCGATCACCATCGACGCCCGCGCCCGACCAACGGACCGGCCGACCGACCGGCTAGCGTCGGTGGCGGCCGGAGCGGCGGCGACGGTGCGGACAGTCGGGAGGCGTCATGGCCGGGGCACTTCGGCTTGGTGGGCGGACGTTCGCCCCGGGTGAGCTGGTGGTGATGGCCATCGTCAACCGCACACCGGACTCGTTCTTCGACCGGGGCGCCACCTTCGCCGCCGACAGCGCGCTGCGCGCCGTCGAGCGGGCTGTCGACGAGGGCGCGGCGATCATCGACATCGGCGGGGTCAAGGCGGGGCCGGGCGTCGACGTGGACGTCGCGGAGGAGATCCGGCGGACGGTGGACACCATCGCCGCCGTACGGGCCGCGTTCCCGGAGGTGGTCATCTCCATCGACACCTGGCGCGCCGAGGTCGCGACGGAGGCCGTGGCGGCCGGCGCGGACCTGCTCAACGACACCTGGTCGGGCGTCGACCCGGCGCTCGCCCGGGTCGCGGCGGACACCGGCGCAGGTCTGGTCTGCTCGCACGCCGGCGGGCTGGTCCCCCGGACCAGACCGCACCGGGCCGCCTTCGACGACGTGGTCACCGACGTGGTCGCGACGGTGACCGGGCTCGCCGAGCGCGCGGTGGCGGCGGGGGTACGCCCCGACGGGATCCTCATCGACCCGGCGCACGACTTCGGCAAGAACACCAGGCACTCCCTGGAGATCACCCGGCGGCTGGACGAGCTGACCGCCACCGGGTGGCCGGTGCTGGTGGCGCTCTCCAACAAGGACTTCGTCGGCGAGACGCTGGACCTGCCGGTGGCCGAGCGGCTGGAGGGCACCCTCGCCGCGACGGCGGTCTCCGCCTGGTTGGGCGCTCGGGTGTTCCGGGCCCACCAGGTCGGGCCCACCCGTCGGGTGCTGGACATGGTCGCCTCGATCCGCGGCGACCGCCCGCCGACGGCGACCCGGCGAGGTCTGGCCTGAGTCGTCCGGTCGCGGTAACCGACGTGAACGGCAGGCGGAGCGGCACGAACGCCGGAGGTCGCGGCGCTCAGGTCCAGCGCAGGATGTTCCTACGCCAGGCGTAGAGGATGCCGAGGGCGAGCACCGCCACGAACACCGCCATCTCCACCACCGTGACCAGGCCGAAGCCCGGCCGATCGAAGACCACCGCCCACGGGAAGAGGAACACCGCCTCGACCGCGAACAGCACGTACAGGTAGGCGTAGACGTAGTAGCGGATCTGCATCTGCGCCCAGTCCGCGCCGACCGGGTCGAGCCCGCACTCGTAGCTGGTCCGCTTGCCGAACGGGTCGGCCGGACGGGCGGGACGTAACACCCGGTTGGCCGAGAACGCCGTCACAAAGAACAGAACACTGACGAGCAGCAAGAGCCCGAGCGTCGCGTACGAGCCCAGGTAACCGGTCACGTCGGGAGCCTACCGCCCGCTCGGTTGGGGCGTCCCAAACACGTTACGGATTTGTTTCCGGGCGGGACTAGTGCGCCGAGGCAACTGTTAACGAACATTGGACTTCCACCCATGGCACCGGAGGACAGATGGCCCGCGTGAAGGTATCGCCCGATCGCCGGGCTGCGGGGCAGCATCCCGCGCCCCTGCTGGCGACCTCGCTCACGCTCGGGCTGCTCGCGGCGCTCGTCGGCGCTCCGGCCCTCGCCAGCGCCGCGGTGCCGCGTACCCACCCGATCGCCGCCGTGACGGAGTCGGCGCCCGACCCCGATCCGGACCCGGAGACCACCCCGTCGGAGGAGCCCACCCCGACCGAGGATCCGGGCGGCGATCCCGTGCCGACCTACCCGGCCCCGGAGACCACCGCGCCGCCACCGGAGACGACGCCGCCTCCGCAGACCACCCCGCCGAACGTGCCACCGGCGCCGACCACCACCGCTCCCGCTCCGGCCGGCAGCACCCGGCCGCCGACGCTGGGGCCGCCGGCTCCCCCGGTACGGCCGCCCGCGCCGGGTGGCACGCAGGTGCCGGCGCCCAGTCCGCTCGGCGTGCAGGTGACCACCGAGGACGTCACCCTGCCCGAGGCGTACTGGAACGCGGCCAGCACCACCACCACACTGCGGGTCACCGTGGCGAACACCGGCACCGTCGCGCAGCAGGTGCGACTCTCGTACACCCTGCCGGCCGGGCTGAGTGACGCCGGGACGAAGGGGTGCGTCGCCGCGGGCGGTGGCGCGTACCGCTGTGGGGCCTGGACGGCCGAGGCGGGCGTCCGGTTCAGCAGCGTGGTCCGGCTGCGGGTCGCGGGCGACGCCTGGGAGCGGATGCCGATCAGCGGCTCCGTGCAGGTCGTCGCGGACGCGCCGGGGATGCCCGGCGAGGCGGCCGACGACCAGGGCTTCGCGGTGCTGTTTCCGCCCGGCCCGCCGGTGCCCGGGATCGCACTGGCCGCCGACGAGGTCGCGTTCGACATCAGCGGCGCGGCCAGCACCCTCGCGGTGCGGCTGGTCAACACCGGCACGGTGGACGCCGCCGGCCTGGTGGAGGTGATCCTGCCGGCCGGGGTGAGCGTGCCGACCCCACCGGTGGGTTGCGTGGCGGTCGAGGCGTCCCGCACCCGGTGCGACGCGGGCCTGCTGGCGGCCGGCGAGACCCGCGAGCTGCGGCTGCCGGTGGAGGCGACCGCCCAGGCCCAGCGGGAGGCGCCGCTGTCCGGGGCGGTGATCGGTCAGCTCGACCCGCGCAACGGCGCGACCCGGCGGGTACAGATGAGCTTCCGCATCACCGCAGCGGCCGCGCTGGCGACACCCGTCGTCTCGCCGCCCGCGCCGACCGGCTCCCAGGGCGTACTCCCGGCGGGCGCCACCACCGACGACGACGGCGGCATGACCTCGGTGCAGCGGACCGCTGTCATCCTGATCGCGGTCTCCGCGCTGCTGGTGGTGCTTGCCCTCACGCTGGCGACCACCTCGCTGCGCCGCCGGTTCGGCGGGTCGGCGGCCGAGCCCGCGGCTCCGCCCGCCGACTGACCGATCGACGACCCTGGCCGTCACCGGTCGGGGTCGCGGGCCGGCCGGTGACGGTGATCTGAATTACGGCGGGCGGGGCGAAACCCCGCAATGCCGGGCAAATCTTACGTTGATCGGGTCTCAGTCGGCGGACCTCCGGGGAGGGTCGGGGGTCCGTTCGACGTAGGCTCTCACTGAGGAACGACAGCGGACCGGGCCAGCCTGGGGCGGTGCGGTGGAACGTTGCGTCAAGGAGGTCCCGTGGCCGGGCAGGGCGAGGTCCCGCAGTCGCGAACGAAGGTGGCACAGTGACCAAGCAGATCCGTCAACTCGACCGGGTGGTCATCCGGTTCGCCGGTGACTCCGGCGACGGCATGCAGTTGACAGGCGACCGGTTCACCTCGGAGACGGCGCAGCTCGGCAACGACATCTCCACGCTGCCGAACTTCCCCGCCGAGATCCGGGCTCCCGCCGGCACGCTGCCGGGCGTGTCGAGCTTCCAGGTGCACTTCGCCGACTACGACATCCTCACGCCGGGCGACGCGCCGAACGTGCTGGTGGCGATGAACCCGGCCGCGCTCAAGGCCAACCTTGCCGACCTGCCGCGCGGCGCGGACATCATCGTCAACACCGACGAGTTCACCCGGCGCAACCTGGCCAAGGTCGGCTACCAGACCAGTCCGCTGGACGACGACTCGCTGGCCGGCTACGTCGTGCACCCGGTGGCGCTGACCTCGATGACTGTCGGGGCGCTCGCCTCTCACCAGGTGTCCAAGAAGGACGCCGAGCGGTCGAAGAACATGTTCGCCCTCGGCCTGCTCTCCTGGATGTACTCGCGACCGTACGAGTCGACCCTGCGCTTCCTGGAGCGCAAGTTCGCTGCCCGTCCCGAGCTGGTCGCCGCGAACGTGGCCGCCTTCAAGGCCGGCTGGAACTTCGGCGAGACCACCGAGGACTTCGCGGTCCGGTACGAGGTCAAGCCGGCCAAGATGCAGCCGGGCACCTACCGCAACATCACCGGCAACGCCGCGCTGTCGCTCGGCCTGGTCGCCGCCGGGGTCCGCTCCGGGCTGCCGGTCTTCCTCGGGGCTTACCCGATCACGCCGGCGTCGGACATCCTGCACGAGCTGAGCAAGCACAAGCGCTTCGGTGTGCTGACCATGCAGGCCGAGGACGAGATCGCCGCGGTCGGAGCCGCGCTGGGCGCGTCGTACGGCGGGGCTCTGGGCGTGACCACCACGTCCGGTCCGGGTGTGGCGCTCAAGAGCGAGACGATCTCCCTTGCGGTGGCGTTGGAGCTACCGCTGGTGATCGTGGACGTGCAGCGGGCCGGCCCGTCGACAGGTATGCCGACCAAGACCGAGCAGGCCGACCTCAACATGGCGCTCTACGGGCGGCACGGCGAGGCGCCGGTCGCGGTGATCGCGCCGAAGTCACCGTCGGACTGCTTCTTCGCGGCGCTGGAGGCGGCCCGGATCGCGCTTACCTACCGCACGCCGGTGATCCTGCTGTCGGACAACTACGTGGCGAACGGCTCCGAGCCGTGGCTGCTGCCCGACGTCGAGTCGCTGCCGGACCTGCGGGTGGAGTTCGCCACCGAGCCCAACGGCGACGACGGCACCACCTTCCTGCCCTACCTGCGCGATCCGGAGACCCTGGCCCGGCCGTGGGCGATCCCCGGCACGGCGGGGCTGGAGCACCGCATCGGCGGCCTGGAGAAGGCCGACAAGACCGGTGACATCTCGTACGACCCGGCGAACCACGACTTCATGGTGCGTACCCGGGCCGCCCGCATCGAGACGATTCCGGTTCCGGACATCGAGGTGGAGGACCCGGACGGCGACGCCCGGGTGCTGGTGCTGGGCTGGGGCTCGACGTACGGCCCGATCGGCGCGGCCTGCCGTGGTGTGCGCCAGCGTGGGCTGTCCATCGCCCAGGCGCACCTGCGGCACCTCGCCCCGATGCCGGCCAACCTCGGCGAGGTGCTGCGCTCCTACGACAAGGTGGTCATCCCGGAGATGAACCTGGGCCAGCTGGCCCACGTCATCCGGGCCCGCTACCTGGTCGACGCGATCAGCTACAACCAGGTCCGCGGTCTGCCGTTCACGGCCGCCGAGCTGGAGACGACGCTGGAAGAGGTCCTGAAGAATGTCTGAGCCTGTCGCCCTCAAGCTCACCGCCAAGGACTTCAAGTCCGACCAGGAGGTGCGCTGGTGCCCCGGGTGCGGTGACTACGCGATCCTGGCGGCCATCCAGCAGTTCATGCCGGAGTTGAACATCCCCCGCGAGCGGACGGTGTTCGTCTCCGGGATCGGCTGCTCGTCGCGTTTCCCGTACTACATGAACACGTACGGGATGCACTCGATCCACGGCCGCGCCCCGGCGATCGCCACCGGCCTGTCGGTGTCCCGGCCGGACCTGTCGGTCTGGGTGGTCACCGGTGACGGCGACGCGCTGTCCATCGGCGGCAACCACCTGATCCACGCGCTGCGGCGCAACGTCAACCTCAAGATCCTGCTGTTCAACAACCGTATCTACGGCCTGACCAAGGGTCAGTACTCGCCGACGTCCGAGGTCGGCAAGGTCACCAAGTCGACGCCGGCCGGCTCGGCCGACGCGCCGTTCAACCCGCTCTCGCTCGCTCTCGGCGCGGAGGCCAGCTTCGTCGGTCGCACCATCGACTCCGACCGCAAGCACCTGCAGTCCGTGCTGCGGGCCGCCGCGGAGCACGAGGGCTCGGCCTTCGTGGAGATCTACCAGAACTGCAACATCTTCAACGACGGGGCATTCGAGCAGCTCAAGGACCCGTCCACCCGGGACGACTACCTGATCCGCCTGGAGCACGGGCAGCCGATCACCTTCGGCGCCGACGGGCAGTTCTGCGTGGTGCACCCGCCTGGCGCGTTCGGCCTGGAGGTCCGGGAGACCAGCTCGGTCCGCCCGGAGGAGATCGTCGTGCACGACGCGACGGTCACCGACCCGGCGTACGCGTTCGCGCTGTCCCGGCTGCCCGGCCTGGACCTGCGCAACACCCCGATCGGGGTGTTCCGGTCGGTGGACCGGCCGTCCTACGACAGCGTGGTCCAGGATCAGCTCGCGGCCGCCAGGGCGACTGTCACCGAGACCCCCGAGCAGCAGCTCGCCGGCCTGCTGGGCAGCGGCGACACCTGGACGATCCTCTGACCTGTCCGACCTGAACGACAGCGGCCGTCCCCGATACCCGGGGGCGGCCGCTCTCGTCGTACCGGTGCTGCTTCAGCGCTGGGCGGAGGCGGGGGTCCAGAGGTTGTCGATCTCCTTCTCGGTGGCCGCGAGGCTCGCCTCGTGCAGCGGGATCAGCTCGGCCATCGCCGGCACCGAGGGTGCCAGGGTCAGCTCGGTGCTGATGAAGCGCGGCTCCAGGCCGGTCATCGACAGGCCGTGCGGGAGCCACTGCTCGGCGTGATCCCAGCCGTGGCGCGGGGTGCCCTCGCCGTAGCCGCCGCCCCGGGTGGCCAGCACCACGAACTCGCGGCCGCCGAGCAGACCCTCCTGCGTCGTCGGGTCGTAGGTGACACCGGCGACGACCAGGTGGTCGACCCAGGACTTGACGCTGCTGGGGGCGCCGTAGTTGTAGAGCGGCAGGCCGAGCAGCACCACGTCGGCCTGCTTCACCTCGTCGACGAGTCGCAGGCTGAGCTCCCAGGACTCGCGCTGGGCCGGGGTGTGCTGGTCCGGAGGCGTCATCCGCGCCAGCCCGCCGTGCGAGTCCAGGTGCGGCAGCGGCTCGGCGCCCAGATCACGGTAGGTCACCGTGCCATCGGGGTGTGCCGCGCGCCAGGCGGCGGCGGCGCGGGCGGTGAGTTGCCGGCTGACCGACCAGTCGCCCCGGATGCTCGAATCGATATGCAGCAGGTTCATGATTCCTCCTCCAAGGATCGTCTGTGTGGCGTCAACTATTTATAGCAGGCAGATGTTCCGACGCGTCGGTAGACTGGGTCACATGTCCGCCCTGCCGCTGGATCCCTCGGAGCACCGCTCCGGTGCCCTGCTGGACCACCTGGCCCGGCGGATGCGACTGCGGGCCGAGTCGGTGCTGGCACCCCTGGGTCTGCGGCCCCGGCACCTGGTCGCGCTCACGGTGCTGCGCGCGGGCGGGGGCACCAGTCAGCAGGCGCTCGCCAGCACCCTCGAGATGGACAGCACCAACATCGTCGGGCTGCTCAACGACCTCGAAGCGAAGGATCTGGTCGAGCGGCGGCGGTCACCCCAGGACCGTCGACGACACGTCGTCGAACTCACCGAAGATGGGGCGAAACGCCTCAAAGAGGCGGAGTGCGCCCTCGCGGGTGCCGAGGACGAGGTGTTGGGGGCGTTGGAGCCCGCCGAACGGGAGACGCTCTACGAGCTGCTCCGGCGCGCTGCCACCACGACACCGATCAGCTGCACCGAGGCGCTCATCGAGGAGCCCGACGCCTGCTGACGGCCGAGCGTCAGACGGTCGTCGCGGACTGCGGGCGGTCGTCGCGGACGTGCACCAGCATGTCGCCGGTCTCGATCACCGCACCGGCCCGGTCGGCCAGGGTGACCACCTTGCCCCGCCGGACCAGGGCGATCACCAGCGAGTCCAGCTCGCGCGGCGAGCGGCCGACCTCGTCCCGCTCGGCGGAGCGCATCGCCAGCGCCATGCCCTGCCCCGGCGTGAGCAGGTCCTCCACCACGTCGATAAGCGGCGGCGCCGAGGTGGACAGGCCGAGCAGGCGGCCGGCGGTCGCCGACGAGACGATCACGTGGTGGGCGCCGCTCTGCTTGAGCAGCGGGGCGTTCTCCGCCTCCCGCGCCGCCGCGATGATCCGGACCTGCCCGGCGGTGAGCTGCCGTACGGTAAGCGCCACCAGCACCGACGCGTCGTCGCTGTCGGTCGCGATGATCACGGCCTTCGCGTTCTTGACATGCGCCTCGTTGAGCACCGACGACCGCGTCGCCGAACCCTCGATCGCCACCAGCCCGGCCGACGTGGCCTGTCGCAGCGCGACGCTGCTGCGCTCCACCACCACGATCCTCGACCGATCCAGGCCGTTCTCCATCAGGGCGTTGACCGCGCTGCGGCCCTTCGTGCCGTAGCCGCAGATGATGACGTGGTCCTTCACGACTCTCCTCCACCGCGACAGGCGACGGCCGGTCCGGTACTGCTCGGTCAGGACTTCCAGGGTGGTGCCGACCAGGATGATCAGGAAGAGCACCCGGGCCGGGGTGACGAACAGGACGTTCACCAGCCGGGCCGACGGCGCGGCCGGGGTGATGTCCCCGTAGCCGGTCGTGGAGAGCGAGACGACCGCGTAGTAGAAGCAGTCGAGCAGGGTGAGCCCGTCCTCGTTGACGTCGCGGTAGCCGTCCCGGTCCAGGTAGACCGCCGCCACCACGGCGAAGACCAGACCCAGGGCGGCAGCGAGCCGGAGGCTCAGCGCGCTCAGTGGGCCCCGGCGCTGCGCGGGAAAATGGATCACCGTCGAACCTGTTCCGCCACCGTCGCCTGCACGACCACAACATAGCGGGTACGCCGTGGACTGCACGCCCCGGTCGCGCCGACGAACCACCGCCGTCGGCCGACCCGACCCGCAGGGGTCGGTAGGCAGGGCCGACAACCGGCATGATGGAGGTGTTCCTCCGACGACGACCGCGAGAGTGAGGTCCGCATGTCGTTGCTGCGACGCGTGATCGGTGGGGTGCTGCGCCGGCTGCGCCAGAGTCAGGGCCGCACACTGCGCGAGGTGGCCGCGTCCGCAGGGGTCTCCGTGCCCTACCTGTCGGAGGTCGAGCGGGGCCGCAAGGAGGCCTCGTCGGAGGTGCTCGCGGCGATCTGCCGGGCACTCGGCATCCACCTGTCCGACCTTCTCGAAGAGGCCCGCGACGACCTGCGCCGGGTCGAACGGCGCACCCCCGCCGCGCCCCGGGCGGCGCTGGCCCGGCTGGAGCGGGTGCCGTCGGCGCGCACCGAGACCGGTTCGAGCTTCCGGATCGGCTTCCAGCCGAGTGGGTCGACGCCACCTGTGGCCGCCGTCCCGGCCCCCGTCCGGCAGCCGGTCGGGCCGGTGCTGCGGCTGGGCGGGCAGATCCTGCACGTCGGCGGTCCGGCATCGCCTGTCGGGTCGACAGTCGGCGGGGCAGGGCTGCGGGTCCGGCTGATCGCCTCCGCGCCGGCGGGGCGCCCCGGCCCGCGTACCTCCAAGATGCTGGCCTGCCGCCGGGCCCGGGCGGGCCGGCGGCGACTGACCCTGGTGTAGGCCGGCCGGGTTCTGCCCTGGGCGGATCTGCCAGCGGCAGAATCCCTGGCCAGCGGCCGGGCGTCGCCGCACGCTGGAGGTGCCGGTCCCCCGGGCGGTCCCCCGCCCGCCGGCGCGGTGGAGGGCGGCGACGGATGATCGGGTACGGCGTGTGGATGCGGGACGGCGGGCAGCCGACCTTCGGTGATCAGGTGTTCGAGCGGCTGCTGCGGGAGCGGATCGTCTTCCTCGGCACCGAGGTGACCGAGGAGTCGGCCAACCAGATCTGCGCGCAGATCCTGCTGCTCGCCGCCGAGGACGCCGACCGGGACATCTACCTCTACATCAACTCGCCGGGCGGCTCGGTGAGCGCCGGAATGGCCGTGTACGACACGATGCGCTACGTCCGCAACGACGTGGCCACGCTGGCGCTCGGGTTCGCCGGCTCGATGGGGCAGTTCCTGCTCTGCGCGGGCGCGGCCGGCAAGCGGTACGCGCTGCCGCACTCGCGGATCATGATGCACCAGCCGTCCGGCGGGATGGGCGGCACCGCCTCGGACATCACCATCCAGGCGGAGAACATGCTGCACGTGAAGCGGACCATGCAGGAGCTGATCGCCCAGCACAGCGGACGGACACTGGACGAGATCCAGCAGGACTGGGACCGGGACCGGTGGTTCACCGCCGAGCAGGCCCGGGAGTACGGCCTCATCGACCGGGTGCTCGCCCGAGCCGACCAACTGCCGGCGGACTGACCCGAGGTGGCCAGGCACCCCCGGGTGGTGCCCGTTGGTTAGGGTCACGTCTATGCGTCGACTGATCCCTACCCTTTCGATTGCCCTCGCCGCCGCCCTCGTGGCCGGTTGCGGCACCACCTCCGGCGACACCGGGGGGTCGGGCTCCTCCGCCGGACCCTCCGCCGCTCCGGCAACGTCCAAACTCGAACCGACCGCCGCCGTCCGGCAGGCCATGGAGCGCAGCCTCGCCGGCACGGTCACCATGGACGCCTCGGTCAAGGCCGGCAACCAGTCGATCACCCTCAGCGGCAAGATGGACCCCGCCGCCAAGACCATCCACGTCACCGGGAACGCCCCGGAGCCGATCGAGGCCCGGCTGATCGGTGACGCCGCCTACATCAAGTCGGACTCGCTCGACGGCGACAAGCCCTGGATGAAGATCGACCTCAGCAAGCTCCGACCGACCAGCTCGCTGCGCCAGTCGTTCGACCTCAAGGCGCAGACCGGCATCATCGGCGGCATCGTGACCACCCAGGAAGTGAGCCCCGGCCACTACAGCGGCACCGCCGACCTCAACAAGGCCGCAGAGGCCGCCGGCACCGACGGCGGAATGCGCGACGGCCTGGAGTCCACCGCCAAGCTGGCGAAGGACCCGAAGGCGATCCCCTTCGAGGCGACCGTCGACGGCGACGGCCGGCTCACCGCACTGTCCTACACGATCGCCACGAAGAAGGTCGGCGATCTCGTCACCGACATGAAGATGAGCGGCTTCGGCGAGCAGGTCTCGGTTACCGCCCCGCCTGCCGGTGACACCGAACCGGCCTCCGCGGAGATGTACAAGTTCCTCTGACCCCACCACGACGCGGTGCCCTCCGGACGATCCGGAGGGCACCGCTGTTTGCGGGGCTCTGCTGCGGGCTGGGCGGTAACGTTTCGCCGCGCTGTCTCGTCCTTGGGGTGACAATCACAAGGAGGATCCATGTTCGCCGCTTACGTGACAGTCACCATCATCGCTTCGGTCTTCACCGCCATCGCCGCGGTCACCTACCTGATCGGCCACGACTATCCCAAGGCCCAGGCGGACATGAAGCGGATCCCTCATTCGTGGCTGCCGGTGCTGGGCCTGCTGCTGGCGGCGGGCTCGGTGGGGCTGGTGGTCGGGTTCGCCGTGCCGCTGCTGGGCACACTCGCCGCCGTGGGTCTCGTGCTGTACTTCGTCGGCGCGCTGATCGCGCACCTGCGGGTGGGGTCTCGCAAGCTCGTGGGCTGGGCGGTCTTCTTCGTCACCGTGCTGGCCGCGCTGGCCGTCAACCTGGCCTACCGCTTCTAGATGATCTATTCGAATGGGCCGGACCACCGAACGCCCGTCGCTCGGGGGACGTGTCGCGGCGAGTCGACCTCCGGCTGACGACAGGGACCAAATGCTCCCGTGCGGCACGACCTCCGGCCGCACGACCCGCGATCGCTGGCAATCTTGGACACTTTCCGTTAGCGGCTAACGGAAAGTGTCCAAGATTCACCCTGCCAACTGCCTCCCGCGCCGCTACGAATACGAGCCGACCAGTGTGGCGTCGTCGCGGGTGGGGCCGACGGCCAGACGGTCCCCGATGGTGCGCTGGAACTCCTGGAAGGCGGTCAGTTCGGTGAGGCCGTCGCCGTCGACCACATGGACGAAAGTGATCCCGTCAGCCAGCCGGAAGGCGCTGTACCGCAGACCGGGCGGTGCCGCGGCCGCCAGTTCGGCGAAGACGTTCTCGATCAGACGCTGGTTCTCGTCTGCTGCTTCGGGCTTGGTCTGGTAGCGGATCACTGTTGCGCTCATCGGGCCCTCCCTGCTGGTTTCGCTGTCACTGGTACTGACCGCGCAAAACCCGGAAACTCATCGCCACGTTGCCCGTCAGGAGCCGGTCGAGGAGATGCTGTGGACCTGGAGGACGAGTTCGCGCAGTACCGGGGTGAGCTGGTCGCGCACTGCTACCGGATGCTCGGCTCGCTGCACGACGCGGAGGACGCGGTACAGGAGACGTACCTACGTGCGTGGCGGGGATTCGCAGAGTTCGAACAGCGCTCGTCGGTGCGGACCTGGCTCTACCGGATCGCCACCCGGGTCTGCCTGAACGCGTTGCAGCACAGCAGCCGCCGGATGGTGCCGTCGGCGTTGGGTGCTCCCGGCACCGATCCCGACGACCTGGAGGCGCGGGCGCTGGAGGCGACCTGGTTGGAGCCGTTCCCGGATCTCCTGCTGAACGCCGACCCGGCCCTGGTGGTCGGGACCCGGCAGAGCCTCAGGCTGGCGATGGTTGCCGCGTTGCAGCACCTGCCGCCGCGGCAGCGCGCAGTACTGATCCTGCGGGAGGTCCTCGCGTGGCAGGCGTCCGAGGTGGCGGATCTGCTCGAGACGACGACGGCAGCGGTGAACAGTTCACTCCAGCGGGCGCGTGCGGAACTGGCCAGGCTCGCACCGGCCGAGGACCAGTTCAGCGAACCAGAGGAGCCCGCCCTCCGTGCGCTTCTCGACCAGTACGCCACGGCCTTCGAGAAGGCCGATCTGGTCGCGTTGGAGGGCTTACTGACCCAGGACACCCGGTGGGAGATGCCGCCGATTCCCACCTGGTTCGACGGTCGCAAGGACGTACTGCGTCTGCTGACGGCGAAGCTGCTGCCGGGAGAGGGACGGCGCATCATGGTGGAGACGTCCGCGAACGGGCAGCCCGCGTTCGCCTGCTACACCCGCGGACGCGACGACACCTTCCACGCGCACACCTTGCAGGTGCTGACAGTGACCAGGGCCGGCGTCTCCGCGGTGCTGGCGTTCCACCGAGCCGACCTGTTCCCTCTCTTCGGACTGCCGATCGACAGGCGTCCGCAGGAGTGACCCAGTGGTGGGGATGACACCGTGGGCACGGCGTGGTGGGATACCACGCATGGCCGAATCGCATGCCCCGGTCGTGGAGATGCTGTGGGAGGCGCACGATCCCAGGGAGACGCTGGGCGGAAGGTTCGGCTTCAGCGACGGTGACTCGGCCGGTCGATGGATAGCCGACACGCTCGACGAGCACTGGGGTGTTCGAGTCGATTCCTGCGAGCGGATCGTGATGAGCGGCGGCAACGCGCTCGCCTGGATCGGCACGCCGGCCGGCCGGATGCTCGCGAAATGGTCGGTGGTGCCCGACCGTTTTCCACGGCTGGCGGCGATCGCGCGCCTCACGAGCTGGCTGGACGGCCAGGGTCTGCCGGTCTCGGCGCCCGTCGCGGCGCGGGACGGCAGCCTTCAGGTCGAGGCCTGTCACGTCTCGATGGGTCTGCAGCGGGTGATCGCGGGCGAGCTCCTCGACACTGCCGACCCCGCCCAGGTGTGGGCGGCCGGCGCGCTCCTGGCTCGGCTGCAGGAGGCGCTGGCAGCCTGCCCGCATCCCGACCCGGACCCCGCCTCCACCTACTCCGCTCCCGCCGAGCCGCTGGCGGCTCGGGTCATCGGCTGGCTCGACACGCACACCGAGCAGGTGCCAACGACAGTCAGCGATGCCCTGCGTGGTCTGGTCGCCGCCGCCCCCGCCGACCCGCTGCCACGGCAGCTCCTGCACTCCGACTATCGGGCGGCCAACATTCTGTGCGTCGGAACCGAGATCGTCGCGGTTCTGGACTTCGAGGAGGCCCAGCAGGACCACCCGGTCGTCGAGTTGGCCCGGTCGGCGGTGCTGCTCGGCACCCGCTACCACGACTGGGGGCCGGTGCCGGTCACCGTGCACGCGCAGTTCCGCGCCGGCTACGAGTCCGTTCGCCGGCTCAGCGCGGTGGAGGCGGCCTGGTGGGACATCGTGGTGCTCTGGCAGACCCTGACCTTCGTGCCGCCCGGCACCGACCCGACCGGCTGGGAAGCGTCGGCGCTGAGCCAGCTGCACGAAGGTTGAGAACGAGGTGCGCCACTGCCGCGTCGGAGCAGAGGCGGCAGCCGATGTACGCGGCGCGTAGCTAGCCCGAAGACTCTCGCACCCGCCCTCGGGGCATCCGTCCGCCTACTTGTCGCTGACGTACGTCCCGCGCTGCGGCACGGTCATCACCAACCCGCGCTCTCTCAACAGGCGCACCGCCGACCGGACGGTCCCGCGAGCCACGCCGTACTCCTGTTGGAGCGTGGACTCACTCGGGATGGGCCGCCGGGGAGGCAGCTCTCCGTCCTCGATCCGTTTGGCGATCACGTCTGCGAGCTGAACGTAGATCGGTGTGGGAGAGAGCGGATCGATCATGAGCGAAACCTAGGGGACGTATATAAACGTCCGGACATCCGGTACGTCCATAGACGTACACAGACGTTTAGCACTACGGTCGGTTGCAGAGAGGCGACCGACCGTGGGAGGCCAGGTGCGAAGAGTCCGGTTTGACGATTACGTGCTGTCAGTGGCGATGACCCTCGCGCGCCGGCACCGGCCGGTCTGGTCGTGGATTCGGTGGCGGAACGTCTGTCGCTGCGGTGCCGAGCTCCCCTGCCGCTCCCGTCACCGCATCCCGATCAACCGGGGGCACTGGCCGGGCGAGAGCCGATGACGCGGCACGGGCCGGTCCTGCCCCTCTGGCTGTGCGAGACGTGCGACAGGCCGTGGCCCTGCGCCATGCGCCGCGAGGAGCTGTTGGATGAGTACGCCGACTCGTCGTTCACCCTGGCCGTCCACCTGGGCACGCTTCTGGTGTCGGCCGAGCGGGACATGAGCTGGGCTCCGCCGGACACGCTCCGCCTCCGCTTCCTCGGCTGGCTGCCGTGAATGCGCTCAACCCCGGCGACCTGCTGCTGATCGGGCCGGCGTGCTCGCCGCAGTTCAGCGGGGACCGGGCGCTGCGGCTCCGGCTCGTGTCCGTCGAGGAGATCGACCCGTACAGCGGCTGGATGTGGTTGACGGGCTACGTCCTGGACTCAAGGGGCGACGCCACCGCCAAGCGGGAGCTGTACGTCCAGCGCGCCGGCATCGTGGTCGAGAAGAGGGCTCCCTCCCGCCCCAACGCTCGTGGGCCGGAAGCCGTACGCCGAGCCGCGCCCCAGACCCGCCCGCGCACGGGTCGGCTAGCACCACGAGAGTGCGATCCCCGATCGTCCATCGTTGACTGCCCGCGTCGGCCCTGACCGTCGCTCAGCTAGTGCCTGCGCTCGTCATCACCTGCTAGTCACCCGCCCGCACAGCGGGGAAGGCCTTGCTGCACATGGCCTCGACATCGCGTAGCCCCTCGTCCTCCTCGTAGATGCAGGCCGCGCAGATAGAGAGGTCGCGACCGTCCGGCCTCGGGTGCACCCGCGGCGCGTGCCCGCACTCGGGACAGCGTTCACCATCGTGACTGGTCATGCTGGAATCGTCGCAGGTGGGCACGCTCAGCTTGGAAATCCCCGCCGCCATGCTGGACCAAGGCGTCTCGCTGGAAGTGGTTGGGCAGCCATAAAATCGGCTGGTGGCGTCAGTGATCCAGGCTGTAGGCGTCGTCGGTGTTGCCGGGAGTGGGACCCAAGGTGAGGTTGAGCATTTCCAGGCCGGTGACAGGCTGAAAACCGATGTCGGTGTAGAGCGTCAGAGCTGGGACGTTGTCGGTCTCGGTCTGGAGTGACACACGATGCGCGCCAGCGTTGCCCGCGTTGTGGATGACGTGCTGCAGGAGAGCGTTGGCGATACCGGTACGGCGATAGTCCGGCGTCACGTAGAGGTCGCGGATCGACCATGCGGTGCCCAACATGAGCGAGGCCGGCATGATCGTGACCGTGATGAAACCGCAGACCTCCTCAGCACGGATGGCGGCCGCTGCGGTGAGCCTGTGCTGGGTGACCTGCTCGTGCAGCCAGGATCGGGTGTTTTCAGGGGTTGACGGCTGACCGTAGTGCGCCCGGTAGTCGTCGAACAGTGCAGCGACCTGATCGAACGCCGGATGGGTGGAGGCTATTGGCTCGACTGTCGTCACACCGCGAGTGTGGCCGACGGTCGAGCCAGGGGCTGCCCTCGGGTCAGCCACGGCGCGGAACTGCTTGAGTTTGTTGATACAGCGTTCGGCGATGTTGCGCTGCTACTACCGCTCGGGGTCGAACGTCGGTGAACGGCCTCCCTTCGCGCCCTTCTTGCCCCGGTTGGCGGCCTGGTCGGCGTTGATCGGACGGTCGCGCCGATCCTGCGGCGGCGCAGATGACCGCGGATCACCTTGGACGAGTACGCCTCGTCTGCCAGCACATGACCGGGCCGGGCCCGCGGCCGTCGGACCCGCCGCCGAATCACGAGGCGGATCCGCAGACAAACGGCCGCCCACGCAACGCTCGGCTGGGAAACCCCGGGCCTCTCCTTGCGGTCAATGCTGTGCCGCGAACATGTCTTCGATCGCCTTGATGACGAGGTCGGGGCGATCTGTCGGGATCTCATGGGAGGTGCCCTTGGCGGTGACGAGCTTGCGGTTGGGGGCTTCCTTGACGAACGAGGCGGCGGCGTCGCGCCAGCGCTGGGCGTCCTCGGGAGAACCGGCAAAGGGGGTCTTCTCCGACACCATCACCGTGGCCGGCACGGAGGCTGGCCACTTCACCTTGTGGAAGGTCTGGTGAGCGGCGGCGAAGCCTTCCGCGGTGGAGATGAGCTGGCGGTTCGCAGGCTTCTCGGGATCCTTCTTCGCCACGTCGACGTCCGGCTGGCCCGCGGCCACGAGGCGGGGGATTTGCTCGTCGGTGAAGAACTGGGGGAGGTTGGCGTCGACGAGGACCGCGCCGGAGAGCATCTCCGGGTTGTCCTGGGCAAGGTTGTTCGCGATCTCGCCGGCCTGGGAGTGGGACACCAGGGTTACGTCCTTGGTGACGCCGAGCTGCTTGAGACCTGCCTTGAGGTCGCTGACTGCGCTCTCGACCTTCCACGCGCCGGGCACCACGTCGCTCTCGCCGAGGCCGGCCCGGTCGTAGGTGATGACGGTGGCGCCGGTGGCCGCGTGAATCTTGGGGGCGATGTTCGTCCACTGCGAGGAGTACTCGCCGCCGCCGGAGTCCAGAACGATGGTGGAACCGCTGCCCTGCGTGACGTAGAAGGCCAGGCGATGTCCTCCGTTGTTGACCATGTGCAGCTTCGCTGCGGCCGCCCGGCTGGTCGACGGTGAGGCGGACGATGTGGGGGGTTTCGAGGTCGAGGAGGTGGCGGAGGAACCGTCGTCGCCACACGCCGTGACGCCACCGGCAGCCAGGGTCAGCACGGCGAGAGACGACAGAAGGCGATACGTGGACCGGTGCTTGCGAGGGGTGCGGGACATGAAGATCCTTCGACGGAAGAGGTCGCTGCTGTAACTGTGCAAGCATTCGGGATCCTGATCGCCTACGCGATCAGGCTGCCGTGTCTGTTGGTAATGAAGCTGACGCCAGTGAGCACCGTGGGGTTAGCCCCCGGGCGCGGCTGATCGAAGCCGCCGCCGACACCGCCCGCCGCCGTTTCGGCGCCGCCGTCATGCCCGCCACCGGCGCCACCCGCGCGCCCCGTGGACCGGAACCTGATGAAAGGCGCTCCTGCGGCCGGGCGCCCAGTGCCGGTAGGGCACGGATCTCTCGACGGTGGCGGGTCGGGACCACGCGGACGCGAATGATTAGCCCGGCGGCGCCGGCCTGCCCTGTTTCGAACGCAATTTCTGTACAACTTCTCAGAAATTTCCGAAGGGCATGAATGTGCTTCCCATCGATACCCGCATATCACGGCCAGGCCCAATCGCCGGCAAATCTCACGATTTGCAGCCCCGCCCTACATGGCCCTGGATCGAGGCTCGACACACCGAGCAGGCCCTGTCAGACACCGAGTAGGAATTCCTCGGAAGTTCATCCGATCGGAGTATCTCTCTGCACACATAACACCGACGGCCGAAGTCGATCGTTTACCGGTTCGTGACTTCTCGGGGGATTGGTGAAAGATGATGGTCAAGTCGGTATTGTCGAGCAAACGGGCGCAGTTGACGTTTCTGCCGCTGGCGGGTCTCGCGGCACTGTTGGCCCTGACGTTGATGGTGGCCCAGCCTGGCGCGGCCGAGCCGAGGGCAGTGATCGACCCGGTTGCACCCACTCAGGGCTTCCTGGTGATGACGCAGGGAAATGCCAGGCTGCTGGGCAGCGAGAACGAGGGCACCGTCGCCATCGGCGGCAACCTGAGCTTCAGCAACTATCAGGTGGCGACAAACACCGCCGGCTCGTTCATCGTCCAAGGTGACACCAACCCGACCGCTCTTGTCGTGGGCGGCCAAGTTGACTTCGCCGGCAGCGTGCCCGGCACCCGCCTCCAGGTGCTGCAGAACGGATACGTGAAGGTCGGCGACCTGACCGGAGCCTTCGTCCGGAACGTGGACAACAACGGGGCGCTGGTGAACACTCGCGTGTTGCCGGCCAACGACTACGACGCGAGTCCACGTGTCGAGTTGGTCACCCGGCAACCCGTCGCCAGCGTCGGACCGACTTCGCCGATCGACTTCGCCGCCGCGTTCGCCAGCTTCCGGCAGACCGCCGGAAGCCTCGCCACCTGCCTGCAGAACGTGGTGCTCCGGACGCCGGAGGGAGCAGTGCTGCCACGACCGATCCCACCGGGCAGCAACGCTGTGATCACGTTGACCCCAGGGGTGACCAATACGCTCAATCTGAGCGCGACCGACCTGGCCAACATCGGGACCTTCACCTTCGCCACCCAGCCCACCGCCGACACGCCGCTGCTCGTCAACGTGGACACCACGGGCGTGGCCGACGATTTCGTCTGGCAGGCCCCGAACTTCGCCGGGATCGGTGGCCCCCAGGCGCGCTACATCTTCTTCAACTTCCCCACCGCCACGTCGGTCACGCTGACGGACGCCAGCGCAACCATCGAGGGCACGATCTACGCCCCTAACGCCGACCTGAACGCCCTCACCAACAGCAACATCGAGGGCAGCGTGATCAGTCGATCACTGGTCCACGACGGCGGAGAGATCCACGACTTCCCGTTCTCGACCACCCTCAACTGCCAGCAGCCCACCCCGAGCCCGACCGTGACGCCGACTGGCAGTCCCACCACTACCCCGACTCAGACACCAACGCCGAGCCCGACGGTGAGCCCGACTGTGAGCCCGACGGTGAGCCCGACGGTGAGCCCGACGGCGCCTACCCCCAGCCCGACGCAGCCGACACCGACCTTCCCGCCGCAACCAACGCCGACGCAGCCCCCGCTGCCGGTGACCGGTTCAGCAAGCCTGCCCCTGGCTGGCACTGGCGCAGTCCTGACGGGAGTGGGGTTGACCCTGCTGCTACTCGCCACCAAACGGCGTCGCGCCCGACGCTGATTCGGATGAGCTGAAGTCACCCCGAGGCGGGATAACCGCCTCGGGGTGACTCCCTGCTCGCCTGCACTCGCGAGGTTCCCTCTGCCACCCACGCCGCCGTCGGCCGCGCACGTCAGGCCGGACAGGGCGCACGGGGCGCTCACGGATGCATAGACAGAAATCGAGGCCCTGGCTAGCTCTCCGCTGGCCAGGGCCTCGATTTGGTGCCCCCGGCAGGATTCGAACCTGCGACACACGGTTTAGGAAACCGATGCTCTATCCCCTGAGCTACGGGGGCGCGAGTGGTCAGTGTAACGACCTGCGCGTCGACCCGCGTTGGCAGGGAGTGACCGACGTTGACCTGCATTGACCTGGCGGGGTGCCCCGACCGACGACCACACGGCGACCACACCGGGCCGGTCGATGACCATGATCATTAACCCCGGCTGGCCTGGAGTGGCACGGATTGACCCGGGGTGACCCCCGCTGGAGACCACACGGCGACCACATCAGCAAGATCAGTAAGGAACAGCAGTGACGCCCTGACTTCGCACCGTACACGCCCCATCACCGAGCAGGCACTCTCCCTGCTCAAGGACCTTACTCACACCCGCGCCGAGGACTCTCACCACGACGCTGCTGTCGGGGCAGGCGGACACTAGCTCCCACGCCAGGGTCGACGAACCTGCCGCCCCGCGAGATGAGTAGTGATCAAGATGGTGACGTGATGGACGCCAACACGCGCCGCCGCAAAGCCCTGCGCTTCCCAGTGGGCCGAAGAATTGAGGCAGTGGCAAGCCGTCCTGGCACGCCTCCCCCGCCTGCGGCCGGTACCCGCTCGGCACCCGGTGAACCTACTTGAGATCAGCAATGAGGTCCTCCATGACATGCTCCTCTTCCACCCGCGTGGCCTGCTGGATCATCGCGTCGACGAGGCCGGGCGCCCAGGGGTACTCATAGAAGGGAAAGTCCGGTCTGTTCAGCGCTGAGCGTCTTGTGGCACGGGTTGCAGCTGCGAGGTAGCTGTCGCGATCCATGCGCCATGGGTGCGCCCCCATCTGCATCATTTGATCGGCGATCGCCAGCCCTTCCCAATCGAAGTCGCCGTGGTAGGCGATGTCAGCACCGTGGTTGAGTAGGTGTTGCAGTAGCAAGGTCGCGGCATGGCTTGGCCAGCCCTCGACGCAGATTAATGGCGGACAGTCGCGCCCAAGAGCATTAGTCGCCTCGGCAACGACCGCGACGTTCTCGCACACCCAGACGCGCGTCTCAGGAGGCAGCAGTGGCGCAGGCTGTTCGCTGACAAAGTTGTCGACCTGGCGCAGAGTGATCACGGCAGGTTCGCCGCACCGGGCATGAGCGCGGAGCACGGTTTCGAAAGATGTAGTGCCAGTCGCCTTGAAGCCGGCGAGGAGGACTCTGCTTGACAGGTCGTCCGGGCGAAGACCCGCAAGCCTCCACAGTGTTCGTGAGTACGCGGATGCGATCGGATCTTGGCCGTACTGAAGGCTTAGGGCCCGTAGTACAAGATTGGCCAGTGGGCCTTTGTCGAGGGCGTGCGCCGACCCGAGGATGTTGGCGGCGAGGCGGGTGACGCTAATGCCATCGGCGGGTAGGCCGTCGAGCACGGTGAGGGCGTCTGCTAGCAGCGGTTGCCGTTTGCTGATCTCGGCGGGGAGCGCGCCGAGTGATATTTCGGCGGCCACCCATCGCTGTAGTTCCGGGCTTGCGGTGACGCGCGGGTGTTGTGCCGCAGAGGCCCACAGCTCATCGGCGGCATTTCGTAGCTGTTTTTTACGTGCGGCCCGGTCGTCGAGCGGTCCGTCGAGGGCTTCCAGTAGCGGTTTGGTGGGTAGTCCCCAATCGGTGCGTTCGAGCAGAGCTCGGTCGAGCTGAGTGAGCTTTACCGGCATCCGGGCTGGAAGCGGCGGAGTCCTTTGCAGCAGCCACTGCAGGGACTTGGCGGCGTCGGGATCTAGCGCGGACGTGTCGATGGAGACGGTGGCGGCGGCGGGACGGCGTTCGAGTTCGGCGCGTACGTCCACGCGGAGCCAGGCCCAGCGTTTGATCGGGAACGCTTCGAGCAGTTGCGCCTGGGTGGGCGGCTGGATCATGCGCCTCTTTCCAGGTCGTTATCGAGCAAGTGAAGGACGTCGGTGCCCGTCCAGACGCTGCGGGCGGCCAGGACGCCAGGGACGCCGGTGGACTTGATCAGGTGATAGATGGCGATCCCGTCGAGCTCGGCGTACATACCGGTTTCGGCTTCGCTCGTGGCGACGAGGTCCATGTCCAGGGAGGTGACCAGGTCGAACAGTTCGCCCCGCATGTCTTCGTCCACGCCGGCGAATACCTCATCGAGCAAAATGAGTCGGGGGCAGCCGGGCTTATCGGTGTCGACGGTATCGCGGACGGTGGCGGCGACGGTATGGGTGGCAGCCGCAGCGAACAACGGTAGGTGTAGAGCAACGGACTTTTCGCCACCGGACAGTTTGTCGAACGCGGCGTTGTCAAGCTCGGCGAACTCGTTGACGCCCTTGGCGAACTGGAGTTGGAACTGGTACCAGCGCCGGTAGTCCAGCATTTCCTGCAGCAGATCTTCCCAGGTCTGGCCAGTCTTGGTGGCCCGAATATTGGCGATGCGGGAAGCGAAAAACTGCCGTAGCCGTTCCTTGGCCGAGGGAGCGGCGTCGAAGTCGGCGGCGAGTAGATCCAAGACCCGGTTGTCAACGTCCGCGTCGGTGGCCGGGGCCCAATCGAGGTTGAACCGGTAGCCGGCGGACGTTCGGTGCTCCTGCATGACTTTGCTCATCGCGATGACCTGTTTGCGGGCAGCGTCGATGTGGCCGGTGATCTCCCGACGGATGCTGTCGGTGAGGAACTGCTCGAGTAGTTTGGCTTCCTCGGTGTTCAAAACGGTCTGCAGGCTGATCACTTCGTTGTTGAGGTCGGCGATGGTGGACGGCAAGGTCGCGGTAGAGCTGTCGCGGGCTGCTTCGACGACCAAAATGTCGGCGGCGTAGCGCTCGATCAGTGTCAGTCTTCCTCCCAGGCTGGTCTCGGCCTGGTGGCGCAACTGGAACACGGCGCTGACCAGGTCGTCGTTGTGGTGTGGCCCGTAGCGGTTTACCGCATCACCACCAGCGAGTTCCTGAATTTGCTGGGACGCAGCCGTCGCCGTCTCTGTCTCGCCATCGTCGTCAGGTCCGGTGGTGAGCCGCCAGTCGGCTGCCCGGGGCAGGTCTGCGCGGACGGCAACCCACAGCTTCGCCGCGAGCTCGGGCAGTGCCCCACTGATGTCGGTGTACGCGTTGGCGTCGGTAGTGGCCCGGTTCTGCGCGGCGCCTTGCTGTGCAGCCAGCGCCACGAGCGTCTGCTGGTTTTGCGCTATCGCCTCCTGCGCCTCGCTGATCTGCGTCTGCGCTTCGGCCATCTCGGCCATCAGGGATGTGTAGCCAATGCCGATGCGGTCGGCCAAAGTCGTGTAATGCTCTCGCGCCTCAGCGGCCCGCCCTCGATCGCTCGTTGCCTGCGAGGATTCCCGAGATGCCAACGCCGCCGACGAGGCGGAACGGTGGGCCGTGTCGCGGGAAATCTCTGCCGCTGTCCGATAGTCGGCGATTGTGCGCAACCAGTCCTCAGCGGTGTCAGTCCATGAGTTGACCCTCGGCGGGAGATCGCCCAATCGGGTAGACCACTCGGTGAGATCCGACTGGGTCAAGGCAGCGTTGAGAATGGATTGCTTCTCGGCACTGGCCGTAAGGGCAGCCTGATGCTTTGTGCCACGACGAGTGAACTGGTCGCGGGCCGTCACCTGGGCATGCTCGGCCTGGGACGCCGCCTGCTCATGGCGGTTAAGGCTTTCGGTGTCGGGAAACGCGTCGTACTGCTCCTGGGCGGTGGTGGCCGCAGCGTCAAGTGCGCTCAAAGCCTCCTGGCTGACCCGCCTGATGTCACTTAGGGCAGCGGCCGACGCCTGTACATAGTGATCTAGCAGCGCCAGGTCGGCGGGAGTCGGGAGGTCTCCGAGTGGGTCGGGAAGGCGGAGTTCGGAAACCGGTGCGGCTGCGACGACCGCAGCTAAGTCCTCGCTGCGGCTCAGGTGTAGTCGGACTATGGCCGCGTGTAAATCACGTTGCAGGAGTGAAGCCTGCTCAAGCGCTTTTTGAGCGGCATCGTCGGCGTCGTGGGCGCGCTGTGCCGCGTACTCGACCTTCCCGGTGCCCGGCAAGCCGGCAGCTTCCTCGCCGGCCTGCTCTTTCGCGGCGTTGAGGGCTGTGGCTTCGCCAGTCAGGCGCTGCTCGTCTTCGGCGTACGCGGCCAGCCGCCGGTCCAGTTCCGCGATCCGCCGATCGAACTCGGCCAGACGAGCCTGTCGGTCGCGCTCTCGGCTCGCTGCCCCAACGAGCCGGGTAGCGTCCTGACGGTAGGCGCCATTCAGAGGCCCTGCTCGCCAGCTGCCGTCCCAGCCAACCGCCAGGTGCGCTCTCGTGTCCTTGGCTTCTTCGGCTAGACCGATGCTGGCCAGAACGTTCGAGATCGCGGCGACTGGCACCCCGGCAACACGTGCAGCGTCGGCGTCGGCGCGCAGCGCTGCCGCCAACGGTTGGCCGACGGCCTCGGTTGTGGCATTGAGCTGCGTGTCGGCCAGCGGCACGCCGTCCGCGGTAAGCAGCAGACCATCGGGGTTCAGCCACGCGTCGGCCACGCCGCTGCCGATGAGTGCGGCTTCGAGTCCCGCCTTCCTAGCCGGGTCCAGGTCATCGTGGACGAAATCGATCAACAGGTAGAACGGGGCGCCAGCGCGAACCTGGCGACTGTCGAGGCGGGTCGCGGGTGCCGTCGGGGTCACCATGGCTTCAGCCGCAAGGTGCTCACGCTGGTCGGCGAGCCGCTGCCATTCGGCCTGGCACTGATGATGCTGCAGGTGGTGTGCGCGCTGACGTTCCTGCAGCTCCTGTTCAACGGCGGCGATGTGGTTGCGGTGAGAGGCGGCGGCGGTGGTGATCCAGTCACGCCACGGCTGTGGCGCATAAATGTCTCGCGCTGGCAGTGCTAGCCCGTGGACGGGGAGGTGGGTCAGCGTGAGCACCCAGTCGTTCAGCTCCTGAAGCCATTCGTCTCGTGCCGAGCCAAGGTCCTGGTGCGTGGCGTCCCTGTCCGCGCTAGCTTGCCGAGCGCGTTCGACCTGTACGCGGAAGCCGTGGTGCAGTTGACCGGCGACCTGCTGGGGTTGATCAGCCATCCCGGTGAACCGTTGCACCAGGGTGGTGATCTGCCGGCTGCGGGAGCGATAGGCGGCATTGCGCCACTGAGTCAACGCACCGTTCATGCGGGCCGACTCCACATCGCGCCAAGGAACGCCCGCCGCCACGAGCTGATCACTCAGGGCCATCCATGCACGGGCCGCAGCGATGAATTCGTCACGTGCTGTGCGCAATTGCGTTCGGGCCGTTGCGACCTGCTCATCGGCGGACACCAGGTCGATGCGCGACTGCTCCACCTCCTTCGCCAGGGCCTCTGCCGCTTTCGCGGCATCGGTGGCCTGCCCGGCGATTCGATTGAGTCCTTGCAAGCGGGCGTGCACGTCGGCGACGGCTTGGCGGAGCTGGCTGCGCATCTCGGCCACGGGCCGCTCGCTGCCCGGCATGTCGGGGTCGCCGAGGCTGCCCTGGAGCGCGTCATAAATGTCGCGCAGCCAGGTGAACAGCTGCGCGCCCTGCTCGACTGCTACTTGCCGGCGCTGCACATCAACGCCGGCAGCGTCTGTCTTGGCCTGCGCCTGGGCAGCAGACTCTGCATCGAGTTCGGCTTGGCTGGCAGCATCTTCGGCCCGCACCCGCGCCGACTCGGCGACCCCCTCCAAGGTCTCGGCTTTGTCGAGCAGGGGTTGTAGCTGAGGCCCCTCGGTGTAGAACTCGCTGTCGCGTAACCCGGCGAGGTGGCCGTTGAGCTTGTTTAGACCGCCAGTCAACGTCGCGGCCTTCTGTTGACATTCGTCAATTTTAGTGGTCAGGCGGTCGCGCTCGCGAGCAGAATCCTGGGCCTTCTTGCTGGCGCGGGCCAGAGCCTGCTGGCAGGCGGTAATGGCGTGGGCGCGCTGCCACAGGCACGCGCGGGCATACCGTTGATAGGCCACGTCGAGTTCGCGTAGACCGGCGATCATTGCCCGGATGTTCTTGATGTCATCCTGGTGGCGGTCGAGCCGCTCGTAGCCTTTGGCGATGGCCGAGACCAGCCCGCGGTCCAGGCTGGGCAGCGAGTCGCGCAGGATCTCGGCGAGGGCCTTTTGCGATAGTTTGTCTGACAGCTTCGGCCGGCGCAATTGCCGCAGGGCTTTGAGCAGAGACCGGTAGCTCTCATCGGGCAGGCCGAATAGCACTCTGTTGCACTCGGCGCGGTGGTTCTTTGGCGTGCGAACGTCGCCGGGCATGCCCTGGGCAGCGAGTTGCTCCAACTCGGCAAGGAATGCGTCCCGGCTGGGCGTCTCCCCGCCGGGTGTGCCGACGGTCAAGTCAATGCCGATGCGGGCGGCGGTCGTGAAGTACCACGGGGTGACCGTCTCCCGTGTACGCACAGCCTCCAGGCCGGCCCCGACGGTGAAGTACTCCGGCTGCCCGAGGGGTCCGACGCGGCCGAACTCGACCCAGACGTAACCGCGGGCACCAGTGTGCCGGTTGGTCGAGTCGTGGCCCAGTAGCCACGTATACATCGATCGGCTGCGGTGGCCGAACGTACTTAACTGGCTGGGATCGAGGTCAGCAGTCAGGACGAACGGCAGCAGCACCTCCAGGGCCATCGACTTGCCGTTGCCGTTGTTGCCGCGCAATAGCAACCGTCCGCGGTAGAACGAGAACACCTGCGAGTCGTAGTGGAACAGGCCAGTGATACCGGCTCGTTGCGGCTGCCACCGCCCGCGGGTGGGCGCGGGAACGCCGCTGAGGATGCCGTCTGGCAGGGTGAGAGTCACATCAGCTCCTGGGAGAATAGGTCGTCTTGAGCGTGCCCCGCAGCGGCTGCGCTCGGCTGTCGCGGCACGGTCGAAACGGACTCGGGGTCAACGCTGGTCGTCCATCGCCATGCCGCGGGCATGATCTTCCATCCGCCGGATTCCGGGCGGATTAGGTCAAAGCTGGATAGAAGTGTGGTGACGGAAGCGACGCGGTGGGGATCCTTGCGGAGCGACTTGGCCCACCACGGGTATTCGTCTAGCAGCTCGCCCACCGCGCTAGCCAGATGTGCTGCCGAGACCCAGTCCACGCTTGGGTCGCGAGCGATGACCTCCAGCACTAGCAGGGCCGCATTGGCGACGTTCGAGCCATCACGCAGGGTGCGGGGGGCACTGGATCGCCTGTTGACCACCATCCACGCGTCGGCCCGGATTTCCAGGAACATGCCTGCCTCGGCGAGCCATCGCTGAAGTTCGGCCGCGCCATCGCGCATGGCTGCGACCTCGTCGGTGCTCAGGTCGCTCGGATAGCAGACCGGGCGATCTAACAGCCGACGCATCAACCGTTGCTTGGCCGCAGCCGTGGCCAGCCGCGAAGGCCCGTCGGCGTCCTGGCGGAGGTGGCGTTCCTCGGTAATCATCTGTTGCCAACTGGCGCACCGTGCGGGCGGCATCGGCGCGACCAGCAGTTGGGCCAGCCGTTGCTCATCGATCTCGTACAACACATTGCCACCGCGGTCGGCGCCGTAGTCGCGTCCGCTGCGGTCCAGTTCGGCGACTATCCCGAGTTGCGCCAACACCAGCAGCACGTCCACCATCGCCTGCCGATCTTTATGGTCCAGATCGTTGTATGGCGCCACGCCCGCCCGCACACCCAGGTCCGCCACGGCGACCGCGATGTCATGCAGGCTCATCCGCGATCGCCCGTGCTCACCCAAGGCGGCGGCAACCAAACAGAGCAGCACATACTTGCGCTTCGTGAATACCTTGCCGCCCTGTCGCAGGCTCCGCAGGGGGAACGACGCGTCTACCTCGCCGGTCACCTTTCGGAGCCGTGCCAGGCCCCGCCGATAATCCACGATCAGAATCCAGCCACAAGCGCGAGCGAACCACTCCTTGAGCCATCGCTCGCTTGTGGCAATCGTTGCGAACGACGGCGCTCGTCGGTCCAGCAGTGGGCGTGCCACCAGTTCCTGTATGGCCCTGGCGCGGCGTGCCGCGAGGTCCTGCTCCTCAATGCTCGTCATGACTTTTCCCGTCCTGGTGCGGCGGAGCTGACCTGCACCTCGTAGTCGGGAAGAACCCAGTCACCCACAATCGCGCATACGACGGTGGCCCGCGCCGGCCGCGGCGCCCGAACCCGCACCCTCAACCGGCCGTCAACGCTGGCCGCCTGCTGCCATCGCTGACTGTCGGGACGCGCCTTTTGCGCCCTGAAGATGAGTTTGGCCAGTAGCTTCAGCGTCGCCCGATCCAGAATCGTGTTCAACTCAGACAGGTGTCGCTGCCCCAGCGCCACGAGCGTCTCGGCGGCGGCGGCCACCGCGGCGATCTCTTCCCGAGCCTGCCCCGCCAGTACCTGCCGCGTCGCGGAATGATCTGGCAGGCGCGGTGCCTGCTTGACCGTGTCGCTGACCTCAATGGCCTGCAGCTTCAGGCTGACCTCGATACGCGGTGCCTGCCGCACCAACAGTCCGTCTGGGGTGAGGTCGGAGTCGCTATGCAGGTCGCCGAAGTGTCGCGACGAGGTTAGCCCGAACGCCGCCTTCCAGATCGCATGCACCTCATCACCGGCAGCACGGTCGAACATGCTCGCAAGTGCTAAAAGGTCGCTGGTGCGTGCCGACGGTTGACTGCCAGCTTCCCGGATCCGCTCGACCGTGTGCGTAATGCCCAAGACCGCCTGACGAGCCTTGGCCGACAAGACCTCGATGCCGGTCGAGGCGCCACGGTCGGCGGTGAACCAATCTGATACCCCATCAAGGCTCGCCTTCGCCGCAGCGATCCACCCGTCGAACGCCTCCCGCCCGTCAACAGCCTTGTGCCCAGAAGCGCGCGCAGCCCGCGCCAGCGCCAGGTGACGCACCGGATCTGGCACTTGGCGCAACCGCAAGGTGCGCTTACGGATGTCCGGGGTCAACTCGTCGAGTTCCGCCAGGAACCCGGCCAAGTAGGCGATTGTGTCGTCCTTGAACCGGCGAAACGCCTCGACGTCGATGCTGCGTGTGGCCAGCATGCGGTTGACCTGCTGCATAAAAAGCGCCGCGTTCGACGTCATCGCCTTGAAGTTGCTGCGAAGATCCTCAACCCGTGTGAAGACGACCTCTCCGTCCGGGTCTGGGTCCTCCAACTGCTCCAGCAGGTCGTCGAGCAACGACATGATCTGGCGGAGCAACACCGCCTGCAGGCCTCCCACACGCTGCAGGCTGTCCCTCACGCTGCTCATCGCGTCATGGACGACTTCACCCTCGGGCGTCAGGTCGTAAATGTGCAACCGGCGGTCATAGCGTTCCAGCGTCATGGCAGTGTCGTCGTAGTCGTAGTCGCGCGTGAGATTGCCGTGCTCGAACAAGTAGGTCAGCCGGTCTTCAAGGTCAGATTCCGAAAGCGGATAGGTCCAGCCGTTCTTCCGGAGTGCCGCCAGCACCTCATCCACTCTTAATCGCGACTGGTAAGCCGCTGCGGCCTGCAGGAAAACATCCAGGATCGCCCAGTAAAGAATGTGATAGGGCGCCTCCGATACGTAGGCGGCCAGATCTGCCAGCGCGGTACGACGTCCCGCTCGTTGACGGCTAGCTGGCGCTGTTGCGGCACCGGAACCGCTCGGAGGGGATGCGGTATCAACGACCGACGAAACGACCGAATCATGCATTTGGCTCATCCGCGCTCATCTCGACGCCGCTTGTAGGGGGCAGGCTCCCGTGGGAGCGGTGCGGGTAGAAGGATGCACTCTACCTATGACAGAATTGCCGTGGTCGAACAATTGTTCTATGAACGCGATTAATGTTCGAGTTCCGTCATTGCTTGCTGGCCGGTGTCCCAGAGCGGCGTCCTTAGCTACCGTTCGGCAGGTCGGCTGGCGGCATCTGGGTTGAGTCGCGCGAGGGACGCCTCGGTTCAGGACAACGTCGACGGCCGAGTCGGCCCGCCGACGCCGCCCGGGCCACACCCGCTGGCTAAGTGACATCTCCTAAGTGGGTGAAGCCGTTCCCCTGGGCCGGATCGGTGATCAGCCTGCGAGGACGCCGAGCGGCGGTGGCCAGTTCGGCGGCCTGTTGGCGGAGGACTTGTCACCGCAGCAGGGATCGATCCGGCTACCCAAGCAGGTCCGGATAGCCACCGTCGGAAAGCCGCTTGCGTTCCTCTGGCGTCAGCCATGTGGCGGTGCTGCCGGCGTTGGTGCGGTTGACGATAAGAACGTCGTCGATTTCGTCGACCACGTCGGCCATGTGGGAGATGATCGCGACTAGTCGGCCGCCGATGGTTTGGTGGCCGAGGACGTCGAGGGCGTTGCTGAGCGCTTCCTGGTCGAGGGTGCCGAAGCCTTCGTCGAGGATGAAGGTCTCGACGTGACCCCCGGATCGGCCGGCCATGTCGACAACGGCGAGGGCGAGGGCGAGGCTGGCCATGAAGGTTTCGCCGCCGGACAGGGTCTTTGTGTCCCTGGCCTGAGAGGTGAGGCCGTCGACGATGCTGAAGTCTTCAGCGAATCCGAACCGCATGGCGGTCATGTCCGCGAGGTGACCGGTTGCCAGTTCGAGGAACCGGTGTTGCCGTTGGGCGATCGCGGCGGCCGGGAATGCGCCATCGCTCATCGCCTTGCGTATGTCCTCGAGCGCGTCGTAGAGCGGGCGCAGCTCACCAATGCGGTGGGTGAGGTCGTGTCGGATCGGGATCTGGCGTTCAGCTTCGCCAAGGTCGCGCTCGGCGAGAGTCTTTCGCGTGTTGGCGTCCTGAATCTTTTTGGGCAGGTCCTCGTACCTGTCTGAGTCGATTGAGGCCAGTAGTTCGGCTTCGCGAGTCGTGGCACCCTTGCCGAT
The DNA here is from genome assembly GCF_043197115.1 of Micromonospora sp. NPDC049275. Taxonomy (NCBI): domain Bacteria; kingdom Bacillati; phylum Actinomycetota; class Actinomycetes; order Micromonosporales; family Micromonosporaceae; genus Micromonospora; species Micromonospora sp. NPDC049275. Next base: position 49,472 of record NZ_JBICSN010000001.1, read on the forward strand.
GTTGGCGGCGCGGGTTTCGGCGTCCCTAGCGGCGGCACGAACGAGGGCGACGTCGCGATCGATCTGCTCGGCCCAGGCGAGCCGGTCGTCCCCGCCGGTCGGGGCTGTCGAGGTAGCGCTGAGGCCGAGATCGGCAGGGACAGTGGCAAGAACCGCGCCCACGCGTCCGAGGGCGCCATTGAGCTGTTCCATTGGCAGGTTGACGTTGTTGGCGCGCTCGGTCTGCAGTCGTCCCAGGGTGAGCTGTTCTCCGTTGAGGATCGCATCAGCCTTGGCTAGCTCATCGCGGAGGTTCTTGGCGAGCGCGATATTGGTCTCGATCTTGCTGGTTAGCTCGGCGAATACGGCCTCCGTCACCTCATCGAGGTCGGTGACCACTAGGCCAAACTCGGTGAGTCCAGTCTGCAGCTTGTTCCAGTGGCTCTCGAGTTTCGCTGCCTCCGATCGGTGAGCCTCATGGGCCTTGCCGTGGGCAGTCCTGTCGGTGCCCAGCTTGTCGGCGGCACTCTTTGCCTGCAAGGCCGTCTCGAACGCGCGCTTCTCGGCCTCCTCCTTCAGGGCAAACGTACGCGTGACCTCGGACTCCAGCCCGGACAGAAGCGTCTCGTCCGGCGCGTCAAGGTCAGTGCACCGCAGCGCGGTGGCAAGCGCGTCGGCTGCTGCGGTGTAGTCGCGGGTCCGATGCTCGTAACTTTCGCGCAGCTTCGGCAAGCTGACGCTAAGGGCGTGCGCGGCACCGCTAAGCCGTGCATGGTCCTCCGTGATCTTGCCGAGTGCTCGTTCAGCGTGGTCGCGGGCCTTCTTCGCCGCGCTCTCGTCAGGAACGTCGGGCGTGGTGAAGGTTTCGGGTATCGGGTGCTGGCAAACCGGGCAGGGGTCGCCGGGATGGCAGTGGGCTGCCAGGTGCTGGGCGGCTGACGCACGCAGGGCGTCCTCGTACAGCGCGCGGGCCGCGTCGCGCTCGCCGGTCCGCTGCCCTATGACCGTCTCGCTCTCGTTGAGCTCGGCTTGTAGCGCAGCGAGTTCCTTTTCCTTGCCGACCAACTGCTCGGCAAGCTGCACTAACGTCGCGTGGTCGCGGCGGAGCTGGCCGAGGTGATCAGCGGCCTGCTGTTTGGCGACACAGGCGTGGGCGTACTCCGCCTCAGCGACACGGAGTGCCTCCTTGGCTTCACCGGCCTCGGCGGCGAATTCCTCGCACTCCCGGCGACGGTTGTCGAGGTCACGATCCTGATCGTGCAGGTCGGCTTGGTTCGCCGCGTGCCGCTCGCGGCGGGCACGTAGTTCGTCTACGCGATCCTTTGCGGGAGATATCTGAGCCCGTAGGTGCAGGTATCGATCCAGGCCACGCTCATCGCGGTCGGCGTCCAACCCGAGGGCATCGAGGTGGTCGCGCAGGACTCGCGCGGCTTCTACGCACGCCTTTTGGTGTGTGATGGCCTCGTCGTGTGTCTGCCGTGCGGTGATGAGCGCGCGCATCTGCGCTGGCCCGTCAACTGGGTGCAGTTCGGTTAGCTGAGCTGCCGCTCGTGAGAGCGCGGTGGCCTCGTTGCGGGTGTCGGTGACCGATTGGCGCAGGTCGCGGATCGCGTGTTCGGTCTCGGCGAGGAGGGTGTGGTGTGCGGCGGCGTCCTTCACTGCCGTGCGGCACGCGGCGGCCCATGCCGGCGGGTCGCCATGGAGCTGCGTAAGGGAGCTTTCGAGAACGGCCAGTCCGGGCTTGATCCGATTGGCTGCGGCGGTGGCGTGTTGGCCGATGGTGGTGAGGGTGTCCAGGCCGAGCAGCGTCTTGAGAATCGGGGTTCGCTCGCTGCTGTCGGCGTGCAGGAACTCTTGGAAGCGGCCTTGCGGTAGGAGGATGGTCTTGAGGAACTGCTGTGCGGTGAGGCCGATGAGCTTGGTGATCTGCGCCGCGACGTCGGTCTTCTTATCGAAGCGCAGCTCGGGCTCATCGAGGCAGACCAGTTCGTGCCGGGGCGTGCCGGTGCGGGCGAGAATCCGTCGTACGAACCAGCGGCGGCCTTGGCTGGCGAATGTCAGTTCGACTCGCGCGAACGGGGCGTTGTCGGCGATGAGGGTGTTCGGCGCGCGCAGGTTGTAGGTGGCGCCGGCGTACAGGGCACAGAAGATCGCCTCGAGGATCGACGACTTACCCGCGCCTGTCTTGCCGATGATGGCGAACAGAGATTTGTCGGTGAAGTCGATCTCGCGTCGGTCCTGGTAAGAGCGCAGGCCTTCGATGGACAGGTGCAGCGGGCGCATCAGGCCACCTCCGGCAGGTATTGCTCCTGAGGGAAGGGCATCGGTTCGTCAACGACGGCGGGGTCGGCGAGTTGGTGAAACACGTCGAGGACGGATGCCGCTGGCGCTTTGGTTGACCCAGCGGTGGCGAGGTAGGTAGCAAACATCTCATCGATGCTCGGTTCCCGTTCTTGGCCGCCCTTGCTTGGATCGGCGATGACGATCTGGGCCCGTCTGTCAGCGGCGTTGTTGGCTACCTCGACCAGGTGCGCGTCGGGAAGTATCTCCTGGACTCGGTCGGCCACGTGCGGGATGTGGGTATCGCTGTCGACGACGATCTGGCACAGGTCGGTGCCGAAGGTGTCGGCGGTGGCGGCGAGGTCGTCGAGGGTGCCCCGGAAACAGCGCAGCTGCCGGCCGCGGTGCAGTGGGATGGTCTCAATTCGCGGCGGGCGGCCAGGGGCGGCCTCGACGTAGACCATGCTCTTCGCCTGGCCCGCCTCTCCGAAGTCGAGCTGCAGCGGGGATCCGGCGTAGTGGCCGTACGTGCCAGCGGCGCCTGGTAGTGGTTGCGGTCGGTGGATATGACCGTAGGCGGCGTAAGCGACGCCGGGGATGCCGGTCGGGTCGGTAGCGAAGATGTCGTCATGGCGCCCGCGGCGTTCAGTGCCGCTCCACCCGGCCCCACCCACGTAGGCGTGGGCGGCGAAGACCGCGAAGTCGGTCTGCGGGTTCAGGCCGGCCTGGATTGCAGCAGCCACCGTACTGTCGAGCCCGCGTACGGCGGCGCTGTACTCGCTGCCCCAGGTGTCGGGGTTGCCACGGCCATCGACCAAGTGGTGGGGATGTTGGTAGCAGACCGCGCCGACCCGGACGGTCCCGCCGGCTGCGACGGGTAGTTCGATTACTGCTTCCGGTTCGGTGGTGGGGTCGGCGATGAAGTGCAGGCCGTGGACGCGGCTGAGCTTGTTGAACACCCGGAACAGCGCCGCTTTGTCGTGGTTGCCGCACACGACCACGGTGGGGGCGATCGCGGCCAGCTCGGACAGGACATCGATGGCGCGTTCGAGGTCGTCGGTGCCGGGACGACTCCTGTCGAACAGGTCCCCGGAGTTGCAGATGACGTCGGGGCGCAATTCGCGGGCTGCGTCGACGATCTCGGCGAGGACAGCGTCGTGGTCGCTCGCTCGGGACTCGCGTCCGGTCGTGCGCCCCAGATGCCAGTCGGAGGTGTGTAGGAGTTTCATTGCCTTCCCTCGCGGATGGATGGCACGTCCCGTCGGCAGTCGCTTGCGCAACGGGACGATAACACTGTGCAGTGTTTGGTAAAGCGTGGAACTTGTCAAGACTCCGTGGTAGATTTTGGCTATGGACAGGGCTGCCGAGATCAAGCGAGTAATGGACGAGGTGGCCGCCTACCAGGTGGACCTCGCCGCCGCGCTGGCCGATCGCAAGCTCGATCGAGTGGCTCAGCTGATGGCCCAGCTGAGCGTCGCCGAACGCCGCCGCAATCGACTGCTCCAGGCCGAAGCCACCGCCACCGGATCGTTCGACGCCGCACCACCGATCCGAGACCAGGTCATCGCCGCACTCAGCCTGCTGGGCAGCCCGTCACCGGTGTCACTGCTTCGCGACGTCAGCGCGGCACGATTCGGCGAAGTCATCCAACCCAGCCGACTGGCTTCGCTTCGTCGCGATGAGCAACGATCTTGGCAGGCCGCACAGCGAGGCACCGCGCGCGGCCAAGCCCGCCCGACATACGTGACGCCAGCGCTGACCTACGACCGGCTCGCGCCCATGCGGGGTCAGCTCGCGCTGTCGAGCTGGCCGCTGGAAACCCGACTCATCGGACCAACCAGCCCACGTGCCGACCTTTTGCGGGTGATCGTGCGGCTATGCAATGAGTCTGAGCGCGCCGGCGACGCACCCTGGGCGGCTGATGTCCGCCGCCTCCTCTGGCGATTCACACGCACCATTGCCGCCTCGGTACCAGATACTGGCGATTTCACTTACGTCCAACTACGCGAAGCTGCCCAACACGAACTGGGCCAGATCGCCGACACCGACACGGCCGAGCGGCACGCAGCCGCGAGGCGGGCTCGCAAGCTTGATCCTGAGGCGCAGTTGTTCGGCACCTCATTACAGAACGTCAGCACACACGTGGAGGCAGCCGGATGACGGCAACTCTCGCTGCGGACCTTCTCTCCCGGTTTCGCGGCGACTTTCCCACTCAAGACCTCGACGCTCGGCGCATCGCCGGGCTGCTAGAGGCCCCCAACTGTGGTCGTCGCCTTGTCATCGACGCCGCAGCGCTTAACCTGCCGGTCCTCACCGATCTACTCGACTGCCCACCGGCCAAGTTGAGCCCGCATGCCACCCGCCGCGGCCAAGAGTTCGAACGGCGAGTGCTCGACAACGCGATGGACGAAGTGATCGCGCTGACCCGGACTCACCTCGGCATGGTGACCACCGAAACCCGGCAGCTGGATCTGGCCCCGTCGCAGATGCGTACCCAGAATCCAGCCCTAGACAAAGACGGCATCCGGCGCCTCCGCCTGGCGCGCACCCGCAGTCACGTCGAAGCCATGGTCAACACCGCCGACTCGGCACTTCACCTCATCCGGCACCCGTTGCTGGAATTCGACCTCGCCGGCGTGACGACCCATCTCGAGCTAGATGTGCTGTCCTGCGCCTCGCTCGGCCAGCTGACTCCCATCGAAATCAAGTCGCTGCCCCTGCACCACCAGACCGATGCCGACCCGCACAAGGTCGGGGCCGCCGTCCGTCAGATCGCGGTGTACATGGTGGCGCTACGCCGGCTGGTCATCGTCTCCGGCGGCACGCGAGATCAGGTAGCCGATCAGGCCCTCCTGGTCATGACCAGTGGCTTCAGCATGCGGCCCGAGGCCTTCGTCGTGGACATGCGACCGCACGTCGATCACCTTGAGTGGGTGTTGGCCCAACAGCCTAACGCTGGTCTGGTACTCGCTGACCTGCCCCGACCTGCGATCCTTCCGTCGCCGATGGCGCCCGAGGCCTCCCCGGAGGAGAAACTCGAAATCAAGGCTGCGACCAAGGAGGCGGTGTCGGCCTTGCCGATGCACTACGGCGATGGCTGCGCCACCTGCCCCATGTTGGCGTTCTGCGCCAAGGAAGCGGAGCTACACGACTCCGTTGCGCAGATGGGTACCCAGGCGGCCAACGCCTGCGGCAGCGTCGGCACGATCTCCGCCGCTTTCGACCTAATCGGAGGCAGGCGCATGCCCGTGAGCGGAGCCGAACGAGCGGTGGTCGCCGATTTCAGCCGCGCCTCAGCCGCACTCGCCCTGGCCGGGGTGCAGCTTGACCACTGATGTGCTGCTTGCCATGCACGCGAACCGCTACGGCCGTGCCTTCCCGGCGGCCCGGCACCGCCACGTGCACGTCTCGAAGCGGCCATTCGTGGTCGTCGGTTATCACCTGCCGGGAGATCCATCAGCGCCGATCGGCGTGATGTTCGGCGATAATCCCGACCGCCCCGGCTTCACGTACGCCGTTGAACCGACGCGCTGGCGCAACAAGATCGACTCCATGGAAGGCTTCGCCCGTTCGCTTAACCGATACATCGCGGGCGCCATCCAAGGCAACAATGGTGCGCCGCAGCTACTGCTGGCCAACCAAGCAGCGGTCGAGTGGCTCTGCGGCGACATCGGCCGATACTGGCGTGGTCTGGACGCGGACGGGCAGTGGGGTGCCGGGCCGTCGATCCCGATCGCCGGCGCTCACCTGTCCTACTTCGCCGGCGCCAACCGAGTTCCGGGCAGTAGTGCCGTACTGCCGCTGGCGGACGTGCTGACCCTCCACTGGGCCACCGGCCGGCTCGCCACTCTCGACCGGCGGCTCGGCGTCGCGCTCGCCTGGATCCAGCGTCCAGACGATATCGCCGCCGCTGAAGCGGAGCTATCCGACGGACCAGTGCCGGACGCGACGTGGGAACAGCAGGAGTACCTCGTTTCCCTGCGCGCCTACGAACGCCACAAGGGCCCAGATCGTCAACTCGCGATGAAGATCATCGATGGGGCGGTACGGAGTGCGCTGGAGCCGACCTGGTGCCATGCCTGGCAGGCGCACGAACTGCTTTATGGGATGAGCGAGGCGGAGACGGTAGCCGAGCGCTGGGAGCGCGACCTCGCCAGGTTCCGCCTACACGCCGAGCGCCTCCGGGCCGATCAGGCACGTTTTAGAAGCATTCTGCCGCTGCTGGACGCCTATAACCACATCGACCGGGTGGAGCGGATGACCGCAGAGCTCCACCACGCGATGGCCTTCGACGACGACATCATCATGGCCGCCCATGTCGCGCGAGGGGCCGCACTGTCCGGGATCGTCACCGCCCGCAACGGGCGAACCCTCGCTATCCGGCCCGATCTACCGTTCGAGCGTGCCGCCGGCACCCGGCTCTGGTGGCGTACCCGCGCCACGATCAAGAACCGTGAGCGTCACGTCTTCGTTGAACTACGGGTACGCGCCGGCCTCACGAACGATTTAGTGGAACTCGATGTCGTCCGCGGCGCCGCCACCTCTGCCACCCGCAACCGGCTCCCCGCCGTCGGCACTCACATCGTCTGCCCGCCCTTCGGCGGACCGAAGTTCATCCGCCGAAGCATGCCCGACGAACTGCCCTGGACCCACTTGCCTGCAGGGGTTACACCGTGACCGAGACAACCTCACCGGCGAGCGCGCACGCCGCCGCCGTCACAAATGTCATGGCCAATCTCGACTCGGATAATCGCGCGATAGTAGTCAACTCGCCGCCCGGCGCTGGCAAATCCACTCTAGTCCGCATCGTGGCACGACAGATCGCGCAGACCGGTAATACCGTCCCGATCATCACTCAGACCAACGACCAAGCAGATGACCACGTCCGCGCACTTCGCCAGTCCCGACTCCGAATCGGTCGGCTACACGGGGTCGAATACAACCCCGGACGACACCCCGACAACCACCATGACCTGCGCCAACTCCAAGGCTGCGACATCATCGTCGCACCCGCCGCGAAGTGGGCAACTCTCCATGCCCGCGAGAATCCCGACTGGTCGCCCCGCCTCGGCATCATCGACGAGGCCTATCAAATGTCCTCGGCCGCCCTAGCGGCCGTCGCCGACTTCCACTACCGCCTCTTGCTCGTCGGCGACCCAGGACAACTCAGCCCGTTCACCACCGCCGACATGCGAACCCTTCGGTCTTCGATCACCTGGCCTCTCGACACCGCCGCTCACACCGTCCTCGCCAGACATCCAGCTAGCCCGCAGGTCGAACTTCCGGTCACCTGGCGTCTACCACCCACCACCGCCCGCCTCGTAGCCCGCGCGTTCTACCGGCAACACTTCACCTCCGGGCTCAGCCCCGCACAGCGGCGCCTCAGCCCACTCGGACTTGTTCGGGACGCCTACGATCAGGCAATACACGCGGCGGCCGAGCACAGCATTTGCATGCTGGAACTACCCGACGAGCATGTCGCGCTCAACGACCCGGATATGGCCTCTGCCATCGCAACGCTCGTGAGCCGGCTGCTCACCAGGCGAATCACCCTTATCGACGGCGAAGAACGACGACCGCTGGAAGCCCGGGACATCGCCGTCGGGGTAGTCCACACCGAGCAACGTGACCGCATTCAGTACGCCGTCGACACCATGACGGCCTCACTCGGCCTTGCATCCGGCGACATCCTGGTTGACACCGCCAACCGCCTCCAAGGCCGCGAATTCGAAGTCGTCATCGCACTACACCCGCTATCCGGCCGACGCGACGCCACCTCGTTCCACCTCGAGGCCGGGCGGCTCTGTGTGCTGACGTCTCGACACCGCACGGCATGCATCGTCATCACCCGTGCCGGTATCCAACGACAGCTTCATGGCTACCCGCACACCCAGCCAGTGTGGCTCAACGCACCTCGCCCGCCGATGGACGGATGGACCGCCAACCGGACTTTTCTCGACGGCCTACGGCACACAGCTACTATATCGCTGCCGCCTGACTTACTGATTCCCCGACCACGCTAAACCACTCGACGCGTTCAGTCTCGGGACCAATGCTAGCTTCGTTTCACTCACCTGGCGGAGGCAGGAAAGTCGGACGGACAGGGTACACCGAATTGCGGTCGGATCGATTAGGCCAGTTAAGGGGCTACGCGATCATGTTATGGCGCATTAGTCGACCATCGGTTTCGGCAAATTACTGGGCACTCGGAGCGCGGGCTTGGAATCGTAGCGGCTCGCGTCCTGAGTCGAGCGGGTCGCGATGGTGCGGACGCACGGTCGGTGCGTGCCGAATTCGCGAGGCCGTCCGCCGCAGCGCCTTCTCGCGAGGCCATGCCAACTTCGGCCGATAACTACAATGCGTCGGCCGCGTGAAGAAATGTCCGCGTCCACTTTATCTCGCCGTCGACATCTGAGCGCTTTATTTTCCTGTAGTAAAGGTGTTGTGGACGCTCTTGTGGCTTATAGTCGCCTTCATGGGTGATCTGATTTCTCCGGGCGTACTGACGGTTGAGCCTTTCGCGAATAGCCTGAGGGCTTTCGTTCATGCTCACCGAAAGCGCTGACCAGCACTTTGCTACACCAAGCAGGTTGAATGCACGCTCGATGTTCCGAGCCCCCTGAAACGTGTCCTTGAGAAGAGCTTCTTGCACGATCTTCATCAGTCGAACTCTTGGGCGGGAAGTAGTTCGATTATCCAAGAAAGCTCCAACCATCTCCTCGATGGGTCCAAGCGGAACCAGATATCCTTGGGCAGCCTTGCTCATGGGCATCATCAACAAAGCGCGACGAACACGTTCGTGAAAGTACGTATCCAAAGACGCGCCAACAAAAGTCCATGATGCTCGCAGAATGTCGCTTTCCACAGACCACTGATCGACGGGCGGTACTTCAGCGCGCTCGGCAAGAAGTTCGGCGCGCTGCAGCAAATCATCAGCTGCGTTCAAAGCAGTAAGGGGCACGGGCGCATCCCAGCATAGAAGTCGATCAGGGCAAGCGAGCGTACGCCACGTGAGCAACAGTCACACCTCAGCACAGGGCACTGCCGTGCTTTGGAGCGACGAAAGCCGCGTACGCACGGCGCGCTCACACCCAGCCTCACCAACATCCGCGACGGCGGCTGGACCTTCGCCCACGGCCCGCCCGACGCCGACGTCACCACCCGCACGAACGCCGACCTGAAGCTCCTCCCAGCGGACTAATCACGCCAGGCGCCGCACATCGCGCAGCCCAGAAGCGTCGCCCCCAACCGCGGTTCTGGTTCCACGGCTACTGCCGGTGCTTCCGGAAGCCTCGGGCCCTGTCAACGTCGAGCACCCGGTCGGACCAGTGTCTGGCTTCGGCCGCGCTTCCTCGTCCTTCATCGAGGCAAGCCTGAACCCGGGCGAGCCGGCTCTCGTCCCCCGAACGGGCCAACTAGAGCGACCCTGGCGCACAGCAGAGCGCCAGCCAGCAGACATTGGGGTCGCGTCCTACCGGCCCTGCTGGGAGCCGGCCGTGTCGTCCCCTACGGGCACGGAGGACCTTCGGCATCGCGAGCGGCGGCACCAGGGCGTGGCACCTGCGCACTCGCTACGCGATCATTCGGCGATAGCCGTCAGGTCCGGCGCTCCGCCGCCCGTAATCAGTTTCCCAGGTCACCGACCTGCCGAGCCTGCGCCACCGCTGTATCGACGTGTTGCCGGGCCGCAGTCCCGCGCGTCCGGACAGTCACCAGGACCTGCAGCACCTGCTGCAGCCGCGCCACCATCGGACCAGGCTGCCCTCCGTGCAACGCCGCCCTGACCAACCGTCGCGCGTCATCGACCGCAGACGCCGCCGCCGCGAGATGGCCGTCGACGGCGGTCAGCGCGGCCACCACCGGCGTGAGGACGGCGATCGTTTCCTGCGGCGACGGCTGCTGCGCCACCGCACCCAGCGACCGCGACGCCTCACCCAAGACGCCACCGGCCTCCGTCAGGTCAGACCGAGCCTGCCCAAGCACTGCTCGCACTCGGGCCAACCCCACCGTGATGCCAGCAAAGCCGGAGGCCACCGCCCGGACGGCGATCTGCTCGATCCCACGGTCGGCGGCCGAGGCCTCCTGCTGCGCCCGGTCCATACCCGCCGCCATCGCCTGCAAATCGGGCCCCAATGGTGTCGGTCAGCGACATCGCGCCACCCTCCGGCTCAGAGTCCACCCCGAACCGTGGCAGCGTAGAGACGAGCGCCTATGGAACACAACCGACCGGTGACAGCGCCGAAATTCGGCATGCCTGCCGGATTTTTGCCGATATCCAGCGGCCCACCCCCGACCCTTTGGTTGCGTGGGGAACACCGCCGGTGCGCGGCGTCGGGCCCATCCCCATGAGCGCGGGGATCAGGTGTCGACGATTCCCGTCGGATGGCCGCATGCCGATCCAACCCACCGGCGCGAGGGTAGAACGGGTGCCGCGCAGTGCCTGCGCGACAAGCTGAGGTGCTCCCCACGCCCGTGAGCTGGCCGGCCGACCCACTGCCCGTGGAGTCGACACGCCGCCGGATTAGTACAAGTGAGCTAATTCTTCGGTAGTCTGGCGGTTGTGACAGTCGACGAGTCGCTACCGACGCCGACGCCTCGACAGCGACGGATCCTCGCTGTGATTCAGGGCTGGGTGGATCAGCATGGCTACCCGCCGACCGTACGGGAGATCGGTGCCGCAGTCGGCCTCGGTTCTCCGTCGTCGGTGGCGCATCACTTAAAGATCTTGCAGCGGCACGGTCTGATTCGCCGGATCCCGGGTGGACCGCGCGCGCTCGACGCACGCCCGGCCGCCGTGCCTAACCGGCAGGGTGCAGTCTCTGTCCCACTGCTGGGGGCCATCGCCGCGGGCGCACCGATTCTCGCCGACGAGCATGTCGAGGATGTTCTTCACCTGCCTGCCGACCTCGTCGGCCGGGGCACGTTGTTCGCCCTGCGGGTGCGCGGCGATTCGATGGTCGAGGCGGGCATCGCTGACGGGGATGTGATCGTCGTACGCCAGCAGCCAGTGGCTGACTCCGGGGATATCGTCGCGGCGCTGATCGGTGATGAGGCCACGGTCAAGCAGTACCGAGTCCGAGATGGGCGCGTTGAACTCGTCCCCCGCAATCCCCGCTATCCCGTAGTCCTCGCCGACGGCGCGCAGCTTCTCGGCAAGGTCGTCTGTGTCCTGCACGGCCAATAAAGGCTTTCTTCGTCGCAGCACCAAACAAACAAATGTTCCCTACCTTGGCAGATCATGCAGCTTTGGGAAAGGGGAGCCGGGGCACGCCGTACCCGCGCGAGGGCTCGTTAGCCCGGGGTGATCCTGGGCGTTGCCCCGGCTCCCGGCTTACGTCCCGTTCTCGGCTGCGGAGTCGGGTGGGGCAGGGAAGGCGAGGTCCTCGTCGTAGAGGATGCCGGCGCGCAGGCAGTGGTGCAGGCTGCCGAGGAGCCGGGCGTAGATGCGCCGTAAGGCGGCGGGGTGGCGGTCGCCGATGGCGCGGCGGCGGTCGTAGAGGGCGCGGGCGCCTGGGGAGCGGGTCAGGGTGGCGAAGGCCCACAGGTGGCCGGTTTCGGCCAGGATCGGGTTGGCTTTGCGTCGGTGGCTGACCTTGTGGGAGGTGCCGCTTGCCCAGGTGATTGGTGTGGCCGCGCAGAATGCCCGCAGGTTGCGTGCGGTGGGGAATCGCTGTGGGTCGTCGCCGAGTTCGGCGAGCAGTCGGGCGGCAAGGAGCGGGCCCATGCCGGGGAAGCTGCGGTAGATCGCTGTGTGCGGGTGCTGCTCTGCCAGGTTGTCGATCTGTGTCCATAGGGTGTGCGCCGAGGCGATGGCAGCGTTGAGCTGGGTCAGCAGGGCGGTGGTGGTGTGTCCCATTGCGGTTTCGACTTCGGCGGGTTGGCGGAGCGTACGGGTGTGGAACAGCTCGTGCAGTCGGCTGGCCTCGGCGGTGATGAGCCGGGTACGTCCGGACGCGGTCAGCAGCGTTTCCAGACGTCGGTGGGTGAGCCGGGCCGCGCGGGTCGGGTTGGGGGCGGCGGTGAGGACGGTTCGGGCTTCCGGCCTGGTGAGACCTCCTGGCAGGTGCGCCCAAGCGGTCGCCGCCCCGGGGTAGTAGTCGCGCAACACCGATCGGAGCCGTCGCGCCAGCAGGCCGGCGGTGTGTAGCGCTTGCCGGTGGGTGCGGGTCAGCTCTCGCAGCGCGGCGGCCTGGGGCGATACCGCTGGTGCGGGTCGGTGGGCGTCTCCGTCGACCCGTAGTACGTGCGCGAGTAGGTGGGCGTCGCCCCGGTCGGATTTCTTGCGCTGGGCAGCGAGGCGGCTGCGGTAGTTGGCTACCTGCGTCGGGTTGAGCACGACGACCGGCTGGCCCGCCTTACGCAGGCCGGCGACCATCAGACCACGGCCAGTCTCGATTCCGATCGGGATCGAGCTTCGGTTGCGCCGCACCGCGGCGAGCGCGGCCAGGAGTTGGGCCAGACCGTGAACGTCGTCGGTCACACGTAGGTGGGTGATGAGCTGACCTTGCTCGTCGACGACGGCTACGTCGTGATGACTCTCGCCCCAGTCCAGGCCCGCGTAGTACCTCATGATGGTCCAGTTCAGAGAAGGGGCGTGGTGGTGCTGGTCGGGCGCACGGTCTCGCTTGAGGGCTCGGCAGCCCAGGATCGCAACGGGCATGGACCCGACCAGCCGGTGATTCGATGATCACCGGGATGGACACTAGATCGACTTACGGCCGGGATCGAGTCACGCCGATCGGTTGCGGGATTGGCCCCACCCTGGCCGGCCCCGTCGGCGCCACCACGGTGGGCCCCTCAGCTCCGGTACCTGCCGGATACGCCTCGGCGGTCTAGGGTTTGTCGGGTGCCCGGTACGCAGCCGACGTTGCCCCTAAAGATGCGGCCGGCCGAGGCGGGTGACCAGCAACCCGTCGCTGAGATGATCCGCGCCAGGTCGGCGTGGATGCGCGGGCACGGGCTTCCGGACTGGGACGCAGCCGCAGACGAACTAGCAGCCCAGGCCGGCGAGCCGAGCATTCCCATGTGGGTCCTTACCGGCGCCAGCGAAGTGATCGGCTGCACCACCCTGTACGAGCAGTCGCCAGCCTGGCTCTGGACCGAGCAAGAACGCGCCGAGCCGGCGCTGTTTATGGCCACCACCGTGACGCACCCCCGCTTCGCCGGTCAGCGCTTGGGCTGCCGACTGGCATGGTGGGTACTCGACCACGCCGCCCGCACGGGCCGGATGACGGTGCGCCGCGGCACCGTCGTGCCTCGGCTGGTTCGCTACTACCGGGACGCGCAGGGCTGGCAGGTCGTCCGCGAGAGGGAACGGGGCGGGTTGACGGTCGTAGGACTCGCCCGGCGGGCAGTCCTCATGCCGGACCTGCGAATCAGCGTGATTCAGTAACCGGTGGCCGGCGTCGCTTAACGGTCGGCAGTCGATCCATAGGTCGCATTGGTTGCCGGAGGGTGGGCAGTTAGGCGGCGAGCGGGTCGGCGAGTTCGTGTGCGGCGGGGTGGTGCGCAGGGTCGCGCAGATGGTGCGGAGGTCGTTGGCGCGGCTGCGGACTAGGCCGGTGCGGAACGCGCGTGGCACCACCGCCTGATCCGGCCTGGGGCCACGGCCGAGTCCCCACCACCGCGTCGGCTACATCCGGCACGCCTCCAACGGGATAACCAGGATCGCCCGCGCACCCACACGCTTCAGGTCATCCATGGTGCGCTGCACACCCGCGCGCTTGACCATCGCCCGCACCGCTACCCAGCCGGCGCGCGCCAGCGGCGACACGGTCGGCCCTTCGATTCCCGGCGTCAAAGCGCACGCCGCGTCCAGCGCCTCACTGGGGCAGTCGTACTCGACCATCACATACCGCCGGGCCGTCAGCACACCCTCCAGCCGCTCGACGAGGGCGTCGATCGCCTCGGCTGCCCGCGACGACTGGCGGGACGTCTCGCTGCGGATCAGCACCGCCTCGGACTCCATCAACGAGTCGCCGAACGTCACCAGTCCACAGTTCTGCAACGAGGTGCCCGTCTCGACCACATCGGCGATCGCGTCCGCCAGTCCCAGGCTGATCGCGTTCTCCACCGCCCCGTCGAGCTTCACCAACGACACGCTCACCCCAACATCCGCGAGGTACTTCCCGACCAGGGTCGGGTAACTCGTGGCGACGCTGAGACCCGCGAGATCAGCCAGTTGCTGCGGGCCGTCGGGGCGGGCAGCGAAGTGGAACCGTGACCGCGCGAACCCCAGCCGAAGGGCCTCCCGCGCTGGAGCCGCTGAATCCACCAGCAGATCCAGACCGGTGATGCCCACGTCGAGCGCTCCCGACCCGACATAGACCGCGATGTCCCTGGGACGCTGAAAAAAGAACGTCATATTGTTCTCAGGATCATTACATTGCAGCTCCCTGCCGCTGCCCCGATACACCAGGTAACCGGCGTCGGTCAGCAATCTGAAAGCTGACTCACTCAATGAGCCCTTATTGGGGACAGCCACCCGCAGCGGAGAAGTAGACAGGGCCAGATGATGGCACGATTTCCACTCCAACCAACAACCGATTCCCCGGGCAGACCTCGCCCCGGCCCAGCGTGATCCGTGAGGATCTTTCACTGCCGACGAGGTCGCGTGACATGCCGGGTACGCCACGACGTTGTACCCACTGCGCCAGGGCGATCAGCTGCTCAGGGTCGCCACGCGAATGTCGACGCCAGCCTCGCGGAATTTCTGGTGGTACTCCTCGATCCAAGTCAGGGCAGCCTTCTGCGGATCGTCGTCGTACTCGTAGATCGTCCACGTCTGCGAGCCCACCCGGACGCGCTGCACATCCATGCGCCACTGCCCGGCAGCTCGGCCAAGCGCCGGGTCGGCGTCGAGGATCTGCTGCACCTCGGCGCGCGCCTCGTCGCGGGTGAGGTAGCCGGGACCGATTGCCGGTCGGGCCAGCAGATCGTCCAACGACACATCCACGTGCAGCGTGTTCCACATGCCGATCAGGAGATCACACCGCCGCCGCACCTGAATGCACACGGAAGAGTCAGAAATCAGTCCGCGGCTCAGCGCGAGTCGATGCCGGCTGGTGCGGGCGACTGCGCGACGTCGGGCCAGCCACTCCTCAAGATGGGAGTTCGTCGGTTTGCCGTCAGCCGGCGCGCGAGGTTGTCCGGCGCGCGAGTTGGTGCAAGGCGGCAAGAATGTGCTCTTTCTCGGCGGAGGTGGTGCGGGGGTCGATAAATCGGTCGCGCACGGCCATGAGAAGCAGTTCCATCGCCGTCGCCGCGGGCACCTCTGGCGACGGCGAAGTCTTGTAGGTCAGCGGGGTGAGGGCGCGCAGGGCAGCACCGAGCGGGAGGTCCAAGGCCGCGCAGAACGCCCGCACCTTGGGTAGCTCTGGATGGTGCTGCCAGTCACCGGAGAGCCACCGGAAGATGGTGGAGCGTCCGACGCCGCTACGTGCCGCCACTTGCGTGATCGACCAGTCATGCTCGTCATGAGCGGCGTCAACGGCGTGCCGTACGAACTGAGCGAACGCGTCCTGCGCTGCCCGTTCGGTGGCACCCATCTCCTGGCCGTCGCCGTCCCCGTAGTCGGTACCCAACTAGCTTCTCCCACCCTCCCTGCTGCGGTCTGCAATGCAGTCGCGCGAGTGTGCAGACGGCCGTTGTGAGCGCTCGCGCCTGAGGGGCCGGGTCCGCTACTAGGTGACGGGGCCCGGATCTCCGCACCAGGCGCGGCAGCCCATCGCTGCGCGTACTGCCGTCCCATCGCTGTCGCCTTCACCCGAAGTCGAAGGCCTGAGTTCACAGTACGACTGGGGGCAAGCGAAGCCTATTGGAAGGCCTGGCAGCTGACGGAGGCCCTCATTTACATGATCAGCGGATGGTCGCGTGTCGACTACCGCCCATAGCTGCTCCGCCGGGCGCGCCGCCCTCGACGCTGGACGCGAAACGTTCGGGCCCCGAGATCGCCGGGGCGGCGCGCGTCACCGGTGGGGTTAACGCGGTGGCTCGACGACGACCCTGCCGCGCCTAGGGACGTCGCCGTCGTGGGCGCCGCGGCCACGGACGTGGACGACGGTGCTTGGGATGATGACGCGCCGGTCGGGTTGGACGACTGGTTCCGCCGGCTCGACGTTGCCAAGCCCGCACAACTAGTGCGCCAAGGGTGGCCGTAACCCGCCGAATGCTCGTTGAGGGCTGCACTCTGTCACCGCCTTCTCGCATGATGTATAGATGGCGGGTGCTCCGCGCTAACCCGGCGCTCAACCAAGCAGCACGGAGCACCCTGACCGACCAGCCAGTCAGCACCGATCGGCGCGGATAACTTTCCTCGACGTCCCTAATGTCGGGAAAGGAGTCCGGACCAACTCCCGACAACATCGACCGCTGTCGGGCCACCCTCGTGCATCAAGGACGACCGCATGAGCACCGGCCAGCACCCCGCGCCGCGCCGCAACGCCCGCCCTTACGCCGTCGACGAGGTCACCATCCGCCAGCGGTGCGCCAGCCCCGACGCCGCCGAGTACACCCTCTACGTGCGCGGGCTCATCGACGCCTACCTGGGCGTCGGCGGGCAGGCGAAGATCCTCGAACACGCCCGCAACAGGGGGCTGCACTACCCCGGTCTCAACAGGCAGAAGGTCTCCGAGCAGCTCAGCCGCTACCGCCTCGGCCCGACCTGGGAGATGACCGAGCTGATCATCGCCTGCCTGCCCGACAGCTGCGACACCGCCGGCATCCGAGCCCTCGCCGCGGGCTGGTACCAGTGCGCCCGCGGCCAGCTCCCTGACGGCTATAACGGTCCGGTCAGCCGCCCACCGGGTAAACCCGGCCAGCGCAACGTCCCGGAGAGCGAACCCTCAATTCCGGTCTTGCAACGCCGAGTCGCCCGCCTGCAGGAACGCCTCAAGGCGGAAACCGATCGCCACGTCAGCAACCTGCGGGCCTCGGAGAACGCCCGCAACGAAGCGGTCCGCCAGGCCATCCAGCTCGAAGTGCAATTCCACCAGACACGCGATGAGCTGCTGCGGGTTCGCACCGTCGCCGCGGAGGTCGCGACGCTCCGCGAGGAGTACGCGCGCCAGTGCGTCGCGCTCGAACTCGTGGCCGCGCCCGGCCTGCGCTCGACGCCGGTCATCGACCTGCCGGAACTGCCCGCCACCCGCCGCCGGGTCCGCTTCGGACTCCTCGTCGCCGGGATCGACACACAGTCACCACCGGCGCGCCGGGCGCTGGCCCGCTATCTGTGTGTCTACGCCGAGCTCACCGGCGTCTCCCCCACCGAGCTCGCCAGCAGGGCGGACATCGCGACCACGGTGACGATGGACATCCTCGCTGGGCGCCTCGTACCCACCGCCGCCCACGCCACCCGATTGACCACCGTACTGAACTGCGAACCAGACACCTTGCGCTACCTCATCGGCGCCGCCAGCAGCGCCACCGCCGTCGACGAACACTTCTGGAGCATCGCCGGCACCGTCGACACCACAACCTCTCCAGGCGGCGCGCCGATCGTCGAACACGTTGTCGGGTTGGATCCCGACAACCATGTCGCGCATCCCCACCCCGACCCGACAACTGCACCGTCCAGCCCGATCGCCGACCGGCTCCGCCAGGTCGCCGCCGTCTATCAGCAGGGGCTGATCAGCGTTGGCGAGTACGCCGAGCAACGCACTCGCATCCTGGGCGAGCTGTAAGGGGCCACTCGGTTACGAATGCGCGAGCCGACAGAACCGCTCGAAGGGGTAGACGCGGCGCGCCCTCTGACGGGATCGCGGTTCATCGCCTTCACGACCGTCATCTTCGGCCGCGCCCCGACCGAGCGCACGGGGTGATCTGGGATTCTCGGCGACCTCAGCGCCAGGGGCACGCACTTGCCCTCTCGGACCCGGCTGGTTGGCGACGCCGGCCGGTGCCTGCGGCCGAAAACGCGCGGGCGGCAGCGGGTAGCCGGTGTCGGACTGCTCTGGCACTCTAGTGCGGCAGTGACACAGGGCAGTCTCTTCGTTACGGAGGATCGCGGGCGTGGATGAACCGGAGGGCCGTCGGCGGCTCGGCATGGGCGCGGTGGGGCAGCTGCTGGGTGTGCCCCGGCTGAACGTGTGGTGGTTGCCATCGAAACGTGCTGAGGGCAAGCCGCCACACGTCGCGGAAGGAGTCCGGTGACCGTCCCCGATCCACTGCTCGATGCCGTGCCGGAGCACTACTACGTCGACAACGAGCACCGCGGTGAGACCCTGCACCGGTCCGCCGCGCAAGCCATCCACCGCGATGTGATCGCCCTCAACGTCGGCGACAGCGCGCGCGTGCTGGAAATCGGCACCGGCACGGGATACTCCGGCGCGTTACTCGCCGCGCATGCCGGGCCCACCGGACACGTAACCAGCATCGATATCAGCGATCACCTGGTCGGCTGGGCGAACCAGCTGCATCACCAACGCGGGGTTACCACGATCACCTGCCACGTCGCCGACGGAATGGCCGGCTACCCGCCGCACGCCCCCTACCAACGACTCGTGGCCTGGTGCACACCCCCACGGCTTCCCCGAGCGTGGGTCGAACAGCTCACCCCCGACGGACGGATCGTGGCCTGCCTGCCCATCGCCGCCCAGCCCTCCACCACCCTCATCGCGACCATCACCCTCACAGCGGGGCAACCGCACATCGAGACGATCACCTTCGGCGGATACGCCCAGAGCACCGCCGTCCCCGTCGACGACGCGCTGACCATCCCCGGCCGCTGGGTGGACTACTGCATCCAGCAGCCCGAGCCAGCGTGGATATCCATCAGCTGGCGCGACCGCGACGACCAGCATCACAGCGGCGCCCGCACCGCCCTCAACCTGCTACTGAACCCTGGTCACACGGAAACCTACGCCCATGCACCGTTGGACTGGTTGTCATGGACGGCCTTCTCCGTCATCGTCGGCGGCCACCACCGCAGCATCGCCGCTCTCCGCGACGGCATACGCGGCATCGGCCACACCACCGCAACCTCAGCCGCTGTGATCCTGACCGACTCGACCATCATCGCCGACAGCCCGGACTCCGCATCCCTGACAGCGCTGCGGACGTGGCTCGGCCGATGGGAACAGGCCGCACGACCCGCCGTGGATTGGTTCACACCCACCCTCACCCTCATCGAGGACGGTGATCTTCCAGGCTGGGACCTACAGATCAAGAACCACATCGGTACACGACGGCAGCCATGACCGGACTTGCACCACCGACAACAGCCACACTGGGCTCAGCGCACCGCATCGACAACGTCAACCCACTCACCGCCCGAACAGGCCTGGCCCAGTCCCTGAATCGGGCCATCGACTCCGCTCGCGCAATGGACACTATGGATGACGTGTAGGCACCACCGCAAAAGGTTGCACTGTCCTGACAAATCTTCCTACGCCTGGTGCTGGCGGCCGGGCCGGTTCGGCAGGTGCTGCGGGCAAGCCGCCGCCGAACCGGGGGTGATGGGCTGGCCCCAGCGTCTGGCAACCACGCCAAGCTCCTCAGCCGCCGGCGGCGGGGATTTGCCGCCCAGCCCGGTCGGAGACGAAAGCAGATTCGCCACCATCGTGGAACCACCGCCTGTCCCGCGACCGGTCAGGGGGTCAGCTGTGAAAGTTGACCGTTAGGCAGTCCTGCCGGTTCGGCACCGATAAGCCGCCCATTGAGACGTCCAGGCCGCAAGGTCCCGCACCCAAGCCGCGGTCGACCCGGTCGACTTCGACGCCCACTTCTCCGCGCTCTTCGTCGCGAAGTAGTCCAATGCCTCTGGGTCGGTCAGCCCCCACGCGGGGTGTCGCGCTAGCCACTGTTCGGCCTGTTGCGGGGTGTGTCCGGCGCTGATCAGCCACTGGGTGAGCATGGCCAGCTCGACCCACGGCGCGGCCCTGGCCGCCATCGCCCAATCGACGATCCGCAGGCCGTGCGGGGTCACGATCAGGTTGGCCGGGCCGAGGTCGGTATGAACGAGCGTGTTGCCGCCCATTGCCGGGTGCTCGAACCCGAGCCGCGCCTTCGGAGTGAACAACGGCACATCGGGTGCTGGTGTCTCACCGAGCACCGTCAGTGCTTCAGCGAGAAGATCCAGATCGGGGCTAGCCGGGGACAGGTCAGCGTGCGGGCCGTCGCAGTGCTCGAAGCCCACCACCAGCCAGCCAGCCGCCTCGAAGTGCCACTCGACGGCGGGTAGGTGAGCCCCGCAGACGGCCTCACTTACCCGCAGCTCGAAGCGCAGTGACCGAACACCAAAGTCGGTATGGGCGGCTTTGACGAACACCTTTCCGGTCGTTCCGGTGACGGTTGCGGCTATCTCCGCGTGGTCACCGGTCATGGCAGGGGTGATGTGAGATCCGCCGGCCCGGGCGGCTACCTCTTTGGTGACGGCCTTGGGTAGTGCGGTCCAGTCAATGCGCATCGGTGAGGTCGCCCTTTCAGACCCCGGGTTCGGCGGGCAGCAGGACCGCGCCTCGCCGTCTGAGAACTCGGGGTCGATGTAGTAGCCGGTCGCCTTCGAGCCTCGCGGGTGTACTCGATGGAGGAGCTGTCCGCCATGCCCTCCGTCAGGATCGGCACGTGGTGCATGAAGCCTCCCGCAATCGGCGCAGGCGGCCCTGGTACGCCTCAGCGTGTTGCGGCGAAACGTGCCAGGCGGCGTTGAACGGCTCGGTCGGGACGACCCGGTAGGACTGCACGCCTGCCGAGCCTCGTCGTAGTCGGCGCCCTCCAGATGCCCGATCGGGCGCCTCACGCGGGTCAGGTGCCAGTCGGTCTACCCAGACACTGGAGTACCCGGATGCGGCAGGATTCAGCTCATCTGAGCAGTCACCGCCGGTTGCTCCGCCGGTCGGCGACTGCTTGGCGAACGTTGGCGGTTTGCGATACGAGGACGGGGTGATACCCCGCCGGCCCGGCAGGCGATGCGGGTGGCCGTCGGTGCCCGTTTAATGAACGGCCGGTCCGACGGTCAGCGTGCCGGCGGCAGTGTCGATGGTCGCTATCGTGCCGAGTGGAATCGTCGGGGGGTGCAGGCCGTGTCCGGCTGGGATCCCCCCGAGCACGGGGACGCCGAGGCGGGTCAGACGGTCACGCAGGACGTCGATAATGCCCCACCCGCCGAGCGACGGGTCGTCGGCGGCGCCTTCAAAACCAAGGAACTGCCCGAGAACGACGCCGTGCAGGCCGTTGAGCGCACGTGAGCGGGCGAGCTGGGTGAGGGCGCGGTCGACCTCGCCCAGACCAGTGCCTTTCTGGTGTTCAAGGAAAAGGATTGTCCCTCGCAGGCTCGGCAGCCCCGCGCCGGTCTCGGTACGGATCGCGTCGAGGTTCCCGCCGACCAGGACCCCTGTCGCGGTGCCGTCCACGGTGACCGGCGTGGTGACCTCGCCCCGCTGCTGTTGCAGGACGACGGATTCAGTTGTCATCAGCGCGCTACGCAGCGCCTCGGCGGACGCGGGTCCGGTCCATTCGTCGCTCCAATTGGCGAACGGGCCATGTAGGCTGGCCAGCCCGGCACGCGCCCATAGGGCGAGGTGAACATGGCTGATATCGCTGAAGCCGACCAGCGGCTTGGGGTCTCGCCGGGCGGCCACTAGGTCCAAATCATCAACGATGCGGTACGCGCCTTTGCCACCGCGCGCCGTGAAGATGGCACGGACCCCAGGATCGCGGAACGCGGAATTCAGGTCGGCGGCTCGGTCCTCGTCTCGTCCGGCCATGTAGCCCCACCGGTCGAACACGTGGGGCCCGATCTCGACCTGAAGCCCCCACGAGGTCAACAGTTTTACGCCGCGAGCGACGCCGTCACGGGTCGGCGGGCTGGCCGGGGCGACGATGCGCACCCGATCCCCTTGGCGCAGCCGCGGGGCACGGACTCCTGCAGGCACCTCGTGGTCATTCAACGGATGTTCCCTTCGCAGACTGCAGATTAAGGGTCTTATGGAAATGTTCGGTCGGCCTTCGGGACGCGCCGAGGGTGCGCTGCGTTGCTGTAGTGCGGCGTTTCCGCCCCGTGTAGGCAGGGTGCGTAGCTCGGTGACGAGGTCATGGACGGCTGGGGCGCGCGAGGTGGCGGGGGCGAGTTCGTCGTGCAGGCGCAGCAGCAACGCCACGCTACGGGTGGAGGTTCACAGCGGGTAGGCGCCGCTCCGCCTAAAAACAGGTCCTCGCGACCTCGGCTCGTCTCGCCCGCCACACGCCCTCACAGGTGATCCGACGCCGAGGAACGGCCGGACCACGCGGCGCCGACACGGCATCTCACATCACCCTGGCGTGCCGCCTAGGGCTGCGGGCGCGACCTGTCCTCGCCGACGGTCGAAGGCTCGGGATGCCTCCGCCCTTCTGCCGGCGCTGAATGTTCAGCTATACCAGGCTGAGTCCGTTGAGTCCTTGCGCTGACAACCGGCCGCCTCCACCGATTGCAAGCCGGCCGTGCGCTTCGGCACGAGCCGTGGTGACGTCCTGCGGATGAAGATCAAGCCGGACTCGGACCAAGCGGCCACGGTGCCGAACGCGACCGAACGGGCCGTCGAGCGCAGTGTCGACTTCCACCTCGGCGACCAGAGTCGGCTCTACCGGGATGAACGCCACCGGCCGCCGCTCGGCGAAGTTGCCGGTCCACGCGGCCGGCAGCGGACACGGCCACGGGTGGCCGGCCTCGGGCCCGCGGAACGGCAGGCCGCGCAGCGCGCGTGCCACATCCTGACGATCCTCGGTCTTTACCGGGTGCGTCTGGCCGACGAAACGGAAAGTCCCGCGGTCGTCGAAGCGGCCGAGCAGCAACGTCACCGGCCGATCGAGGGCACCGGTCACCCCACCGATGACGAACTCCGCGGTGTCACGAGCGCGGACCTTCACCCACAACCCAGCGGCAGGGCGATACAAACTGGCGGCGGGCTTAATTACGAGGCCCTCCACTCCAGCGACACCGAGCTCGCCCAGCCAGCCCAGCGCAACATCCCGGTCCTGGGTCTGCGGGCAGACGGCGATTTGCGCAGGCGCGCCGCGCAGCAGCCGCTCCAGTTTCGTCCGGCGCGTCGCCAGCGGCTGAGCAAGTAATTCGACGCCACGCCCGTCGCGGAGCAGGTCAAACGCGACGAGATGAGCCGGGTGCTTCCGGACGATCTCCGGCAGCCGGTGGCCGGCCGTCAGCCGACGCTGCAGCAACGAAAAACTGGACCGGCCACGGCGGGTGTCCCAGACCAGCAGCTCCCCGTCCAGCACCGTCCTAGCCGGCAACGCACCCGCCAGCGGGGACACCAGATCGGGGAAGAACCGGGTGAGATCAACACCTTGACGTGACTGAATCCGAATGCCACCGGCAGCGCGCCAGACCACCGCCCGGAACCCGTCCCACTTCATCTCATACAGGGACCCGCTGCGCGGCGCGGGCACTGACCGGGCCGCGACCGCGCGAACCGGGTCCACGGGCCAGCTCAGCACGACGGTCCCCCTCACGGTCGGAACCCTCGACGCTAACCGCAGCAGAACGCCACTGAGCTGCCAGAACACCGAATTCGCTGACCCTGAGAGGACGGCCAGTCGGCGCTGACCGCCCCAGTCGAGCAATGACAGGCACAAGGGTGCCGAAGGGGCTGACACGCCACCCGGCGAGTCACGAGGACCAGACGGCTCTCCGCTGCCCTGATCACCGGCGAATCTGGCGGCGGTCGCAAAAATTCTATGAATTACATATCCGACATGCCCGCCTACAGAAGGTGACGAACTGCGCCGGCCGCCCTGGGCTGCAAGCGGCGCGGGACGACAGCAGCATCCGTCGGTCGCCGACCATGACTGAAAGCGATTTGCCGTGCACCTACCGATGACGATCGCATGACTCGACTCGCAATAGTCGTCACTGCCGCACCACTGCGAGGTCGCCGCAAGGGGACAGCACCCTGCTTTTACTTTCGCAGGGAGCAGTTTGCGGGTTACTGTGCTATCAGTTACCTGCCGATTCGGTTCGAAGGAGTATTGACGTGGCCAAGCAGATCATTCACAAGCTGCTCGATGACCTGGACGGCGGGGACGCCGACGAGACCGTCAGGTTCGCCCTCGATGGGGTTCATTACGAGATTGACCTCTCGAGCGCTAACGCCGGGAAATTGCGCGAGGTCTTCGGGCTGTACACCTCGAACGGGAGCAGGGTCGGCCGGGCCGGTGTCGTTGGTGGCGGACGGGCACGCGGCCCTGCAGGAGCTGGTGACGGACGAGTCACCGGGGGGCGGGTCAGCGCGGCCAGCTCCCCGGAGCAGAACAAGGCAATTCGGGTGTGGGCCAAGCGGGCCGGCAAGAACATCTCTGACCGAGGACGGATTCCCCAGGAGATCGTCATGGAGTTCCACGCACAGGCGGGTCGCTGACCTGCCGCACGTGCGAACCAAGTTGTTCGCGCCACCACCACACCGACTAGCAGCGTTCCTGCCGTTGGGGCTAACTGGACGTCGCGAGTCGCCGAGCTTTGATATTCGAGTCCGGTCGCGTGGTTGGCGAGCCGGGGACGTGTTGCACTAGGCCAGTCGCTGCTAACACGGGCTGACCCTGACTGAAATCGCCTTGCCGCTGGTAGCTCGGCAATTCGATGCAAGTTTCACACGTCCCCGGGCCCCTTTGCCCCAGGGTTAGAAGCACCACGGAAAAGATTGCACCACTACGGCTTCGCTGTAGTGAAACCGCGGTGCTCGGGCGCCCGCTTCCGGGTCACTCGCATCGAGGCGTTCTTACGCTTCTCACCCGGCGGCCCTGAACGGCAGCGCCCGTCGGGCCGCGATCCCGTCGCACCCCAGAGGCCCAGGTCAACCGACTGCTACAGCAGGGAGACACGGAAGCCCACTGACGTGAGCCCACCCTAGGGCCAGCTGCCAGGCGTGACGCCCAAGGTTCCCATCCCCGCTGGTTACCGAGGTGCGCGAGGTGCGGCACGAACCGCCACATCGTCCCACCACCCACCTCACTATGTTCGAACGTGCGTACGATCGGGTCTGTGGATGAGGTGGTCCGGAGGTGGTGGAACGGCATTTGGGGCCGTCTCGCGCGCCGTGATGTGTGGCTGATCCGCGAGACGCGCTGGAAGGTCGTCGCACGGGCCGGGGACAGCGAAACGGGCAGGGTGCTGCGTTGGGACTTTGACACGCAAGCCGAAGCGCAGGAGGTAGTCGACCGCCTGCTGCGGGCACCCTCGCCGGGATCATGGCGCGAACACATCACACCCGACTGAGCGGCTCTCGCCGCGACGCGACCCCGGCGTTCTGCGAGCCTGTTACCTCGGCTGACGAGCCGCGGCGACCGCACCCGCAGACGGCCGACCTCTGCAAGACCGCGCGGCAGATGGCGGTGTGCGACACAGCCAGGTAGAACGCCCGTCTCCCCGAGGGAGCCTCTGCCCCTCATTCAGCTCTTCACAGGAATGCCGCCCCACCGCCATGTTCATCGAAGATGGTGAGTGCGATCGTTTGTTGATGATGACGGGGAGGTACGGCATGGCACGACCAACAGCGATAACGTCCTCACTCGGTCGACCCCGTGCGCGCACAGCGGCCCTGGCACTTGCGGCGCTCGCTGGCGCGGCCCTGTCGGTTGCCATCTCAGGGCCTGCGGCGGCATCGCCACCGGGCATCCCATCGAAGGCGACCGCGCAGTCGCAGCTGAACGCCCTCACCGTCGGCGGCGAGGGATCGACGAGCGGTTACTCCCGCGACCTGTTTCCGCACTGGATCGCCGTCAGCGGCAACTGCGACACTCGGGAGCAGGTCCTCAAGCGCGACGGCACGTCAGTGGTCGTCAACGCGTCGTGTCAGGCCACGTCTGGTCGCTGGTACAGCCCGTACGACGGGGCGACCTGGTCAGCGGCCTCAGACGTCGACATCGATCACGTCGTTCCTCTCGCGGAGGCGTGGCGCTCCGGCGCGAATTCTTGGACGACCAGTCGCCGGCAGAGCTTCGCGAACGACCTGTCGCGCCCACAGTTGATCGCGGTGACCGACAACGTTAACCAGTCCAAGGGCGACCAGGATCCGTCGTCGTGGCAGCCGTCGGTGTCGTCGTACCGGTGCACCTACAGCAAGATGTGGATCACCGTGAAGTATGCCTGGGGTCTGCGGCTGCAGTCATCGGAAAAGTCCGCCCTGCAGAGCATGCTCAACACCTGTTCCTCCTGAGTCCGAGCGGCGTTGCGGTGTCGGTGTCCTCGCTCTGGGCCGCTGACGCCGAACCGCGCCGCGGTGAGTTGCCCTCCGGTGATCACAGGCTACTGAGCGCAGCCGACAGAACCGCGCCGGCGAGCATGTAGGGGCCGAAGGCGATGTCTGGTTGGCGGCGCAGCAGGAGGCGGGTCAGCGCCTCCGGCACGGCGAGCGCGTACGGCAGGGCAGCGCCCAGGAACACCGCCGGCCATCCGATCACGCCGAGCGAGGTGCCAAGGAGCACGGCCAGGCGAACGTCGCCGAGGCCCATCTGGCTTGTGGTGATGAGTGCCAGCAAGAGGTAGCCGCCGCCGAGGGCTCCGCCAGCTAGAGCCGCGGTGGTCAGGGTGTGTGCTTGGCCGGTGGCCAGCGCGTGGGCGGTGAGGATTATCCCGATCGCGAGCGTCGCAATGCCGATGATCGGCGTGGGGAGTCTCCTCGTTGCGACGTCGACGGCAGCGAGCAGCGTGCCGGCGTAGAGCACGGTGGCCCAGGTCGCGACCAGCAGCAACCCGTCGGGCCGGTCCCCGAGGAGCCAAGCCATGCCCGTGAACGCTGCGGCCATAGCGATCCCGCTTGCCAGCGCATCGAGCGTTCGTTGAGCCGGGCGGCTCGCATGAGGGCGGTGGTGGGTGTGGCGACTCGGGGAGGGCTGGGCGTTCGGCGCCGTCAGGGTCGTCATGATCCGGACGTAGGCATCAGGCATTGTCAGGCCGGCCAGCGCACCGATCAGCGCGGCGCACCACAGGACCGGTCCGGTCATCGTGTACCGCACCCATCCCTCAACCACGGCAGCAGCCGGTGAGCCCGGCGGCTCGTCACCAGGCCATCGAGGGCACCGCCCACAGCGAGGTCAGCGCTGCCAGCGTTCGGGCAGCGAACTTGGTCCATGAATACGATCTGCGGCCGACACCACACGACGCAACCATAGTTGGCCGGAGTGCAAACCGTGGTTGACGATGTGAGTGGATCCGTGCTTAGCTCGCCTCAGTGGAGCTAACTGCGGTTCGGTCAAGGCGAACCACAGTTAGCCCCGGAGTGCGCTGGGTGGCCCACGGAGTGTCGGCCTGGAGCGTCGGTGGCGACGCTGTTGGAGCAGTCAGCGCGCTGGGTCAGTTCGCCGGATGCCCGCGACGTTCATGATCGCGAGACCGTCGTCTCGCCGTTACCAGGAGGCAGGATCAGCAATGACGGTAGTTATCGCGAGACGTAGGTTCCGTGCTAGGTCGGGTGGCCGGTGGGCTCGGCTGCTCGGGCTGCCAATAGTGCTCTGCCTCGCTGCCGCCGTCGGCGCCTGTGATTCAGATGGACCCGGCGAAGACGCGACACCGAGCGTCTCCGCGCCGCCGCCGGGCCAGAGTCCGCGGGCGAGCGGGGACGACGCGGCGTTGTCCGCGTATCGGGAGATGTGGCAGGCCTATGCCAAGGCCGGTCTGGCCGCGAACCCGGACGACCCTGACCTCGCTCGCTTCGCGAGCGACGCCGCACTACAGACGTTGAAGAGCGGTCTGTCCTCGTACCGGAGCAAGGGCCAGATTCTCAAGGGTGATCTGGTGGTGAACCCGCAGGTGCGGCAGTCGTCGCTGGTGTCGACGCCGCCCACGGTGACGGTGACCGACTGCATCGATGACACCCGGTTTCTGGTCTACACCGCTGCCGGTTCCCCTATCAACGACGTGCCGGGTGGGCGCCGAGCCGTCGAGGCGACGGTGACTGACGGTGGCACGCAGGGTTGGAAGGTCGTCAGCTTCGGTGTGCGGGAGGTCGGCACATGCTGACGCGGCGCGGCGGTCTGGCCGTGCCCCCCGTAGTCGCTGCCGCTGTTGTCCTGGCTTGCTCCGGGGTCGCTGCGGCGGACGGGGGCCTGGGCGGCGTGGACTGCCGGCAGAACCCGTCGGCGCCGCAGTGCGACATCACCGCCGGCACCCCCGGCGATCCCGGACAGCCGGCCGGTTCATCGAATGATGGCAGCGGCGGATCGGACGACGGCGCGACGGGCCAGAAGGACCCGTGCCATTGGGCGCCGGTGGAGGGACAGCGTCCGCCACCGGCAGGGAAGGGCCCGGCTGGCGGTTGGTACGCGTGGACGTGCGCGGGGGACGGTTTCGGTTCGCAGCGCACGCCGGTGTGGCTCGATCAGGCACCCGGCGTGGACTTGGCCGCGATGGCGCAGATGGCGCGCTCGCGGCTGGTGCTGCCCACGCCGCAGATCCGCACGAGCCCCGACAGGGTGCCGTTCGTGCTGGTCCGGGTTCCCGTGTGGCTGTGGGTAGATCCGCTGACGTGGGGTCCACGATCAGCGACGGCCGCGGTGCCCGGGGTGACGGTAACGGCAACGGCGACACCGGTGCGGGTGCGGTGGTCCTTCGGGGACAACACCGCGGACCTCACCTGCGCTGGCCCGGGTAAGCCGTGGGCGCCCGGCACGGATCCCCGGACCGCCTCGTCGTGTGGGCACACCTACACCCGATCCTCGGCCTCGACGCGCGATGAGGCGTTCGTTCTGCGGGCGACGGTGACGTGGACGGTGACCTGGTCCGGGCCGGGCGGCGGGGGCACGCTAGCGGCGCTGACGACGACCTCGGCGGCGCCCGTGCGGGTGGCCCAGTCGCAGTCCATCGTCGGGAGTACCCGATGAGCGTGACGACGGAGCGACCGCCAGCCAGCCCGGCCGTACAGAGCACGAAGGCCGGCCCGTCGCATCGGGCGGGCCAGCGCAGCGGCCGACGGGTGGCCGCCGGCGTGCTCCTGGTGCTGGCGACGGTGGTGACGTTCTGGCAGGTCGACCTGCGTCGGCACGCCGAGGAACAGTTCCTTGCCCTGACCCGAGGCGTGAACGCCGGAGCGGTGATCAGCGACGGGGACGTGCGGGTGGTGCGGGTGGCGAACCCGTCGGGCCTGGCGCTCATCAGCGCTGACCGGCGCGACGAGGTGGTGGGGCGCACGGCGGCGGTCCCGCTGGCCGCCGGCAGCTTGGTGGTGTCGTCGCAGGTGGGTCCGCCGGCGTGGCCAGCGGCCGGACAGGCGGTGATCGCGGTGCCGGTCAAGGCGGGCCGCGCCCCCGCCGCTCTCGCCGCAGGGACCCGAGTCGTGGTGCTCGTGGGTCCGCCTGCCGCGGCTCAGCAGGCCGGTGGAACCCCCACCGCTGACCAGCCGGCGGCGGGGGCGCGGCGGGCACTGGCCACCGTGGTGTCAGCGGGCGCAGGGGAACAGGCAGGCGGGCAGGTGGTGGGCCTGCTGCTGGCCGCTCAGGAGGCGGAGGCGGTGGCCTCGGCGTCGGGGGATGTGTCGCTGGTGCAACTGGGGCCAGGGCAATGAGGGACGGGACGGTGCACAGCATGTTGGTGGTGGTCGCGTCGGTGTCCGGCGCAGCAGGAGTATCGACGGCGGCGCTCGGCTTGGCCGCGCTGTGGCCCAACCGACCCGGGCTGCTGGTAGAGGCAGACCCCTGCGGAGGGGTGCTCGCCGCGCGGTTCGGCCTCCCGCAGGACCCGGGCCTCGCGACGCTCGCGGCGGCGGCCCGCCACGGCCCGCCACTGAGTGGGGCGGCGCCGTTCGTGCAGTCGTTGCCACTGGGGTTGCACGCGCTCGTCGGGCCCGGCGCCGCCGAGACCGCCGCGGCGGCGTTGTCGGTCCTCGCCCACCAACCGACGGTGGAGGCGTTGGCACCGGTGGTGGTCGCGGACGTGGGCCGGCTGTATCTGGGCAGTCCGGCGCACGGGCTGCTGCCCCGCGCGCACGCGGTGGTCCTGGTGACCTCGGGGACCGTCGAGCACCTGCATCATCTCGATACCCGGCTCGCTGCGCTGCGGGTGAGCACCTCGCCCGGTGGTGTCGGCGTCGCCGTCGTCGGCAAGTGCGCCTATGAGCCGCAGGAGATTAGTAACCGCCTCGGCGTGCCGGTGTGGGCACACCTGCCCAGTGACCGGTGGGGCGCGGCGGTGCTCTCGGGGCGGATGACTGGGCCGGCGTGGTCGCGGACCCGGCTGGCGCAGGCATTGCGCGCCCTGGCCGGCACCGTCGCGGGACAGCCGCGACCGCGACCAGCCCGTCCCGCGTTGGAGGTCGTGCGATGACCGCCCCACGATCCGATGGTGAAAGCCCGCTCGTGGTGGCCCCGGAGCTGGTGGCGCAGCTACGCGCCCGCGTCAGTGACCGCCTCACCGCCCACGGCGCGGACCTGCCCGACGGGCAACGTGAGGCAGTGATCGCCGGTTACATCGCCCAAGAGTTGATGGCATACGCGCAGGAGACCATCAGCAGCGGCCGGGCTCCACTGACACCGCAGGTCGAGGGGGCGTTGGCGCGGGCGCTGCGCGACAGCCTTACCGGCCTCGGCGGCCTGCAACGCCTGATTGACGACCCGCAGATCGAGGACATTTTCGCCAACGGCTGCGACAACGTGTGGGTCCGCGGGACCGACGGGCGCACCCGGCGAGTCCCGCCGGTCGCCGCGTCGGACGCAGACCTGATCGACCTGGTGCGCATCGCGGCGGCCCGCAGCGGTCTGGAAGAGCGCCGCTTCGACCGCGGCTCCCCGAGCCTGTCGCTGCGGCTGCCAGGCGGGCAGCGGCTGTTCGCGGTGATGGCCGTGTCGAAGCGCCCGTCGGTGTCGATCCGCCGCAACGTGCTACACCGGGTTACCCTCGACGACCTCGTACACCGTGCGGAAATCACCCCCGGGCTGCGGGACCTGATCACGGCCATGGTGCGGGCCCGCAAGAACCTGGTGATCTGCGGCGGCACGGGCGCCGGTAAGACCACGCTGCTGCGCGCCGCAGCCGGGGCGATCGGCGTTCACGAGCGGATCGTCACCGTCGAAGACGCGTTCGAACTCGGCCTGGACGAGGACGCCACGTCGCACCCGAACACCGCCGCGTTGCAGCAGCGCGAGCCGAACCTGGAGGGTGTCGGTGGCATTGACATGGCCGCGATGGTCCGGTGGGGGCTGCGGATGCGCCCCGACCGGGTCATCGTCGGTGAGTCCCGCGGCGCCGAGGCCGTGCCAATGCTGCTGGCGATGTCGCAGGGCAACGACGGGTCAATGTGCACCGTGCACGCCTCCTCCAGCAAACAGGCGCTGACCCGGCTGGCGATGTATGTGATGCAGGCGCCGGAGCGGTTGGCGTTCGACGCGGCGAACGTGCTCATCGGTCAAGCCGTGCATTTCGTGCTGCACCTCGACGTCGCCACCGACGGCACCCGAGTGCTCTCCTCAATCCGGGAGGTGTTGGAGACAGACGGCGAGCAGATCCCGTCCAACGAGATCTACCGGCCCGGCCCGGACCGTCGGGCGGTCCCGGCCGCGCCTATGCGCGCCGAAACCCTCGACGAGCTCATCGCCGCCGTACCCAACGTGGTCTTCCTCGCCCAGGACCGGTGGTAAGAATGCTGCCGATCCTGCTCGGTCTCGGCTGCGCCGCCGGCCTCGTTCTCATCGCCGACGGCCTACGCCGCCGGCCACCCGGCACCCCCCCCCGCCGGTCGCGCCGACCCTGGACGGGCGCCGACCGCAGCCGACTGCTCGCAGCTGTGGGCGGGGGGCTCGCGGCGGCGGCGCTGACCCGATGGCCGGTGGCGGCGCTGCTGGCCGGCGCGGCCGTGTGGGCATTGCCCCGGGTGCTCGGCCCCGACCGGGAGCACACCCGAGCGGTCGCCCGCATCGAGGCGGTCGCCACCTGGGCGGAACTGCTGCGCGACACCCTGTCCTCG
This sequence comes from Micromonospora sp. NPDC049275, assembly GCF_043197115.1. NCBI lineage: Bacteria > Bacillati > Actinomycetota > Actinomycetes > Micromonosporales > Micromonosporaceae > Micromonospora > Micromonospora sp. NPDC049275. Next base: position 81,607 of record NZ_JBICSN010000001.1, read on the forward strand.
GCCGCCGGACTGGAGCAGGCCATCACCGCTACCGCACCGGTCACCCCGCAGCCGATCCGCGCGCAGGTCACCGCCCTCGCGCAGGCAGTGCGCGGTGGGGCGCGGCTGCCCGACGCGCTGCGCGTGTTCGCCGCCGACCTCGCCGACCCGGTCGCCGACCTCATGGTGCGGGCGCTAACTCAGGCCGCCGGATACCACGGCGGGCAGTTGTCGCAGTGCCTGACCAGCCTCGCCGTCACCGCCCGCGAGCTGGCCGGGATCCGAATGCGGGTGGCCACGACGCGGGCGGCGACCCGCACCGCCGCGCGGGTCATCACCGGCACCTCGGTGGCGATGGTCGTCGGGCTGATCCTGCTCAACCGCGGATTCCTCGCCCCCTACCAGACCGTAACCGGTCAACTGGTCCTGCTCCTCGTGGGCGGCGTCTTCGGTGGCGGGTTCTGGTGGCTGGCCCGCGCTTCCCGTATCCCCCAGCCTCCGAGGGTGCTGGCCGAACCGGGACGGGCGTCATGAGTGTGGTGCTCGCGTGTGGGCTCATCGCCGGGCTCGGCCTGGTCCTGGCGGCATCTGGCCTGGTGCCGGCCCGGCCCGGCCTCGCGCACACCCTTGACGCGCTGCGCCGCTCACCGCAGGCACCGCCGGAGCCGATTCGGGCGCGGACCCGTCTGCTGGCCGCGCCGATGCGCGCGCTCGGCATGCCCCGCGAGCGGATGCGCGTCGACCTGGCCGTACTCGAGCGACCCGTTGCCCTGCACCTGGCCGACCAAACCTTGGCCGTCCTCGCCGGGCTGGTTCTGCCTCCGGTCGTGATGGCCGTGCTCGCCACCACAGGGGTCACCTTCGCCGCCGGAATGCCCCTGTGGGCGTGCCTCGCTGGCGCCGTTGGCGGATGGTGGCTGGCCGAGACCACGGTGCGCGGCGAGGCGCAACGCCGCCGCGACGAGCTGCGCTACGCCCTGTCCGCCGTCCTCGACCTCGCCGTCATCTCCCTCGCCGGCGGCGCCGGCCTCGAGCAGGCAATCGACGACGCCTGCACCGACAGCCACGGCTGGGCGGCACAGCGGCTACGCCGCGCGGTCGACACCGCCCGCCTGCTGCGCGTCGCACCCTGGCAAACCTTAGGCCAGCTCGGAGAGGACACCGGCGTGAGCGAGCTGCACGAGCTCGCCGCGACGATGAGCCTCGCCGGCACCGAAGGCGCACGCATCCGCGACTCCCTGACCATCCGCGCCGCCACCCTGCGCGCTCACCAAGCCGCGGCCCTCGAAGCGCAAGCGAACTCCGCCACCGAGCGTATGTCGATGCCCGTCATGCTCCTCGCCGCCGCCTACCTGCTGTTCCTGCTCTACCCGGCGATCTCTGGAATCGGCACATTTTGACCAAACCCGCGCGTGCCGCATACGACGCACCCAAGGAGGCAGACCCATGCGCCCGAGGAATTTGCTCGTCCTGCTGACCCTGGCACAGCTCACGCTCACCGATCGGATCCGCCAACTGCGCCACAGCGCAGACCGAGGCAGCGAGACCGCCGAAAAGGTCATGTGGATCGCCCTGCTGGTCGGCCTGGCCCTGTCCGTCTTCGCCATCTTCCGAGACAAGATCATCGGCAAGGTCAGCGGGATCAACCTGTGACAACCATCCGGCATACCCGCGCCAGGCGGCGCCTGCGCGTCAACGATCGGGGATCAGCGAGCACCGAGGTCGTCCTCTACGCGCCCCTGCTGTTCCTGCTCGTCCTCATCGGCGTGCAACTCGCGCTGTGGGCCCTCGCGCAGCTCGGCATCCAGCACGCCGCCAACCACGCCCTACAGACCACCAGGGTGTCCGGCGGCACCGCCGCCGCCGGCACCGCCGACGCCACCACCGTCCTGGACCAGGTCGCGGGCCGCGCCGTCGACAACCCGCAGGTGTCCGTGGCCCGTAGCGCCGACACCGCGACCGTGGCGATAGCCGGTCGGGTGCCGACCGTGGTGCCGTTCCTGCGCCTGCGAGTGGACACCCGCGTCAGCGCGCCCGTCGAGCGGTTCCGACCCGAAGTCGGCTAGATCGCGTCTTAAGAAGGGAGAAGGCTGGTGAGCGACCTCGGCAGGACGAAACGTCGTCCCGGCATGCGCCGGCCGCTCGTGGCCCGGTCGGCTCGCGATCGGGGGTCGGTCAGCGTCGAGATGGCCCTCGGCTACGTGCCGCTGATGGTCCTGGCCGTCCTCGCCATCGTGGCGTGCCTGCGCCTGGCATCAGCCACCATCGACGTGCGCTCCGCGGCAGCGGCGGCGGCCCGGCAGGCATCCATCGCGCGCACGCCCGCCGAAGCCCGCCTCGACGGCGCTGACGCCGCCTCGATCACCCTGGCCGGACGCACCCTCCCCTGCCAACCCTCGACCATCACCGTCGAGCCCGGCGCGTTCGTCCCCGGTGGGCAGGTCACCGCAGCAGTGGCCTGCACCGTAAGCCTCGAAGACCTCTACGGCCTGGGCCTGCCCGGGTCGGTGACAATTCGCGCCACCTCGCGGCAGCCCCTGGATGCGTACGGGGCACAGCCGTGACCACCAGCCCCCCCGCTAAGGCGTATCGGGTTCGTCGCGATGATCGAGGGCAGATCACCCCTTGGACTGTCGTGGGGACCCTGATCGTGCTCGTCCTCGCCGGCCTTGTCTTCGACCAGGGAATGGCCATGGCCACCAAGGTGTCCGCGTACGACACCGCCCAGGCCGCAGCCCGCGCCGGTGCCGACGAGATCGACCTGGCCCTGCACCGCACGACCGGCGCGGTGCAGCTCGACCCCGGCGCAGCAAGCACCGCCGCCAGAACCTTCCTCACCCAAGCCGGCCAGGCAGGCACCGTTTCGGCCACCACCGAGCAGGTCACCGTCACGGTCACCACTCGCCACCGCACCCAGCTCCTGCACCTCGTCGGCATCACCGACATCCCGGTATCCGCCACCGCCACCGCCACGCCCGCCACCGGCGTCACCACCGCCACCGAAGCCCAGATCATGCCTACGCCTGGGGAGGTGCCACTGTGATCGCGACACTGTCCACGGTCGGCCGCCGCGCGGTCGGCGGAGCGACGCTGGCACTGCTGCTCGCTGGCGTGCCGTACGCGCTGCTGCGCTACCTCGACCCGCCGCTGCCCGACCAGCCGCCTACCTGGGACACCGTCACCACCGCGCTGACCAGCCCGCTGACCGACGAGATGATCGGCGCGGTCCTCACCGCCCTGCTCTGGGCGGCCTGGGTGTCGTTCACCTGGTCGGTGCTCGCCGAACTCGCCGCGGCTCTCACCGGCCGACGACTGCCTCAGCCCCGTGTCCTGAACCCTGGTCGTGGCCTCGCCGCGCTACTCATCGCCATGATCACCGGCGGGGTGCTGGCCACCGCTGCGCAAGCCGCCACGCCACCCCTGACTGGTCCCGCCCACGCCCACCCGGCTGCCTCCGGCGTCGCCTCGGCCACGGCGGCTGTCGCGCACCGCGAGTCTCTCCCCGGCACCACCAGCACCCAGGTATCGCAGGAAGCCGCGACGCCGGATCGGACGCTCGCCCACGGCGAGGTCACCCTCGTCGCGAACGGCCGCGAGTACGTGCACACCGTCAAGCGCGGTGACACCCTGTCGAAGATCGCCGAGCAGTGGCTCGGCGACGCCAACCGCTGGCCGGAAATCTTCGCCCTCAACAGGGGCACCCACTTCGCCGACGTCGGCGGTACTCTGCGCAATCCGAACGTGATCTACCCGGGCTGGGCGCTGGACCTGCCCGCCGACGCCACCCCGCCCGCCGGGCAGCAACCCCGGCCCTCGACCCTCACGCCTCCTGCGCCGCGCGCGCCGGCACCGGAGACCACACCCGACGTCCCACCGGTCGGGGAGCCGTCGGCGAGCACCGTTCCGCAGGTTCCTTCCCCGGGCGCGCCGACTGCCAGGCCGACACCCACCGGTACTGCCTCGGCCCCCACCGGCGATGCCACCGCCGCCAACCCCACTGCCCCCGACAGCAGCCGGAGCGCCCGCCCCGGCCACGGTGTGTCGCTGCCGACCGGCAGCTGGATCGATGGTGGGCTGGCGCTCGCGATCGCCGCCGCGGTGGCCATCGTGTGGGCACACCGCCAGCGGCGATACCGCGCCCGCAAACCGTCCGTCCAGCGCCCTGTGACGGACCCCGACCTGGCGCCCGTGCCCCGCGTGGTCCGCCAGATCCGGCGTGGCCTGCGCGACGCGGCGACCCCAACCGACGCCCCATCCCCCGACAGCCCAGCTGATGAAGACAACGTCTCGTCACCTCGGACCGACGATGTCCTCACCGACGAAGCCGACGCCGTCCATGAAGCCAGCCCCGCGCAGGCCGCCACCGCTATTGACGGCGCCCTCGACAGCGGGCCGATGGCACCGGCACTCGCCCACCCCCTGTCGGCCGTGTGGCCTCCGGCCGGCCTGGGCCTCACCGGGCCCGGCGCAGACGCCGCCGCCCGCGGCTTCCTCACCGCCGCCCTCGCCGCCGGCGCGGCGGAACACCCTGACGCCCGCACCCAGGTGGTCATCCCCGCGACCACCGCAGCGACCCTTCTCGGTGCCGCCGCCGTCAACCTGCCCCGCACTCCCCGACTCACCGTCACCGCCGACCTCGACGACGCCCTGGAAATCCTCGAGGAACAAACCCTGCACCGCACCCGGCTGGCCTACCACCACGAAGTCGACACCATCGCCGAACTGCGCGCCGCCGATCCCTTCGAGGAACCCCTGGCGCCGGTGATGCTGCTCGCCGACGCGACCGGCCGCCACGAACGCGCCCGCATCGCCGCGCTCCTGGCCCAAGGCCAACGCCTGGACATCCACGGCGTGCTCCTCGGGGCATGGCCCGACGGCGACACCGCCGTCGTCGCCGCCGACGGCACCGTCACCCGCGGCGACGGCGAGGCCCGCCACGGCCCTCATCCCGCCGACGTCGGCCGCCTCGCCATCCTCGACCCCACCGAAACCGTCGACCTGCTCGCGACCCTCGCGGAGTCCCACACCGGCCAGATACCGGCACCCGCACCCATCGAGACGCCACCTGAGACCAGGCCCGCGACAGCGGCGGCGCCCGCCCCCACCGCGCTAGCGGACGCCTCGGACACGGCCGGCGAGAGCACCGACCAGGAGTCCGTCGACCCCGACGAACACGGCTCGGGGACGTCGCCGGCAACGCACACTGACGCCGTCAGCGCACCGACCGCTCAGCAGCCCGTCGCCGAGGACAAGGCGGTGCCAGACGATTCTGACGGGCTCGCTGCCGCGGCCACCGACGCCGCCTTCCACCGCATCGCGTCGTCATCCGGGCGGCGCGAAGACGGGGCGTCCGGCGCTGGCCCGGCGGCAGCGCAGCGTAGCCGGGTCGAGGTGACGGTGCTCGGCCCGCCGGCCATCCTCGGCGCCAACCATCCGCGCGCGCTGCGCGCCAAGTCCATGGAGCTCCTCGTGTACCTCGCCGTGTGTGGCGGCGACGCCGCCGCCGAGGCGATCCTCGAAGACCTCCTGCCTGACGCCCCCGCCAGCAAGGCAACGCACCGGCTGCACACCTACGCCTCCGACCTGCGCGCCGTGCTGCGCCACCACGCCGGACCCGGCACCTACCTCACCCGCCCTGACCACCGCTACCAGCTCAACCCCGACTCCTTCGACATCGACCTGTGGCGTATGCGCGCCGCGCTGCGCGTCACCGACAGTCGAGCCGACCGGGCCCAGGCTCTGCGCCGCGCCGTCGAGGCCTACCGGCCCCTGGCCGAAGGCTGCGACTACGAATGGCTCGAACCCCACCGGCACGCCGTGCAACGCGAAGCCCTCGACGCCGTCAGCGCGCTCATCGAGGATCTCGCCGGCCAGCCCGAGCAGCAGGCCGCCGTTTACGACACCGCCCTGCCCCACCACCCCTACAACGAGGAGCTGTATCAACAGGCGATGCGCGCCCACGCTGCCCTCGGTGACCTCGACGGCATCCGTTCGCTGCGCCGGACCCTGACCCAAAGACTTAGCGAGATCGACGCCGAGCCCGCCGACGACACACTCACCCTCGCCGACCAGCTCATCGCCAAAGTGCGCTCGCGGCGCGGCCCACGCTCCTCCGACGGCCGGCCGTCGGCGTGAGCAGCGCGTCTCATCTGGCCAGCGGTCCGGGAACACCAGTCACCGCCGGTACCACCGACGACAAGCAGCTACGCAGGCTGCGGTGGGCGGTACGGGCAACTCTCGTCCTCGGCGTCGCCGCGTCGGTGGCCGCGAACGTCTTACACGCCCGCCCGAATCCGATCAGCCAAATCATCGCCGCGTGGCCACCACTGGCGCTCCTGCTCACCGTAGAGTTGATCTCGCGGGTGCCCCACCACCGGCGTCTGCTCGGCGCGATCCGCATCGCGGCAACCTCGGTCATCGCCGCCATCGCAACCTGGGTGAGCTACTGGCATCTTGCCGGGGTTGCGGCCCGCTACGGCGAGACCGAGCACGGCGGGGCGTACCTGCTGCCCATCTCCGTCGACGGGCTCGTCATCGTGGCCAGTGTCAGCCTCGTCGAAATCACCGCCAAGATCCGAACCACCGTGCCCCCACCATCGCCGCCCGCGCCCACACACATGCCGTCGCCGCCCATCAACGCATCCGCGGCACCGAGCGGTGCGCGGCCTGTGGCCACCGCATCCGACACGTCAACCACCAACGCCCCGGCCCGGCTCGACCGCCCCAGCACCGTATCGGCGATGCCCTCACACGCCGCCGCACCCATCACAGCCGAGTCGGACGCCGACACCGCCAGCAGCTCATCCACCCCTCGGCATCGCCCGCACGACGACAACGGACCGCACCAGGAGAGAGCATTCGCCACGCTGGACAACTGCGCGCCCCAACCCGAGACAGAGGCGAACCTCGGCGACGTAGGCGGCCTCGCGCCGTCGCAGGCCTCGTCGCCGAGCGTCAGCAGCATCGAGCCGACCGCGCCGGCGGGTGACGAGCGAACAGACAACGTACCGGCTGACACCGCAGCCGCAGTCGCCTACTGGCGCCGCCGCGACCCTGAGCTACCGCCCGCGGACATCGCCGCCCGAATCGGGAAATCGGAACGCACCGTCTACCGGTACTGGTCACCGCCATTGCCGAATGACAACGGACACCCCGCCGACAGCCTCCGCCGCTGACATCAAGAAGAGTTCGCACACTCTCGCCGCTGTGGCGGCGGCAGGCAAGGCAGCCGCAAGCTCGGCTCCCAGCCGCCCGACAGGCGGCCCCCGCCTGAGGCCATACCCCCGAGCCGGGCCGGCACGTCCACCCTCACCTACTGGCGGGAAGAGGGGCTCCGACTCTGATGGGGTGTCGGCGCGGTCAGCCGAGACGGGCGTTAAGGCGATGGCGTTTCAATGCTGCGGAGCCAGGACGCCTACGCCCGCGACCGGAGTTGATACTGCTCCATCTGGGCATGTCCGATGAAGCTTCGGAAGTTCTTCGCGACCATCGAGGCCGACTCATAGCTCCGGACGTCGTGTTCGCGCCTCCTCGCCAAACGGTCGGCGATTTGCCCACGAGTTGCGCCGCGCACGCCAGCGCCTACCTCACCAAGCGAACAACCCAGACGACTTCGAGCACGCCGGAGCACAAGACAACCCCACCCGAGACGTCGCCCCAATTCCGCAGGTTCATCCCATAAGGCCACGAAGCTGCCGCCTCATCGAAGGGTGCCGGCGAATCTCCAGGTGTTGCCCCTGCCTGGAGAGGTGGTGCTCGTCGTTTACGAGGAGGGGTATCGGCCACGAGCAGTCGCTTGTCCCGCTATCTCCATCTGGGTCCAACGAAAAAAGGCCACGTCTCTTACTCATCGGGGCCGGCATGGCGGCGAACCTACCCGAGGCATTTTGATCGGAATCGGCATAATGGGCCCGACAATGGGTGGGCGGGACGCGGTGATACCGGTCCAGCCCACCCATCATCGATGGGTACCTAAATAACACGACCGCAGGTCTACCGAACAGCAGGCGCACGCCGCGAATTGGCACGCGTACAGGCCCCAGTCGTCGGAGGGCCTGGCGGGGGCGCGGCCCGTCGCCTGGTACCGCCGCTCTACTGGGCTGGTCCGGGGTCAGCGCTTCCAGTGGCACTGTCCCCCGTCGGCATAGTGCCGTCGGTCGGAGTTGCGTCCTTCTCGGGCGGGTCGATTTCAAGGAACCCGAAGAGCCGTTCGATCACCTGCAGCGTCTGGGTGGAGTAGCGGTCGGCGAATCCTCGGCAAATAGCGGGTTTGACACCGGGGCGCCGGTAGCCGGGCAGCGTCTCATGGCAGATGACGAAACCCTCGTCACGCCGAGCCTCGGCAACCAGATCACGTAAGCGGCCCTCGGAAAGGTGCATCAGGTTCCCGGGACGGAAGATGCACGTGTCGCACTTTCTGGACAGCAGCCGCGACTTCCGCAGCACCGGATCGCCGACGCTGAGGTCGCCGCCGTCATCCCCCACCTCGTCGCTCTCCTGCGGTGCAGTCGGGCCGGTTCTGGGCTCGTCTCGCGCGGAGGGCTCCTGCGCGTCGATGGCCAACCGACTGAGCCAGTTGAGGAGCTGATCGATGTGACCTCGTTGTAGGCCCGTGACGCCGTCGACGGGCACTAGCAGAGTGGCTTTGCCACGCGCGGTGCGGTCAGCGGCCTCAGACCCATCCCGGCCCCCGAACGTGTCGTCGAGAACGGCCACCGGTCGTCCGCCGATCGCGCGGTAAAGACCGGCGAGCTTGAGCTGGCGACCGAACCGTACGCCACTTTGGCCGACGTCGATGACCGGCAGGTCAACCGGCAGGCCGAGTCGAGGTCCGATCCACGTCGCGGCGATCGCGCCCCAGCTCGTGCACCAGACCAGGTCGGCGTTGAGGGCGAGTTCTCTGAGCCAGGTGCCGTGGTCGGGGTGCAGCCACACCTCGCCGGAGACGTGCTGACCGCTGGGCGCGGGACCGTCGTAGCGGTGCGGGCGGTAGCCGAGCTGGCGGGCGGTCCTCGGATCGTCGGGGTTGAGTACCCCGTCGACGTCGATGGCGACCACCGGCCGTGCCCGGTTCGCGGCCAGAGCAGGAGCGGTACGTGGGGTGGTCATTGGACCTCGAATTCGCGGGCTCGGGTTGGGCTGGTTGAGCCTGCCGACTGCTGGGTCGCGCGGGTGAAGGCGACCCGGCCGTCACCAAACAGGCAGGCGACGATGTGCCCTTGACGAATTGCCTCGATCAGCGCGGCGTCGATGGCCAGGCTGCCGTCTCGACTTTCGGAATGGTCCCCCATCACCAGGAGACTTACCGCCTCATCGGCCGCCAGCAGCCGCCCGCCGGGCGGTATGGAGGGCAGGCCTGGCCTGTCGCGCCAATCGGCGTCGGCCTCGGGGCGATGGGCGTGACCAAGACCGTCGGCGTCGTTTGGCTCGTGCGGCGACCATTTCCACCGGTAGGCGCCGATCGCGTAGTGGTCGTCGGCGTCGGCTGGCACCCGGTCGTCCTCGATCCACAGGCTGCCCCCGCTCGCGGTCTCCTCGTACTGCACGCTGACGAAGTCGCGGGCGGTATGCAGGACGGGGTGCTCGCCGGGCGAGTCGCCGATCGACAGACTGTGCAGGTGCCTGCTCATGCGTTCGACCTCGTGGCGCGGGAAACGGCACAGCAGGCCACCGCGCAGAGCGGTATATCCGTCGGCGACGAGTGCCCGGTAGTAGCCTCCCCCTACGTTGTGGCAGGTGACGAGTGCCGGCACCCAGAGCGCGTTGGCGGGTAGGGCATCGCCCCGGCAGTGCGAGATCACGTACCGGTCGGTGCCCTCTTGGCTGGTCCGGACTGGGTTAGCACCGAACCACTGCAGGCCGTGGGCGCGGGCGAAGCGAAGCAATTCGAGCAGCGTTCGGCGCCCGTCGGAGTGTTCCAGGCGCAGAGGAAGAAACCCGTCACCGTCGTCGCCGGGATGGGGGTTACCGGTGGTGCCGGTCGCGGTGTGGGTCCAGGTCTCGGCCCGCACGCGGTACTCGGTCCCATCGGCGCTGTACCAGGTGGGGTCACCATTAGAGGACAACCAGTCGCCGTCGGCGTCGTGGGACCAGATCAGCGCGGGCACAGCAGGCCATCCGGCGCGGTCCTGCTGACGGGTCTGATGGTGATGGGGCGTGGCGGCGGCGTGCTCGGCCAGGGGCAGGATCTTGTCGGTTCGCCACCACAGTCTGTGCGTCATCGTTCGGTGTTCCTTCCGTTGGTCAGGCGAGTGGCCCGGTCCACGTGGCGGGAACCGGGCGAGATGAAGAGCGTGTGAATCGCGGGCGTCGCGGTTAGATGACCGTCCGGACGCGCCCCCGGCGCGGGTACCGAAGACGGGGGCGCGTTGCCGTAGCGGGGGCAACCGCGGGCGCTAGGCCGAGGGCATACGGGCGGTAGGCCCGGCAGGGCCTGCATTGCTCAGCTAGCGCGGCGGCGACTGATCGGGGCTCACCGGCCGAGGACGGATACCAGTTCACCGTGCAGGAGCGGGGCTCCGTCCGGTCCCTTGATGTGGGTGTGGATCCAGATCCGGTACCGGGTGCCGTCCTTTGCGGTGAGGTGTCGCCAGTGGCCACGGACGAAGAACCGCACCCGGTAGTGCCATTTCGCGTCACCGTCAACGCCTGCCCCGACGGGGCTGGTTCGACGGAGCATGACCACGCGGGTGTTGTGCACGATCGATGACCGTGCGGCGCGGCGACTCGTTGCGCGCGGCAGGGGTGGCTCGCTGATGGTGGCGAGGGGTTGGGCTTGGATGCGCCAGAACGCGTACGTGATAGCGGCGCAGACTCTGGATGCTGTGCGATCGTCGATCACCGTGCGGCCGTCCGGCGCGCCCTGCCAGTCGATGGGCGGGGCATCGGTGTCGGGTAGGGCAAGCGCGGGCACTGGTCTGCCGACTGGCAGGGTCGCCAGGTCAGTGAGGATGTAGGGCCCGAAGGTGGCCCGGTTGCGCTGGTACTCCGCTGAGGCGAGCAGCGCCGCGATGTGAGGATCATCGGTGTCCTCGTGATCCGCCCAGCCGCAGATCAACCAGGACCTGCCGGCAGGCGTGATCATCGTGGTCCAGGTGATCGCGGCTATGCCTCGGATGGTGCCGGCGGCAGAGCGGATGAAGATTGGCTCGGGGAGGAACAGCACGCCGCTGTCAGTCGGCGCGGTGTCGGCGGTGAGTAGGTCATCGGTCAGGTCTAGGGCCTGCGCGGCGGCGGCGATGATCGCCGTCATCGCTGGTGCGACGACGAATGGCTCCCCGATGCGCCAGGCAGTTTCGAGTTGCCGTGTAAGGGTGCGGCCAGCGCTCTGCGCGGTCGCCGTCTGTGCCTGCCACTGGTGATTGTTGACTTTGACAGTCAGGGCATCCGCCATGATCACCGAGACAAGCTCGTCGGTGCCTTGTCGGGCGCAGTGCTCCGCCATGAGGGTCTTCGCGTTTACGGCGGCCCGGGCGTACCCGGCGTAGGTTGTTTCCCGTCTCAAGCCCACGGTAATTGATCCTTTCTTTGAGGTTTCGGGAGCAGCAGGCGCAGGTATGCACCCACGAATTAGAGACGCGTGGCGGTAACGAGCTGAAGAAGAATCCGGTGGGTTGGCGTTTCCGCGTAAACTGAGCCATCGGCGTCGTACTCGTTCTCCGGAGCCGCGCCCCGCAGCCGTGCTATCCGATACAGGCCGCCATGCTCGTCCGCCGCATCAACGACCCGGGCTTCCTTGCCATCCGCGGATTGCATGATGTAGACGAAGGCCCAGCCCACAATGCGGGTGTGCGGATTGTTGTAGGAAATAAGTACCGCCACCGCTTGGGAGGCGGGTGACCGGTACTGCGCGAGGAGCGCGTCTAGGACCTCGATCGGGTCAGCGTCGTGCCAGACTCGCCGCGGTACGTCTACCGATCCCGCGGCAAGCCGCCACTCGTCGGCCGTTCCCGGCACAGGTTCGTTCGTGATGGCGAGGAGTACCGGCGAATGATTCCAGCCGGAAGATTCGCCGAACGCCTCGATCCCAACGAGGTGCTTCAGGAGATGCTCTCGGTTTAGGTCGGGTATGCCGTTGCCAGGACTGTTCATTCGAAAGTCCGCCTTTCCTCATTGTGCTTACTTGCCGTCTCGGGCTGAGCAATAATTGTTTATTCCGGCTGGATCGCGTTCTCGGCTTGTCGTTGATACCCCTCCAGCGTTAGTGACGGGTCGCGGGGCGGTTCAGGGATGGTGGGCACAGCTATTCCTTGGGCTGACCGTGAGCGCCTTCCATCAGGCGGATTACTTGGCGAATCGCGTTTGAATTGACGCTCGCTTGAATAAAGACAGCAAGTCGTGTCCCGCGGCGGCGTCATCGTTTCGCCTTGATCGGATGCCCGGATGCGGGAACGGCCCCGACGCGGGTCGGGGCCGTTCCCGTTTCTCGGAGGGCCGGAGGCGAACGTGCGCTTTGGTCAGAGTGGACTTAACGACTGCCGACGACGCTTACCTCGTAGGCGGTGCCGGTCACGGTGAGTTGCAGCCAGCGGTAACCCTCGGCGTGAGCCGCGCGTAGCTCTGTAATCAGTGGGGCGGCCGGGTCAGTGAGGTGTAGGTGTTCGGCGAAGTCGTCGCCGCCGAGGTCCACGTCGCGGCGATAGCCGTCGGTGTTCGGGTTCCAGCCGTCGGCGTAGACCAGGAGGTTGGAGTCGGGACGGTCCGGGTCGTGGAGGCGCGGCAGGCCGCTGGACATGAGGTAGACGCCCTCGTCGTGGACCCAGACCAGCGCGCCGGGGCAGGCGATGCCGTCCTCGGTTTCTGTGTAGGACTGGGCCTGCTCGGTGCTGGAGACGGCGTGTTCGGCCAGCCGCAGCGTCTCGGTCAGGTTGATGTGAAGGTGCAGGGCCATCAGGGTGTGCTCATTTCTGGTCGGTTGATGGCGGGTTCTCGGCAGGGGTTGTCGGGGTGGCTTGGCTGTCAAGGGCGGTGGGTGGAATGCCGGCGCGCAGGGCGTGGTCGATCAGCTGGGCGAGAGGGTCGTTGGGGTCGGCGTCCAAGGCCCGGTCGATAGCGACGGAGGCGAGGGCGCCGAGTCCTTCTCGCCAGGCGATGACGGCGAGCAAGACGGCTGGTGGTGCGGCGAGGGCTGGGTCGACGCGGCGAGTGACGTCGGTCCACAAGGCGAGTTGCGACGGGGCACCGTCGTTGGTTCGCCAGGCGGCGTCACGGACCGTGTAGTCGAGGAGGAGCACGGACAGCCAGGCCACCTCGTCGTCGGTGAGGACCCGGTCGCCGGCGTAGCGGGCGACCGCCGCTCGGAGCGCCTTCTTTCCGGCGCGGATGACTGCCGCCCGCCGGCCCGCAGCGAACAGGGTGTCGCGTCGGTGCTGTGCCCGCCAGGTGGCCGTCGTGACGGCGTCGCGGGCGGCGCCGGTCGTGGGGGCGATGCTGGCCACGAGAGCAGCCCGGTCGGGCAGCGCCGTCTGGCCCGCGACGATCGCGTTCACAGCGACGACGCTGCCGACGGCGTCGAACGGGACCCCGTCTACGGGGCAGCACGCTGGATCGTCGCAGAGGTAGGAGTAGTAGCGGCCGTCGGTGACCCGCAACGCGTCGCGCACGGTAATGCCGGCATGGTCGAAGTGTGGGGTGAGGATGTCGACGATCGGGGTGACCGTGTCAGCGGGCCCGTAGCCGATGATGGTCGCGGCGGTGGCGTCGACGTTGCGCAGCATGGCAAGAGACTGTGATGTGGTGCCGTCGATCCATGAGGGGACTTCGTCACGCTTGGGCAGGTCAGCGCGAGTAGCCGCGGTGAGCATGGACTCGGTGTATCCGACGATGACGATGCTGTGGTCAACATGAAAGCCGAACAGGTACGGCACGGCGGCAAGCAGGTCAGCAACGGAAGCCAGAGAAATATGGGGTCGGTGATCGTGGGCCATAGGGAACTCCTGGTGGGCGTGGGGAGGCACACCGGTAGGCCCCGCGGCGGAGATTGAGCCGAGGGGCCTACCGGTGTGCGGATGTGGACGCGCGCCATTCATGCGCTGGGCGCGGGTGCGGCCTCGCCGATGTGCTCGGTTGCCGTCCCCGCTGTGCCCCAGGGTTGACGCGGTTGCGTGCAGTGGGCCACGACTGGGGCTCTGGCAGGCCCGTCAGTGGCGTGAATTGGTGAGGGGCTGTCAGAGGTTGGAGCCGTCGGGGTAGGTGAGGGTCACCATCTGCCGCAGCAGGTCAATGACCGGGTTGTCGCCCGGGTCGTCGATCGTTGCGACGAGGCCCATGTCGGTGTCCGGCATGCGGGTGAGCACAAAGATCGTGCCGTCGGTGGCGACCGCGTCGACGCACCGCACTTCGGTGGGTGTGTCGCTCGCGTGCTCGACGATCCTCGGGTACATGAACAGGTAGGCCAGGACGCGTTGCTGGTAGTCGCGGTTGTCGGCCTGTAAGGCGATGGCTGCCTGGTGGTCGGGGTGGTGCGCCTCGGTGGCGATCTCGCGCAGGGCCGCGACCGGCCCGTCCGGTTCGTTGTGCCATCGCTGCGGGTCGACGAGCAGCGGGACGACGTTGACGGCGCGGGCGCTGGGGTCAGGGTGATCGGGCAGTGAGGTCTCTCGGAGCCAGCCGAACACGACTGGCCCGGGCCACGGGTGCGTTGTCGATGCGAGCCTGTCTATGCCGTGCAAGCAGTGCACGATGGCTTCGTGTTGAATCGGTGACAGCATCGGGATCCGTTCTCTAGGTGTTGCCAGGGCGTTCCGCCGTTTGGCCGCGCCGCCACGGTGACGAGTCAGGCGTGACGTCAGGTCTGAGCCGCTGGTGTGCCGGGCCTGTGTGGCGTTGGGTCGGCACGGCCCCGTGGTGAACAGGAGCGTGGCGGTGCCGACTCAGGTGGCTGTCATTTGGCGCAGCGAAAAGCACCGGCCTGAGGAGTCAGGCCGGTGCGGGGTTGAGCGGATGCGGCCAATCGTCGAGTTGCGGCCTTCTACGGTGAGTCCGTCTCGGACGCAGGTGGGTGCAGGCCGACGACGACGCGGTCCACAGGCGGCCATCCATCGGTGTCGGGTTGCCATGCCTGCGCGTCCGCGGGGGTGGAGAAGGGGCCGACGACGACCATCTGGGCGCGGTCGCGGTCGAGCAGCACCAAGCCGACGCTTGTGGTGTCGAGCGCTCCGCTGTGGGCGGCTGCTGCGATGTTGGGCGGGATGGTCAGCCACTCGCTGGTCCCGATTGTCGTGCTGTCGGGATGGTGCAGGGCGGCTGGCGTGGTGGCGGCGATGTCCGCGTTGTGCATGGCGAGGTGGGGGGCGTAGTCGGCCGCTGCCGCCCGGCCGGCGATGGGTCCGTGCAGGGACATTGCCGCGTCGGTGGTGACAGCGAGCAGCGCGTGCGCCTCGTCGCCGTCGTCGACGGTGTCGATCAGGGCGAGGCTGACCGAGTCGTGGCTGGCGACGTCGACCAGAGTGAGCATGGCGGGTCGGCCCGTGGCGTTCTCCCAGGTGACGACTTCGAAGTGCTCGCCGAGGAGGGTGAGCAACCGCTGGTAGGCGCGATTGTTCGTGTCGAAGGGATAGTCGGTGTGCAACATGATGTCGCTCTCTCTGTGTTCTCGTAGTGGGCACGGCTGCCAGGCGGCAGGCGTGGTCGCCGCACCGCGTGGCAGCGGTACGTCGATCAGTTCGAGTTGGGGTCAGCGGGCGAGGACGGCGACGGTTTCGCCGAGTAGCAGGGGCGCGCCGTCGGGGCCCTTGATGTGGGAGTGGATCCAGATGCGGTAGGGCTGGCCGTTGGCGTCGATCAGGCGTCGCCAGTGCCCGCGCACGATGAACCGGACGCGGTAGTGCCATTTGGCCTCGCCGGTGGGTTCGGCGGCGGCCTTGGTGCGTCGGAGCATGACCACGCGGGTGTCGTGGCGCAGGCTGGCGCGCAAGGCCCGTCGGCGGGCGGCCCGGTCCAGGGGTGGGTGGGCGACGGTGGCGATGGGTTGTTCCTGGATGCGCCAGAACGCGTACAGCACCGCCGCTACGGCTCGCATGCGCAGCGCCGATTCGTCGATGCAGAGCCGGCCGTCGGGCGCGGTTTCCCAGTCCACGTCTGCGGCTTCGGGTTGCTCGCCGTGCGCGGGGATCGGGGTACCGATGGGGATGTTGGCGAAGGTGGTGAGGACGTAGGGGCCGAACTGCGCGGCGAGTTCGGGGGCCGCCGCGACCTGGGCGCGGCGTCGGGCGGCGGAGGGGTCGAGGGGGTCGTCGCGGTCGGCCCAGCCGAAGATCGCCCAAAAGCTGCCTCCGCTGTCGCGAAGGCGGGCCTTGATCCAGGTGATCGCGCCAATGGAGGTGACCTCACCGTGGGGGCCGCGCTCGTAAATCGGTTCGGGCAGGAACAGCACACCGGCGTCGCTGGGCGCGGTGTCGCTGCTGACGATGTCGCCGGTCAGGTCGAGCGCTTGGGCGGCGGCGGCGATGATCGCGGTCATGGCCGGGGCGAGAACATAGGGGTCGCCGTCGCGCCACGGTTGGTGAGCGATGCGGCTGAACGTCTCATGGAGGTCGAGGTCGTGGGCGATGTCGTCGTCGAAGCGGGACTCTAGCCATGCCCGCATGTACTGCTGGGCGAATCGCCCACGGCAGTAATCGGTCATACGAAGGCGCAGGTCGACTGCCGCGCGGGCGTAGCCGGCGATCGTCTTCTCGGTGTGAAAGCTCAATTGTTCTCCTTCAATAGATGGGCACCCAGGGACGGGGCGTCGCCGGGTTTGGGCCGCGTGAGGTCCGGCAGGGTGCTTGGGGGCTCAGGCGGCCCGTGGGGACGGCATGGACCGTGGCGACGATGGCGGGGTCGGTCGGGTGGGTCGGAACCAGCCGGTGAACTTCGTCGCCAGGACGGCGGCCGGTGCGGTGACTCGGGCCCGGCCGCGCGCGATCAGGGTGGGCCGAGTGGCGGCTTGGCGGGCGCGCTGTGCGTCGCGCGCCGGTGGGCACGGATACACCTCGTCGACGCAGCGCAGGTTGGCGCACTGGCCCGGCCGGTCGGGACGGGGTGGGTGGGCATCGGCGACATCGGCGGCGAGCAGCCACAGCAGGACGTCAGTGACGTTTCGGGGTAGGGCGCGGCGGTGCGGCATGGGCGAGTTGCCTCTTTCGCGGTCGTCTCGGCAGCGGGTCGCCACCCCTGGCCAGCGGTTGTAGGGATGCCGCTGTCGGGTACGCCGGGGCGGCGACTAGGTGCAGTCACGCTCGACTTCACGAATTGATCAAGTCACCGCGGCGGCCGGGCAAGCGAGGTGGCGAGGGTGCGCTGATGGCCCGGCTGCGGAGCCATCCACAGGGCTACGCCGCGCGGGACGTGCGGGACGGCGAAGGCGCTTGAGCGCCAGCATCTCGGTCTCGACCCCCCCGATCTGTTCGATCAGGGGGTCAAGGCGTCATCCAGTTCGGTCTAGCTGTGGGCCGATAGCCGCGCCGTCGGGTCGCCATTTGTCCGATATCGGGTCAGGGCGTGGGCAGGCCGAGCCGGCTACGTTCGGCGGCCAGGAGTGTGCGGGCGGGGGTGTGCCAACTCTCGTCGTCGAACGGCGCGGGGATCGTCCCGTCGGCGAGTGCCTGCAGCGCGGGGACCTGCTCGGCGTATGGGCCGCCGAGCTTGTCGAGGTCCGCGCACGCTCGTGTGATGTCGGCGCGGGTTTTGGCGGTCCACGGCCCAGGCCGACGCCAGGTCTCGCTGCGGCGCCCTCGGATGGGGCCTTCGCACAGGTGGTAGCCCAGCCATACCACTGGCGGGTGCAGGCCGGTCGCCTCGGCGAGCAGGGCAACCTTGTCGTAGTCGCCGGCATGGTCTCCGCGATACGAGCGGTAGCCGACCGGGCGAGGATTCGTCAGGAGGCGCCAGTAGCCGGGATACACCGCGGTGGACGCCACCAGCTCTGTCGCGGTGCGGAAGCCGCCGGCGGTGAGCGCATGTGGGAGTTGGTCGAGGAGCAGGTGCGCCAGTTCGCGGCGCACCGCGGGCACGCCCGGGTCGTCAGCCCGCCAGTTGCGGCCCCGCAAGCCCGAACCGTCGGCCTTCGAATCTCGGCCCCGGTGATCGGGGACCGCGGCGGCGGTATCGATCTGCGGTAGCCCGCTGCCGTCGGCCAGTAGACCCAGCAGCCGGGCGGCGAAGTCTTCGAGCATGCTCTCGAAGCCACGGCTGCGGTCATGGTAGTCAGGGATCGCCGACCAGTGGCCGCCGCCGCGATGCCCGACCCGGTGCGCGGCCTCGTGCAGCAACACCCCCAGCGTCCGGTGCCGATCGGTGAGCTGGTCGCGGTGGATGGCCACGTCTCCGGTCAGCGGTCGGTAGAAGCCACGGGAGCACGGCGACTCCTCGCTCTGGTCGTACACCTTCACCCGGTCGAGCGCGAACGGGCCAATCGCGCGCCGCACCAAATCGCAGCATTCGTTCAACAGGGTGCGCTCCGCGTCGGTCAGTGCCTTCCGCGCGACCCAGCTGGTCCTGTTGGCATTACGGACGACGTGGCGAGTCTGACTGGCTCTGGCCGCCTCCACGCCCAGCAGGTTCATGACGGCAATCTGTTGGTGTCCACTGAGACCGGCTGCGAGCAGCTCGCTGTAACCCTTGTCCTTGAGATAGAGAGCGGCTTCCTCACCACGCGGCGAGGTGTAGTACGCCCGCTCCGGCAGGTGGGCGCGGGCCCAGGAACGCCACGCTGCGCGGGGGCGGGGCATCCTCACGTCGCCGAAGAACTGTTCCTGTTCCCGGAGTTTCCCGCCATCGAGCACGTGGCGAGCGAACAGGTCGATGATCTTCGGGTCGTCGCTGCCGGCGAGGATGTCGCGCACTGCGGTGCGCAACGCGCCGGCCTCCACCACGGTCCGGTCCCGGTTTTGCAGCGCCTTGTGGTCCAGGGACAGGTCGTAGGAGGCAAGGAAGCCGGACATGCGGGTGACCAGCACACCGCCGATCCACACCCGTCCCGGATCGCCGTCGCGCACGCACACCCCCGGTGCCTGCGGCGGCCGGTAGCCAGGCTCGGCCAGAGCGCGGAACCGCCCGATGGCCTCCTCTGCCAGCTTTCGGGGGCACTCGACGGTGAAGACGGTGCCACCGGTGCGGGCGTTGGGGTGGAATCGGTAGACGAGGACCTCGCTGCCCTGCTGCGAGCGGGAGGGGATCAGCCCGCCAAGCAGCTTGCGACGCTCGACGGCGGGAATGAAGCCGTAGCCGACGGTCTCGCAGCGCACGGCGCCGATCTCCGGAGAGCGGGCCAGTACGAGGCAGGCGAGCTTCTTCCCTTCGCCGAATTGACCGATCTGCTCGTTGGTCTTGGTGGAGACACCCAGGATGAGACCTTCTTCGGGGATGCCGGGGCCCTCATCGGCGATGGTCAGGACCCCGTCGTCCCAGCTGACCTGGGCGTTCGGGTCTTCGTCGATCGCGTTGGCAATCAATTCGGACAGCGCCCGCACGGGCGTCCACGACTTCACGTACTCCGGTGAGATGGGGTAGGCCAAGCTGTCGGTATCAGCCGCGACCCCGCTTGCGGACGGGTCTGCTCCGGCGCGTGAGACGCCGATGGCACTGTTGATGTCGGACACGAATTTCCTCCGGAAATAGCGAAATCCGCGACCGGGTTCGGTCGCGGATCGGGAATGTCGGGATAGGTGCTGGTGACTCGTTCGCCGCTAAAGCCCGGCAATCGCTGGGCCCCGCAGGGAGACGTCGAAGAAGTGGCGTCGCTGGTGGCAGCCTGGAGCGGTTGCTACCTCCCTCTCAGCGACGACTCGTCGACCAGCACCCACAGCAGGGCGTCGTCGACGTTGGCGGGTAACTCGTGGCGGTACGGAATAGTTAAGGTTGCCCTCGCCGGATCGGCGTCGACACAGCGGTCGCCGTCCGGACCAACGGCAGGGAAACCCGCCGTCGAGCCCGTCGGAGCGGCCACCCCACTACATGGACGAAGGCAGGCAGCTTTAGCCGACCTTTTCCACAACCTGCCAACGTCGCGGCCTTCCGCCAACTGACGTCACCAAACCCCGCCTTTCGAGGCCATGCATAGCGGCATGCACACTGCCCTCGGTGCGGCCGACAACCTTCCTAATCTCGGCGTTTGACATTCCAGGAAGGCCCTTCAACCCAGGGATTTTCAGAATTTCCCGTTGAATGGGCCCCATCCCCCCGTTCGCACGCCGGGCCTTAGCCGCGAACAACTCGTCAAGCATTGCGTCCGTCAGCTCGGGGAGTTGCTCGATTGCGGCCTGCAGATCGCTGTGCGCTCCCCTTCGCAATTCGATGTCGTCTGCCGCTTTGTTAAGAGCCGCAGCCAAAGTGCGGTAGGCCAAGACCACGCCTGCCATTACATCACTCATAAACTGTTCCAATCCGCTAATGTCGCAACTTGCTCTTAGTCGGCAAGCGATCAATTCCGCACGATCAAGCCCTGGAAATCATGGACAGTCAAGTCGCCGTTGGGCCCGGCGGCTGACTGGGCCGCGATTGCACGTCGGAGTCTCTTGAACGTTTCCTTGACCGGCGTATTGCGGCTCTGGCGTTTTAAGGCGACCTAGGCGCGGTGGATGAGGAAGCAGTCGGGCGCGGCGGGGTCGTCGTGCCGGTAGTCGTCAAGGCGCGAGTCGTAGTGGGCGGGCCGCCCGCAGTGCTGACAGTGCATGGGTTGTATCGCAGGAAGGTCGGCGCCGTCGGGGCTGTGCAAGGTGGTGTGGTCGTGATCGGCGAAGGTGCAGGCTCCGTAGGTGCAGAACGGTCGGCCGGTGGTTCGCAGGCGAGCCTCGACGAGGTCCTGCACGGCGACGGTGATCTCGCTGGCGGCTTCCGTGCCGTAGGGGACGCCTTCGGCGTAGAGGTAGTCGTTGGCGTCGAGGTAGGAGTGCAGGTCGGAGAAAGAGCCGACGCCGAGGGGCAGGACGCCTTCGCTGATGTCGTTGTCAATCAGGATGATGATTCCGTTGGCGAAGTCCTCGATGGTGCTGTCGGAGGGTGCGCCCTGTTGCGATTGGTGGGCTAGCCAGATACGGACCACGGCGCGTAAGTGGGTGATCTGAGAGGCCCATTGCGCGGTCAGTCCGTCGCAGCGGGGCCCGAGCTGCTGCAGGGCGACGAGGCGGTGGCGGGTGACGTAGGAGGTGCTCGGTCCTCCGGTGACGGCGCGGCGTATCTGGCTGAGGTGCCCGCTGATCGCGTCGACGCTTGTGGCGAGGTCGGCTTCGGTGGCCAGGAGGGCGTGGCAGGCGTCGGTGATCGCCGAGGCGGTCGCTGCGAGTGATCCGCCTCGGGTGCGGGCGGCGGCGAGTGTGTCGTCGGCGATGGTGTGGCCGGTGTGAGTGCGTATGAGTTCTGAGATCACAGCAGGGTTCCTTTGAACGTGGGAGCGGTGAGGGACCTGTGGGGACGTCATGTCGGGAGTTCGGGCGCGTCGGCGGTGGCATCGACGTCTCCGGCGGTCGCGCCGTCGCGGATGACGCGTTCCCACTCGAGGCGGGTGTCGTTCTCGCCACCGTCAAGCGCGGCGTGTATGGCGTCCTCGGCGGCTTCGAAGGCGCCATCTCGGTCGACAGCGAGCACGTCCATCGTTAGCGGCAGGGTGAGACCGACCTGCCAGCGCCGTGGTAGCCCGGGCAGGTCCAGGGAGTGCAGGATCGCCTCGGCCGCGTCCGGGGTGAGGCGGTTATTGACGGTCGCGTCGCGCAGGGTGTGCCAGACCTGTCGGAGCAGCCGCGTCAGCTGCTCGTCGATGGCGGTGGGCGCAGTGGGTGGGATCGGGGTGGGTTGCTGGGTCCGGAGGTATTCGTGGATGCGGGCGGTGGTGTGCGTGAGCCACCCCAAGGGGGCAGCGTGCCCAGGGTGAAAGGTGTCCCACGCGTCGCGCAGGATGGATTCGACATTGTCGGGGCTGTCGGACAAGACGTTCTCCCGGTTGTTGGCAGCCCGCCTGTCCCGAGCCCCGAAAGGGGGGTTCGGGACAGGCGGCTGGGGGTGTTCAGTCGTGCTGGCGGGTGCGGGTGACGCTCACGTCGTAGGTGTCGGCGTCGACGGTCAGGCGCAGCCACTCGTAGCCGGCGGCGCGGGCTTCGCGCAGCGTTTCGATCAGCGGTGCGGGAGCTTCGGTGAGGTGCAGGTGCTCGACGAAGTCGTCTCCGCCGAGGTCGGGGTCGTAGCGGTGGTCGTCGGTGTCGGGGTTCCAGCCGTCCGCGTAGACGGTCAGGTTGGCGTCGGGCTGGTCGGGGTCGTTGAGTCGGGGCATCCCGTTGGAAATCAGGTAGACGCCCTGGTCGTGGACCCACTCCAGCGCGCCCGGGCAGGGGGTGCCTGCCTCCCGCTCGGTGAAGGACGGGACGCGTTCTGCGGCGGCAACGGCGTGTTCGGCCAATAGCAGAGCGTCCCTGAGATCGAAGTACAGGTGCAGCGCCATCAGGTTTCCTTCCTGGCTGCTTGGGTGATCGAGTAGCCGGCCGGTCGGGGTTCGGCCGGATGTCACGGGTTGCTGAGTCCGAGGTGCGCGGCGAGGGCGGGACCTTGCTGCACCGCGCTGATGGCGCTGGGGAGGTGCCGCCGCTGCCAGGCGTGCAGCGCGGCGGACAGGTCGGCGCTGTGGCGGTGATGGTGGGTCAGTGCGGCGCTCAGTCCGGCGGCTTGTTCGATGCCGTTGTTCGCGCCGCGGGCGGTGTGCGGGCGGACGGGGGCGAGGGCGTCGCCGAGCAGCACCGCCCATCCGTGCCCGACGGGCCACGCCATGCGCGTGGGGGCGTCGATGTCCATCACGGGCACGGCCATGCGTTCGGTCGTGGCGTGCACGGTCGCCGCGTGGGGTGCCGGCAGCAGCCGGGCGGCGTGCGCGTCGACGTGGGTACGGGCTGCCGGTCCGACGTGCTGGGGCAGGGCGAAGACGCGCCGCTCGGGTGGCGCGCCGAAGTGGTGGGCGTAGGCGGTGGGACTGCACGGCAGGTAGAACGTCCAGTCCACGCCGCCCGGAATTGGGGCGACGTTGTACTGGCAGCGCGGCGGTTCCAGGCGGAGAAAGTCACGCAGAGGCGTGTTCGGGGTGGTGGTCTGGCCGCGGTGGGCGGTGTAGCCGGCGTAGCGCAGCCGGCGGTGGGGGTCGAGTAGGCGGCGGCCGGCCGAGGAGCGGCCGTCGGCGAAGACGACCAGGTCCGCGGGCTCGTGGGATCCGTCGGCGAAGGCGAGCGTCGGTTGTCCGTGGCGCACGTCGAGGCGGGTGAAGCGGCGGCCGGTGTGCAGCAGCGCGTCGGGGAGGCGGCTGGTCAGCGCGTGGTGCAGCAGCGTCCAGGTGGTGTTGCGGCCCGGATAGACCTGCTGGGCGGTGTGGATGGGTTGGCGGGCGCGGACGGTGACCTGCCAGACGGTTTCGGAGGTGTAGGCGACGATCTCGTTCTGGCCGATGCCGAGGCGGTCGAGAATGTCCAGGGCGGGGTGCTCCAAGCCGATCAACCCGCCGCCGCGCGGGGCGCTGTGCGGGGCGGCTTCGTACACGGCGATCTGGTCGAAGCCGGCATGCAGGAGGAGCAGCGCGGCGGTGCATCCGGTGAGGGATCCGCCGATTACCGCGATGCGTGGCTGCGTGCGATGGGTCAGCAGATTCGCTGCGCGAGGTGTCGATGCGCCTGTCGGGTGTGTGAGCGTCGGCAGTGCCATCAGATTCCCTTCCGAGCATGGGGGAACCCGGGCACGGCCGTATGGCCGTGCCCGGGGTGCGCTGGTGCGCGGGTGGCCGGGCAACGGCCTGGTGCGTGCGAGGTGTGTCAGAGTTCAGCGGCGACGTGCGTCGCCGCCGCAGTGCCTTCCGTGGCGCGTCGCGCCGTCGGTGGCGCCGAGGTGACCAGTGATCAGGTGCCTCGGAATCGTCCAGATATGGACGGAGGTGGTGCGGTGCGAGCGGCTGCTCGCCCTGACAGGGCGTGGGTCGTCGTCAAGCGCCCTTGTCAGTTCCCGGGGTGCGCCATGCGGGCCAGGGAGTGCAGAACGGTGAGGATCTCGCTGCTGCCGATGTCAGGGGTGTCATCAACTGCGACGAGACCGTTGGAGTGGTCGCGCTGACGAGTCACGGCGTACGCGGCACCGTTGAGGTCGACGGCGTCGATACAGCGACGCTGGCCCGTCCCATGCCCCTTGGTAATTGCCTCGGCGCGCATAAAGACCCACGCGACGATCCGAATTCCGCCGACGGCCCCGGCCAGTTGCGCGTGGAAGAGAGGGTGGTGCAGATCGGCGGCGACCAGCCGCAGCGCGCCGGCAGGGCCGTCCGGGTGCTGCCAGTCAGTCGGTGGGACAGGGACGGCAACGACGCCAAGGAATCGAGCGGTGGGATCGGGGTTCGCCGGCACGGGGGTTTCGCGCAGCGCGGCCAGCAGAGTCGGGCCTGGCCACGGATAGGCGTCCTGTGCGTATTGGTCGAGGTTGGTTAGGCAATGCTCGACGGCTTGTTGGAACGGGGTGAGCACGGATCCTCCATTGTCTTCATTAAGAGCGGTAGACGTTCGGTGGCTTCGGTTGAGGGTTTGTTAGGCGTGTTCGAGCGCAGTGACGGCGGCGTCGGCGATGGCGTCGACGGCCTGAATCGGGTCGTCGACCAGGAGCGTGGTGGTGTGGGTGAAGGTGTGGCCGGACTGGTCGGCGGGACGGAGCCACAGCACCGCGCACCCGGACTGGTGCAGGGTGGTGATCAGCCGTTGCGCGGCGTCGGTGTTGGGCAGCTCGCCGTCGGAGACGACAGCGAGCATCCGCAGCCGGCCTGGTTGGCGCAGGCGCAGCACCTCATCGGCGAGTTTGACCGCGTCGAGGAACGCCGTGGTGCCCCCGGCCGCTGACATCTCCAGGACCTGGGAGGGCCGTTGGCGGGGCGACACGAGCAGGGTCGCGCTGGTGCCGAAGCCGATCATCGCGGTGCTGGCCTGGTTGCTGCCGGCCGCGCTGGCGAGCATCCACCCGGCGGCGGACATCGGTGCGGCGTAGGCGCGCATCGAGCCTGAGGTGTCGACGAGCACGGCCAGGTTCAGGGTCGGCTTCGGCGGCGGGATCTGGGCGCGGCGCTGCCATGGGGTGGCGGTGGGCATGCTGCCCGCGGCGATCTGCGCCTTCGCGGTGATCGCGTGGCGGGTGCGCAGTCGTCCGGGTGGTATCGGGCTGGGTCGGGTGTCGGGTTCGGGTTGGTGGGTGCGGGCCCGGCGCAGCCGGGCGGCGAGCCTGCGGGCGGCGGCACGCTCCGCGTCGCTGGGGTCGCGGCGATTCCACCAGGCGGGCGCCCCGTGTTGCGCCTCGATGTGCTGGGCGGTGTATTCGGAGGGTGTCAGCCCGGCGGTGTGCGCGAGGTAGTCGGCGAGGGCCTGGGCGAGTTTGCCGGCGAACTCGCCGGGGTCGGCCTCCGGTGGCGTTGGCTGCTGGCGGGGGTTGATGCCGAGGATGCGGCACCACCGCCAGGCCAGGTCGATCATCGTCGTGGCGTTGGTGTCGTCGGTGGTGTGGGCTTGGCGCCATATATCGCGGAGCTGGTGCAGTTTGTGCCGGCCGAGGACGGCGGTGACGGCGGCGCGGACGCCTTTGATGTCCTTGGCGGTGATGATGCGGGCGTCGACCCGGGCCAGGAGCAGGGCGGCGAGGGTGCCGGCGTGCCAGGCGTCGTCAACCGGAGCGTCGCCGGGGTTCAGCAGGGCAGTCACGGTGTGGCGCAGCCACCGCCGATCCGCGCGGCGCCTGGAGCGTTGGCGGTTCTCGATGCGGGATTCCTCGAGCATGTCGGCGACTTCGGCGACGACCGGCGGCGTGCCAGCAGGGGCTGTCCACAGGCTGTGGGTGGCGTGGGCGGCTTCGTGCACGAGCAGTCCGTAGGCGGTGGGCACCAGGCGTTTGTGCCCGGCGCGGCGCGGGTCGGTGATGTCGGGGGCCCCGATGTGGGTGGCGTCGACTTCGATGCGACGGGCGTCGGGGTAGAAGCAGGCGGGGGCGCCGCCGCCCGCGCCAGGGGCGACGGTGACGGTCAGGTCGGTGCGGCCGGTCAGGATCGGGATGTGCCGGGTCCAGGCGTCGCTCCAGGCGAGCCAGTCTGGGGCGTTCGCGGCTGAGGTGCCGGGGCCGGCGCCACGGTGGGCGGAGGGTTTGGGCATCGATCTTGTCCTTTCGGTTGAGGGGGTCAGCGCTGTTTGCCGAGGGTCAGCGGCGTGATCTCGGTGCCGAACTGCGCCGCGAGGGCGGTGAGGACCTGGTCACGGTCCTCGATGGGGGCGCGGCCGACGAGGTTGGACACCGCCGCTGCGGAGCCGAGGGTTTTGCTGACGCGGGTGAAGCCGAGCAGCTCGCGGAGCTGCGGCGCCCACCCGATCCGGCCGGCGGCGAGGTCGGTGTTCAGCGTGATCGCGGCCTCGACGGCGGGTCGGGGGACACCGAGGTGGCGGGCGAGGTCCCAGTCGGTGGTGACCTCGATGTGCACGTCGAAGCGCGACGCGAGGGCCTCGGTGAGGATGGCGCCGTGCACGCCGGGGTTGTGCCCTGCGACGAGGTAGAACCCGTCGATGGCTTCGACGCGTTCGTTACGGAAGCCGGGGATGGTGATGACGCGGCGGCCGTCCATGGCCGGGTAGAGCACGGCGAGGACTTTCGGTGCGATGAGCGTGGCGTCGTCGACCAGCAGCGCCCGGCCTTCACGCATCGCTTGTACGAGGGGACCGTAGGCGAACTCGAACCCGCCGTCGGGCAGGGGGATGAAGTTGCCGAGGAAGTCCTCCACGACGGTGTCGCCGGTGCCGGCGACGGTGAGCAGGTCAGGGAATGCCGCCTCGACCAGCGCGGTCTTGCCGGTGCCGGGCGGTCCGTAGAGCAGCACGGGGATGCGTTTGGTGCGCAGCCGCTGCAGCACGTCCACGTCGGTGGCCCCGGCAAGTTTGCGCGGGAAGTACAGCTCCCCGTTGGGGCGGGTGACCGGCTGTCGGCGGCTCGTCGCGCGGCCCTGGCGGGATGTGCGCGGGGCGGGCGGTGGCATTGTGCCCGCGGCGTCGATGCCAGCTTGGGTGATCTGGAAGCGGTGCGGGTTCTCCTGGTGGGTGGCGTACCCGGCCTTAGCCATCTTCTTGAGCGCCTCGAAGACCGCGCCAGTTGACGGCACTGACAAAGCCCTGGTGATCTCCCCGACCGTCAAGACTTGGTCCGGATTGGCGCTGAGGTACGCGGCGACCATGTGGTACAGGTAGCCCGGTCGCTTGCCACCGCCCGTGGTGGGAGCGGTGGCGGCTGAAGCTGTGGGATCCATGCGGGTCCTTCCCTGTGAGGGTGAGGCCCGCGCACCCGTCTCCGGGGTGCGCGGGCGATGCAAATCCGCGCGGCGGAGACGGAGATCAGATGTAGCTGAGACCGCGGACAGTCAGCCGGTTCAAGGCGTTCGAGAGCCGGCCGGCTGCTGGTCAGAAGGGTTAGCGAGGTGGCGTGGTCTTACAGGGTGCGGGCGAGATCCACCAGCCGATTCAGGCCGGTCGCGATGCGGCTGCCTGCTGTGCGCGCAAGTGGTTGCGGCGACCGATCGGCGGTGGCCGTCTGCGCTCCGCGAACCCGTTTGACCTGGTAGAGCTGGCGGTCACGGTCGACGGCGGCGACGATGCGCATCTCGATCCGAGATGACGGTGGCGCCTTGGCGAGGTCGCCGTGACGGTAGCCCGGCCGGCTTGGTGCGGCCCAGCCCTCGAAGACCAGGGCGAAGCCGATGCAGCGTCGACCGTCGCGGTGCAGCCACGACCGCACCGAGCCCCGCGCGGGCGGGCTGTCGGCGATGTCGGCCAGGCTGTGCAGGACCACGGCAGGTGGCAGACTCGCATCTCCTCGGGCGAGGGCCAGGTTGTGCCAGACACTCGGATCGAACAGCCCAGCATCGATGGTCACGGTGTGCGACGGGCCGGCGAGCGGCCAGTCGAACAAGCCAATCAGCGTCGGAGGGAGATCCCATCCGTGGCGCTCATGCAGCGCCTCGGCGTCAATAAGCGCGTGGGTCAACGCGTCTCGGGTACGGGGGTGGAGCATGCATCCTCCTTCAGGAATACGTGATGTCGTGAGTAGGTCTGGGCGACGCCGGGCCGACGGCTGTCACCGCGTGTCCGGACGGCGGGTCGGCACCAGAGCGCGCGGGGCCGGGAATGGTTCCGCGCACCCCTTCGCCGCGTGTGCGGGCCCGCGCAGCGCAGGGCAGCGCAGGGCAGGGCAGGGCAGGAACAGCTGAAACGACGTCAGCAGCCACGCGGCGGGGTTGCGCCGTGAACTGTGACGGTGGCGAACGCTGCCGACCGGGCCCGGTCCTGGTCAGGCTTCGGGATGTCCGACCACCCGGTCGCAGCGCCGAGGATCTACCGGCATCCAGGGCAGCCCCCAGCCGATCCGGTAGCGCCCGTCGGTGGGCTGCGCGAGGTGAACGCCGCCGCCGAGGGACAGCGGCCGGGCGATGGTGAGCACGTCACCGTCGAAGTCGACGGTGCGCCAATCACCGCCGACGGTCTCGGCGGTCTCGGCGAACGTGCGTGCGAGCGCCCGCGCGACGTCGGCGTCGATGCTGATCTCACAGGCCCCGTTCCACCAGCCGATCAGCGTCGCGGCGTAGCCCTCTTGGTAGCGGTGCGAATGGCGACTCGTCTGGTAGCGCAGCCACGGCCCGGAGAACACGGCGGCGCTGCCGCGCGTTGGCTGGTAGTCAGGAGTGGGCATCGACGACCGCCACCGACCAATCCGCCGCCCGGAACTCGACCGGGCGTCGCTTTCGGCGCCCGAGGTGTCCCGCGGATAGGGGCCAGCCGGCCGCGGTGGGTCGGCGCACTGAAGGCAGCACCGTCGGGTCGAGGTTTCGTCTCCCGTTCAGCAGGTCCCGAAAGACCGTCCGCAGACGCGGTGGCACATCACCACTGTCGCTGCGGGTGAGGATCGCCTGGTCGGTGTCGAGCCACACGACGCCGGCCAGGTCGGCCCAGGCCACCGGTGTGCGGCCCGGCGGGAACCGCCAGCCCGGATGAAGCAGCCTCGGCAGTGCCACGATGTCGCCCGGATACGGCGCCCAGTCGGTGTAGCTCCAGGGCACCACGGTGCCGGGCCGACGGCCGGCTTGCGCGGCGTCGGCGCACGCGAGGCACGTGGCCCCGTCAACCTGGGTGGTGCCACGGCAGGCGTCGCAGGTGTGCCAGTTATTCGGGTCGGCGGCGGGGTCGTAGCTGCGATCCCACGCTCCGGTGACCTGCCCACCGAGCCGGTAGCCATCGATGCGGTGCTCACGGCTCACGAGCCGCATCGGCTTGACCAGATGCGCGTCGATGCTGGCGACGGTCGCCCCGGCGCGTACCAGGACCGCGAAGAGCTGGTGTGCCATCAGCGTGTCCCCTGACCGGTCGCACGGGCCGCAGCCGTGCGGTAGGCGTCGTACACCGCAGATGGGATCGGGCCGTGCCTGCGGTGCGGGGGAAGCCGCAGCGGCTGTTCGTGGGTTTTCCAGAATGCCCGGACATCGGCCGGAAGGCCGGTGGGGGCGCCTCGGCCGTGTCGCTTGGGTAGCCGGCGGGCCGCTGCGAGGTAGGTATCCCGTAGCCGCTGCAGGTTGTGCGAGGACAGGTCGATTTCGTACTCGACGCCGTCGAAGGCGAGGCGATGCGTGCTGACGTCCTCGGTGCTGTTGTCCAGGTCGTCGGTGAGCACGACAACCGTCATGGTTGCCATCAGGGTGATTCCTTTCATTAAGCGACAGAGCTGCCTCCGACGCACGGCGACGCGCGCCGGGGGCAGCTCTGTCACGAGGGATGGGTAGGGCGTCACACCTCTGCGGTGTTGATGGCCCGCCGGTCAGCCCCCATTGCCTGGGGTTGATGACCCGCGGAATACCGCTGACCGCGGGCGACGGCGCCCGGCGTCGGGCGTCGGGCGGCGTTTCTCGCAACCGCCGGAATCACCTGCGGCGACCGGAGCTGGCGTGATCGTGCTCAGCCGGCGTTCAGCCCGCGGTGTACGCCGGCCTGCCGATCGTGCGAGTTGGGCGACGCGGTGCCCTGTTGGGACCGCGGCAGCGCTGAGGCGCGGTTGGCAGATGGTCACCCGGCCCTCTGTCTGGGCGGGACTCGCGGTTGATATGTACTGCTGACGGCGGCCAGGCTCGGAAGCACCGCTTGGTGCCATCTGGCGAGCGATTGGGCCTGGCCGCTGGCAATGGAGGTGACTGTGCCTAGTCTTGGCAGCCGTAGCGGCAGCCATTGGGGTCGCAGGGCTGACCGGCCGCCATGCGCGCGAACCTCTCCCGCTTGGCATCGCCGATGATTCCTAACGGCCAACCGAGCCCGTCGGCGAAGGCCGCGATCTTCGGCGCCCCGTGGATCGGGTAGGGGGCCGCATCCATGGCCGCGACAGCGCCGTCGTGGCCGAACAACCAGGCCAGTTCGGTGAGCTGGTCGACCGACCGGCCCGCCCAGCGGCGGCGATGCGTCAGGATGTCGTGAACCGCCGACCAGAGGTAAGAACGGGCGTACACCTCGGGGTCACGGTGCCAACCCCACCGTTGATGGTCGAACAGCCGCGCGTCTACCCAGTCGGGAAGAAGCACTCGGGCGTCTTCGTAGCTGAGCGCCTGCAGGAGGATCTCTCGGCGGAACCCGAACGGATCCCTGCCGGGAACGTCGCGCAGCGCTTTCAGCCGGTCGCCGATCTCGTACGCACGGCGTCTGATCATGATTTGTTCCCTTTCTCGGATGTAGCTGTCATCGCCGAAGCGGACGATGATGCAGCATCGACTGGAGGTCGACGGCGTACGGGAGCCGGCGCGTGTCCGCGACCGGCGTGGGCGCGACGGTGACGCTTTGTCCGGGTTGCGGCGTTCGCTGACGGTCGGGTGTCCGCTGGTTAGTCACCGGCCTCTCCCGCACGGCGAGGGCCGTCATCGGCGTGGCCGTGCGCTGGTGGGTCGGGGATGGCGCCGACGATGCGGTCGCAGTCGTAGGGATGCACAGGCCGCCAGGGCCACGATCGGCCCATCACGACGTACCGGCCGTCCGCGTCCGGGCTGACTCGCTCGATGGCGTCCGGGTCGTCCTGGAGGCGGGTGAAGTCCGCGACGATGGCGTCTTCGTCGAAGGACAGCCGTGCCATGGTTTGGTCCACGACGCGGTCCAGGTCCGCCTCGGGCAGACCGTCCTGTGCCAGGGACTGGCGCAGGCTGTCGCGGGCGGCCTGTTGGTCAGCGACGATCGCCTCCGCGACCTCGCGGGAGCAGGTGAACACGGCCCAGCCGTTCCACAGGTCGAACAGGATGCCGGCGAACCCGACCGGGACGCGCATCTGCCCGTCGGCGTTGGGCTGCCAGGCCCAGTCGCTGGCGAACACACCCGGCCCGCCCAGGCGCACGCGGTCGGGGTGGACATGGGTGAGGTCGCGGTCGTCGCCATCGGGGTGCAGCAGCATGCGGCACTGGCGTTCGGCCTCGGCGTGCGCGGCGTCGTCGTAGCCGTCGCACCACGCCCACCGCGCCTGGTCGCGCTGCTGCGCGCTTAGGTCCTGCCAGTCCGGCGCGTCGGGCGGGGCGTGCTCGGCGTAGCGCTCAGGGTCCGCGGCGAGGTGGTACCGATCGGCTGTCGGGAGCCCGTCGAGGATCATCGGGACGATGTCCTCAATACCGGACAAGACCCGTCGCGCGATGTCGGTGACGTCGCCGCGCGTCTGGCCTCCCAGGGTGTGTTGCGCCCACCAGCCGGCGGCGTCGCGACCGGCAGCCGCCCCCGCGGCACGCAACGCA
This sequence comes from Micromonospora sp. NPDC049275, assembly GCF_043197115.1. Taxonomy (NCBI): domain Bacteria; kingdom Bacillati; phylum Actinomycetota; class Actinomycetes; order Micromonosporales; family Micromonosporaceae; genus Micromonospora; species Micromonospora sp. NPDC049275. The sequence continues at coordinate 113,333 of NZ_JBICSN010000001.1, forward strand.
TCACGCACCTGCTGCCACAGCTCGGCGGTTGGTGGGGCGGGGAGCCGACGGACACGGTCGCCCTCGGCCAACAGAAGAGACAGCTGGGAGCCGCCGTCCCAGGCCACGTCGAGGACCTGGCCTTGTGGGTCGTAGCGGCGCACCGTGCCCTGGGCTTCGGGGCGCAGCCCAGTGTCGGAGTCGCTGGTGTGCTCTAACGCGACCCGGTCGCCGCGGCGGTAATGATCCGCTGCGGGCTGTTCTTCGGGGTCGCTGTTGCTGGTAGGGCTTGTCATCGCAGTTGCCCTCCTCGATGGTGGCGTGCGTACGGCCGTTGGTGTTGACCGTCTCGGTTGCGGCGGTGTGGCTGTCCTCGCCCGCGTGCCCGCAGTGGCGTCGCGGCGGGACGCCAGGCGGTGCGGGGGCGGTCAGCCCTCAAGGCGGATCTGATGCGGCCAGACCGCGGTGGGGATGCCAGGTCGGGAGCCCCGGGTGCAGTACGCCGTCAGGGTGGGCGGGTTGATCGCGCCGTAGACGGGCCGGTTGTCGGGACGCACGAGCACGCGTTGCCCGGCGGGGAAGTCCACCGGCGCGGCGGGATCGTTGCGCCAATGGATATCGGCCACGACGCGGCCGAACACCCAGTCGGCGAAGTAGGCGTTCGTGTACTGGGGATATCTGCCGTAGTCGGAGGCGATGTCGGTAACACGCTCCCGCGCCTGCTCCAGGCTCAGCCCTTCCAAGAGGTCGTCGGGCACCGGTGGATGCGCGGCGAGGCTGACGACCTCCACATCACGACCGGCGAGCGTGCGGGGCGTGTCGCTGTCGCTGGTGATGGTGATCTGGCCGGTCTGGTGGTCAACGGCGGTGACCCGCTGTCGAGTGGCTTCGCCGACTGGTTGGACGAGGTCGCCGACGGCGATGGCGCTGCCGTTCTCGCCGCGGCCGGCCAGGCGGTATTCGACGGCGGCGCGGTCGAGGACCGTCCTGCCCGGATCGTGGCTGTAGGCGTCAAGGTCTACGGGCGCTGCCGGCGGCAGGGGCGGCAGGGGCAGGATGTAGCCGGTGGGTTCGGGTGAGGGCGGCTGAGGGGTCACCTGGGGTGGTCCTTTCGGTAAAGGGGGAAACGAGATCCGGCCGCGACCCGGGGTCGGGTCGCGGCCGGTGCTGAGCCACGTGATGGGCGGGTCGTGCCGGGGCGGGGTTACGCCTCGCATCCCCGGACGCAGCCGTCGGGGCTGCAGGGCAGGCCGGCGGCCATGCGGATGAAGGCGTCACGCCAGTCGGGGTCCTGCGCGAGGCTGTGCAGGGGCCAGCCGAGCCCGTCGGCGAACGCGGTGATCTTCGGGGCCCCGTACATTGGGTAGGCGGCGCTGTTCATGGCGGTCACGACGTCGTCGCGGCCGAGTAGCCAGGCCAGTTCGGTGAGCTTGTCGACCGCGCGTCCTGCGGATCCGCTGCGGTGATCCAGGATCTTGTGCACGGCGAACCAGAGGTAGTTGCGGCCATACTCCTCGGGGTCGGCGTGACTATCCCAACGGTGGCGGTTCCACTGCGGTGTGGTGGTGTCGGGCTGCAGGAACGGGCGGGCGTGGTCGATGTCGAGGGCGTTGATCAGCAGTTCGCGGCGGAAGCCGAACATGTCCTCACGGGCGGTGGCGTGCTGGTCGATGCGGTGCAGGATCTCCTCCTGCGTGCGCAGAATCATGAGCCCTTCCTTTCGGGTTGTCGGTCTTGTCGCGGGCGCGGTGATGGCACTAAGGCGCGCGTGCTCAGGAAGTTCGCCATCGGTGATGAGGACCCCGTACGGCCGCTGGTGGGCGGCGGCGTTGGGGGGATGCGCTCATCGGGTGCCGCCCGCGTCATCAGTCGTGGGGGCATGCGGCGGCCAGGGCTTGCGGGTGATGTGGGCACCGAACATCGGGTCGGTGGCAACCGAGGAGCCGCAGCGGGTGCAGATGGTGGCGGTGTCGTGGCCGTAGCCGGCCATGGACGGAACCTCGACGTGGTCGATCTCGTCGACCGCCCCGCAGACGGTGCACACCGTCATCACCGAGCCGCCCTCGTCGAGGGCGGGTGCGGTGACGAACAGGTCCTCGACCGGGTCGAGGTGGTGCATGCTGTGCCGAAGCCAGCGGCCGTGGACCGTCGCCTCGTACACCACCAGCAACCGCTGGTCGAGGCGCAGCAGGTACATCCACTCGTCGGACCTGTCGAGGTTCTCCCGCAGCGACCCCTGCCGGATCGTGTTGTTCTCGGTGACGGCCGGGTAGCCCAGTCCCGCTACGGGCGGCTGTCGGTGCCATCGCCGGGGCTTGGGGTTGACCGCGAGGCTCCACCAGTTGCGGGCCAGCAGCGCGCCGGTCATCGCGGCGGTGTCGCGGCCGAAGGTCTCGGTCCAGATCCGGCGCAACAGCGGCACCAGGATCTCCGGGTTTTCGCCGAGCTGGATGGAGCGGGCGGTGTACCTGCCGCGGAGTGCGGCGACACCGATCAGTGCGGGTGCGCTCACGTGCCTTCCTCCTCCTGGGGATCTGTGGATGGGGATGCGGCGGGTCGCCCACGGCCGGGCGCCGTCGAATCGGGTGATCGTGGGTCCGCCGGCTTCGCCGCTAGGGCCTGCGCTGGGAGACGGCGTTATTCGTTGTGCGGGGTAAGGGCTGCGGGTGCACTCGGTGAGCCCGTTCCTGCGGTGATCTGGTGGCCCGCTGCGGCTGCAGGTTCTACTGCGGTGCAGGTATGCAGGCTGGCGTCTTTACTGGACGCTGATGTGGATGTGGTTGGTGTGCCATCCGGAGGGGTCGTTACCACCCCATGGGTTGTTGTAGGGGTGCCAACCTTCGGACTCGGTCCAGATCTGGCGAAACCAGATGACGTACTGGATGCCGAGACGGTCGGCGTTGGCGACGGCCCACGCGGCCATCGCGTCGCCGTGGGCTTTCTGGGTGCCGGACGCTTCGCCGCCGGAGGTCATCATCCAGTCGCAGGCGCGGCCTTTCGGGTGTTCGCCGTGGTCATCGACGCGGTAGCAGCCTGGCTTTGGGAAGCTGGCAGCGGTGGCTTGTTGGACGAGATGGAGTAGCCGGGGCGTCACGCAGCCGGTGCCGGTGGTCGGATCAGGACGGATAGCGCAGTCCTCTTCCGGCCAGGAGCCATCGGAGTTACGAGGAGCCGGTTCGGCGGTGCCGAGTGCCAGGAAGGAGCAGTCGAGCTCGACGCCACCGCTTGATGTGACCTGCTCCTGCACAAGTGAGGTCGCGTCGTCCTCCCACTTCGCGTAAGCGTCGGGGTAGGCGGAGCGTTGGACTGCTTGCGCGGCCTCGGTGAGTGGCATGCTCTGCCAGCCGGTGACGGTGGCTAGCTTGTCGTAAAACTTGCCGGCAGCGTAAGTGGGGTCTCCGAGTTGGGCCGGCGTTCCCCAGCCTTGGCTGGGGCGTTGCTGGAACAGGCCGACGGAGTCACGGTCGCCGCCGGTGAGGTTACGGAGCCCGGACTCCTGCATGGCGGTGGCGAGCGCGATGATCCAGCCGCGAGCTGGCACCTGCTGTCCCGCGCCGACGGTGATGATCGTGCGGGCGTTGGCGAGTTGCTCGCTGTTCCAGAACCCAGCTCCGTCAGTTGGCGGCGACGCCGCGAGAGTGGGCAGCAGCGGTGGTCCGTCTGGGCCGACAGCGGTGTAGCAGGCGGCTGACGCGCCGCCGCCTCCGCCGAACAGCGCGGCGATGCCGCCGGCGCAGAGCACCAGCACAGCGACCACCCCGGCGGCGACCGCACCGAGTGCGCGGGCACTCATCGTGGTGCCGATGCTGGTGGTTGCGATCCGCACCGCCGCTCAGCCGTCCCGGCGCCGTCGGTGCTCAGGCAGGCAAGCAGCGGGTAGACGGAGACGGGGGTCCCGTCGCCGGTGTGCACGACGATGGTGTCGGTGGCGGCATCGATGAGGTAGATCCATTCGACGTCGAGGTGCCCGGCGTGGCAGAGCGGGAAGATGGTGACCGGCTCCGGCGGGTCTACCGTCACGCCGTCGCTGGTGGAGGCCAGGGTTATGCCGACTCCGGGCACCGGTTTCTGGCCGGCGAAGTTCGAGCTGGTGCTGGCGGTGGTGTCCTCGTCGAGCTGCTCCCAGTCGTTGGCGAGGATCGTGGTGATCAGCGCGGCGGTGTCGTGGTGAGCGTGGGCGGCCCAGATCGCGGCCAGGGTCGGCAGCACGTTGGACGGGTATCCGTCGTAGTGCACGATCCGTGCGCGCACGAGGGTTGAGTTGTCGGGGTCGATGGCGCCGATGCAGCAGGTGGTACTCACGGACAGGCTCCTTCGCACGCAGGTGTGGGTAGCGCTTTCACGTGGGGCACGGTCTGGGGCAGGCGGGGTGCTGGGCCTGGCGCGCCAGCCGTAGGCCGGGTCGGTGGTCTCGCTCGACCCGCAGCGTGAGCAGCGAGCAGTGGTGTTCTCGCCGTAGGCGGCCATCGACGCTGGCAGTTCCGTGACGACGACCTCGTCGACGGCGCAGCAGATCCGGCACCGGATGGACCCGCCGTCGGGTCCGCATCGGCTGAAGATCGGCTCGTCTGCGCTGGCGTCGGCTGCGGCGGCCGGGATCATGCCTTGGCTTCGGCGGACGCGGGTTGGGCGTAGCAGGCGGTGGCGGCCAGCAACGCGACCAGACCGGGGTAGGTGGCGGGCAGGTCGCGGGGGTCGGGGCTGTCGTCGACGAGCACCAAGGGGTGCTCCTCGCCGGTGAGGTGGGTGAGCTGGTAGAGCCTCCCGTCGGTGTCGACAGCGTCGACGCGGCGGACCTGTCGGGGTTCGCCGTCGAGCGTGTGAACGTCTGCGTAGCAGGCGGCCCAGGCCATAAGTCGCGTGTCCGGGGCGGCCTCGCGTATCCGGGTGATGATCGTGTCGAGGGTGCGGTGGTAAGGCGTGACCCTCGGGGTGCTGTGCAGGGTGGCCGCGAGGCGGTCCAGGAGGGCGGGTAGTCCGGCCGGGTTGTCGAGCATGTCGCCGGGGTGCGCCGGGAACTCCAGGCTGCGCATCGCCAGGCCTCGCGGTGTAGCAGCGGTGATCAGCGGCCAGTCGTGGACGAGCAACAGCGTCGGCGGCTGGTTCCATGCGAATCGGGTTAAGTCGGTGGAAGCCTCGATGAGGCAGGTGGAGAGGTTGTGGACGGCGGTGAAGGACAGCACGGGGTCTCCCATCTCAGGGGTCCACGACGGCAAGGACCCCGCGGCCGGATTGGCTGCGGGGTCCTTGGGGCGTGAGGTTCGGCGGGCCGAGGTTCAGTGGCGCTGCCGGTCGCGGCTGCGCACCGTTGCGGTTCGGTGGGGCAGGTACTCGCGGGCCGCACCGTCGAGTCTCTTGGCCTCGTACATCGCGCTGTCGGCTTGGGTCAGCAACTCCCGGGTGCTGAGGGTTGGATGGTGGGTGTGGGTGTAGCCGACCGAGGCCGTCACGGGCAGGTCGCCGTTTGTCACCCGGATCGTGCCTTTGGCGATCGCCTGCCAGGCGGCGTTGGCCGCGGCGGCGGTGTCCTCGCGAGAACCTGTGACGAGCAGCGCGAATTCGTCGCCAGAGAGCCTCGCGGCGATTCGCACGGGCGTGGAAAGGCTGGACAGGCGTCGGCCGACCTGGTTGAGCAGGTCGTTGCCGACCTCGTGGCCGAGGGTGTCGTTGACGGTTTTGAAGTTGTTGAGGTCCAGCAGCACGACCCCGACCGGTGTGTTGTCGGCCAGGGCGGCGCGCGCGTGGGTGAGGAACAGCCGCCGGTTGGGCAGCCCGGTGATGTCGTCGTGGGTTGCCACCCAGCGAGCCCTCATGAGGGCTCGCTGCTGTCCCCACAGCACGGGTGCGGCGAGGGCGAGACCGGCGACGACTCCGCCGGCGCAGGTGAGCAGTTGTTGCATGGTTTGCGACACTGGTATGGCTCCTTTTCTCGGAAGGAGCACCGGGGGCGGGCGAGCAGCGACCAACTTCACGCCCGCCCTCGGGCTGCCTGTGTGTGCGGTACAGCCGCTACTGAGCGGCGGGGGCGAGCTGGAAGGTGACGGGCTTTTCCTCGGTCCGAATGGCCTTGCCGGCGCCGACGAGTTTGTCGGCGGCGTTGACGACCGCGCCGGCGCTGGCCTTCTTCGCGTCGGTGCCGACGTTCGCGGCGTCGATGAGCTTGCACAACTCGCCGGTCTTGTAGGCCCGGTCGGGGTGCGCTTCGAGGATGTCCAGCACCGCCGCGCGTAGAGAGCCCTTCGCCCGGTGGCTGCGTCCGGGTGCCGTGCTCGCCGCATCCGAGGTGGAGACAGCCTCCGCTTCGCCGTCGTCGAGCGTGCCGGCGCGCGGTGGGTCGTCGTCGACCGTCGGTGCAGGGTCGTCGTCTGCGGTCGGCTCATCAGCGCGAGCGGGCGGGTCGGCGGCGGGAGGTTCGCCGTCGGCGGCTTCGTCAGCCGTCGGCGTGGTGGGCTGCTCGCCGGACCGCTCAATGTCGCTGGTTGCGCCGGGATCGTCATCAACGGCGTCGCCGGTGCTGGGCGAGTCGGCGGGCGGCGATTCGGGGCCGGCGGAGGCGACCGTTGGCGAGGCGTTTCGGGCGGCACCGACGGTGGCGTGACCGGACTCGGTCAGCCGCCACACGGCGCGCTTGTCCTCGCCCTGAACGCGTTCGGTCTGTCCGGTCCCCTCCCAGACGCGCAGCTTGGCCGTGGCGGTGGAGTAGCCGAGGTCGGCGTGCTCCGCCACGGCGGCGGCAGTGGCGTCGCCGAGATCAGCGAGGGCGGCGAGCACCTTGAATAGGGCGTGCGGTGGCACGGTTTCCGGTTGGTCGGGCATGGCATCTCCCTTGTCGTGTGAGGTCAGCACTGATCCACGCTTCGATCGCGGGACGAATCAAGTGCGATGGCCGGATCTGCGGACGAGCGATAATCGTCGGGGTCGCCGCCGGTTAGAACGGCGGCTCGTTGAGCGCAGCGGGTTCCTCCCGAGGCGGCAGGTGGGTGGCGGTTCTGGTGCGCAGCCGACCGGCCAGAGCGGTCAGGTGCAGGCGCATCCGGGCACGCCGCGGCATGGGGGTCCAGGTGTCGGCGGTCCAGAACCAGCGGTGGGCGCCGATGCTGTAGTAGCCGTCCCGATCGGGGTGGCAGCGCTCGTCGAGATCGAGGGCGATCTCGCCGCTGCCGGTGTCGCGTTCTTCCAGCAGCGCCGCGATGTCACCGTCGAAGCGCAGCAGCGGGTATTCCCCGGGCATGCTGCCCATCCGCCACCGGCCGGTCAGGTCGTCGGCGATCCGTCGGGCGGTGCTCGGGTCGAAGCGGCAGATGAGACCGCCAGCGTTCGTGCTGGAGTCGTCGGCCACCAGGGCGGGATAGCTCTGATTGCGGACTTGCCGCGAGGAGACCATCACGGGCCGCCAGCGCGCGTCGGGTGGCGCGATGTCGATCCGGTGGTCGAAGGACTGCAGGTGGATCGCGTTGAGAGCTGCGCCGGGCCACACCGGGGTGTCGATTGCCAGCCAGTTGCGCTCAAGGTGGCGCGCGCCGCGCAGGACATCGATCAGCCGCCGCTCGGCGGCGGTGGATGAGCCAAGCGGCATGTACAGGTGCTGCACCCGCTCGCGATCGGGGCTCGCGGCGGGAGTGCGGCGCCAGGAGGCGCTGAAGGCGATCTGCTCGTCGCCGTCGTAGGTGTGCCAGATGGGGACGCCGTTGGACCGGATCTGTGCGCGCTCGCCGCTGCGGCTGAGGCTCAGCGCCGGGCCGTTGAGCTCGCCGGCGGCGATCTGCCCTGCGGTGAGGCGGTGGGTGGGGCTGGCGAGGGCGTGTTCTGCCAGGGGCAGGACGTCCTCGATGCGGAACCACAGTCGGGACATGGTGAAGGGACCTCCGTGAGGGTGTGTTGTGCGGGAAGAGGAATAGGGCGGCCTGTCTCAGGCCGGTGCTGCGAAAGCCCCATGCCCGGGGCGCCTGGCGCGTCGGGGCGTGAACCGTCGGCGCTACCGGTGCGAGAAGCACGGACCCGGGCCTGCCGGTGGCGGCGCGCTGAGGCGTGGGATAAGGCCAAGCCGGTCGGTGAGTGATACCCGGGCGCGGGGCCATGCGGCGCCGTTGGCCGGCGACCGCGGCTTTTGCGGCCTGCGATGTGGGGCGTCGGCGTTACTCGTCGGCTGCGAAGGTGCGTGCGGGCCGAGCGGGCGTGTGTGCGTTGCGGGTTGCCGGGTCGCCGCAGGTCAGGCGTTAGCGGTGCTGAGCAGGCGGCGCAGGTCGGCCGGGATGCCGCTGCCGGTGATCTGGGCCGGCGGGTCGTTGAGCATGACGCTCGTGGTGGCGACGGCACTGCGGTAGCGCAGGATCTGGTAGTGGCGGCCGTCGACGTCGCACGCGGTCAGGGCCCGTACCGGGATCCCGTCGTCGGCGGCCGGTATGCCCAGGGCGACGGCTGCGTGGCGGCCAGACTCGCTGGTGTCGAGTCCCTCGCCGAGGAACGCCATAGCGAGCAGGGGTCCCGGCTGCGCGCGGCTCCACGCCCGCAGGTCGCCGGCCTTGGCGGTGCTCAGCGTGTCGGTGATCGCGCGAAGGCCAACCCAGTAGGGCAGCGTGAGGCTCGTGCCGGGCATCGCGTGCTCGCTCCACACCTGCGTGTCGATGGGGACGACCGCGGTGTCGAGCCTTCCTGCCCCTGTCAGGGAAGTGGAGTCGAACAGGCCGAGCAGGGTGGGGTACGCATCAAAGCCCTCCTCGTCGGCGAGGGCTTCGACAGCGGTCAGCGCGGCTGTCAAGACGGTGGCGCGACGTACTGCCTTCATGAGGTGCCTCCTAGGCGTGCGGGTTGAGGTAGAAGCCGATGCCCGTACGGGCTATGGGAAGCGCCGGGCGGCGCGCCTGAGTTCCCCCCGGGTGCGGGGACTGAGGGCGCGCCGTCCGGCGAATCTCATGCGGTGGAATCGAGGGCGACCGCGAGTAGCCGCTGGCTGGGCTCGAGGGTGTCGAGGTGGCGCAGGGCTTGTTCGAGGTAGGTCACCCGGTGGCTGAGGGCGTCGCTGACCGGGGCCAGCTTGTGGCCGTCGACGGTGAGCATCGCGTCGCCGACGACGGCGCTCGCGGCTCGGTGGTGCTGGTAGGCCATCTGGCCTGCCTGGTACATCTCCAGTTCTCCGACGCCGGGTTGGCCGGGGCCGGGGGTGACGGCGGCGTGCAGTCGCATGGCGTTGACGCGGGGTTGGGCGTGGAAGTCCGCCACCGCCGTGTCGTACGGGTACTTCTGCGGGTCGGTGAGGTGGCGGCTTTCGAATGCCGGCCACGGAGTGGCCGCCCGGGTGCCATGCACCGTCTGCTGCCAGATCTGGTAGCGAATCGCGGCGCCGATGGCGGCGGCGTGGCGCATGCCTTGCAGGTCGAGCAGGCGCAGGGGCCCTCCCGCACAGGGGGCGGGGCGGCCTTTGCGCAGGCCGATCATCTGGCTGCGCTGCCACAGCCGCAGCTGTGGTACCGCCCAGAACAGCGGGGTGAGGGTGCCGGTGACACCGAAGTGGGTGCGCAGTTGGTGCGCGGTGAGGGCTTCGGCGGGCACCTCGTCGGGCAGGCAGATGACCATCGTGGCGATGGTCGGCGCCGGCGTGACGGGCCTACGGACGACACTGCTGACCCGGGCGGGGGCCGGTGGGCGCGCGGGCGCTGCGGTGGCCTTCGCGGGGGCCGGTCGGGCGAGGATGGCGGGCACGCGGCTGCCGTGGGGGGTCAGCGGGGTGCCGTTGAGAGCGGACATACGCGGTTCTCCTCCATGTGTGGGCATGCGGATGACCCGTCCCACCGGGTACGTGGGTCGGGTTGGGCGGTGCGGTTTCGGTGCTGTCCAGGAGCGCTCTCAGCCGGTGATTGGTGAGAGTGTCGGGCCCGGCAGCGTAGGGATTCGTGGCGGTGGAGCGCCCGTTCGAGCAAGGATCAGATGGGCGGCCTAGGCGGGCGTGACGGGCCGGTGTTCGGCGCGGGGCCCGTTAGCGGACGGAGCGACGAGTCGATGGTTAGCCGCGGGCCAGGGTTCAGCTGCGGCGTCATGACGTCCGTGGCTGTCTATGGCGTCGTCGTGTCCAGCAGCGGTTCCCAGAGTTGGCGCAGTGCGCCGAGGACGCGAGGGCCGCGTAGCCACGTCGCGACGGCGTCTTCTTGGTCTTTGGAGATGGGGCATACGAAGGAGGCGAATTTCTCTTTGCCAGGCATCATCAGGTAGATGAACAGATGTTCGCCTTCGTCTGCGAAGAAGGCATCCTTGGACCAGTCTTTCCAGTCCCAGCGGTAGACGACGTTCATGCCCTCGTCGAGATCGTCGATTGCTTGGCGCAGCTCATCGAACGAGTTAAATTCCTCCTCGTGACCGGTCACTGCGAAGTGCGGGTGATCGATGTTCCACAGGTGGGGCATGGTGGTGTTCCTTTCTGGTCGTGACGGGGCTGTCTGATGGTGTGGTGTCGGCGCCAGGAGGCGCGCGGGAAGGACCGAGTCACCGGGTGCGTGAGTCAGGTCGGGGATTCGCCGATGGTGCGGCGGGTGGTTGGTGCGACCTCGAGGGCCGTCGCGCGGGGCGCGGGCCGACCGGCTGATGCGGGTGGGCGTCGCGTACCGCTGGGTGCGGCGGGTGTCCCTGAGGTGGGACCGAACCGGGGTGGAGCGATATGTGGGGTGTGGTAGTGACCTGAACGGTAGCCCTGGGCACTCACAGCGGCGGCGGGCCGTGTAATGGCGTGACAGGCGGGTTGACCTGCGGTGTGAGAGATCACCGGCCGCTGCGGGCGGTTCTGGTGTGAGTGGCTGTGAGTCGCTGTGAGTGGCGGGCCCGCTCACAGACGCTCGTCTTGCGGTCGGGCGTCCCGAGCCTCCGGTGCGGCTGCGGGATGGCGGTTGACCTGCGGTGTGAGCGGCTGTGGGCGAGCCGGCGGGGCTGTCAGGCGTCGTCGGGGTCGCCGTAGTGGTGGGGGTTGGTGGCGGTGTCGGGGCCGTGGTCGCTGGGCAGCTCGTGCAGCCAGCGGCGTGCGCCGGGGTCGGAGGTGAGGGTCCAGGCGGGGCCGGCGGGGTGCTCGTGGTGCAGGCCGGTGGCTACCGGCATGGCAGTGGGCACGCCGGCGAGGGCGTCGAGCAGGTTCGCTTCGCGTCGGCGGTTGGGCACGCGAAGCAGGACGGGGTAGCGGGGGCCGAACTCGGCGAGGCGTTCGTAGGCGCGCAGCTTGCCCAGCACGACGCGCAGCGGCTCGGTGCCGTTGTCGTGTTCGAGGAAGAACCCGACGGTGCGGCCGGCGGCGCGCCAGATGCCATGGCCGTCGGGTCGCACGCCGGCGATGGCGTAGGCGGCGGTGGCGTGCTGCTCGGACCACCACCGCAGAAGTTCGGCGTCGCGGTCGGCGCGGGTGTAGGCGTGCAGGTCGATGAAGAGCTGGTTGGTGCCGAGCAGGTGGCTCATTCGGCCGCTGCCAATGATGCGGTGGGCGCGCTCCACGCTGGTGCGGGGAGCGGGGGCGTCCGGCCGCAGCGGGTCGCTGTAGGCGCGGGGGTGCACGTCGATGCCAAGCGGGCCGAGGGTGTAGAGGTACTGGTCGGTGCCGGTTCGGGTGTCACCGAAGCGGTGCACGGCCTCGTAGCGGTGCAGGGCGGCCAGGCGCAGCAGCGCGGAGCGCTTCGAGGGGAACAGGGCGGCGGCGATCTGGTCGGCGGAGAGCAGGTAATGCTCGGCGAGCCAGTCCAGCAGGTCGTGGTCGCGCAGGGTCAGCAGCCGCAGGCGGGCCAGCCGCTCGTCCTTGCTGAGCCGGCGAGCGGGTGGGGTGGGTCGAGGTTCGGACGGGTCAGGTTCAGGAGTGTGTGATTGGCGAGACATGGTGATCTCCTCAGGGAGAGTAGAGAGGAATCCCCCTCCTTTCAGGAGGGAGTCTGGAACTGTCACCGCCGATGAGCAGCAGTGGTCACCGGCGGTGTGCTGCAGTGACGGGCCGATCGGCCGGTGTGATGGCCGGCGACGGCGGTTAGGGGTGGTGAAGGCACGGCGAAGACCGGAGCGAAGGTGCTACCGAAGCCCTTGGAGTCGCCGCAGGTGGTGCCGAGCCGAAGGCGTGCCGTGGCGATTTGTCAGGCTCAGCGGCGTGGACGGCGAGTCCGTTCCGAGTCGCGGGTGCTGTCCTCAGGGGTCGCGGTGTCGTCCTTCTTCGGGCGGGAGTACTGCTCGACGAGGGCGTCGATGGCGCTCTTGTCCTGGGGCAGGACCTTTTCCGCGGCCACTTCGCGGATGGCGGTGGCCTCGCCGACGACGGGCTTCGGTGCGCGGGTGCGCATGGTGAACGCTGGCGTCTGGCGTCCGTCGGCGACCAGGCGGGTCGCGGTGGTATAGGCGTCGAGGTGCGTCAGGTCGTGCTCGTCGAGCTCCGGCAGGGTGTGCCGAGCCAGCACCCGGGCGTCCTCGGGCGCGCAGGAGAAGTACACCTTGTTGCGGGCGTTGGCCGACGCGGCGGCGAGGAGGTCCTTGGGGAACTGGGCGAGGTCCTGATGCGACAGGACAAGGGACAGCCGGTATTTGCGGGCCTCGGCGAGCATCGTGTCCAGGCTGTTGGCCAGGGTGAGGAAGTTCTGCGCCTCGTCAATGATCAGTGTGGCGTCACGGCGCTGGTCGGGGCTGAGGCGGGCGCGGGCGGTGGCGGCCTGCCACACCTGCGCCAGGATCAGCGAACCGAGCAGCTTGCTGGTGTCCTCCCCCAGCTGCCCCTTGGGAATGCGGACGAGCAGCGCCCCGCCGTCGAGGACTTTGCCCATGTCGAAGCTGGAGCGCGGGTACTGCATGGTGCGTTTGACGAAGTCACGCAGCAGGAATGAGCGCAGCCGGGCGAGGACCGGTCCGATGACCTGGGAGCGCAGGGCAGGGTTGAGCTCGTCGTACCACTGCCAGAAGCCGTGGAGTCCGGCCGGGTCGTCGAGGTCGACGGTCATCGCGGAGCGGAACTGGGCGCTGTTGAGTAGCGGCGGGATGTGTTGCAGGGTGACGTTGGCGTGCCGCAGCAGGGTCAGGCACGCCACGCGCATGACGTCGTCCATGCGGGGGCCCCATGCTTTGGCGAAGATGTTGCCGAAGATCGACACGAGGTTGTCGACGACGAGGTCGGGGTCGTCACCTTCGAGGGGATTGATCGTGGGCGGGTTGGGTTGGTCGGGGTCGAACAGCACGACCCGGTCGGCGACGTCGGCGGGCAGCCGGTCGAGGATGTCCAGGACCAGGTCGCCGTGCGGGTCGATGACCACGGTGCCGCGGCGGGCTTTGATCTCGTCGACGGCCATGTTCACCAACATGGTGGTCTTGCCCGAGCCGGTGGATCCGATCACGTGCATGTGATACCTCGAATCCGGCACGGACAGGCCGACACGGTGCCCGCCCATTTGCGCGTCGCCGAGAATTTTTTCTCCGCGCCCGCCTACGGTCACGGCGACCGGGGCCGGCATGGACTTCGCGCGGGCCCGGTCCAGGCCCGGTACGGCCAGGTCCTGGGGTAGTGCGGCGAGCGCGGCCAGCTCGGGGGCGCTGGTGATAAAACCGGCGCCGAGACGCCGCTGAGCCAACACCGCCGTGGGATAGGGCATACGGGCGCGGTGGGTGAGCCGGTTGCGGGCGGAGTACACGGCGAACGCGGAGGCGATGGTGTCGGCGATGCCGCGCAGCCGGGGCCGCTGGTCGGTGCTGGCGCGGCTGGTGTCCTTGGCGACGGCGTAGCGTACGGCGGTCTCCCACAGCGGGTGGGCGGTCTTGTCGAGGATGGCGCGTACGTCGCGTTCCACGCTCGGGTCGCGGCGGGTCGCTGGCGCGGCCCTACCGGTGCCGGCGGTGCGCCCGGGTAGGAACGCCTCGATGAGCCACAGCAGCGGTGCGGCCGGGTTGATGGTGGGCAGGGCGGTCTTGCCGTCGCGCAGCCGGCCGGCGGCGCGGCGGGCCCGTTGGGCGCGGCGGGCGGCGGCGGGGCGGGCGAGGATCTGCACGCAGGCGTGCTCGTCGGCGCGCAGGCTGGAGCCGGCGGACATCAGGGCGCGCAGCGGGTCGGTGTCGTGGTCGGTGCGCAGCGGCAGCCACTCGGCGGCGACGGGCAGCAGGTGCCCGCCCACCGCCGCCGTGTCCAGGGGGATCGGCGGTTGGGGGTCCGTGTCGGTGGTGCAGGCGGCGCCGGGCCACGCGGCGCGTACGGCGGCTTCGACGGCGCCGGGTGGGACGGTGCCGGGCACCCACACGGAGATGAGCAGCCGCCGCCCGCTCCAGGTGTACTGCCACACGACGTGGGGGCTGCCGTACCGCAGCCGGCGCCGCCGCGAGGGGGTGAGGGTGCCGGCGAGGTTGGCCCACAGCGCGGCGGCGCTATGGGGGTCGACCTCCGGCGGTGGGGCGATGGTCACCAGCCGGGCGCCCTCGGCGTGACGGCGGTGCCGCCACGTCGCGAGCAGGTTTCGAGCGGCTACAACGGCGACCAGCACAATCGCGGCGACCGCGAAGAGCCACGGTCGCTGCCCAGCCCACGCGGCGGCGTCGAGCAGCCATCGAGTCGCGCCCGTCGGGGGTGCGATGCCGGTGGGCGGGGCGATACCTGTGGGGGGTGCGCTGGGTGCGGGAACGGTGGCGAGGTGGGCGGTGAGGTTCACAGGTCCTCTTCGTCGTCGAGGCCGGCCAGGTCGCCGGGGCGGGTGGTGGCGAGTTGGTGTTCGGTGTCGGAGGCGATCGCCTCGAAGCTGGTGCGGTTAGTGCCGGAGATCAGCAGGCCGGTGCCAACGCGGGCGGCGAGCAGCAGCCGCCGCTCGCCGGCGGTGAGGCCGAACGCGTCGCCGATGGCGTCGATGGCCTGCGGTGCCTGCTTGAGCAGCACCTGTGTGGCGGCGTTGGCGACGACGGCCTGGCCCAGGTCGGTGCCCAGGACGTCGGCGACGTCCTGAGTGATCACGGCCAGGCCGGCGTGGCGTTTACGGGCCGCCTTCGACATTCGGAAGAGAAACTTGGCGCCTTCGCCGTCGCGCATCAGCAGCCACGCCTCGTCCACCACGACCAGTCGCCTGGCCTCTGACCGGCCGGGGGCGTCGACCTGCCGCCAGATCGCGTCAAGGGCGAGGAGGGTGCCGACGGTGCGCAGTTCGTCGGGCAGTTGCCGCAGTGACCACACGACCAGGTGCCCGTCGAGGCGGGTGGTGGAGGGGCCGTCGAACAGTTGGGAGAACGAGCCGTGCACCCAGGGTGCGAGGCGGGCGGCGAGCTGCCCGGCGGCCGGGTCGCTGTCGTCTTCGAGGCAGGCGGTGAGGTCGCGCAGCAGCGGCGCGGGCCGGTGATGACTGGCGGGGTCGGCGGTGATGCCGGCTCGGCGGTAGACGGCGAGGATGGCCCGGTCGAGGGCGGCGCGTTCGGTTGGTGGCGGTTGGTGCCCGAGGAGGACGGCGATGAAGGTGTGCAGGAATAGCCCGCGGCGGGTCAGTACGTCGGGTCGGGTGTCTCCGGCGGGCAGGTCGAGGGGGTTGATTTTCACGCCGGTGGCGCCGAGGCGTACCACTGTGCCGCCGACGGCGTCGGCGAGGCGCAGGTATTCGTCTTCGGGGTCGATGACGGCGATCTGCACCTGCTGGTAGAGGTTGCGCAGGATCTCCAGCTTCACGAAGTAGCTCTTGCCGGCGCCCGAGCGCGCGAGGACGACGGAGTTGTGGTTTTCCTGCGCCCAGCGGTCCCACCACACGATGCCCTGCGAGTCGGGGTTGACCCCGTAGAGCACGCCGCCTTCGGCGGGTGGGTCGCCGGGCAGCGGCGCGGGCAGGTCGGCCGAGGCGAGGGGGAACGCGGCGGCGAGGGCTTGGGTGTCCATGGTGCGGCGCATCTGTAGCGAGTCCGTGGCCAGGGGCAGAGTGGTGGTCCAACCGGCGAGGTGGCGCCAGGTCGCGGGCTGCACCTCGATGAGCGTGGACGCGGCGGCGGCCTTCACCTGCGCGCAGGCCTGCAGCAGTTCGTCCTCGGTGCGGGCGTGCACGGTCAGGTACAGCCCGACGCGGAACAGTTTCGCCGCGCCGCGGGCCAGGCGCTGGGCGAGGTCGGCGGCGTCCTCGGCCGCCGCCTCGACGTAGGGGTCGGGCAGCTTTCCGCTTTCGGCGCCAGCGCGGCGGGTGGACTCGAAGCGGGCGCGCTGGTTGCGCAGCCGAGACGCCGCGATCGGTGCGGGTAGCGGGTCGATGTGCAGGGCCAGGTCGAGGCGGCCCGGCCATGACAGCAGCGGCTCCAGCCAGGCGTGGCCGACCTCGGCGGGGTAGCCGGTGACGACGAGGGTGGCGGCGTAGCCGTCGCCGACGCGCAGCATCCGCGGGGTGACCTCGACCGAGGCGGGCGTAACGGCGCCCGCCAGCGACGACGGCGGGCGGAGGCCGCCAGTACCCGTGCGGGAGCGTTTTCCAAGTCTCATCAGCGTGTCTTCTTTCTGGTGTCGGGGTGCGTGTGTGGGCCGGTGATGACGGCGTCGGGGGCGGCGAGCCCGCCAGGGCGCGACGGCCGGTACGGGTCGGCCGCTGCGGCGATCGCCGCGGTGACCGCCGCCCCGTCCAGGGCGCGGGTGGTGACCCCCAGACCGGACAGAGACCGGACGGTGTCGTCGGCGCGTCGGCGCGCCGCGTGGTCTCCGCGTTCGCCCGCGCTGCTGCGGGTGACGATGAGGACCTGTCGGCGCAGCGGATCCCGTCGGGTCGCGAGGTCGTCGAGGAAGCGGGCGTGGTCAGCTGCCGCGTCTTCCAGCGCCGGGTGAGGCAGCGACTCCACGGCCTGCGACAGCGTGCGAGCGGCGGAGTGCAGATCGACCGGCTGCGCCGACACGACGATCTGCGTCGGCGTGGACAGGCTGTTGAGCCAGCGGCCGAACGTGTCGACCAGGGCGGCCTGCTCGTCGGCGGTGCGTAGCGCCAGGTTGACGCTGGTCGCGGCGACCATCGCCGCCCGCGCCCCGCCCAGGCGGATTTCTCCCTCGTCGTCGATCGCGTCGGCGGGCAGCGTCAACGGCGCCGGCACCATGACCCTGCTCTTCGGTGCCTGGACCCAGTCCGGCGTCGTCGACGTCGTGTCCGTCGTCGACAGCGCCCGGGGCGCCCGGGCGTGCCGGACGGCGGCGAGCAGCCACACGTCCAGCGGCAGGCCGTCGCGGCGGCCGACGGCGACACCGAATACGAGGCCGCCGAGGACCACGGCGGCGCCGACGAGAACCAGCGCCGGCACGAGGTGGTGCAGGGCACGCCAAGCGCCGTAGAAGGCCAGGGCTGCGACGGCGAGGATGGCCAGCTGACGGAAGGTCAGCCCATACAGCACCTTGTCCGGGGCGTCCACGTCTGACGGCATCCTGGCACGGCCTGCCTCGGTGCGGTCGTTGGCGCTCATCGGCGCACCGCCCGCAGTCCGCGGCCGAGGCCGGGGATCGAGCGGGTGGCTTGCTGCACCAGGACCACCCGCACCGCGGCGCCGATCATGTTCGCGCCGCGGCCGTTGCCGGTGGAGATGAAGCTTTTCATCATCGCGGGCACCCGCAGGGTGGTCCACAGCATGACCATCACGACGAACAGGTTGATCACTCCGCCCGGGTCGACCGGCAGCCCGAGCACGGGCAGCAGGTTGTCGGGGTCGGTGAGCATCCACTGCCCGGCGTAGAGGGTGAAGCCCTGCACGATCGGCACCGCGAGGGTCCCGGCGTAGGCCTTCCACCACATTCGGGCGATCGGATCGGTTTGCGGAAGCGCGTGACACGCCAGCGCCAACGGCGCGAACGCCGTCAGGACCAGCACCGTCGCGAAGCGAACGATCACACTGAACGCGGTCGAGGCGAGCAGCACCGCGATGATCGCCACGCAGACCACGAACAACAGCACCGCGGTCTTGTCCTGCCCCGCACTGATGTGCGTCTTGATCGCCCGCAACGCGCCGTCGCTGTCCCCGTCGGGGGTGGTCAGGGCTGCGGTGAGGGCGTTGGCGAGGTCGATGAGCATGCGGCACCACAGCTGCGAGAAGTGCGCGGCGACGAACCCGACGATCAGCCGCGGCATGAGGTCCTTGACGGTGTACTGGGAGGCTTCGCCGCCGCCGGCGGTCATGGTGAGCACGCCGGCGGCGACGAACGCGAGGACGAAGACGGTGTCGACGACCCAGATCGAGCGGCCGGTCAGGGCCTGCACCTGCGGCAGGACCGTGACGTCCGGGGTGATCAGCAGCGCGCTGCTGATCACCCCGAGCAGCGCGTCGAGGGTCGCGAGGATCGCCGCCGCCATCCAGTCGAGGATTTGGCCCAGCAGATAACTCATTCCCATGGCGGCGTCAGCCTCCGACGATGCCCTGGACGATCCCGAGCAGGATCGGAGCCAGCACGGCGAGGCCGTAGCCGATCAGGGCGTTCTTCAGCGCGCTCTTGGCCTTGTCAACCTGCGCTGGGTCTCCTCCGGCGGTGGCCCAGTAGACGCCGGCCAGGACGAGGAACAGGGTGGCGACGGCCGCGAGGATGCCGATCAACCACATCTGCATGTTGAGGATGACGACCGGGAGGGAGTTCGCCGCCAGCACGGGCACGCCGGTGTCGGCGTACGCGGCGGCGGGCACGGACAGAAACAGCAGCACTTCGCCGGTGACGGCGGCGACGCGGCCGGCCTGACGGGCGGTGCGGGAGCGGGTGAGGGCACGAAGACGTGCCGGAATGCGGGACATTGAGCGTTCACCTCCGGCCCCGGCCGGGTGAGGGCGGGGCGGTTGTCGGCGGTCCGGGTGGGTGGACCGCCGCCAGAGGGGCGCGGGCGCGGACAGCGCCTCGAAGCACGACCGTCCCCGGGAGGAGCACGTCCTCCCTTGTCGGGTAGCGATCTGTTCGGTGTGGTGTCAGCGCACCAAATTGCGCGGCACCCGGAGACGTCCGGTGCGTAAGGCGGCCCGGTGTGGGCCCGGCCCTCTGGCGGCGGGCGGGACCGTCACGCCCGCTTGATGGCGGGTGAAGTGGTCTCGCACTTGTAAACCGCCGCCTGTGTGCTCTGGCGAACGCCTGTCGTTCTCACAGCGACTCACAGGGACTCACAGCCGCTCACACACAGCAGGTCTTCTCGCGCCTGACCTGCACTTTGTCGATTTCTGCTCGGAAGGCCGGTTCTCTGAGTCGAGATGATCTGGGCGCCGGTGCTTCTTCCCCGGCGTTTCATTGGGTGGAGGCGTTCCCGCGACAGGTTCTTAAGCCCTGCCCGGGGGATGCCGTCGGCGCAGCGCGGACATGGCCGCGGCGCCCGCACCGGGGATCCGGTGGGGCGCCGCGAGAACGCGTGCGGGGCGGGTCTCAGGCGGCGGCTGCCGCCTGGCTCGTGTCCTGACGGGCAGTGCGGCGGCTGGCAGCACGCAGGTTGCTGCGTCGTTCAGCCTGTGCGGCGAGGGCCTTGGCGGCCTGTGGGGATGCCGTCCCGGTGAGTAGGCCCGAGGCGAGGGCTTCGGCGATGCGGGTGTCGATGCGCCCCAGGCGCATCCGTAGGGCATCGGTACTCAGGCCCCGCAGCGCGGCGATCGGTTCGATCGCCCGCCGGCCGAGCCGCACGTCGATGTAGGACTGCTCGTCGTCGGCGTCGAGGATGCCGAGCCGTACGGCGCGGTTGATCAGCACGTCGGGATGACCGTAGGGAATCTGCGGGGTGCGCGGGCCGATGACGTGCTCGACGTCCTCGACCGGGATCACCTCCGCCGCCTGCTGGCGCAGCTTGAACCCGGCGCGCCAGCCGGCGCGGCACAACCCGGCATACGGGGCGGGCCGGGCGAGATCCACGTGATCGCGCAGCGCTACCAGGAACCCGGAGAGGACCTCCGCCTCGATGTCGTCGGGGTCGCCGGGGTAGCCCTTGCACAGCTGCCGGGTGTAGCGGCGCAGCGCTGGCAGGGCCATGCCGACCGCGCCGATGACCCACTGCGGCCCGTCCAGGCGGGCCCGGCGGATCATCTCGACCCACACCGCGTCGCGCGCCTCGAAGGACGTGCGATGCGCCAGCAGCCAGTCGCGCACCGCCAGCACCGTCATGACACCCGCCGGTAGGCCGACGTCCGGGCCGAGCTGGTCGAGGTCGATCGACAAGGGCTCGGGGTCGCAGGTCAACGCCGCGAACGCCACCTCGGCGGCGTCCAGCGGGGACTGCGGCCACTGCGGGGAAGTCGTGCTCATGATTGCCACTCCTCGGAGTCGATCTCGGTGTCGCCGCCGATCGGGGCGGCGTCTGAGCAACCGATTACGGCATGCGTGGCTCACAGACGCTCACAGCGCAGGTCAGCGCGCTTATGCCGCTGTCAGAGGTGCCCTCACCACGGCGCGG
The DNA here is from genome assembly GCF_043197115.1 of Micromonospora sp. NPDC049275. Lineage (NCBI taxonomy): Bacteria > Bacillati > Actinomycetota > Actinomycetes > Micromonosporales > Micromonosporaceae > Micromonospora > Micromonospora sp. NPDC049275. The sequence goes on from NZ_JBICSN010000001.1 coordinate 133,627, forward strand.
GTGGCTGCGCCTCGGCACCGCCTTCGGCAGTGGCGCTCGTTGTCGCGCGAACCGCTGACCAGGGCTGTGAGCGACAATCCAACCCACGCCGGCCCGGTTTCACGGCGCTTCTCACAGCGGCCCATCATGCCGCTCACAGCCGCTCACAGTGGTCCGTCGCGCCGCTCACAGCCGCTCAGAGTGGCCCGTCGCGCCGCTCACAGCCGCTCACAGTGGCCCGTCGCGCCGCTCACAGCCGCTCACAGTGGCCCGTCGCGCCGCTCACAGCCGCTCACAGTGGCCCGTCGTGCCGCTCACAGCCGCTCACGGTGGCTCGTCGTGCCGCTAACAGCGGCTCACAGTCGCTCACAGCGGCCTCCCGAGACGTGTGTACGACGACGGAGTCATCGACACGTTCGGGTGTCGTCCGAACGACGTCGGGGCGGGTCCCCGCAATCCTGTCCGGCAAGCACGCGGCTGTGGCCGAGGTGACATGACGACCGCGCGCTGGGCGTGTCATCAAGGCCATCTTGCGGGCGCCGCCGCCGCAGCCGGCGCCCCTCTGCCACAGTGACAATGTCAACGATCGCTTTCGATGCCCCTGGACGGATTGACAACGCCTGCGACCAACAGGTTGCCGCGGCGGCGCCGCGACTGTCGGCGATGACACCGTCCCATGACAGGCGGTCATCCTGACATAGAGCTTTGTCGTTGACATTTTGTCCGCAGGTCCTTGTGAGCAGGACGTTGACATCGGTCACACGTGCGCACGGCAGGCAACGGCGCGGCGCCGGACGTGGTCGCGCCCACGCCGCCGCCAGCCGGCGATCAAGCCGCCTGTGACGCTGCGGCGCGTCGGCCCTGGCCACTTTGCCGGGACAAGACAAGGACGGCTTTCGGGCTGTCACCACGGTTCGCATCAGCGCGCTGCGGACAGTTTGTCATCGGCTCGCGTCATCGCCGGCAGTCGATGGTCAGGCGTGACGCGGTGCTGCCGTGCTGTCGTGTGCCTCGCTGCCGAGTCAACCGTTCACTGGGCTTCTGTGCGGTGGTCGGTGAGGTATCGGCCGTCGGCGCGCAGCACGGTCCCTGTCGTGTTGTGAGCGGCTGTGAGTTTGACAGGCGTTCGCCAGAGCACACAGGCGCGGGTTTACAAGTGTCAGCGCACTGCATGCGCGGCGTGGAGCCGACACCACATGAGCGAGCACACGTCGCAGCACCACCAGCGCCCTATCCACCCCGTCGACCCGCGCGTGGTCGACCCGACCCTGATCGACGTGGTCGCCGGCGACCCGCCGGTGCCTGTCACCGTGTGGCGCACCGCCCACGACCCGGCCGACGCCGGGCGTAGCCTCGGCGCCCGCCTGGCCTACCGGCTCGTCGCCGCCTACACCCGCCCCGGTGAGGTCGTGGTCGACCTCACCGCCGATCACGCCCTGAGCGCCGTGTGCGCCGCGGGCGGCCGGCGGCACCACCCGGGCTGGTTCACCGACGCGTCCAGCCTGATCATCGGACCGGCCACCCCGCCGGCGCGAACCGATCCCGCCGCCCTCGACGACGACGGCGACGGCAATGGCGACGGCATTGGCGACGGCCTTCCGGACATGACCGCCTGGTTCGGCGACGACCTCACCGACGGGCAACCGCCCACCGATCGCACCACCGCAGCAGACGGTCTCACCTCCCTCGGCGAGGCGACGAGCCTGGTCGTGGCCTGCTGGCCGCTGGATCCCGACGGCACCACCAACCGGGTCCGGCTGGCGTGGCTGCTGAACGAGTGCGCGCAGCTGCTGCGCCCCGGCGGCTGCCTCGTCCTGGTCGTCACCGTCCCCACCGCCGCAGCCGGCGGCCCGGAGGACTTCACCCCGGTGGCCACCGCCGCCGCGCAGGTGGGCCTGGGCTACCTGCAGCACATCGTCGCCGTCGGTGCCGACACCGACGGCGACGCGTTCGTCTACCACGTCACCGACGAGGAACTGCTCACCTTGACCCATCCGCAGTGGGTGGCGCACGTGCGGGTCCACGCGGACTTGCTGGTGTTCTCGCCCGCGAACAAGGCGCGCGAGCAGCGCCACGGCGGCGGTGAGAGCCGTGGCTGACCACACCGCTTTTCCCGCCGAGTCGCAGGAGCCGACCCAGGACTCAACACTGGGCGACAGCACTCAGCGCCACCCTGCGCAGCCGGAAGGTCTGTCGGTGTGGGCGACCGCCCAGCGGACCGGACCGGTGCAGCGCCGCGGCCGGTACGTGCCCGAGTCGGTCAAACACCCGGCCCGAATGCTCCCGGCGATCGCCGCCCACGCCGTACACGCCTACACCCAGCCTGGGGACCTGGTCCTCGACCCGATGTGCGGGATCGGCACCACCCTCGTCGAGGCCATCCACGCCGGCCGCGACGCCATCGGCGTGGAGTACGAACCGCGCTGGTCCAACATCGCCGACGCCAACATCACCCACGCCCACCACCACGGCGCGACCGGCCGGGCGTCGGTGGTCCGCGGCGACGCCACCCGCCTGTCCACCCTCCTGCCCGCCGCTCTGGCGGGACAGGTCGCTCTCGTGGTCACCTCGCCGCCGTACGGGCCGACCGTGCACGGTCTGGTCCGACCCGGCGAGGACGGGGTGGCGAAGTTCGACAACGCCTACAACGACGGCGCCGACCGCGGGAACCTCGCCTACCGTGACCTCACCGGACTCGCCGACGGGTTCGAGCAGATCCTGCGCGGCTGCGCGGACCTGCTGCGGCCCGGCGGCACCGTCGTGGTTACTGCCCGGCCGTGGCGCAAGCACGGGCAACTGGTCGACCTGCCCAGCGCCGTGATCGCCGCCGGCGTCCGCGCCGGCCTGGTGCCCACCGAACGGTGCGTCGCGCTGCTCGCGGCGGTACGCGACGGGCAGCTCGTCGCCCGTCCGTCGTTCTTCCAACTCCAAGCCGTGCGCAAGGCCCGCGCCGGCGGCACCCCGCTGCACCTGATCACGCACGAGGACGTGCTGATCTTCCGCCAGCCGGGCGGCGACCCGGGTTCACCGATCCTGAACACCCCCGAGGGCGGGGTGATCGCGTGAACGCACCCACCCACCGATACCTGAGCCTCGGCGCCGGCGTGCAGAGCTCCACCCTGCTGCTGCTCGCGGCGCACGGCCAGGTCCCCACGTTCGACGCGGCGATCTTCGCTAACACCGGCTGGGAACCGGCCGCGGTCTACGCACAACTGCGCCGACTGGAGCAGCTGGTCACCCGATCGGGGATTCCGGTCGTCCGGGTCGCGGCGGGTGACATCCGCCGCGACGCCCTCGATCCGGACCACCGCTTCGCCTCAATGCCCCTGTTCACCCTGGGACCCAACGGTGAGCGGGGCATGGCACGCCGCCAGTGCACGGGCGAGTACAAGATCAAACCGATCAAGGTGGAGGTGCGGCGCCGCCTCGGCTACCCGCACCCCGCCCGGGTCCCCGCTGGTGTGATCGCCGAAATGGCGATCGGAATCAGCCTGGACGAGATAGGCCGGGCCCGTGACGCCGACGTCGCCTACATGCGCAACGTCTTCCCGCTGCTGGATCTCGGCTGGCGGCGCAAGGACTGCCTCGCCTACCTAGCCGCGCACGGGTGGGCGGACACCCCGCGCAGCGCGTGCGTGGGATGCCCGTTCCGCACCGACGCGGAGTGGGTGCGGTTGCGCCGCGACGACCCCACCGGATGGGTCGACGCGGTGGCGTTCGACGCGGCGATCCGCCACGGGTCGGCGCGGGCCAACGCCGCCGGGCAGCCTTTGCGGGGGCAGTTCTTTCTGCACCGCCAGCGCGTCCCCCTCGACCAGGTCACCCTCCGCCCCAGGACTGAGGCGCAGACGGATGTGCCGGGGTGCGGGCCGTGGACCTGTCCCCACCCAGACACGGCCACCGAGCCAACGCCCGACTCATCGGTCGCGCCGGGGCGGGAGGTGCGCGATTGACCGGCACCTCCCACCCCGCATCGGATCGCTGTGCACCGGCTACGGCGGCCTCGACATGGCCGTCGAGCTGGTGCTCGGCGGCCAGCTCACCTGGTACGCCGAGACCGACCGACACGCCGCAAGCGTCTGCGCCCACCACTGGCCCGGCGTCACGAACCTCGGCGACATCCGTGCCGTCGACTGGAGCACCGTCGCGCCCGTCGACATCCTCACCGCCGGATTCCCCTGCCAGGACATCTCCAACGCCGGCAAGCGAGCCGGCATCACCGGTGCGCACTCCAGCCTGTGGAGCGCTGTCGCCGACGCCGTTCGCCACCTTCGCCCGCCGCTCGTTTTCGTGGAAAACGTCGCCGCGCTCCTCCGCCGCGGCTTCGACGTCGTCGAAGCCGACCTGGCCACGCTCGGGTACGACACGAGCTGGACGTGCCTACGCGCATCCGACATCGGCGCCGCGCACCGCCGCGACCGACTGTTCCTGCTGGCCACACCCGCAGAACCTCACCGAGGGGGTGCGGACGTTGCCGACACCATGCGCCCGTGACGGGAAGGGCCCCGGGCACCAGTACGGGCTACCCGACCTGATCGAACCGTCCGGCTCCACCCACGGCCTGCTGCCCACCCCCACCGCGGTGGCATACGGGTCGAACAAGTCCCCGTCCGCCGGGGCGAGCCGCCGGCCGAGCCTGGCTGGCGTCGCCGGGCAGCTCATGCCAACGCCGACGGTGGCGGACAGCCGATCCTCGGCCAACGTCACCGCCGGCCGCGTCACGCCGATCGAGCATCAGGGCCGGACGCTGACCGATGCCACCCGGCTGCTGCCCACCCCGAGGGCCAGCGACACCGGCACCCCCGGACGTAAGGCGGGGGCCGGGTTCCGGCCCCCGCTGTCGCAGGTGCTGCTGCCCACCCCCAGGGCCACCGACGGAGCGAAAGGTTGCCCGGGGCAGCGCGGCTCGCACGGCGACCTCACCCTGCCCTCAGCAGCGGTGCGGGTACCCACCCGCACCCTGCCCACACCCCGCGCATCCGACGGGCGCGGCCCCGGACACCACGGCGACGGCGGGACGGACCTGCGCACCACCGTCGCCGAACTCGGCGACCTCGACGAGCACCGATGGGGCGGCTACGCCGCCGCCATCGCCCGATGGGAGCTGCTACTCGGCCGAGGCGCACCGGAACCCACCCAGGCCGGGCAGCACGGCAAGCCCGTGCTCGCCCCACCGTTCGTGGAATGGCTGATGGGCCTCAACCACGGCCACGTCACCGACCCCACGCTGGGCTTGCCGCGCACCCTCGCGCTGCGGGTCTTGGGTAACGGCGTCGTCCCCCAGCAGGCAGCAGCCGCGCTGCGGCTGCTGCTGTGCCCGCACCGCTGGCAGGCACCGTCATGACCGAAGATCATCGCCCGGGGGGTCTGGCTGAATACCAGTACCACCAGGAAGGGCCAGTCACCCTCTACCTCGGCGACACCCGGCAGGTGCTGACCGCCATGCCCGAGGCGTCCGTCGACTGCGTCGTCACCTCACCCCCGTTCTGGGGGCTCCGCGACTACGGCACCGGCCGCTGGAGCGGCGGCAACCCCGACTGCACGCACGAAGCAAGCCGTAAGGTCGACGGCGCCACCTGCCGGCGATGCCCCGCCCGATGGTCCGATCCGCAGTACGGACTCGAACCCACCCTCGACAAATACATCGACCGGCTGGTCGACGTATTCCGCCAAGTGCACAGGGTGCTCACACCCACCGGCACCTGCTGGCTCAACCTCGGTGACAGCTACAGCAGCGCCTCCAGCGGCGCACCCCAAGCAGGCCGGCCACAGCCAGGAGGCCGACGGCCGGCGGGCCCCCGCGCGCAGGACACCCTTGCGGCGAAAAACCTCATCGGCGTTCCCTGGCGGGTCGCGTTCGCGCTGCAAGCCGACGGCTGGTGGCTGCGCAACGCGATCATCTGGTCCAAGACCAACCCGATGCCCGAGTCCGTCCGCGACCGCCTCTCCACCACCTACGAACTGCTGTTCCTGCTCACCCCATCACCCACCTATTTTTTCGACCTCGACCCCATCCGGATACCGCTGGCGCACCCAGCGGCGGCCGACGGCAGCCGAGTCATCGGTGGCGCCCGCAAGGGCGCCACCGGCGGGATCGGGGCGACCGCCCGTCGCCGAGGCGCCACCGCCTACGGCAGCAAGTACGCCGCCACCAACACCGCCGAGCCACGCGCCTCGGCGGGCAACCTCAAACCGCTCGGGCACGCCCACACCGCCGCACACGTCCGGGGCCGCAACCCCGGGGACGTGTGGCGCATCGCCACCCGCCCCTACCGCGGCTCCCACATCGCGCCGTTCCCCATCGACCTGCCACTACGGGCGATCGCCGCCGGCTGCCCAGCCGGCGGCGTGGTCCTCGACCCGTTCTCCGGCGCCAGCACCACCGGCCTTGCCGCGATGCACCTCGGCCGGCGCTACCTCGGCATCGACATCGCCGAGCAGTTCCACCACGAGGCCATCACCCGATTACGTCCACACCTGGCGCAGGACACGACATGAGCCTGCGCCTCGTGCCGGTCACCTTCGCTCAGGCCGGCGAGTTCATCACCGACTGGCATCGCCACCACCGCCCGCCCCGAGGACACAAGTTCTCGATCGGCGTCGCCCAGGACGACGTTCTCGTCGGGGTGGCGGTGGTCGGCCGGCCCGTCGCGCGGATGCTCGACGACGGCCACACCCTCGAAGTCACCCGCGTCGCCGTCGCCGACACCGCTCCGAACGGCTGCAGCATGCTCTACGGCGCCGCTTGGCGAGCCGCGAAAGCGCTCGGCTATCGACGGTTGGTCACCTACACCCAGCAGGGCGAGTCCGGGGCCAGCCTGCGGGCGGCCGGGTGGCGCGTCGTCGCCGCCCGGCCGCCTACGCCCGGCTGGTCCCGCGCTGCCCGACCCCGCAGCGACCACGGCGTCGACCACATCGCCCGCCTCCGCTGGCAACCGCCGCGCTGACGCCCGCTCCCGGCCACCTCACACCGAAGCCAGCCACCCAGGGTGGGCGCCCATCGAGTTACGTAGGGCGCCCACCCACGGCTGCCAACACAACCCACCCCCACTATCGAAGGAATGTCCGTTGTCACCTTTGATCTCTGTCGGTTCCACTCGTCGGCGGCTAGCGCAGCGTGTTCTCGCCGCGCGGCCTGTGGGTGCAAAGCACCCACGCGGCTTGCAGCAGCCACAGCACCGGACACGCACAGAGCCCGACCTCGAAGCCGCCAACAGGGGCGCCTACGTAACGACCGACTTCGCGTCGACATCGGCTGTGGAGCTGCACCCGACACCACGATGCTCACGAAGGAGGAGAAATGTCTAAGACCGACCGCCCCGACGACCTGCCGCCCACGACCGGACCATCGGCGCGTCGCGCGTCGCGCAACCCGCGCCAACGGGACAACCTCAGCTGGCCGGTCGTCACCGTACGACCGGCGACGATCAAACTCCCCACCCTCACGGTCACCCAACGACACCGACGGCGGGTAGCGGACCAACTCGCTACCGGGCTGACCGTTGCCGCCCGGACCGGCCGGCCGAGCCTTTTCCCAGTTCTGGCCCTGACCGCACCGGTTGACGAAATCCCCCGGATAACCACGATCATCGACGAGGCCTTACAACTCGTCGCCGCACCGACGCCCGCTGCTATACGTGTAGGCCGGAACCTGCGCGGCGAACCCGCTGCGGTCGTACTCCACGGCGACCGGTGGAGCCTCGTCGTAGAGACCCATCAAGCGGCGTCGCGCCAACCAACGGTCACCTACGCCTTCATCGACGGCTCTGGCGGACATTGTCTCGCGCTCTGCTTCGACGACCATCCCAACGCGCTCGGCGTCGCTTGGACCGAGATGACCCACCACGTCCTGGCGATGACAACCTAACCGCCCCACCGGCCGCACTAACCCGGCTACGCCGCCCGCCACCAGCTTCACTGCGCGCCCACAGACAGGCACTTGAAGCCCGTCGCGCGGCGAGCGCGGGCTGCCGCAGAGGCGCTCGTCACCGCTCTCATTGATCTACACATCGGATTTCTGCAAGCCCCGCAGCCCCTACCGCGGGCGGCCGACCGTCCGGCCGTTAAGGCGATCACCACGCCGCGGATCGTCGGCGACCTGCCGCATCCCCGGATCAGCGGGAAGCGCATCTACGCGGCGCTCCAATCGTCCTGATCGGCGTCGCCCTCACCGCGCCGGACCGCGACCGCGCTCGCACCACCGCCCAGCGGCGGCGACGCGCAGAGCTGCTTTCGCGGCAGCCTAAGGACGGTCACCTGCACACAGCAGCTCACCGTCAGCTGGGTGCGGAAGCGGAGCTATCTCTCCATACGCGAGCCTGCCTTAAGGCTGACCGCCGACGGCTCGCACTTTCGAGTGATCGCACCTCACCAAGTCCGGCACCCCCGCAGAGGGCAACCGGCTCCACTCCCACCGGCAACTGACCGCCTCATGAAAGGCACACCACGATGACTTCCCAGCCCTCACCAGCCAGCCCGTCGACCCCCGATCACCTCAACTGGACCATCGATCAAATCCGAGCGCTCGGCACCGTCACCGACATCGCCACCGTCGGGCAGATCTACGGACTGCCCCGCTCCACCGCCTATGCCATGGCGCAAGCCGACACTCTCAGCAACACAGCAGTCCCACGATGGCGATACAGGCCCCTCCGACAATGGGAGGGGCCTGTATCGCTCGTCAGGGAGACAGGGCTGGCGCGATGACTTCGGCTTCCTGGGCCAGCGCCGCAGTGCACCCGAATATTGCTGATAGCCCGCCACCGCACCCCTGGATAGCCTCGGGCCCGGAGAGCCGCTGCCCGAGCGTGAGGTCATCGCCCGCAGCCCCCGATCCTCCCCACCAGGAGGGCGGTCCTTCCCTTGCAGGACGGACCGGCCTCGCAGTCGTTGCAAAGTGGCGGCCGGGCGTGGGGGTCCGTGCCGGCCGCTGCAGCGCTGAACGCCACACCCGACGGTTCGGATAGGGGCGCTGGCCAACGCCGTTGTCGGCCAGTAGAAGGAGCGGTATCCCTGGTCTGCCACCTCCTGCGGCGACGAGGGATAAAGCTAGTACAAGCTCGGCGTCGTATCGCCTGGCGCCAATTCCGAGGCAACACCTGGCGACACCCCCGGGCCTGACGTCCGAAGGCTCCGGGAGGTGAAAGGGTAGGGCTGCCCCCGGCTAGCGGAGTCCGTGCACTGCGGCCGGCCCGTCTACCCCAACCCGTGGCGCTGCGGAGGCCCGGCGCCGCGTCTGCTGGGGGCGTTAGACGAGGCGGTCGCTCTCGCCGGGTCGGCTGCTAGCCCTGAGCGGTGAGAGAGAGGACAGCGACATGCGGAGACGGACGTTGGTGACCGGGACGCTCGGCGGTGTCGTGCTGGGCGCGTCCGCGCCGGCAACCGGATCGGCAGCCGTAGCTGGTCGCTACCGGCTGCTGCTTGAGCCCGCCGCCCCAGGCGCGGCACCCGTCACCATCGACGCCCTGCGAGCGGCGGTGTCGCAAGCGTCAGCCAACTTCCACGGGGTCCGCTATCAGCAGCTCGCACGACAACTGCCGGAGTTGCTGCGCGCCGCCGAGGCGACCTGTGACGCGGCACCGGCCGACCGGGCGGGCTCAGTGCAGACGGTGCTCGCTGAGGTTTATGGTCTGGCGACGCGCCTCAGCGTGAAGTTGCACGATCCTGGCGTGGCGTGGTCGATGGCGGTCCGGGCGGTGCAGGCGGCGCGCGCGTGCGACGACCTCCACGTGCTCGCGGAGACATACCGGACGGCCGCCGTGGTGTTGCGCCGATCGGGCCGCCACGATGAGGCGCAGCGAATGGTCATTCAGGCTGCGGTTCACCTCCGGGAGCACACCCGTTTGAAAGCCGGCAGGGATGTGTCCCTGTACGCGTCGATGCTGGCGACGGCCGCCTACACCGCTGCTCGCGCAGACCGACGCGACGATGCGTGGACACTGGCTGCGGAGGCAGGAGATGCGTTGGCTTCCGGCACGGCGTCCGGATTTGGATCGAACGATCTTGAGCTGTACCGGTCGGGAATCGCACGGGCGCTCGGCGACTTCGGCGCCGCCGTCGATCATGCTTCCCGAGTGCGGATCGAACGGTTCACGACGCCTGAGCGTCGGGCCCGCTACTGGGAAGACGTCGCGCTGGCATGGATGGGTCGCGGCCGGGTCGCGGAGGCGTGGGTGGCGTTGCAGGAGGCCGAGGCGACGGCCCCCCAAGAGGTGCGGTATCGGCCTTGGGCGCAGGATCTGACCGCTGACCTCCTTGCCCGCGATCGAGGGGGAATGCTGCCCGGGATCCGTCCGTTCGCCGCCCGCATCCAGGCGGCTGGGCCGGCCTAGAGCTGGCCATGTCGTCGGAAGGCTATGCCTGATGTCCAACGCGTGGCGTGCCGCCTCGGTGCAGGAGTCTCTCTTCGGGGAGGGTGACCCTTTAGCCGGCCCTGAGCCCGTCCTGATGGCCCTGAATCCGGATTACTATGCACTCTTTTGGCGGCATGCGAAGGTTCACGAGTTCCGTCGTAGGTTCATCCAAGGTCAAGCGACACGTTGGTTCGTTTACCTCACCGCGCCCGTGAGTCGGTTAGGGCCTGTCATCGACCTTGCGCCAGCGATCGTGGATTCTCCCGAGCGCATCGCCGAGATCGCTGAGCGGGTTCGCCAGGGCAACGGTTCAACCGTCCTCGAGTACGTTAAAGATCTTGATCAGGCTTTCGCCATTCCGGTTCGGCGGATCCGTGAGTATCCGGGCCTCTCCGTGGCGGAAGTGCGCGCCGAACTCGGCCGCTTCCATCCGCCACAGGGGTATGTGCGCCTGCGTCAGCATCCTGGTCTGCTGCGGCTTTGCGAGAGGATCGCGGCTGGTGAGCCGGTTCGGGAGATGGCGATCGATGGCGAACATAGGCGTTGTGCTTGAACAGCGGTGCGTCCGCCCCTCGTAGCGGCGGGGGCAGCACGGCGGAGCGACGGGTGGGCGGGCCTCGTCCTTGAGGCGGGTTCGAGCTGCACCCCGCGGTCCAGGCCTAGAGACCGACGGTCATCACTCATAGCCAGAATCCAGGGAGCCGTCGCCGCCGCGCTCGTCGCTCGCGCGGGTGGACTCCGACGAGTTCGATCGGAAAAGGCTCAGCAGCCTGCACCCGTGGTCGGTGTACGGGAGATGTGGTGCCTCGCCACTGATCCACGGCTATCTCAGACGTGGTACTGCCAGCTACAGCGAGGCCAGCAACGAGCTGTTGGCCCGGCAAGACACCTAGCTTGGCAGGTCCGCGGTCGGTCTGCTTGCCCGGCCGTCGACCTGCACGGGGCGATGAGGAGCGGAAGCCCTCACGCGTCAGGGCACAGTGGCGGGTGCCCGCCACGGTGGAACTCGAACCGCTCCTGCACCAACCCGTACTGCTCGAACGTGCCGGCGAATACCGCACCCGCCCGCGACAGCAACCGCTTGGATCGATCGTTCGCTCGTTGAGTCGTGGCTATCAGCAGGTTCTCGTCGAGGTTCTCGAAGAACCAGACGCGGATCAGCTCGACCGCTTCGCCGGCCAGCCCGTGCCCCCAGTACGCGCGCCGGAGCTGGTAGGACACCTCCCAGGGGCCACGCTTCCGCGCGAGGCTTCCGCTTCCAACGACCTCGCCGCTCACGCGCCCGACGATCACGAACTGGCCCCACGCCTGGGCGCTGATTTTCTGCATCGCGTTGGCTGCCGCGACCGTCGGATCGATCGGACCGCCGATGTATGAACGAACGTGCGGGTCGGTTGCCATCTCGATCAAAGCTGGCTCATCGCCGTAACCCGGTGGCCGCAACCTCACCCGTTCTCCTTCAGGCGAGAACGGCAGCCATTCGGTCATCGGACAAGCGTGGCAGACGCACCGCTTGAGCACGATGCCGACAGGCCAGATCCGACATCATCGATGCGGCGGTTCGTTCGGGAATCACGGTGTCAGCACCGCGTGCAGGTGTTGCCGGTCCTCGACGGGCAACCCGAGTGCGTGATCAATGTTGGCCAGCAGTCGGCTGCTACGCGCGGGTCGCGTCGGGTCCAATCGACGCGCATTGCACGCCGTTGGCCCGCCGCGAGCCGCAGCGCTTGACCGGATCTACGGACGGCGCCGGGCCTCGGTCGTCAGGCCGCACCCGGCAGTCCGGTGGAGCAGAGCCTGAAACAGGCCGATTTCGAACAACGGTCTCTTCAAGTATCGGTTGCTGTTCGGGGTGGGCAGGGACCCGTCATTAGCCGGGCTACCTCAGGGTTGCGTGGAAGGTGTTCCGGTGTCGTTGGTGGCGTGGCCACGCTCGAGGATCAGCACGCAGGAGAACAGGCCCGGCCGGGTGCCGGACACTTGTTCGCGCGCGGAGAGGAGTTCACCGGTGCCGGGGTTGATGATGAGCTGCGTCGTGGAGCCGTCGGCGGTCACCGTGAAGCCGAGGCCGGCCCGTCCGGCGAGGTCTGTTTGCTCGCCTTGATAGGCGATGTTCGGTACGGCGGCTAGGACGCGCAGAGTGGCCTGGCGCTGGTCCTGGTTGAGGTATTGATGGATGGCGAGGCCGGTGACGCCGTGGACGAGCATTCGCGGGTAGGCGGGCCTACCGGCCAGTTCGCGCGGGGCCAGCGCGCTGGCGAGCGCGGTGGCGTCGGTGGGCAGCGGTTCGGTGAGGTACGGCTTCAGGGCGCCCGCCAGGTATGGGGTGGTCGTCTTTTGGGCTGTTGCGAATTGGCCGTGCTCGGCCCGGGTCGGGCGGTGGGCGAGGCCAGGCACGTCGGGGAGCCGGCGGGTCACCTCGCGGCCGGAGTCGTCGGCGTCGCGGCGCCAGCGCCTAAGGTCGGTGCGGGTGATCTTGTTGGTGGCGCGGGTCCACGACTGGGTGTGCAGGTAGGTGTAGGGCAATCCGGTGGCGGCGTCGGCGGGGGTGCTGCCGACGTTCCCGGCGAGGGCCATCAGGCGTTGGTGCGGGGTGAGGGCGGGATCCGTGGCGGCCGTTGGAGGCGTCGTGGTGCTTTGCTGCCGTGGTGCTTCGGACGCAGGTTGCGGGTGGTCTTGGCCGGCGGGGGTGCTTGATTGGCAGGCAGTGAGCAGGACTCCGAGAGCGCTCGCAGTCAGCAGGTGGGCGAAGGCAGCCCGTCGGGGCATGGGCATCGTGGTACTGATTCCTCGCTGGATCGGTAACTGGTCAGAGGCTGTCGCTGGCCGGCTTCGGCATTCAGACGGCCCGGCTTTGGTGTCGTCGGTGGCAGTTGGGACGTAAGCGCGCGTACGCCGCTCCTTGTGTTTCCGTTGGCTGTAGGCGCTAGGTGGCATTGCGGAGCAGGTTGGTCAGTGCCTGTTGGCCGCGGTTGGTGAGCATGGCCGTGAGGGAACGCCGGTGTGGCACCTGCCGCAGGTGTCCGTCGGCGAGCAGCACGTTGAAGGTGTCGCGGACGGTGCCCTCCGAAGTGCCCTCTGGAGAGGTGTCCACCATGGCGGCCAGCTCACGCACCGTCCATGTCCGCGTGGGATCCTCGAGCAGCGTCGTGTAGATGCGGCGCCGCTTGCCCGCCATCGACCTACCGTCCGAGCGCAATTTCTCACCGCCTGGTCAGATTGGCCTGCCGCGCAGGACAGGGTCACGGTCACTGGGCGATGTGTCGGTCGCGATAGGCGTCTCCTCATCGGCTGGTCGGAGACGTCGGCGGGTAAGCCGATGGTGGCCGCGGCGAGCCACCCGGCGTTATGCCGACCGGCGTGCGTGGTCGCCGGCTTCGGGGAAGTCAGCATCAGGTGGTCATGCGGGCGTGGAGGGTGACGTTGCTGCCGGCGCGTAGCAGGACCCCCGGGTCCTGCATGAGTCTCTCGAATTGGTCGAGTTCGGCCTTGGTAAACCCGACAGTGCCGGTGAGCTGATCCCGCAGGTGCCGGGCGGCGTGGCGGTAGAGGGCGCATCCGGGACCGCCGCCGCGGATGGTCTCGGTGTGGGTGGTGGCGCACACCTGGTCCATACCCAGGGCGACGAGTAGCCCGATGGTGGCGTCGGTCGAGGGAGAGGCCGCCGGAGACGGAGTGAGAGCGTGGATCGCCCGGATAACCAAGTCGATGACGGTGGTGCCACCCGGGACAGCGCTGTAGACGATCGGCGGGGCGACGATGGTGCCGGCGAGGATGAGCCAGCCTTCGGAGCGGAGCAATGCGGTCATCGGTGCGATCGCGTCGAGTTGGTCTGGCTGACGGTGGGCGAGCACAATGTCAAAGCCGCGTGGATCAGCGGGTAGATCCGTCCCGCTTGGAGCGTCGACGGCGGTGAGGTGTCCGCTCGGGCCGACCAGCCGGGACACGTGCGCGATGTCGGCGGCGCCGGTGAGGTCCAAGACTCGGTGCCCGGTGCTGACGTTGACCCGGTCCAGTTGGTCGGTCAATAGTCGCGTGAGTGTTGTTTGTGCCGCTGTGCGCCATTGCTGTCCGCCGATCGGCGCGTCGGTGTCGTTGTTCTGATCAGCGTGGCTAGTGCTGTGAGTCAAGGTGTTGAGCTCCCCTTGGTGAGTGCCGCCGCGATGTCGTGCGGCGGGTCGTCGATTCCGGCCGGGTGGCCGTGGCGTTGGTCGACGCAGGTGGCACGCATGCGGTTCAGTTCTTGGCGCAGGCGCGGGCCGTCGCGGTGGCCTGGGTGCGCGGCGCGGTGCTCGGCGACGGCCCGGGCGAGGAGTTGGCGCGCTTGGGCGCAGTGCCCGTCTTGATAAAGGGCGAGCGCGAGAGTCGCTTGGGCGGCGAGGGTGGGCAATGCCCGGGGGCCGTCGGCGGAGGTGTGGTGGCGGATGAGATCGCGGTAGCAGTCGGCCGCTTCGGGGAGGTTGCCAGTACGGCGGTACGCGGCGGCGAGGACCTTAAGCGCGGCAGTCGCCTCCGGTGACGTGGCACCGCGCAGACGACGTAGGGATCGGTGCGCCCACCCGGCCCATGGCATCGCGGCGTTGGGGTCGCCGTCGGCGAGAGCGAGTTCTGCGAGTAACGCGGCAGAGTTGGCAGTGGCGACGTCCAGGGCGGAGCTGTCATCGGTGGGGTCGGTGTGCAGCAGGCCGGTGTGCAGAACCTCGATGGCGCGTGCACGATCACCATGATTGGCGCGAGCACGGGCATAGTTGAGCCGTTGAGCCGGGGACATCCGCGGTCCGACGAGCTGCCGCGGGTTGGACCGCCACGTGAAGTGCAGATCGCTGGGCGAGGCACCGACTGCGACCCGGTGAATGCCACCGGGGGCGTACGCGGCAGCGGCATCGATCTTGTCCTTGGGCACGAGGTGCGGGGCGCGGTGCAGCACCGCCCGGGCGACCGCGTCGCGCAGCGACTGCGCCGGCACGGGTGCCCGGCCGCAGGCCGGCATGCACAGGTAGACCGGCGGGCACTTGGGAAGCTGCACCAGGATCATCGGGTGGTGGCAGTCATGGCAGGTCACCAGTCCCGGCGGGACTGGTGCGGCTGGCACCGCGCGGGCTCGGGCCACCCACTCGTCGATCGTGGCCGATGACAAGCCGCGCTCGCGGGCCACCTCGGTAATCGCATGGTGCAGGTCGTGCTCGGCGGCGCGCTTGAGCGTCGCGGCGACCGCGTCGGCAACGAACGCCGGCGTCCATGGGGTAGCCGGTGAGGTCCGCGACGGCATGGCCTGTTCCTTCCCTGATCAGGTGGTTCTCGCGGTTGACAAGCCACTCGGTGCTGGCCATGAGGGCGTTGCCTGGGTGCAGACGGCGCGGTGGTTTTCACCGGCGGGCGTCTGAGCGATGTTCGTGACGCGGGCGCGAATGGGATCGCCTTTGCGCAGGTAGCGGGCGGCGATCGTCGTGGCGGCGGCGAGGCAGCGGTGGGCGACGTCGTGCCACCCGCAGTCGCGGTAGAGGCACGCGAGTTGTGTGAGCGTTTTCAGGCTGACCGGCGCTTCGGGTCCGTGCCGTTCTGCGGCAGTGGTGTAGACGTCGGCAAGGTCTCGGATTGCCTTCTCACAGCGGCCGACGCGGTGGTGCGCCTCGGCCATGCCGGCGCGGGCGTACAGGGTCCGCTCGTGGCTAGCGCCGAGTTCGGCGGTGGCGAGGTCGACCAGGTCGCGGTAGGCGGTGACGGCTTGGTCGGCGTGTCCGGTCAGCGCGGCCAGGGGTGCCAGCATCGCCGTCGCGTCGAGGCGCTCCGCGGAATGATTGCTGCGGTGAGCGAGCGTGTGGGCGTAGACCGCCCACTGGTAGGCGTCATGGAGATCACCGAGCGTCTGTCGTTCGGCGGCGTGGTCGATTGCCCTGCGAGCGGGCGTCTGGGAGAGCCCTCGCGCTGGTTGCGGTGCCCGGGGCATCGTGAGGTGCACGGTTATTCCCTTGCGTTAGTCGACGGGCTGGCGGGGACTGTGGGGCTAGGCGCGAGCCGCCGCCAGGTGCCCACTCACGTCGGTGTGCCTGCAGTGGCGGCCGGGCGCTGAGGTTTCGTTCTGGCGCGGGCGCGCTAGTGGGCGGGGGCTTGGGCGATGGTGGAGGTGAACTGGTAGGAGCGCAGCACCACCATCGGGTCGGCCATCAGCTCGGCGAAGCGGTCCAGGTCCTCTTCCGTCGCACCGTCGACCAGCAGCTGGTCGGCCAGTTGGTGGACGTTGTCGGCGTAGAGCTGGCAGCCGGGGCCGCCGCCGGTCCAGGTGCGGGCGGTGGTGCGGGCGTGTACGTGGTTCATCCCGGCGTGCAGCAGCAGGGAGGCTGCCCTGTCGCCCCAGTGCAGGTCGACGCCCTGGCTGGCGAGGACGTCGAGGACGCGGTGCACAACGGTGGCGAGTAGTTCCGCGTCTTCGGGGGAGGGCGCGCGGTGCACCCACATGCGGGAGTAGACGATATCGCCGAGGACGAGCCATCCGCCCGGCTTCAGTAGGGACATCATCTCGTCGAGCACATCGGTTCGGTTGGCAAGCGGCGCCAGCGCGCAGCGCGCATTGATCAGATCGAACGGCGCGGCTTCGGCGGGTAGTTGCAGCCCGTGGCGCAGGTCGCGTTCGTAGACGTGGACGATCGCGGTGGGGTCGAGCAGTTTCGCGTTGCTGTCCACGGCGACGACACGACCCGACGATCCGACCAGGCCGGCGAGGTGACGCGTGAGCGAACCGGCTCCGGCGCCGACATCGAGGACGCGCTGCCCATCCTTGATCCCGATGCGGGTGAACTCGCGTGTCGTGATCGGGTCGAACACGTTCGGCAGGTCTCGGGGCGGCGTGCTGCTGTAGAACTGGTGGCGCTGGTGGGTGGACGTCATCGGTTCCTCCTGGTTCAACCCTGGTTCGCGAGAACGCTAGTGGCGCTGTGGGTCCAACGCAGCTCGACGGATTCAGGGCTCTGGACGAGTGCCTGCTCGACAAGCCGGATCAGGTGTTGGCGTAGGTCGGCTCGGGTGGACTCCTGCCATCGCTGGTAGGTAATGAGTGGCCGGGTGGCCGAGGTGCGCCGGTCGTAGGCGGCGGCGAAGCCGACAACGAGCGCTTCCAGATGCGCCGCGTCGTACAGGACCCCAGGGCAGAAGCAGACATAGAACCGGCGACGCGGGGCAGCGGCGTAGGGCTGGAGGTACTGCTCGCAGGTGGTGCAGCGGGCCAGGTCGGTAAGCAGCCAGAGGCTAGTGTCGTCGTCGTTCACGATGTCACCGCCTTTGCCTGCTTGAAGGGGGGTGGGGTGGTCGGCGGCGCCGTTCGGGTCGGCGACGCCAACCACCCACCGCCGCCCGCGCTGGATGCTCGGACGGCGGCCCTGCACCTGGTGGGGCCGGATCCGCCAGGTGCAGGGGCGTACGCGAGGCGCCGAGGTCGCCTCGCCGGGCTGCGGACGGTGGCGCTGGCGGTCATCGTGGGGATCCCGTGGGTACGGCAAGCACGTCGTGCAGCCGGTCGGGATTGGCACGCAGGTCTGCTGTGGGGGCGTGCAGGGCGATGGTGCCCCGGTCGAGGACGGCGACGTCGTGCGCGATGTCGAGGGCCAGGGCAAGATTCTGCTCGGCGAGCAGGACAGCGCTACCGGTCGCGGCGAGGCTGGTGATGATTTCGGCGAGCTGGCCGACGATGGCGGGGGCGAGGCCTTCGGAGGGTTCGTCGAGCAGCAGCACCTGCGGCCCGGCGAGCAGGGCGCGGGCCAAGGCGAGCATTTGCTGTTCGCCGCCGGAGAGTTGGTGGGGCCGGTGGTGACGGCGCTCGGCCAGCGCGGGAAACAGGTCGAGGATCTGCCGTGCGGTGATGGTGCGGGTGCGGCCGGGCTGCGGTCGGGGCAGCGCGAGGTGCTCGGCGACGGTGAGTCCCGCGAACAGGCGGCGTCCTTGTGGAACGAGGCCGATGCCGGCGCGGCAGCGGCGGCGGGCATCGAGTCCGATTACCAGTCGGTCGTGCAGGAGGATCTCGGTGCCCGGCAGGGCGGGGTGTAGGCCAGCAATGGTGTTGATCAGAGTGGTCTTGCCGGCGCCGTTGCGGCCGACGACGGCGCTCACCCTCCCGGCCTGCACATCGAGGGTGACGCCGGTGAGCACGGGTGCGCCGTGGTGCCCGGCGCGCAGGTTGCGCACCCGCAGGACGGGCGGCGCAGCTGCGGGCGAGTTGGTGGTGACCCCCGGCGTTGTGGGCACGTGGTTGGTGGAGTCTGCCTCGGCGAGGTACACGCGGCGCACGTCGGGGTGGGCCCGCACTTCGCTGGGGATGCCGGTGGTGAGGTGTTGGCCGTGGTGCAGGACAGTGACGGTGTCGGCGACTGCGGTGACGAAGTCGAGGTTGTGGTCGACCAGCAGCACGGCGATGTCGTTGGGCAGTGCGCGGATCAGCTCGGCGAGGCGGGTGACCTCGGTGCTGGCGAGGCCGGCGGAGGGTTCGTCGAGCAGGAGCAGTCGCGGCTGCGCGGCCAGGGCGACGGCGACTTCGAGGCGGCGTTGGTCGCCGTACGAGAGCTGGCTGGTGGTCCGCTGGGCTTGCTCGGCCAGCCCTACCCGGGCCAGGGCGTCCAGGGCCGCCGCCGACGCGCGGGGCCGCAGGCGCAGAGTGGCCACGTGCTGCCCGGGCACGGCGAGTAGCACGTTCTGCGCGACGGTCAGCGGCCGGGCGAGGGCGGGATGCTGCCAGGTGCGGGCGATTCCGGCGCGGGCGCGGCGGTGGGCCGGCCAGCGGTGGATGTCGTGTCCGGCGTAGTGGATGCGCCCCGACGTCGGGCGCAGGGTGCCGGCGATCAGGTGCAGCAGGGTGCTCTTGCCGGCGCCGTTAGGTCCGATGAGCGCGTGCCGGGCCCCCGGGTGCAGGTCGAGGCTGACCTCGTCGACGGCTCGGCGGGCGCCGTAGGCGCGGCTGACGGTGTCCAGTCGCAGCAGCGGTGTACTCATGTCCGCTCCCGATCGCGTCGGGTGACAAGCCCGGCCAGCCGGTGTCGGGGCAGGTAGGCCAGGGCGAGGAAGCTCAGGCCGAGCAGGGTGCTCCCGTGGCCGCTGAGCAGGCCGCCAGCCCAGTCCCGGGCGGCCACGAGGAGGATCGCGGCGGCGCAGGCGCCGATCATGCTGCCGGACCCGATCAGCGCGGCGGCGAGGGCGATCGCGGAGATACCCAAGGCGGCGTCAGCGGGCGAGACGTAGCGGGTCACCGCAACGAGCAGCGCGCCGGCCGCGCCAGCGATCGCCCCGGCAAGGGCGTACGCGGCGAGAAGGAGTCGACTGGTGTGGTGGCCGGTGGCTTGCACGCGGGGCTCGTGGGCGGCGATGCCGCTCAGGAGCAAGGCGAAACGGGTGCGGGCGATGACGATGACGGCGGCGCCAATGATCAGGGTGCAGGCCAGGACGTACAGGTACACCCAGCCGGGCCGGACCATCGGTGCCAGGCCGGGCAGCGCCACCACCGGTGAGGTGTGGGTGCCCTCGCTGCCACCCGGCGCCCACTGACCAGCGGCAGCGTTCACGAGTTCACCGAGCCCGAAGGTAACCATGAGGAAAGTGGTGCTTCGGACCCGCACCGCGAGCACGCCGGTCACGGCCGCAGCGACGGCCCCGGCGGCGCTCGCCGCGAGCAACTGAACCGGACCGAGACTGGTCACCGTGGCGAGGGTCGCGGCGGTGTACGCGCCGACGACGAGGTACGCGGCCTGCCCCAGCGGTGGTTGCCCGGCCAGCCCCACCAGCACCTGCGCGCTCATCGCGAGCACGGCCATCACCAGGGCGGTGGCGGCGAGCGAGACGACGTAGGCGTTGACCATCCACGGCAGCGCCACGGCCGCCACGATGACGATCCCCGAAGCGACGGGTATCAGGCGCGCCGCCCGGCCGACGGGTCGGTGTTCCGTCGTGGCGGTGTTGGGTGCGGGTGTGAGGGTGGTGGTCACGCAGGCCGTCCCGCAAGCGAAGGGCGGTGCCGGACGGTGAGGGCGACCAGCATCGCGGCGGCAAGGACAAACGCGGCGGCGCCAGGAACGAGAGCAACGCCGAGAGTGAGGATTTGTCCGACACCGAGGGCGGCGAGCAAGGCACCGCGGATGCTGCCGAGGCCGCCGACCACGCAGACGATCAGCGAGTAGACCAGGATCGTGGTGTCCACGCCGGGGGCCGGGCCGATAACCGGGGCGCCGAGCACGCCGGCGGTGACCGCGAGGACTCCCCCACCGACCAGCACGGCGGCCCTAGTCGTGCGGGTGCGTAGTCCGGTGGCGGCGGCCATGGCGGGGTCGGCGACCACGGCCCGCACGACCGCTCCCGTGCGGGAGCGCTCGACGAGCCAGAACAGCAGCACCACGATCAGGGCGGCGACCGCGATGAACCCCAGCCGGTAGACCGGGTACTGGTAGCCGCCGAGGCTGACCGACCCGGCGAGCGCGCGGGGTGGGTCGACGGAGCGCGGTTCGGCGCCGAACACGGTGCTGAACTGGTCGGCGGCGATATACGCCAGCCCGAGGGTGGCGAGCACCTGGTCCAGCGGCCGGTCCGTGAGGGGGCGCACGGCTGCGGCGAGGCCCGCGCCCCCGAGTGCGCCGATCAGGATCGCGGCGGTGAGGGCCAGGCCGAGGCCGGTCCAACCGCCATCGGCGAGGTGCCAGGCGAGGTACGCGCCAGCGAGGTAGAGGGTGCCGTGGGCCATCGAGAACACCCCGGCCACGCCGAAGATCAGCGTGAGTCCGGCCGCGATGACGAACAGCAGCAGTCCGTACGCGACCCCGTCCACCGCGGTAATCGTGTAGGGGTTGACCAGCCCGCTCAGGCCCACGGCACTTCTCCTTCCGAACGCAGGTCAGGCGGAGGCGAGGCACCGGCCGATGGTGGTGTGCATCAGATAGCCCGACAGCATCAGCTCCGGATCCATCAGCACCTCCCGCAGCTCGACCAGGTCGTCAAGGCTCATGCCGGCAGCGACCAGCTCAGCCTCGCGCTGAATCGAGTTGGAGTGGTGCAGCCGGCAGATGCCGGTGCCGCCGCGCCACGAGCGGGACTCGATGCGGCTGTCAACGTCGACCAGGCCGAGGCGCAGCATCACCTCCGGCGCCCGCTGCGCCCAGCCCATGTCCGCCCCACGGGACTCGCCGAAGGCGAGCAGGGCGTCCTGGAACCGCTCGATCAGCTCGGTGGCCCGAGGGCTGGGGCTGCGGCGGATCATGTCCCGCCAGGTGCAGTCCCAGTCCGCCACCACCATCGCGCCGCCCGGGGCGAGAGCGCGCGTCAGGTCGGCGAGGACCTGCTCCCGCTCCGGCAGGTGCATCAGCACCAGACGGGCGACGATCGCCTGCTGCGACCCCTCAAGCTCCATTTGACGGATGTCGCCGGTCCGGACGGTGACATTGGGGCCGCCGGGGATGTATCGGGGGTCGAGGTCCACGGCGGTGACGTGCCCGTCCGGGGCGACCTGGTCGGCCAGCCAGGTCGTCAGCGTGCCCGCCCCGGCGCCGATCTCCGTGACCTTCCAGCCCGGCCCGACCCCAAGCTCGAACAGGGTCCGGCGAGTGCCAGCGTCGAGGATCACAGCGAGGTGACGAAGCTGGTTGGCGGCCTCGTCCGTGGCGTTGTCGAACATGTACCCGGCCTGCTGCTCACCGGTCGTCGTCGCGCTCATAGTGTCTATGCCTTTCGGAGTCAGGAACCGAGGGTGGTGAGCGTCTGCACGGTGCGGTTGACCCACACCTGCCCGTCCTGGGCCACTTCCCGCAGGTAGTACGCCTGCACAGGGGTGTGGTTCGTCGGCCCGAACTGCCAGGCGCCCCGAGGAGAATCGATCGACCCCACCCGCGGCAACGCCGCGGTGAGCGTCTGCGAGGTCAGCCCGGTGGCCGCCCCACTCGCGGCGGCGGACGACGCAGCCGGGCGGCTGGCAGCCGGGCTGCCGCTCGGTGCAGGGCTGCTGGAGGCGGATGCGGTGCCGGTGGTGCTGGGTGTAGTCGCGGGGGCATCAGGCTGAGCGAGCGCTTCCGAGATGGCCCTGTCCAACACGAGCGCCGCGTCCCACGCGCAGACGTGGTACACGTTCGGCAGCTTCCCGTCGTTACCTGCGGTGAACCGGCGAACGAAGTCTCTGTTGGCCGCGTTGTCCAGCGTCGGCGAGTAGTTCAGGGCGGTGTAGATACCCTTGGCCTGCTCCTTCAACGCCGCCAGTGGCGCGCCTTCGGTCAGGAAGCCCGAGGCGTACAGCGGCGTGGTGATGCCGTACTGGCGGTACTGCTTGACGAACTCGATCGCGGACGCACCGGCGTAGAAGGTGTAGACGGCCGCCGGCTTGGCCTCCTTGATCTTCGTCAGGTACGGGGAGAACTCGGTCGTCGGCGCCGGCGCCCACGGCGTCCACGTCGGCTCTCCACCCGGGTTCGCCAACTGCCCACCCGCCTTGCGAAAGGCGGTGACGAAACCACCGATCTGATCACGACCGCCGATGTAGTCCGGGCCGATCACCCACACCCGGCCGTTGCCGACCGTCGTGCGCAGGTAGCCGGCGATCGACGCGCCGGTCTCCTGGCTCAGCCACGACGTCGACCACAGATAGGTCGGGTCGGCGATCGTGGAGGGCCGCCCACCCATGCCGATCAGCGGCACCTTCGACTCGTTCAGCAGCGGATACAAGGTCTGCACCGTGTCGGCGGTCCCCCCGCCGACGAGGGCAAGGACTTTGTCCTGCTCGATGAGCTTGCGCGCCGACGCGAGCGCGGTGGCCTTGCCGTCGCCCTCGTCGGCCTCAATCACCTTCACGGGTCGACCACCGAGCTTGCCGCCCAACTTGTCCAAGGCCAGCCGCCACCCCGCGGCCTGGTCATCACCGATCGCCTTGTAGGGCCCGCTCTTCGGCACGATCAAGCCGATGCGGATCTCGGTGGCGGTGGTATCCGCGTCGCTGAGACTCGATCCGGCGCAGCCGGCGACAACGAGCAGGGTGGTGGCAGCGATGACGGCGATCGCCGCTCGCCAGCGATGGTGCCGGCGGCCGTTTGGTTGAGGAGTCACGAGAGTCGACGTCCTTCCGTTCTGAGGGGATGGTGCGAGGGCCGTGCGTGGTGCTGGGGTGGTACGACAGGGCTGGCCGAGCGGTGCAGGACGGCCAGGACGGAGGCGGGTTCCGTGGCGTCGCAGGTCAGGACCGGCACCTGCGCGCTGACCTGTAGGGCATCGCGGATCTCGTGGCGGTTGCGGGTGCCGCCGAGCGGCCGGTTGATCGCGACCAGGTACGGCAGATCACGGGCGTCGAGGTAGTCCATCGCCGGATAGGACACCGGCAGGCGGGTG
The DNA here is from genome assembly GCF_043197115.1 of Micromonospora sp. NPDC049275. Classification (NCBI taxonomy): domain Bacteria; kingdom Bacillati; phylum Actinomycetota; class Actinomycetes; order Micromonosporales; family Micromonosporaceae; genus Micromonospora; species Micromonospora sp. NPDC049275. The sequence goes on from NZ_JBICSN010000001.1 coordinate 157,290, forward strand.
GTGTCGACCAGCACGACCGCGCTTGTGGCGCCCAGCGCGAGGTGGTCCCACATCCACCACCAGCGCCGCAGCTCCGGCGTCACGTGCAGGACAACGGTGGCGCCGGTAGACAGGGTTGCGTAACCGATCTCTCCGACCTCTCCCGGCTGGCCGGGTAGCGTCGAGCGGCCACGCTGAGCGGCCCGCAGAAAGCAGGACTTGCCCACACCCGCGCCGCCGGTCACCAGCACCTTGACCGTCGGGGCGGCACGTCCGATCACGCCCGAGTCCGCGCTCATGCTCATCGCCGCCCGCACGCCGGCTCAGCCGGCCGTTCGCGGCCCTGGCCTGACCGCGTCGCCGATGCGCGTCGCCATGGTGGCCAGCTCGTAGGCGACCTGCGACGGGTCGCAGTCGATGCGAGCGAGCGCCGCCAGAGACGACCCGTCGGGCACCTGCTGCACGACGAGGATCCCGTCTCGCATCGTCAGCATCTGGAAGTGCACGCCGCCGGTCTGCAGCAGGTCGGTGGCCCCGCGCGCCAGACTGACCAGGCCGGACACGATCGCCGCGAGTTGGTCACCGCGGTCGGTGTCCAGCGCATCGGTGCTGGCCAGCAGCAGGCCGTCGCCGGATACCGCGACGACGTGGGCCACTGCGGGTATCTGGTTGGCCAGAGTGTTCAGAACGGTGGACAGCTGCGCATTGCGAGCAGTAGTGGCGAGGCTCATCGGCGTTCTCCTGTCGAGAGGGGGGCAGTGGACGGCGCGGCTCGCAGGCCGCGCATCGTGCCGGCGACCTGCGCCCGGATCGCCGCCGGGTCGATCTGCACGTAGGGCTCCGAGGGGGTCCGCTGCGCCGGGAGGCCACCGGGGACGACGTGCGCCTGGGGACGACGTTTAGGCAGACCGGAGGGAGTGCGTCCATCGGTTGCTGGTTCGGCGGCGGACGCCGCCGCTTGCCAGCCCGCGTCGGCATCGGTGCTGAAGCCACGCTCGTCGCTGCGGGGCGGCCACAGCCATGGCGACTGGGCTGCCATCGCCTGAAACATCGGTGGATCGGGCGGTCGCGGCGCGCCGACCGGCAAGGACATCGGGCCCCGCTGGCGGGGCACGGGCGGCAGCTCCATCGTCGCGTCCGTTTGCGGGGGTGCTGGGGGCGCCGGCACCAACGGGGTCTGCCTGGTCGGACCGGTCCAGCCAGTCCCCGTCCACGGCGCCGCGACCGGATGAGCGGCCGGCGCGGGAGCAGGCCGCGTCGGGCGTTGGATCTGGCTCGGTACGACGATCTCGCGTACGTGCACCCGGGTGACGTATTCGGCCGGCACTATGACCTCGGCGGTGACGCCGGTCGGCTGGGTAGCACCTAGGCGTACCCGCACCCCGAACTCGGCCGCCAGCCGGGAAATCACGACCAAGCCCATCTGGTCAGTGACCGCAACCTCCATCTCCGGGCTCGCCAACACTGCGTTGGCACGGGCGAGTTGCTCCACACCCATCCCGAGACCGGAATCGGTAACAAGGATCTGCACGTCATGTCCCAACCACCCCGCGAACACCCGCACCTGCGCGGCAGAGAACCGGGTCGCGTTGTCTAGCAGCTCCGCGAGGATCGACTTCACGGCGTCAACCGCGCGGGCATCGACCTCGACCTCGACCAGTTGCTCCATCGTGATTCGGACGAAGCCCTCGATCTCCGACAACGCGGCGTTGACCAAGTCCGCGAGCACCACCGGATGCGGCTGTGACTGGCCTGGGCCACCACCGGCAACGATCAGGAGATTCGCCCCAAAGCGGCGCAGCCGGGTCGCCTGCTGGTCAGCGGCGAACACCATCTCCAACCGATCCGGGTCTTCCTCGTCACGCTCGAGACGATCGATGCTGCCGAGCAGTTGATCGGTCAGCGCCTGTACTCGCCGGCCGACAGAGGTGATCATGGCGCTGACCAAGGCGCGTCCCCGTGCCTGCCCCACCGCCGCGTCTACCGCCGCGGCCAACACCAGGTTGAACGCGTTCGCGACCTGCCCGACCTCGTCCCGGCCGACAACCGGCACCGCCACTCCATCGGTGCCCTCGGCCAGCCGCTGGGCCGCCGCCGGATCCGATGTCGCCCGCAGCCGCGCTACCAAGGCTGGCAGTTCCACGTCCGCGACTCGGCGTGCGCCCTGCTCTAGCGACGACAACTGCGCAACCAGCGAACGGGCCACGCGCACCGCCGTCACCGCGGCGACCAGCAACATCACCATCAAGACCGCGGCTTGCACCGCCGCCGCGCGCACCTGGGCCATCCACAGGTCATCAGCGGCAGCCGCGATGTCAGCGTTTACCGCTGCCTGTACCTGGGCCAACAGGTCTGCCCGAGTGGTCATCACCCGGCTCCATTGCTCGGCGCCGCCCGGAAGCCGTACCGGCTCATACACGCCGGTGCCGGAGACCAGCCCGTCCAGGCGCACCGCGGCGAGGACGTCCGCGCCGGTCAACGTCCGCCCTAACCGCGCTTTCCATGACGGGCGCGCCAAGGCGTCGAACTCGCGCAGCGCCTCGTCCTGGCCGGACCGGGCGGCCACAATCTCCGCGTGCAGCGCCGGGGTCAACCGGCGCGCCGCCACTGCCTGCAACACCGCCACCTGCTGCTGACCCACCGCCTCACGGGCCCGCGACACCGCCGCCGACGCCCGCATCTCATCCGCCAACTGCGGTTCGACACCGCTCTGCGCCACCGCCGACAGCAGATCACCGAGATCAGCGAGAACGACCCGGTACCCGAATGCCACGGCGGACAGCGCCACCGGGCCGTCTCCGCGCACCCGCTGCCGCTGCGCCTGCACATCCGCCAACCCGGCGTCAGCGCGGGCCAGGACAGCGCGCACGCCCCCGGGCGGGTCTTCGAGTTCTCCTCGCAGAAACCGAAATCGGGAGATCGCCTCATCGGCGCGCTGCACGGCCCGCTCGAAATCCGCTGGCGTCACCTTCGACCCCGGCAGCAGCAGACCCACTGCGGTAATCCGCTCCGCCTGCAGTCGCTGAGTCACCTCGGTCGCCGACGCACCGACGGAGAACAAGTCCCCGGCCCCCTCGGCGGTCCGGGCTTCCCCCACGGAGGACCACAGTCCGAAGCCCGCCGACACCATCGCGACGAGCACAGTCGGCAGCACGATCAGCGCGGCCTTCCACCGCACCGACATATCCGCCAACCGGCGGCCCACTCTGACCCGTGAGACCCGCATCGCACCGCCACTGGTCGCGCTCACACCGCCGCCCGACTGTCCGTGGATGCGGCCCGGCAGCCACGCCTGCTCCACGCCGTGTCACGGGGCGAGCGCCGCCCGGTCGCCGACAGGGTCGCCGTAGCAAGCGCCTGCTCGTTGACGGGTCTGCCGGCGGAGAGTTGCCGGCCGGTCGACACCAGCAGCTGCGGCGCGATGGCCAAATGCGCCACCAGCGGCGTGATCAGCAGAGGCATGAACCTCCTGGCAACAGGCACGGCGAACCTTCCCTCGGTGAGTTGGTATCGCTGGCTGGTGTGTACAGCGCAGCAGCGGCGGTGACGCCGGCATAGAGCGACCTAAGACGAGATCGATCAATGTCGGCCAGCCCTGCCAAGCAGTTTTGACAATCCGCCAACATTCCCGGCATCAGCAATATCCGTCGAAGATGAATGTCAGCGGATTGTCGGAACTGGATGACATCCCTTATCGACACCACCGGTGACGCCTTTTGATGTTTGAGTCACCGCCCGCGTCGACTGAGCAGGCGATGAGGGACCGCAGCCGCGATGCGGCGCGACGGTCCGTCGTGTCCACGACCCCCTTGGGAGGGCATGCACCATGACCAGTTCATCCATGCCAGAGGTCGACGAGGTTGGCCGTCGCGCTGCCGAGATCCTCGACAAGATGCAGGAGCACCCGGCCTACGGCCGGCTGCAGAGCTCGTCGATGAGGTACTCCACCTGCTGGGCCACGTTCACCGGCTACCCGGCTATCAGCCGTTGGTCGTTGGAGCGCGATGCCGCTCCGCTGCTGGACGAAGCGCTGCGCGTGCTGGCGCTCAAAGCAGCGGTGTTCGACCTTTCCGGGGGTGACGAGCGCGCCGCTGAACTGCTGGTGCCGGCGCCGGTGGACGAGATGATCCACGCCGTGCTGGCCCAGTTCACGCTGATGACGCGCCTGCAGCTTGACTTGGGCGTCGTGTTCCCCCATGCCACCGAGTTGGAGGAGTTCACCTATACCCGCGGCGGCATCACCGACGCCTACTACGCCGCCGCCGGGTGGGGAGAGCAACCACTGCGGTACTGGCTGGACTCGGCCGAGGTAAACCGACGTCTCAACCTGCTCAACGAGCACTACCAGGCGGCCGGCCTCGGCCGCGACGGACGCAGCCACGACTTCGACTTCGACCCCAACGAGCCGGTCGGCGCCGGGGTCAGCGGTTAGCCAACTCCACTGATAGCACCCGCCGCAGGGCCGTCACCGCCTTCTTCGCTCCGAACCGTTCGGCGGCAAGCCGCTCGGCGCGGGCAACAGCGGCGAAGATCCCTTCGGCGGGTGCCTGCCGCAAGACGGCTACGAGCCAGCCTTCCAGGTCCACCACGTCGGCGGGCATCTCCAGCGCCGCCGCCGTCGGCGTCGGTCGGGGCGCCTGATCGGGGACTAGTTCCCCCTGCGAGGCGTACCGGCCGGCGGGAAGGCCCACCCGGAACGGATGAACGCAGACGGCGACCCCGTCCGCGGTTGCCCGCCACCCGAGCGCAGGTCGGTACGCGAATTCGGGTCCCGGCCGGTCGATGACATCGAACTGGCCCGGCCCCAACTGCTGAGCCGGACACACCACGCAGGTCTGTTCACACCACTGCGGAAGGGGCCCCGACATGCCGCCGATCGTACGGCAATCAGGAGGTACCAGGGTATGACGGTCTTATCGCCTCCCCGCCCCGCCGCCATCGACCGCGCCCTCCGCGACGCTCGAACCTGGTGCGCGGGACACACCATCGACGACCGACCAGCCCTGGTCCACGCGCTGCGCGTCGCAGTGACCATCGGGCAACACGTCCCCGCCCCAGCACAGGACGTCATCATCGCCGCGCTCCTACACGACGCACCGGAATTCGCCCCGACAGAGCGGGACGTCTACCAGACCCTCACCGCTGGCTACGGGACCGAGGTCACCCGGATCATCGCCGCCCTTCAGGTCGAACACCGCGCCCTTGACGAACCCGACCCGCCCATCCGCGTCGACGACCAACCGGTGCTACTTGCCTCCACCGCCGACAAGATTGTCGCCCTGACCTCGCTGCTACGCCGGGCCCAAAGCACGGGCAACGCACCGGACTTCTTTGACCGGCGCCCGGTGCTGTGCGGGCTACTGCCGCACTTCCGGGCCTTCCAACACGCCGCACATCCTCAGCTGCCCGCCAGCATGTCGGCGCATCTCGACGCCGCCCTCACGCCGCTCGAGCGCGCCACTGCTGCTGCACAGCGAGTGGGTGCGCGGTGAGCAGCGACAAGCTCGACGAGCAGCTCTGCACGCAGCTACGAGGCGACCTGCTCGCCGCATCACGACGAGTACCGACGCGGCGACACATCATCCAGACATGGGAGCTGTCCTCGGTAGAGCGCTGGTTCTTCCTCGATAGCAGCAGCTTGATCTGCAAAATCGCCACCACACCGTTTACCGGCGAAGCGACCGTCCTTCGCGCGCTCAACAACCAGCAAGCCCCAGTCCCGCTGCTGAACGGCTACACGATGCGCCCCGACGGGGTGGGCATGCTGATGGAAGACCTGGGCGAGGCGAGCCGGACCGCGACGTTCGCGGAGGCTGCCGCCACGGCCCGATGGGTTCACGCCACTGCGGCCATCCCCAACCTCCCGGCCTTCGACGAAGCGGGCCTGGCGCGGCTACCAGAGCAAGGACTCGACGCGTTAGACGAGCTCCGTCGACAAGGGCGCTTCACCCACGACGCGAAAGGGATCGAAGCGGTGCTGCAGCGACTCGCCGCCGCCGCACAACACAGAGCCGACGGTGCCGAGCGACCACCGTTCGGACTGTGCCACGGCGAATTCCACCGCACGTCGCTGCACGTCAGCCGCACCGGCTGCCGCCTCGTCGACTGGGCCAAAGCATTCACCGGACCGGGCCTACTCGACCTGGCCACCTGGTTCGGCACCCGCACACCCACCGAACCCCGACTCCTCACCAAACTCATCCACGCCTACGTCGCCGCAGGCGGCCATCCCGACGCCGAAGCCGACCGGGGCGGGCTTCCCGCTGCCCGATGGGCGCTGGGCTGGCACCGCGTGTGGGCTGCCTGGTGGCTGCTCACTACCGCCGCCGCTGGCCACCACCCTGCCTCCGCCGATCGGCGCCATACCCAAGTCGTCCTCCGGCAACTCCAGGGCGCAGTGGACCTGTTTGGAGCACCGCCGCCCATTAGCGCTAGCCGCCCATCACTTACTACAGGAAGATCCTCGTGAAGCGCCTCGTCGTCGACACCCACGCCTCGTCCTGCTACTTCCGCACCTCCGTCGGAGGCAACGGGCGCAAGGCCTTGGTGCAGATCACCGAACGCTGCAACCTGCACTGCGCCCACTGCTTCGTGTCCTCGACCGCAGCCGGTTCCGACCTGTCCCGGGTCGACTTCACCACCCGCGTGCTGCCGCGGCTGCTCGACGCCCGCGTCGAACGCCTCACGCTCACCGGGGGCGAGCCCTTCGTGCACCCCAACCTGATCGCCATGTGCCAGGCAGTAGCCGACCGAGGACTACCGCTGGGCATCTGCACCAACGCGACGCTGACCCGCGACGCCGACATCGACGCCCTGGCCGCCCTCGGCAACGTACACATCAACGTGTCCTTCGACGGATTCCGGCCCGAAAGCCACGGCAAATTCCGCGGCGACCGGTCGTCGTTCGACACCACCGTCGCGACCACCCGCAAGTTCGCCGACGCCGGCTTACTCAAGGGCCTGCTGTCCACGCCCAACGCGCTGACCACGCCCGAGGAGTTCGCCGATCTGTGCGCGTTCGCCGTCGACGTCGGCGCCGAATACGTGCTGATGAACCCGCTCTCCTCCTTCGGCCGAGGAGTGAAAAGCCGCAGCAAGCTCGCCGCGACCACGACTGCCATGGACGCGATCCGGGCGGTGACCGACCGTTTCGCTGACCAGCTCGATCTCGTGCGCATTCGCTTCCCCAACGACAACCTTCCGCTGGGTGGTTGCGACGCCGGCAAGCTGATCTACGTCTTCGTTGACGGGCAGGTCGCCGTCTGCCCCTACCTGGTCTTCGCCGCCCGCACGCCCGCCTCAGCGCACCGCGACACCGAGTTCCTGACTGGCAACATCCTCGACGGGGAGGCCGCTCCCAGCCTCGACGCCTACGACTTCCACACCCGCTACCGGCTCGGCGCCAACCCGACCTGCGGCTCCTGCCAAATGGCCGGGCAGTGCGGCAAGGGCTGCCCGGCCGCGGTCGTCGCCGCAGGTGGTCGCATCGGCGACGTCGACACCGAGCAGTGCCCCATCACCGCACCCAGCGGCCGTCGCCTGCTGCCGCTGTCGCCATCGAAGGGGTGAGCAGTCTGTTCATCGCCGTCGAGGGCCCGAATGGCGTCGGCAAAACCACGATCGCCCGCCTCCTGGCCGACCGTCTCGCCGAACACGGATCGACCGGGGTCCACCTGACCGGCGAGCCCACCCGCACACCCCTGGGCCAACTCCTGCGTCGGCAGGAGTCCTTCCTCCACGGCAAGGCCCTGGCCCTCGCCCTGGCCGCCGACCGCGCAGCGCATATCGAAACAGAGATCATCCCCCGCCTCGACGACGGACTGCACGTCGTCACCGACCGGTATGTCGCCTCCTCACTGGTGCTGCAACGCATCGACGGGCTCGACCTCGGCGAGATCTGGTCCTACAACCGCTACGTCCTACCCGCCACCGTCATCTACCTCGAAGACCACCCAGAGGTCATCCGCACCCGCCTGGCAGCTCGGCCACACCTCACCAGGCTGGAGCTCGCCGGCTCACCCGAGAAGGAGCTCGCCCTCTACCGCGAGGCGGCAACCCACCTGCACCGGCAGCAGTGGCGCCAACACGTCGTCGTCTGCCACGGCCACACCCCCGAGCAGGTCGTGGACACTATCCTCGACCTGCTACCCGCCGACGGCCCCTGACCAGCGAGGCTCACCGTGCTGTCCATCCTGACGATCAACGTGCAGGCCGCCGCGCTCGCACGCGCGCAGAACCTACTGACCTGGCTACTCCAGCGCGACGACCACCTGATCATCCTGACCGAAACCAGCAACGGACCCGGCACCCGGCACCTGCTCACCGGCCTCCGCGCGGCCGGGATGTCCGTCACCCACCAGCCCTCACTCGACGGCGACCGAGGCTGCGCTATCGCCAGCCGCATCACGACCCGGCCCGCCCCAGACCTCACCGCCGGACTCAGCCTGCCCGGCCGCGCCCCCGCCGTCACCCTCGACACCCACCCCAACATCACGATCCTCGGCCTCTACGTCCCCTCCAGCGACCGAGCACCAGCCAAACTCGCCAAAAAACGAGCCTTCCTCACCACCGTCACCGACGCCCTGATCCGGCTATCCGCCGACGACCGCGCACACCTGATCGTCGGCGGGGACTACAACGTCATCAGCCGCGACCACCAACCCCGCTACCCCGGCTTCCAATCCTTCGAGTACGAATTCCTCGACGCCCTCGCCGCGCTCAAGCTCACCGACGTCCACCGGACCCTGCACCCGGACGAGCAGGCGTACAGCTGGATCGGTAGAAATGGCAGCGGCTACCGCTTCGACTATCTCCACGTCGGCGCCGCGCTCATGCCTACGGTGGTGTCCAGCACCTACCTACACCAGCCCCGCCAGGCGAAGCTCACCGACCATGCGGCACTCACCGCCTCCCTCAACGTCACCCCGCGCGCCGTTGCCGAGCGGCTAACTACTGCCGTGCCAGCACTGTTCTAAACAGTGTCGGCCTCGAATACCGTCTGCGGTCATCGCCGAGTCCGCTTCCCGCCTGCTGGGGGTAAGGAGCCGAGCAGAGCGGACGGCGGGCTGCGCCTCGTGAACCCGGACTTCCCTGGCACGATTCTTTACGGAATCCAGCTAGAGTCGTAACGGTAGGTCACCTCAATGCTCATGTCTTGATAGCTTGTCCCGCTCGTCCTCCTCGGAGCGTGATCGTGTCCGCTGCCCCGCCGCCGGAGCTCGCCCAAGCCCGTGCTGACCTCGGCAAAAGACTCGCCGAAGCGCGCAAGTCCGCCGGCTACACACAAGAGACGCTGGCGCCGCTAACGCACTACGTCCGCAGCACGATCGCGAACGTGGAGCGCGGTCGCCAGAGCATCGGCCGAGACTTCTGGGTTCGTTGCGACGAGATCCTGCATACCGGCGGTGTGCTCGCAGCGGAGTACGACCGGCTCCGAGTATTGGTAACGCGCAACACCGCAGGACATTTCGACGGTGGACGCACACGCGGGGCCACGGTCGCCACCCGCACAGAAACACCCGGGCCAACGGCGCTTTCCTTGCTCGCGCCCCAGGCAGCAAATGGCGATTTCGCCCCCCAGACGTACGCCGTTGACCTGTGGGCACCTGACGGCAGGTTCTTTCCTGGACTGGCGATACCGGCCTACGTTCATCCTGCGGTGGCCGAGGACAGCCGAGTTCTCGCGGCGGTACCGGCCGGCTACTGCGACGACCGGCTCTTGCGCACCCCGCGACGGAGTCTGGTGGTAGGGCGGATCGAAACTGATCAAGGTGTCCAACTGTTCGGCTTGGACGCCCGCCATGCCCGCCAACGCCTCGCCCAGGCGGCCCCTGACGCGCGGCTCGTCATCCCGCAGGCGTACCAGCTTGACGAGCTGGTCCTCGCACTGTTGTGGGCTGTGGCGAACCTTGACGAAGCGCTTCTGGCCGACGACGCCCGTATTGAGCAGGCCACCGCTGAACTGGCCTCCTACGAGCAGATGAGCCGATCCGCGGTCAGCCACGATCTTGCCGCGGATCTTAGCGACGTCGGCAGGATGTGGCTCGGGTCGGTCTTCTGCGCCGGACACATCCACCGACACGCAGACGCCCTCACCTCGACCCCCGCCTACTGGACCCGCGAACAACGTGGCGAGGAAGCCAGCACCTGGCTGCTGTTCGCTCATAAGCAGAGGTATCTGGACCTCACCGCCGCGCGCGCCGGAAGTCACCGCATCATCCGCGCGTTCTGCATTCCTCGCGCGGCAGTCGACGCCTCCCCCCGCGGCGAGCGGATTCTCCTGCTGTTGGCGGTGGCACTGATGGAGTCGTACGGCATCGAGGTCGTCATCACCGACGAGCCGGAGTACGCAGGCACACCCGGCTTCGTGACGGATCGTGACCGTCATGCGGTGCTCGCCAACTGGGTTGGCGCCCAAGGCATCTGGCATGTCGACGTCACCGACGACCACCGCACCGTGCGCCAGTACGGCGCGGCCATCAACCACGCCAGCGGCCGGTCGGTTATCGCCGCTGCGTCTCCGCCCGCACGCCTGCGTGTCCTGACCGAGTACCTGGATCTGAACTGGGAGACGCTCGCCAGGCGTTGCCGAGACCTCGCCGACCAGGGGTGCGCCAAGGTTGTGCAGCCCCGCAGCAGGCATCTGTCTACCGCCGGCATCGACCGCGCCTGCCGCTACCTCGCCGACGCCGCGGCATTGACCGACTAGTCTTCCGACAGCGATGATCGTCGCCGTCGGGAGGCCAGAACATTGTCATCGGGAAAGCGAGTGTCGCCGCGGGTGACGGTCTTCGGGCTTGGCGGCACTATCGCCATGACCACCTCAGAGGGCAACGGCGTCGTCCCCGCACTGACCGCCGGCGATCTTGTGGCCGCTGTGCCCGGCCTTGCCGATACCGGCATCGCGGTCGACGTCGTCAACTTCCGTAGCCGCCCCGGCGCCTCCCTGACATTCGCCGACCTGGCTGACCTGGCCCGGAGCGTCCACCAGGCCGCCGCCGCAGGCACCTGCGGCATCATCATTACCCAGGGCACGGACACCCTCGAAGAAACCGCCTACTACCTGCATCTCCTGCACACCGGACCGCAGCCCCTCGTCGTCACCGGTGCCATGCGCAACCCCACCCTCGCCGGTCCCGACGGGCCCGCCAACCTTCTCGCCGCCACCAGGGTCGCTGCCAGCCCTCATGCCCGAGACCGCGGCGCTCTCGTCGTCATGGCCGACGAGATCCACGCCGCCGACCGTGTCCGGAAAACGCACTCCGTCAACACTCAGGCGTTCACCTCACCCAACGGCGGCCCACTCGGGTACGTCGTGGAAGGCGAACCCCGCTTCCTCAGCCACACCGCCCACCGCCACGCTGTACCGACACCCGTACGCCAGCCGCGCGTGGGCCTCTACACCGCCACAGTCGGCGACGACGCGACTTACCTGTCCGCAACGGCAGCCCACTTTGACGGCCTCGTCATCGCTGGCTTCGGCGTCGGGCACGTCCCGGACACCTGGGTCTCCACCCTCACGGCGCTCGCCCAGCAGATACCCGTGGTCCTCACCTCCCGCATCGGTGCGGGACCTGTGCTCACCAGCACCTACGGCTTCCCAGGCTCCGAGCGGGATCTCACCGAACGCGGACTCATTCCCGCAGGCTTCCTCGACCCCTACAAGGCCCGGATCCTGCTCCATCTCACCCTTGCCGCAGGTGCCACCGCCCACGAGGCGGCAGCGGCGTTTCGCGCCGTGGCCTACCCCGGCGAGCCGTGGCCATGGCCGCAGCAGCCGCCCACCAACGCCCCGACCGTCTGAAGGAGCCCCCTTGCGCAGCCGCGAAGTCGTCACCGGACGTACCATCGTCGCCGTCTTCGACCACGGGGAAGACTTCTACGACGCCCTCGACCGCACCTGCCGCACCCATGACATCCGCCAGGGCTACATCCCCACGTTTATTGCGGGCCTCGCCACCGCCGACATCGTCGGCACCTGCGAACGCCTCGACAACCCCGACGCCCCCGTGTGGACCAAAGTCCACCTGACCAATATCGAGGCCCTCGGCGGCGGCACCCTCGCCTACAACCCCGACACCGACACAATCGAGCCGCACATCCACCTCACCGTCGGCTTGAAAGCACACAGCGCCACCGCCCACACCAGCCACCTGCTCGCCGCGACCGTTCAATTCCTCACCGAAATGATCATCGTGGAGATTGTCGAACCAACCATGACGCGCGTCCGCCAAGCCGACCTCTACGGAGTGCCACTCCTACAGTTCCCCTGAAGACGATCGATTGCGACGGCGTAACGAAAACCTAGTTGACGTACCTGATCAGAGGGTGTGGCAGCGCATCGGTGACGTGACCCAGGACGGCGCGTCGACGACCGCTTCACCCCTCCAGCAGTTCATGCACTCGGGCGAACGACCGAGACAGACTGTCCAGCACCGCCGCACCCTTGGCCGCGCTGCCCATCGACGGCCGCCCAATAGTCCCGGACGACGTGTACGCGCGCATCCCAATCGTGAGCAGATCAGGGCGCTCGTCCGCCAAATGGTCAGCCGCCTGGTATCCCTCGCGCAGTAACTGCGGCGCCCCGTGCAGCAGCAGGGAGACCTCAAGCTCCCCGCCATGCATGTCCTCGTGAGCGGTGGTCTCACACCCCGCCTCGACCCGCGCGGTGTTCCACTCCTCCGCGGCAGGGAACAACGCCATCCGCCGCCGGACCGTCGTGGCCTGCTGAACAGCGTTGCGAAGGCTGTAATTCCCCCCGTGCCCGTTCACGATCACCAAGTTCTCCACGCCCGAAGCCCGCAAGGACTCGTCGACATCCTCGATCACCGTGAGCAATGTGCGCGCACTAATACTCACTGTCCCGGCGAACCCCGCATGCTCGTGCGAACACGAAATCGTCAGCGGCGGTAGCAAGAACACCGGATAGTCCTCAGCAACCCGCCCAGCCACCAGACACGCAACGGCCGTGTCCGTGATCAAGGGCAGGAACTCTCCGTGCTGCTCAAAGCTGCCCACCGGCAACACCGCCGTCCGCGCAGCACGGACACGCTCGTCACCAGACGTCGCGGTCGGAAGCAGGAAGGTCACCCGGACAGCCTGCCACGAGCGGCGACGGCCTTGTCCGCGCGCCCGAGCGATCTCTCCGGAAGCCCTTTCAAACTCCGCACTCCGCAGCATCGCAATCTTCTGCTGGCCAGCAATGCCGAGGTGCGGCAGCTCGTCCCGCCGGACCTCGCAGAGGTGCTGCGCCTGGAGCGGAACCGCGAATCTATTCAGGCGAGTCCGCCGCCGATGGGCAGGCGGCGGCCATGGTCAGGCGGGCCGATGGGTGGCGAGCAGTTCGCTCCCATCACACCGACCACCCGCGTCGGCAGCGATGCCGTCCCTGTAAAAAGCCCGATCGCGGTGCACGATTAACGGGTGCCGCAGTTCAGGCTGACCGGTGTCATCAGCAGATCCAGCCTGGCGGTCAGTTCGCAGCCGGGACGGCGTCAGGCGTGGGTTCGACCACGTCAGGCCGGGGCCGATGTTCTAGCAGCAGCGCTCGCCAGGTTCCATATCAACGTGTCGTAGGTGTCCACGATCCGCAGCACCGGCACGCCCAGTGAACGAATCATCGCATCAAGCCCATGCTGCACCTGCTCGCCCGAATGCTGGGAGCTAACCAGACGCTCCAGTTCGACGAACGTGCCGAGGCCGTCGACTACGTCTACGCATACCGTCGCGCCGTCCCACTCGCCGGTTCGGCGCTGCTTGACGATTCGCACGGTTGGCACCCAACCCATCGTGGTGAGAGCAGCGTGCATCGCGTCACGGTCGTGGATGACGCAGTCGTGCTCTAGACATGCCATCTCGTTGTCGATCGGCTTCTTCACAGTGAGCAGATGGCGCCCTTCCTGCGTGCGTAGACGCGCGAACGGAACGCCGATTTTCGACATCCCGTACGTCCAGCCGGCTGGCGCGTACGCTTGGTCGTCCTGTACCGACGGCTCTGTCAACGCCACCTGCCGCTGGGCGAGCGCCTTGATCAGCTCTCTTAGGTCGCTGACGTGGTACTTGGCTTCAACCTCATGATCATTGTTGGCTAGCGCGCGGGTCACGAGCAGGCAGCATACGAGGATCGCGGTCACGCGGATTCGAAACACCGCGACGGTGATGTCGGAACTTTGTCGGAAGAATGTTGGAACCAGCCGGCGACTACCCGACGCACGGCGCCTCTGCAGCTACAGTGCCCTCACGCCACCGCGTCTCGCCTCGCGCGGACGTTCGTCGTATCGATCCGGAGCCGCTGATGCCGAACGATTCACCCCAGGAAATCGCCGCGGCATGGCTCACTCTTGGTCAGATGCTCGCCCGCAGCCGCAAAGTCGCCGGTTACACACAAGAGACGTTCGCGCCTCTCACCAACTACGGACGAAGCACGATCGCGAACGTGGAAACCGGACGTCAGCGAGTGGGACGAAGCTTCTGGTCCCGAAGCGATGAGATCTTGCGCACCGGCGGCAGCCTGGCCCGAGAGTACGATCGAATCCGGCACATCAGCTTCGGGCAGGTGCCGAGCGGCATGCCTGCACCTCAGCCGTTCGAGGTTACGCCGGGGCCGTCGCCCTCCACAGCTCTTGAGACGTTTGCCCTCAGGCCACGCGGCGACTACCTGGTGGGCGAGTGGAACACTTTCTCTACTCTGACCAACATGCTTGCGCAGCAACGCCAGGCTGTGTCACCTGACGTGCTTCTGGGGCTGATTGAGGCGCACCGTGAATGCCTGTCGACGCTTTATCGCAAAGCCGGCCGTGCGCCCATCCGTGCTGATATCGGAGCTATGCTCGGCGAAGCTTCGGTCGTCGCCAGCAGGCTGTGGAGCGCGCGGGGTAACCGTGCTCTCGCAATCGCTCACTGCGCCTACGCCCGCCAGCTGGGCGACAGGCTCGGTGACCGCCGGATCAGCGCGACCGCACGAATGTTCGAGAGCAACCTCGAAGCTGCAACGCTGATCGAAGCCGATGGTGACGTCATGATCGGCCTGCGGCTGCTCGACGAGGCCGACCAGGCATCCACAGATCTCAGTCCCGCCGCACGAGCTCGGATAGCCGCCGAGCAGGCCCAGGCCTATGCCGCCCTGCGGCTTCCACGCGAGGCTTCCGCCGCTCTGAAGCGAGCAGAAGCAGCGGTCAACGACTTGTCACCGGCTGACTGTGTCGGTCTCTACAGCGACTGGAGCAATGCCCGCCTCCACGTCTATGCGGGCACCTGCCATCTCCTTCTTGGCCAGCCCGACCAGGCTGTAGAGGTGCTCGAAAGTGCTGTGCAAACGCTTGAACACGACCCGGCGAACGTGAACGTCGCCCTCGCAGCAGCAGTGGACCTCGCGAGCGCCTACGCCGAGGCCGGCGAGCTGGAACGATCCTGTGCCCTGCTCGGTGACACCTTCAATCGACTGAAAGCCGGCGGAAACCATCGGGGCATCGCACGAGCTCAACGTGCCCGAGAGCGGCTAGTCCGATGGAGCGACGAGCCAATTGTCCTCGAACTTGAGGAGCAGATGGCCGCCTAGCAGGCAGCCGGCGACCCGCCCGAACTCACCAGCGAACTCACGGCGGCCACCACCGTCGGTGGGTCGAGGCTGTCGAGTACCAGGTCAGGTTCGTAGGATGCCAGCTCTTGACGCCCAATCCGGTGAGCGACGACAGCGACACGGAAGCCGGCGTGGCGTGCGCAAGCGATATCGTTTGGCGCATCCCCGATGACGATCACCCGAGCGGAATCGAGCGGGACACCGTAGATCGCCAAGTAGCGCTGAGCTACGACCGCTGGGAGTTGGAAGCGGTCTCGAGCGTCTGACCCGAACCCGCCGATGCGAAGATCAATAAACTCATCCAAGCCCGCCACGTGCAGCTTCACGTCAGCGGCCGATCGCAGGTTGCCGGTCAGTACGGTCTGAATGAACCCGAGGTCCTGCAACTCCGCGATGCTCGCTGCGGCACCTGGATACGGCGGCTGGACCTCAGCCAACTCTTGCCGACCCTCTTGCATGACCGCGGCGATGGCCTGACGGAACGCGGGTATGCCTGCCTCCGCAGCTGACGGGTCCACGCCCGAGGCTATCGCCGTGTCGACGGCGATCGACTCGTCCGTATACCCATGCACCTTTTTGTCAGGAAAGACGACCTCGGACTGCGCGATGCCGTACGCACGAGCGATCGCACGCGTCAACCAGCGCAAGTCCGCGGGAATGAGCGTCCCGTCAACATCCCAGATGACCAAGCCGGCGCTGCTGCGGTTCATAGAAGCATCGTCGCACGGGGTACGGGCTCGGGCAGTGCAGCGGGAACTGGCTGAGTTCCTCCGCTCTGATGGGGCGGTGGTTACCTGCTGCCGCCGGTGAAGGGGTGGCGGAATGACCCTGAGCACGCCGCGGAGCCGACCACCGTGCGGGCCCGCCGCAGCGATGCGTTCCCGGCGCGCGGGAGCGCCACGCCTCCTGATGCGCTGAGCTCAGTGCTGGTGGTGTCGGAATCGGTGTCGGCGGATTGTCGTAGTCGGATGTCAGGCCTGTCCGACAGCGGCCAGGGTCGGCGATTGTCAATGGGTCTTTCCCAACAGGCCGGGGCGGGTTGTCCGCGCTGGTAAGGACGACCCGCTATCCGGAAAATTCTTCTTGGGCTTCCGGCACCCCGAGTTGAATCTGTCATTGACGCGCCAGTCGGCACCCTAACCAGGAGGCGTGGACGGGAGTGGTGTGGTGCGACGCGCCCCGTTGGGCCCTGAGAAAGACCGCAACGAAGCGCTGTGCGAGCTTCTGGCAGAGCTTGGCTGGTCGGTTTCAGGCTTCGCCCAACGCGTACGTGAGCGCTGCCAGGCGATCGGAATGCCACGAGCGGTCAGCCCGAGCACGGTTTCGCGTTGGTGCGACGGTGCGGTCCCTACTCCCGAGCTCCTAGGCCCGGCCTGTCTAGTGCTGTCCGTCGCGCTGCGACGCCGTGTCTCACCGGAAAGCTTGGGATGGCCGGGCGGGGTGGCGGATGTCGGTGCGGAAGCTCTCCAGTACGGAGATCTTCAGCACGCGGTGCGGGTCCTGCCTAAGCTTTGGCAGCTCGATTCCGTGCCTGGGCGCGCCGCTGTCCGGCGGATGTCGGCTGGAGTCACCTCCGCGCCTGCATTGCACAACGCACTGGTCATGTTGCCCGACGCGGAAACCGCTGGGCGGGGGCGGCAGCGAGTCTCGGTTGCTGACGTCGAACTGCTTGAGCTGCACACTGACCTCTATGGGCGACTGGACGCGCGGCATGGCGGAGGCCGCTTCCGCAGTGTGTTTGCCGCATTCCTGGACCTGCACGCTACTCCGCTGCTGCACGGAGCGTTTTCCGCTCGTCGCGGGCGGAGGCTCTACGGAAGCGTCGCGGACGCGGTGCTCGCTTTGGCGAGCATGGCCTACGACGATCAGCTTCCAGGGCTTGCTCAGCGTTACGACCTCCAGGCGATTCGGCTGGCCCAAGCGGTCGGCGACCGTGGCCGCCTGGCGCGCGGGTACATCCATCAAGCCCGGTTAGCTGGGGCACGCGGTGATCGCGATGCCGTTGTGACCCATGCGCGCAGCGCGGTATTCGCCGCTGCCGACGCGCCCGCCCTGGTAAGGGCCTATGCAGCTATCACCGAGGCCAGGGCATGGGCGCTCATCGGGAATCCCCAACAGACGCTGGCTGCGGTGAAGCGTGCTCGGGATGCCTTCAGCCGGGCTAGCATTGGCGTCGGTCCTCGTTGGTTGCTCTGGTTGGACCGGCCAGAGCTGGAAGGCCAGGCTGCGTGGGCATTTGCGATGGCCGGCCTAGCAGTTCCGGGATCGCAGGCGCTGCAAGTGGCTCTGGACATGCCAGAGGAGCGCACACGCGACAGCGTAGAGCTACTGATCACCGGTGCGGAACTCGCGCGGCTGCGGGGCGAGGAGGCCGAGCGCACGGCACTTTTGAAGCGCGCGGTTGAGGCTTCGCGGCACCTCAAGAGCCGGCGCATCGTTGACCGACTCGCCCGGGTCGCCGAAGGCCAACCGCTGCATGACTTCTAATCGCCGCGGCCCTCGTGGCGCCCCTGACCGTCGACTGAAGTGCGGTCATCACTCTCGCCGGATGCACGACTCTGCCCCTTGACAGTGACCATCAGAGCGACTGCCCGCCGAATGGCCGGATCATCGATCCGTGGGTTGGCCAGGGCAATTGATCCTGGACTGGATGTCGACGGGTTCGCGGGGATGGACCGAGGGACCGTCCGGCCGGGTGCCGATGTACAGCCAGCCCAACATGCGCTCATCGTGCCTGAGGCCGAGGTACTCGAGAACCGGGGGTTGCTCGATCACCGGCCCGGTGCGCCAGATCGCACCCAGCCTCGGGGATGCAGCAGGAGCAGCAGCGTCTGCACCATCGCCACGACGGCGGCCAGCTGCTCCCACTCGGGCACCATCGGGTGGTTGGGTTCGGGGCGAAAGACGATCGACAGGAGCAGCGGTGCCCGCGTGGGCTTCGCTGCCGCCCGGCGCGCTTGTGCCGGGTCCGACGCGCTACAGCGGAGGGCTTCGCCGAGCAACACCCGGTCATTGCCCTCGACGACGATCAGCCGCCACGGCCGGAGCCGGCCGTGGTCCGGGGCGGTGGCTGCGGCTTGGACGAGTTCGAGCAGCTCCTCGCGGCCGGGCGCCGGCTCGGTGAGCCTCGTGGCACTGCGCCTCGTGAGGATCGCCTCAAGGACGAGGTCCCGGGTCATCGTGCCGCCTTCGGGTTGTCTGATGCTGAAGGGCCGGGGTCGGACCCCTCCCGGCGCCTTGGCGCGGGCGACATCCGGGGATCAGCGGCGCCGAGGCGGTTCAGCAGTGGGGCGGTTGCTGCGGTGGTCACTACGGCCATGAGGACCAAGATGGTGAACAGGTGTGGAGTTATGACGCCGATCTGGAGACCGATCCCCAGTACGACGAGTTCGGTCACGCCGCGGCAGTTCATCAGCGTGCCGATGGTCGCGGCCCATCGCCAGTCGACACCGGTGAGCCGGGCGGCTCCTGCCGCCCCGCCCCATTTGCCGACGACGGCGACAGCCAGAACCGCCATAGCCCAGCCCCACTGTCCGGCGGGCAGGTTAGCGATGTCGGTACGTAGACCGATGTCGGCGAAATAGAGGGGCAGCAGGACGGGGACGAAGACAGCACGGATGCGGGCGGCGCTGCGCTCGACGGGTGCCAACCCACGGGGGATGGCTACTCCGAACAGGAACGCACCGAGCGCTGGGTGGACGCCGATCTGATCGGTGGTGTACGCGGTCAGGAAGAGCCCGGCGCACAGGATCACTAGCACGAACTCGTCGGAGCTGCGCCCGGCGCTCGCCAGCAGCTTGCGCATGGCCGGGCGTAGCAGGACGAGGGCTGTAGCCAGAGCGGCGGTAAGGGCGGCGGCGGCGAGGGCGGACAGAGGGCTACCGGTGGTGGACAGGGCGATGGCTGCGGTGAGCAGGCACCAGGCGATCGCATCGTTGATGGCCGCGCATGCCATCACGAAGGCGCCGAGGTAAGTGGTCTCCAGGTTGCGGTCGGCGAGCACGCGGGCGAGGACCGGGAAGGCGGTGATGCTCAGGGCGACGGCGACGAACAGGACGAACGGCGCTCGTCCTACGCCGTTCGGGGCCAGTGTCGGATACATCGTCAGGGCGAGGGCTGCCCCGAGCGCTAGAGGCAGCAGGATGCTGCCGAGGCTGACGGTGACGACGGCGTGTCTGGCGTTGCGAAGGGTGTGCAGGTCGAGTTCGGCGCCGATGAGGAACAGGAAGGTGAGGAGGGCAAGGCTGCCGAGGGCTGAGACGACCGGCAGGACGGCGGGCGGCAGGAGGTGGTGTTGCAGATCGGGTGCGAGCCAGCCCAGCAGGGAGGGGCCGAGCAGGATTCCGACGAGGATCTCGCCGATGACGGGCGGTTGGCCGATTCGGCGGATGGCCCGGCCGCCGACGTGGCACGCAAGCATCACGGCCGGTACGGCGAGAAGCACAGGCAGCAGCGGGTCGGGCGGCAACATGGGATCTCCAGGGTGCGGTGGCGGTGAGGTCGGACATCGGTCCGACCGTGGCCGAGGAGTAATGAGGGCGCACGGCACCGCGAATGGGCTGTCGCGATCGATCCGTGAAGGCGGCGATCCCGCCCGTTGAGGCGTGGGGTCAGTTCCGAATGAGCGGGAGGGTGGTGCAGCGCAGCGATCCGGGGATGTGGGTCACCTCGGAGTAGTCGACGCTGATCACCGCGATCCCGCGGGTGGACAGCTCGCCGGCGATCCGGTCGCTGCCTTGGGCGACGACGACGACGCCGGGGGCGACCGCTAGGACGTTGACCTGGACGGCGAGTGCCTCGTCGTCGGTGACGTCGATCAGGTCGAAACGTTTGTCGAGCCAGTTAACCTGTGCCGGGGGGAAGGCACCGCGGTGGATGAGGGCGGTGCCGGGGGCGACGATGTTGAAGTGGTCATCAAGGTGGACGATGCCGGCTCGGGCAAACCGGATGGGGATGACTTCGCGGTCGATGCGGTGCTGCGCAAGGGCGGCCTGGAGCGCGTCAGCCCCGTCGGGCGAGGTTTCCTCACTCATTCCCACCAGAACGCAACCGTCGTGGAGCATGACGTCTCCGCCCTCGATGGTGCCCGCCGCGAGTTGGGTGGGAGTCGGCATGGCGGCCGTGTGGTCGGTGAGGGCATCGGCTTCGGGTATGCGGTGCGGGGAGTTCAGTCGGGCCGCGAAGAAGACGTCGTCGACGACGAACCCGATGTCGCGGGGGTAGTGCTGGGTTGAGCAGCCTGGCGCGTCGGGAAGGAGGACCACCTCGGTGCCGCGCTCATGCAGCACACGGATTAGGGCGTCCTGCTGCGCGCGGACCTTCGCGGGCGAGTAGGCGGCCCAGGTGCTGGTGGCCTTTTGCCGGGCGAGAACCGGGTGGATGTCGGGGCCGTCCACTGCGCGGTTGACATCGCTGGCGTAGCGCATGGCGACGCGGCGCAGGGTGCCGTACTCGGTGGCGGCGTTCGCGGTGGCGGGCATGGCAGTGCGCCTCCAGCAGGGTGTCCTGGGCTGGGTGGGAACCGGCGACTCCCCGTAGGGGCTGGTCGTGGTGCGTACGCGGTGGAGGATGCAGGGCCCAAACGTGGCGGCCGGGTGGCGGGCACTGTGTGGATCGCCCGCCACCCGGCTCGGCGTTAGCTGACGGTGCTGGGCTGAGTGTCGGGCACCTGGGGGAGCCAGTCGACCGCGTCATCGCGAAACGATTGGTTGACCGGGACGAGGCGGGGGTCGTCCTGGTTGTCCAGGGCGCTGATGGTGATGCCGATGGTGGTGTCGCCGTAGTCGAAGGCGGCGACGTGGCTTCCGCAGGTGGGGCAGAAGCCTCGTTTGGTTTCGCCCTTGAAGGTGTCGAACCAGGTCGGCTCGCCGCCTTCGCCAGTCCAACGCAGCCCCGCCAGGGGGAAGCCGACCCACGACTGCATCGGTCCGCCGGCTCGTTTCTGGCAGTGTGGACAACTGCAGACGTGGGGATAGTCGGGCTTCCCGACAACGACGAACCGGATCTTTTTGCACAGGCAGCCGCCGGTGCTTTCCTCGGTTGCTCCGCTTTCTTCGGACATCAGCTCACATTCCTCGCACGGTAGGCCAATTGGGTCCACCAGTGTGTCATCCCGCCGAAGATTTGCAGGAAACCCTCGACGGCCTGTGGCAGGTCGAATCCGTAGAGGTCGCTGTTCCGGATGAACTGGGCGAGACCTTCGATGTGGGCGGCCTCGACGCTCAGCCCGCCGATCTGGGCGGCCTCGTGGTCGTCGTCGAGGTGCAACCGGTAGTAGTAGTCCAGCGAGGGGAGGTCCTTGCCGCTCATCTGGCTCGTCAGCTGGCCGTACCGGTCGGTGATGTCGCGCAGGATCTCGGTCTCGGCGATCGCGACACCTTCGGTGGCGTAGTAGCCGCCGGCGATGACGCTGGGCATGTGCGAATTGACCATGACCTGGTGCAGCAGGATGAGCGTGGCCGTCTCGGCGGCGGGGACGTGCCCGTTGACGAGCAGTCCGAGGTCCTTGAGCAGCGCGTTGGTGTAGAGGATGTAGTGGGCGGGCACCTTGCCGCGCTCGCCGCCCTCCTCCAGGTAGTTGCGGCGCAGCTCGTGGGCGAGTTCCGGGGAGAAGCCGGCCACGGTGTCGGCGGCCAGCCGGAGGAACTGCGCGTTGTAGCGGGCGAACACCGCGAGCTCGGCGATGTACGTCCGCGCCTGCGCCTGGGTGAGCGTGCCCGGGTCGACGAGGTCACGGATTTTGCGGTACACCGAGTCGATCATCGGGGCGAGGTGCTTGTCGACGAGGTCGTCGCCCGAGTTCAGCTTGCCGAGCAGGGTGGCGTGCAGGAAGTGGCGGGTCTCGGGGTTGGCGTCGAGGTGCGCCTCAACCAGCGAGGTGCCGGTGAGGCTGTCCAGGGTGGTCATGCCGGATCCTCCTTCAGGGTCGTGGTGGGGGCGGTGACGGTCAGGCCGCCGGTGGCGCCGAGCACGCGAACGGCGGCCACGAGGTCGTCGTCCGCGGGCAAGAGCAGGGGCCCGGCGTTGAGGGCCGCGACCCGGTCAGGAGTGAGGACCGCGGGGTTGGCGGCGACCTCGAATCCGCGTAGGAACGCCTGCTGGCCGGTGACGAGCAGTCGGTAGGGGGCGATGATGGCCACCTCGGCACCGGGTATCACGTGCTCGGGGTCGAACGCGGCGACCGCCTCGGCGCGGGCGAGGTCGGCTGACACCATCTCCCAGCCGCCGTTGCTCAGCACGGTGTGCCACCGCTGGCGGATGTGCTGCTCGACGGCCACGCCAGCGCGCCGTGTCGCGGCAGCCAGGGTTCGGGCGGCGAGGTCGGTCAGGCGTTCGGCCACCGGCGCGCTCCCGGTGCCTCGGTTGGCCATCGGTGAAGGACCACCCACCTCACTGTCGGGCCCGCCGGTCAGCAGCGACTCGATCACATCGGGCAGGACCGCCTGGCGCAGGACCGTCGCGTCCGGGAAGGTGTAGAGCGGTACGGCCACGGACACAGAGAACTCGTCCTGCCGGCCGACGTGGAAGACCCGCCGGGGCAGGAACAGGGCGTCGCCCGGCTCGAGTGCAAAGTGCTCGCCGTGCTCCAGCAGCCACAGGTAGTTCCCGTACAGCGGGTCGCTGCCGCCGGTGAGCTTCTGATACTCCTCGTTCGACCAGGTGTAAAAGTGCTTGACGCCGGGCCCGTAGTGTGTAAGGAAAGCGTCCTCGTAACCCTCGTGGACGCCGAACGCGGTTCCGCTGTAGTTGCCGGCAAACGCCACCAGCTCGGCGCCGCCCATCGGCACGCCCCACCCGTCGAACAGGGAAGCGAGGAACGTGCCCAGGCCCGCGGCCAGGGATGGGCTGACGGTCTCCAGGTTGTTGATGACCAGGCTGAACCGCTCGGCGCCGGCCACCTCCTGCATCCACGACACAAAATCGCCGTTCGGCCAGCCGGGCGCGGTCAGCACGGCATCCAGGAGGTCGTCGCGCCGGTCTTCGTCGACGTAAACGCGGGCGTGCGCCGAGATCTCGGTTCCGGCGGCGTGCGCCCGACGGATCGCCGCGAAGCCGTCCAGGACGGCGTCGGGGCTCGCCGCGGATGTCGGCACGATGCCTTTAAACAGGAACGGTGTGGTTCTGCCATTCGTTCGAGCGGGAAACTCGTCGGTCCAGAAGTTGGGGCTCGGCGGCCAGGGGGCTCGCACTCGGTTCTCCTCATGATCAGGGGCAGCGCTGGGCGGCCCGCCAGGTTGGGGAGTAGGGCATCAGGGGTGGGGCTGAACTCGATCAGCTCAGGTAGTCCTCGCAGCCGCCGTCGCGCACGGTGTCGAGGGTGAAGCAGTGAAAGCCCCCGCCAAAGAGTCGGCGGTGTCGGTGACGCACTGGCACGACGGTGAAGCCGCGCTTTTCCAACACCGCGATCAGCTCGGGGTAGTGGGAGTTGACAACGACGGTGTTCTCGTCGATCGACAGCACGTTGATGTCGATGTAGCGGCTGGCGGTGGGGATGATGAAGCCGAAGTCGGTGTAATCCGGTTCGGGCTCGGACATCGGCGGTGGGTAGATGGCCTCCCACGACTGCATCGCCTTCGGCAGGTAGGGCAGGTACCGTGCCGAGCGCAGCAGCATCAGGCCCGGCCGCAGCGGCACGACGATGCTGTCGATGTGGTTGTCCGCCATGGCGTCCAGGACGTGAAAGCGCAACTGCGGAAAGTTGTCTCGAAGCCACCGCAACGCCAGCTCGTGGTTGCGGTTGGCGACGTTGACCAGCACGTCGCGGCCCAGCCGCATGCACTGCGCCCCGTCGAAGACCATTTCCAGGCCGAGTCCGTCGATGGACTGGGCCGTTTCGGCGTCCGTAGCCCGGGAGACGTCGATGCCCTGGCGACGGAAGTAGGCGTCGTCCAGAGAGCCGGCGCCCAGCGCGGGCCGGGGCATGCTCAGCCAATTGCTACCGGAACTGTAGTAGCGGTAGAAGATCGGTTTGAGTAGGTCGTTCTCGAACAGGCGGGCGCGCACGTGGGGTGCGGTCTCGACGATGGTGTGTCCGAGGATGATGCTCTGGTCGCGGACGTTGAGCGGCGGGGTAGCGCGGGCGTCCCAATGCGGGGAGCGAATGTCGACGTCCTTGCCGGGAGCCGCGGGTCGCAGCACCTTCACCCCGCAGCTTGCCAGGGCATCGGCCAGACCGGCGATGTCCTCGTTGAGCTCGTCGACCAACTGCGGCGGGACCGGTACGAGGCGCCGGTTGGCACTTCCGCCGCTGAGGACGGGTGCCACATTCTCGAAGTAGAACAGCAGCCACGACGCGTCGACGTCATGCTCGGTGTAGTGCTCCGCGCGGCCCACGACAACCTCACGCAGCGCAGACCACTCATCGAAGCTGTGCACACCGCTGACAGCGGTTTTGCTTTGCGTCACTGGGATACTGCCTCCTTGGCGCAGCCCGGCACCCCTGGTCGGACAGCACACTCGCAGGAGGTGCCACCCGAGCGGCATATTGCCGGTCGGTTGATGGGACGGGTGTTGTCAGCCGGCCGTGTGGCCGGTGCGCGGTGTGCTTGCCGAGGGGTCAGCGGCGAGGCGCAGGATGATGTCCTCGATCACGCACGGCCGCTCGGGTGTGGATCTGCGGCGGAAGAAGTAGCCCGAGCACCAGGGCACCTCATTCCACCGGTCCAGGTGCTGCGCCGCCAGGGCGGCGGCCTCGGGTAGGCGGCGCCAGGGGATCTGCGGGCACCAGTGGTGCAGGGGGTGGTACATGTCGTCGAGGTGGCCGCCGAGCAGGTGCCGGGTTAGACCGTGCGAGGACCATCCGCGGGTCTGCAGGATCGGGTCGCTGTCCTCGATCAGGCCGGCGTGGTTGCCCAGGTCGGTGATCCACGTGACCACCGGCCGGACAAAGACCAGCGGAACCAGCCAGTACAGCAGCAGGGCCCCTACGACATCGAAGGGCCAACACACCGCCACGACGACTGCCCACAGTCCGGCCCGTGCTGCTGTCGCCCGCCAACTCTCCTGCGGGTCTTTTTTGACGAGGGTGAGCAGCGCGGCCTTCGGCAGCCGCCATATGGCATTGCGCACGATGACGCGCAGGACGAAGGAGAGCCGGCTCGGATTTGGCCCGGCGGCACGAATGTTGCCCGCCTGGTAAGACTGGAACATCGGATCGCCGTCGGACCCCAGCTTCGCGTGATGCACGTAGTGGCTGGTGCGGTAGGGCAAGAACCCCTCCCCCAGCAACCCCGTCAGCAGATAGCCGACGACGCGGTTCCCCAGTCGGGTGGCCATGAGCTTGGAGTGGACGCACTCGTGAGCCAGGTTCGACAGGTGTCGCTGCCGGACACCGATGTAGCAGACCGCCAGCAGCGGACCGACGACATGGCCGACGAGACTGCCGAGGATCGCTGCGAGGGCAACTGCGGCGATATCCTGGCAAACGTCGAACAGGCCGATGGTCGGTCTGCCGCACAGCTGCTCAAGACGGCCTACGACGTCGGCCCCGAGTGCCTTGCGAACGGGACCCGATGCACCGGTCCCGCTGCGCGTCCGACGTCGCGCCGGCGCGGTGTGCCGCACCGCTCGAAAGGTGGGGCTAGCCATCAGATCCTCCAGAAGCAGGAGCCCAAGGGAGAACTAACCCAGGGGCGCGTGGCATGCGCCGCTCCGGCGCGCCACCGGCTACTTAACCGGGGCGCACCGGAGTGAGTCGGGTGGCAGTCCGGCGCGGATCAGACGGAGACGAGGGCCCTTGCGTCGGG
>NZ_JBICSN010000001.1:183688-488062 GCF_043197115.1 Micromonospora sp. NPDC049275
GGCCGCATCCCGGCCTTCACACCCGCGTCCGGCCGCATCCCGGCCTTCACACCCGCGTCCGGCCGCATCCCGGCCTTCACACCCGCGTCCGGCCGCATCCCGGCCTTCACACCCGCGTCCGGCCGCGAGCCGAGCTTCGGAGTCCTGTCCATGATGGTGCTCCCTTCGTTCGCGGGGATTCCCGCAGGTCCGTGGTGCTTGGGCAGTGGTGCTACCGAGCCGGTATTAGTGGTGCCTTTCGGGTAGCCGCCGGACGTCATGTACGCCTTGAGAGGGAGTCAGCGGGAGCGATGATTCCACTTCCGATGCCGCCTCGAATAACGACTTCGCCGAATGGCTGAGCCATCACGTTAGAGCGCGTCCAAAGCGCGCCGCAATGCCCGCGGATGTTGCGGTCGGCGCGTCAAACCGTTGCGCGTCTTTGCGTCGAGACCCGCCTTGAACTGCCACAACGCTGAGCACGCTCACCAGTAGTTGCGTTTGCCGGGCCCTGCACGCGCCGCTGCATCCGACAATGGAGCTTCTGCGTCCCTCAGGCTCAGGGATAGCTTGTGAACGGACCCGCGGGGCCGAGACGGCGCCGGCAGGCACCGGCCCGCCTGCGACACCCAAGTTGAGGAGAGCCGCATGCCCACGCCGCGCGAACCAATACGCGTAAAATCCAACATACTGTTCAGCCTTCGCGAGATTCTTCGCGCTGAGGGTTTCCTTGAGGCAGTTACCCCTGTCGGTCGCTGGGCCGACCTGGGAGCGGGACGGCGCGTTCCGTTAGGCGAAAACGGCAACCTACGGGCGATGATCGGGCCAGCCCTGCGAGTGACCCTTGAGCACCATTCGCGCGTATTCGAGATCGGGCCCTGTTTCCGGCCGGAGAAGCCTGACGATCTTCACGCAGGCGAGTTCACCATGCTCGACTTGTATGCGGCCGGTGAAAGCTTCGATTACCTCTTGGAGCTGGCCCGACTCCTGGTGACACCGCACATCCCACACGCACCGGTCAACATCTCAGTCGCGGACTATATCCAGAACGTCTTCGGGGTCGATCTGCGCCATTCGCCGCTCGGCGATCTGCCGCAGCGGATGGCAGCCCGAGTGGGCTCGGGTCCCGATGAGCCGTTCAAGAACATCCTGGGGAGGTTCATCGAACAGGAGCTGGAGATCCGCAGCGCCGGCCGTGCGGTGTTCCTGACCGACTACCCCGTCGGCGGTGACGAGCCCTGTGCGCGGCTCACGCCCAGCACCACCTCGGTCCTCAACCGGTTCGAACTCATCGTGGACGGCATCGAGGTCGTTCACGGCTACGAGGACGAGGTCGACGGGGCGGTGTTCGCCGATCGGGCCCGAGAGGTAGGTCTGTACGACGACGAGCAGCGTCTGGCGTGGGAAGCGATTGACGCCGGCCGGGTACCCGCCGGAAGCGTCGGCCTGGGCATTGGCATCGAACGACTGTGCGCGGCGTCGTCAGGCATTCGCGACATCCGCCCATTCCTCCAGTCTGCCCAGTTCGGACTCCGCGACTCGCACGCCTGATTAGGAGCAAACATAATGGATCTCAAACTCACTCCATTAGCGGGCTGTTTCGGAGCCAGGGTAGATCACGACCTCACCGCCTCCACCGAACCGGACCTCGCCGAAGTCCTGACCAGCGCGCTGTACCGACACCGGCTACTGATCTTCCCTAACCAGCACCTCAATCACGCCGATCTACTCGCGGCGAGCGGGCTATTCGGCACCGTGGACACAGACGTTGACCGCCTTTATGCCGTCAGCGGATTCCCTGGCATAACGATGGTTTCTAACATCGTCGAGGACAATGCACACATCGGCATCTACGACGGCGACCACGAAGAGGAGTGGCACGCCGACAATTCTTTCAAGGCCGCACTAACCCGAGCGACGATCCTCTACTCGGTAATCACCCCCGCGCACGGAGGCGAGACGCGGTTTGCCGACGCCACCCAGGCGTATGCCGGCCTACCCGCAGAAGTTAAACAGCGCATCGAAGACCTCCGAGCGGTTCACTCGATCCAGCAGCTCGCAGTTCGGCAGTCCGAAGCCTCGGCCGGTCAATCGTCGGCAGCGGCTGGCACCCTCGCCGGTCGAGCAGAGGTTGAGCATCCGCTCGCTCCTGTCCATTCGATCACTGGCGCCCGATCGCTCCTGCTCGGGTCGATGGTCGTCAAGGCCGTCGTCGGGTTAGCGAAACAGGAGAGCAGTCAGTTGTTGGCCGAACTCCTGGCACACACCACCAGCGCGCCCTACACCCATAGCCATCGCTGGCAGCAGGGCGACGTGGTCGTCTGGGACAACCACGCTGTCCTCCATACCGCCTCTCCCTGCGACAGCACCCGCTACCGCCGCCTGCTCTACCGCACCGCTGTCCGCTAGGCGGAGCACAGCACCGATTGCACGGACGGGCGATTCCCACATCGTGCAAGCACATGATCGCGACTAGGGTTCCCGGCATGGTCGAGAAGGTACTCGTCAAGGACCGAGCATTGAACGCGGAGCGGATTGCCCGGATCGGCCGAGAGGTGAGAAGCGTCCTGCCCACGTTCGCCGCGGAGAATTTCGTCGCCGACGTGATGGCCGACCTGCCCCGTTTGGAGCTCAAGGCACGCATAGCCCGCACCGCGAAGGGCTTACACGATCACCTGCCGGTCACCGGCGCCGCGGCGCTAGACGTGCTGCAGCGCTCTCTGCCGCCCACGCCGCAAGCCGCCGGCATCACCAACGACTTCGGCCTCCATCTGTACTCACCGCATTCCGACTACGTCGCGCGCTACTGCCGCACGGGCGAAGACCTTGACCAGGCCCTCGATGCGCTGCGCCGCTTCACCTGCTATTTCTCTGCCGAAGACGCGGTTCGGTACTTTCTCAACGACTTTCCTGAGCAAACAATGAAGGCCGTACAAGCCTGGGCGCGGGACAACGACTATCGGGTGCGGCGCCTGGCGAGCGAGTCGACACGACCCACGCTCCCCTGGTCACCACGCCTCAGCCTGCCCCCCGAGGCAGGGCTGCCGGTCCTCGACCAGCTTTACCTCGACGAGAGCCGGTACGTGACGCGGTCAGTCGCCAACCATCTACGCGACATCTCCGCCACCGACGGCGATCTCGTGATCGCCACCTTGACCCGTTGGAAGTCCGACAGGCGCCTCAGGGTGAAGGAGTTCGACTTCGTCGCACGCGAGGCCCTCAAAGCCGCGCTTAGAAAGGGTTGGTCGCCCGCATACGAGTTTCTCGGCTACCCGAGCGACATCCGCGTCGAAATCTCACTCGTCAACATCCAGCGCATCGACCTTCGCGCAGGGGAAACCCTGGAATTCAGCGCTGAGTTGCTAGTCGACGAGACAGCACCTCTTCACGTATCGTACGCAATTTCCCCGACCGCGCAGCGGGGGCCACGTCGCGAGAAGGTCTATTTTCTCAACAGGCTGACTGCCAAACCAGGTCAGCCTGTCACCCTGTGCAAAAAGCATCCTCTGCGCTCAACCGGCACGGCCGCGGTCAAGCCCGGGGCGTTCACACTGCAGATTCAGGTAAATGGACAGCGGTTCACTGCAGGACAGTTCCAGGTTGTCCAATAGATCGCCGAGCCGCTCCAGCGAGGCGGGGGGTTGCGTCCTGCTCCGCCTCCGACGACCCGACCTTCAGTGATCGCCTGCGGACATGCCGCCGCCACGAAACCAGTCGACCAGCGCCCCTGTCCGTGCACAATGCGGCACCGCCATGCCCGCCGGGGTCATTCGGTCCTCATAGCGCCTGGCGTACAACCAGGGCCACGACGAGGCACACGATCGCGTGGGACATGCGCTCGCTCCAGGGCGACACGGTCCGCGCCGTTGAGGCGCTGCGCTGGGCCTACGTCGACAACGAGGTTCCCCCCGACGGCGAGCCCCGCCTTCGGCGGCACGCCCGAAACGCGCGCCGTCGGCCGAACCGCTGGGGCGTGTCCTTCGGCAAGGAAGCCCGCGCGCGAGTCCGCGAAAAAGTTCGACGCCCTGGCGGCGTTGCTGCTCGCCCAGATGGCGCCGGTCGCGGGTCATCGCTGACGCCGTGCTCGCCAAGCGTCGCAAGACGGCGAGGCGGCTGTACGGCTTCTAACGGTGCCCGCTACTGGCTGATTCCCCATCGCCTTGCACTTTCACCACCGGCACCGAAACAATTCGCCTAACCGCTCTGATTAAGTCTTCGCTCGTCGTCTCTCGAACAGGTATGCCCGAACGCTCCTGCATTTCCGAGATCACAAGCTGCACAAAGGCTTCATCTGTAAATCGCGTCGACTCTCCCTCGCCGGGATCGAGATCGGGGTAACCGCCCCGGTCCATCTGGCGCAGTTCAGCACGGTGTCGTTGCCAATCCATGACGGTCCCCAACGCGCTTTTCAGAAGAGCCATTGCGGCTACGGCGTACCCGATTGGCTTCACGTCGCTGGCGACTGAGGTGAGCACTGTTTCAAGTGGGCTCGCGAGCCGCAGTCGATCGACTGCGATTTTCGGCGACTCAAGCAGGTCGTGTCGGTACGCCCGCGCATCCCGCGTTACCGATATGTACAACATTCGGTGAAGTCGGTCTGCAAACGAGGGCGTGCGATCTTCGGACGCGGACTGTGTCCAATCTGGCGAATACACAGCCAGTGCTATAGCGTAGTCAGCAAGAACGCCGAGGGCACTGATATAGCCGCCCACGCTATGCAATTCTGGCCTTTCGCCGAGATCAGCGGTCACAACCAAAAAGGGCGCTCGCGTTCCCGCGTCGGGGATGGCCTGCGTCATACCGCATCTAAGCACACGTCTCCGAAGCAGGCCCATACGTGACTGCCACTGACGGCCCTGTCATCGGCCACGCCGAGGAGCTGACTCGCGAGCACGCGAAGCTCACCGGCGACCCGAACAACAGTCTCGGGAAGCTCGCCCGGTACCTGCGCGGCGAGCACGACTTGCCGTACATGCCGCACGGCGCCAAGGCCGAGTATGGGTCACTGGCGAAGAAGTCCATCGCGCCGTGGCTCCCGCTGATCAGCGAGACCTACGTGAAGGGCCTCTTCGTGGACGGCGACCGGCCGGCGAAGTCGACCACGGACGCCCGGCCGTGAAAGTTCTGGTAGGCGAACCGAATGGACACTGGCCCGTGCGTCACACGCCAAGGGGTGCGGTCGCCACGGTTGTCCACCGGTAACTGCGGTGTTCTCGACGCAGCGAGATGAGCGTTGCCTGTCGGATGGTCACCCGGGCGGGTGGCTGGTGGCGGAAGGCGTTGAGGCGGTCGCGGATTGGTGCGCTCGGTGCTTGCGAGCCGCTGTAGGCGATCGTCACGTGTGGCCGGAATCCTTCTGCGGCCTCCGGCACGGTCTGCCACACCGCTCCGATGGCATCGCGGATGGTGGCGCGGAGGTGTTCGATGCGGTCCCAGGGACGGACGAGCAGACCGATTCCTTCGGCGTCGGGGTCGACAGGGCCAAGTGACAGCTCCAGCGGCGGCAGGCCGGCACAGCGTCGCCGGGTTTCGGCGACAACTGCTTCGACGTCGCTGTTGGTGACCTCGTCGGTGAAGCCGAGACCTTGCATGGTCAGGTGCAGCCCGTCGAGCGGCACCAAGTCCAGTCCGGGCAGAGCGAGTTGGCGTTGCACGTCGGTGACGAGGTGACGGAGTTCAGCTTGGTGTTCGAAGGTGAGGTGCCACGTGTAGAACTGGCGGTCAGCCCGCCAGCCCGGGCGCCAGTACCAGTGGTTGGTGAGTTCCGGCAGGTCCTGGTAGGCGGTCCAGCGCTGGTGCAGACTGGCCAGTTCCCGGCTGCTCATGACAGCGATGGTAGAGCGGCCTGTCCGGCGGCAGCGACCTGTGCGCGGTCGGCGAGCAGGTCGGCGACGTGCCGTAGCTGCGGGTGCCGAGCGAAGGGGTGGGCCGTGGCGAGGAACTGACGCGCGCGTTGGTGGACCGATTCGAAACGCTGGTCCGCGGTGAGGGTGAGCGCCTCTACCGCCAGTGCGCCTGCTTCCTCGGGGTCGGGGTTGTCGGCGTGCAGGTGCGCGGTGGCCAGGTCGAGGCGGCAGAGTGCACGTGGGCCAGCCATCCCTGCGGTGTCGAACGCGGTGATCGCGGTGGTGAGGTGATCGGTGACGCCCGCGGTAAGGCCGAGCGCCAGGTAGGCGGTTGCCGCGTTGGCGGCGGTCCTGGCTGGGCAGTACGGGTCGAGGGCGAGGCTAGCGCTGACCGAGGAGCTGGCCGGGTAGTCGGCCAGCATGGTGAACGCGTGGTCGACGGCGCGGTCGACGCCGTACCGGTCGCCGAGACGGGCGAGGGCGCGCGCCTGACCGTTGATCGTGAGGCGGATCCGGTGCCCGCTGGTGCCGCCACGGCGTAGGCCGTCTTGGGCGTAGGCCAACGCGTCATGGTAGTCACCGGCATAGAAGGCGATCAGGCTTTGCGTGGCCCGTGCCCAGGCTTGCGCGTCGGGCTGCTCGGCAGCCTCGGCGAGGTCGAACGCTTCGGCGGCGTAGGCGTGTGCCGCGCCGAATGCGCCGAGGTCGAGGGCGAGTGCGCCGACGAGTCCGGACAGGTGAGCGGCGACGGTGTAGAGCCGGGCGCGTTGCGGTGGGTGCTGCCGGCCTGCCATGAGCTGGTCGACGTAGGAGCGCAGCGGTCGCATGCGCGCTATAAGGATTACCGGGGTAAGGCGCTCGTTGTCGGCGATCGCCTGCTGGACCTCTGCTTCCAGGTAGGCGAGACGGGCGTTGTCGTCGAGGGAGGATTTCAGCGCCAGACGGCGGGCGTTGATGCTGTCCTCGGGCTCCCAGGGGACAGCACCGCCGTTCACTCCAGGGAACTCGTGGCCAGCATCGGGCGCCGCGGGCATTGATGTGCTCCTGACCGTCTGGATTGCCGCTGAGCGTCGTCGTTGACGGTCCAGCTCAGTGATGCGGTCATACTCAGTCACGAGCACGCCACCGGTCTGCAGCACACTGTCGCAGCGCGCCCAGAAGGCACGGTCCGGGTGCTGGTGTCCAGTTTCGGTGCTCGCCACGGAACTGCGGCCGTACTGCACGAGTCGCGCCAGGTCGTGCTGGGTGAGATTGCCAGCCCCGCGCAATTCAGCGAGCCGACGGCCGAGCGCGCGGCGGGCAGTTTTGATCTCGTCGCTGTCAGCCATCGTTGCTACCTCCGGTCGACTGCAGACAATGTGGTCGTGATCCGTGGCGACGACAGGTGCTGCCTGTGACAATCTCGCGGGCCGCCGGAGCATCCGAGCATCTGGGCATGTACCGGTGCGCCGATGGCCGCTGCGAGATCGGGCGAAATCGTCAGATGCTCATTATCGAGAGGGGCGGCAGTGCATGGCAGGACCACAATGTCGAAGTTCTGTCGGAGTTTGACGTCGGCATCTGCCGACAATGTCGACGCAGGGTGCTGCGGACGTTTCGACCGGCCGACGTCTTACCCTCCCCGGCATACCGGCCGAGCGCCGCGACGGGTGCCGCCCGCCTGCCTGGTGAGCAGCTGGTAGCCGGAGAAGCATAAGACCGGAGCGCAGGGTGACCCACTCGCCGCCGCGTCAGATACCTCGGATCGAATCGAAGGATTATGAGGCGCCCTCGTGGATCGGCTCATCGCGGACGGCATGATCGCCTACCCCGTCGTGGCTGCGGCGCTCCGGACGGTGCCACGCACCTGTTCATGCCGGCTCGTACCACGAACCGAGCGGACGCCGAAGAACTCCGCAAGCCTGAACGGATGCGAGCGGCACCGATGATGCCACTGCGGTGATGGCGCGTCCTCGTGACACAGGTCATCGAGCCGTCACACAATCCGTGGCATGAGTGCCGCCGAAATGCACCCGCCGGCATTCCTGCGGGTGCAGCAGCCCACCGACCCAGTCGGCGCGGTCACCGAGGACGACGCGGCACAGCGAACGGCGGCCTACCCGAAGATCCGCATCGGCGCCCACTGTTCGGCCACGCCGTGCAAGTAGATCGCGGGCGGTGGCAGGTATACGCCGTCGTGTCGGACACGCCGCAGGACGCGCGCGACGACCTTGCGCACCACCTCATGGAGCAGCTCGACGAGACCACTGACCCCCCTTAGCTGCGGAGTTCACCACCGCGCTCGGCGTCCTAGACCGGGAAAAGGTAGCCGAGGTGGTGATAACCGGCCGCGTGCACCGCATCGTGCGGGTGGACACGTTCGCGCGGTTCGGCCCGGACGGGCCCGAACCGCCCCGACCCACCGACCGCGACCCCCGCCACGCCGAGGACAACGACAGCTTCCTCGCCCCAGAGATCGTCATCGACCCGGACGCGGCGACCGGCCTGAGTGAGGCAATGCTGCGGGTAGAGCTGGCGACCGCGCACTACCCCCGCGCCCAGGTGCCCGCCGACGTGTACGCCGACTGCGCCGTCGCCGCCCACCCAGTCGGGGTCATCCTGCCCCCCGCTACGCCGCCGCCGAATCCGTCGGTGGGTCGTGGCGGCCCTACAGTCGCGCGGTTGCCACACCGCAGCTGGCCCGCGACGAGATCGCCTTCGGCCTGCGCCATATCGAACCGCGCCTACTGAGGCTGACCGACAACCAGGCAGCCGCCTACCAACAAACCGCCGACACCCTCGATACCAATCCCGTCGACGACGTCACCGCGCTCGGGCGCCACTTCCGGGTCACTCGCATCGAGACCCTGCTGCGCATGGGTGCCAGCAGCCCGGAAATGCCCCGACCATCGGACCCCGACCCAGACCAGCCACCGGGCGCGGATCGCCAGCGTTAAGACGAGCAACGGCAACACCATCGGGCCCGGACAACCACCCAACCGGCCACCACCCCTAGCCCAGGCTGCCGAGCGCCTCACGGAGACTGTTCGGCGGACTCCGGGCAGCGGGGTGATCTTCACCGGGCTCTTGAGTCGTGCACCATCGGCGCGTGAGGAGCGGTACATGCGGGTGATCTGGATCAACGGTGCGTTCGGCGCGGGGAAGACGACTCTGTCGGAGAAGTTGACTGCGGAGGATCCTCGGCTGTTGATGTTCGATGCGGAGTTGCCGGGGTTCATGGTCCGCGAGATAGTTCCGCTGCCCGCGAGCGGCGATTTCCAGGATCTGCGGGTGTGGCGTCGTAGCGTGGCGGATACGGCGATAGCACTACTGGAGGAGTACGGACGCACGCTCGTGGTACCGATGACCGTGGTGGTGCCGTCGTATCTTGAGGAAATTTTCGGTCGGCTGCGCGCCCACAGCGTGGGCGTCAACCATTTCTTCATCGACGTGCCCATCCGCGTCCTACAGGCTCGAATCGAGGCGCAGTCGATCTGGCCGGATGACCCGGCTCGTGATGCGCAGGTGCGTACGTGGCGGCTGGAGCAGGTGGCCCGCTGCGCTGCCGCTGTCGGCTTGTTGCCGGCCGACACGGTGGTGCTAGATGGTGAGCTGCCGGTAGCGGAGTTGGCATCGCAGGTGTTGGCGCGGTTGGCTGAATCGTAATCAGGTGTGCGGCCCCGAGGCCACGATCGCCCGGGCTGCGGCGTTGTTGGCCGCCAACCAACCAGCGGGATTGCCGCAATCGTGGTACTTACCGGTGACGGGGTGGATCAATACGTCGTTGTCGCGGGCGAAGGCGATGACGGCGTCAGTGGCCTGGTACTCGCCGTTGGGGGCCGGGGTCAGCTTCTGAAAGTAGGCCATCGCGTCAGCGGGCAGCAGAGTGCGGCTGATGTTGATGTAGGCGGTCGGCTCGCCGTAGTCGTCCGGCTTTTCGAGCAGCTCAGCGAGTAGCTGGTGACCCTCGGTTGCTCGCGGAGCCAAAATGCCGTACCGCTGGGCCTCGGCCCCAGGCACCGTGGCGGCGGCGAGCGCGGCCGGTACTCCGGCGGCGGCCCGGGCAGCGGCGAGGTCGGCCAGGTCCGATCCGCCATCGTTGCGAAGGAGGAGGTCGTCGCCTGCGACCAGGAGGAAGTCGTCGCTGGCGATGAAGTCAGCGGCGACGATGGCGGGCAGCGCGGTGCCGTATCGGTCGTCGCGTGGTTGTTCGATGAATGTGAAGTCGGCCTGGCTATGTAGTTCGGCGAGAGGTGTGTACTTGTCCTGCCAGCCGCGTGCGGTGAAGTAGTCCTTCAGATCGTGGTCTTCGGTGAAGTAGTGACGCACTTGGCGGCCGATTTCGCCGGGGGCGGTGACGATTGCGATCTCGTGGGCGCCTGCGGCGATGCAGTCGGCGACTGCGTAGGCGACGACTGGGTGATTGAGAACCGGCAGCATGCATTTGTTGATGGTTTTGCCGACGGGGAAGAAGCGGCTGCCCGTGCCGGCAACAGCGATGACGGCCCTCACGTGCTTACCCTTTCAGTTGGGTTGCACCGGCCGTCAGGGTGTGGCGACAGTGAGCCGGGCGGATCTGTGCAGTTTACGCATCGCACTGGTCCGATTCGGGGCACATAGGGAAGGCGCACGGACGCAGGCCACCGGTGTCGACGCCGACGGCCCGCGATGATTCGTCAGCGTGAGGTGGGCGCCTTGAGCAAGGTGGTGGTCGTGGCTTCGGCGGCGGCTGCGGCCAGGGAGCCTGCCTGACGGATGCGGTCCCACGTCGGGGTCCGGCGTGTGTCGGGGTCGAGGCCGTGGCGCAGGGCCTGCCGGTGGATGCCGTTGAGCATGGTGTCGTAGTCGTGCGTGGTGCTCCGGTGGCCTTCGATGTACTGGTGGAGGGCGGCGACACCGACCTCGGCCACGGTGTGTCCGCAGCGCGCGACGGCGGCGAGCAGGCCGGTGTTGAACGGCAAGCTGTGGTCGGCGGTGAGGGGCAGTGCGGTGCGCAGGGCAGTGGCCGGGAAGGCTTTGAAGGCCGCCTGCGGGTCGGTGGGCGCGCGGAGGCCGCGTGGTTCGACACGAACCTTGTGCCCAACGACGGCGATGATCTGCCTGGATGGGACCTGCGAATCACCGCCGGCACCGGCGGATGACGCCCGCATGGCCACGATTGCCCGCCTTGAATCCGCCCACGATGACGCTACGCGCAGAGTCGTGCCGGTCGCGAAGGCAGACCGGTAGGGGCCGGGGGTGCCTCAGCCCTCCGGCGGCTCGGCTGGCGCAAGCCCCGGCCCGCTCCGATCACGCATTCACGCCAGCGCGTCTGCCGCCCGCGCGATGCGGCGGCCGACAAGCCGCTCGGCCTCGGCCAGCGGGTACCAAGCGGCACCTCGCACCTCCGACTCCTGAATCAGACCCACATCAGCAGACGCTGTCGCGAACGGAAACCCGAAGTCGAGATGGAAGTGTGCCGGTTCCCCTCTGTCGGGCCGCGCCGGAACCTGCCCGTATTCGACATAAGCCGGCACCTGCGAGGTCGGGACAATCCCGGCGGGATCGACGCCGGTTTCTTCCACGAGCTCCCGCATCGCCGCGCCGATCAGCGTGGCATCAGTCGGCTCGAGGTGTCCTCCGGGCTGGAGCAGTATCCCGTAGGCGAGGTGATCGACAAGCAGTACTTCGGTGCCGCCGCGCACCAGAAGCGCACCGACAGTCACGTGCATGGGCAGATGAGACCGAGAGGCAACATTCGCTCCTCCGGACAACAGCCGCCTCGGCACCGACAGGGACGCGGCTTCGTGGGGGTAGAACGTGAGGTAGGCAGACAAGGCTCCCAAGATGTCCGAGTTGCCGATCGCCACGACTCGCCTCCGTTGTGGTGGTAGCCCGAGCACACTTCTTACGGGTCGCCTGCTCAGACAAGGTGAGCTGACCTGTGCGCCTGTCGACTGCTTGCTATCAAGGCGACGGCACCTCCGGCGGCGCGGTCGACGTCGTTGCCATCGCCGATGCGGACGAACGCCGCGCCAGCCCGTTGATGACCACGCGGATACGGTGTGAGCTTTTGTCGACCTGTCTCAGGCCGCCCGTCGATTCAGTGAGGGCCTCCTGTGGATCGCTGGTGTGATTGACGTTCAGGTCTTGAGTGGCGTGGGCCCAGGCCAGTACGTCGGGCTGTTCAGCGGCGACGGCCAGGTCGGACAACTCGGCGGCGTACGCGCGCGCGATGCGGAAGGCCCGCAGGTCCAGGGCGAGGGCGGCGAGCAGTCCGGACAGGTGTGCGGCGGCCGTGTAGAGCCGAGCCCGTTGCGGTGGGTGTTGCTTGGCGGCCATCAGCTCGTCGACGCAGGCCCTCAGCGGACGCAGACGGGCAACAAGCGTGCTCGGCGCGACGCGCTCGTTGTCAGTGATCGCCCGCTGGATCTCGTGTTCCAGGTGCGTCAGCCGGGCGTCATCGTCGGTGGTGCCTATCAGGGCCGACCGGCGGGCGGTGATGCATTCCTCGGGCTCCCACAGCACGTCACCACTGGCCGCCGCGGTGTCGGCCGGCCTGGCATGGGCGCGTTGACGGTGAAGGCCCAGCTCGATGATGCGGTCGTACTCGGCGGTCAGCGCGCCGCCCGTTCGCAGGATCGTGTCGCAGCGGTGCCAGAACGTCCGGTCGGGGTGCTGCCGACCGGTTTCGATGCTGGCGATGGAGCTGCGGGCGTACCGCACGAGAGGGGCGAGGGCGTGCTGCGTGCGTCCGGCAGCCTTGCGCAGGTGCGCGAGGCGACGGCCGAGCGCGTGGCGCGCAGCACTGATCTCGTCGCTGTCGCCCATCGGCCACCACCCCCGGGTTGAGCGCTCACGGTGCGCGGTCACCGTAGCGGCTCGCTGTGACATGTTCCGGGCCGACAGCCGGCGCATCATGCGGCGAGGTAGCACCATCAGATGTCGCCGAACGCGGTCAAGCTGGCGGGTGTTGGAGTTGGTGTCGGGATGTGCCGACATTGTCGGTGCGTGGCGCTGCGGGCGTGTCGGCTGGCTGAAGTTCTACGGTGCCCGCATGCCCTCCGACCCCCAGGAATTCACCGCTGGTCCGCCGCGTCAGCGAATGCCTCCAGGCGCGTGTCGACCCGCTACCTCGAAGACGGTGTGCCGGCCTGCAGATCTCGACCTGCCGCATTCCAGCAAGGGGCGGATGCTCGTCGCGGTCGGCCGGCTGCTCACCTGATATTCGTTCGAGGGAGGAGATGTCGTGGTACCTGAGAGCGGGACGACCGAGACGTTGACGGCGGAGGGCGCTCGCCGGAAGCTGGTCGACCAGCTGCGCGGTCAGGGTTGGATTACCCGGCCGGAGGTGGCGGCGGCGTTCACCGCGGTGCCGCGGCACGTGTTCGCTCCGGCCGGTACGAGCATCGAGAGCGCGTATGCGAATGATGTTGTGGTCACCCGACGCGGCTCGGACGGGAAGGCGACCAGTTCGATCTCCGCGCCGTGGTTACAGGCGTACATGTTGGAGACCGCCGGGCTGAGGCCGGGAGCCCGGGTTCTTGAGATCGGCTCAGGTGGGTACAACGCGGCGCTGATCGCCGAGGTCGTCGGCCCGGCCGGAACGGTCGTCAGCGTCGACATCGACGGGCAGGTCGTCACCCATGCGCAAGGGGCGCTGGCACGGGCCGGCTACCCGCAGGTCGAGGTGGTCCACGCCGATGGCGCACATGGCCATCCTGCCGACGGGTTGTGGGACGCGGTGCTCGTCACGGTCGAGGCCAGTGACCTGCCGCCCACGTGGACCGAGCAGCTCTCCCCAGCCGGCAGGCTGGTGGTGCCGTTGCGGATGCGCGGCAACACCCGCTGCCTCACCCTGCAGTTTGCAGGTGACCACCTAGCCGCGACAGCGTCCGTGCAGTGCGGGTTCGTCGCGATGCAAGGCCACGGCCGGTTCCCGGCCCGCCGGGTGGCGCTGCGCGGCGACGACGCCGTTCTCACCCTGGATGACGACACCACCACCACCAACGCCGAGGCCCTCCGCGCTGCCCTTGATGGGCCACGGGTTGAGGTGTCCTCGCCGGTGACCCTGGACATGAGCATGGGCACCTGCCTCGAGAGCCTGCACCTGTGGCTGGCCAGCCAACCTCGCCCGTACGGCGTGCTCAGAGTCGATCGGGACCGCACCGCCGGCCTGCTGGATCCACAAGACCGCTTCTTCTGCCCCACCCTGCTGACCAGTGACAGCCTCGCCTACCTGACGATGCGAAGCCACGACACGACGACGTGGCAGTTCGGCGTGCACGGCTTCGGTCCGCACGCCACCAGACTGACAAGCGATTTGCTGGAACTGATAGTGGCCTGGGATCAGCAGTTCCGGGCCGGCACCGGCCCGGACATCACCGTGCACCCGGCCGGCACGCGACTGCCCGACACCGAGCGGTTGCGGCTGCTCGTGCCCCGCCGCCACACGCTGACCGCGATCACCTGGCCGGAGACAGACCGATGACCAACACGGAGTCGACGATCTTGATATGCCTCCGGGGGAACTCCGGCTCCGGTAAGAGCACCATTGCCCGTGAGTTGCGGTATCGGCACGGCCGCGGCTGCGCCGTCGTCGGCCAAGATCATATTAGGCGGATCCTTCTTCGGGAACGTGACAAGCCAGGTGGTCTCGCGCCCACGCTCATTGCGCAGAACGTCCGCTTCTGTCTTGATCACGGTTACCACGTGATCCTGGAAGGAATCATGCACACCGCCCGGTACCGGAGCATGCTCACCGAGCTGCGCGACGCGCACCGCGGGCGAACGCTCTTCGTCTACCTCGACGTGTCGCTGCCAGAGACCCTGCGGCGCCACGAAACGCGTCCCATGGCGGCGGAGGTGTCGCCGGAAAACCTGCGCAGCTGGTACACCCCGCGCGACGTCCTCGGCTGGCCCGACGAACTCGTCCTCCCCGAGACCACCACGCTGGAGCAAGCGATCGAGCGAATCGCGACCGCCGCCTGCCTGCCGTTGACCGGCCGCGACAACGACCTGCTCCCGGCTGTCCCATGACCGCACCACCCAGAGCAACCCCAGACCGTGCCGGTCCCATGGCGGACGGGGCGGATGACGTGTTCGCGGCGCTGATCGCCCTTGCCGCTGCCGCACGGGTGGGCACCGGCCGGGTTGTGCACCGCACCGACAAGGCCATCGTCGCCACCGGCCGCCGCGACGGCCAACCAGTGATCGTGAAACTGTTGACCACCGACGACCCGTACTGGGTAAGCCGACGCCAGCACGAACTGCGCATGTACGAGCTGTTCACCGATCAACCGCCACCCGTGCGCGTGCCGCGGGTCCTGTACGCCGACGCCTACCTGACCGTCCTGGCGCAGCTACCGGGGCGGCGCCTGGACGACCAACGCCACCTCACTCGCGACGTCAGTCCGGCCACCGCACAGCTGGTCCTGAACACCCTCGACGCCCTCGCCGCCTGGAGGCCGGCACCGCCACTGCCGCAACCTGTCGACTACCACGGCCGCACCGACGCCGAACACAGCGCCGGGCTCCTCGACGACGCCGACCAGCACGCCCTCCACACCCTCGTCGACCAGCTCGGCCCGGACCGGGTCACCGCACACGGCGACCCCCTACCCGCGAACCTGCTCCTCGACCGCGGACACTGCGCCCTCATCGACTTCGAGCACACCGGCAGCTACCTACCCGGCTACGACCTCGCGCTGCTGCACATCGTCGGCGCAGCCTCCGCCCCGACCCTCACCGCCGCGATCGCCGAACGCGTGCACACCGCCAACATCACCACCGCCTACTACGTCAACCTGCTCCTGCTGACCTGCCGAGAGATCCGCCTGCACACTGTGCTCGCAGCAGGCGACTCGACCACGTCCCGGCTCGCATACCTGCAACAGCTACTAAACCGGGCACGCCACGACGTTCAGGCACTAATGCGATGGGCTTGAACCGCACAACCGCCGGCGCGCCAGTCCAGCCCGGCCTCGCGGGCGGCTCACAGACACCTTCCCCGCTGAGCCGTGACTTCAACCGCCTGTGGGGCGCCTACTCGGTCAGCCAAGCGGGCTCCGCCGTCGGGGCAGGCGCGCTGCCGCTGGTCGCGATCCTGCTGCTGGACTCATCGACTCTGCAGATCTCCCTGCTCGCAGTGATCTCCGGCCTCGCCTCAGCGGTCATCGTTTTACCCCTGGGTCCCTGGATCGAGTTCCGGCGCAAACGGCCCGTGATGATCGGCGCCGACCTGCTGCGCTGCGCGGCCCTGACCAGCGTCCCCATCGCCGCCGCGCTAGGCGCCCTGACGTACGAGCAACTGTGCGTCGTCGCCGTCGTGCAGACCGCCGGCACCATCGTGTTCAGCGCCGCCAGCGGCGCACACCTGAAACACCTGGTCACCGCCGATCAACGTGTCACCGCCAACAGCCGATTCGAGACCTCCCAGTGGACGGCGAACAGCCTCGGCTCACCCATCGGCGGTGTCCTCGTGTCCTGGCTCGGCGCTACCGCGTCCATCACCATCGACGCCGCGAGTTTC
Organism: Micromonospora sp. NPDC049275; assembly: GCF_043197115.1. Lineage (NCBI taxonomy): Bacteria > Bacillati > Actinomycetota > Actinomycetes > Micromonosporales > Micromonosporaceae > Micromonospora > Micromonospora sp. NPDC049275. Next base: position 200,003 of record NZ_JBICSN010000001.1, read on the forward strand.
CTGATCTCCGCGCTCGGGATCCGCCGCCTCCGCGGCCCCGAACCGCCACCACCTGCGCGGCAAACCGCCCCGAGCCGGGGACGGGAAGCCCTCGAAGGATGGCGGCACATCCTTCACCAAGCGGGCCTGCGAGCCCTGTTCATCAACGCCATCATCTTCGGCGGCGCCATCACGGCCAGCACGCCCATCATCGCAGTGTTCATGCTCCGCGACCTCCACCTCGCGCCCTGGCAGTACGGCCTGGCCCTCGGACTGCCCTGCCTCGGCGGCATCCTCGGCTCCCTCACCGCCGGCCCCCTCACCACCCGATACGGCCTCCGCAGGGTCCTACTCACCACCGGCGTCGCCCGCACACTCTGGATGGGACTCATCCCCCTCGCCCCGCCCGGCACACCAGGCCTGATCATCATCACCCTCGCCGACACACTCCTGCTGTTCGCCGCGGGAACGTTCACTCCCACCTTCGCCGCCTACCGCATGAACCACACCAGCGAGCACTGCCTGTCCCGCGTCCTGACCGCCTGGTCCATCACCAGCAAACTCACCCAACCCATCGTCATCGCAGCCGCCGGCATCCTCGCCGCCGCCACCGGCCCCCGCACCGCCCTCACGGCAACCGCCGCCCTCACCCTCACCAGCGCCGCCTTCCTGCCGTGGAAGACAACCCGAACAGCCCGCCCCGGTTAGCCCGCCGCCAGCGGACGTCGCCGCCTAACGCGTCGTTCCGGTAGCGCCAGCACCCGGCTGCCTACCGCCGTCACGGCCACCGCCGCCACCACACCCAGGGAGAACGCAAAGTGAGCGATGACAACCCGCAGCGGCGGGCCCCCCAACGGCACACCGGCACCACGACCGACTTCGTGCTGGACGGCACCACGGGACGCCTCACCACGGCCACCTCGTCCGGTCAGCTCACCCACGTCGATCTGCGCGTCGGTAAACACGGCTCCACCCTGGCCGGCCTAACTGAAGCGCTGTCCACGGCGATCACCACCGGCCTGCAAGCCGGCGCACCCCTGCCCGAGATCGTGGCCCCACTACGGCACACCCACTACACCCCCTCCGGCGCCACCACCGACCCAGACGTACCGCACGCGACCTCGCTGAGCGACTACCTCGCACACCGCCTCCACCAGCAGCACATCAGCAACGCGCCACCGCATCCAGACGCCGCGCAGCTGCCTGGAGCCGCCCGAACCAGCACGGAGCCGCCACTGCCTACGGCCAGCTGGGTGCTACACCCCCGCAGGTGACCAGACCTCGATCACCCTCAACCTGGCGGGAGACGGACAGGGTATGTGTGATGACGAGTTACGCAACCTGGTTGGCGCGAGTCAGCCGCTGATGCGGGCGCTGCGCACCGTGCGGGACTCGGGCCTACCGGACGCCTGGATCGGCGCCGGTGTCCTCAGGGACCTCGTGTGGGACCAACGCTACGGGCACGGATTCGACTTCTCCCAAGCCCGAGACATCGACGTGGCATTCTTCGACCCCACCGACCTGACCCGGGCCAACGATGAGCACGCCACCGGACATCTGGCGACGATGTGGCCCGGACCGCCCTGGGAGGCGAAGAACCAGGCCGCGGTGCATACCTGGTACCCCGCCCGATTCGGAGGCGACCCCGTCCCCGCGCTGCGGAGCATCGCCGACGCGGTCGCGACCTGGCCCGAATACGCCACCGCCGTCGCGATCCGTCTCGACGCCGACGGGCGCATCGCTGTCTGCGCACCACACGGACTCGATCACCTTCTCGACGGCATCTGGCAACGCAACCCGGCCCGAGTCAGCCTCGCCGTGTCCGCGCAACGACTAGCGCGGCAACGCCCCGCCCACCGCTGGCCCCGAGTCCGAGTCCTCACCTGACCACCCACGATCGACGCCAGGAGGCTCACCCCGAATGCTCGACGCCCTCCGAACGGACAACCCGTCCACTCTCACGATCGCTGCCGCCCAACCACTGGTCACCTGCGACGCCGCGCTCAACGGCGCCGCAATCCGTGCGCTCATGCGCCGCGCGCATCAGCAGGGCGCCCACCTGGTGCAGTTCCCCGAAGGCGCCCTATCCGGGTACGCCGGGCAGGCCAAGGACCACTTCGCCGGCTGGAACGTCGACTGGACAACGCTACGGCGGGAGCTGGACAAGACGGCCGCGCTCGCGGGTGAACTCGGCCTGTGGGTGATCCTGGGCAGCAATCACCGACTCAGCGGCGAGCACCGTCCGCACAACAGCCTGTACGTGATCTCCGACCAAGGACGCATCGTCGACCGCTACGACAAGCGCTACCTCTCCTACACGGAGATCACCCGCTTCTACACCCCCGGCTTCACACCAACCGTCCTCGACATCGCGGGGTACAGGCTGGGCCTGGCGCTCTGCATCGAGATCAACTTCCCGGAGCTGTTCCTCGACTACCTGCACAGGGGCGTGGACTGCGTCCTGTTCTCCACCTTCTCCGAAGATCCGATGTTCGCCGTGATCACCCAGGGCCACGCCGCCACCATGAGCCAGTGGGTTAGCACCTCGGTGCCCGCGCAATGCAGCACCGCGATGCCCGCCGGAATTATCGGCCCACACGGCGGTTGGCTCGCCCGTTGCGTAACCGATGGCACCGCCGACCTGGTCTGCGCAACGCTCGACCGAGACGCCCCAGAGCTGCGCATCGCCGTGCACCACGCCCGTCCCTGGCGCGTCACCGCCCGCGAAGGCACCATCTACCGACAGCGGCGCGTGGACGATCCACGCAGCCACGACCGCACCGGGAGGTGACAACGGTGCCGAACCTGCGCCGCCTGCTCCGCGGCCAACCTCAGCTCCCGCTGATGATCGTCGGACATGGCCGCATCGACCACGCCCACCTTCCCGGTGGGCAGCGGAAACAACTGAAAGAACTGGCCGCTACCGACACCGCACAATGGGGACTGCTCTTCGTGCTCGACGCCCGACGGCGCCGCTGGACCCTCTACTCCCCCGACGCGGAGTACGCGGCGCTGTTCGCGCCCGCCGCCCACACCCTGAACCTCGACGTCAACATCTTCACAACAAAGTTCCCCTGCTGGAACAGCGGATGGAGGATCACATAGCTACGGCACCGGAGGGATCGCCTCGGCTGCGGAGAAGGGATCAACTCGCCCCGGACCGCCGGATCGTCGCTTGCCTGCCCATCGCCGCGCAGCCTTCCACCGCACGCTCAGGTGTGCTGTTAATCGTCCGTCCTGGTCCCGTACCCAAGTAGCTGCATCGCAGCGACGTTGTCGGGCTGGGCCCAGAAGAGCTGGTGTAGCTCGTCGGGCAGCTCGTCGCGATGGGTGCCGGTGAGCCCCTTGCGGAAGAAGCGGTCGTCGGACTGCTGCAGCTCGGTGAACGACGGAATCCGCGCATCGGCGAGGGGTCGGAGCTGGGGTACCAGGGTTGCCATGACCTGTTCAATGGCCGCTCTCGGCTCACGGGCGAGCTCCTCGTACCTGAGGACCACCCGGTGAGGTGCCGGTGGCCGCAGCCAACTCAGCACGTTGCGTCCCCAGCTACCGGTTCCAACCTTGTCCCGCCGGGTAATCATAGCGCTCAATTCTGCTGCGAACCGTGTGGAGTCTTCCTCGCTGGCCAGGCGGGCCCACGAGACGAGTGCATCGCGGCCGTCTCGGACGAGGCAGATGGCCTTGTCCAACTCATCGACTTGGTCGTCGCGCTGCCGGTGTGTCTTGACGAGGTGCACCTCTTCGGACTGGCGCATGGCATCGATCGCTGCAGGCCGTTCGGTGAAGCCGACCAGATCGGCGCCCAGGCGCTCAGCCACGCCGTCGACGTCATAGACGACGGATGTCCGCACGCCGTAGAGCCTGTTGAGGGCGATTCGCAGGAAGGTGTTGCCGGACCGGGGAAACGAGGACACCCAGACAATCACCTGTGCACTCTAGCGAGCGCGACCGCCCGCGTGGTTCACCATGCGCCTGGTCGAGGCCAGCGGTGAGGTGTCACCATGCGAATCCTTCACGGCACCTGGTTAGCGTCCGTAAGCATCATCACGCGTCCGAGCGGCTAACCCGCACGGTGGTTCGAGCCACGGCCAACCTGAAGTGGCGGGATCTCAACAATCACCATGCCGGTAGTCATCAACGGCACCTGCGCCACAATCTCCCCCTGTGGGCTGATGACACTGGTCGGCCCGTAGCCGACACGATGCTCGTCGCGCTCGCCGGTCACATCAGCTGACACCAACCACATGCCAGTCTCCCGCGCGCGCTCAGCCCGGATCCCGTGGTGCAGGTCCTTCCAGCGCACTGCGGCCTCCCGCCGCATCATGTTCTGAGCTGGCACGAGCAGGACATGGGAACCCTGCGCCGCCACCGCCGCGGCGGCCTCGGCGAACTGGGTGTCGTAGCAGATGTTGATGCCGTATCTGACGCCCTTCAACTCGAAGGTCGGGTAGGAATCGCCCTTGTCGAGCAACGCTTCCCCGGGCAGTAGATGGGTCTTGCGGTAGACGCCCACAAGCACACCTTGCGTGACGACGACCGCAGTGTTGCAGTACCTGTCGCCGTTTCGTTCGATGACGCCGAACACGAGGGTCTGCTCGATCGGGCTCAGCCGCTTGAGCACCGACGCGAACCTCGCGGAACTGAGTTCCACCGCCTGGGTGCGCATATGGTCGTCGTTGACCAGATACCCCTGCAGGAAGCACTCCGGGAATAGCAGGAGATCGACGTCCTGCGCATCGGCCTGCCGGGCGAAGCCCTCGATACACGTCAGCGCTGCGTCGATGTCGCCGAGGAACTCCTGGGTCTGGCATGTACCGATACGCAGCCGCTCCTGCACGTTCTGATCGTAGCGGGACGAAGGCGAGGCAGCCGGCGACGACTTTTCGCGTAGTCGTCGACGCGGGTATCGCCCTTGCATTGGCAGCACCTCCCCAACGCGTCGACCGTGCCGCGTGCGCACCCGTCGCGTAACGCGGGATACAGATCTCCGAAAAATGGTCAGCACAGTACCGCACTGTCTACGACTTCCGATGCCGGAGCAGACCCTGCGGCGGAACCTTCTCTAGGGGCGAAGGACCTCCTTAGCCGGTGCCGGCTCGCCGCCGCCCCGGGATCCTCCACGCCATGGCGACGCCGCGGCGGCGAGTTCAGTGGTTGAGGCCACGCACCTCGCCCACACTGACCCACCCTGCGTGACCGGCGTCTCACCTTACTGTGCGCAGTCCGATCAAAGGGACTCCGCGGCATTGAGGATCGCCACTGGGTGGTCATATCGTCGAACCAGCCACTGACGCTGCGGAGGGGGGTTGTCACCGTGTGCAAGGGCGTCGAATGGGACTAAGAAACATGACCATGACCTGCTACTGTGGACGATTCGCTTCGAAGGGCTGGGGATGATCGCGGGGTACTAGTTGAATTTCATCCGGCCCGCTCGGTGGGCCCTCGCTCTGCTGACCACGTCTGGTGTTCTGGTGGCGCTCGCGTGCTTCGCGTGGGCCGTGCATGAGGCACGGTGGCCAGAACCTTCGCAGCAGGTCTATGTGTGGATGGGTGCCGCGCTCATGGCGATGGGCGCGGCCTTTTCGGTTCCGTTAGCGCCTCGCAGGTCCATTCGCGTGACGTTGACACCAACGGCGTGCCTGGTGTGCGCGGCAGCGCTGCCTGCACCCTGGGTGATTGTGTGCGCAGCGGTCGGCGTCAGTGCGGCTCGGCTGGTGACGAGATACCCACGCTCATCCGGCGTGTACAAGGCGGTACACAACACCAGCATGGACATCATCGCCGCAGCGCTGGCCGCCTCTGCGATGTATGCCTTCGGTATCCGTCCAGCCGTTGGTGAAGCCGCGCCGGATCCCATGCTCCCGCGCTACCTGGCCGGCTTCCTTCTTGCGGCAATCGCGGTGCTGCTGTTCGAAGAATTGGTGACGACGGCGGCCGTGACGCTAGCGACCGGACGGCCGGTAATGGTCGTGCTTCGCTACCTGTGGCGCACCCGGCTGGCCGTGGCGGTTGCTGAGACGATCACCGCCGGATTGTTCACCGAGGCCACTCGGCTGGACCGGCGGACACTGATAGCACTACCTGCGGTGATGTTCGTTCTGCACCTCGTGCTGACGTATCGGTTGCGGGTTGGCGAGGAGCGGCGGACCTGGGAACGCCTGGCCGCGTTAAGTGATGCCCTGTCCGCGCGTGATCTCGACGTCGTGCTACGAACCGCGGCAGCCGGTGCGGTTGACCTGTTCGGTGCCCGTTCGGCGGACATAGAGATCGCCGACGGTCAGCGTTTGGTGCGAGCCAGCCAGCAGGCCGGCGTCGCCCGCGTGGTGTACGACGGCCTTGCCGCGAACGCCCCGAGCATTGCCACGACGCGGACGGTGCGGCATGAGGTCGGGGGCGACGCGACCGGGTTGCACGGGGCGGTTCGGCTGTATCTGCGTGGGCCGCGAGACGAATTGTCTGCTCGGGAGCAGGTGGCCCTACGAGCCTTCGCAGCAACGCTTTCTACCAGCCTGGACATCGCCCACGCCTACGGTCTGCTGGCGGTCGACGCGCATCGTCACGAAGTGGCGGCGACCACTGACGAGGACACCTCGATGCCCAATCGGGCGGCCTTGCTGAGCCGTGTCACCGAGATGGCGGTCGGGCCGTGCTACGTAGTGGTAATCCGCTTGGAGAATTTCCACTTTCTGGCTGATGTGCTCGGCCGCGACCGGGCTCTGGCACTGCTGAATCGGCTAGCCGCTCGGCTGTGTCACGTGTCGCAGGCAGCGACATCGGCTGTGGCTCGTGTGGGCGACGTGACCTTCGCCCTCGTCATGTGGGGCGTTGAGGCGGACACCGCCTATCAGTCGGCGTGCTGGGCGGTGGCGACAATGCGTCGTGAGGTCAAGGTCGATCAGAGTCGGCTGACAGTGCGGGCGAGCGCCGGGATGACGGCGGGAGCGCCCGAGGACGCGGCCGACCTGCTCGATGCTGCCGAGAGGGTGTTGTCGAGAGCTATTAGGCGCGGCCAGGACAGATTGGTGGCGTTTCAAACCGGCCCCGTACGTGAGTCGTCGTTGGCCCATGAGCTGTCGCGGGCGCGGTTGTCGATCTCGGTCGAGCCAGTTGTTAACCTGATCAGCGGCCGGATAACCCTCGTACAGTCGACACCGCGGTGGCTGCACTCACGCCATGACGTGCTGGCTGCCGATGAGTACGTCTACCAACTCATCGACGACCCCGACAGCCTTGAGCGGCTGGCACGGCAGGTGTTAACGCGGTCACTGGCCGCCGCGGCGACTTGGCGTGACGCGTTGCCCGAGGTGGCGCTGGTCGTTCCGGTGCCGGTTGGCGCCCTCACGTCTACCTTCGCCGAAGCCATGCTTGACGTGCTGCGGGAGCACTCCGTCACAGGGACATCGCTAGTGCTGGCGATCAGTCAGCCCCCGGGTCCGAAGACCCGCAAGGTGGTCGAGCAGATCGGGCAATACGGGGTGCGGCTGCTGTTGGACAACTACGGCTACAGCCGCGTTGGCATCGACTCGCTCGACGCCGCAGCCTGGAGTCTCCTGCGCCTGAATCCAACGTACGCATTGGAGGCGGGTTGGAGTCCAGCGCGGTCGGTCGTCCACGCGGCCGTGGATCTCGCCAGCGATCTCGACCTCTCCGTCATCGCCGCTGGGATCACCAGCGAGGACGAGCGCCGCGAGCTTTCCACGATCGGTTGCGCCCTGGGCAGCGGTCCGCTGTTCGGCAGTGAAATGTTCCCGAGCCAATTGCGGAGCCACGCCCGGCTGTGGCAGCCAACGGCGCTGGATGCCGGGGCCCGGGCGCTGCCACTACACCGCGCGAGCCGACCGGTCGCGCCGCGACGCGCCTAACGGAAACAGCGGCGTGTCGCCCACGGCGCTCACGCGCCCCGTCTCATCCGTGGCGGCCACCACCGGCGCCCACCTGGCGGTCTCGGCAGCGACGAGCGGGGACTCGTGCAACGCCCGGGCCACGCGGGCCAGACGGTGAGCTTCCACTCGTACGTCGTGCGGGCCGTGGCGCTGGGACAGCAACGGCGATTCGTCGGCCTCGGGTGGCAACGAGGCCTGGCGGCGGCGTAGCGCGACCGCGACGGTGGCCGCCTCCGCGACGGCCTTGACGGCGTCGTCATCGAGCCGGTTGCGCTGAGCGCGTCGGGCCGCGCTGGCGTACACCTGCGGGCTACACCAAGGGCGTAGAACCCGCAGGGCCTCGTGAACCTCGATGACCGTGCGGTGGCGTTGCCGACTGCCGCCGGCTTCGACGGCAACCGGCGCGGCAGTGCTCGTACTGATAATGACCGCGTCGGGCATGCCGGTGCGGAGCGTCATCCACAGACGATGTACGTGCCAGTCGGTGCTTCGGTCGGTCCACCACGCCGATGGCCCGCAGGTGAGTCGTAAGTGTGAGATGAGCCGCCTGGCGGCATTAGAGGACCGCGGCGTGGACGCTGCCGCTCGGCCCAACTGCTGGTACAGCACGTCGGCGGCCAGTTCGGCATCGGCCTCAACATTTGGATCGACATGGCCTTTCACCACGTCGCCGTCGTGGTCGAGGAGGTAGTGCCCGAGTTCGTGCAGTGCGGTCTGCCTTTTGGACAGAGCTGGCATCGCGGCGTCGACGAGGATGTAATCCACACCGTTGCGAGCGAGGATCACTCCCGGAGGCAGGTGCGCGTCCAGCCGCACCGAGCGCACCTTGAGGGGACGACCCCGGGCTTGGCCGATCGCCTCGCACCAAGCATCCACGGTGTACGGCGCGGGCGGCGGTGGCACACCTGCCTTGCGCAGGCGTCTCGCGATCCGCGTCCTGGCTAAGAGCATCTGCACCTCCTGACACTACGGTCAGTGCCGGACGAAAGATCAGAGTGTAGCCGCACGGATGCCGCGTGTGGGTACCCCGAATCTACGGGGCACAACAGCAGACGGTTGGTCGATAGGCTTCGGCCCCATGATCGATGGCAGCGATGCCGCCGATCGCCGTACGGACCTCGGGGGTGCGACCGGTGACTGAGCAACGGACGAGCGCGCAGGGCACTACGGGTGGTCGGGCCACCGTTGCCCGGGTCTACGACTTCTTGCTGGGCGGCGAGCAGAACTTCGCGGCTGACCGGGAGGCGGCACGGCAACTCCTGCAGGCCGTGCCGGAAGCCGCGGACATGGCCCTTTCTGCCAGGCTTTTCCTGCGCCGCGCGGTGCAGACGCTCGCAGAGGACGGGATCAAACAGTTCCTCGATCTGGGCAGCGGCATCCCCACGCAGGGCAACGTCCACGAGATCGCGCAGGCCATCGACCCGACAATCCGCGTGGTATACGTCGATATTGATCCAGTCGCGGTTGTCGCCTCCAACCAGATCCTCATCGGCAACCCCACGTGCCGCGCCATCGAAGGCGACTTCACCCGCCCCGACCTGATCCTTGACGCACTCGCCGGTAGCCACCTCGCCACCGTGATCGACCTTGAGCAGCCCACCGCAGTGCTGTACTGCTCCGTCCTGCAGCAGGTCGCCGACGACCAGGTCGACGACGTTGTCGCGCCGATCCGAGACCTGCTCGTTCCCGGCAGCGCCATGGTCATCTCGCACCTGAGCGCGACCATAACCGACAGTTTCGGCCAATCCGCCTTGGACGAAGGCAGAAGCGTGTACCGCACTCAGGCCGCCACCGAGATCACTCTGCGCACCGACGAGCAACTCACTGCCTTGTTCGGCGACCTCGCCCTCATCGAGCCAGGACTTGTTCCGCTCAACCACTGGCGGCCCGAGCTCAGCGAGCCGGACCCATACGCCACCGCGCCGACACCGTCACCGGTGCGAGGTGCTGTGGGGATCCGCTACTGAGCAGTCCGGCGATCGGCTTCGGCCTGCGCCGTTCTCAACGGTGACCATGCCGGCGGATCTACAGCTGCCACGTTAAGGGCCATTGCCGCCGCCCACGCTGCCCTCCCGGCGCCCCGCGGCGGCAGCCGACTGTCTCTCGACAGCGAATCGCGCGGCCGAAGCCCTAGCGAAAGATCCGCAGGCCGACTCGTATCGCCTCGTCATCGGCTCACCCTCGGGCAGACACATGAGCACAGGCAGGGCGTCGTTTCGCACTGCTCGCACGACCTCCGGCACCCCTGGTCGGCCATACCGGTGTGCATCGCGCCAGCCGTAACCTGGCCGCAAATCCCCAGGTGAGGGCACTTCTCTGGGTCTGTTGACGGCTCGGTGATGCTGCCAGACCTAGCCAGAAATATGGACACCGCGCTCGAGTACGTGCTGAATTGAACTCACTGGTGGCCGCGCCACCGACGCGAATAAGAGCAATTTCCCGAGAACCTGCCGCACATCGCGCGTAGGGCAATCACTCACGTCCGAAACAGGTAGCAGAATGACGCTTCCGTCAATTCAATCTCCTATCTCGTCACGTTTGTACCGCCGCGCGTCCGCCGGGACGGTGCTCTGCGCCTTCGGCGTCGTCGGACTAATCGGAGCAGGGTGCACCGCGAAGGACGACGTACCCGCGGCCGCGACCCCACCCGGCCAGGTAGCTCATTCGAGCGCGCCGGCCACGCCCGCACCTCCGGCAGCTTCCTACCGGCCGGTGGACGCACTGTGCACGCGCCTCGACCTGCAGGCCGTCGCCGACCTGGCCGGTGAAGTCGGCACCCCGCAGGACACCTCCCGCACCGCAGGCGGCACGGCCAACTTGGCGTGCGCGGTCACCGTCGGGCACCTCCCCGAAGGCGTTGTCGTGACGGTCCGCGCGGACGTCGGCGCGCCCGAATCCGGGCAGCTGATGTACGAGGGTCTGCGCCAGGTGCAGGAGGCCAGCGGTCCGGTCACTGAGCTGCCCGGCATCGGCGCCGCCGCCTACACCTACACGGACAAAGCGACTGGCACCTACGTGGTGGCCTACGACGCGAACCTGTACCTCACCGTCGGCGCGGCACCTTTACGCATCGGAGCGCGTCTGCCCGCCGACCTTGCCAAACGGCTGAGCGCCGTCGTCTCGTCCGCAATGAAGACCCTGCGCGCCTGAGCAGGGCCGACGCCCTTGCGCCGCAACTGACTGGAGGCCCCAGAGATGCTCACATCACCCCTGCCGCCGGTACTGCCCGGGAGCGGCGCCGACGACTATGCCCGCTACATGCGCACCGACGAACTGCTCGCCCTGCAGAGAGGGCCGGCGGAATGGGTGCATCCTGACGAGCTGCTGTTCCAGATCGTCCATCAATCCAGCGAGCTGTGGCTCAAGCTCACGCGCTCCCACCTGTCTCGCGCGCTCACCCACGTCGGCGCTGGAGAGGTGGGCGCGGCCGAGCTGCTAATTCGCCGGGCCGCGGAGGCGCTGCGGTTGATCACCGAGCATCTGCACATCCTGCGGTCGCTGCCACCGGCGCAGTTCGCCATCATCCGCCCCGTACTCGGCACCGGATCCGGATTCGAGTCCCCCGGCTGGCGGCTGCTACGCACCGCGAGCACCGAGCTGGACATCGCCTTCAGCCGGCTACTGTCCTCGCTGCGCCTCACCGCGACCGACCTTTACCGTGGCACAGCACCATCCGATCCGCTGTATCGCCTGGCGGAGGCGCTGGTGGGATTCGACGAGCGGATCGCGTTGTGGCGCACGGAGCACTACACCGTCGCCACCCGCGTCATCGGCCAGGGAGTGCTCGGCACCCGCCGCACACCGGTCGACAGCCTGAGCAAGTTGATCAGCCACCGACGGTTCCCCACGCTGTGGGAAGCCCGTGCGGCACTGATGGACGCGTCCGCACCGGCTGCTTGCCCGGGACAGGTTCAGCGGTGACCGCCGCGACTCTCACGATGCCCGCGGCGCTGCGGCAGCGGCTGGCCGCGCCGTCCAGCGGAGCCCACCTGGCGGCGTGCAGCATCGCCCCCCGCACCATTGACGTCGACCAGGCCATGGCCCAGATGCTCGAGGACCTGTCCCGGCCCGGCTTCTGGGACGCGTGCGAGCAGAAGGTTGCGCAGGCTCGCCGCCTGTTCGCGCAGCTCATCGGCGCTGATGTCGACCAGATCGGCATCATGCCCAACGCCAGCATCGCCGCCCACCAGGCCGTCACCGGCCGCCGCTGGCGACGACGCCGCGACATCCTCACCAGCACCGCCGAGTTCCCGGGGATCACACACGTGCTGCTGGCCCAGCCGGGAATGCGGGTGCGCTGGTGCGGCACGGTAGGCGGAGCCGTACGGACGAGCGACTACCTATCACAGATCACTCCGCGGACCGCCCTGGTGTCGGTGCCCGCCGTCACCTACCGCGACGCGACCCGCCTCGACGTAGCCCGGATCGCCGCCGCCGCACGAGACGCCGGCGCGGAGGTCCTCATCGACGCGTACCAGGCCGCAGGCGTGATGCCCGTGAACGTCAACACGCTGGGCTGCGACTACCTTGTCACCGGCGCCAGCAAGTATCTGTTCGGGCTGCCCGGGCTCGCCTTCATCTACGCCCGCCACCCAGGGGGACCGCCGCCCACGCTCACCGGGTGGCTCGGCCGCACCGACCCCCACGCGATGCGGGCGACCATCCTCGACTCGCCGATGACCGCCAGGCGTTACGAGACCGGCACCCCCGCCGCGGCCGCCGTGTACGCCGCCGTCGCCGGCCTGTCCCTGGTCGGTGACCTTGACCTGCAACGGGTGCGTCACCACACTCAGCGGCTGATCGCCACGACCGCCCAGCGCCTCGCAGCCCAAGGCGAGGTCGTCCGCCTGGCCGCCAGCGTGGATGCGCAAGGCGCCCACCTGGCGATCGTCGAGCCACGCGCCGAGGCGATGGCCGCCTGGCTCGGACACCGCGGCGTCATCACCGCACCCCGCCACGACGTCCTGCGCCTGGCCACCCACGCCTACACGATCGACAGCGACATCGACGTCGCGTGCGAGGCGATCGCCGCCTACCGGTACCGCGCCCGGGTCCTTTCCGGTGCACGCCGATGAACGCCGACGCCCTGCGACGGTGGCTGGCTGAGCCACGAACCGCCGCGTACCGCTTCCCGGTCCACGCCGTCATCGACGCCTACCAGCACTACGGGAAGCACTCCGTCCCCGCTGAATGGACCGTGCTGCTGCGCTGCGCCCGCGATCGTCTACCCGAGGTGCCGGACCCGAACGAGCTTTTGGCCACGCTCCTGAACATCCTGCTCGACAAATCCGATGGCCGCTTCGACTACCGCAGCTACCTGGCCTTGCCGCTGATACCCATACCCGATCCGGACGACAGCCCCCAGCCGGCCCATCGGCTGCTGGCCCGCCGCGACCGACTGCACACCCTTCTGCTGACCGACCTCATCGCCTTCGAGCTACGCGCCCTGGACACCACCAGCGCGCCCCTACCCCTTCAGCGCCCTGACCTAGCCCTCGTCACCAAACGTCTACGCCACGCCGTGCGCGCCGCGACGCCCGCGCTGCGACGGCTCAGCTTCGTCATCCCCGACGCCGGCAGCCCGCTCACGAATGCCCGGCGGCTGGCCGCGTCGGTGGCGATCAGCCAGGGCACCAGCGCACAGCAGATGCTGCGGACCACCATGCTGCCGGTCTCACGAGTCCACGACGAGTGGATGTTCATCCGGGTGCTGCAGACATTCGAGTTGACCTTCGGCCTACTCGCCGTGGACCTCGCCGCGATCATCACCGCGGCGCAGGGTGGGCAGCTGCCCACCGTGGGCGTGCGCCTGTCCTTCGCCGCCGCGCTCCTGCGGGAAACAACACCGCTGTGGTCCCTGCTGGCCACCTTGCAACCGGCGGCGTTCCACAGTTTCCGTGTCCACACCGACGGGGCCAGCGCCATCCAGTCCCGCGCCTACAAACTGTGCGAGTCGCTGTGCCGCACACCCGATCCGGACCGCCTGCACTCCGCGGCGTACCTGTCGGTACCCGACGTGCAGGCGCGTATCAGCAGCGGGCAGGCCACCATCGCCGACCTCCTCGCCGCCATCCACAGCGACGAGCGCACGGTCGCCGAACAGCCAGTCCTCGCCGACGGGCTCCGAGAGTTCACCGCCGCCGTCCACCAATGGCGCCGCACCCACTACCGCCTCGCCGTACGGATGCTTGGGACCGACCAACGCGGCACCGGCAACACGCCTGGAACTTCCTACCTGCTCCGCAGCCGCGACACTCCCCTGTTCGAAGGCCCCGACGCCACCGACCCGTCACAGGCCAGCCGATGAGCGTGCACACAACGCCAGCAATTCCGGCCGGCAGCACGCACCACGACCTACTCGCCGAAGCCCACGGCTTTCTGAATCAGCGCCACGCTGAAACCGGCACGTCGGGGCTCGCACGCCGGTGGCGCGACGTTCGCGACGAGATCCGCACGACGGGAACTTGGCAGCCGACCTACGACGAGCTGGCCTACGGGGCGCGCGCCGCCTGGCGCAACTCCGGCCGCTGCATCGGCCGGCTGCGGTGGCCCAGCCTGATCGTCCGCGACCGCCGCCACGCCACCACCCTCGACGAGGCCACTCGGGAGCTCACCGCGCACCTCGACGATGCCGCCAACGGCGGACACGTCCGCTCCGTCATCACCGTCCTCGCACCCGCCACCGGCACCTCGGCCCCTCCCGTGCGCATCGTCAGCACCCAACTGGCCCGATACGCGGCATGGCGCACCAACGACGGCATCCTCGGCGATCGCGCCAACCTGCCCCTGACCAACGCCGCCTTGGACCTGAGCTGGCCAGGCCCCGCTCGGCGCGGCGCTTTTGACCTTCTGCCGTGGCTGGCCGTCACCGCTGACGGACGGCTGCACCTGCTACCGACCGACCCGGGCCGGATCCTCGAGGTGCCGATCGAGCACCCCGAGCACCCGTGGATCGCCGGCCTCAATCTGCGGTGGCCCGCCATCCCCGTCGTCAGCAACATGATGCTGCATCTCGGCGGACTGCGGTTTCCCGCACCATTCAGCGGCACCTTCATGGCCGGCGAGATCGCCACCCGCAACCTCGCCGACCACCACCGCTACAACCTGCTCCCCACCATCGTCGCCGGCCTCGGTCTGCGCCCTGGCGATCGACTACGCGCCGACAAAGCGCTGCTCACGCTCCATGAGGCGGTGCTGCACTCCTTCGAAGCCGCCAGGGTGGCCATCACCGACCACCACCGCGAAAGCCGCCGCTTCGCCCGCTTCGTCGCCAACGAAGAGGCAGCGGGACGCCGCGTGACAGGCGACTGGAGCTGGCTGAACTCCTACCCCATGACTCCCCAGGACCCCTCCTGGAACCGCTACTACGACACCAGCCAACCCACCCCGGCATTCCTGCCGGACCCGCACTGCCTCGCCCTCACTGCCGGTCACCCCAACCCCGGCCAAAGACCCTCGCTGCGTCAGCACGCCGATGTCCCCCCGGCCGCTGCCGCTCCACCCAACCAATCCAGGGAGGACACGTGTCCACACGCTCATCTGCTCGAACCCACCACTGGCTGACCCGCCTGGCCGCGATCGCGGTCACGCTGCTGAGCACCACCGCCGGCCTCGTCGCCACCTCGGCACCCGCGCAAGCGGGCGGCTGCCGCGTCGCTCCGTACAGCGGCTACCCCAACTACAGCGACCTCTACATGCTCTACGACGGCGTCGAGATCATCAGTCAGCCGCAGTACCCGAAATACCTCACCACGACTAGCCAGTGCAGCGACATCCAGATTCGCAACACCGGCGACAACGACTACTACGGGCCCTTCGACGCCTGCATCAACTTCTACGGACGCGCCACCTGCAACTACTGGACGCACGTGCCCGTTGGCCAGTGGCGCAACCTCGCGACGAACGTGAAGGACGGCACCAAGTTCTACATCTGGATTCGCATCGACTTGGGCAGGTGGTACGGCTTTAAGGCCGCCGGCGACTGGTGACCGATCGCTGGGGGTCGCCGCGGGCGGCCCCCAGCGTGTGGGTCGATGACGGCCGCAGCCAACAACCGCCTTCGCGTCCGACCGCGGGGCACACCTAGTCGAGGATCTCCCAGGCCAACGCACTTGGACGTTGCCCATCGCTCGTGAGGAACTGCCGGGCGGCTTCCCGGGCGGTCGCGTTGCTCACTCTGGTGCGCTCGGGCCACGCGTCGGTGGGGGTGCCGGCATAGTCGAACGTGAACGGTGGCCCGGCTTCAAGATCCGGCTCGTATCCCCAGGCGCTGCTGCCATCGGCGCCGACGTGATAGACGAACGACCGTTGCGGGTGGCCGACGCAGATGTCGAGCATGACCGGGAAATCCGCTCCGCTGGGAGCGACGAGGGTAACGCAGTAGGGCAGACGTTCGGGGTGGTCCTGAGCGACGCTGCTGAGCGTGGCGTCGAGTTCGGCGACGGTCGTCACGGACACCGCGCCGTCACCGCGTCCCCAGGTGATGTCGATGCTCATCGCCGGATCCCTTCTCCTGTTCCGACGTACAGCTTATGGAGCCATGTCCGGTCGCCGTCGGTGAGGAACACCGTCAGGCGGGTTCCCTCCGGCAGGATCGTGGCGAGGATCTTCTCGCAGACCAAAGGTCGTATCGGGTCGTCACATGGAGTGTGGTTCAGCACGAGGACCGCCTCCTCTGGGCCGCCGCGACGCCGGAGAACGGCGGCGGCCTGCGCCTCGGCGTGATCCATGACCGTGGCCTGGGCCAGCGGCGGCTTCAATCCCACCCCGGCGGCGGGAAGCCGGCCGACACGCAGCTGGCGGCTGCGAAGCCGCCCGTCAGGCTCCGCCGAGAAGTCAGGGTCATGGATGACCGCGCTGTCGGCGAGGAGGACCGCTTCGGTCTTGTCGTGCGCACTGGTGCGACGCGCCAGGCTCGCAGCTGCCCGAAGGACGGCCTGCGGTGTGTCAGGCGTTGCGGGTGGTCGACGGTTCTCGTCGCCACCCGCCGTCAATTTCCCAGCCCACCCAACCCTCTCACCCGGGTGAGGATGTCCTGCACCTTGCTGGCTGACTGCGCGACCGCCACGCTCACGCCGTCAAGCTGACGTGCGCTGCGGTCGACCATCTCCGCCGCGGTGTGGTCGGCGGCGCCGTGCAGCGCCGTTTGAATCAACGCCCGCGCTTGGTGAAGTTCAGCGCCGGCTGCCCGGATCAACTCTCGGGACCGGTCGAGATGAGCTTTCGCCTGAAGAAGCCGAGTCATCAGTTCCGCCACGCTCACCGACACACTGTCCCAGAACATCGATGCTCATGCGATGGGCGGTCAGCGCATACGTCGGGCCGCAAGCGCGCCAAGGGCCGGCGCTATCGCGACGACGACCAGCGCGGCGGCCGGGCCCCACGTTTGCCACAGGGTGGCGCACAGCGCGGTGCCGCAGCCGCCGCCAAGGAACGTCGCGAGAGTAAGGAGACCGCTTACCCCGCCGCGGGATTCGACGGCGGTGTGGGCGGTGACGTCGGCGGTGAGCAGCATCTGCGTGATGGCCGAGGCGGTGAACGCTGCGGTGGCCGCTGCCACGATCGCCCACGGACGTGGGGTGATCGCGGCGTTGAGCATCGTGGCGGCGAGGATCACGCTCACCGCGGCCAGGACGTGCCGTGCGGGCAGGCGGCGAGCGGCGAGGGCGGCGAGTCGGGCCAGCGCCGCGCCGATCACCGCGCCGGGTAGCAGGAGCACCCCAATCTGCATGGTGCTGTAGCCCTGCTGGTTGAGCAGGTGAGGTGCGGTGTAGAGCACGGCGAACAGGCCGGCGTACACGCCGGCGCCGACGATGGTGGCCTTGTGGAACCAGCCGGCGGACAGGATCCCGCGGGTGAGGAACCCGCCCGGGTGTATGCGGGTGCGCGCGGCCAGGCCCAGGGCGGCGGCTGCGGTGGCAGCGGCGAGTATCGCGGTGGTGAGCGCGCTGGTGTGGGATGCGGTTTGCGCGGTCAGCAGCAGTCCGGCGGCGACGGCCGCGAGGAGTCCGGCGCCCGGCCAGTCGAGTCGGTCATGCTGCGCGGCTGGCGCGGTGAGGGGCCAGCATGACGGGATCGCGGCGATGGACAGCACCGGCAGGATCAGCGCCGCGCGCCATGACCAGTGCGCCGCGAGCGCCCCGGCCAGCGGGGCGGTCGCGGCGAACCCGGCCATGCAGGCACCGAAGGTCGCCATGCTGGCCCGTCGGTGGGCCGCGGGTAGGCGGGCGGTGCTCGCGAGTGCCGCTGCCATGACCGCTCCGGATCCTGTCGCGAGCAGGACGCGGCCGATGACGACGGTGTTCAGGGTGGGGGCGACCGCGCAGATTAGGGCACCGAGTGTCAGCAGTGCCGCGGCGCTCAGGAGAACCCGGCGGGTGCCCCACAGGTCGGTGAGTCGACCGGCGGTGACCGCGCCGACGCCGACGCCTGCGGCGTATGCGGTCAGGATCCACGCCAGCCCCGCAGCGTTGGCGTGTAGATGGGTGGCGGCGTCGGGAAGCGCGACGGCGGCGGCGCTGACTCCGTAGACAGCGGGTCCGTACAGCACACCCAGCTGCCACCCCGCAGGCGAGCCGCTACGGACGACAGTGCTGGCCGTGGAGGTCAAGGTCAACGTGCTGGCGGGGGCCGTCATCGGATCCTCACTTCCTGAGCCGGCGCGTAGGCGTGCGCGTCATCGAACGGGTTATCCACAGGCGTCGGCGGCTGTGGATAAAGGTGTGGAGTGGGTTCCCGACGTCGGTGTGCCCAGACAGCGGCGGCCACGACGGCAGGTGCGAGCAGGAACGCCGCGCTGAGGGCGGCCACCGCGGCGACGGCGAGCGCGGCCACCGCCGCGCAGGCGCGCTGGCGTGGTGCGGGCAGCAGACGCACCGCCGCGGCGAGGCCGAGCACCGTGACGCAGGCCAGGAGCGCGGCGAACAGGCGCATCAACGTCTCCACGGTGACCACGCGCGGTGCCAGCGCGGCGGCGACCGCGACGACGGCGGCGGCGCCGGCCTGCGCCGCGACGCCGCGTCGGGGCGCGCCGTCGCTGGTCACGACCGCGAGACCGCGAGGCAGGATGCGGTGACGGGCCAGAGACACGCCCGCTCGCGCGCCGGCGGCGACGAAGGTGACGCTGGCCGCGACGGTCAGCAGCACCGCCGCGCCCGCTACCGCCCCGGGCGCCCACGGCTGACCGGAGATGGCGAGCAGACGCATCAGCGGCACCGTGGTGTCACCGGCCTGGTTGCCGAGGACTCCAACGGTGCAGATGGCCAGGCCCGCGTAGAGCACAACGATGATGGCGAGGCTCGCCGCGGCAGCGCGGCGCACCTGCCGCGGGTGGGTGAACTCGGCGCTGAGGTTGGCGGTGGCCTCCCACCCACAGATGGCCGTGAACAGCACGGCGACGGCACTGCCGACCCCGGCCGCGCCGTGAGGCGCGAACGGGCCGATCCGCTGCGGGTCGACGTGCGGGCCGGCCACCATGATGACGGTGACGAGGAGCGCGACCAGGGCGCCGGTGAGCGCCAACTGCAGGCGCCCGGACACATGCAGGCCCACCATGTTGGTCAGGAACACGACGGCCAGGAGCCCGGCCGCGATCCCCACCGTCGTGGCCGGTGGGGTGTGCAGTGCGGTCGCGGTGTAATGGGCGCCCGCCACCGCGCCAGCGACCACCCCGACCGGAACCGCCGTGTACAGCCAGCAACCAACGACCGCCGCGGCCCGGTCGCCGAACGCCCGGCCGGTGAACGCGGCGACACCGCCGGTGTCCGGGTAGCGGGCGCCGAGGTCCGCGAACGTCGTCGCGATCAACGCGGACAGGGCAAGCAGCGCCGCCCACGCCAGCAGGGACGCCGGGCCGGCGGCGCGCACCGCGACCGCCGGCAGGACGAGGACTCCGGGGCCGAGGACGGCCCCGACGCACAGGGCCGTGCCCCGCGCCACACCGATACCGCCGCTCATCGGGTGCCCCCGGCATGCGGGCCGCCGTTGGGAGGGCGGGTGCGTTGGGCAAGGAGCCTCAACGCCCGGGCGAAGTCGTTCTCGCTCGGCATACCCGGTGCGGCGAAGAGGGTCGACTGCTGGGCATCGACGCGCCGCCGCAGCTGCCCCGCAAGGTCCAGGCCTGCCCGGGTGGGACGCACGACGGTACGCCGCAGGTCATGCTCCTGCAGTTCGCGCCGGACAAGGTCACGGTCGCTGAGCAGACCGAGGGCGTTGGTGAGGGTCGCCCTGGCGATCCCGATCTCCGCCGCGATAGCCGCCGGCTCCAGCACGTCACAAGCACAGACAAGGACCAGCACGTCGTAGGTGGTCCACGTCAGGTCCGCCTCCCGCAGCACAGTGCGCTCAAGGAGCGCGCGGACGGTGTTGGCGGTGCGGCACAGTTGCGCCACCGGGTCGGACTCCGGGCGCGACGCCGCGCGCCGGTTGGTCATGTGCCGGTGCACACCTGTCACCCGGCGTGAGGTGGTGGCGCTCATCGTGACCACCTGCGCTGGCTCGCACGTCGCACGGTCTGCCGATCGCGTCGCCGTCTTTCGCGACTGCGCTTGGCGGGTGTGGGCTGCGGTGAGCTCCCGCGTGACTGCGGGAAACGTTGACTGGGCATGGTGAACCCCGTTCATCCGTATGTTTGTCGACCGTCGCTGGTTGCGGTCTCTGGCCCTACGTCCGGGCGCGCGTGATCGGCGTCTGTCGGCGGTGTCACCGCCCGTGGCACGCTCCAGGACGCGGTCCTAGGAGCCCGCTGCGACGCGAAGCTTCTCGTGATCGCCCTGCGTTGCGGTGAGTTGCCGCAGGTGACTCGGACCGCCACCGGAGGGCATGCCGGTGCTACTGATCGCGGTCCTGTCGCTACGGCCGTAGGTCAGGCGTGCGGGGAGGAATCATCCGCTGACATGGGCGGGGCGCCGAGTGCGGCGTTGACCCGCTGACCGAGCAGGCGAAGTTGGTGATGGACGTCGACCAGCGCTGCCCGGCGCGACGCGGTGGGCCGGCGTTGCGCGGTGTCGACGAGAGCGTCGATGTCGACGCGCAGCTGGGCGAGGCTGGCGCTGATAGCGGTCAACGGCGCCTCGAACGCGGTGGTTGAACTGGTCCGTCGCCTAGTGACACCTCGCCCGGCAGTGCGTCGCCGAACCAGCAGGTGCGGATCGTTGGCCGTGCGGGCCTGTCGTTGTCTGATCACCGCTGCCTCTTTTCCTAGTCGCCACATCAGGGCCACCGTTGCCTGGTCCCGCGCGCCGAGCGGGGCCTGTGGCAGCGAGACACCGTGTGAACGATGGGCATGTCGTGGGGTGGAGGACCGGCGGGAAGGGCCCCTCTCCCCGCCCGCCGGCTCCCCCGGCCCATCACCTCACCGGCACGGGGGGCCCGATGAGGTGATGAGCTGGTGAGGCAGCTCCTGCTCGACCGTCTGCGCCTACTCAGGCGCGTCGGCCCGCACGACCGGAGTCATCGCGGCTCCGCCTGTCGGTGCTGGCGCGATCCACGCGTCGACCAGTTGACCTGCCCCAACAGCGACGGCGCGTCCCCTCCGACGCCGTCGCCCGCACATCCGGGTGGCCGCATGGCGCACACCACCCCGATCCGCTACGCTCCAACCAACTTCAGTTTGATTTTCACCGAACCGTAGTTGCCGAAGCGGTACGGAGAGCTAAACACGGAACACCGAGCGCGTCAACTGTGGTTCGCTCGTGAACCAACCAGAGTTGGGAGGGCTGCGTGAGCGACACGCCTGCAGAGCAAGCCGAGGACGCCACCTCCCGGCTGATCCAAAGTCGGCTTCGCGAACTCTTCGAGGCCCGCGGCGAGGCCCGGCCGCCCTACACAGAGACCGAAGTCGCCCGGGAGCTCAAGCAACGCGGATACCCGATCACCTCGGAGGGCATCCGCGTTCTCCTGCGCTCACCCAAGATCAACCCCAAGGCCACCACGCTGGTTGCCCTCGCCGAGTTCTTCAATGTCCCGGCCGGCTACCTCCTCGGCGACGACGACGTCGAACTGACAAGCCGCGAGGCACGGATCATGGCCAGGTCCTTCGACAAACTTCTTCCCAGAACCCGCAGGAGCCTCGCCCGAGTGATCGACGAGTTCATGCGCCTGGAGGAAGCCGCGCGCGACAAGGACCCCGACTCACCGCACCAAGAGGTGTAGTCACCCAACCGTTGGAACGACGTGAGGTTCGCCCGCGCGCAGCAGCCGATGGCCTCCGCTCGGAGCATGCAAGGCGACCTTGTGAAGGATGACCGCTGAGATGACGCTTCGCAGGCGAGCAGCCGCGGTGATCGTCCGCGGGGACCGGGTGTTGATGGTGCGCGAGCGGGGGCAGGGTCCGTCCGGCCGCCACGATGGCCAGGAGTACTGGACGTTGCCTGGCGGCGGCAATGCCGCCGGCGAGACAGCGGAAGACGCGGTACGGCGCGAAGTCGTCGAGGAGGTTGGCCTTCGACCCCTGGCGGTTCGCTATCTACTCGACGTGCCGTACCCATCGGGGCTGACGTCCTGCTTCGCCGTGCAGGTCGCTGACGGTGAGCCCTCATTGGGCAAGGACACCTTGTCCTGCGACTGCCCGGTCATGGTCGGCATGGACTGGGTGCCTCTGCCGCAGCTCCACACCGAGACGCCCGGACTGCCCATCCCGACGATGATCGTCGTCTGGGATCCCGCAATGCCCCAGTAGCGGACCGGGTCGCTCTAGAGAGTGAGCAGAGGCGGCATGGTCTCGGCTGCGGCGAAAGGGACGGGTGACGGGGCGGGCTAGTCGACGGGAACCGCCAGCGTGAGGAAGCCTCCCGCGCGGCTTACGGGGCCGTTGTGATCACCCGCTCGGCGAGCACGATGTCGGCGGGTGTCAACGTACGGGTTCCGATGCAGAGCCGAGTACGCCAAATGTGCACAGGTCGGGGAGGCGAAGCACTCTCCACGCTGCCGATGGCGTCCGGCTCGGCGAACAACATCCGCTAATCACGGTGAATGCGCAGTGGATGAGGGCTGACGGCCCGAATCGCGGCTATGAGAGTAAGCAGTCGTCGGGGTAGCGCAGGACCGGGCTGTTGTCGTCGGTTGCAGCTCGATCCTCCCGCCGATAAGCAGAGGGATCCTGCGGGGGTGTGCCCGAACTCGACGCAGAGGGCTTGGACCACCTTGCCGCAGGCAGACCCCCTTGATCTTGTGCGCCCGAAGAAAATCGAACCCCTAACCTTCTGATCCATAGTCGGCTAGCCCTCAATCCAGCGCCGCGTGGCAAGTCGCGCAAACCGTTGCCCAGCAACGACCGGCGCCCTGGCGCTCCACGACCTCGGCTACCGCCGCCCGGCCGGACCAGTCTGGTCCGCTACCAGCAGGAGAAGCCGAGGCCGCTCCCTGAGCGGCCACGAAACCTGCAGCAAGTCGGTGTCGTCGCTGCTGGCCGAAGCCTCGGCATCAGTGGCCGAGCGTGCTCCGCCGTCCGCGGTCGCCGCCCTGGCCCATTTCCGATGCCGATCGCTCCGACCAATCGGGCACGACCGCGCCCCAGCCTCACACGATCCCACCCCCCAATGAGGAGACAATCATGCGACCCCACGAACACAAAGACTCAGCATCACCAGAGCAATTTCCAAACTCCACGCCGGCCCACTCGCAGATCGTTTGGACCGCCGAGAGTATCCGCGCCTTGGGTGCCAGCACCGACTTGGCTACCGCTGCGTCGGTGCTCGGCATGTCCCGCTCCACTGCTTACAAGCTGATCCGCCGTGGAGCGTTTCCCGTGCCGCACTTCCGCATCGGCGCCCACTACCGGATCCCCACCGCCCCGCTGCTGGCCGCCCTGCACCTGCTCGACACCCCCGCCCCTGGTGAGGCCAGCGCCGCAACGGACACCTTCCCATGACCGCCTGACGCGCGGGCCCTGTAGCCAATCGTGGCTACAGGGCCCGCAACCTTGCACGTCAATCCCGATTCCGCAGCCCCTGTCGGCCGGGCCCGTCCATTGGACGGGCCCGGCCGACTTGATTGTGCCCGCATGTCACGCGTCGATGTGGATCACCGAAACCGATGCACCCCCATCCGAACAAGGAGCACCACCAGCCATGCCTGCAGGAAATGTCTTCAAACGATGCGGCTGCCGCCATCCCGACACCGGCAAGCCCTACGGAAACGACTGTCCGAAACTACGCCGACCCAACCGCGCCTGGAGCTCCGAGCACGGAAGCTGGGCCTACCAACTCGAACTCCCACCCACCGCCGACGGCCGCCGACGGCTCCTGCGACGCGCCGGCCTACCCACCAGACGAGCCGCCGCCGACGAACTCGACCTCGTACGCGAACTCCTCGCCCTCGCACCCAAGGCAGACACGCGCCGCCGCACCGAGATCGCCGACCTCATCCAGAGCGCCGTACGCGCCAAACGACCCCTGCCCGACGTCGAGCGCATCCGCCAACGACTACGCGGCGACGGAATCCTCGCTGACATGCCCACCGTCGCCGACTACCTCACCACCTGGCTGGCCCACATCGACGTCGACGCGAACACCCTGCGCGGCTACGAGTCCATCGTGCGCGTGCACCTCACCCCACACCTCGGCGAAGTGCCACTCGACAAGCTGCGCACCAGTCACATCCGCTCGATGTTCGTCGCCATCGAGCACCGCAACGCGGACATCATCGCCGCTAAAGCCAGCCCCGACCCCGCCGTCCGCAGAACCGTCGCCGGGGTACGGCCCACCGGCCCCAACACCCGCCAACGCATCCGCGCCTGCCTACGCAAAGCCATCAACGACGCCCTCGCCGACGAACTCATCGTCGGCACCAACCCCGCCGCCCTGGTCAAGGTCCCCGGCGAACCCGCCCGCCCCATCATCTGGGAAGACGAACGCGTCCAACAATGGAAGGCAACCGGCAAAGTCCCCGGACCAGTGATGGTCTGGACCGACGAGCACGTCACGGAGTTCCTCGACTACGCCGCCATCCACGCACCCGACCTGTTCCCCATGTGGCACTACATGGCCTACCGCGGACCCCGCCGCGGCGAAGCCTGCGGACTACGCGACAGCGAAGTCCGACTGCACCGCCACGAAACCACCATCAACAACCAGATCGCCACCCACGGCTACACGCCCGTCCAGAAAGCCCCCAAAAGCCAAGCCGGCAACCGCGACGTCGCCCTCGACACCGACACCGTCACGATCCTCACCACCTACAAAGCGCTCCGCGCTCAGTGGCGACTCGCCGCTGGCGACGCCTGGCCCACCACCGGGCTGTTCTTTGTCCGCCAAGACGGCCACGCCTGGCATCCCAACGCCGTCACCCAACGATTCCGGCGCCTCGTCCGCAAGGCCGGACTGCCACCAATCCGACTGCACGACCTACGACACAGCGCCGCCACCCTGGCCCTCGACGCTGGCGTCGACATCAAAGTCGTCTCTGAACAACTCGGCCACTCCACCACCACCCTCACCCGCGACACCTACCAAAGCGTCAGCAAACAACTCCACCGCGAAGCCGCCGACGCTGTCGCCAACAAGATCAAGAAGAGGCGACCCAAGGCAGCGTGACATGCCCCCGAGCAGTTATCAGCAATCGGCGATGCCGCACGGACGGACGTCCGGCCACTCGGGACGGGGCACCGGTCCAGATCCGGAAATCAGCTGCCGCTGGCTACCTGGTGGGGGTTAAGCAACACGCAGTGGAGCTGACCCGCCCATATGAGGGAACCGACTTGGTGGAGCGGGAGTCTCACCACAGAATATGCGCTATTCCCGAAAAGTCTGGTTCGCGGCACCTCCGAGGGTCGCCCGAGGAGGTCTGAATCATGCCCCGACGCCCGACCAAACTGCTGCTGGCAATGCCACTACTAGCGCTCGCCGGCTCCAGCGTCGCCACCGCCGCGCCGACGACGCCCCCGCAACCGCCACCCGCGACCGCGACCGCGACACCCGATCCAGGCAGGTCCGAATGGCCGAGCCAACAGGAGGTGATGGACGCCGCCACCGTAGTCGGAAAGGCAGCCTCGACGCGCTGGCCAAGGGCCTACGCGGGAGTGGCCGTCGACCTGCCCGCCCGACTCCTACTGGTGCAACGCATCCCCACCCCCGGTTTCGACGCCGCCATCCGCGCGCTGGTGCCGGCCGTGACCGTACGGTTCGCCGACGCCCGGTACTCCGAGCTGACCCTCGACGCGTGGGTGGCAGACATCAGCGCCGATTACGACTACTGGCAGCGGCGAGGCATCCCACTGCACGCCATCGGCGCCGAGCCCGGCCAATACGTGGAGGTGGGCACCGACAACCCGCAGCACAACGCAGGCAAGATTCGCGACCACTACCCGCGCATGACCCTGCGCGTGGTGCAGGGGAGCCCTTCGGTGCCGGCCACCGCGAACTGACGACGTCACTCAACCCGGACGGCGGTAAGCCCGGAGAGGGCTACCAGCGTCTAGCTAGTCGCCAGGATTGGCTACGACCCAGTGGACAAGACTCGTGTATGCAGCGAGGGCGGTATAGACGTCCTCGCGTAGTCCGGCCATGGTGATCAGTTGGGATCTGCGGGTTCGGCGGTCCACCAGGCGCCACTCCACTTGCTGGGTCTTGCCTGGTCCGTCGGATCGCGGACAGGACTCGCCGACGACTCGGGTGATGTTCCCGTGTGCCAACTCGTTTCGACGCCGCACCACGGCCCACAGTTCCTCTCGTGGGAAGCTGCGGTTCGCTTCCGAGGACGGGTGACTTGCCAGCAGCGACTCAACACGATGAAGTCGCTTTCCGATCATCCACCCGTCTAGCTCGCTTCGGCGCGCCTCGGGATCATCTGGCTTCTCCAGTTGCAGGACCACATCGCCGAGGAGGTCCTCCAGGACAGTGCTCTGCGTGATGACAAGACCTCTTCGTTGATCAAGCACGCTGCGCTCGGCGATTTCTTCCCAGTCAAGATCGACCTCGTCATGGAATGACAGGAGGAGGTCATAGTCTGAGAAGACGTTCAGGGGTTCGTCCGAGTCGTCGTCGAACGACACCTCGACGACGTACACCGACATTTCCTCGAGGATCCGGACGTTGTCTTCGTCCAGCATTCCGGCGTAGGCCCAGTCGACGGTGTATGAACAGGCCAGGTCAGGATAGTCCGGCGTCCGGAAGGCGCAGCGCCAGCCGGTGATTGCCGGAACTAGATCCGAACTCTTGCGCCACACCTCGCCGTGACGGGGGCACCTCATGTGTGTGGCGACCGGAGTAGCCTGCCAGCGACGAAGTAGCGCGACCTGCCCAGCAGTGAACGGTGCGTAGACCTTTGGCGTGTCAGTTGGAAGTCCCAGCGCGAATCGGAGCGCCACTCGGTGTCTCCACTCCCTCGTATTGGACGGGCCAAGTCAGGGACGTTGCGTCACGCGCACCTATCCTGCCGTAGCGCCACCACCGTGGACTGCCGTCACTGCGGCGTTACCGGGCACGCTAGTGAGGACTCGGGATAGTGACCGGCCACGTCGCGGGCGCCGGACCTGGTGCCTGACCCCTCCGAGTGGAACCCGATCTAGATCAGCGACATCTGCTCGTGATCGGGGAGGTTGAAGTGCACGATACGGGTGGGGTCGATGGTGCCAGTGGCGGCGAGTTGTTGGGCTTCCCGGGCGTTGCGGACGTAGACCGGGACCGCTGGGGGCAGCCGGTGCAGTGATGCGGGGCTGGGTCGGAGTACCCCGTGTAGCCGCTGGCGAATGCGAATGGCGATGCCGTAGGCGCGGTCTGGGGTGGGGCCTTGGGCATCGAACTCGGGGCGGGCGGCGTGTGTCTTCCACAGCGGATCCGTGACGGCTTCGCGGAATTCGTAGAGTTGCTCGGCAGACAACTCCTCCCACCATCGGTCCGCGGCCAGTCGCTCGTCCTGCTCCTGGCTCAGCCGCTGCTGCTCGGCGGCGCGTTGCTGTGCCTGCCGCTGCTGCTCCTCGACTTCTCGTCGCTGGCGCGCCTGTTCGGCTTCGGCTGCCCATCTGCGCAGTTGCGCATCTCGCCGGGCGGCCTCCTCCGCTGCCCTAATCTCGCGTTGCCGTTGCTCGTCTTTGCGTCGGGCTTCGGCTTCTGCTTCGGCTTGCTGCTCGGCTTGGCGCTGCTGCTCTTCGCGTTGGCGCTTGCGTGCCTCCTGGCGCTGCCGCATCGCCTCGTGCCGGGTCTCGCTATCAATGTGCGGGCTGGAGGTCCAGACCAGGCGCCGCCGGCGGTAAAGATCGTCGGCGGCGAACCACACCCGCCGGTATCGGGGGCGGACCTCGTGCACGACGAGCTGCCCTCGCGACACCCAGCGGACGAAGGCGGTCAGCTCCAGCGCGTCGACGGCACCCCAGGCGCCGCGGTCGAAGTCGAACGCTGACGGACCCTCCACGACGGTCCAGGGCCGACCCTGCGTGGGTTCGCGGACCCGGATCGACGGCACGTGTCCCATCCACGGGGCCTGCGCGGCCGGACTGACCCAGCACACGCCGACACCGGCGACGCGGTATCGCTCGGTGCGCTCCTGGATCTCCTCGTTGGTGATGGGCGACAGTTGGGCCTCCCAGGCGATGCGTCGGGTGCTGTCGTGCGAGGAGGCGAGGACATCGGCGCGCCATGAGCCATCCGGGGAGCGGACTTCCAGCTCGGCGTGCCAATCAGCGGCCCGTACCGCGGTAGCCAGTTCCAGCTTGAGGAGGTGATGCTCCAGGGACTCGTTCAACCAGGCGCAGCCGGTGAGGCGTCCGGGGTCATGGGCGAAGTACCGCAGCCCGCGAGCGGACACCTTGGCGTGGACCCCATGCCCGCACTCCGGACACCGCAACGCCACCCGCGGCCGAGTCCTGTGCACGGCCGACCAGGTCAGGCCACAGCCGAGGTCGGGCAAGGTGGCGTCGATGCGGCCAGCCTCGGGATGGATCGCCGCGAAGGCCATCTCACCGCCGCCGTCTAAAGGCGCCGCCGACGTCCGGGCTGCGGTTGGTGACCGTGCGGATCTCGCCCACGCGTACCTCTCACCGATGGTCGCGGAAACGCGTATACGTCGAGCATGGCAGAGCGGTGCGACAACATCACTGCTCGTACCAGTCCCCCAGTTGTCAGTCGAAGACCTGGTTGACCGTGACCCGGATGCGCTCGGGGTAGCTGTCGACGATGAGCCACCAGTGATCGTCGTAAGGCACCTCCAGGACCACGGGGGTGAGATCGTAGAAGCCACCGAAAAACTCATACTCGTCGCCGTCGACGTACGCCTGGTACTCGTCGTCGTCCATCAGGCAGACCCTGGCGGTCGAGCCGCGCAACCCAATCTCGAACACCGCGCCAGTGGCGCACTCACCAAGGTCCCAGTAGAGGTGAACCACACACTATGTGTAATGGATGATGACGCCCCGTAGAAAGTCCTTCCGGGCGTGTTCCTGTCCGCTCCGCAAGTCACGGCCGCTCGCGGGGTATCTGCCGAGTTAGTGACAGGGGTGCGTACTCGTGGTATCGCGACTGGGCGCGCGGAAGCGCTATGTGGTCTGCGGTGATGGTGCGGTGGCTCGTCGTCCGGTCACCGAACTGACGGACCGCTTCGGTGTCGCGGTCAGCGTGGTTGTACCGGGAAGCATAAACAGGCGCTGCACGTTGGACAGGTTGCCCCGAGAAGGTGTCCATGCAGGACGGCGCCCGCAACGCTTGTCTGCCTCGGAAGCAACGTGACTTCGGCGTGATGCTGCCAGAATGACACGATGGTTGACGACGCGGGTGTCGCGACGCTTCGTGAGATCGTGATTCGGGCCGCTCGCGCGATCGCTGACGGAAGCACTCACGCTCGACTAGACG
Source organism: Micromonospora sp. NPDC049275 (assembly GCF_043197115.1). Lineage (NCBI taxonomy): Bacteria > Bacillati > Actinomycetota > Actinomycetes > Micromonosporales > Micromonosporaceae > Micromonospora > Micromonospora sp. NPDC049275. Next base: position 229,644 of record NZ_JBICSN010000001.1, read on the forward strand.
AGGACCTGATCGAGGCTGGGCTCCCGCCGTCGACAGGCGGCGAAACCAAAGCCCAGCGTGGCGAGAGCAGTGCCGCGGCGGTCCCGGACGAGCGGCTCAGGGAGGTCGCCGTCGGCCTGGTCGAGCGGCACAGCGGCCTGCACATGATTGACCGTATAACGGTCCAGGATCTCGTGTGGGCCGACGAGCATCCTCCTCCGATCCCCAAGCGGACACGTCGCGACCTCGCCCGGGCCTTGCCGGGGCAGGTCCTGGTCGATCACGCCCAGCGATTCCACAACCTCCTGGCCACGCTCTTTGACCTAGGCCGCGGCGGCCTCTCTTTTGGATTCGAGGACACCAGCCTCAGTGGGCAGATCGATCGGCACTTCTACCGCAACGACGACTGGACCGTCGAGCAGTTGTTCGACGAGCTCGGTGCGGTCGATCAGGCAGCTGACCGCAGATTCGCCCTCTTCCTCGAAGGCATGGTGTCCGGCGACACCGTGCCGGACGAAGACGCCCAACGCCAACTGGTTGACGCGATCAATCCGCCGCTGGCCGCCATCGGGCTGGAGCTTCGGGAGACGGGCAACACCGATGGCTACCCGACCTTCCACCTGGTGGCCACCGGATCCAGGACCGGCCGACCCAAGCAGCTCATCTTCGCGTCCCCGAAGAAGCCCGATCTGCGGCTCATCGACGTCATCGACAGCGAGGTCGAGGTCGTGGATCCCACCGGGGAGGTTCTCGTCTACAACCGGCCTGTCGGTGCTTCGGGCCTGCGCTGGCGCGACCTACAAAGTTGGTGGTCCGACACCCGCCAGATCGACGATGGCCACCACGCCAAGCGGGAGCTGTACCAGCGGCTCGGCAGCAGCGTGCCGCAGGGCTCTCCGCATCAGCTGCTCCTGTTCAAGCTCTACCACGACATCTACCGTGGCGCCCTCCAGGACCTTCCCGCCCTCTTGCCCGAGGTGTGGCGCCACTGGGACCCGAAGACAATCAAGACCCGCGGTAAGGACGCGCTGGTGCAGTTCCGCATGGACTTCCTGCTGCTAGCACCGGCGGGCGCCCGAATCGTGCTGGAAGTCGACGGCCAAACGCACTACGCAAGCGAACAAGGAGCCCCCGACGGCCAGCGACGCTGGCTTCCGGATGGCAACGAGTACGCGCATACCGTGGCCGCCAGCCGCGACCTCACCCTCGCCGGCTACGAGGTCTATCGGTTCGGCACGAACGAACTCCACGACGAAGGCCAGGCGCGCCCGCTAGTCACGGCCTTCTTCAACAGCCTCTTCCGAAGGCACCACATCGCCCTACCCAGGTAGACGAAACAGGCCCGGCGAGCCACTCGCCAGGATCCCACTGGCCTGTCCGCGTCAGAAGGCCGATCAACTCTTAACGTCGTGGTCGCCGCGTTTCGAAGCCGCATCGAGTACGGCTCGGGCGCGGCGACCGGTTCGTGCGTCGCCGCCTGATGGGGGGGTCACTGACCCTCAGGCCCAAGCCAGGCCAGGGCGTCAGGAGTCGAGCCGCAAGCGCTCTAGGATCTCCAGGATGGGGGCACCGTAGGGCGGCATGCGCCTCTCTGGCGCCAAAGAGTTCAAGCCGCAGGCGCGGAAGAAGGCGATGTGCTCGCTGACATCGTCCGCCCGGCGCTCCTGAGGCATGAGTACCAGGAACGACAGGCCTGCAGCGTGGGCACCCTCGGCCACACGGCGCATGAGGGCGCGGCCGGCACCCTTGCGCTGCCCCTCGGGCGCTACCGCGATGGCGAAGATGAAGGCCTGGTTGTCACCGTGGCCGGGCGGCACCGTAGACCCGTAGTCGCCGTAGTCGAAGTCAGCGATGACACCGCCAATGACCTTGTGGACGCCCTCGACGCCCGACTCCACGGCCACCCAACACTGCACACCCTCAGGGTCACAGTCGAGCTCCACAGCGCTCAGGATATCCGCCAGCTCATCCAGGTCGGCTCGGGTCGGCTGTCGCACCTCGATCACCCGGCCACCGTACCGAATCGCCCCGACTTCGCTCTTCGCCTGAAGCAGCTTCCGAGCGGGACCAAGTCACCTTCCTGACACCCCGGCATCCGGTCGGCCGATCACCACCGCCGATCAGCCCCGGCACACTCGCGTAGGTGAAGCCCTTGAAGCCCGCGCAGACGCTCGCACTCACCGCCGCCGCGGTCGTCGGCATGATCATCTGCGGGGCAAACATCGGCGACGACAAACCGGCCGCCCAAAGTCAGCCTCAACTGTCCGCGTCGGCTCAGGTGCAGCGCATCACCGCCACGAACGCCAGCACCAACAGCCCTGTGCAGATGCCGCAGCCCACCGCCGTCGCCGTCTCGCCTACTAGTGCAGCGCCGGCCCGAGAAGGGGCACCCAAGCCGTCGCGCACCAGTAGTCCACCCACAACGCCGTACTACAAAAACTGCGACGCAGTCCGAGATGCCGGAGCGGACCCTCTCTACCCGGGTGAGCCCGGCTTCCGACCCGAGCTGGACCGCGACGGCGACGGGGAGGCGTGCGAACCCGACGGCGGCAACGGCGACACCGGTCCCGCCCCAGACGGCGACGCGTACTACGCCAACTGCACCGAGGTTCGGGAGGCAGGCGCCGACCCGATCCATAAGGGCGACCCAGGCTACTCGCGGAAGCTGGACCGGGACGGCGACGGCGTCGGCTGCGAGTAGCGCCAAGGCGCTACGAAGCCCGACCAAACAGGATGTCGGGGCTTCCTACTATCCGGCACCCGGTCGGCGCTACCGGATGTCGGGGAGGATCGACGCGAACAGCTCGGATCCGTCGACGAACACGACCCGCATGCCGCCCGGCTTCGTGCTGCCACCCCACTCGGCGTATGTCTGCGCCGACTTCAGACGCGGCAGACCAGCCTCCGCAACCGTGCGGGTGATCGCCTCCGCCCAGCCAGCCGGGTCGGATGGCGACGCCTGAACGGCGGGGATGACACCAGCGTTGTCCGGGTCGAGCGGCGCCGCCTTTTGATCGCCGCCCACCAGTTGCAGATGCAGCCGACCGGCCACCGTGAGGCCGACTGGTTTCGGCCCAGAGCCCGTCGACCAGCGGTCAACCTGCCCCGCCCACGGCTGCGCTGCCAGCACGTTGGCAAGCCAACCCTCAAAATCGCGCACAATCATCGTCTCGGTCCGTTCAGGTTGGCAGCGACAGCGGAGCGATGCTGTTGCACGTCACCGTCCGCTCACGTTCGCGAACGAAATAGGAACACACCACAACGGCCTCATCCCGCAACGACAGCGGCACATGCCCCCACCACAGGTTGTCGAAGCCCTGTTCGCGACGCACCCCTTGGAAGGGGTCTTCGAAGCGGGACAGCACCCACGCCGTCACCTGGTTGATCAAGTCCTGGTCGGGCTGGAACTGAGCGATCCAGAGATCGAGGTGCCGGTCGAACCCGCGCAGCACCCACAGAGACGCGTCAGACACCCGCCGTCATCCTCGCCCGGAGGGCATCGATGCTGTCGACGTCTCCGGGCTGGTGGGCGGCAGCGGTTTCGTACAGCCAGTCGCGGACCTGCGCCGTGTCGAAGGCAGGACCATCGGTGGCTGCCCCCGCCGTCTGGAAGTAGCCCTTGATCCACTCGTGGCGGATAGCAACGCTGCCGCCCGGCGACCGGCTGGTGTTGGCGAGCTGCCATGGCGTCTCGCTGTGCGTCAGGTGTTCCAGGTCGTTGCCGGTGAGGTTGCCGTACCGGGACATCACATACCCGATGGTGTTCAGTTCGGCCTCGCCCAACTCCGCGTCAAAGGCGGGAACGTCGCCGTCCTTCTCCTGCCGCCACAGAGTGCCCACGACCGGGCCCATGTCCCACGCGGAGATCGTCTCGTCAAACAGGGGGCGGTTGAAGGTCGCCAGGTGGTGCCCTTGGCAGTAGTAGAGCAGCTTGTGCAGCTTCTTCGCGCCCAGGCCGGGGAGGCGTCGGCGGAGTTCCGCGGCGATGGTGTGGGCTGTGGCGGCCATGGCCCCAGTCTACGAGCAGGGCGGACATTCGTGGCAGGGCGAAACGGTCGCGGTTGGGTCTGCCGAGTTCGACGATCAGGTCGAACCGAGAGCCCGGGGAGGATGGCCGGGAACCGCGCCGCGGCTGACATCGTCTCAGAGGTGCACGAATTGCGTGAATCAAGCACCAAGGAGCGATATGCGAGTAATCGTCAAAGCCTTTGTCGTGATAGTGGCCTTGGTCGGACTGGCCGCGTGTGGTGAGGGTGCGCCCACGATGGCCGAGGCACCGAACGACGGGCGGGAGGCGCAGCCATCCGTTGCCGTGACCGGCACACCGGTTGTCCGATCCGGGTGGACCTCCTGCGCGGTCGACGCCCCACTCGGGGACGACGGGCGTCCGCCCCATATCCGCACCCTGCCGCGCCTAGGCACCGACTTCGCGGTCGCGTCCGCGGTCCACTGCCAACTCGAGCCGCAGCGACGCGCGAACGGCGGTGAGGACCTGGTCCTCACCGAGGGCCGAGCCACCGATGTGAGGGCGCTTCTTGCCGCGCTACGCCTGCCCGATGACAGGACCATCATCGAGGCCTGCACCCTGGAGATGCCGTGGGAACCGAACCTGTTGCTCTTCGACGCGCAAGGCCGATGGATCCGGCCAGGGCTGCCGATGGACACCTGCGGCAAGCCAGTCCCCGAGATCCCGGAGGCGGTCCGAGGTCTGCGGCTGACCACCGTGTCGGAGACGGTCGTACGCGAAATCCTGTCAGCCGGGGCGGCTGCGTCCGGGTGCGGCCAGGAATGGTCGGACGTGGTGGCCGCCGAAAGCAGGAATCCGTCGTCCCTGCCGAGGCCGGGCAAGGTGGCGATCCCGTCGGCCGCACAGCTGCGTCTGTGCGTATACCGGGTGTCGGCGGAGCAGCAGGGGACACCCCAACCCGCCGGGACCTTCGAACACGGGTTACTCCTGCCTCAGCAGCGGCGCGCGGCCATCGAACGCACGTTGGCGGTGCTCACCCCGGTCAAGACGTGCTCAGGTGCGGCGGACCGGTTCGCTGTGCTGCAAAACCCCGCCATAACGGGCGGTGAGATTTACGTTGAACTCGACCATTGCCGGCGGGTCCTGTCCACACCGATGTACGGCCCGCCGATCCTGGCTCAGGCCAACAACACGCTCATCGCACTGCTCGAGCCGTAGCCGCCAAAGCCGGGCCAGCTTCGACGCCCTCAGGACGGAAGCCTTGCCAGGGCCCGCGCTGCCGGCGCCGGAACTGGCAGGTCAATCGCGGATGTGCGGTGAGCGGGACCCCGGCTGGGCAGCGGAACGGTGGTCAGTGTCGAGCGAGGCGAGGTCGGAGTCAACGGAAGTTGCCGATTGAGTGCCTCGGGCAGTTGTCACGGACGTCGTCGCCCACGTTCGACACGCTAGTACGCCGAGCAACGCGAACGCATCGTCGTGCGAGTTGTAGATCAGGCGACTCCAGCCCATCTCGCGGGGTTCGCAGTTCTGTGGGTTCGCGCCTCTTGTGAGTTAGCGGATTGATCTGACCGTCTGGCTGCACTTTAGCCACCTCGTTGCGGTGCCAACGGAGCACCGGAGCCTGACGCCGGGTCAGCGGGTGTGCTGCTACTACGAAGCCCTCACCTGGTGGTATCCGACTTAGGCGGGAACAGATCGTTGGGGCCGCGATAGCGCAGGCGGATGCCCCCGGCCGCAGGCAGCGACTGGGCGCGCAGGACGCCCTGCCGGTCAGGGTTGAGACCAACCGCGGCTTCCGCCAGCAGGTCGAATCCAGTGGACCAAATCTCAATCCGGCCTACTCCGGCGTCCGTGACCCGCAGCCACGTCCCGCTGGGCGGCGCCGTGGCATGCCAGGCGACCTCCAGCACGTCATGAATTTTTTCCGGGCGCCATCGACCTGCGCGCCGGTCTCGAGACGGGTTGACGAACGCCTCCCATGCCGAGCGGGACTCGGGTTTCGGCCAGTGCGGGTCGAGGGCCCGCGCGGGGTCAAGGTCATCAATCCACTGGTGCATGCCGGCGACCGAGTCGAAGATGGCGCCGGTGCTGGTCACCGCCGAAATAGCGGCCAGGCGATGATCGAATCCAGCACGGATCAACAACGAAGCCTCCCGACTGAACGTTCCCGTCTCGATCGCGGTCACCGCCGTACCCAGCAGCGCGTCGGCGGCGGTGTTGTCCTGGGCGTTCTCATAGACCCGAGCGGCTTCCATCCCCCAGACCAGTCGGTAGATCACATCGTCCTCGATGAATTGCGCGATCTGGACACGGTCGCCGGTGACGTCACTTAGCGCTGCGCCGTGGACCCAGTGCCGCAGCACGTCGTCCCAATTGGCGAGCGGGTTCTTGATCGCGAAGGTGTCCATCGCGGACACCAAGCCGGCAATCGCCACGATCACGTCGGCGGCCCGGTCGTGGTCGCCCTCGGCGATCGCGGCCTCCGCCTGACTGGCCAGGGCGATGATGTTCCGGGATACCTGGGAGAGCTCCGAGCCGGCGTGCGCGCCTAGACCCGCCAGATACCAGCCGCGGCGCTGGGAGGCCGTCGCGGTCTGCCACAGGTATCTGGTACGGCTGAACACCACGGCCCGCAGGGCCGTCTGCGGAGTGGCTTCGTAGCGGCGCAGTTGTCGCTCGAACAGCGAATCACGCAGGGCATCGGCCAGAATCTGCGTCGCGGCGTCCGCGACGGTGTCCTGGTCGCCGTCACCGACGATGCTGAGGATGCCGATGTCGAGCAGCGCCAGGTTGGACCGCCAGGCGGCAGCGTCGGCCGCGCGTTGCTCGGCGGTGCCGTGCGAGGCGACCGGCAGGGACCAGTCCGGCCCGCCGGTCAGGTAGGTCAGCAGCGGATCGAGCGACGCGAGCCCATAGGCTGCGAGCATCTGCCGCAGCAGGGCGATTCCGACGCCGATGAGTCCCGATTGCAGCGTCTTGCCGGCCTCCCCCCTGCTGAGCTGCAGCCAGTCCCGGCGGCGGCTCTGGCCTGAATCGAAGATCGGATAGAGGACGAGGCCCTCGGTATCGACGAAGGCCCGGCCGGCGCGGCCGATCACGTTGGCGAACTCGGAACCTTTGAGCAGGTCCCTGCCGCGTCGCAGGCCGTGGAACAGCACTGCCGATGCGGACAGGTTCAGGCCCTGCGCCAAGGTCGGCGACGCGATGGTGACCTTCAGATTGCCCCGCTGCAGCAGCCGTTCGACCTCACGACGGAACGGGCCCGGAAGCGCCCCGTGATGGATGGCCACCCCGAGCTCGAGACATCGCAGGATCGGGTCGTCCGGCCCGAACCATTCAGCGCCGACGGCGAGCGCTTCGCTGAGGTCGATGCCGGGCGGCAGCACGGAGGAAATCAGACCGCGCGCATGAAGATCGATGATTTTGCTGGCGTAGGGCACGACCGAGTTGCGCTGGGGGCAGAAGACCAGCACGGTCTGACCTTCCTCGACCAGCCGCCAGCCGGTGGCGATGACGTGTTCGCGCTGGTCGGCCGGGAATAGCCTGCGGCGGCGGCCGGACGGTTTCGTCGCCTCGAAGTAGCGGGGAATGAACGACTGATCGGGGCCGAAGGTGATGGTCAACCGGGCATGGTCGTCGCGCCACTCGACCAGGCCGAAGCGTTGCTGCGTCGGACGCCACTTCTCGTGGTGCAGGCCCTGTGGCTCGTCATGGGTGATCCAGGCGACGAAGTCGGCGAGTTCGTCGCCTGAGGGGAAGACCGCCGACAGGCACAGGATGCGGCGCGAGTCGGCGTCGGTGCGGCGCAGCAGCCGCTGGATCTGGGCCTCGTAGCGGACCTCGCGCTCGGAGGCTCCGATCATGTGCCCCTCGTCCAGGACGACCAGGCCGACGTCGTCGAGCAGGGACGGGTCGGACCGCAAGGCGAAGTCAAGCTTCTCCGGGGTCGCCACGACGATCTGCCCGGTGCGCAGCGTGTCCTCGTCCACGTCGCTGGTGCCCATGCTGCCGTACAGCGACGAGACCCGGATTCCCAGCGGCGCGAAGGTCCGGGTGAGAACGATCTCGGTCTGCGCGGACAAGGCGCGCAGCGGGGTGACGTACACCGTCCGCCGCCTGCGGGCCAGGCAGGCCAGGATCGCCAGCTCGGCGATGCGGGTCTTGCCGGCGCTGGTCGGCAGCGCCACGACCAGGTCCCGGGAGTCCTGGAAGAGGTGGTGCACGACGTTGAGCTGAGAGGGCCACAGATCGATCTCGCTGCGTTCGCGGGCCAGCAGTGAGGCGACGAAGGTGCGCCGCAGGTAGTGCCAGTGCTTGATGTCACTGTCCGCCCCGGGCGGTGGGTCCTGCGGGATGTTGGTTTCCAGGCTGTTGCCGAACAGGTCATCCAGCAGATGCCGCGTGAGGCGGTAGATCCACCAGGGTCCGGGCGCGTTCACGTCGGAGGATGCCTGCTCACCGAGCTGAAGTTGCTGCAGCGCGGCATCGAGTAGGTCACGGCGGCCGATCTCGATCGCAAACAGGGCAGCGGTGACCGCGGACAGGTAGTTCTCGCTCAGCAGGAGCAATACCGGCCCGACCTGGTCTGCCGGGGGGTCCGCACTGGTGCCGATCTGCGCGTCGGTGAACGCCGCGAGCAGGGACTGCTCGGTGGTCTGCGGCGAGGAGCGCAGCAGCCGGGTCCGCTGCTCGACGGCACCCAGGTCGCGCATCAGCACATCCGCGAGGCTCTGCTCCATCGGGGTCAGCCGGCCCGACGTACGGCTCGCCTGGATCAGCGAATACGCGCGGGCGGCGTAGCCGCCGAGATGGCTGGCTGCACCGGCGACGAGGTGGTGAAAAACCAGCTCCGCTCCGGGCACCGCGTTGCGGGTGGCTGCCTCGATGGCGTACGAGCTCTGGATGAATCCTCGCTGTGCCACCGCGATCTGCTCAGGCAGGAGGTCGTCGCTGCCGGTCTCCATCAGCATGAGGCTGGTGGACAGCAGGGCGTACCCGTAGTTGAGCAGGTCGGCGTCCAGGAAGGTGCTGAACTGGGGGGCGCCCGGGGGCAGGATTCCGGCTCGGCGAATCACCGATTGGGCCTGTCCCCGGGCCAGCAGCCGACTGCGGAACCCGGCGTCCGTGGCAGCTGTCAGCCGGGCGGCCAGCTCCTGCGCGTCACGAGCCATCGGCGATCACTATCTCGTAGGCGTCCCGAATGAACTCCTGGTGACGCTGAACCTGCAAGGTGATCGTCAGCTGCGGCACCGGACCGGAGTAGGCCTGAAGATCTGCGGCCACCTGGCTGCTGGGGTCGTTGCTGGTGAAAAGGAACATCAGGTGACTCACCCGGTTGGGCCGGACGCCGTCCTCCAGCAGCAGGTCGATGATTGCGTTGCCCAGATCGTCGTCGGCCGTTCCCAGAAGCCGGTCGGCGAACTGGGTAAGCGAGTGCGGCGAGGGCATCTCCTCGTTGCGGGCCAGGCCCTCACGGGCGGCGGTGATGGTGGGTTTGCCGACTTTCGTACGGCTCTTAGCTTCCGCCTTGACAATGACTGGTTTGCCGTCACTGTGCAGCTTCGCCCCGAGCGCATCGTCGCCCCGCATCGCCCACTCCTGATGATCGCGGTGGATCAGCCGGCTCGGCCCCACCACATACCTGGCCTCCTCATGCAGGTAGGCCGTCGCGAGGATCTCACCCATGTCCCCTGACCGAGCGGCCTTCTCGGTGGGCACCTTGTTGCGTAGGTACTTGGCCAGAGCATCCTTCTCCAGCCGCTCAGCAATCGCCGCGAGGGCCCCGGACGCGGCGTACGCGGCTGGCAGCGCAGCGGCGAGCGCGGTAACCCCGGTGCTGTCGTCGTACGACTGGATCAGGCCAGCGCGGTGGCCGCTAGTGGGGATGGGCGTCCCAATGGTGCACCAGCTCCGAAATTCAGCCGTATCCACCTACGCACGCGTCCTTTCCCCAAGTCAGGCCTCGGTGGACGAACTGTACCGAGCAAGCGGTCCGGGTACGTCATTCCTTCGAGCGCACTCGCCAGCCGGATATGACCTCGCCTGGACACTCGCTACGCCGTGTCGTCGGGTCATGCTGGCGCCGCGGTGACACGGTCACGATCTGCGCGGCCTGATCCGCTGGGAGGCAAAGAAGTGACCGTTACCTGCAGCCTCCTGCACGAAGGGCTGCACAGCACAGTATTGAGCGGCGGCGGAGGGGCCGAACCGACGGCGAGAACCCACTCGTCGCCGAGCATGCCGAAAACAAGGTCGCTGTCCCCGAACCGCAGCACGAGACCGACGCAGACCGCGTCGCCGTCGTTGCCGACGATTCACGGCGCCGTCGTTGAGCCGGGCGCCGATGAACCCGGACAGCACGTCCGGACGCCGTGCCTAGCCTGGTCTCTCCGTACTCGTCCAAGTCGTAGGACGGTAAGGATCCTCCTTCGCGAGCAGGAGTTGGTCGTCGCGACCGTGCAAACCGACCGGCATCGAGGCGACACTCCGACCAGGACTTTCGTCGACCGGCAAATCTCCAGCAACCGATCACAGCAACACCCCTGTGCGACCGATTTTCGGGCTTCAGTACAAGGAAACCGCAGGTCAGTAGCCTGCGGCGGAAGAATACGCACGGTTTAGGAAACCGATGCTCTATCCCCTGAGCTACGAGGGCGCGAGGGCCTAGTCTAGCGACCTTGGGTTCACCTGGGGTGGCAGGGAGTGGCCCACGTTCACCCACGTTCCCGGGCCGCCGTTCTCCCAGCCCAGGACCACACACCGAGTCTCTATGTGACTCCGGGTGATCTTGCAGCTCCACCCTCAGCGCGCGCCTCACCGCGGTGCCGTCCGGGCACCACGCAGAACCGCCGTGTAGCCCGCGTTCGATCGGGGAGTCGCCGCTGTCGCCGTCCCCACCGGCGGCAATCAGCTCGTCGGGGAGGTCGGTGAAGGCCAGCCGCCCGCCGTCGACCAGGTTCACCCGGGTGCACGCCGCTACGACGTCCTCGACCAGGTGAGTGCTGACCAGGACCACGGCATCAAGGCCCAGATCCCGCAGCAGCGCCCGGAACTGCACCCGCTGCTCCGGGTCCAAGCCGGCGGTCGGCTCGTCCGACAGCAGCAGCCGAGGGTCGTTCACGATGGCCTGGGCGATGCCGGCGCGGCGCAGCATCCCGTCGGAGAGGTGCTTCATCCGATCGTCGGCCCGCTCCAGCAGGCCGACCCGCTCGATCGCCCGGTCCACCGCCAGCGGGATCCGCGCTGGGAGAATCCTTTCCCGAACTCGCCGCAACGCGACGTAAGCCGTGGACCCCTTCCACTAACCGCCTCGCCCGCTTGGCGCCCGCAGATCGAACATCAAACTACCGCGTACCGAACGCGCCGGGGCCCGCAAATCGCAAGCCGAGCCCCCCGCAGATCGAAAGCGCGGCCGTTATGATGACGCGGTGCCCACACCGCACCTAATCCCCCGCCGCGCCGCCGCGCAGGTCAATGCCGCCTTGGCGGACACCCGCGTCGTCTTGATCAGCGGAGCACGCCAGGCAGGCAAGAGCACCCTGGTCCGCCTCGTTGCCGGCGATCGTCTAGCCGAGCGCCGCGATCTCGATCGGGCTCAGGACCGGGCGGCGGCGATCGCCGACCCGGTCGGGTTCGTGGACTCCTCCGAACTCCTGGTCATCGACGAGATCCAGCGCGCCCCGGAACTCCTGTTGGCCATCAAGGCCGCGGTCGACGAGGATCCCCGTCCGGGCCGGTACCTGCTCACCGGCTCGTCTCGCCTCTTCGGCATGGTGGCTGCCCCGGACGCGCTGCCCGGCAGGATGGAAACCGTCGAACTCTGGCCGTTCTCCCAAGGCGAACTTGACGCAGCGCCGGACGGATTCATCGACGCCGTCTTCGCGCTCGGCCCGGACCTGCGGCACGACTCGGACGTGACCCGCGCCGACTACGCGGCCCGAATCGTGCGCGGCGGCCTACCCGAGGCCACAACCCGCACCGACCCGCGCCGCCGCCAACGGTTCCTCGACGCCTACGTACAGGCACTCATCGACCGCGACGTCCGCCAACTGTCCGACATCCAGCACAAGGGCGAACTACGCAAAATGGTACGCCTGCTCGCGGCCAGATCCGCGACCATCATCGCCGCCAACTCCCTCGAATCCGCACTCGGGCTCAGTCGACCGACGATCGCCCGCTACCTCCAGGCCCTGGAAGAGATCTTCCTGATCAAACGGATCCCGGGCTGGTCCCGCAACCTGGGCACCCGCGCCACCGCCGCGTCGAAACTGATCTTCGTCGACCCCGGCATCGCCGCCAACGAGATCGCGACCGACGCCCGGGCACTACTCCGACCGGGCGCACCGTTCGGCCCGCTGCTCGAATCATTCGTCCTGTCCGAGCTTTCCCGGCAGCTCACCTGGTCCGAGCAGTTCGTCGACCTGTCCCACTACCGCGACCAGAGCAGGTACGAAGTCGACGCGGTGCTCGAGAACCGAGCTGGTCAGGTGGTCGGGATCGAAGTCAAAGCAGCCACCACCGTCGGACCCGACGACTTCCGCGGGCTACGCCGGCTCGCCGAGCGCCTCGGCAATGACTTCGTCGCCGGCATCGTCCTCTATACCGGAACCTCCACGCTGCCGTTCGGCGACAAACTCCGCGCCATGCCGGTCAGTGCTCTGTGGCAGGCTCCCGCCCCGACAGCAGACTGAGGATCGCGCAGCGACCTGCACACGAGGCCAAGAAGCGAAGAGCCGCAGGTCATCGGCCTACGGACAGCGGCAGAGCGTCGGGGTAGGAAACCGATGCTCTATCCCCTGAGCTACGAGGGCGCGAGTGGTCAGTGTAACGACCTGCGGGTCGACCCGCGTTGGCAGGGAGTGACCCGCGTTGGCCCGGTGAAACGCCCCTACCGACTACCACACGCGGATCACACCGGACGGGTCTGCGACCATGATCGTCAGCCCGGTAAACCTGGATTGGTACGGATTGACCCGAGATGACGTCTGCTGGAGACCACATGGCGACCACATCACCAAGATCAACCAGGGCCTACGGGCGGACCCTCGCCCCATGACTGGTTGGTGGCGACAGATGAAGGGTAGCGGCTAGCCGGCGTTGCGGGTGCGAGCCGCGATTCGGATCGTGGTGCCTGCGGGCCCGCTGGCGACGAAAAGGTAGTCGGCCAATTGCCCGACCATCCATAGGCCCATCCCTCCAATGCCGGACAGGGGCGGTCGCTCGACGCCCGGAACGTAGTGAGCGGTGTTGAAGCCCTGCCCCTGGTCGGCCACTTCGCACATGAGCTGATCGTCCAGGAGCAGGCGTACCGAACCTCCACCTCCCCCGTGTCGAATCGCGTTGATCAACAGTTCGTTGACTGCGGTCACCCAGTCCTCAATCTCGTCCTGGCCGAGGCCGCACCGGCGACTGACTACATCCACCTCGCTGCGAACGCGGGCGAGGTCCGTGAGGGCGAACGACGTCGAGAAAAGGGGCCTCCCGGCGGTCGGCGCATGCTGGTCGCGAGGTGGGACCCCCACTGCTTCCCCTCTCCGTCCGGACGCGGAGGCCAGCGGCATTGCGGTGGCGCGAACAGCGTGCGCTCTCCGAAACGGGCTCACGGACGATAAGGCATCAATCTGACAGGGGAAGGTACCCCACGTCGAAGAAGCGACACTGTTGATCTCGATCCCGGCGCGCCATCGACGGCGTGCCGACGTCTACGCTGCCTGAGTGGCCGGTCCCGAGGTGGTGACGAATGAGGAGCGGCTGCGTCGTATCGAGACGATCACCGATGCCGCCCTGTCGGGCTTGGCCACCGCCGAGTTACTCGACGAGTTACTCGAACGGGTCCGAGACCTGCTCAAGGTCGATACCGCCACCATCCTGCTACTCGAAGGTCACACCGGCGAACTCGTCGCGACGGCGGCCAAGGGATTGGAGGAGGAGGTGCGCCGGGGCTTCCGCGTCCGGGTCGGACGCGGCTTCGCCGGCCGGGTGGCGGCCACACGGGCGCCGGTCACGATCTATGACGTCACGCCTGACGACGTGGTCAATCCCATCCTGCTCACCACGGGTGTACGTGCCCTGCTGGGCGTGCCCATGCTTGCCAACGGCGACCTCGTCGGCGTACTGCACGTCGGCTCCTTGACCCTGCGACGGTTCGGTCCCGACGATGTGCGGCTGCTTCAACTCGTCGCCGATCGCGCCAGCTCCGCAGGCCAGGCCCGAGCGCAGATCCTCGACCGGCAGGCAGCGCTCGCCCTGCAACGCAGCCTGCTACCCGCCCGACTACCCGACATTCCCGGCCTAGACCTGGCCGCCCGGTACGTACCCGGCCACGACCTCGGCATCGGCGGCGACTGGTACGACGTGTTCATGTTGCCCTCGGGCTGGCTGGGTGCCGTCATCGGCGACGTCTCCGGCCACGGCCTGCCATCGGCCGTCGTCATGGGACGCATCCGCAGCGCGCTGCGCGCCTACGCACTCGATTCCGACGACCCCGCCAAGGCGCTGACCTCCCTCGACCGCAAGATCTACCACTTCGAGGCCGGCACCCTCACCACCGCCGTCTACGCCCTCATCGCACCAGACCGCGCGACAGTCCACCTCTCCTGCGCAGGTCATCTGCCACCGCTGCTGGCTGTCCCCGGCCAACCCACCCAGCTCGTCACCCTGGCGGTGGACCGGCCCCTCGGTGTGGGCCGACCGATGACCAATCGCCGCACCACCGTTGTCGACCTGCCGCCGGGCGCAACGCTCGTCTTCTACACCGACGGGCTCATCGAACGCCGCAACGAACTGATCGACACCGGCATCGAGCGCCTCGCTGCCGCCGTGCAATCCGAGCCGGCCGAGGCATTGTGCGACCACATCATGGCCACCACCGCCGAGGACCAGCCCAACGACGACATCGCCCTGCTGGTCATCGGCCGCCAATCACCAGCGGACGATCGTTGACCTTCCGTACCCTGCCCGGCCGCCAACTTCACGGCCTCGGCACCGGCCTCGTGCTGTTCACCCGCCGCCGGCAGCCCGTTGGTCGAACCGACTGACCGATAGTCCCCGCCAGGCCGCGCTATCGGACCCCGGCCGGGACGTACGCAGAGGACCTCCTCCTCGAAACCCCTGGCTGTCGCCTGCTGCAGCAGCCAAAGGCCGCAACCCGCGGCAACGCGGCATTGCCGGTGGACCCCTTCCGCTCTCGAACTCGGCATTGACTGGCGTGCCAGCGAACTGCCGTCGACCTGTCAGCCGCCGCAGGTTCGGCGATAGCCGCTTCTTCACCGGCAATAGGAAGCGCGGCATTTCGTGGCCGTCTCGCGACCGGGGCGAATTATTGGGTTCGACGGCATCGGCGGTGAGCAGGTAATGCCGTCAGCGTAGCTCGGGCGCTACATCGCCGCGCACTGCCAACTTCGCGACGGGCGCCCGATCACGAATGCAGCCTAGCCACGAGAGCACCCTGGCCAGCTTGCAGCACGTGTGCATCCTTCAGCGGTATCCAGAAGCACTCGAAGCGGGTTGGCGCCTGGTTACCGTCATGGTCTTCTTGACTCGCCCACCGCTCAGGCGCGGACCCTATTAGCTCCAACTGAAAGACATGACGATACTGGATCTCGAACCGGAGCGGTGTGATGTCGTACTCAACCTCCCCCAGTTTGCGGACAACGCGAAAGCCCGGCAGCCCGGTTTCCTCCCGCGCCTCGCGCAGCGCCGCATCCACCGGGGCCTCACCGGCACGAACGCTGCCTCCCGGCACCTGAATACCGACCTGCTCGTAGCTGAAGTCGGTGTGACGGAAGACAAGCAACCGGCCCTCTCTCACCACATAGCAGAGCACCTTTTCCACCACGGCCTTCGTCATCGCGCCATCTCCCGTTCCGGCAACAGGCAGGACGAGATGGCGTTGCCGTGGCGAGTCTGGACGGCCTGCTGACCGACGTCGTGGACGCGTGGCTGCTGGAGGCGCGGCCGTGTGATGTCGCGCATCACCACTTGGGTCAATTCGTGATGGAAATCCGCAAAAAACGAACGAGGCGCAGCTATCAGCAAATGCATGCGTTCACTGCTTCTCGGACGTCGTGGGGATTCGTGACGACCGCAGGGAGTACGGTTACGCCCGAGTTTCTCAGCCTACGAAGGTAGAGGGACCCGGAGAAAACAGTAACCGGGACATCGGTCCAAGCATCTCGCTCTGTCGGCGTCCGACTCGTCACTGTCGACCACGGGTCGAGCCCACTTCGGCTTATCGGTCGCCAAATTGCGAGGACTCTCTTGATTTCGTGCGATTGCTGGTCGTAGCTGTCGGGAACTTTGAGAGGCAAACAGACCTTGTTGATCTGATCCCACCGGTCAGCGAGCAAGATCTTGCTGACCTCGTCCCAGCCCTGCTTGGCGTAACGGCTCAGATCGTACTCGTTGGCATCGAGAACGTGCCTTCCATCGGCGGACGAAGCGGTCCAGGTCTTGCACTCAACTGCGACGAGGTCGCGCTCGTCCAGGGTGAGCCACGCATCGAGATCACGCTGCGACGGGATCTCGCCGTCGGTGAACATTCGATTGTCGCGATGCGGCGACCCGGGCAGGCGATGAACCCTGTGCCCTGCGGACACGTAGGCATGCGCGAGAGCTTCGACGAGGACAGCTTCGCCGAAGAGCGATGACAGTCGACCGGTCAGGCTCGTCTGGCCCTCGATCCTGCTGTCGAACCGCCGGAGGAGTTCCTCGACGTGGTAGCCGCGGGGGGTCGGGATTTCCATTGGTCACGGCTCCTTTGGACTTACGGGGGGCCCAGGCCCGACGACGCGGCCGAAGGTCGCATCAGCTCGCTATTGGCGAACCAACGCCCCCATGCTCACCGTCTATGCACAGAACACCCAGCCATAGATACCATCCTGACGGCGACGGCTGGATGCGTAGTGTCAGCTTCATGAGTGAGTCGGGTGAAGGCCCTGCGAGCACGGACTAGCGCCAGAGAACGTCGACGCGGCGCGTCGCCCCCCTGGTCGATGTCACCAGCGTCCTGGACCCCGACGGCACCACCCGGGCCTACTCCGTGCACGGCGAGCGACTACTCCTAAGCCGCAGTCCTGTGGTTCGAGGTCAGCGGTCGCCGTCGGTGATCGTGCTGAGGGCTGGGCGGGCGGCGGTGCGGGTCATGACCGTCATCAGCACGGCCGCGACCGCCACGTGCAGGGCGCCGAGGACGATCCGGGTCGCGACGTCCATGCCGGGGGTCGAGATCGGCGCGAAGGACACCAGCAGGACCCCGAGCGCGATGATCGTCCACACGAGCCGCGCGGACCGGGGCAGTACCCGCTCCAGGAATGCGAGCAGCGCCCAACCACCCAGGGCGGCGGCCAGCGCGACGATCACGACCGGAGCAAGACCGATTTCCAGCCTTTCCCGCCCGGGTGGCCCACCGGTGACGATGAGCCGGTGCCCCAGCAGCGGAACGGCGACCATCCAGAGGGCGGCGGCCACACCAACGGCCCCGACCACACCCCAGATTCGGTGGCTGCGGTTCATGTGGCAGCCGACGCAGGATCGATCACGCCGTGCAGGAACACGTCGACCAGCGTCTCGACCGGAGTCTCCGCGCCCCCGGGCCCTCCTCGCCGGCCCATGAGAATGCCGAGGAAGATGACGGCAAGCTGTTCGACCGGCAGTCGCAGCGCGGCCCGGTCGGGTTCCAGCAGTCGAATCAGCGCCTGGTGGGTGCGCTCGCCCGCCGCTGCCCGACTGCCGGTCGCGCTGCTGTCGGCCGACCCGCGTCGCTCACCGCGGCGGCCACCGGAGTGCAGCGCCGCGATCACCGCGCCCATCCGATCCAGGTAGGCGTGCAGGGTCGCTGCCGCCTCGGTCAGCCTGGCGGCCAGGGGTTGATCCAACGGCACCGCGTCGAGTTCGGCGAGAACATGGTCGTTACGCAGGGCAGCCGACAGACAGGCGGCTAACAGCTCGTCCTTGTCGGCGAAGGCCCGAAACACCGTCGCCTCACCGATCCCGGCCGCTTTGGCGATCTGCAGGGTGGTCACCGCGGAGCCGTGCTCGACCAGCAGAGGCAGCGCCGCAGCCACAATCATCTCGCGTCGATCTTCCGCACTCATCCCCGGCGCTCTGCGCCGGCTGGGCGTCTCAGTCATGCCAATCAGCCTACGGAGTGAGGACTCACTCCGTCAACGAGATTTGGCATGGTGAACCCCCGGCCGAGGACGGGGTGTTTCATTGACGTAAACCGATGGTGAACTTACTATCGTCGAATCGATTCGAGCCTGCGGACCTGTGGCCTGTAGGCAGATCCGACCAGGCTGCGGCGGCTCCCGGGCACGACCCTTCAGCCTCCTTGTGGAGAGGGGCTTCCGATGACAGACCTGCCCGTAAGTCGTAGGAGTCTGCTCGTCACCACCGCGCTGACCGCCGGCTCGGCGGCCCTGATCCCGGCCGTGGGCGCCGGACGGGCCGCCGCCGTTGCGCCTCAGGTCACGCTGCCCGAGCGGGGGATCTACGACGCGACCCCTGCGACAACCTGGACCGACGGGTTCCTCACCGGCAACGGCGAGCACGGCGCCGTCCTGTACGGAACGCCGACCCTCGAGAAGGTGATCTTCAATCACCACCGCTTCGTGCTGCCCAACGGCAGCCGGGGCGTCACCCCGCCAGTAATCTCCGGGCGGCTGGCCGGTGTACGGGACAAGGCGCTGGCGGGGAACTACGCCGGAGCCAACACGGACTTCGCGGCCGGCTGGAGCCTACGCTGGACCCAGACCTACCACCCCGGCTTCGAGCTGCAGATCAGCACTCCCGGCATGACCACCGCCAACGGGTACGCCCGCAGCACCGACTTCCGGACCGGGGAGGTCACCTCCACCTGGACCGACAGCTACGGCACCTGGATCCGCCGCGCCTTCGCCTCCCGAGCCGACAACGTCGTCGTACACGAACTGACCCCGGCGTCCGGCCGATCGATCGACGCGACGCTGAGCGTCAACACCTCCCTCGCGGGCGTCCCCGGCTCGGTCCGTTTCACCACCCTGGCCAGCGTCATCGACGGTTCCGGTTACCTGAACCTGCGAGGCACCTACCCGTCCGGGCAGGGCGCGTTCGGCTTCGAGGGCGTCACCCGGGTCGTCGCCACCGGTGGCACGGTGGCCGCGAACGGGTCGAGCATCGTCGTCACCGCGGCAACCAGGCTCGTCCTGCTCACGAAGCTCGATCGGTACGAGTCACCCACGGCCTGGGACAGCAAGCCGTTGCACGCGGCGCTGGCCGCGGTGCGCGCCGACTATGCCGACCTACGGACCCGGCACGTCGCCCTGCACTCGGCGATGTACGACCGCTCCCGCCTGGACCTGAACGTCTCCGCCGCCGACCGGCAGCTGTCGACCACCCAGCTGATCGCCCGGCAGAACGCCAACCGCAACACCATCGACGTGGCCCTGCTGGAGCGCCTCTACGACAGCGGCCGTTACCTGTTCATCTCCTCCAGCGGCGTGCTGCCGCCGCGACTGACCGGAATCTGGGCCGGCACGTGGAACGGCGCCTGGGCCGACGATTTCACCACCGATGCCAACATCAACCTGCAGGTCGCCGGCGGCAACATTCTCGACCTCACCGATGCCATGCAGGGCTACTTCAACCTGATCCTCGGTCAGCTCGCCCATTGGCGCACGAACGCTCGCAACCTGTACGGCGCCCGCGGCTTCCTGGCCCCGTCGCGAACCGACGGCGAGTACGGGTACATGCTGCACTTCG
This sequence comes from Micromonospora sp. NPDC049275, assembly GCF_043197115.1. Lineage (NCBI taxonomy): Bacteria > Bacillati > Actinomycetota > Actinomycetes > Micromonosporales > Micromonosporaceae > Micromonospora > Micromonospora sp. NPDC049275. Next base: position 249,328 of record NZ_JBICSN010000001.1, read on the forward strand.
ACCCCGGCTTCCCCGGCCAGTGCTGGACCGGTGGCGCGGACTGGTTGCTCTACCCGCTGCTGGAGTATTACCAGGTCACCGGAGACCGGACGTTTCTGGCCGAGAAGCTGGGCCCGGCGCTGATGGAGCTGGCGCTGTTCTACGAGGACTTCCTGACCCGTACCGACTCGGCCGGCCGTGTGGTGTTCGTGCCGTCGTTCTCGATGGAGAACTCGCCGGCCAGCACGAACGTCCTGCTGGCGATCAACGCCACCGGCGACATCCAGGCCGGCAGACACGCCCTGCGGGCGGCTGTCGAGGCTGCCAACGCGCTCGGCGTCGAGCAGGGCGCCGGCCAAGGTGTCGCACGCTGGACGGCCCTGCTGGCGAAGCTCCCGCCCTACTCGGTCAACGGCAGCGGCGCCCTCGCCGAATGGTCCTGGCCGGGTCTCACGGACCGCTACAACCATCGGCACGTCCATCACCTCTACGGCGCGTGGCCCCTGCACGAGATCAACCCCGAGGAGGCACCCGCGCTGGTCACCGCCGCGCTCAGGGCCCTGGCGCTGCGCGGTGACGAGAACACCTCGGCGCACGGCAGCCTGCATCGGGCCCTCGCCTCCGCTCGGTTGAAGGACGCCGCCGGCGTCTACAGCAACCTCCGGAAGATCATCGGCAACAACATGATCTTCCGGTCGCTGATGACGGCACACAACCCGAATCTGGAGACCTACAACGCCGATGCGGCCAACACGCTGCCGGCCGTGCTCAGCGAAGCGCTTGTGTACTCCAGGCCCGGCGTCATCGAGCTGCTGCCCGCCCTGCCCGGCCAACTCGCCAGAGGCACCATCACCGGGGTACGCGGACGCAACCAGGTCCGCATCCACAGCCTCTCCTGGGATCTTGCTGGTCGCTCGGTAACCGTGGCACTCACCTCGACGATCACCCAGGCGATCACCCTCATCAGCCGGCGCGGGATGGCATCCATCACCACCTCCGCGACTGTCGCCCCCTCGCCGGTCGGCCCGCATGCCCGGGTGATCTCGATGACGGCCGGGCAACAGATACAGGTCGTCGTAGGTCTACCAGCCGCCGCCGCCGGTGTCGTTCGACTGGTCAACCGGCGCAGCGCAAAGGTGCTGGACGTCAACGGCGGCTCCACCACGGACGGGGCAGGCGTGATCCAGTGGCCGTGGACTGGCGCGACCAACCAGCAGTGGCGGCTGCTGCCCAACAGTGATGGCTCATTCCGACTGTCCGGTGTCAAGAGCGGCAAAGTCCTGGACAGTCCAGGCGGCTCGGGCCAGGGCGCGGCACTCGTCCAATGGGCCGACAACGGCGGACGTAACCAGTGGTGGAATCTCGTCCCGGCGACGACCAGCGGGTACTACCGGTTCGTCAACGTGAGCAATGGTCTGTGTGTCGGGGTCGAAGGCGCCTCCACCGCGGACGGCGCCAGAGCGGTCCAGCAACCGGTCAGCGGCGAGATCAGCCAGGAGTGGCAGATCCTCGATGTCTGATGCGGAAGGTCAGAGGCACTGGTCGCAGCGGCTGCGGTGATGACAGCTGATCGCCGCGGTGTGGGGCCGGGGAGACGTGGTTGTCACGGAAGTGGGCGGCTCAGTGCGTGGCCCCGCCCGGGGAGCACATCCGACCTTTAACGGAGTCCCCGTTGGCCGGTCGCCTCTTACCTGCCGAGTCCGCAGGGCAATGACGCGAACACCCAGGTGACGCGCCATACCCGGAAACTGGCGCCAGCGGGTGAAGCGGCGCCGGGCTTCCGGCAACGCATTGACCGCTTTTTATGTCAGTTGTTAACATGTGACGTCTGATGAATGTCTGACGGCGTAAAACCCTCGACGGACTCAGGCGACGTCCTCGTCAACGTTCCGCTTCCTGCCCTTCGATCGTCACGACCGGGGCGGCTGGGGCCACCGCTGCGTCGCTCGGCTGGATGAAGGAGACAAGATGTCTGAAGTGACACGGAGGAAGCTTCTCGGAGCCGGGGCGGCCGGAGCTGGTGTCATGCTGCTGCCGGCGGGTTGGACCGCAGCCGCTCGGGCCGGGTCGGTTGCACCCCCACAGGTGCTGGCGGCCAACGACATGGCGTTGTGGTACGACGAGTCGGCGGGTACGGATTGGTTACGGGCTCTGCCGATCGGTAACGGACGGTTGGGCGCGATGGTGTTCGGGAATGTCGACACCGAACGGCTGCAGCTCAACGAGGACACCGTCTGGGCCGGCGGCCCGTATGACTCGGCCAACACCCGTGGTGCGGCCAACCTGGCGGAGATTCGACGGCGGGTCTTCGCCGATCAGTGGACGCAGGCGCAGGATCTGATCAACCAGACCATGCTGGGCAGTCCGGTCGGGCAGTTGGCCTACCAGCCGGTCGGCGACCTGCGGCTGGCCTTTGGCAGTGCCAGCGGGGCGTCGCAGTACCAGCGGACCCTCGATCTGACCACGGCCACCGCCACCACCAGCTACGTGCTCAACGGAGTGCGGTTTCAGCGTGAGGTGTTCGCCAGCGCGCCGGACCAGGTGATCGTGATGCGGTTGACCGCTGACCGGGCAAACGCGATCACGTTCACCGCCACGTTCGGCAGCCCGCAACGGACGACCGTGTCCAGCCCGGACGCCGCCACGATCGGCCTCGACGGCGTTTCCGGCAACATGGAGGGCATCAACGGGCAGGTCCGCTTCCTTGCGCTGGCCAATGCCTCCGTGAGCGGCGGCACGGTCAGCAGCTCCGGTGGCACGCTGCGGGTCTCCGGCGCGACAAGCGTCACCCTCTTGGTGTCGATCGGTTCCAGTTACGTCAACTACCGGACCGTCAACGGCGACTACCAGGGCATCGCGCGGCGGCACCTCGACGCGGCCCGCGCCATCGGCTTCGACCAGTTGCGCGGCCGACATGTGGCCGACTATCAGGCGCTGTTCAACCGGGTGTCGATCGATCTGGGACGCACGACGGCGGCCGACCAGACCACCGACGTGCGGATCGCGCAGCACGCGAGCGTCAACGATCCGCAGTTTTCCGCGCTGCTGTTCCAGTACGGTCGCTACCTGTTGATCTCCTCCTCACGGCCGGGCAGCCAGCCGGCGAACCTGCAGGGGATCTGGAACGACCAGATGGCCCCGTCCTGGGACTCGAAGTTCACCATCAACGCGAACCTGCCGATGAACTACTGGCCGGCCGACACCACCAACCTGGCCGAGTGCTACCTGCCGGTCTTCGACATGATCAAAGATCTGACCGTCACCGGCGCCCGCACTGCTCAGGTGCAGTACGGCGCAGGGGGTTGGGTCACCCACCACAACACCGACGCGTGGCGCGGCTCGTCGGTGGTCGACGAAGCCCTGTGGGGAATGTGGCAGACCGGCGGCGCCTGGCTGGCCACCATGATCTGGGACCACTACCAGTTCACCGGAGACGTCGAGTTCCTGCGTGCCAACTACCCGGCCATGAAGGGCGCTGCCCAGTTCTTCCTCGACACGCTGGTCAGCCACCCGACGCTCGGCTACCTCGTCACCAATCCGTCGAACTCGCCCGAGCTGCGTCATCACACGAACGCCAGCGTGTGCGCGGGGCCGACGATGGACAACCAGATCCTGCGTGACCTGTTCAATGGCGTCGCACGGGCCGCCGAAGTCCTCAACGTGGATACCTCCTACCGCGCCCAGGTACTGACTGCCCGGGACCGGCTACCGCCGACGCGGGTCGGGTCCCGCGGCAACGTCCAGGAATGGCTCGCCGACTGGGTGGAGACCGAGCGGACTCACCGGCACGTCTCCCACCTGTACGGGCTGCACCCCAGCAACCAGATCACCAAACGCGGCACACCACAACTGCACCAGGCCGCACGACAGACCCTGGAACTGCGCGGCGACGACGGCACCGGCTGGTCACTCGCCTGGAAGATCAACTATTGGGCACGGCTGGAAGACGGCACGCGCGCCCACAAGCTCCTCGGCGACCTGGTACGCACCGACCGGCTCGCACCGAACATGTTCGACCTGCACCCGCCCTTCCAGATCGACGGCAACTTCGGCGCCACCTCCGGCATCGCCGAAATGCTGCTGCAAAGCCACGCCGGCGAACTGCACCTCCTGCCCGCACTACCATCCGCCTGGCCGACCGGGCAGGTCACCGGGCTCCGCGGCCGCGGCGGATACACCGTGGGCGCCGCTTGGAGCAGCAGCAGAATCGAGCTCGTCGTCACTCCCGACCGCGCCGGGCCCATCCGCGTTCGCAACCGGATCTTCGCCGGCACCTTCGAACTGCGCGACGAGACGAGCGGCAGCGCCGTCCAGCCGACGCGGATCGAGGCCGATCTCGTGGAGTTCACCGGTCAGGCCGGCCACACCTACCGCGCGTCCGGGGTCAACTCGGGGCCGGTCGAGGCTGGTGCGTACTACCGTCTCGTGGCCCAGCACAGCGGCAAGGCCGCCGACATCAACGGTGCGTCCACCGCAGCCGGCGGATTGCTGATCCAGTGGGCGAGCAGCAGCGGACAGAACCAGCAGTTCGAGTTTGTGCCGGCCGACGGTGGCCACTTCCGGATCAGGGCGCGGCACAGCGGCCTGTTCCTGCAGGTCGCCAGCAACAGCACTGGTGCCGACATCACCCAGCAACCCGACGCGTCCAACGCCGCCAGCCAGCAATGGCGGGTCGACGACCAGGGCGGCGGGGTGGTCAGACTCATCAACAGGCAAAGCGGTCTGGCAATGGACGTCTGGCAGGCTTCGACCGCCGACGGTGCTCGCATCTCCCAGTGGACACCCGGCACCGGTACCAACCAGCGATTCAAACTCCAACGAATCTAGGGGCTCGGGATTCCGATGAGGTTGTAGGTGAAGGCCACCGTCAGGTAGCTGATGGCCGCGACAGTCGTGACCGTGTACGCCATCCGACCCTTCACGGTCCACCAACGCCTGACCCATGCGGCGACCGTGCCCGCGATCATCACTGTCGTTGTCGCCACCGCGAGTCCGTTCAAGGACAGCAGGGCCGTCAGCGCCACCGAGCCGAGGATGACCGTTTCGGTGAGGGCGTTCAGGTCCGACGCCATCAAGGCGAACCAGCCGACGAAGGCCGTCGTGAGTCCGCCAGTGAGCCAAGCCGCGACCCGTGCCGCCCGCGCCCAGCGCGTGTGCACCGGCTTGCCCTTGCGCAGTCGCACCAACGCCAGGATCGGGAACCAGAAGAACGCCAACAGCAAGACCACCACGCCGGCCCCGAGCATGATCTGGTGCAGGGTCGGCGACGCGTACCAGGCCAGTTTCGTGTAGGCGACCGTCGGGTCGTCCGTCGTGAACAGATTGCCCTTGCCGTCGAAGGCGATCTGCGCCTGGCCGGCTTGCTCCTGGAACAGTCCGGTACCGATCGGGTACCAGTGCTGGACGCCCGCGTTCGGATTCAACGACAGGCCGCTGGTGGTCAGCGAGCCGCCGGGGGCCTCGGCGACGGTGGCCGTCGAGAGCAGCGCCACCACCTTCGTCACCTGTGTGCGGCTGGTGCGGTCGACGCGATAGCTTCCCGCGAGATCGGACGTGTCGATCCCGCTCACCGCCTTGGGTGCTGGACTCGTGTGCGGGACGTACCGGTCGACGATCTGGTGAATGAGGTCCTTGCCGTCCCAGCTCGCGACGCCGTTCGTCCCGTCGCCGTTGTAGACCACGTAGATCCCGATTTTCTGGTCGGGCAGCATCGCGAGGTTGGCGTGGAAGCCGGGGACGTCGCCGTCCTTGAACAGCAGCGCCTGTCCGTTGCGCGGCTCCTGCTGGAGCACCCAGCCCATCCCCGGCAGACGCGGGTCCATCGTGAAATGCTGCTGCCGCAGCGACTCGGCGACGCCCGCGCCGAGCCGTGGGTCGTCGGCCATCTGCGCGATCAGAAAGGTGCCCATATCGGTCGCGGTGGCTACGGTGCCCGCTCCGGTAGGTGACCACGCGCCGTACTGGCCGTCCTCGCGGACCTGACCGTGGCCTACGGGACGGTAGCCGTCCGCCACCTGCGCCTGGATCGCGGCCGGATGGGGCTGAAGGAATGTCGTGCCGTTCATGTGCAGCGGCCCGAAGACGTGGTCCTGGACGTACTGAGCGAACGGTTGGCCGGAGACGACCTGCACCAGATATCCCGCCAGGGCGACGCCGTAATTGTCATACTGCGCCAGGGTTCCCGGCGGGCGTACCCGGTCGGGTTGGTGGGCAGCGAGGTACTCGCCCAGGGCGGGCACGGCTGCCGGGTCGGCCACGGCGACACCCCGTGGGCCATCGTCGAAGCCGGCCGTGTGGGTCAGCAGATCCGCCATCGTGACCGGGCGCCCTGGATAGGTGTCGCGAATCTTGAAGGTCGTGAGGTAGGTGTTCACGTCGGCGCTCGGATCGAGCTTGCCTTGCCGGATCAGCTGCGCGGCCGCCGTCGCCGTGAAGACCTTGGCCACCGAGCCGGTGAAGAACGAGGTCGAGGCCGCATCGACAGGCGTTCGGGCCGGGACGTTCGAGACGCCGTACCCCTTGGCGAAGACCTGCTTCCCGCCGGCCACGACGACCACAGCAGCGCCAGGAATCCGGTCACGCGCCAACTGGGTCGAGACGACCTGGTCCACCAGCTGCCCGACACCGGTGAGTTCGGCCGCCGGGGCCGGCGCCCCGGCACCTGCGCTGGCCAGGTCACCTCGGGTCGAGGATGCTGCGGAGGCCACCGCGGGAGAAGGAGCGAGGGCCAGAGCCCCAGCGGTAACGCCAGCCACCAGAAAGGACATCGGGCGAGCCATCTGCATGCCCCGAGCCTTCCGAAACGGCGGCGGGATACCCATCCTGCTGGCGCTCGTCTACCGGGTAGGGCCAACCCTACCGAGCCGCGCCGTGACCGATATTGCTTTTGGGGAACGAGAAACCGTAGGTCATCTTCCGTGCCGCAGACGGGTCAGCTTGCCCTGGTCGAGGATCATGTCGATGGCGACGACGCGATCGTCGTACACGGTGAAACCGACGACGGCGACGGGCCTGCCGCGCCGGTCGCGGGCGACGACCCCGGCGGCGCCATTGACCAACGCGGGAGCGCAGAGGCGCGCGAACCGCGGCCCGACGTCGGCCGCGCGGGTGGCCACGGCACGGGCACCGGTGAGCAGGGCCGGTGCGAGCCGTGCCCGTCGTCCGTGGTCGGAGCGGAACACCACGTCGGGGTCCAGCAGGGTCAGCAGGGCGTCGAAGTCGCCGGCGCGTGCGGCCGCCAGAAACGCGTCGACGACACGTCGCTGGGCGGGCAGGCCGGCCCGGGGCTGCGGAGCGCCATCGCGCAGCCGCCGCCGGGCTCGGCTGGCAAGCTGCCTGGTGGCCGCCGGTGTACGTCCCACGACGGCGGCCACCTGCTCGAACGGCATGCCGAACATGTCGTGCAGCACGACCGCGAGCCGTTCGGCCGGCTCGAGGCTGTTCAGCACCACGAGCAACGCGATGCCTACCGCGTCGGTGTGCAGGCTGGCTTCCTCCGGATCCCCGTACTCACTGACCAGCGGCTCCCAGGTTGCGCCCAACTGCTCGCGGCGCGCCTGTCGGGCCCGCAGCATGTCGATGCAGACCCGCCCGACGAGCGTGGTCAGCCACGCCGCGGGGTTGGCGATCGCGGTTGGGTCGGCGCGCGTCGTGCGCAGCCACGCCTCCTGCAGCGCGTCGTCGACCTCGGCCTGCGAGCCCAACAGTCGATAGGCGACGGCCCGCAGCTGAGGGCGGTGCTGCGCCAACTGCTCGGCGAACCACTGCTGGTCGTCCATGTCCCTATTTTCCGAACGCTTCCCGCCGCAGCATCGCCAACAGCGTCGGGGTGCCCTCGGCGGTGGTGACGGCCACGGTCCGCCTGACCCAGGTGGTGTCGATGGCCTGGGCCAGCAGACAGGCCGCCAGGTCGGCTCGGCTGGTGAAGATGCCGTCTGAGCGGCCCTCGGAGAGCCGGTAGCGGGTGACGCTGTCGCTGTCGATCAGTCCCGACGGGCGAACGATCGTCCAGTCGAGGTTGCTGTCCGACACCAGCTTCTCCATGGCGCGCATGTCGTCGTAGGTGGACTTGCCGATCGTGGCGGTAACCATCGGCTGGATGACGCGGTTGAGCAGGAACCCGCCCTCGGCATGGTGATGCGGCTCGGTGGCACTGGAACTCACGACGACGAGCCGCCGCACGCCCTCGCGGCGCATCGCGGCGAGGACCGTCGCGGTGCTGCGGCTGTAGAGCCGCACCGGTCGCCGAGTGAACGGCGTGCCGAGCGTCGACAGCACCACGGCCGCACCACTCAGCGGGACGTCCACGGTGGCATCGGCGGCCACCACCTCCAGGCCGGCGCCTCGCACCGGGAACGACTGCGGCTGCCGGGTCACCGCCCGTACGTCATGGCCGGCGTCCAGCGCCTGTTGTACCAGGCGGCGGCCCGTGCCCCCGTTCGCGCCGAGAACGACGATACGCATCCGGTGTGCTCCCTTCCGAGGTGGCTTCGAAAGGAACGTCGATCCGCGCGGTGGGTTTGTGACATGCGAGGCGCGTCCGGATCAGCGACGGAGCTCGGAGGGCACCCCGCAGACGGCTGCCCACAACCGGGGACTTCCCGGATAGGCGTTCAGGACGTGCAGAACGACGCCCGTTCGGTCAGGCCGAGCTCCTTGCAGTCCCATCCGTTGCCCTGGTCCTGGAGTCGCCAGCCCGTGCCGGCCGTGTAGTGGAACAGGTAGATGATGGCGCTGGCGTTCGGGCGCTCCACGTCGACCGCGGCCCACGTCTCGACGCACTCCACAGGCCTGGAAGCGAAAGACCACCCCGCCGGAAGTTCGACCAGGGTCCCGAGGCTCTCAGTCGACGGACAGGTGGGTTTCTGAGGGTCGACACTGGTGGGGGCGGCGGCGGGCGGTAGCAACGGGTCGGGCCGGTGCAGGGTGGCGAAGGCGGCCGTACCGCCGAGGGCGAACACCGCCGCCGCCGCGGCGCCGGTGGCGATCGCCCTGCGCCGTTGGACCTGCCGCGATCTGCGCAGGGTGCGCTCGTACATGTCGGCGGTGCCGCCGTGCTCGCTCAGATCGGACATGACCTGACGCAGCGGCCCGAGGTTGTCGGTCATCAGGCCTCCTCCATCACGGCCGAGAGCAGCTCCGGCGCTATCTGCCGCATGCGCGCCAGCGCCTTGCTGGTCTGACTCTTGATCGTGCCGACCGAGCACTGCAGCAGTTCCGCGGCCTCGGCCTCGCTGCGGTCCTCGAAGAACCGTGCCACCAGCACGGCCCGTTGCCGCTGCGTGAGTTGGGCGAGAGCCTGGTGCAAAGCAACCTTGAGATCGGTACGACGAGCGTGGTCGCTGCCGGGCTGAGCCACGTCGGCCAGTTCGCCGGGCAGGGACTCGGCTACCTTGCGGCGCCGCCACCAGCTCACATGCTGGTGGTACATGGCGGTGCGGGTGTACGCCTCGAAGTGCCCGGGATCATGCAGCCGCCGCCGGCCCCGATGGGTGCGGGCCAGCGCATCCTGCACCAGGTCCTCGGCGAGGTGCCGGTCACCGGTCAGCAGGAACGCCGTCCGCAGCAACGCCGGCGAGCGGGTCCGCACGAACTCACAGAAGAGATCGTCTATGGAGTCCGCCATGCTCCGCTCGTTCCCCCCACGTACCCCAGAGTCCTTCAGGCAGCGGCGGCGGCGATGCGGCCGGTTGACTGTGGCGCACACCATAGCCGGTGTGCGCCACAGCAAACGACAGCGGTCTACCCGATCAGGAGATGCAGAACGGCGCCTCCTTGAGGCCGAGGTCCACGCAGTCGTATCCGCTGCCATCGCCGTAGTACTTCCAGCCCGTACCGGCCACGAAGTGGAAGAGGTACCAGCCGTCACCGGCGGTCGGGCCCTGCGGATCGGCGCCCGCCCAGTCCTTGACGCACTCGACAGTGCCGAAGGTCCAGCCCTTCGGGAGCTCGACCAGGGCCTGGAGGGTCTTCGCTGAAGGGCACTTGGCACTGGTGGCCGTACCGCTCGACGGCTTCGGCTTTGGCTTCGGCGCCGTCTCCACCGGATCCGAGGAGCAGAACGGCGCCGGCTCGCTGAGACCGAGATCCTTGCAGTCCCAGTCGCTGCCCTGGTCGTAGTACTTCCAGCCCGTCCCGGCCACGAAGTGGAAAAGGTAGACGCCGTCACCCGCCGTCGGGCCCTGCGGATCGGCCGTGGCCCAGTCCTTGAAGCATTTCACTTCCCCGAAGGACCAGCCCTTCGGCAGCTCGACAAGCGTCTGCAGGGTCGTCCCGGAGGGGCAATCGGCTACTCCGGCCGCCGCGGGCGACGCACTGGGAGTGCCAGCGGCCGCAGCAGCCGACGTCGGAGCGGATGCGGCCGGGCTCGGACCGGCCGGCTCCCCGGAGTCGCAGGCAGACAGTCCAATAAGGACAGTGGCAACGGGCAGCAGCAGGAGGTGACGTGCAGACATTTGCGGACCCCTATGGATCGTGGCGATCGTCGCTTACAACGGGGTACATGCGATCCGTCGCCCGCAGGTTGCCGCCATCCAGAAATATTCTTCGAAATCTTTGGCGACCCTGCTCGTCGCGCAGCCGGAGACCCCTCTCGTCCTCGACTGCTCGCTGGACCTCGGAGCGGCCAGCCAGAAAATCTATGCTCAAACGACTAGACATCCTTGAGGCTGGGGGATACTGTTCCTCAGGTAGCGAGCAGAGAGATACAAAGACGCAGACGGACCGCCCGGCCGTGAGGTCACGACGGGCGTCGGAGCAGGACCCTGTTCCTGCTCCAGAACGGCAGTAAGCACGTCAGCCCCGGCATGATGCGCGACGGGGCACCGCAGGTGGGGCCAAGGAACTGTTCAGGGCTCCAGCTGATGTTCGCCGCACTTGTACGGGGCCGTGAAGTTGCGTGGGCTCCGACACCGGTGGACTGCACGTCAGCAAGATGAAGAGATGCAGAGGAAAGGGAGGGCCGTACACCGTTGGATCGCCCGCCGTCGGCCGTCATGTCAGGCCGGGCGGACACCGCAGTTTCCATCGAACGAGAGGTGGTCTCCGGTCACGCATATGCGATCCTCGCACCCGTTGCCGTCAGTGACGGCTGGTGTGGATACGAAGAGCCGACGTTCCTGTCGGCAGATGGTGTTCTGACCCGTAACCCTGGGCCCCGGCGCTTACGCGCCGGGGCCCTCGACGTGGAGGTGACATGGGGCGAAACCCCGAAGACATGTTCGGCGACGAGGACTACCCCGCCTACACCATCGGGCAGGCTGCGGAGATGCTCGGCACCACGCAGGATTTCCTGCGCCGGCTGGACGAGGCGAAACTGATCGACCCGCACCGCTCCGGCGGCGGGCACCGCCGATACTCGCGCTACCAGCTGCGCCTGGCCGCCCGGGCCCGCGAGATGGTCGACGGCGGCACCGCCCTGGAGGCGGCCTGCCGGATCATCATCCTGGAAGACCAGCTTGAGGAAGCCCTCCGACAGAACGAAAAGCCGCAGTGAGGGTTGCTGGCCGCACGATGTCGGGGTGATGCCGTCGGCGTTCCGCACCCCTCGCGGGCCGGGCACAGCAGGTCCCGTGCCCGGCGTGCCCACCCACCTATCGCCTGCGGTCCCGCGTCGACGGCAATCCCCGCAGCGGACTCAGTCTCCCGGGCTTCAGCCGCCCGCCCTCGCCTGGAAGATCTCTCGCTCCTTGGCGTTGCGAGTCAGCGCGGCGGCTCGCGCGTACTCCTGCTGGGACTCGGCCGTCCGACCGAGCTTCGCCAGGAGGTCGGCGCGTACGGCGGGAAGCAGCGGGTACTGGTCCAGCGCCCCACTCGCCCGCACCCGGTCAGCAATGGCCAGTCCCTCGGCCGCTCCCTGGGCCATTCCGACCGCGACCGCCCGGTTCAACTCGGCGACCGGTGACGGCCACACGTGGGAGAGCACGAGGTAGAGCGCCGCGATTCGTGACCAGTCGGTCTCCTGGGTACACCGGGCTCGGGCGTGGCAGGCGGCGATTTCGGCCTGCAGCACGAACGGTCCGAGTATTCCGCCGATCTCCTGCGCCCGAGCCAGGGCGGCGAGGCCGCGCCGGATCAGCAGCAGGTCCCAGCGGGTCCGGTCCTGGTCGCCGAGCAGAATTGCCCCACCGGCTCCGTCGGTGCGCGCCCACGTCCGCGACGACTGGATTTCCATAAGCGCCACCAGGCCGTGCACCTCGGCCTGATCCGGCATCAGCCCGGCCAGCACTCGGCCCAGCCGCAGCGCCTCCCGGCAGAGGTCGGGCCGCATCCAGTCCTGGCCGGCGGTCGCCGAGTATCCCTCGTTGAAGATCAGGTAGAGGACTTCCAGGACCGAGGTCAGCCGCTGGGCGAGCTGATCCGGCGGCGGGAGTTCGAACGGCACTCGTTTGGCGGCCAGGGTGCGCTTGGCCCGCACGATCCGTTGACCAACTGTCGACTCGGCGACGAGGAAGGCCCGGGCGATCTCCTCGGTGCTCAGCCCGCCGAGCACGCGCAGGGTGAGCGCGGTCCGCGCCTCTGTCGACAGCACCGGATGGCAGGAGATGAAGATCAGCCGCAGCAGGTCGTCACCGACGTGGTCGTCCAACGCGTCGTCCACGGCGTCCTGCTCGTCGACCGGCGCGATTTCCAGGGCCCGGCCTATTTCGGCGAGCTTCTCGCCGTACCGGATCCGCCGCCGGACAAGGTCGATCGCCCGGTGCTTGGCGGTGGCCATCAGCCACGGCCCGGGATCCGTCGGCACGCCCTGCTTCGGCCACTGTTCGAGCGCGATGACGAGGGTGTCCTGGGCGATCTCCTCGGCCAGGCCGACATCGCGCAGGATCCGGGTCAGCTTCGCGATGAGGTGAGCCGCCTCGATCCGCCAGACCGCCTCGACAACGCGATAGGGATCGGTAGCCGTCATGGCTACCGATCCAACCACCATCGACGTGCTCGCCCGCTCACACCTGTGGTGCGAAGTCCTCCGGCCCGAAGACCCGCGAGACCTCAGCCTCCCCCTCCCAGCCCTGCCACAGGTCACGGTGCAGCCGCATGAACCGGCCGGCCCATTCGACAGCTTCCTCCTTGGAGCGGACGTCGTACACCACGTAGCTGATCAGCTCCTTCGCCTCGGCGAAGGGACCGTCGACGACGCTGAGCCCACCGGCGTCGACCGCGATCCGGGCGCTGTTGGAGGTGGGCGCCAGCCCGCCCATGTCGAGCATCACGCCGGCGTTCGTCGCGTCCATACCGAGTTTCGCGATCGCCTCCATCAGCTCGGCAGGCGGCGGGCTGTCGGGCTGTGCTGCTTTGAGAATCACCAGATAACGCATTTCTTCTCCTCGTGGGTCTGTGCACTTCGGGTTGGCTCGGAACAAGTGTGGTTCGACTGTGCTGACGATCAGTGCCGCGACACGCGCCGGTAGCGGTCGACAGCGACGGCTGCCTGCCAGCCCGAGATCAGCAGTACGGCGGCGGTGAAGGCGAGGATGCTCCAGGCGGCGCCGGCACCCGCGGTCAGACCCAGGAAGCTGACGCCGAACACCACACCGACGCCCCGCGAGGACCAGGCCCAACCGGTCGCGCCCTCGGCGGCGAAGCGGCGGGCCAGCACGAAACACGCCGCGATCAGGCAACTGAACCCGACGGCCCCGGCAGCGAAATGACCGTAGCCGTGCCAGCTGATCGTCCCAGGGCCGTCCGGCGTACCGACCGGGAAACCCAACCCCGGATCCGCGCGCAGCAGACCGGCGGCAATCAGGCTCACGCCGTACGCGCCGATGAGCCTCGGTGCCCAGCGCGCCCCGGGCCCACTGTCCAGCGCCCGACGCAGTCCGACCGCGAACACGACTGTCAGCAGACCGCTCACCAGGAAGTTCGTGATGTGGATCCAACCTCGGTCACCGTTGCTGAGCATGCTCCACGCGTGCCGTGTCGGGTCGAATCCGGAGCGGGTGAACACCTCGACCAGCGACACCGCGACGTACAACGGGCCGGCGATGACGCCGTACGCCAAGAGGGATTTCGTGACCCTGACCGCCGGGTCGCAGGTCAGCACGGTCGACGCGGTGGTGGTCATCTGCTCGGTCATGGTCGTTGCCCTTCGCGGCGGGCCGGCTTGTCCGGCCCTTCACCCAGTCCCTCGAACGACCGGACGCGACTTCGACAACCCGTCCCAAGATTCTTTCCGAAAGCGCGATGATCGCCCCTGCCGTGTTCGATGCAGGCTCGTCACGGCGTTGGCGCGCTCCGGCGCGGGACAGCACACGCAGCCGTCGCCGACCGCCTACGAGTGGGATGCGCGGGCGGCGCGGCGACGCTCGGTGAGCCGTCGTGCCTTCACGGCGTTGCCGCAGTCGGCCATGCGGCACCAACGGCGGGAGCCACTGCGACTCTGGTCGAGGAACAGCCAGCCACAGCCACCCTCGGGCACCGGGCAGCGGCGCACCCGGGTCAGGTCGGCCGTCAGCATGACGTCGAGGGCGGCCTCGGCGATCCGGTCGGGCACCAGCATGGCCGGCACGGTGCCGTAGGCCAGGCGTACCCGCGGCGGGTCGAGCACGAGTCGTGCTCGGGCGGCCGCGCCGGACCAGCGCTGATGGAGTGCGACGAGCGCGGCGCCGGCCGCGACAGGGTCACCCGCCGAAGCACCGTCCGCGGTGATCGCGGCGAGCAGCACGAGAAACAGCCCATCCCGGATGTCGCGCACGGCGGCCAGTCCCGCGTGCGCCGCCGCGGGCTCGTCGCGCCACGCCCGGTCAACCTGCTCGGCGGCCGCGTCGTTGAGCACGCCCACCCGGACCGACCAGCGCAGCAGAGCGGAGCTGTCGGACAGAAAGTCGTGCGGCGACGTGCCCCCTCGCTCGAGCGTGTTGACCAGGTCGAGCGCGGGATGCCCGCCGACCAACGGTAGCTGGCACACATCGAGCGGCATGCCGGCAAGGCTACCACCATAACCATCGATGGAGGTTGGCCGAAGGTGGCACCGCCTCGCCTGAAAGGACTGACAGCACGGACACGACAAGGGATTATTAGTTGTCTATGCTACCGTCAAAACGCGGTTAGCCGGAATCAGGTCTTGACGATCGAGGCTTACCGCCTGCGTGGCAGCTCTTGCTGCACCCTGCCCTGGATCTCGGAGGTAGCCGATGACGCACCAACGACGCGCGGTCTATGCCCTCGCCGCGTTGTCCGCCGCCACCTTCTGTTACGTCACCACCGAGGTGCTCCCGATCGGGCTGCTCACGCTCATCGCGCCGGACCTGGGGCGCTCGAGGTCCGAGGCCGGTCTGCTGGTGACCGGGTACGCCGTGGTGGTCATGATCGTGGCGCTCCCGCTGACCCGGGTGACTCGGCGAGTGCCCCGGCGTCCGCTGCTCGCCGGCACCCTCGGTGTGTTCGCCGCGGCGACGACGGTGTCGGCCTTCGCAACCTCCTACGAGATGTTGCTCGCCGCGCGGCTGGTGTCCGCCACCACCAACGGTGTCTTCTGGGCCGTGGTGTTCCCCGTGGCGATCTCGATGTTCCCCGCGAACATCCGAGGCCGCATCGTGGCTCGGCTGTCGATCGGCAACGCGCTCGGCCCGGTTCTCGGCGTGCCGCTGAGCACCTGGTTGGGCGGTCAGGCCGGGTGGCGGGCCGCCTTCGTCGCGATGGCCATTCTCGGCTTCGTCATCTGCGTCGCGGTCGTCCTGCTCCTGCCGAGCGTCACACCGCAGGACAGTGCCGGCGACATCGGGTCGATGCCTGATCGACATCGCTTCGCCGTGCTCCTCGTCGCCACCGTCCTCGCGGTCACCGGCGCCATGGGCGCGTTCACCTACATGACCGTCTTCCTCCTCGACGTCAGCGGGTTCGCCGCCGCATCCCTCGGCGTGCTGCTCTTCGTCCAAGGTTCGTTCGGCGTCGTCGGCACCTGGGCTGCCGGTCGGGTCCTGGACCGTTTTCCGCTCGGTGTGGTGCTGGGTCTGCTCGGGCTCCTCACTGCCGCGATGCTCGGCCTCTACGGTGTCGGCACGCACAAGGCATTGACGATTCCGTTGCTCGCCGTGGCGGGAATGTCGTTCAGCTCGCTGATCGCGGGGCTCCAGCACCGCATCATGCAGGTGACTCCGTCGACCACCGACATGGCGTCGGCCAGCCTCAGCGTCGCGTTCAACCTCGGCCTCGCGGCCGGCTCGCTCATCGGTGCGGGCCTGTTGGCGACTGCCGGGGTGCGCGTCATCCCGTTGTTCGGAGGGCTGCTGACGGCCGGAGCGTTCGCGTTGCTCGCCTGCCACGAGCTGTCTCGCAGACGACGGCGAGAGCTCGGAACTGCCGGTCACGATTCCGAGCGACAGTTGGTCGGGCAACCCGCTGCTCACTCTTGAGTCCCGTGACCCGCCTTGTGCAGCAGGTCCCGTGGATGAGGTGATCCCGGACCGCGAGGTTTGCGGAGGGGCTCCTCGGAGACCTCACAGCGGTGTGTGCTCGAGGGACCGACGAACGACAGGGAGAACAGCATGCGTACGGTGAAGTTGGGTGAGCTTGAGGTTGCCCGCATCGGGCTGGGTGCGATGGGAATGTCGCACGGCTACAGCGGCGCCGGCAGCGACGATGCCGAGTCGATCCGCACCATTCACCGGGCTCTCGAACTGGGTGTCACCCTGATCGACACCGCGGAGATCTACGGCCCGTACACCAACGAGGAACTTGTCGGCCGCGCCCTGCGGGGCCGCCGCGACCAGGTCGTACTGGCCACCAAGTTCGGCCTCATCTCGCACGACGGCCGCGTCCCGGGCGGCCTGGACAGCAGCCCGGACAACATTCGCACTGCGGTCGAGGGCTCGCTCAAGCGCCTCGACACCGACCACATCGACCTGTACTACCAGCACCGCGTCGACCAGAGCACCCCGATCGAGGACACCATGGGCGCGCTCGCGGCCCTGGTGCAGGAGGGCAAGATCCGCTACGTGGGCCTGTCCGAGGCGTGGGTCGACACCATCCGGCGTGCCCACGCCGTGCACCCGGTCACCGCTCTGCAGTCGGAGTACTCGCTGTGGACCCGTGACCAGGAACAGCTCCTTCCCGTGCTGCGCGAGCTGGGCATCGGGCTGGTGGCGTACTCCCCGCTCGGCCGCGGCTTCCTCACCGGCGCCCTGCGGTCCCCGGCGGACGTCGAGCGCCTCGACGACAGCGACTTCCGCAAGAACCACCCGCGCTTCACCGGGGAGAACTTCCAGCGCAACCTGCGCATCGCCGACCAGGTGCAGGCGGTCGCCGACCAGGCGGGTGCGACCTCGGGACAGGTCGCCCTGGCCTGGCTGCTGGCCCAGGGCGACGACATCGTCCCCATTCCCGGCACCAAGCGGGTGAGCCGTGTTGAGGAGAACGTCGCGGCGGACACCGTCACGCTGACGGCCGAACAGGTCGCCACCCTCACCGCGCTGCCCGTCGCCGAGGGTGGTCACCACACCGACGAGCAGATGCGGGTGATCGAGCGCTGACCAGCTCCCGCTGAGCCCGGAAACAGCGATCCTGGCCGTCGAAGGATGGCGTTGGTTCTTCCGGTCCGTACCGCAGAAAGGCAGCGGGCCCGGCGCGGAGGGTGATCCTCCGCGCCGGGCCCGCTGCACTGTCGGGTGGGGTCAGACGGACGCGCAGATGGCCGCGGCCGGACCGGTGCCGGTGCCCTGGAAGCCGAAGTTTGTCGACTGCCCGGCGCCGACCTGTCCGTTGTAGCCCACGTTGGTGAACCGGACGGTGCCGCTGGTGCCGCTGGCCTGAGCGCTCCATACGCCGGTGACCGCGGCGCCGCCGGGCAGCGTGATGGTCACGGTCCAGCCGTTGATGCCCGAGGAGCCGGCGGTGACCGTCACGCTCGCGGTGAATCCGCCGTTCCACTGGTTGACCGCCACCGAGGCGGAGCAGCCGTTACCGGTCGGCGGCGGCGTGGTGGGCGGCGCGGTCGTGGGCGGCGCGGTCGTGGGCGGAGCCGTGGTCGGCGGCGCAGTCGTGGGCGGCGCCGTGGTCGGCGGCGCAGTCGTGGGCGGCGCCGTGGTCGGCGGCGCGGTCGTGGGCGGCGCGGTCGTCGGCGGGTTGGGCGCGCCGTTGGCCAAGCTGAAGGCCAGGTCGGGCTGGAACGAACCGGCCGTGAAGCGGCAACCGTCCGCCTCCCCCGGCGGCTTCACCCAGAGGTACGCGTCGATGTTGGCGTCGCCGGTGCTGGTGGTCGGGTACGGGCCGATGCGCCGGTCGGTGTTGTCGTCGCCGCACCAGTCCCCGCTGGCACCACCGTTGCGGCTGGTGTCGATGACCTGGCGCTTGCCCGAGAGGCCCATGCCGTTGAGGGAGGAGATGACGTTCCGGCCGAAGTTCGCCTCGTTGGAGGTGGAGTTGAAGTTCGACACGTTGGTGAAGAAGCCGTCGGCGTACTGCACGCCTGCGGCCCGGAGCCGGTTGGCCGTCTCACCCGCGCTGTTCCAGGTGGAGTGGCCGCCGTCGAGGTAGACCTTGGCGTTGGGGTTGCCCGACTTGATGGTCCGGGTGGCCGTCGAGATCGCCTGGTTACGGGCGTTGAGCTCGCCGCTGCTCAGGCACGTCGTGAGGGCCAGGGAGTCGGTCTCCAGGATGATGATGACGGTCTGGTTGCCCAGCCCCCGGGCGAAGTTGGACACCCACGTCTGGTACTGGTTGAGATCCGGCGCACCACCGGCGCTGGCGCCGCCGCAGTCCCGGTTGGTGATCTCGTAGACCGCGAGCACCGGGATCTGCTGCGCCGCGTTGGCGGCGCCGATGAACCCGGAGACCTCGGACTGCACAGTCGACGGGTTGAAGTTGGCGAACCAGCGGGCCTGCGGCTGGCTCGCGATCTTGTCGCGAATGACGGCGGCACGCGAATCGCCGGGGTTGGCGGCGACCCAGCGGATGACTGCCGAACTCGGGTCGCGGTAGAGCGACCCGGAGAGCGTGCCCGCGGAGGCGCTGCTCACGGCGAGGCAGACGCCGATGGCGGCGGCGCCCACGACGGCCGCCGCGCTGGTGACCGCCGATCTGCGGCGGAGCGACGAGAGGATAGCCACGACGTGTTGCCTCCTGGTCACATAGACGTTTCCAATTTTGTGGGAGCGTTCCCATGGACGGTAGCGGAGGCACGCGCCGCTGCCAAGACGTACACGGTCGTCGATAGGTTCGGAGTCGCCGATGTTCGCCCGCATCGGATGGCGACGCGAACGGTGGGACACGGGTGCCCCTGCCCGACTGCTTGACCAAGGGCACCCGCCGGATCGCCCTGGCAAGGCCCGATCGGCGATCCACCTGCTGCATATCGGCAGCCGGGGCTGTACTGCCATCGAAGCGAGCGGCGCGCTACGCCTGTCGCGAAGATGATGCGTATCGTGGACAGAACGGTCGTCCGGGGTCCTGGGAGAGGCGTCGACATGGCAGACGGCAACCTCTACTCCGGCTCGCACTGGCAGCGCTACGCCACTCGTGACACCGACGAGGCGCACGACTTCGTCCGGCGGACCTTCCTCGACATCAAGGTGCGGTCCTCCGGTGAGGGCCGCGACGGAGCCGGCCTACGCACTGCCACCACCGCGCTCGCCGACGTCGGCGTGACCCGGCTGCACTACTCGGCGCGTACCCAGGTTCAGACGGCCCCGGACGGCGACCTGAACATCGCCCACCTGATGGGTGGCCGCTTCACACTCGCCAGGGCCAAGGACGAGTACCGCATGCGGTCCGGGGACGTGATGCTGATCCTGCCGGACGACTCCGAGGACCTCACCTACGACGACGTCGACACGTTCGTCGCCCGCCTTCCCCGCGCCCTGCTGGAGAAGGTCGCCCACGTACAGGCCGGCGTCAGCGCTACGGAGCTGCGCTTCGACAGCTCCCGGCCGATCTCGGCGGCGCTCGGTCGGCACTGGACCCAGACCCTCGCCTATCTGACCAGGGCAGTGCTGTCCGGCCCCGCCCTCATGACCAACCCACTGATCACCGAGAACGCCCGCCACCTGCTCGCGGCGACAGCCCTGGCCGTGTTCCCCAACGCCGTCCACACCGCGGCCCTGCGCCCCGCCGGCGAGGTGACTCCCCGAGCGTTACGCCAGGCTGTCACCTACGTCGACGACCACGCCGGCCAGCCGATCACGGTGGACGAGATCGCCGCCGCTGCCGGCGTGGGTGCCCGGGCGCTGCAACTCGCGTTCCGCCGTCACCACGACACCACCCCGATGCGGTACGTCCGCCGGGTCCGCCTCGAACGCGCGCACCGCGATCTGCAGACCGCCGACCCGACCACGGGTGTCACCGTCGCCATGATCGCCACCCGCTGGGGCTTCACCCACCTCGGACGCTTCAGCACGGACTACCGCGCCGCCTACGGCAGCAGCCCCAGCCAGACACTGCGCACCTGACGCGGCTTCGGCACCGCCATCCGCGGTGCGACCACCGGCCCGCGACCGTTGCCGGCCCGCCCGGGTCCATCCGGGCGGCGGTCGCCGCCAGCGGGTGATTCAGGCAGAGACCGGCCTCGTGCAGGGCACGCGTGACTCGGGTGGAGGTGCTGCCGGCACCTCCGCGTCGATCCGGGTGCCGGTTGCCACCAGCAGGTGGGTCACGCAGGGGGCGGCCTCGCGCAGGGTCAGCGTGATCCCTGCGCGGGTGGCGGCGTGCTGTGCCCGCAGCAGGGCGCTGATGCCGTGGGCGCTGAAGAAGGTCACCCGGGAGAAGTCGAGTACCAGCCGTACGGGACGCCGGGCGATCACGTGTTCGGCCAGCTCGCTGACAAGGTGCGCGGTGCTCATGTCGACCTCGCCGCGAACGCTGATCACTGGCACCAGCCCCGCGGTGTCCAGGTCGAGCGTCATGATCGGCTTGGCGGGTTGAGCGCGGTGCCGATCAGGTCTGGTGAGGACGGACATGTCGCCTCCCGATCTGGTGCATCGGTGAGTCGGATCCGCTGCGGAATCGAGACGCGCGAGCGGTTGACCTGGGCACATGTCTTGACCCGTCGTCCACCCTACCCACGATTTCGCCGTCCACACCACCCAGGTGGCGGACGGTCTCACTTCGCGCCCACGGCCGCTCGACGGGATATCCTGGCGAATCTGTAGTCCGCATCCGCCTTAGCCGGGTGTGGCGAATCGGCGTCGAGCAACGGCGTTGGTCCCGAATCCGCCCTGGTGGGTCCGTGCAGCGGTCCGGCGACAGGCGGGCTGCCATCCGCGCCCCGCCCAATTCCTGCTGCACGACGGGCGCGCCAGCCGTGAGGACCTGGTGCCATGGCCTCCCCGCCGACGGACCCCGCTGATGCCTTCGCCGAACTCGGCCGCATCAAGCTCGGTGAGGTCGCTCTCGACGACGTGCTGCAACGCATCGCCGAGCTCGCCAAACGCGTCCTCTCCACACCGGTGGAGGTGTCGGTCACGCTCGTTCGCGGCGGCACCGGGCACACCGCTGCGTTCACCGACGACCTTGCCCTCGACATGGACGAGCGGCAGTACGCCCAGGGAACGGGCCCCTGCCTCGACGCCGCTGCCAGCGGCGACCTCATGTCCGTCCCCGATCTCCCCGCCGAGGACCGGTGGCCCGACTGGACCGAGCGCGGGCTGAAGACGGGGGTGGGCAGTTCCGTGTCGGTCGGCCTGCCGATCCAGGAGGCGGTCGTCGGAGCGCTGAACGTCTACGCCCGCACCCCGCACGCCTTCGACGACGACACCATCACCGTGCTACAGACCTTCGCCGCGTACGCCGCCGTCGCCCTCGCCAACGCGCACCTCTACGACAGCACCGCCACCCTCGCCCACCAGATGCAGGAGGCGATGGCCAGCCGCGCCGTCATCGAACAGGCCAAGGGCATCATCATGGCCGAACGCCGCTGCACTGCTGACGAGGCGTTCGCGATCCTGTCGAAGGTCTCGCAGGACTCCAACCGCAAGGTCCGCGACGTGGCCCAGGCCCTCGTCGACCAGGCCGCCAGGAAGCCCTCCGAGTCCTGATTTCTCCCCGCGGCGCGGCGGCCGGTCGTACTGGACGCCGACACCGCGGCGCGTCGTCAGGTGCCGGTCGGCGCGACGGCACGGCTGGCCGCCATCGCACGGGTCTCCGGGCCGCAACCTGCCGGACACGGCATTGACATATTTCACTGTGCGATCTAGCGTCGGGCCGAATCGATTCGACGCCGAGGCGTGTGCTCCGGCGCCGTCCGACTGTCGGTCGCGTGGTGTTCGGGCGCGCACGGTGTGGGCCACCAGCGACTCGACGACCACCTGGTCACGCCCGGGCAGCGAGACCAGTGGCGAGAGGCTCTGGCGATGAG
Organism: Micromonospora sp. NPDC049275; assembly: GCF_043197115.1. NCBI lineage: Bacteria > Bacillati > Actinomycetota > Actinomycetes > Micromonosporales > Micromonosporaceae > Micromonospora > Micromonospora sp. NPDC049275. The sequence continues at coordinate 271,589 of NZ_JBICSN010000001.1, forward strand.
CCGGCCGGGTGCCGTGGCCGCCTCGCCTTCCGGAGTTTCATCCACGGTGAGTGTGGCCGGCGGGGGCGACCAGGAGTGGCATGCCGTGGCGGTGCAGGAGTCGCCGTGGACCCCTACACCTGAATCAGTTCGTGCCGAGTGGCGGGAGCCCCATCATGACAAGACGTAGACCCATCCTTGGTTCACTCGCGACGGCGGCGCTTCTCGTCGCGACAGTGGGCGTGACGGCACTGACCGGCGGTCTGAGCACCACCGCGTCGGCCGCGGACATGACACCGGCCGCGGCGACCGCCGGGTGCGGCAAGGCGCCCACGTTGACAAGCGGTCAACGGTCCATCCAGAGCAGCGGCCAGAACCGTAGCTTCATCCTGCGGATCCCCGACAACTACGACCGGAACCACCCGTACCGGTTGATCTTCGGGTTCCACTGGAACGGCGGCACCATGAACGACGTCGACGGCGGCGGGTCGGACGGGGCGGCCTGGTCCTACTACGGGCTGCGGCAGCAGGCGAACAACAGCACCATCTTCGTCGCCCCCCAGGGCAACGGCAACGGCTGGGCCAACCCCAACGGCCAGGACGTCACCTTCGTCGACAACATGATCAGCCTGATCGAGGCGGACCTGTGCGTCGACACGACGCAGCTCTTCGCGCTCGGCTTCAGCTACGGCGGAGGCATGAGCTACTCGCTTGCCTGCTCCCGGGCCGGCGTCTTCCGCGCCGTCGCGGTCTACTCCGGCGGGCAGCTCAGCGGATGCAGCGGCGGCACCCAGCCGATCGCGTACATGGGCATTCACGGCATCGGGGACCCGGTGCTCAACATCTCCGCCGGACGGTCCCTGCGGGACAGGTTCGTCCGCAACAACGGGTGCACCGCGCAGAACCCGCCCGAGCCGAGGGCGGGCAGCCTGACCCACATCACCACCACCTACTCCGGCTGCCGATCCGGCTACCCGGTGGTGTGGGCAGCCTTCGACGGCGGGCACGGCCCCGGCCCGGTGGACGGCGGCGGCGACAGCGGCGCCCGGACCTGGACCAAGGGTGAGGTGTGGAGGTTCTTCACCCAGTTCGGCAGCACCGATCCCACGCCGACCCCTACCGTGTCGCCGACGGCAAGCCCTACCACCACCCCGCCGCCGAGCGGCACGTCGGCCCTGCGCAACGGAAGCTCCGGGCGGTGCCTCGACGTCAACGGCGCCACGCAGACCAACGGCGCGGCAGCGATCATCTGGGACTGCCACGGTCAGAGCAACCAGAGCTGGACCTCGACCGCGGCCGGGGAGCTGCGCGTCTTCGGTGGCAAGTGCCTTGACGTCAACGGCGCCGGCACCGCGAACGGCAGCTCGGTGATCATTTGGGACTGCAACGGCCAGCCCAACCAGCGGTGGCGGTCCAACGCCGACGGCTCGATCACAGGTGTCGGTTCGGGCCGGTGTCTGGACGTGGTCGGCAACGGTACGGCCAACGGCACGCGCGTCCAGATCTGGGACTGCAACGGCGCGGCCAACCAACGATGGAGCCGCAGCTGAGCCCAGCCGGGCATCGGTAGGGATCTGCACGGGCACGAGCCGGCGGCCGAACCACTCGGAGCGGCCGCCGGCTCCGCCCGACCGAAATTCATCAGATCTATCGGCCCAAATCTCGGCGACCCTGCCGCCGGGGGTCGAGCACCCGATCGACGAAACGGCTGTTCACAGGGCGTTGACCGCCGATCGATCCGGTGCTTAACATATGACGTCTTTTCATTAAAGATCTTCGATAGGCGGCCTCCTTCGCGGTACGGCAGCTCGATGCGCCGTACGGCTCCGGGGCCGAAAAGCCTGGGGAGGCGAGCCAGATGTTCGACAGAGAGAATCATCGGCACAGCACTGACGACTACGGGCCGCGCGGCCGGTCGTGGCGGAGCACGTGGCGTCCGCGTCGGTTGGCCGCATCGTTAGCGGGGGCGGTGGTGCTGGCGGCAGCCGTGCTGACCGGATTCGCCTCCCCCGCCCAGGCGGCAACCGCCATCACGATCAACGGTGGGTCCGGTGGACGGGCGCTCGACGGGATCGGCGCGGTCAGTGGCGGTGGCGGCAACAGCCGGTTGCTTATCGACTACCCGGAGCCCCAGCGCAGTGACATCCTGGACTACCTGTTCAAGCCGGGCCGCGGCGCTGCCATGCAGCTGCTGAAGACCGAGATCGGCGGGGACACCAACTCCACGTCCGGCGCGGAGCCCAGCCACGAGCACACCCGGGGCAGCATCAACTGCAACCGGGGCTACGAGTGGTGGCTGATGGAGCAGGCGAGGTCGCGCAACGCCAACATCGCCCTGGCGGGCCTGGCCTGGGGAGCGCCGGGCTGGATCGGGAACCGCAACTTCTGGTCCCAGGACTCGATCGACTACCTGGTGGCCTGGCTGGACTGCGCGGCCACCCACGGGCTGACCATCAACTACCTCGGCGGGTGGAACGAGAAGGGCTACAACGCCGGCTGGTACAAGAACCTCCGCTCCGCCCTCAACTCCCACGGCTACAGCAGCGTGAAGATCGTCGCCTCGGACGACTTCGGCTGGGGCGCCGCCGACGAATCGCTTCGCGACCCGGCGTTCGCCAACGCCGTACAGGTCTTCGGCAGCCACTACGTCTGCGGCTACCGCAGCGCCCAGACCAGCTGCCCCAGCTCCGGCAACGCCGTGTCCACAGGCAAGCAGCTCTGGGCCAGCGAGAACGGCTCCGACGACTACAACGCCGGAGCGCAGGCCCTCGCCCGGGGCATCAACCGCGGCTACATCGACGGCAAGATGACCGGTTACATCAACTGGCCCGCCATCGCCGCCATCACCCCGAACATCCCCTGGGCGACCACGGGCGTGGCGGTGGCCCAGCAGCCCTGGTCCGGCGCGTACTCCATCGGCAAGAACACCTGGGTGATGGCGCAGACGACCCAGTTCACCGCCCCGGGCTGGCGCTACCTCGACTCCTCGAGCGGCTACATCGGCGGCAACCGCAACAACGGCAGCTACGTCTCGCTGAAGTCCACGAACAACAGCGACTACAGCACCATCATCGAGACGATGGACGCCGGCTCCGCGCAGACCCTCGACTTCACAGTCACCGGAGGCCTGTCCACCGGCGCCGTGCACGTCTGGTCGACGAACGTCCGGTCGAACAACACCGCCGACCACTTCGTCCGGGGCAGCGACATCACGCCGAGCGGCGGGCGCTTCTCGCTCACCGTCCAGCCCGGCTACGTCTACAGCATCACCACCACCACCGGTCAGGGTAAGAGCACGGCGACCAGCCCGGCTTCGGGCAACCTGCAGCTGCCGTACAGCGACACCTTCGACAGCTACGCCGTCGGGCGCGAGGCGAAGTACCTGATGGACCAGCAGGGTTCGTTCGAGATCGCCGGCTGCGCGGCCGGTCGCGCGGGCCAGTGCGTACGCCAGATGTCGGAGCAGACGCCGATCTTCTGGACGTCCGGCCAGGCCGAGCCGTACACCCTGCTGGGTGACCTGTCGTGGCGCAACTACACGGTCTCCTCGGACGTGCTGCTGGAGAAGTCCGGCTACGCGCAGCTCATCGGTCGCGCCAACACGTACAACCACCAGGGGCCGCAGAACCTCAACGGCTACTACTTCCGGGTGACCGACGGTGGCGCGTGGTCCATCCGGAGCAACAACACAAGCGGCAACTGGCGCACGCTGGCCAGCGGAAACACCTCGGCGCTGGGCACCGGCCGCTGGCACAAGTTGTCGCTGACGCTCAACGGGAGCACCCTCACCGCGGCCATCGACGGCAACACCGTCGGCACGGTCTCCGACTCGACCTGGGTCGCCGGCCAGATCGGGTACGGCACGGGTCAGGGAGTCACCGCCCAGTTCGACAACCTCACCATCACGCCGGTCGGCAGCTCCGGGAATCCGGGTGCGACCACGGCGATCCGGGGGGCGGGCTCCAACCGGTGCCTGGACGTCAACGGTGCCAGCCAGGCCGACGGCTCGGTCGTGCAGATCTGGGACTGCAACAGCGGCGCCAACCAGCAGTGGACGCTTACCGCGAGCAACCAACTGACCGTCTACGGCAACAAGTGCCTCGACGCGGCGGGTACCGCAGCGGGGAGCCGCGCACGGATCATGACCTGCAACGGCGGTGGTGCCCAGCAGTGGCGCGTCAACGCCGACGGCACGATCACCGGGGTCGCGTCGGGGCTCTGCCTGGACGTCAACGCCGCGGGCACCGCCAACGGCACCGCCGTCCAGATCTGGACCTGCACCGGTGGCAGCAACCAGCAGTGGATCCGCGGCTGACGGGCTGACGTCCGCACGAGGTCCCGTACGCGATTCGTGGCGGCCGGCCGCTCAGGTGAGCGGCCGGCCGCCGCCTTGTCGTTGGGGGCACCTGACCGAGGCGGGAGTATCGTGACGGGCCTGTAGCTCACATCCGCCGTATCGGGTGTGGCGAATCGGCGTCAAGCAACGGCGTTGGTCCCGAATCCGCCCCGGTGGGTCCGTGCAGCGGTCCGCCTCGTGTGGGCCGCCATCCGCGTGCCCTCATCTCCCCGGTCCGATTCTGGTGGCGGGCGCGCCGGCCCCGAGGACCTGGTGACATGCCCCGCCCGCCGATGGACCCCGCCGACGCCTTCGCCGAACTCGGTCGCATCAGGCTCGGGGAGATGAGGCTCGACGACGTCCTGCAACGCGTCGCGGAACTGACCAAACGGGTGCTGTCCCCGCCGGTGGAGGTGTCCGTCACGCTGGTTCGCGGCGGGACCGGGCACACCGCTGCGTTCACCGACGACCTGGCCTTCGAGATGGACGAGCGGCAGTACGCGCACTGGCGCGGCCCGTGCCTGGAGGCCGCCGCCGGCGGGAGCATCCTGTCCGTGCCCGACCTCCCCGCCGAGGACCGGTGGCCCGAATGGGCCGAACTCGGACGGGCGGCGGGGCTGGGCAGTTCCGTGTCGGTCGGCCTGCCGATCCAGGAGGCGGTCGTCGGAGCGCTGAACGTCTACGCCCGCACCCCGCACGCCTTCGACGACGACACCATCACCGTGCTACAGACCTTCGCCGCGTACGCCGCCGTCGCCCTCGCCAACGCGCACCTCTACGACAGCACCGCCACCCTCGCCCACCAGATGCAGGAGGCGATGGCCAGCCGCGCCGTCATCGAACAGGCCAAGGGCATCATCATGGCCGAACGCCGCTGCACTGCTGACGAGGCGTTCGCGATCCTGTCGAAGGTCTCGCAGGACTCCAACCGCAAGCTCCGCCACGTGGCCCAGACCCTCGTCGACCGGGCCGCCCGGGACACCTGAGCGCTGGGCCACCGGAGCGCCGCGGACACCCGCGCTCCGCTGCGGCTATCTGCCGCGGGCCTTGCGGGTGCTGTTGTTGCTGGCCTTGCGGATGGCCTCGACGAGGTCGGACTTCCGCATCCGGGACCGGCCACGGATGTCGAGCTTCCTCGCCACGCCCATCAGGTGTTCCTTGCTGGCGTTGGCGTCGACCCCACCGGCGGTTCTGCCGGAGGAACCACGGCCGCCGGCGGCCTTCTCGTCGCTCGGCCCCTTCTCGCCCTTCGGCTCCCAGTGGTCGCCCACCTTCTCGAAGGAGTGCTTGACCGCCGCGAACGCCGTGCGGTGGGCGCGCTCGCCCTCGCCGTACGAGTCGACAGCCGAGTCGTGCGCCTCCGCGTAGGTGTCCTGTGCCTTCTTCGGGGATCGCTTCAGGGTGCTGGGCATGTCCTTCCGTGCCGGCATCGTCGCTCCTCTCATCGACTGTTCCGGGTGACGTGCCCGCGCCAGCAGGACACCAAACGCCCGTTTCGGCGGGAGATCCGAGAAGCTGCCGCTGGACAGGTTTCCGCCGCAGGAGCGGGGTTACCTCTTGCTCGGGACCGAGGAACGACAGCCGATCACCGAGGGGATCCGTCATGGCCCGACCCAGGATCGTCATCGTCGGCGCGGGATTCGCCGGCTTCCACGCCGCCCGCCGGCTGACAGGCGTCGCCCGTGGCGCCGCCGACGTGGTGCTGGTGAATCCGACCGACTACTTCCTGTACCTGCCGCTGCTGCCGGAGGTCTCCGGCGGGGTGCTCGACCCGCGCCGGGTCACCGTGCCGCTGGCCGACACCCTGCCCGGCGTACGGGTGGTCCTCGGTGAGGTCGACGGCATCGACACCGACGGTCGTACCGTCTCCTACGCGGACCCCGAGGGACGCCCCGGCCGGCTCGCGTACCACCGGCTGGTCCTCGCCGCCGGCAGCGTCAACAAGCTGCTCCCGATCCCCGGCGTCGCCGACCACGCCCACGGCTTCCGTGGCATCCCCGAGGCCCTGCACCTGCGCGAACGGCTGATCCAGCAGATCGAGATGGCCGACGCCACCGACGACCCGGTCGAACGGGAGGCCCGCTGCACCTTCGTGGTGGTCGGCGCCGGCTACACCGGCACCGAGGTCGCCGCCCAGGGCCAACTGTTCACTGACGAGATCATCCGCCACCACCCGAGACTCAGCGGGATCCGCCCGCGCTGGCTGCTGCTGGACACCGCCGACCGCGTCCTGCCCGGGCTCGCCGACCGCATGTCCCGGGTCGCGGGGCGGGTCCTGCGCGAGCGCGGGATCGAGGTGTGCCTGGGTACGTCGGTCACCGAGGCCACCGCCGACGGCGTCCACCTGTCCGACGGCCGGTTCGTGGCGTCCCGCACCCTGGTGTGGTGCGTCGGGGTGCGACCCGACCCGCTCGTCGGGGCGACCGGCCTGCCCACCACCAGGGGGCGGGTCACTGTCGACGAATACCTCGCCGTGCCCGGCCACCCGGAGATCCTCGCCTGCGGCGACGCGGCCGCCGTACCGGACCCGGCGCGACCCGGTGAGATCACGCCGATGACCGCCCAGCACGCCGTCCGACAGGGCCGGCTCGCCGCCGACAACATCGCCGCCTCGTACGGCGTCGGTCGACGCCGCCCGTACCGCCACCGCGACCTCGGTTTCGTGGTCGACCTCGGTGGCTGGCAGGCCACCGCCAACCCGCTGCACGTGCCGCTGTCCGGGCTGCCGGCCCGCGCCGTGGCACGCGGCTACCACCTGCTGTCCCTGCCCGCCAACCGTGCCCGCACCGTCGCCGACTGGCTCTTCGCCGCCGTCGGCTCCCGACCCAGCGTCCAACTCGGACTCGTGCCCGGCACGGCCGTGCCGCTGGACACCGCCGCACCGGAACGGGCGCGTCGCTGATTCCTCCTGCCGGAGCCGGGCGGCCTGCACCATGCCGCCCGCCACGGCGGCGGGTCGTGCCCGGAACCGAACGCCCCGCAGCCGAAGGGCTGCGGGGCGCGGCGGCTGCTGGCTCGTAGCGGTCACCCGTCGCGGGCGGCGCGATCGCGGTCGGCCTCGGCGTCCGCCCTTCCGACCGGGGTGCCGTCACCGTCGCGGTTCGCACGGGACAGGTCCACGTCGGCACCGGCCCGGGCGGCGTCCGCCGCCGCGTCGTCCGCGCCGACGACCTCCCCGCCGGAGGTGGCGCCGTCGCCGTCGTCCTCGGTCAACCGCCCGGCGGCGGCCAACCCGATCGGTACGTACCTGGGCTCGGTCATCTTGTCCTCCTCAGGAACTCGCCGTCTCCCCTACCGCTACCCCGGCTCGCCCCTGGCACACCGCACCAGTCGGACCGGTTGGACCGGGCGGGTGTCCCCCACCTCCCCGTCGGCGGACTCCATGTCGGAGAGTCAGGGCGTATCGTGTGCTGGCCGCGCCGCGTCAGGCTGACCCTGGAGGCGGCCGGCAGCCGTCACACGGGGGAGGTCTGATGGCGCAGTTTCCCAGCGGTGACTTCGACGCGGCGACCGAGCGGTTCGTCGCCTCCTGGTCGGCGGGCATCTCCGAGCGGGCCGCCCGGGCACAGGAGTTGTCCGACCGGGTGGCGGCGATGTCGGCGACAGCCGAGGGTGCGGACGGCGCGGTCCAGGTGACCGTCGCCGCGTCCGGGGCCATGACCGACCTCCGACTCGACCATCGGGTGCTCAGCTGGCGGGCGGACGAGATCGCCGCCGAGGTGCTGGCGGTGATGCGCCGGGCGCAGGGGCGGCTGGCCCCGCAGGTGGCGGAGGCCGCGGCGGAGACCGTCGGCGCCGACTCCGAGACCGCCCGCGCCGTCGTCGGCAGCTACGAGTCGCGCTTCCCCGAGGTGACCGAGGAAGACGAGCCGGGGTACGCCGGGTGGGGTGACCGTGGGCGCTGAGGCAGCCGGGTTCGAGGTCACCACTGCGGCGGTGACCGCGCACGCCCGTTCCGTCGACCGGATCTCCGGGGGGATCGGCGCCGCACACGACGCGGCCGCGTACGTGCAGATGGGCGGGGACGCGTACGGGCACCTGCCTGTCTGCCAGGCGCTGCCCTTCCTGTTGGACTTCCTCCAGGGCCCGGCCGTGGACGCGCTCGCGGCGGCGCAGGAGGCGTTGCACAGCGCGGCCGGTGCGCTCGACGGGACTGTGGACGCCTACCACCACACGGACGGAACGATCTCGGCCTCCCTCGGACGGATGCACCGATGAGCACCGACGTGGCGAACCCGCTGATCGCCGCCCGGCAGGACACCACCACCGCGTACAGCGGCGTCGGCCTCGTCGAGAGCCTGGTCGACCTGCGCAACGGCATCGAGAGCGGCTCCTGGGTCGACTTGACCATCGGCGGCGTCGGCACGTCGATGGAGGTGCTGGCGACCTGCGTCGACCCCATCGGGTCGGTCGTCTCGTGGGGAGTCGCCTGGCTCATCGAGCACGTCAAGCCGCTCTCCGACGCCCTCGACTGGCTGGCCGGCGACCCGGACCAGATCACCGCGTACGCGCAGACGTGGCACAACGTCTCCCGACACGTCAGCGATCAGGCCACCGCCCTGTCCGAGGCGGTCCGCACCGAGATCGCCACCTGGACGGGTCCCGCGTCCGAGGCGTACCGCCGCTACAGCGACCAGCACCTGCGCCACCTCGCCGGCCTGGCGGACGCCACCGATCTGATCGGCACCGTCGTCGAGGGCGCGGGCCTGCTCGTGGCGCTGGTCCGGGAGCTGGTCCGGGATCTGATCGCCGACTTCGTCTCGGTCCTCGCCGTCCGGCTGTGGGTGTGGCTCGCCGAGGCCGGCCTGACCCTGGGCGCGGCCACTCCGCTGGTCGCGGCGCAGGTCTCCTCGCTTGTCGCCAAGTGGGCCGCCAAGGTCACCGGGCTCCTCACGGCGCTGGCCCGCAGCGTCAGCCGCCTGCGGCCGATCCTGTCCAAGCTCGGCGAACTGCTCGACACCCTCCGGACGGCGCTGAGCGGTCTCCGGCGTACCCCTGGCGGGTCGAGCTCCACCGACATGCCGGCCCCCGGCCCGGGTGCGCGCGGTTACACGGATCCGGCCGGGGGCGGGCAGCCGCCGCCGTGGGCCCGGCAGGACGACTGGCCACCCGACTTCGACCGCGAGCCGGGGCCAGCCGGCGGTGGGCCGGGCCACGATGGCGGCACGTCGCACGACGGTGGCACGTCGCACGATGGCGGCACGTCGCACGACGGTGGCACGTCGCACGGTGGTGAAGAGCCGACGGACCCCGACGGGATTGCCGCACCGGACTCCGGCTCCAACGCCGATCCGCTGATGCCCGATCATGCGAGCGAGGCCGAGTTGCGGCTGCTCGGCAGGGAGGTCCACAGCATGGTCGAACTCGACCCCGGCGGACACGTCAACGACGCGTACGAGGTCACGTTCACCGACGGTACGCGCGGCGTCTACAAGCCGAACGTGCCGGAGAACGAGTTCGTCCAGGTGCGTTCCAGCATTCCGGAGAACGAGCTGGCCCCGCGTGAGGTCGCCGCCTCGCGCCTGGACGAGGATCTGGGCTTCGGGCTGGTGCCGACGACGGCGCGCTGGGACGGGCCGCACGGGGCCGGGTCGATGCAGGAGTTCGTGGAGAACGTGACCCCGGGCCGCCCCGCCAACGCCTACTCGACCGCCGAGGGCGAGCGGATGGCGGTCCTCGACTACATCAGCGGCAACACCGACCGGCACATGCTTAACTACCTGACCGGGCCCGACGGCCGGCTGGTCGCCATCGACCACGGTTACTCGTTCCCCGAGTCGAACGCCGAGCCGTTGCGCTCGGACTTCGTGACACAGCAGATGAACCGGCCGCTGAGCCCGGAGACGATGGCCCGGCTCCAGGACACCGACCCGGCGGTGCTGGCCGACCGGCTGCGCGGCACCGGCCTGAGTGAGCAGGCGCTGTCCGGTGCGATGGACCGTTTCAACGAGATCCGTGCCCGGGGCACGATCACGGGCGAGGCGTGGAACGCCTTCCGCCCGCCGAGCCCGCATTGAGTGGGCCGTGGTGAACCAGGAGGCAGGCATGACCGAGCAGGCGGCGACCAGGGTGGCGCTGTACACGTTCGCCAAGCACACCAAACATCGGGTGGCCGAGTTCAATTGGCAGCCCGGCCAACCGGTGTCGCTGACCATTCTCGATCCGGAGTGGGGTGCGGTCGCACAGGACTTCTACGACAACGGCGTGCCGGCCGGCGCGCACCGGGTGTCGCCGGAGGCCGGCCCGGAGTTCATGCGCGCCCTGCTGCAACGATTCCGCGCGAGCTACTACAAGTTCGTGGACGAGAGCGACTGACCCGCCACCGCACCGGTACGACAGCCGCTGCCTCACCATCGCCACGCCGCACGGCGGTCCCGCGGTCTTCCCCGTACTCTGGCGACCGTCAGCGGGCGACGAACCATGGGTCATCCGACGAAGCCGGACAGGAGAGGGGCGACCACGGCATGGCGGCTATATCGGGCCAGCGGTCGACTGCGGTGCGTACCGGGGAGGCGGCCGAGGAGGATCTGCGGGCGCTGTTCGGGCAGTCCATCGCGGTTTTCGCGTCGCTCGTGGGGCCCACACATGTGGTGGAGACGGCCAACCCGGCGTTCTTCGTCACCATCGGTGAGGAGCGGGCGCGCACCGGGGTTCCGGTCGCCGAGCTGATGCCCGAGTTGGCCGGTCAGGGCTTCGTCGATCTGCTGGACGAGGTCTACCGCACGGGTGAGCCCTACACGGGTCGCGACGCCCGGATCGTGCTGGGCACCGGCCCGCACGCGCGGGAGGCGTTCTTCGACTTCACCTACGAGCCGCGCCGCGACGCCGGCGGCACGGTGACCGGGATCCGCGTGATCGGTGTGGAGACCACGCAGGTCAAGCACGCCCAGCGGCTGATGGCCGAGCACCGCGCCATGCTGGAGCAGATCGCCCGCCAGGCGCCCCTGGCCGAGGTGCTCGACGGGATGGCGCGCTGCATCGAGAACCTGGCACCGGACCAGGTGCTCGTCTCCGTGCTGCTCGCCGATCCGGACGGCCAGCACCTGCGCCACGGCGCCGCACCGAGCCTGCCCGAGTTCTACAACCAGGCCATCGACGGGATCGCCACCGGCGAGGGTGTCGGCTCGTGCGGCACTGCCGCGTACCGGCGGGAGCCGGTCATCGTCACCGATATCGGCACCGACCCGTTCTGGGACGACTTCCGCGCCCTGGCCGAGCGGGCCGGGCTCGCCGCCTGCTGGTCGATGCCGATCCTGGCCCCCGACGGCGGCCTGTTGGGCACCTTCGCCATGTACCATCGCACCCCGCGCGTCCCGCAGGACACCGATCTGGCTCTGGCTCGGGTCTTCGCCGACACCGCTGCCCTGGCCATCGAACGCCACCACGTCGAGCAGGCGAAGACGGCCGCCGAAGCGCGCGCCAAGGCCGCGAACGAGGAGCTGGCAAAGGCGGTCCGCGCCGAGCGGCAGCTGCGCGCCGAGGCCGAGCAGCGTGCGGCCGCCGCCGCGGAACTCGCCGACCGGATACGCGCCGCCGCGGCAGCGCAGGCAGCCCGACCGCATCCCGAGCACTGCCAGCTCGGCGGCGCACAGGGGTGCACCGCACCGGCGAAGATCAAGATCGCCGACTCGTGGGGTGACGCGGCGTGGGGCTGCGACGCCCACGTCGAGGAGGCGATCCTCAACGTACGGTCGGTGTTCATTGCCAGCGAGGAGCTCGGCGGCCTGGCCGCCTACCTCAACCGCTGACCACCCCGGCGCACCAGCCCCCGACGGGCGGGTGCGCCCGGCCCGGGGTCAGGCCGCGACGGCCGCCCGGACGTCGTCGTCGGCGGCGCGCAGCCGTGCCGCGGCCTCCTCGGCGGTGCAGTGGGCCAGCAGCAGCACGATGGCCGTCTTGGCGTGCCCGTGCGCCGCAGCGAGCGCCCGCGCGGCCGTGTCGAGGTCGGTGTCGGCGGCCTCGGCGACGATCCGGCGTGCCCGGTCGACGAGCTTCTCGTTTGTGGCGTTCATGTCCACCATGAGGTTGCGGTAGACCTTGCCGAGCCGGGCCATCGTGGCGGTCGAGAGCATGTTGCAGACGAGCTTCTCGGCGGTGCCGGCCTTGAGCCGGGTGGAGCCGGTGAGCACCTCGGGGCCGGTGGGCACCTCGATGGCGACGTCGGCGTGCCGGCTGATCACCGCGTCGGTGTTGCAGGCGACGGAGACGGTGGCAGCTCCTCGCGCGCGGGCGTGATCCAACCCGCCGACCACGTACGGGGTACGGCCGCTGGCGGCTAGCCCGACCACCGTGTCGCGGGCGGTCAGGCCGATCGCGTCGAGGTCGGCGACGGCGCGGGTCGGGTCGTCCTCCGCACCCTCGACGGCGACGCCGAAGGCTCGTGCCCCGCCGGCGAGCAGACCGATGACCCGGTCGGGCGTCGTACCGAAGGTGGGGGGGATCTCGACGGCGTCGAGCATGCCGATCCGGCCGCTGGTGCCCGCGCCGAGGTAGATCAGTCGTCCGCCCTGGCGGAGCGACGCCACGATGACGTCGACGGCGGCGGCGATGTCCGGTACGGCCCGACGGACGGCGTCCGCGACCGAGCGGTCCTCGTCGTTCATGGCGAGAAGCAACTCGGTGGGCGACATCCGGTCGAGGTCGCTGGTCTTGTCGTTGCGGGTCTCGGTGCCGAGGGTGCTGAGGTCCATCCGGTGTTCGTTCCTCTCGCTGGTGTTCAGCTGCCGAGTGCCACCGGGCGCGTCCTGCTGGGCCGACGCGCCCTCTATCAGCAGGCTGAAACCACAGCGTAACCAGCCCGGACGGGCACTGGCAAAAAGTTTCGAGTTACTGTGGGCCAACGTCACTTATTGACAACCGCTGGGTGGGGAGTGAACCGTGCGTCAACTCGACCTTGTCGTGATCGTGCTGTATCTCGTGGTGATCGCCTTCGTCGGACTACGCCTGTCCGGGAAGCAGAAATCCGCCAAGGACTACTTCGTGGGCGAGGGCCGCCTGCCGTGGTGGACCGTCTCGTTCTCAGTGGTCGCCACCGAGACCAGCGTCCTGACCGTGATCAGCGTGCCCGGTGGGGCCTACAGCGGGCAGGGGTTCGGCAACGTCGAGCTGGCCCTGGGCTACGTCATCGGTCGCGTCGTCGTGGCCACGGTGCTCATCCCGCTCTACAAGCGCGGTGGGTTCGTCAGTGCCTACCAGTACCTCGGTGAGCGGTTTGGCCTGAAACTTCAGGGTCTGGCGTCGATCACGTTCGTCTTCACCCGCCTGCTCGCCGAGGGCGTACGCCTGTTCGCCTCGGCCATCCCCATCAAGCTGCTCCTGGACGAGTTCGGCCTGCACGTCGGCTACCAGGCCATCATCGTGGTCCTCACGCTGATCACCGTGGTCTACACCTACCTCGGTGGCATCAAGGCGGTCATCTGGACCGACGCGATCCAGATGGGCCTCTACCTCGGTGGCGCGATCCTGGCCATCGCGGTGCTCAGCCACGCCGTCGGCTTCGACGGCTACTCGCAGGCGCTGGACGCCGGCAAGTTCCAGCTCTTCGACACCGACTTCAACCTCGCGCACGTGCTCACCAGCCCGTTCGCCCTGCCGACCGCGATCATCGGTGGCGCGATCTTCGCGATGGCCAGCCACGGGTCGGACCAGCTGATCGTCCAGCGCATCCTGTCCACCCGCACGCTGCGCGACGGGCAGAAGGCGATGATCTCCTCGGGTGTCTTCGTGGTCATCCAGTTCGCCGCGTTCTCGCTGGTCGGCGCGCTGCTGTGGTCGTACAACAAGGGTCAGACCTTCAAGGAGCTCGGCCTGGCCAGCAGCGACAACCTCTACCCGAGCTTCATCCTGCACGCCCTGCCGGTGGGCATCTCGGGTCTGCTGGTGGCCGGCATCCTCGGCGCCGCGATGGGCTCGCTGTCCTCGGCGCTGAACTCGATGTCGAACTCCACGGTCGCGGACTTCATCCACAGCTTCTTCCGCAAGGTCCCGTCCGACGACGCGATGCTCCGGCTCGCCCGGGTGATGACCCTGGTCTGGGCGGTGCTGATGGCGATCTTCGCCTGCGCGTTCAGCTCCAGCACCGGAAACGTCTACCTGACCGGTCTGACCATCGCCGGCTACACCTACGGCGCGCTGCTCGGGGCCTTCCTGCTGGGCCGCCTCGTCAAGCGGGCCAACCAGGTCGACGCGTTCATCGCCTTCCTCGTCACCGTGGCGGTGATGACCTACATCGTCCGCTACGTCAAGATCGATGTGACGACGGCCGGTACCACCACCGCGACCGCCATCGCCGCGCAGTGGCTGGTGCCGATCGGCGTCCTGATCACCCTGCTCGTCGGCACCGTGGCGAGCCTGTTCCACCCGACCCCGGAGAACCCGTACGACCACGGACGGCGCGACGAGGTCGACGACGACGCCGCGGCAACGCCGGCCGGCCGGGCATGAAGGAGGACGTGATGCGCGTGATCGGTCTGATGTCCGGCACCTCCTACGACGGCATCGAAGCCGCCGCGGCCGAGTTCGACAGGAGCGGCGACACCCTGCGGATGCGACCGCTGGGCCGTCTCAGCCACCCGTACCCGCAGGAGTTGCGCACCCGGATCGCCGCGGCCCTGCCACCCGCGGCGACCACCACCGAGGCCATCTGCGTGCTGGACACCGGCATCGGCCAGGCCTTCGCCGAGGCGGGCGTGCGGGCCGTCGCGGAACTGTGCGACGGCCGTGCCGACCTGGTCGTCTCGCACGGGCAGACCATGCACCACTGGGTCGAGGCGGGTACGGTCCGCGGCACCCTCCAGCTCGGTCAGCCGGCCTGGATCGCGGAGGCCACCGGCCTTCCGGTCGTGTCCGACCTGCGCAGCCGCGACGTCGCCGCCGGCGGCCAGGGCGCTCCCCTGGTCGCCCTGTTCGACGCGCTGCTGCTGCGGGGCCTGCCCGGCGTCCCGGCCGCCCTGAACCTGGGCGGGATCGCGAACATCACGGTCGTCGCGCCGGACGCGGATCCCCTCGCGTTCGACACCGGGCCGGCCAACGCGCTCCTCGACGCCGCCGCGCGCCACTTCACCGGCGGCGCCGAGGAGTACGACCGGGACGGGCGCGGCGCGGCGGCCGGGCAGGTGAACCCGGCCCTGCTACGGCGGCTGCTCGACGAGCCGTACTACCGGCTGCCCGGCCCGAAGAGCACCGGCAAGGAGCTGTTCCACCTGCCGTACCTGCTCACCGCCCTCGGCGACGCGCCCACCCCGGACAAGAACGACGTACTGGCCACGCTCACCCGACTGACGGCGGTCACGGTGGCCGACGCGTGCCGGGAGCAGGGCGTCACCCGGCTCGTCGTGTCCGGTGGCGGCGCGCACAACCCGACGCTGATGGGCATGCTCGTCGACGAGCTACCGGGCGTCGACCTGACCTCCAGCGACGAGGTGGGTGTCGCCTCGGACGCCAAGGAGGCGCTGGCCTTCGCGCTGCTGGGCTACCTGACCGTGCACGGGCTGCCGGGTGCCCTGCCCTCGGGCACCGGCGCGCGGCACGCCTCGGTGCTCGGCAGCATCACCCCCGGCCGCCAACCGCTGCGGCTGCCCGCGCCCGTCGACACCGCTCCGGACCGGCTGCTGATCACCGCCGACTGACCGCCCCTCTTCGGGAGGATCCGCCCATGAGCACCGTCGTACCCGCACCGAACGCGGCAGGCGTCCGCGCCCGCGAGGTCGCCGACCTGCTGCGCCCGCGCCTCGACGATCCGAATCGGGCCAGCGCCGAGCTGCCTCGGCGGCTGGCGGCGGCGCATGACGCCTCGCCGTACCTCTTCGAGCCGCAGGCGGTGGTGCGCGCCGCCTCGGCGGCCGAGGTGGGCGCGTTGATGGTCGGTGCCCGGGAGGCCGGCGTGCCGCTGACCCTGCGCGGTGGCGGCACCAGCCTCGCCGGGCAGGCCGGCGGCGCGGGGGTGCTTGTCGACGTCCGCACCGACTGGCGCAACGCCGAGGTCCTCGACGAGGGCCGCCGCATCCGGCTCCAACCGGGCCTGACGATCCGGCAGGCCAACGCCCGGCTGGCCCGCTACGGCCGCCGGCTCGGCCCGGACCCGGCCAGCGAGGCCGCCTGCACTGTCGGCGGCATGGTGGCAAACAACTCCAGCGGGATGACCTGCGGCACCACCGACAACGCGTACCGCACCATGGAGTCGCTGCGCTTCGTCCTCCCGTCCGGCACCGTCGTCGACTCCGCCGCGCGCGACGCCGACGACCGGCTGCGCGCCACCGAGCCCGAGCTGCACGCCGGGCTGCTGCGGCTGCGCGACCGGGTGCGCTCGACACCGGGGTCGCGGGCCACCATCGAGCGGCTGTTCGCCATGAAGAACACCATGGGGTACGGGCTGAACTCGCTGCTCGACCACGACAGCCCGGTGGAGATGCTGGCCCACCTGATGATCGGCAGCGAGGGCACCCTCGGCTTCGTGGCCGAGGCCGTCTTCCGGACCGTCGAGATCCACAAGCACGCCGCCACCGGCCTGCTCATCCTGCCCGGTCTCAGCGCCGCCACCGACGCGCTGCCCGCCCTGCTCGCCGCCGGTGCGCGTACCGCCGAACTGCTCGACGCGGCCGCGCTGCGGGTCAGCCAGCGCGACCCCGACGCGAGCCCGGCCCTGCGCGGGCTGACTGTCGCCGGGCACGCCGCGCTGCTCGTGGAGTTCGCCGAGGACAGCGCGGAGCGGCTGGCCGCGACGCTCGCCGACGCCCAGCCGGTGCTCGACCGGCTGCCCGCCGTCACCGGCACCGAGCTGACCCGCGACCCGCGCGAACGGGCCAAGCTCTGGCACCTGCGCAAGGGCCTCTACACGGCGGTCGCCGGTGCTCGCCCGCCCGGCACCACGGCCCTGCTGGAGGACGTCGCGGTGCCGATGCCGCGCCTGACCGGCACCTGCGACGGGCTGATCCGCCTGTTCGAGAGGCACGGCTATCCCGACGCGGTGATCTTCGGGCACGCCCGCGACGGCAACCTGCACTTCATGCTCACCCAGTCCTTCGACACGTCGGCCGAGATCGACCGCTACGCCCGGTTCACCGACGACATGGTCGACCTCGTGCTGGCCGAGGGGGGAACGCTCAAGGCCGAGCACGGCACCGGCCGGGCCATGGCCCCCTTCGTCCGCCGGCAGTACGGCGACGAGCTGTACGACGTGATGCGCGAGCTGAAAGGGTTGTGCGACCCGAGCGGCCTGCTCAACCCCGGTGTGCTGCTCAACGACGACCCGACTGTGCACCTGCGGCAGCTCAAGGCCGTCCCGACGGTCGACCCCGAGCTGGACGCCTGCGTGGAGTGCGGCTACTGCGAGCCGGTCTGCCCGACCGCCGACGTCACCACCACGCCCCGGCAGCGCATCGTCCTGCAACGGCAGATCGCCCTCGCCACCGCCGCCGGCGACGAGGAGCGCCGCCGGGAGCTGACCACCGACTACGAGTACGCGGCGGTGGACAGTTGCGCCGCCGACAGCCTCTGTGTCACCGCCTGCCCGGTCGGCATCGACACCGGCGCGGCGATGAAGCGGTTGCGCGCCGAGCGGCACAGCCCACGCGCCCAGCGCACCGCCCGCGGCGTCGCCAGGCACTGGAAGGGCGCCGTGGCCGGCGTCCGGGTCGGGCTGAACGCCGCCCACGCCGTGCCGACACCGCTGACCCGCGCCGCCACCGGGGTGATCCGTTCCCTCGGCGCGACCGAACTCGTACCGCAGTGGAGCGCCGACATGCCGCGCGCCGGTGTGCCCCGCCCCGAGCCGCGCAGCGCGCCGGACGCCCGAGCGGTGTTCTTCGCGGCGTGCATCGGCAGCGTCTTCGCGGCGGAGGACGGCGCGTCCGGCGGCTCGGCGGCGGCATTCCTGCGCCTGTGCGAGCTGGCGCGCGTGCCTGTCGTCGTGCCGGCCGAGACGGCGGGCCTGTGCTGCGGGACGCCCTGGCAGTCCAAGGGCTACCCGGCCGGCCACCGTGAGATGGCCGAGCGGACCCTTGCCGCGTTGTGGACGGCAAGCGACCAGGGCCGCCTGCCCATCGTGTGCGACGCGTCGTCCTGCACCCACGGGCTGACCCAGCTGACCGCCGCGCTTGCCGAGCCCGACCGCGCCCGGTACGCCGCCCTGCGCTTCGTGGACAGCGTGACCTTCACCGCCGAACACCTCCTGCCGGCGCTGCCCGAGCCCCGGCGGCTGGGCTCGCTGGCCCTGCACCCCACCTGCTCCACAGTGCACCTCGGCGGCATCGACGACCTGCACACGGTGGCCCGGGCGGTCGCCGACACCGTGACCGTGCCGGACAGCTGGGGGTGCTGCGCGTTCGCCGGTGACCGGGGGCTGCTGCACCCCGAGGTCACCGCCGGTGCTACCGCCGCGCAGGCCGCCGAGGTCAACAAGCGCGACCACGACGCGTACGCCTCCTGCAACCGCACCTGCGAGATGGGCATGAGCCGGGCCACCGGGCAGTCGTACCGGCACGTGCTCGAGGTGCTCGTCGAGGCGATCGAGCCGCCGGTCTAGGCCGCGCGGCGCAACAGCGCGGCCGCGAGCAGACCGCCGGCCAGCACCGCCGCGGCGCCCACCATCTGCCCGGTCTCCAGCGCGGAGGCGAACGCGCTGGTCACGGCCTGCCGCTGCGGCCCCTCGGCGGCGGCGAGGGCCGCGGGAAACGACTGCGCGCCGGCCAGCCCGGCGGGCAGCAGCGCCGCGAACCGGGCGTTCAACACGGCCCCGAGGACGGCGATGCCGAGGCTGCTGCCGACCTCGGTCATGGTCCCGTCCACACCCGCGCCGGCACCGGCCTTCTCGGCCGGGATCGCGCTCATCACCGCCTCCACGATCGCCGGGTTGGCCAGGGCGCAACCGACGCCCATGACGAGCAGGCCGCCGAGCAGCACCCCGTACCCGTCGGAGGGCACGAGTGTCACCACCGCGAGGCCGGCCGCGAGCAACGCCATGCCGACGGCGATGGCGGCGGCCAGGCCGAGACGGCGGATCACGGCGGCGGCGACGCCGCTGACGTTGAGCAGCACGATGGACAGGGCGAAGGGCGCCATGCGCAGGCCCGCCTCCCAGGCCGGGTAGCCGCGGACGAACTGGAGGTGCTGGGTCAGCAGGAACAGCGCGCCGGTGGCCCCGAAGGTGATCAGGACGACGCCGGAGATCGCGCCGACGAACCGGCGGTCCCGGAAGAAGTGCATGTCCAGCATGGGGTGGCTGATCCGCCGCTCCCAGCGGACGAACAACCCCAGCAGGAGTACGCCGACGACAGCCGCGCCGACCACCTCGGTCGACGCCCAGCCCCGCTCCGGCCCGGCGATGATCGAGAAGACGACGGCGGTGAGCCCGGCGGTGGAGAGCGTGGCGCCCCGGACGTCGAGCCGGCCGGCGGCCGGTCCTCGGGACTCCGGCACGAGTGCCCGGCCGACGAGCAGGCAGGCCAGCACGATGGGGACGTTCAGCAGGAAGATGGCGCCCCACGGCAGGTGGGCCAGGATGGTGCCGCCGATCGGCGGCCCGACCGCGAAGCCCAACGCGCTGGTGGCCGCCCAGATGCCTATCGCCCGGGACCGTTCGGGGCCGTCGAAGACCTGCATCGCCACCGCGAGCGTCGAGGTGACCAGCAGCGCCCCACCGACGCCCATCCCCGCCCGGGCGGCGATCAGTTGACCGCTGGTGCTCGCGAGACCGGCCACCAGCGAGCCGAGTCCGAACAGGACGAGCCCGGCGAGCAGCATCCGCCGCCGGCCGTACCGGTCGGCCGCGGCGCCCGCCGTGAGCAGCAGTCCGGACAACACCAGGGCGTACGCGTTGATCATCCACTGCACGTCGGCGGTGCTGGCGCCCAGCTCGGTGGTGAGCACCGGCACCGCCACTGTGAGCACCGTGTTGTCCAGCACCACGACGAGCTGGGCGACACAGAGGACGGCCAGGATGAGCCAGCGGTGCGGCAGTCGGGTCGCCGCCGTGGGAACGGCGACCGGCTGGACGAGTGTCACACCGCCGCCCGCACGCCGTCGGGAGACAGACGCTCGGTGTCCGGCACGGGGGCCGGCTCCCGTGCGGCGTCGGGGGTGCGGGGGAACCGCCGCTGGTGCGCGAGGCCGAGGACGACCCCCGCGGCCACCAGCACGATGGCGGCGACCGCGACCGGCGGATAGCCGATCCGGTCGGCCGCCGCCAGGCCCACCGAGGCGGCCACGAACGAGCAGACCAGGCCGAACGACGACAGGACAGTGAAGTCCGTGCCGCCGGTGTCCGGTCGCGAGTAGTCCATGTTGACCGTGTAGAGCACGACGTTGGCGATCGTGTAGGCCACCATGAAGAAGCAGAGCGCGGCGACCGTCCCGCCGAGCGGCGCCCGGCCGTTCAACAGCGGCAGCAGCATCGCCGTCGACACCGCGAGGGTCACGCCGCCGGCCACGAGCACCCGGCCGCGCCCGAACCGCCCGATGCCCACCCCGGCGACCAGGCCGGCCACGATGGCCGGCGCGCTTGTCACCACGCCGGTCACCACACCGATCCGGCCCAGCGACCACCCGGCGTCCACCAGGGCGGGCGTGACCAGGGCGTACGCCATGCCCGCGCCGACGTAGACAAGCGGCACGACGCCGAAGGTCCACCATCGGCAGCCGGGCTGGCCGAACACCGACAGCAGCGCCCGGTACGCGGTGCCGACCCGGTCCACCCGATCGGTCCGGGCGGGTTCGGCGAACCGCCACACCACAAGCAGCCCGACCGCTGTCAACACGGCCAGCAGGCCGACCGCCGACGCCCAGCCGAACCGGTCGTAGACCAGTACGCAGGCACCACCGCCGAGCAGGTTGCCGAGGTAGCTCGCCGCCACCTGGATGCCGTTGCCGGTCCCCCGGTCCGTCCCGCCGAGCATCCGCACGGCGACGGCGTCCACGGCGATGTCCTGCGTGGCGGAGAAGAAGACGTACGCGGCGCAGATGGCGATGACCGGGCCGAGCGCGTCGGCCGGGCGGGGAAACGGCAGCAGCGCCAGCAGGGCCAGCACCAGTGCGCTCTGCAGGACGAGGAGCCAGGACCGGTAGTGGCCGCGACGCTTCGAGCCGTACCTGTCGAGGATCGGCGCCCAGAGAAACTTGATGGGCCAGATCAGGCCGACGACCTGCAACAGCGCCAGAGTGTCCAGGGAGGTGCCGCCGTCGCGCAGGATGGCTGTCAACCCGACGGTGATGAAGCCGATGCCGAGGTACTGGGTGACGTACAGCGCGGTCAGGGTGCCGAGTCGGCCTCTCACGGGGCTCTCCAGTAGCCGAGCGAGGTCAGCCGGTCCTTGTCGACGCCGAGGGTCCGGCGGATGTGTCGGGTGATGCCACGGGTGGTGGCGGCCTCGCAGGCCACCCAGTAGTGGGCGGCGTCGTTGGCGGGCAGGTCGGAGCGGACCCGTTCGACGAGGTGTCGGCCGTCCGTGTCCCGGGGAACCCAGGTGATGGCGTGGTGTGCCCGGGCGCGCGGCGTGAGGGCCTTCTCGCCCTCGTGGGCGTACTCCAGCCAGACCGTCGCCGGGATGTCGGCGTTCGCGTCGAGCAGGCTGTTCACCGCCGGCAGGGACGCCGCGTCGCCGACGAGGTAAAGGTGCTCGGGTGCCGGGTCGGGCAGTTGGAACGCGCTGCCCTGGACGGTGGCGACGATGGTGTCGCCGACCTGCGCCGTCGTGGCCCAGCGGGCCGCGCAGCCGTCGTGGATGGCGAATTCGAGGCTGAACCGGCCGTTCGCCGGGTCGGGGTCGACGAGCGTGTACGCCCGCTGGTGTGCCCGGCCGTCGTTGTCGAACCACAGCCGGACCCACATCGTGGGGTGCACCCCGCACGCCTCCAGCAGGCCGCCGTCGTCCAGGAGCAGCCGCTGGTAGTGCCCGTCCACCGACTCGCTTGCCCGCACCGTCAACTGAAAGTCCCGGCCTCCCATGGCCTTGAGGACCAGGGCTTCCCAGTTCCGTTTCACGCACCCCTCCAGGTAAGGCGAGCCTTTGTTAGGGGAGGGTAACCTAACTCCCGCCTCGGTGGAACGCGTGTCCCCCTCACGTCATCCCGGGCCCGATCACCCCGACCAACAGAGGACCTCGCGACATGACATACCAGGAGAAGATCGCCGAACTCGGCGAGCTGACGTTGACGCCCGTCGTGCCCGACCGGGACGCCGCGCTCCTGCACGGGTGGGTCACTCTCCCCCGCAACTCGTTCTGGGGCATGGGGTCACACACAGTCGACCAGGTCCGCGAGATCTACGCCTTCGTCGACAGCCTGCCCACCCACCACGCGTATCTGATCAAGGTCGACGGCGAGCCGGTCGGCCTGTTCCAGAGCTACCAACCCGAGGCGGACCCGGTCGGCGAGCGGTACGCCGTGCAGCCCGGAGACGTCGGAATGCACCTGCTGCTCTGCCCCGCCCGCCATCTCGCCCGCGGCCTGACCAACGCCGTCGGGCCCGCCCTGGCCCGATTCCTGTTCGGCGACCCGGCCGCCCAGCGGATCGTCGTCGAGCCGGACGTCCGCAACCATCTCGCGCTGCGCCGACTGGAGATCGAGGGGTTCACCTTCGACGCCGAGATCGACATGCCGGACAAGCGCGCGCAACTGGCGTTCCTCAACCGCGCCCGGTTCGAGTCGGATCACCCGACGCCCGACTGATCAGATCCGCACCGGATCAGTTGGCCGGCGGGGTTCCGGTAGCTCCGGGCTGACGTGCGAGAGTGCTCAGCTCGGCGGCCCGTACCTCCCGGATCCGGCCGGCGAGGGTCTTCACCTCCGGGCTGCCCCCGGCGGTCTGCTCGCCCCGGCACAGCACGACTGTCTGCGCGAGGTGCGCCCGGAGCAGACCGACCGCCCGGGAGCGCACCTCGGCCTCGGGGGCGGCGCGCAGCTCGGCGAGAGCGGCGTCGGTGACCATGCCGGGCATCTGATGCCCCGCATGGATGTTCTGTTCCAGTCTGTTGCCGGCGGCCAGCAGCCTGCGCAGCTGCACCGACTCGGCCCGGTGCGCCGCCCGGATGTCACCGAGAACGGCACGCAGCGCCGGGTCGGCGGCCGACGGACGGGCGTCGAGGTCGTCGAGCAACGCGAGCGCGCCCTCGTTCATCGGGAGCAGCAGTTGGATGAAGGCGTCATCGGTGCCGTTGAGCAGCACCGACGCGGGCGTGGGCGTCACCGACGTGGGCGCGGCGGCCGGGTCGACGTGGCTCGCGCCCCGGGTCAGACCCACGGCCAGCGCCGTCGCGGCCAGGGTCCCGACGACGCCGACGATGCGCCCGACGCGCCCGACCAACCCGGCCCGCCTGCTCACCGCGCGGCCTGGAACGCGCGGCCGACCACTGTCGCCCTGGTGCCGTCGCTGAACAACCCGGACCGGTCCCTGTCGGTGGCGGGCAGACCGAACCAGGCGTAGCGCTGCACGTAGGACAGCTGGCCGAGCATGCCGGTGGCCGCGGTGAGGAAGGCCGCCTGCTGCTCCTGGCTGGGAAACTGTTGACGCCCACCGTCGTAGCGGATCAGCGCGAACTCGGTCAGCCAGATGGGCTTGTGGTACCGCTGGTAGACGGCCTGCAGGTACTGCCGAAGCTGGTTCACCGCTGCCGCCGTCGTGAAGTCGGCGCCGTACCAGTGCAGGGTGATGAAGTCCACGCGGTGACCCCGGGCCTTCGCGCCGGCCATGAACCGGTCCAGCCAACCCTGGGGGTCCGCGCCGCCCCAGGCGACCGCCGGGCTGCCCAGCCTGCTGCCCGTCGCCATCAGTTGCGGCCACAGGTCCAGTGCCCGCTCCACCGTCATGTTCGCCTGCTCGGGCAGGTCCGGCTCGTTGAAGGTGAGCAGGTGGGGCCCGGCGGCCCTGGCCCGCGCCAACTCCGCGGCGGTGACGTTCTCCGCGCTGCGGATCATCGGCACGAACGTCGCGCCGCGCGGAGTGCTGATCCCCGGGTGCTGGGTGCCCCAGGTGTAGTACCAGCCGGCCTTCGAGCTGGCCAGCGCCTGGCTCGCTCCGGCGAAGTTCCACACCCCGACGCCCTTGCGTACGGAGCTGACCGCCGGAGCGACAGGAGCCTTCGACGAGGGGCGCGCGCTCGGTGACTTTGCGCTGCTCGGGGAGGCGGAGGCGGAGGCGACGGCGGTGGGGGTCGCGGGCGGCGGACCGGCCCACGAGGGCGCGGTGACCGGATCGTCCGGCAGCGCCACCAGCAACGTGGTGATCGCGAGGACCGCGGCGACCACTCCGGCGGCCAGGTACGGAACCAGACCGCGCGGCGCGTGCACGGCGAGCTCGGCGACGCCCGGAGGATGCGGTACGACTGCCGGCGCGGCCGCCGGGGGCACTGTCGCGCTCGATACGTGGGCGCTGAGGCCGGGCGGCAGCGGCAGCAGTGGCATGCCTGCGAGCAGTCGGTCGATCGGCAGGAACGCGGCGCCCAGGCGCCCGCAGAACGCGCAGTCACGGACGTGCCGGGCCAGCCGCTTGCGCCACAGCGGGCTGGGTGTGCCGTCCCACTCGGCCGTCACCGCGCCCAGGTCCGGGCAGCCGGGACGGGCACGCAGGGCGCGGACGACGCCCCGAGCGCTCTGGATCTGCTCCTTCATCCGGTGGATCCGGACCGCGACGTGCCCCGGCGACAAACTCGCGGCCTCGGCGACCTCGGTGCGTGTCAGCTCGCCGGTCTCCTCCAGCCACCACAGCGAGAGCAGTTCCTGGTCGTCCGGGTCGAGCCAGCGGGTCGCCTCGGCTACCTCACGTCGTTGGTCGGTGAGGCCGAGCCGGAGGATCGTCATCCCGGCGAAGTCGGAGGCGGGGTCGGGCACGTTGTGGATCGCGTCCAGCCCGGCGTCCCGGTCGAGCGCGACGCGGCGACGATGGTCCCAGTCGCGCACCTGACGGATGGTGATCGCCACGAGCCAGGACCGGTACGCCGCCGGGTCGTTGAGCGCGGGCAGGTGCCGGATCACCCGTACCAGAGTCTCCTGGACCACGTCGTCGACGTCGGCGTGGCCGCGAAGCGCGCGCCCGACGATGTTGTAGACCAGCGGAAGCGAGGCCGCCACGACGTCGTCGAGAGCGCGCCGGTCGCCCTGTCGAGCCGCGACGACCAGCCCGGGATCGGGTGCTGCCCGACCGGCTGACGACATGGATCCCACTCCTCCTGCGCTCGGTCCGGGCAGCGCGCGTGCGCGCTGCCCGCCTCGTTATCGGAGACGAGCGGCAGCGGGGTCAGATTACGGTTTTCTCCTCCGAGCGGTCGGGCCGGTCGGCCGGGGCGCCGGCCTCGGCTTCCGCCGCGAAGGGGGTACGCAGGCGGGTCATGGACGCGGCACTGACGTCCGCGGTCGGACTGCGCTCGTCGTCGACGACCCTGCCCCCCTCGATGGTGAAGGGGTTCCGGGCGGACGTCATATCGGGCACGAGGTGCTCCAGGAGATGTGCACGGCAGCGCTCGACTCAGTCGTCGGCAGCTTAGAAGCCGTGGAGAGGCGGAGGGGCGGGCCCGGCGATGGGCCATCGGTGCCCGCACCCACAGCCTAGCCGCCGGGGGCAACCGGCGGGTACGGGACCAACGTCACCAGCCGATCGCCTGCGGCTTCCGTCCCGACCGAGGTGGGGAGGTGAGGTGTCCGACTCGCAGTGCCGGGTCTCCTCGGCACGGCTACGGTCGAGATTGCGGAAGCCGTCCCCCGACCCGGGGTCGGTTGGTGCGAACGGACAGGACAGACATGACGCTTCAGATCGACCTTGCCGGCAGGACCGCGCTGGTGACCGGCTCGACCCAGGGCATCGGCGCCGCCATCACGGTCGGGCTCGCCCGCGCGGGGGCCCGGGTGGCAGTGAACGGCCGTAGCGCCGCCTCGGTCGAACGCGCGGCCACGGCGCTGCGCGGCGAGGTCCCCGGCGTCGAGGTCGTCGAGGTGGACGCCGACGTGTCGACCGACGACGGTACGGCTCGCGTGCTCGACCTCCTGCCCAGCGTCGACATCCTGGTCAACAATCTCGGCGTCTTCGGCCCCACTCCGGCCCTGGAGATCACCGACGACGAGTGGCGTCGCTACTTCGAGGTGAACGTGCTGGCCGGCGTCCGGCTGACCCGCGCCTACCTGCCCGGGATGATGGACCGCGGTTGGGGTCGGGTGCAGTACATCGCCAGTGACTCTGCTGTCGTCATCCCCGCCGAGATGATCCACTATGGCGTCTCGAAGACCGCCCTGCTCGGTGTCTCGCGCGGGTTCGCGAAGGCCGCCGCCGGTACCGGCGTGACAGTCAACTCGGTGCTCGCCGGGCCGACCCACACCGGGGGCGTGGAGGACTTCGTGGCCGAACTCGTCGGCGACAGCCTGCCGTGGGAGGAGGCGCAGCGGGAGTTCATGCGACAGCACCGGCCGCAGTCGCTGCTCCAGCGGCTCATCGAGCCCGAGGAGATCGCCAACATGGTCACGTACCTCGCCTCGCCGCTCGCCTCCGCGACGACGGGCGCGGCGGTCCGGGTCGACGGTGGCTACGTGGACGCGATCGTCCCGTAACGCCGGCTCAGAATTGGACGACGTGGCCCACCCGCGGCGGCGTACGACCGGCGAGGACGTCGAGCCATGCGTGTCGCAGGGCCTCGGGACCGTTGCCGACCCGCACGTCGACCCACCCGCTCGCCGCCGGGACGAACCGCTGCCAGGCGTCGGTGAACCGCCTGTCGAGCCCGTCGCGGCCCCAGTCCCGGCTGCGCTTGCGCATCTGCACCGGCGCGAAGAAGACCTCCCCGGCGGCGTCCGCGTTGGGCGTCTGATTGGTGAGCCCGACCGCGATGTCCCGGACGAGCCGGTCGCCGAGGTGACCGCGCAGCGCGGCCCGGGTCGCGGGCGCGCCGGACAGGTCGAGATAGACGGTCGGGAGCGCGTCGAGGGATTCGATGTCGTCGTACGCGACGACGTCGTCGTAGCAGCCGAGGGACCGCGTGAACGCGACGTTTCCGGGCGAGGTGAGCCCCACCAGGCGCGGGCCGCGACCGTGCAGTTCGGACGCGGCCGCGTACGCCGTCTTGCTCGACGCCGACGACAGCACTATCGACCGCGCGCCGTAGAAGTCGTTGTCGATCACCTGATCGGCCAGCATGAACGAGGTGAAGAACAGCGGCCGGAACAGGATGAGCAGATCCTCCTGCCCGGCCTCGTACACGGGGTCTGACGTGGTCGACCGGTAGGCGTTGTACGGCGAGGGCAGCTCGGCCCGGTGCGGGCTCGCGTCGCGGAACCCGGAGGCGTCCACCCGGTCCGGCCGGACCACCAAATGGCCGGCGGGAGGCAGGTAACCGTAGACCCGTTGGCCGACCTCGACCCCGGCAGCCGTCGAGGCGACCACGTCGGCGAAGCCCCAGAGCGGCGGAAGCCCCCACTGCGGCCCGAGCCCGCGCGGGCCGGGCGGGAAGAACTCCCAGTAGCGCATCGCGTCGCCGAGCACCGCGTACGTCACGTTGTTTGCGGTGAGGCCGACGCGGTCGACGCGCAGCAGCGCCGCGCCGTCGGGCAGCGCCGGCGACTCGACGTCGGCGAGCGTGGTGTGGCGCAGGTCGGCACGGTCCACGGCGAAGGTCCACGAGTCAGCCATGGCCTGACGCTAGACAGCCTCGGATTCTCAAGACAAGTGCACTGGGAGTGCAAAATCCCACTCGACGGTCAGGCCTGGGACGCCGTGACGTGCCGCAGGTGCGCCAACGGCTGGTGCGGGGGCTGCCACTCGAGGAACAGGGCCGTGGCGTCGTCGTCGAGCTGCTCGTCCTGGTACGCGAGGACGGCACGCACCAGGCGGCGCATCGTCTCCGGGCTGGGCAGCCCGTCGTTGAGGGCACGGTTGACGAAGTCGACGAGCCGGTCCGGCCCGAACCGCTCCCCGTCGATGCTCTTCGCGTCGGTGATGCCGTCGGTGTAGGCGAGGATGCGGTCGCCCGGGTGCAGCTCCTCCTCGTACACCTGGGGTCGTGCCTCGGACAGGTGACCCAGGCCGAGCGGCAGCGCGGTCGGCCCCGGCAGCTCCCGGATGGCCTTGCCGTCGCGCAGCAGCATGGCGCCGGGGTGGCCCGCGTTGATGATCCGGAGCCGACCGGTGCGCCGGTCCAGCTCGGCGAGCAGCGCGGTCGCGAAGTAGCTCGGGTGCTCGGAGCGCACCCATTTGTCGATGCTGATCGCGGTGTCGACGAGGTCGAGGCCGGACCGGCGGGCGTTGCGGTACGCGCTGACCACCAGCGAGGCCAGGGTGCTCGCCTTGATGCCGTGCCCGCAGGTGTCGAAGAGCCCGAGGCTGAGCACGTCGCCGTTCAGCGCGTAGTCGAAGATGTCGCCGCCGACGTCGTAGCACGGTTCGAGGATCGCGGTGATCACCAGGTCGTCGGTCGCGAAGGTCAGCGGCGGCAGCAGCCCCCACACGATCTCGGCGGCGACCTGCATCGGCAGACGCCTCCGCATCCGCTCGACGACATCGCCGTAGAGCCGGCGGTTCACCAGGACCTGAGCGATGTTGACCGCCAACTCCCAGGCCGGTCCGTCCAACGCCTGGTCATCGGCGGCCGGCGAGACGACCTCCAGCACGCCCAGCCGCTCGCAGCCGAGCAGCAGGGGCACCCAGAGTCGGTCCGGGTTGTCGGCGGCACGCTGCACGTCGAGGGTGGTGAACGCCCGACCGGCGAGAGTCGTCTCGATCGTCAGCTCGTCCCGGGCGAGACCGGCGCCCAGCAGGGGTACGAGGCAGGACTGCGTGTAGTCGGCCAGATAGATCACGATCTCGGTGGCACCGACTGCCGACGCGGCCCGGGTTACCAGGAGCGACAACTCGTCCGGCCCGCCCCGGGGTGCGTTGAGCTGCAGCCAACGCGCCGCGTCGCCGGCGTCGACCACGCTCCACCTCCCGTGTCCTGACCACCGTAGAAGCCCGGCGGCCAACTGGCCAATACGTGAGGGCCCGGCGAGACGAGGGACTCCCTGCCGTCCCTCACGTTCCTGCGTCGACGAGCGGTGAACGTGGGTTGTTTGGAGGGATGTTGGCCGTTATGCAATCTTTGCCAATTAGTTATGCAAAAGTCCGATTACGTCCATCTGCGGTCCGGGTCGGCCGCCCCACAGCCGACCCGATCGGTGTCCGGTGAGACGCATTCGTGAAAGGGCACATCGTGACAAGCACATTATTGCGCCGACCTCGCGCGCTCATGTCCGCGTTGACGGCCGTCGCCGCCGGCGGCCTGGCCGTCGCCGTACTCGTCTTCAGCGGCACCGGCGCGAGCGCAGCCGAGGCGCCGGTCAACCTCGGAACGGCCGCGAACTTCTCCGTACTGGCCGGCGAGAGGGTCACCAACACGGGGCCGAGCTTCCTGGCGCAGAGCCTGGGTGTCAGCCCGGGCAGCGCCGCTACCGGCTTCCCACCAGGCGTCGTCGCCGGGGAGATCCACCTGGCCGACGCCGTGGCGCTACAGGCCAAGAACGACCTCACCGCAGCGTACATCGACGCTGCCGGCCGGACGCCGTTCACCAACCTGCCGGCCGAACTGGGCGGCACCACGCTGACTCCGGGGGTCTACCGCATCGGTGCCGCACAGCTGACCGGGGCGCTGACGCTCGACAGCCAGAACGATCCGGCGGCGGTGTTCATCTTCCAGATCTCCTCCACCCTCGTCACCGCCTCCAACAGCAGCGTGGTGTTCATCAACGGCGCCTCGCCCTGCAACGTCTACTGGCAGGTGAGCAGCTCGGCCACGATCGGCACCGGCAGCCGTTTCATGGGCAACATCCTGGCCCAGACCTCGATCGCCATGAACACCGGCGCCACCCTCCAGGGCCGCGCCCTGGCACAGACCGGTGAAGTCACCCTCGACACCAACACCATCAACGCGCCCGCCTGTCTCCAGCCGACGGGAACCCCCACGTCGACCCCGACCGGCCAGCCGACCGGCACGCCCACCAGCACCCCGACCGGGACGCCGACCGGGACACCGACGGGCCAGCCCACCGGGACACCGACCGGACAGCCCACGGGCACCCCGACCGGCCAGCCGACGGGGACCCCCACCCGCACCGAGCTGCCCGTCACCGGCGGTAGGGGTGGCGGCGGCCTGCTGCCCGCCCTGAGCGCGGTCGGCAGCATCTTCGTCGCCAGCGGCGCAGCCCTGCTGCTGCTTGCGCGCCGACGCCGACAGCTCGACTCCTGACGAGGTGCCCCGGCGGCCGGGTGTCCGGCCGCCGGGGTGCCCCCGAGACCTCACCGCACAGCGCACCAAGCAGCCCAAGCTCATCCTTTCGGCTAGTAATAATTCAAACTTTCGGGTAACGTGCCCCCCATCACCTGAACGACATGACGCGGCGGCGAGGCCCGTGGTTGTGGTCCTGCCGACAGCGCATCGGATTCCTCCGGTCGCCCTGGTCGACGGGCATGCGCGGAGAGGACCAGCCCATGGTCACCACTGTCGAGTCCCCCACCGCCCTCAGTCGACGGAACACCGCCGGCACCGACGAGCTGATCGTCGAGCTGGCCAGCACCCCCGCCGACGACCCGCGCCGACCGGCGCTACGGGAGCGCGCCATCGAGGCGTGGTTGCCGCTCGCCCGCCATCTGGCCCGCCGCTACTCCGGGCGCGGCGCCCCGGACGAGGATCTGACGCAGACCGCAATGGTCGGCCTCATCAAGGCCGTCGACCACTTCGACGCCACGCGGGGTGTCGACTTCAGCGGGTACGCCATCCCGACCATCGTCGGCGAGATCAAGCGGTACTTCCGGGACCGCACCTGGGCGGTGCGGGTGCCGCGTCGTCTCCAGGAACTCCGGCTCTCGATCACCGCGGCCAACAGCACGCTGACGCACACCCTGGGCCGCTCGCCCACGGTGGCCGACATCGCGACCTACCTCGACGTCTCCGAGGAGACCGTGCTGGAGGGGCTGGAGGGTGCCCGCGCGTACCGGGCGACCTCACTGTCCACCCCGATGGGAATCGACGGGGGCATGGAGCTTGGCGACACCCTCGGGGAGGACGACCACGAGTTCGACCGCGTCGACCTCCGCGTCGCCCTCGGCCCGGCGCTCGCCACGCTGCCGGAACGCGAACGACGGATCCTCAGCCTGCGGTTCCACGGCAACCTGACCCAGGCCCAGATCGCCGAACAGATCGGTGTCTCCCAGATGCACGTCTCCCGGCTGATCACCCGGGCGCTGGCCACGCTGCGCGGGCACCTCGCCGCGGACTTCGCCTGATCCATCCGACCGCCGTGGCCCGTCGGCCCGACCGCCGCATCGGCCGTCGGCCCGCCTGCGCTCAACCTCGCCGGGCGTCCACCATCGCGGCGAGCAGTGCGGCCACCGGCACGGTGGCGAAGCCGACCCGGGCGTCGCTGGCGCCGTACGGCAGCCACAGGTCACCGTCGTGGATGAGCCCGCCGCAGGAGTAGACGACGTTCGGCACGTAGCCGTCCCGGTCGGACCGTTCGGGCGACAGAAGCACGCCGGGCAGGCGCGCGACCACCCGATCCGGTTGGTGCAGGTCGAGCAGGAGCGCACCGATCGCGTACCGACGCATCGGCCCGACACCGTGGGTGAGCACGAGCCAACCCGCCTCGGTCTCGATGGGAGATCCGCAGTTGCCGACCTGGATCAGTTCCCAGCTGTCCAGAGGTGCGTGCAGCGGAACCGGTGGCTGCCAACGGTTGTCCGCGTCCAGCACGGTCAGGCCGATGGTCTCGCCGTCGGCGCGGCAGAGCGCCAGGTGCCGCCCGCCGACGGTACGGGGAAACAGCGCGACCCCCTTGTTGCGGGCTCCCGGCCCGCGCATAGGTGTCATCTCGAAGTGGCGCAGATCGGGGCTGACCAGTGCCCGGGTAGCGATGTTCCGGCCGTCGTAGGCCGTGTAGGTGGCCCGGTAGACCGGATCGGACCCGTCGGTGCAGCGGACGAACCGGGCGTCCTCCATGCCGTTGCTCTCCGCCGGGGTGGCCGGCCAGAGCACGCGTTCGTGCAGAAGCGTGTCGGCGGGAAAGGCGGTGGCGTAGCTGCCGGCATTGGTACGGCGCAGGTGTTCCAGCGTGTCCAGCCCGGTGCTGCGGGAGAGCAGATCCGGCGGCAGAGCGCCGAGCACCCGCTCGAAGGTGGCCTCGTCGTACCTGTCGGGCAGCGCGTCCAGCACCGTGGCGGTGATCTCGTTGTCGCAGTCCTTCTCGGCCAGACCGGCCACGAGCAGATCCCGGCGGTGCCGGACTCCCGTCCGCTGTCCGACGACCAGGGGGCCGGACCGGTCGGTGACGGTGAGCTGGTGCCCCGGCCCGAGAACCGCGCTGGCGAACCCGATCGACGACAGGTGACCCTCGCCGATCTGGCGGAGGCTGACCGCGACACGCAACTGCCCGGCGCCCAACCGGCTCTGGTCGGGGTGGGCGACCATCGACGGGTTGCACAGGGCGGCGGCCTCGACCGCGTACTCGTGGCTGAAATAGGCCCCGACCAGGAGCCGACTGGCGGGTGACAGGTCCGGGGCGCGGGCGGCGCGGTGCCGCACGAGGTCGTAGTGGTGCTGGAACGTCGCGGCGAGGTCGCG
This sequence comes from Micromonospora sp. NPDC049275, assembly GCF_043197115.1. Lineage (NCBI taxonomy): Bacteria > Bacillati > Actinomycetota > Actinomycetes > Micromonosporales > Micromonosporaceae > Micromonospora > Micromonospora sp. NPDC049275. Next base: position 304,460 of record NZ_JBICSN010000001.1, read on the forward strand.
GTGCCGGGCGCCGAAGCGGTCGAGCGTGTCCCGCAGCAGCCGGTCGGTCTCCTCGCCGTCGAGGCCCGCGACACGCTCGATCAGTGCCCGCGCGCGGGTGCGTACCACCGCCGCGTCCTCGCCCGGGACGAAGAGCTTGACGACGACCCGGCGCGGGTCTGGGGTGAGGGTGACGTCCTGGCGGACGGCCAGGGCGTCGGTCACGACCACCGCCGGGCGTGCTGGAGCGTGGAGATCAGCGCGAGGGTGGATTCGGCGCCCTGGTTGAGGTTGGGGCCGTGCGCGGTCAACCCGTCGTAACCGCCGCCGGTACCCGGGTCCCACATCGGCGTGCCGAGGTCGTTGTCACCGAGGAACCAACCGATCGCCTGCCGGATCCCGTCCTCCCAGGCCGGGTCACCGGTGACAGTGGCGGCCGTGGCGCAGGCGTCGGCGAGGGCCGCGACCTCGATCGGCTGCTGGTCGTGGTGGAGCCGTACGGCGCCGCGTCGCCAGCCGGCCGCGGGTACGACGGACAGCCGCCCGTCGCGGAGTTGAACGTCCCGCAACCAGGCAAGCATCCGCAGGCCCTCGTCCAGGGGCGGGCCACCGTGGCGCAGCTGACTGGCGACGATGACGACCTCGGCGAGGGCCGCGTTGGCGTAGGTCAACAGCTGCTGCGGCCACTGCCACCGCGCGTCGGTGTCCGGTGCGCCGACGGCGCTGGCCGCGTCCGCCAGCAACGCCGCCGCGGTCACGTGCCCCGGATGGCGACGCAGCACCTCGGCCGCGCCGAGCCCGGCGAAGGCCATCGCGTGCGGCGCGGGGGATCGCCGCGTCGCCCCGCGACTGAAGGCGACAAGCGCCTCCTCCCGTATCCAGGCGGCGGGACTACGGGCGACGGCCGTGCCCAGCCCCCACAGCGCTCGGCCCCACCAGTCGCCGAGGCCGGGCTCGTCGGTCCAGCGCCGGTCGTGTCCGAGCCGGTTGTGGAAGGCGCCGCCGGCGTCCTGCGCGTGCGTCAGGAACGCGAGGTAACGCTCCGCGAGCCGCAGCAACTCCCCCGTCGGCTCCGGCTCGCGGCAGAGAACGACCAGGCCACGAGCCACGTCGTCGGTGCAGTAGCCGTGCTCCCGGCGGACGATGGCGTGACGGGCGTGCTCGAACAGGCCGGTGTCGTCGCTCAGCCGGGCCAGGTGCGCGAAGCTCGGCGCGGGCGCGGTCACCCACCGCCTTCGGGGGGTCGCCCGGGAACGGCCGGCGGTCGCGGTCACGCCGACGCCGCGCTGACCACGGGCGGACGTACGTCGGTGAGCCGTTCGGCGAGCATGCCGTAGCGGGCCGCCACCGCCGGCCAGCACAGATCCGCGGCCAGCGGCCGGACCCGGCCGGCCAGCCGGGTCGCGAGGCCCGGCTCGGTCAGGACCCGCCGGATCGCCAGGGCCAACGCCGCCGGGTTCTGATGGGGTACGACCAGACCGGGCCCCCCGGTGAGCAGCTCGACGGCGTGTGGGAACGCGGTGGCCACGACTGGCACTCCGGCGGTCACCGCCTCGATGAGCACGCCGGAGGTGACCTGTTCGCGGGAGTCGTACGGCAGGACGACCACGTCGGCAGAGCGGATCAGGCGGGCGAGGTCATCCTGGTCGTGGTAGATGTCCTGGTAGTCCACGGCGTGCGCGATCCCCAGCTGGGCGCCGAGCTGGTGCAGCCCCGACCGGTACGTCTCGCCGTGGTGCTCGATCACCTTCGGGTGGGTCCGTCCGGCGACGGTGTAGGTGGGGGTCGGTTCCAGGTCCTGCAACCGGGCGAGGGCGCGCAGTGACCACTCGATGCCCTTCCCGGGGCCGATCAGTCCCCAGGTGAGCAGGTGCGGGCGGGTACGCCTGTCGACGGGCACACCTGTGAGTTCGGCGGCGCCGTGCGGGATGACGGTCACCTTCTCCAGCGGCACGTCGTAGCCGATGAGCAGTCGATCCCGGGCGGTGTCGGTCATCGTGACGACCGCCCCGGCGGTGGCGACGATCTGCTCGAGCAGGGACTTCTGCCGAGCGGAGGGCTCGCGCAGAACGGTGTGCAGGACCACGATGCTCGGGACGGTGAGCCGGCGCAACAACGGCAGGACGTCCGCGCCGTCGGCGCCCGGGTAGATGCCGTACTCGTGCTGGACGATGGCCACGTCGAAGGTGTTGAGAGCGGAGGCGGCGTCCCGCCAGCCGGCCGGGGTCCGCGCCGACCAGGTGTGCACCACCCCGGGGGCGGGCCGCTGGTCGTCGCCGTGGTCGGTGACCCGGACGATCCCACCGCGCGTGCCGTCGGCGGTGAGCTGGGCGGCGAGGGCGGAGTTGAAGGTGGCCAGTCCACACCGCGTCGGCGGGTGGGTGCTGAGGAATCCGTAGCTGGGCATGAACGTCTGGCCTTCCGGTTGTCGGCCGCCACCGCGGTACGGGGGCACACCTCACGCGGTGACGGCGCACGCCGGTCAGCGTGTGTGACCGGCGGAACGTGTTCGGGGGGTGATCAGCTACGGGTGGGGTGTCAGACCACTGTCGCCAGGTCGGGAACGACCTGTCGCTCGACGGGCGCGGCGTCACGGCGGATGAGGTGGTCGTAGACGGCGAGGTAGTCGCTGACCATCCGGTCCGCGTCGAAGCGTTGCCGGGCCCGTTCCCGGCAGGCGGCCCGGTCGAGGCCGGCGGCCTGGGTCACCGCGTCGACGGCCTGCTCGACGGTGTGGACGAGGCACCCGGTGACGCCCTCGTCGACGACCTCCGGCATGGATCCCCGGGCGTACGCGACGACAGGCGTGCCGCAGACCATCGACTCCACCACCGACAGCCCGAACGGTTCGTCGAACGCGATCGGATGCAGCAGGGCGGTGCTGGCGCCCAGCACCTCGGCGCGTCGGCGCGGGCCGACCGAGCCGAGGAAGACGACCCGGTCGCCGTCGATGTGCGGGGCCACCTGCTCGGCGAAGTACCGCTCGTCCTGCACGATGCCGCAGATGGTCAGGGGTCGGCCGGAGCGGCGGGCGATCTCGATAGCGGTGTGGGTGCCCTTGTCGGGGTGGATGCGGCCGAACGCGGCCAGTCCCGGGCCGGCGTCACCGGTGAAGGGCAGCCCACCGATGTCGACGCCGTGGTGGACAGTGGCGACGTAGTCGAGCTCCGGCGCCCGGTCGGCGTCGGAGATCGACACGTACGACGAGCGAGCTCGGGCGTAGGCGGGCAGGATCCCGGCCCCGGAGAATCCGTGCACTGTGGTGAGCAGTGGAGCGTGGCAGTGTTCCGCGAACGCCAGCGGCAGCCAGTCGAGGTGGCTGTGCACCAGGTCGAACTCCGCCGAGCGGGCGAACGCGTGGGAGACGTGCATCGCCTCCCACACCCGGCCGTCCAGGGCCGGGTCGTCCGCGTACCCCGTGGGGGCGACGCCGTCGAGCCGGGCGGAGGTGACCGAGTCCAGTGTCGCGAAGAGCGTCACGTCCACACCGCGGCTGACCAGGCCCTCGGCGAGCAGGCCGGTCACCTGCTCCCAGGGACCGTAGTGGTGCGGGGGCGTACGCCAGGCGACCGGCCCGAGCAGCGCGATCCGCACGGAGACGGCGCGTCGGCGAGATCGGCTGGGTCGAGGTGCAGGGTGGCGAGCAGCCCGGAGTGCTTGGCCGGGTCGACGCGTTCCGGCAGCTCACGCTCGACCCAGTCGGCCCGGGCCTGCTGGCCTCGATCGCGTAGCGCGCTGACGATCCTGTGCCTGGCGATCCTCATCTGGTGCTCCCTGGTTGAGCCGTCCGGACCTGTGATGCGCCTGGACGGCGGTGTGAAAGCGCGGGTGGGATGCCTTCTCCGGCAAACGCCGCGAACCCGAACGTGCCGTCCTGGGTGAAACCCGACCGGCGGGACGTGGCCGGCGCCAACCACCACGGCAAACACGCCGCAGCGACGGGAATGGACGATCGGTGATGCCCAGACGGGCTGGTGGCGGCGACATCCGGCGGCCACCGGGGGCCCCGGGCGACATGCCCAGCGTACGCCCCGGCCGGTGCCGCTGCACGCGCACCGCATCCCCGCCTCCGCGGGCCGGCGGTCAGGGTTCCAGCACGACCTTGCCCGGCCGGGTGCGAGCCTCGGCGAAGGCCAGCGCTGCGGAGACCTCGGTGAGCGGGTAACGGGCGGCGATCTGCGGCACGATCACGCCCCGCCGCAGCAGATCGAGCACGGTGCCGAGGTCGGTACGCAGCCGACGCCAGAACGCCGTGGGACGGGTGCGGCGGCCGGACCAGAAGTTGTAGAACCCCACCCGGTGACCGTTCGGCAGGGCGTTCCAGGTGTAGAGGCGGGCGAGCAGCTTCACGAAGACCCAGGCGACCGACTGCCCGGTGCCCACGGCGGCGGCGTTGCCGTAGACGACAAGCTTTCCGCCGGGAGCGAGCAGGGCGTACGAGGTGCGTACGCCCGGGCCGGCGACCGGGTCGAAGACGGCGTCGACGCCACCCGGCGACAGCTCGCGGATGCGGGTGGCCATTTCCGGGTCGCGGTAGTCGAGCGGTTCGACGCCGAGTTCGCGCAGCCCGGCGTGGTGCCGTGCGGCGGCGGTGCCGATGACTCGCAGGCCGAGGTGTCGGCCGAGTTGGACGAGCACGCTCCCCACACCGCCGTTCGCGCCGTGCACGAGGATGGTCTGGCCGGCCTTCAGGTCGGCGTCCCGCAGCATCTGCCAGGCGGTCACCCCGTTGACGACGACGGTCTCGGCCGCCGCGGGGTCCAGATCGGCGGGTACGGGGGTCAGGGCGTCGATGTCGACAAGCGCGTAGGTGGCCCAGGCGCCGGTCTTGGTGACCGCCGCGACCCGGGTGCCGATCAGCGCGTCGTCGCCGCCCGGCCCCACCGCCCGCACCGTGCCGACGAGGTCGTAGCCGGGCACGAACGGGAACTTCGGCTGGCCGGGGTAGAGAGCGTGGCGCATCTGCTGCTCGGCGAACGAGATTCCGGTCGCCTCGACCTCGACGAGCACCTGCCCCGCGGCGGGAACGGGCATGGCACGTCTGTTGACCTGGAGTCCGTCCGGCTCCACCACACCGGGCAGTACCACTTCGGTGATCATCCGGTCGGTAGTCATCTCTGTTCTCCTTCGGTTTGTAAGTGTGCACTCACACACATAATTGCCGGAAAAAGTGGGCCGCCGGGAAGCGGCCCGATCGGTGCGAGCGGGGGTCAGGGGTGGCGGATGCCTGCGGTAAGCGCACGGGCCCACGGCTCGGGCACCTGCTCCAGGCCGGCGGTCACGATCAGGTGGCAGAGCTGGCCGTACGCGAAGAACTGCTGCACCTGCGCGTCGCTGGCGCCGGACCGACTCCGCACGAAGGTGGCGACCCGCTTGTAGCCGGCCCGCACCGCCTCGGCGATCTCGGCGACGTCCGTGACGGCCTGCGCCTGCACCTGGAACAGCAGGAGATCGCGGTCGGCGATCAGCTCGGCGTAGGCGTCGCCCATCGCCTCCAGGACCTCCTCCGGTCCGGCGTCGCCGGCACGCTCCGCCCCGGCTTCGAGCGCCACGACGATCCGCTCGAAGCACGCCCCGGCCGCCGCCACGAACAGTCCGAGCTTCCCGGCGAAGAGCCGGAAGACGTACGCCTCGGAGATGCCGGCGGCGGCCGCCACGGCGGTGACCGGGGTGGCGTGGAAGCCGGTGCGCGCGAACGCCGACACGGCGGCGTTCAGGACGGTGGCTCGGCGGGCCTCGGCGGTGGATCGCATGTTTGTAAGTGTGCACTCACAAACATCCTTCGTCAACCCCACGGTCCGCTCTCACTCCAGCGGATACAGGCGTGCGGGATCGCCGGCCCGGAGGCTGTCCGCGCCGGCGTCCGGTGTGCTGGCCGCGATCGAGCCGAGCAGCGCCAACGACCGTGCCGACTCCGTACCGGGCTCGGCGTGGTAGATCACCAGGAGCTGCCCCTCGGCGCCGGCGACCGCGAGCTTGTCGCAGTACAGGTCGAGATCACCCACTTCGGGGTGGTGCAGCCGACTCACCACACCCTCGCGCCGCCGCACCTCGTGTCGGGCCCACAACTGGCGGAAACAGTCGCTCTTGAGCGACAACTCACCCACCAGCGCCGTCAGTCGCGGGTCGTCGGCGTCCCCGGCCGAGTCGGCGCGCATCTGCCCCACCACGCTCTGCATCGCCTGCCGCCAGTCCCGGAACAACTCCCGTTCCGCCGCGTCCAGGAACACCGCACGGAGCCGGTTGGCACCCGGAGCGAGGTTCGGCGACAGCGCCCTCGCCATTCGATTCGACGCCAGAATGTCGAGATAGCGGTTCTGCACGAAGGCCGGCATCGGGAGCTCGCGCACCAGGTGCAGGACACTGGCCGGCACCCGCTCGACGGCCGGCCGGACCGCCCGGCGCGACCGCGGACGCGTCAACCCGATCATGTACGCGGTGGCCTCCGGGTCCAGTTGGAGCACCCCGGCGAGCGCGTCGAGGACCTGCACCGACGGGTGCCGCTCACGGCCCTGCTCCAACCGCAGGTAGTAGTCGGCGCTGATGCCGGCCAGCATCGCCACCTCCTCCCGGCGCAGGCCAGGAACCCGGCGCAGGCCGACGCCCGGGCCGAGACCGACGTCCTCGGGCCGGACCTGTTCCCGCCGCGCACGCAGAAAGTCGCCGAGCTGGTTGGTGGCGTCCATGCCTCTGACGGTAGATCGCCCCACCGCCCGGTGACTGGCCGTGTCACTACCAGGAACGCCTCGCCCTGCCGGTCGGACGGATGTCGACGGACAGTTGTCGCAGGCCGATCTTCGGACCGCCGCATATCCACGACGACAACGGATAGAGGAACGACATGAGCGACAACCTTCCTGGCGGCTCCCTGACCCCCGCCGACGGCCTCACCCTGAGCCGGATGGGCTACGGGGCGATGCAGCTCGCCGGCCCCGGCGTCTACGGCCCGCCGCGCGATCGTGAGCAGGCCCTCGCCGTGCTGCGCGAGGCCGTCGACCGGGGCGTCCGACACATCGACACCAGCGACTTCTACGGCCCGGTGGTGGTGAACGAGCTGATCCGCGAGGCCCTGCACCCGTACCCCGAGGATCTGCACCTGGTCACCAAGGTCGGCGCGCGCCGCGGCGCCGACCGTTCCTGGATCCCGGCGTTGCAGCCGGAGGAACTGAAGGCCCAGGTCCGGGACAACCTGCAACACCTCGGCCTGGACGTCCTCGACGTGGTCAACCTGCGGGTAGGCGTGGCGGAGGGCACCGGTGACGATCCCCTGTCCGAGCAGTTCGGCGCCCTCGCGGAGTTGCGGCAGGAGGGGCTGATCCGGCACCTCGGGCTCAGCAACGTCACGCTCACCCAGCTCACCGAGGCCCAGGCCATCGCCCCGGTGGTCACCGTGCAGAACCTCTACAACCTCGCGCACCGGCAGGACGACGCCCTGGTGGACCGGTGCGCAGCGGAGAACATCGCGTTCGCCGCGTTCTTCCCGCTCGGCGGATTCACGCCGTTGCAGTCCGACATCCTCAACGACGTGGCCACCCGGGTGGGCGCCTCGCCACAGCAGGTCGCCCTGGCCTGGCTGCTGCAGCGCTCCCCCACGACCGTGCTGATCCCGGGCACCTCGACGCTGGCACACCTGCGGGAGAACCTCGCCGCGACCGACCTGACGCTGCCGGCCGACGCGATCGCGGAGTTGGACACCATCGGCGGCTGACCGCAGCCCACCGGCACCGGGGCCGGGCCGTGCGCGGCTGTGACGACCTCGTGCCGGCACGGGCCCGGGCCCCGTGCGCGCTGTCACCTCGTGCCGGCGCGGGCCGGGGCCGGGCCGGGCGCGGCCGTGACGACCTCGTGCCGGCACGGGCCCCGTGCGCGCTGTCACCTCGTGCCGGCGCGGGCCGGGGCCGGGCCGGGCGCGGCCGTGACGACCTCGTGCCGGCACGGGACCCGGGCCGGGCGCGGCTGTCACCTCGTGCCGGCGCGGGCCGGATCCCGGTGCCGTCGCCGGCTCGGCCCTGGTCCCGCTGCTGGCGGGCCCGGGCCTTGGGGCCGGTGCCGGTGCCGACCCTAGTGCTGGTGCGGGCGGTTGCGGATGAGGGTGAGCGCGAGCACGGCGGTGACCAGGAAGACGATGCCGCTGATCCGCAGGCCGGCCTGGACTCCGGAGGTCATGGCCTCGGCGAGCGCCGCCCGGACCGGATCGGGCAGCGGCTGGTCGCCTGTCGCGCCGGCGGCCACCGCCGCCTGCACGGCGGTACGGGTGGGTTCGCCGACCTGGTGTGCGGCGAGACGGTCGGGCAGGTCGGCCAGCATCGTGGTGGTGAGCAGCGTGCCCAGCAGGGACGATCCCAGCACCGAGCCGACCTGACGGGAGGCGTTGACCGCGCCGGCGGCCATGCCGGCCTGGGCGGGCGCCACGCTGGCCAACGCCGCGGCAGTCGCCGGGGCCACCACCAGCCCGCTGGCGGCGCCGAACAACGCGAACAACGCCCAGCGGTGCTCGAACGTCGTGGTCGGCCCCTGCGCCGCCAGCCCGAAGCTGGCCACCGCGCCGAGCACCAGGCCGACGCTGAGTGGCGCCTTGAACCCGGTGCGTCGGATGGTCCGGCCGGCGGCGAAGGCCACGAGCACGTACGCCCCGAAGAGCACAAGCATCCGCCAGCCGGTGTCCAGCGGGCTGAGCGCCTGGGCGCGCTCATGAAAGAGGACGAGCAGGATCGCTACGCCGGTGAAGCCGAACAGCGACACCGCGGCGACGACCATGACAGCGCTGAACGACGCCGAGCGGAACAGCCGTACGTCCAGCATCGGGTTGTTGCTCCGCAGCTCGACCAGGACGAAAGTGACAAGCGCGACGGCCGAGACGACCCAGGCGATCCCCACGACGGGGCTGGCATAGCCGTCGCGTCCGCCCTGGATCATGGCGTAGACGGCGGCGGCGATGGCGACGGTGCCGAGCAGCAGACCGGGCAGGTCGAGTCGTCCGGCGCTGGGCCGCGATTCGACCACCCCGATCGCGGCGACGACGAGGGTGACCACGCCCAGCACGATCACCGACAGGTAGACGCTGTGCCACGAATGGTGACGCAGCAGCGCGCCGGCGATGAGCGGGCCGATCGCCAGCCCGATTCCGGAGGCGGCCGACCAGGCGGTGATGACCTCGGTACGGCGGTGCGGGTCGGTGAACGTGGCACCGAGGATCGCCAGGCTGTTCGGCAGGATCAGGGCGCCGCCGAGGCCCGCGACCAGCTGACCGACAAGCACCCAGGCCACGGTGGGTGCGCTGGCCACGACAGCACCGCCGACGATCATCGCGACGACACCGGCGCCGAACATGCGCCTGCGCCCGTAACGATTTCCCAGGGTCGCGGCGGACAGCACCAGGCTCGCCACGACCAGGGTGTAGGCGCTGGGGATCCAGATCACGGTGGTCGGATCGACCCGAAGGTCGGCCTGGATGGTGGTCAGGGCGGAGACCGTCGCGGTGATCTGCAGGAAGGTGATCATCGCACCGAGACACATGGCGATCAGGGTCACCGGCCGGGAGCCGCGAACGGACGTACGGGTGGTGACTGCCGGCTCGGTGCTGGCCGGCTCGGTGCTGGCCGGCTCGGTGCTGGCCGGCTCGGTGCTGGCCGGCTCGGTGCTGGCCGGCTCGGTGCTGGCCGGCTGGGTGCTGGCCGGCTGGGTGCTGGCCGGCTCGGTCGGGGCCGTGCTGCTGGTGGTCACAAGGCGTCCTCGGGTTGGAGTCCTGCTGGCTTGCCTTCGCAAAAGTCAGCAGCATCCCAGTGAATCACCTGGCTAACCTCAGCGCAAGTCAGGTAGGCTGGGCCACATGGAGGACCTACGGGACGACCGCGACTCCTGGTCGATGGAGAACTGCTCCGTCGCACGGGCGATGGACATCGTGGGCAGCCGTTCGACGATCCTGATCCTGCGCGAGGCGCTGCTCGGCACGCGCCGGTTCGACGACTTCGTCCAGCGGGTCGGGGTCGGCGAGCCCGCCATGGCGGCCCGCCTCAAGGACATGGTCGCCGCCGGCCTGCTCGAACGAATTCCCTACCGGGAGCCGGGGCAGCGCACCCGCCACGAGTACCAACTCACCCGCAAGGGTCACGAACTGCTGCCGGTCATCACCGCACTGCGCAACTGGGGCGACACCTGGAGCGCGGACGAGGCCGGCCCCGGCATCCTCGCCACCCACCACGACTGCGGCGAACCGGTCCGTGCCGTACTCCGCTGCGCGGCCGGACACGACATCGAGAGCGGCGACATCGACATCACCGCCGGGCCAGGTCTGATCCGCCGCAACTGACACCCGGGTGTCAGCCAACCGCCGACGGTACTGGCGCGCCCGGCAGTCCGGATGATCCGGCAGCTCCCGGCGGTTCAGTGGCTGCGGGCGGGCCGCGCACTGCGAGCAAGCCGGGCACTGCGGGCAAGCCGGGCACTGCGGGCAAGCCAGGCGCCGCGAGCAGGCCGACAGCTCTCGGCGGGCCGGGTGCCGCGAGCAGGCCGGTCAGCGGCTGAAGATCGATCGATCTTGGTGACTGAAAGTGTCGTACACCTGTTCTATTCTCGGGTCATGGTTGAGGAGTTGACGCAGGCGGAAGGTGCGGTCGCAGCCTGCGCCGACGGCGCCGCCTGGGCCCTCCCGGCGGACGACCTCGTCGCCGCGCTCGACGCGGCGCACCGCATCGAGCAACGGCTCGCCGCCGTCAAACTCTCGCTCATTCGCGAGCTGGACGGCCGAGGCATACCTACCGCGCAGGGCGCGTCCTCCACGGCGGTGTGGCTCCGCGAACGACTGCGCCTCACCGTTCCCACCGCCCGTCGCCTCGTCGACCTCGCCGCCGCGCTCGACACCGGCAACCCGGGAGTACGGCAGGCGCTGGCCGATGCCGACATCACGCTCGATCAGGCCCGGATCATCACCGACACCGTCGACACCGTGCGGAGCACCGCCGGTGCGGCGGTCGCTGACAAGGCGGTGGGCGTACTCGTGGAATGGGCCGGGCAGTTCGACCCCACGCTGCTCCGCAAGCTGAGCCTGCGAATCCTCGACCACGTCGCACCAGAGGTCGCCGACGCCGCCGCGAAGACCGCGTTGGAGGCCGAGGCCCGCCGAGCCGCCCGCGACCGCCACGTCACTCTGTCCACTCTCACCGACGGCCGCCTCCGACTCACAGGCATCCTCGACACCGAAACCGCCGGCCTGTTGCGTGCCGCCATCGACCCCCTGACCGCGCCGTCAGGTCCCGATGACCACCGTTCCCCCGGGCAACGCCGACACGATGCCTTCGCCGACCTCTGCCGGCTCACCCTGCGCACCGGCGAGCTGCCCGAACACGGCGGTGAGGTCGCCCAGCTCGTCGTCACCACCAGCTTCGACGGCCTCGTGCGGCAGCTCGACGCGGGCACACTGGACACCGGCCTCGGGCTGACCCCGGAAACGGTCCGCCGGCTCGCCTGCGACGCCGCCGTCCTGCCCGCCGTCCTCGGCGGCGCCGGCCAGGTCCTCGACGTCGGCCGCCAACGTCGGCTCATCACCGGGGCACTCCGCCGGGCACTCGTCCTCCGTGACCGTGGCTGCGCCTTCCCCGGCTGCGACCGCCCACCACGCTGGTGCGACGCCCACCACATCCACCACTGGGCCGACGGCGGCGACACCAGCCTCGCGAACGCCGTCCTGCTCTGCGGCCATCACCACCGGCACATCCACCACGGCGACTGGACCGTCCGGTTGGCCGGCGACGGCCGCCCCGAGTTCACCCCACCCGCCTGGCTCGACCCCGACCAACTCCCCCGCCGCAACCAATACCACCGCCGCACGTAGCCCCGGCACCCCGCCACCTTCCTGCTGCTCGCGGTCAGCCGATCCGCTGGGCCAGCACCTGCCCCGGCCAGGCTCCAGCTTGGAAGGTTTCGGTGGACGTGAACCCGTGGCGCTCGTAGAAGGCCACCAACTCGCCGCCGCCGCCCGCCCAGCAGTCGACCCGTAGCAACCGCACGCCGGCTCGCCGGGTCTCCTCCACGGCGTGCGCCAGCAGGGCCGACCCGAGGTGTCGGCCGGCGAATCGTCGGTCGGAGACCAGCAGGCGGACGTACCGCTCGGGTTCTTCCGCGGGTGCGATCGGTGCCTGTGGAGCAGGCCCGGAGTCCAACACCAGGACGGCGGCCGGTGTGCCGTCCAGCTCCGCGATGTACGGAAGGTTCTCGGTCAGGTAGCGATCGACCATCTCGACCCCGCCGGGCTTCTCCGAGAACGGCGTCGTGCCCCACTGCTCGGTATTGCCGCGATCGTTCATCCAGATCACCGCGGAGTCGAGCATGTTCAGGACGGCGGGTGCGTCGGCCGGGCCACCGCGTCTGATCCGTATGCCGCGGGCGGTGTCGTCCATGGCGGAACTGTAATCCGTGGCTGTGGCCTGGCCGCCGCCGTGGCTTGGCCGCCGCAGCGGCAGCAGGCGCGACAACGGCAGCAAACGCGACAACGGCAGCAGGCGCGAGAACGGCAGCAGGCGCCGCAGCGGCAGCAGGCGCGACGACCACCGCACCGCCAACCCAAATGACGCGCAAAGTACCCGTTGCGTTACGAGCTTGTTTCCAAGGTGTCGGGCAGGTTACGAGCGCTTCTGGATGACCGCCGCCGATCCTACGTTTCGGCAACCGTCATCAGTCGTGGCGGCCGGCACCGAACGTGGAGGCAACGACGTGCCACAACCGATCACACATCGGCCCGGAAGGACCAGGCGCGGGGTCAGCATGCTGGCCGCCGTGGCGTTGACCGCGGCCGGCCTGACCAGCCTGCCCACCAGCGCCACCGCCGCCCCGACCAGCAGCGGCCCGACCGCCCGGTACCTGGTTCAGCTCGCCGAGGAGCCGTTGGCGACGTACACCGGCGGGGTTGCGGGGATCGCGGCGACCAAGCCGACGCCCGGCGGCAAGCTGAACCGAACCTCCGGCACCGCCAACGCCTACCGTGAGCACCTGCGGCAGAAGCGTACGGCCGTCCTGGACAGCGTCGGCGTGCCGGCCGACCGCACCCGGGTGACCCTGGATACCGCGTTCAACGGCTTCGCCGCGGACCTGACCGGGCCGCAGGCCGCCCGGCTGCGCGCGACGCGGGGCGTGCGCGCGGTGTACGAGAGCCACACGGTGCACGCCGCCACCGCACACACCCCCGACTACCTCGGCCTCACCGGCCGCGACGGCGTGTGGAAGCAGGAGTTCGGCGGAGACTCCCACGCCGGCGAGGGCGTCATCGTCGGCGTCATCGACAGCGGGTACTGGCCGGAGAGCGCGAGTTTCGCGGCGCTGCCCAGCCCTCGTCCGGACCAGGCGATCATCGACGCCAAGTGGAAGGGCACCTGCGACGTCGGTGTCGAGGCGCCCGTCGCCTGCAACAACAAGGTGATCGGTGCCCGCTGGTACAACGACAGCGGAATCGCCGACGCGTTCCCGGACGACTACTCCTCGCCCCGGGACCGCAACGGCCACGGCACCCACACCGCCAGCACCGCCGCCGGCAACCACGGCGTGCGGGCGACGCAGGGTGGCCGCGACCTGGGCTCGATCTCCGGCATGGCACCGGCCGCCCGACTGGCGATCTACAAGGCGCTCTACGACAACGGCGCCGGGTCGGCGTCCGGCACGGACATCGACATCGTGCACGCGATCGACGACGCGGTCGCCGACGGCGTGGACGTCATCAACTATTCGATCGGGGACGACAGCGAGCAGTTCGGCGCCGTCGACGCGGCGTTCTTCAACGCGGCGGCCGCCGGAGTGTTCGTGTCCGCGGCGGCCGGCAACTCGGGCCCGTACGCGAACACTGTCGACAACTCGACCCCGTGGGTGACCACGGTGGCGGCCAGCACCACCGACAGGCAGAACAACCGGACGCTCACCCTCGGCAACGGCACCAAGATCACCGGAGCCGGCCTCGGCGAGACGGGTGTCGGGCCGGCACGCCTGGTCTTCGCGCGGGACAGCGCGCTCGACCCGGACGGCGCGTACGGCGCGGGTCTCTGCGCCGACGACACGCTGGACCCGGCCAAGGTCAAAGGCGCGATCGTGCTCTGCCTGCGCGGTGAGATCCCGCGTACCGACAAGAGCATCGAGGTGGCCCGCGCCGGCGGCGTCGGGATGGTGCTCTACAACGACGAGCTGAACTCCCTCAACGCCGACGTGCAGACCGTGCCGACCGTGCACATCAACGAGGTCGACCTGGCCACCGTCACCGCGTACGTCGCGAAGGGCAACGCCACGGCGACCATCTCGCCGAGCAAGCTGGAGACGGTCGAAGCTCCCTCGGTCGCCGCGTTCTCGTCGGCGGGCCCGTCGAACCTGAACGCCGGCGAGCTGCTCAAGCCGGACATCAGCGCACCCGGACAGGACATCGTGGCCGCGTTCTCGCCGTCCATCGGCGGGGAGGACTTCGCACTGGAGTCGGGCACCTCGATGGCGGCGCCGCACATCGCGGGCATCGCCGCCCTGCTGCTGGCCAAGCACCCCGACTGGTCGCCCGCGGCGGTCCGCTCGGCGCTGATGACCAGCGCTACGGACCGGACCGACAAGGGCAACCCGATCAAGATCGGCACCCGGGACGCCACCCCGCTCAACTACGGGGCCGGCCAGGTCGAGCCGGGCAGCGCCTTCGACCCGGGCCTGGTGTACGACTCCCAGCAGCAGGACTGGATCCGGTATCTCTGCGGGGTGTCCGCCGACCGCGGGGGCGACTTCGGGCTCGGCGACCTGGAGGGCTGCGACACGATCGACGCGATCGACACCGCCCAGCTCAACTACCCGTCGATCGCGCTCGGCCGGATGGTGGGCAAGCAGACGGTCACCCGGACCGTCACCAACGTCGGCACCAGGACCAGCACCTACACCTCCTCGGTGCAGGCCCCGCCGGGCTACAAGGCCAAGGTCACCCCGGCGAAGATGCAGATCCGCCCCGGCAGGTCCGCCAGCTTCACTGTGGAGGTCACCAACACCGGCGGCGCGTTCGACACCTGGGCCGACGGCGCGCTCACCTGGACCGACCAGTACGAGCACCGGGTACGCACCCCGCTCATCGTGCACAACTCGGGGCTGATCGCCCCCGACGCCGTCACCGGCAAGGGCACCTTCGGCAGCGTCCGGATCGCCGCCGAGGCCGGCTACAAGGGGCAGTTGATCTCCCAGCTCTCCGGCCTGACCTCGGGCACCAGCAACGTGGCGACCCTCAAGGGCGACGGGCCGAGCTGGGACTGGAGCACGTCGAACAACCTGCCGGTGCCGCTGCCCGCCTCGATCAGCAGGACCACCCTGCACGTGCCGGCCGGCACTCGCAGCCCGCTCGTGCAGGTGACGTCGGCGCGACCCACCTGCTCCCACATCGACTGGGACGACGAGGAGGGCGTGATGGAGTGCACGGAGTTCAGCCTCAACGTCTACGACAAGGACGGGAAGTTCGTCACCGCCACGGCCAGCGGTCGGGACGGCGCCAAGGTGACGCTGCCGGACGGCGCCGGTGACTACATAGTGGTCGTCGAGCAGGAGTTCACCGAGAACATCCCGGACGGCGTGAACGCGTACACGGTCACCAGCTATCTACCGGGCGCGCCCGGCACCTCCACCGGCCGGTTCACCATCGACCCGAAGCAGCGCAGCGTCCAGCCGGGCGCGACGGCGAACCTCACCCTGCGCTGGTTCGGACTCCTCCCGGGGCAGCGCTACCTCGGGGTGCTGGAGTTCCGCAACGGCGACGGTTCGCTCAAGACCGTTCCGGTCACCGTCCAGTCCTGACTGTGGCACCGACCCGGCGGGCCGGCGTGTGACCTGAGTCACCGCCGGCCCGCCGGCCGGTCGACCGTCGACGCGGGGGTGATCTGCTCGCCGCACGGTGAGCGGCGACGACGACAACACGACGTGGGGCGGCGGGGGTTCCACCTCCGTCCGCCCCGCGCGCCTGCGCGGGGCCATCGAGTTCGTCGGGCGGACGGCGGAACTGGCCCGGCTCCGCCGGCTCGTCGACGCGCCGCCGTGCCTGGTCCTGCTGGAGGGCGAGCCCGGCATCGGCAAGAGTCGCCTGATCACCGAGCTCCTCGCCACGCTTCCCGGCCGCCACCTGGTCGGCGAGTGCGACGACGTCCCGGAGCCCTTTCCGTTCGGCGTACTGCTGGACGCCATCCGGACGGGCGCGGACCGGCTGGGACCGGTCGACGGGCTCAACCCGGTGGCCGGCGCCCTGGCGCCACTCCTGCCCGAACTGGCTGACGCGTTGCCCGCCGTGCCGCCACCGTTGGCCGACCCGGCTGCCGAACGACACCGGCTGCTCCGGGCCGTCGCCGCGGTGCTGACCGCGCTGAGCCCCGCCACGCTGCTTCTCGAAGACCTGCACTGGGCCGACCCGGCGACCTGCGAATTCCTCGGCTACCTCAGCGCCCGTCCGGTGGACGGCCTGGCCGTCGTGCTGACGGCCCGCACGCCGCCACCGGGCGGCAGCACACCGATCCACGACGTCTTCTCGCGTACGCCCCGGGCGGTCACCCGCGTTCTGTTGGGTCCTCTGGACGCCGACGACGTACGCCGTCTGGCCGCCCGGACCCTGCGGCTGGACGCCCCGTCACCCCGGCTCACCGCCGCCCTGCTGGACCGCACCGCCGGCATCCCGTTCGTGGTGGAGGAGGTGCTGCGCACGCTCGCCGAGCGGGGCGGCGACCCGCTGGCCGACGACAGCGTGCCGTTCGTCCTGCAGGACGTGCTGCTCTGGCGACTGCGCCCGCTGGACGATGCCACCCGGGAGGTGCTCGGCGCCGCCGCCGTGCTGGGCCGGACGCCTGATCAGCGCGTCCTCGCCGCGGTGCTCGCCCAGGACCGGGCATCCGTGGGCGCGGCGCTCACCGCCGCGCACCGGGCGGGCCTGCTGCACGACACCGGCGAGGGGTTGCGGTTCCGCCACGACCTGGCCCGCCAGGTGGTGTACCACCTGGTGCCCCGGGAGACCCGGGAGTGGCTGCACCTGCGCGTCGCCCGGGTGCTGGAGCAGGAGTTGCCCAGGCCGGTTGCCCAACTCGCTTACCACTACCGGCTGGCCGGCAGCGGCGCCGACTTCGTCCGCAACGCCGAAGCCGCCGCCGACCTCGCCACCGAGCGCGGCGACGACGCCACGGCCGCCGACTTCCTGCTCCAGACGATGGACGTCGCCGAGCTGCCCCGGCCGGTACGGGCCCGGCTGGCCGGCAAACTCGGTCGGTCGGCGATCGACGGGCTCAGTCAGGCGACCGCGATTCCCGTGCTGGAGCGGCTGTTGGCCGACCGGCGGCTGCCGCCCGGTACCCGGGGCGAGCTGGGTCTGGTGCTCGGGCGGATGCTGCGCCAGCAGGGCGAGGCTCTGCGCGGGTACGCCGAGATCGAACGGGCCGTGCCGTACCTGCGGGCACCGCGCCGCAGGGCCCCGGCCCTCGCGGTCCTGGCGGCGCCCGACACCGTGGTGGGGCGGCACGTGGACGACCACCTGGCCCGGTGCGCGGAGGCGGAGGCCGCCGCCACGGCCAGCCAGGACCCGGCGGCGCACCTCGCGGTACGCATCGCCCGCGCCTCGCTGCTGCTGGAGCTGGGTGACCCGGCGGCGTGGGCGATCGTCGAGGAGCTACGCGGCGCGGTCGCCCTGGCCGACCGGCCCAGGGAACACGCGCGGGCCTGCCTGAACTGGGCGCAGGGCGCTCTGCACGCCGGGCACCTGGATCGGGCCGCCGCACTTCTCGCGGACGGCCGCGAGCTGGTCGAGGAGACCGGATACCAACGGCTGGCTCCCCTGGTGGAGGTGACGGAGCTGTCGCTGGACCGGGCGGCCGGACGGTTCGACGGGTTGGCCGAGCGGCTGTCGCGAGTGGTGGCCAGTGCCGAGCGGATGCCTGTCACCCTGCTCGACGCGCGAGCCGAGTTGGCCACCGTGCTGGGCCGCACCGCCGCCGGGGACGGCGAGACACGGCGCGCGGAACAGGCGTTGCGCGAGGTGGTGACCGACGCCAGGCGGGTCGGCGCGATCTGGCCGCTGGTGCAGGGGCTCTCGGCGCTGGCTCGGTTGACCCTGCCCGGACGGCCGGACGAGGCCGTCCGGCACGCCACCGAGGCGCTGACACTGGTGCGGGCCAAGGGAATCCTGGCGTGGGCCGCAGATGCTGTTGTGGTGCTGGCAGAGGCGGCAGTGCTGACGGGCGATCCGGCACGCGCTGCGTTGGCGGTCGCCGAGCTGGAGGCCGGGACCGCGGGTAGGGACGCGCCGCTCGCTCTCGCCGCACTGCGCCGGTGCCGGGAGCTCGTCCCGGCCTGAGCCGCCGCAGGCCGAACCGTGGGTGGTGCGGGTGGCGGGCCGCCGCTCAGCGGCCCGCCACCCCGCGGATCAGAGGACGATCTGGTGTACCCGGTCGTCCGCGCCACGCACGGCCAGCCAGGCGCTGCCGTTGGTGCCCGCGGCGGCCCCCGGGGCACCCCGGAACGCGTCGGTGGCGAACTCGCCGCGACGGAACCAGCCGCCCCACGACCCGTCGGTCAGGTTGCGTTGCCACAGCCGGTTGTCGGCGGCCAGCGCGAACAGGTAGACCCGCCCCGAGGTGGCGAGCAGCGTCGGGCTGCCGCTTGTGGTGCCACCCAGGTTGGTCCAGGCCGACCAGGTGGCGCCGGTCCGGCTGCGCCACCACACCTCGTCGGTACGGCTGCGCACGGCCACGTGCAGCACGCCGGCGTCGTCGACGACAGCGCTCGGCCGGCCGTAGGTCGGCCTGTCGTCGGGAGCGCCGATGCCGCTCCAGCCGCCGGTCGGGGTACGCGACCAGAGCTTGCCGTCGGCGCCACGGACGACGAGCGTCCACTGTGTGGGGCTGGTCCACGCCACCGTCGGGCCGTCGGTGAGCGTGCCGCCGAGGCTCTGCCACGGCCCCCACTTACCGGCGACGTAACTGCGTCGCCAGGCGGCGTTGTCGGTGCCGCGGACGAACACGTCGATCCGCCCGTTCGCCGAGGCGTACGCGGCCGGCTGGCCGAGGATCCGACCGCCGACCGGGCCGCCGAGCGAGGTCCACCCGGTCCCCCACGTCGTACCGGAGCGGGTGTTGACCGCCAGCGCGCCCCGCGCGTCGCGGACGAAGGCCGTGGCGTGCGCGTCGTCCACCCGAACCAGCGCGGGGCTGGCGCTGGCGGTGCCGCCGAGACTGGCGCCGGCGACCTGGTCGGTGCCGGTGAGGCCGAGCATGGCCACGCCGTGCGCCGGGACCTCGACTGTGTACGAGCCGGTGAACGGCTGGACGCCCGGCGTGTTCGGCTGGGCGTCCACGTCGGCGCGGGCCCACAGGTCACGAACACGGACCGATCCGCCGAGCGCGACGTCGGCGAAGGTCACGGTGATCTGCTGGGCGGTGTCGTGCCTGTTGAGCAGCGCGACCGCCCGCTTGCCGGGTCCGGTGAGCACCTTGCTCCACACCTGCGCGTCGGTGCCGGTGTCGGCGACCTTGACGCCCTGGCGGACCAGCGGGTCCTGGTCCACCGCGACGATCTCGGGGTTGGTCAGCGCCGAGATCATCTCCCTCGGCAGGCCGCGCGGGTCGGAGCCGATCACCAGCGGCGCGGCCATGATGGCCCACATGCCGAGCTGCGTCTTGGACTCCTCCAGGCTCAGCTCGTACCCGCCGTCGGGCAGCGGTCGCATCGGCAGCAGGTAGTCCGGGTCGTTGTAGTGCCCCGGCCCGGTGGCCGCCGGGTGGTACGCGTTGACGTCCATGTTGCGCAGCACCCACGGGTACGCCCACTGCGGGCTCGGGTCGGTCAGGCCCACGTCGGTGTACGTCCGCCACGAGTCGGCGATGGTCGGCGCGTACGTGTAGCTCCAGGTGGAGAGCTGCTCCGGGGTGTACGGACCACCACCCCAGTCCGAGCTGACCGGGTTGCAGATGTTGAGCAGCATCGGCCGGGGCGACTGGCGTACCGCCTGCGCCAGCTCGCGGAACGTGGCCTCCGGGTCGAGGCCGGCGGCCCGGCCGCACAGCCAGTCGGCCTTGAGGGCGTCGAAGCCCCAGCCGGCGAACTGCGCGATGTCGGCCTGGTAGTGGCCGTTGCTGCCGAGCCCACACTGTCCCGGCAGGTACGGGCCGGCGTCGGTGTAGATGCCGGCCTTCATCCCCAGGCTGTGGATGTACGCGGCAAGCGCGGCCATCCCGCCCGGGAAGCGGGCCGGGTCGGCGACGAGCTGACCGGCCTCGTTGCGCGGGGTGGGCGCGGCCCAGTTGCCGTCGATCCAGACGTACGTGTAGCCGGCGTCGCGCAGGCCACTGCGGACCATGTGGTCGGCGACCGACCTGACCTCGGCCTCGGTGGGATCGCCACCGAGGCCGAAGTAGGTGTTCCAGCCCTGGTAGGGCGTCGGGGCGAGCCCACTGTCGAAGAACGTGGGCGCGCCCTGGTCCTCGGCTCCGGCGCTGGCCGGCGTGTGGCCGGGGCGACCGGGACCGTGGCCGGCCTGCGGTGGGCCAGCGTGGGGCGGAGCGGCCATGGCCGCTGCGGGGCTGGCCAGGCCCAGGCCGAGTACGGCCAGGGCAGCGGTCAGCTGTCGGTTCAGGCGCATGGAGGTACTCCTGTCCCTCGGGGGTGGGGGTGGTGGTGCTCCGGCCTCAGTCGCGGGTCAGCACGATGAGGTCGGCGTCGTGGGTCGCGCTCCACTGCACGGGCAGGCCGACCGCGCCGAGGTGGCTGCCGGAGTAGTGCCGCTCGCCGTCGGAGTAGCGGGCCGCCGGGTCGAGGCCGCGGAGTGGCAGCCGGACCGGGCGTGACGGAAGCAGGCCGGCGCCGTCGAGCCGGCCGGTGTGCCAGGCCAGCACGACCACCCGACGCTGGTCCGGCGCGGTGTACTGCACCGCGCAGCGGGCCTGGTCGGGGCCGCCGATCAGGTTCACCTCGCCGCGCGTGACGACGTCGCGGATCTCCTTGTAGCGGGCGATCCAGTCGGCCGCCTCGGCCCGCTCGGCGGGAGTCCACGCCCGGATGTCCGCGCCGATGCCGAGCACGCCGGCCATCGCCAGCACGAAGCGGAACGCCAGCGTTCGCGGGCGGGGATCGAACAGGCCGGGCGCGTCGGTGACCCAGGAGCTGAGCAGGTGCGGGGCGTTGGCGTGCAGGAAGCCGTACTGGATGGCCAGCCGGTCCAGCGGGCCGGTGTTGTCGCTGGGCCAGAAGACGTCGGCGCGGGCGGCCATCGCCAGGTCGGTCCGTCCGCCGCCGCCGGCACACGCCTCGATCAGCACGTCGGGGTGGTCCCGGCGCAGCCGCTCGTAGATCCGGTGCAGGTTGGCGACGTGCGCGCCGTCCAGGTCGAGGGGACCGACCCCGCCGGGGCGACCCGGCTCGGTCCGCGGCCTGTTGAAGTCCCACTTCAGGTAGTCGATGTCGTACCGACGCAGCAGCCCGTCCACCGTGGAGTGGACGAACTCGGCGACCTCGGGTCGGCCCAGGTCGAGCAGGTACTGGTTGCGGACCGGGGTGAGCGGTCGGCCGTCCACGGCGTACACCCAGTCCGGGTGTTCGGCGTACAGGGTCGACTTCGGGTTGACGCACTCCGGCTCCACCCAGAGCCCGAAGTTCAGCCCGAGCGCGCGGACCTCGGCGACGAACGCGTCGAAGCCGGCGGGGAACTTGGCCGGGTCGGGCGTCCAGTCGCCCAGGCCGGCCGTGTCGTCGTTCCGGCCGACGAACCAGCCGTCGTCCACCACGAACGTCTCCACGCCCAGCTCGGCGGCGATCCGGGCGAGCGCCAACTGACTCTGCGCCTCGACGGCGAAGTAGGTGGCCTCCCAGGAGTTGTAGAGCACCGGGCGCGGGGTGAGCCGGTCTCCGGCCAGCAGCCGCTGGTGGGTGTGCCAGACCCGGGCCAGACCGTCCAGGCCGTCCGGGCTGTACGCGCCGGTGACCACCGGCAGTGTCAACCGCTCGCCGGGGGCCATCTCCAGCGGGCCGTCGACCAGTTGGCGGCCGACCCGCACCCGGGTCAGGCCGCCGGTGTCCCGCTCGGCGCTGATCTCCCACGAGCCGGTCCAGGCCAGCGCCATCCCCCAGGCCGGGCCGGCCGGCTCGGCGGTGTCGCGGACGGCCAGCCAGGGCACGTGCAGGTGCCCGGGTACGCCCTGGGAGCTGCCGATGCCGAACGCGCCGTGGCCCAGCTCGACGTGCGAGAGCTGGAACTCCTGCGACCACTGCCCCCACTGGTGGCTGAGCAGCGCGCCGTGCGGCGTCGGTACGCAGAACCCGCCCGAGCCGGCGCGGACGACCCGCAGCGTGTCGGTGCCGTCGTTGCTCAGCTCGACCCAGCGCTGCACCACGTCGGTACCCTCGGGCACGCGGTAGTGCACTGTGGCGCGCAGCCGGGTCACCGGGTCGGCGAAGTCGACGGCCAGTTCCCGCTGGTAGGCGTCGATCCGCGCGTCGGTGTGCACGAACCCCACCCGGCGCTTCCCGTCCACGGTCTCGATCACCAGGTCGGCGCCCGTGAAGGGGCGGTCGGCGTCGGTGGCGTACTCGATGGGGGCGGCGTCCCCGGCGGTGAGGAACGGCACCGGCCCGTCGTAGGCGACAGGCGACGGCCCGTCGGAGACGCCGTGCGGCCCCCACGCGACAAGCTCCAGCCAGCGCCCGTGCGCGGGCACGGCGACGGTGTACTCGGTGTGCGCACCACGCAGCGTCCAGCGCTGCCCGGCCTCGGCGGTCACTTGACCGCTCCGAGCGCCAGCCCGGAGACGAAGTGCCGCTGGAAGCGGAGGAACACCGCGACGGTGGGCACGGCCGCGATGACAGTACCGGCGGCGATGACGTTCCAGGACGAGACGAACTGGCCCTGGAGGGCGAGCAGCGCCGGGGTGACGGGCATGTTGTCGTCGGTCCGCAGCACGGTGATCGCCCAGAGCAGGTCGTTGAAGATCCACGTGAAGGAGAGCGCGCCGAGGGCGGCCAACGCGGGGCGGGTCAGCGGCAGCATCACCCTCGTGAAGATCTGCGCGGTGCCGGCGCCGTCGATGGTGGCCGCCTCCTGGATCTCGCCCGGCAGGTCCCGCATGAATCCGTGCAGGACGAACGTGTAGAAGCCGAGCCCGAAGCCGACCTGCACCGCGATCAGCGCCCAGAGCGTGTCGTACAGGCCGGTCAGCTCGCTGAACTTCGCCACCGGGATGAGGAGGATCTGCGGTGGCAGCAGGTTGCCGGCGAGCATCAACAGCAGGATCGTCCGCCGCCCGGGGATCCGGAACCGACTCAGCGCGAACGCCGCCATCGCCGCGAGCCCGAGGCTCAGCACCACCGACGGGACGGCCACCACCATGCTGTTGATCAGCGCCCGCAGCTCGCCGCCGTCGGTCCACGCCTGCCGGTACGTGTCCAGGGTGAACGACCGGGGCAGGCTGCCCACCCCGTGCGCGGCGATGTCGTCGAACGACCGGGTCGACATCACCACGACCCAGAGCACCGGACCCAGCCAGAGCAGCGACAGCAGGATCATGCCGGTGTGGAAGGCCCCGGTACGGAGCTTGTTCATCACGCTTCCTCCCGGAACGCGCGGACCAGGTAGCCGAGGATGACCGCCAGCGCGAGCACGAAGATCACGACGGCGATGGCGGAGGCATAGCCCAGCCGCAGGCTCTGGAACGCGGTCGAGTACATGTAGGTGCTCAGGAGCTCCGACGAGTGGTACGGGCCGCCCTTGGTGAGCGACCAGACGATGTCGAAGGAGCGCAGCGAGTCGATCACGATGACCGAGAGCACCACCGCGTTGACCCCCTTGAGCTGGGGAATGGTCACGTGCCGCAGCCGCTGCCAGGAGTTGGCGCCGTCCATTCGCGCAGCCTCGTGCAGCGCCGGGTCGATGGCCTTCAGGCCGGCCAGGAACAGCACCATGACGTACCCGATCTGCCGCCACAGCGCGGGCAGGATCACCGCGTACAGAGCGGTCTGCGGGTCGGCGAGCCAGGGCCGGATCAGGCTCTCCAGCCCGACGGCGCGCAGGATCGTGTCGGCGATGCCGTCGGGTTGGTAGAACACCCGCCAGACCAGCGCGGTCACCACGAGCGAGAACACCACCGGGGTGAACAGCGCGGCCCGGTAGAAGCCGACGCCGCGTCGCTCCTTCTGCAGGACCAGCGCCATGCCGAAGCCACCCAGCACGGAGAGACCGCCGAAGAGCACCAGCCAGATGACCGTGTTGATCAGCGCGCCGCGGAAGGTGGCGTCGCCGGCCAGCTCGACGTAGTTGTCGGTGCCGACGAAGGCCGGCGACGACATTCCGTCCCAGCGGGTGAGCGAGAACCAGAAGCCCTGGAGCGCCGGCCAGAACACCCAGATGCTCTCGACCGCGAACGGCACCAGGACGAACGCCACCAGCAGCGGCGACAGTCGGGCCGACCGTCGCCGCCGCCGGGTGGGGGTGACCGAAGTCGTGGAGATCGTTGCTGTCACGTCAGCCCTTGAAGACCTTCTCGGCGCCGGCCTGCCACTCCCGCAGGATCGCGTCGATCTGGTCCGGCTTGTCGATGAACTTGGTAAGCGCGGTGTCCGCGGTCGGTTGGAGCGCGTCGCTGGAGTCGCGGTTGAAGAACTGGGTCAGCTCCTTGGCCTCGTCCAACATCGCCTTGCCCTTGACCACCAGCGGCGAGTCGGACGCCTTGGCCTTCGGGTTGGCCGGCAGGACGATGCCGGAGCTGGCCCTGACGTACGCCTCCTGCGCCTCGGTCGAGGCCAGGTACGTGAGCAGAGCCCGGGTGCCGGTCGGGTTGGCGGTCTTCGCGCTGGCGAAGAAGCCGTCCGTCGGCGCCTCCTCGGCCAGCGGCACCGCCGGGTCGATGATCGGGAACCGGAAGAAGTCGAGGTCGCCGAGGGCGTCCTTGGGAGCGGCGTCGGCGAAGAACGTGCCGATCAGGAACATCCCCGTCTTGCCGGCCAGCAGCGCGGTGGTCGCCTCCTGGAACGGGTACGCCTTGCCCTTGGGGTCGAAGTAGGGCAGTGCCTCCCGCCAGCGGGTGAACACCGCCTTGACCTTCGGGTCGTCGAAGCGCTGCTTGCCGGCGAGCAGCTCGCGGTGGAACTGTGCGCCGTTGATCCGGATGTTGAGGTAGTCGAACCAGGCCGATGCGACCCACGGGGTGTCGCCGAGGCCGATGCCGATCGGGGGGACGCCCTTGCTCTTCAGCGTCTCGCAGACCGCCAGGAACTCCGTCCAGGTCTTCGGCTCCTGCACGCCCCACTTGGCGAAGTTGGACTTTCGGTAGAAGAAGCCCCACCAGTAGTTGTTCATCGGCACGAAGATCTGCTTGCCGCTGGCGTCGGTGGAGAGGGTGCGCAGCGACTGGGGGTAGTCGCCAAGCGACTTCCAGACGTCGGAGACGTCCAGCAGCAGGTTCTTGCTCGCGTAGTCGTTGGCTACCGAACCCGCGTACCAGGTGTAGAGGTCCGGCGGGTTGGCCGAGGTGAGGTACGTGGGGAGCTGGGTCCGGAAGGTCTCCGAGGCGATCGTGTTGAGGCTCGCCGTGCCCTTGCCCTGCTTGTTGAACGTCTCGATCAGCTTCTCCATCGCCGCCTTGGCCTGCGGCGAGGAGAGGTTGGACTGGATGGTGACCGCGCCCGAGCCGTTGCCCGCGGCCGGCCCGCTGGCGGAGCTGGCGCACGCGCTGAGGAACGAGCTCGCGCCGAGCGCACCCAGGCCCGCGAGCCCGAGGTGGCCAAGGAATCGCCGGCGACCGGGGTCGAAGTCGCTCACGGTGGTGTCCTTCCTCTACGACACGCAGCGTTACGACGCGATGTGTCGGCCAGGTGAATGTGTGTGACCAGAAGGTTGCATCGGCCGTCGCCGGCTGTCAAGATATCTTCGTAATTAATGATTAGATGAGATCAAGGCGAGGTCAGGTGGATCAGCCTATGCGCCGGCTTGAAGGCAAGAACGCGCTGGTCACCGGCGCGATGGGTGGGATCGGCGCGGCCATCGCCCGGCGACTCGCTGCCGAAGGCGCGGCTGTCGCACTGCTCGACGTGGCAGACACGACACCGCTGGCCGAGGAACTGACCGCTCGCGGTGACCGCGCACTGTCCGTAGTGGGCGATGTCAGCGAGGAGGCCGACTGGACGGCGGCCGTGACCGCCGTACGGGCCGGCCTCGGCCCGGTCGACATCCTCGTCAGCACCGCGTACGCCGTGCGGGTCGCCCCGGCCCACGAGACCAGCCGACAGTCCTGGGACCACCAGCTCGGCGTCAGCCTCACCGGCTCGTTCCTCGGCGTCCGCGCCTGCCTGGACGACCTGCGGGCACGCGCCGGCGCGGTGGTGCTGATCTCCTCGGTACACGCGCTGGTCGGGCTGCCCGGCCGGCCCGCGTACGCGGCGGCCAAGGGCGGCCTGGTCGCGCTCGGCCGGCAACTCGCCGTCGAGTACGGGCCACAGGTGCGGGTCAACACCGTGCTGCCCGGTCCCATCCTCACCGCCGCCTGGGCCGAGGTGTCCGAAGAGGACCGCCGGCGCAGCGTCGCCGAGACCGTGGCGAAGCGCTTCGGCACCCCGGACGAGGTGGCCGGGGCAGTCGCCTTCCTCGCCTCGCCGGACGCCGCCTACGTCACCGGCGCGAGCCTCGTGGTGGACGGTGGCTGGACAGCGGTGAAAGCCTCGGCCTGAGAGATCGATACCGACCAGCGAGAAGGCCAGGAGCATTGGCACAGTACGCACGCCGCGGCATTCACGGGCAGACCGTCGAAGCGATCGCCCGTCGCATCCTCACCGGTGAGATCCCTGCCGGCGCGACCCTGAACATCGTCGCTCTCCAGGAGGAGTTCGACGTCAGCCTGACGGCCCTGCGCGAGGCGCTGAAGGTCCTCTCCGCCAAGGGCATCGTCGACGCCCGGCAGAAGCGCGGCACCTTCGTCCGGCCCCGCGCCGACTGGAACCTGCTCGACGGCGACGTGATCCGCTGGCAGTTCGCCGAGGGCCCCGACGAGCGTCTGCTCGAAAAGCTGCACGAGGTGCGCGCCATCATCGAGCCGGCCGCCGCGCGGCTGGCCGCCACCCGCGCGACCGAGGACGACGTGGCCGCCCTCGACCGGGCACTCACCGAGATGGCCGAGGCCGACGGTGACCCTGCCGCCGCCGTCGCCGCCGACCTCGCCTTCCACCGTGCGCTGCTCGCCGCCACCCACAACGAGCTGCTGGAACGGATGGAGGTGGTGATGGAGACCGGGCTCGCCGAACGCGACCGCCTCGTGCACGGCGGCGCCGCGCACGACGACCCGGTGCCGAGCCACCGCGCGGTCGTCGACGCGCTGCGCGAGCGGGACGAGTCGGCGGCCGAGACCGCCATGCGTGAGTTGCTGGACAAGGCCGTCCGCGACGTCGAGAAGGCACGGGGACGAAGGGGCAGTCAGTGAAGATCGAGCGGATCGAGACGTTCCTGGTCGCGCCACGGTGGTTGTTCTGCCGGGTGGAGACCGACGACGGGCTCGTCGGATGGGGTGAACCGGTCATCGAGGGCCGCGCCGAGGTGGTGCGCAGCGCGGTCGAGGTGCTCTCCGAATACCTGGTCGGTCAGGATCCCCTGCGCGTCGAGCAGCACTGGCAGGTGCTCACCAAGGGCGGCTTCTACCGGGGCGGCCCGATCCTCTCCAGCGCCGTCGCCGGCCTCGACCAGGCACTGTGGGACATCGCCGGGCAGGCGTACGCCGCACCGGTGCACGCACTGCTCGGCGGAGCCGTCCGCGAGAAGGTACGGATCTACTCCTGGATCGGCGGGGACGAGCCCGACGAGGTCGCCGACGCCGCCGCCGCGCAGGTCGCCGCAGGCCTCACCGGGGTCAAGATGAACGCCTGCGGCCGGCTCTCCGCCATCCCCACCTCCGCCGAGGTGGACGCCATAGTCAATCGGGTCGCCGCCGCCCGGGAGGTGCTCGGCCCGGATCGGGACATCGCACTGGACTTCCACGGCCGTGCCGGGCTGGCCGCCGTACGCCGGATCCTGCCCGAGCTGGCGCCGCTGCGCCCGTTCTTCGTGGAGGAGCCGGTCCTGCCCGACCAGGCCCACCACCTGCGCGACATCGTCGCCGGCACGCCGATCCCGGTGGCCACCGGTGAACGCCTCTACGGCCGCTCCGAGTTCCTCACCCCGTTGCAGGCCGGTGTCGCCGTCGTCCAGCCGGACCTGTCGCACGCCGGTGGCATCTCCGAGGTCCGCCGGATCGCCGCGCTGGCCGAGACGTACGGCGCGCTGCTCGCCCCGCACTGCCCGCTCGGCCCGATCTCCCTGGCGGCCAGCCTCCAGGTGGCCTTCGCGACGCCGAACTTCCTGATCCAGGAGCAGAGCATCGGCATCCACTACAACGTCGGCTCGGAGCTGCTGGACTACGTGCTCGACCCGGAGCCGTTCCGTTTCGTGGACGGGCACATCGCCCGCTTCGACCGGCCCGGCCTGGGCATCACCGTGGACGAGGCGGCGGTCCGCAAGGCCGCGCAGACCCCGCACACCTGGCGCAACCCGGTCTGGCAGCACGACGACGGGTCGTTCGCCGAATGGTGACCGGGCCGGTGCCGCTGCGGGTGGCGTACGACGCCGCGCACGGCGGCCGGTGGACCAGCCTCAACGGCGGAGAACGGGAGTGGCTGTGGCGGGGCCTGGCACACGGCCGGCACGACGTACGCCCCGACGAACCGTTCGTCGACGCCGGCGGCCTGGAGGAGTGCCTGCCCACCGTGCGCGGGCTACCCGACCACGGCGAGGTGTGGTCGCGGCCGTGGCGGAGCGCCGGCCCCGGCACCGTGGTGATCCAGCGGCCGACGTTCACGCTGAGCCGCCGGATCACCGATGACTGTGGCGTGGTGGTGGCCGACTACCGGCTGGCCGCCGACCCCGGTCACCGGTTCGTCTGGGCCGCGCACGCCCTGCTCGACCTCTCCCCCGCCGCCCGCCTCGACGCGCCCGCCGGCACCCTGACCCGGCTGCACCCGGAGGCCGCCGTGCTGCTCCCGCCGGACGCCTGGCGCGACGGCGACCCGTGGCTCACCGGGTCGTGGCCCTCCCCCGCCGGTTTGCCGCTGGACACGCTCGGCCCCGACGACGGCACCGCCCTCGGCGCGGTGCTGCTCGACTGCCCACGGGTCCAGGTGATCGACGGCGACGACCGGCTGACCCTGGAGCTGGAGTGCGCCGACCAGCCCCGCAGCACGGCGCTCTGGCGGAACCTGGGTGGCTGGCCGACCGACCGTCCCTACCGCAGCATCGGTGTCGAGCCGATGCTCGGCGCCGCCTTCGACCTGGCCGACGCCGGCCCCTCCGACGCGGCGATCGTCCCGCACACCGGTGAGGTCGCCTGGCGACTCACCATCTCCGCCCACCGCATCCACCGAGGACATTCGCGATGAACCTGCTCGACGAGTTGCGTACCCACCGGTTGCTGGCCATCGTGCGCGGCCCGGACCCGGCCGCGGCGCTGGCCGCCGTGCTCACCCTTGCCGAGAGCGGCGTCGCCCTGGTCGAGGTCTCGCTGACCAGCGCCGACGCGCTCGGCATCATCCGCCGCGCCCGGGCCGCCCTCGGGCCCGGGTACGCCCTTGGCGCGGGCACCGTGCTCAGCACCGAGGACGCCCGGGCGGCCGCCGAGGCCGGCGCCGGCTTCCTCGTCACCCCGGCGCTGGCGCCGAGCGTCACCGAGGCCGCCCGGCTCGACCTGCCGGTGCTCGCCGGCGCGCTCACCCCCACCGAGGTGGTGCAGGCCAGCAGCGCGGGCGCCGCCGCCGTCAAGCTCTTCCCCGCCTCGTTCGGTGGGCCCGACTACCTGGGCGCGCTGCGTGACCCGTTCCCCGGCACCGCGTTCGTGCCGGTCGGCGGGGTCGACGCGGACGGCGCGCGACGCTACCTCGACCGGGGAGCGGTGGCGGTAGGCGTCGGCTCGCCGCTGCTCGGCGACGCCGTCCGTGGCGGTGACCCGGCCGCGCTGCGCGAGCGCGCGGCCGCCTTCCTCGCGGCGGTACGGCAGTGACCGACCTGCTCACGCTCGGCGAGACGATGGCCGCCTTCCGCACCACCGGCCCGCTGCGGCTGGGCGGCACCGCCGGGATCTCCGTCGCCGGGTCCGAGTCGACGGTGGCCATCGGGCTGGCCCGGCTCGGTCACCACGCCACCTGGCTCGGTGTCACAGGCGCGGACGAGCCCGGCGAGCTGGTCCGCCGCACACTGCGCGCCGAGGGCGTCGACCTGACCTGGTCCCGGGTCGACCCGGCCGCGCCCACCGGGCTGATCCTCTTCGAGAACCGGGTCGCCGACATCAACCGGGTCACCTACCACCGCGCCGGCTCGGCCGGCTCCCGGCTCGGCCCGGCCGACGTCACACGCGTCTTCGACGCGCCCGGGCCGCCGCCCCGGCTGCTGCACGTCACGGGCATCACCTGCGCACTGGGCACCGGGCCGTACCAGGCGGTGGTGGAGGCGGTACGCCGGGCGCGTGCGGCGGGCAGCACCATCTGCCTGGACGTCAACCATCGCAGCCGGCTCTGGTCGGTAGCCGAGGCCGCGGCGGCGCTGCGCCCGCTGCTGCCCTCGATCGACCTGGTGGTCGCCTCCGACGACGAGCTGGCCGTGCTGAGCGACGCGTCCGACCCGGTCGACGCGCTGCTCGCGGCGGGCGTGACCGAGGTCGTCGTGAAGCACGGCGGCGACGGGGCCACCAGTCACCGCGCGACAGGCGCCCTGCACCGGCCGGCCCGGACGGTGCCGGTGGTGGACACCGTCGGCGCGGGCGACGCCTTCGTGGCCGGCCTGCTCTCCGGTTGGCTGGACGGCGCCGACGCCTCGGCCCGGCTGGACCGGGCGGTCACCACCGGCGCGTTCGCGGTCGCCACCACTGGCGACTGGGAGGGCCTGCCCGACCGGGCGGAGCTGACGCTGCTCGACCACGGCCCCGGCGGTACGGTCCGCTGACGAGTGCGACGGCCGGCGCGGGCCGCCGCACCGACTGCCGCGGACCAGCCGCCGCCGACCGGAGATCCTTTGGAGGAGCACCATGGAGCTGACCGAGCCGACCGTCTGGAGCACCGACCGGCTGGAGCTGGGTGAGGGCCTGCGCTGGGTCGACGACCGGCTGGTCCTGGTCGACCTGCTGGCCGGGCGGCTGTTGGAGACCGACGGCGACGCCCCGACCCCGCTGCGCGAGCTGCGCCGCCTCGACGTGCCGCTCGGCGCGGTCGCCCCGGTGGTCGACCGACCGGGCGAGTGGCTGGCCGCCGCCGGCACCGGCGTCGCAGTGCTGCCCGCCACCGGCGATCCCCGACCGGTAGCCGACCTGGTCGGTGACGCGTCCGAGCCGACCCGGATGAACGACGCGGTCGCCGACCCGCACGGCCGCTTCTGGGCCGGCAGCATGACGTACGCCGCGGTGCCCGGCGGGGGCACGTTGTTCCGCCTCACCCCGGGCGCCGAGCCGGTGCCCGCGGTGACCGGGCTGACCA
This sequence comes from Micromonospora sp. NPDC049275, assembly GCF_043197115.1. Lineage (NCBI taxonomy): Bacteria > Bacillati > Actinomycetota > Actinomycetes > Micromonosporales > Micromonosporaceae > Micromonospora > Micromonospora sp. NPDC049275. Next base: position 335,921 of record NZ_JBICSN010000001.1, read on the forward strand.
TCCCGAACGGGCCGGCGTTCGACGCGGCCGGCACCACCATGTACCTGGCCGACACGCCACGCGGCGAGATCGACAGGTTCACCGTCGACCCCACCACCGGCGCCCTGCACGGGCGGGAGCCGTTCGTGCGGCTGTCGCCGGCCGACGGCGGTCCGGACGGCATGACGCTCGACGCGGCCGGCCACCTCTGGATCGCGCTGTGGGGCGGCTCCGCGGTCCGCCGCTACCGGCCCGACGGCACCCTCGATCGGGAGATCCGACTGCCGGCCAGGCAGCCGGCCGGCATCTGCCTGGGGGGCCCCGACCTGCGCCGCCTCTTCGTCGGCACCGCCCGGGTGGGGCTGGACACGCCGGGCCCGCAGGACGGCGCGCTGCTCGCGGTGGACGTCCCGGTGCCCGGCCTGCCCGCCGCGCGAGCCGGTGCACCAGTGAGCTGATCGGAGGCATATCGGACGCCAGGGCGGGAACAACCGCTTCCGAAGCGGTACCAGCCGACGCTAGGGAGCGAGCCGATGAGCACCGTGGGGCGGGCGTCATGAACGGGCCGGTCGGCGACGAGCCGCTCGGCGAGCTGGAGCTGGTGCACACGTTCACCGGCCCGATGCCGACCGGGGTGAGCGTCTCGCACCGGGGCCGGATCTTCGTCAACTTCCCGAAGTGGGGCGACGACGTGCCGGCCACAGTCGTCGAGCTGCGCGACGGACGGGAGGTGCCCTACCCCGACCAGGCGTGGAACACCCCGTCCGGCGACGACGACGCGGGCGCGTTCGTGTCGGTGCAGAGCATCGTGGTGGACCCGGCGGACCGGCTCTGGGTGGTGGACACCGGGAGCCCGATGTTCCAGCCCACCAAGCCGGGTGGGCCGAAGCTGGTCCGGATCGACCTGGACACCGACACCGTGGCCCAGGTGATCACCTTCCCGCAGGACGTGGCGCCGCCGACGACGTACCTCAACGACGTCCGCTTCGACCTGCGCCGGGGGGAGGCCGGGGTCGCGTACATCACCGACTCGGCGGACTCCGGACCGAACGGGATCATCGTGGTCGACCTGGCCAGTGGGGCCTCCTGGCGGCGGCTGCACGACCACCCGTCCACGAAGGCGGAACCGCTGAAGAACTACCGCCCCTTCGTCGAGGGCCGGCCGCTCATGTCCCGCCCGAAGGACGGGCCGCCGAAGCCGATGAGCATGGGCTCCGACAGCATCGCCATCTCGGCCGACGGCAGCCGGCTGTACTACGCGCCGCTGATCTCCCGACGCCTGTACAGCGTGTCCGCCGAGGCGCTCGCCGACCCGTCGGTCACCCAGGAGGCGGTGGCGGCCACTGTCGTGGACGAGGGGGACAAGGCAACCGGGTCGGACGGGTTGGAGTCCGACGACGCCGGGCGGATCTACCTCACCTCGTACGAGCACAACGCGGTGCTGCGTCGGCACCCGGACGGCCAGTACGAGACGCTCGTCCACGATCCGCGACTGCTCTGGCCGGACACCATGTCGGTGGCCACCGACGGGCATCTCTACGTGACCGCCAACCAGTTGCACCGGCAGGCGCAGTACCAGCGGGGCAAGGACCTGCGACGCAAGCCGTACGCGCTGTTCCGCACCCGCATCGACGCCGGCCCGGTGCTGCTCCGTCGCGGCTAGGCATGGCTGGTCGGGCGGCGGGTAGCCCGTCGCGTACCGCTGGCAGGCCGCCGCCCGGTTGATCCGGCCCGGGTCGCTGGTGCTGGTGCGGGACGGGCGTGTCGTCCGGGGCAACATGCGCCGCGAGTTGATCACCAACGAGGAGCTGCACACCCTGCTGCGTGAGCAGGGCGTCGTCGACCTCGACCAGGTCCGGGAGGTGCGGATGGAGGCCGACGGGCGGTTCAGCGTCACGACGCGTACGCCCGGCCGGCTCCGCAACGACCGCGACGAGCGGGGCGGCCTCGGCTGAACGACGCCTGCGTCAGGTCGTGGGGAGGGTCCGGTCGAGCAGGTCGAACAGGGCCGCCCAGTGGCGTTCGGTGGCCTGCTCGTCGTACGCCGGGGTGTCGGACATGGTGTAGCCGTGGTGCGCGCCCGCGTACACCTCGGAGCGGTAGCGCACACCGGCGCTGTCGAGCGCCTTCTCCAGCGTGGCGATCTGCTCGGGAGTCATCGACTGGTCGGCGTCGGCGTGGCCGAAGTACACCTCGCCGGTGATCGAGTCGACGCCCAGGTGCGGGCTGTCCGGCGCGTCGGTGACGATCCGCCCGCCGTGGAAGCTCGCCATCGCGGCGATCCGGTCCGGGTGCGCCTCGATGGCCCGCAGCGCGTTGGTGCCGCCCATGCAGTAGCCGGTGATCGCGACCGGACCCGGCCGGACGTCGTCGCGGGCGGCCAGGAAGTCGAGGTACGCGGCGCTGTCCCGGCTGATCACGTCGGGGGTCAACGCGCCGATCAGCGGCATGATCTTCTCGAAGATCGCGCCGCGCTGGTCGGCATCGCCGAGACCCGACAGGTCGAACAGCGGCGCCCGGCCGGCCCGGTAGAACAGGTGGGGCGTCAGCACCAGGTAGCCGCGTTCGGCGATCCGCTCGGCCATCTCCACGAGGCGGGGGCGGGGTCCGAACGCGTCCATGAACAGCAGCACCGCCGGAAACGGGCCGTCCCCGTCCGGGCGGGTGAGGCTTGCGTCCGCGATCCCGTCGCCGGTCGTAATGTCCACAGTCGTCGTCTGCATCGAGCCTCCTCGTACGCCGATCTTGGTCCGCTTGGAACGTTACTCGCCATGCCGGCGTGCCCGGCGCCGGTCCTCCGGCACCGCCGATCCCTGGACAGGTGCGGGACCGCCGAAGGGCAGGCTCGACGGTCACGGTCGGTAGCGGTAGCCCATTCCCGGCTCGGTGATGAGGTGGCGGGGGCGGGCCGGGTCGTCCTCCAGCTTGCGCCGCAGCTGGGCCAGGTACTGCCGCAGGTAGTTCGTCTCGTTCTGGTACTCCGGCCCCCACACGTCCTGGAGGAGCTGGCGCTGGCTGACCAGCTTGCCGGGGTTCCGCAGCAGCTTCTCCAGCACGCTCCACTGGATGGGGGTCAGCTTGACCTCGGTGTCGTCGTCGCGCCACACGCGGTGGTCGGCCAGGTCGACTGTGTGCCGGCCGATCCGCAGCGCCGGCACGGCCTCGCTGGGCGCGGCGAGGCGCCTGGTGACCGCGCGGATGCGGGCCAGCAACTCCTCCACCCCGAACGGCTTGGTGACGTAGTCGTCCGCGCCCGCGTCGAGCGCAGCGACCTTGTCCTCGCTGCCGGCCCGGCCGGAGAGCACGATGATCGGCACGGCGGTCCAGCCGCGCAGGCCGCGGATCACCTCCACGCCGTCGATGTCGGGCAGGCCGAGGTCGAGGACCACGAGGTCGGGCGGGTGGCTGGCGGCGGCCTTCAACGCGGCGGCCCCGGTGGCGGCGACGTCCACCTCGTACCGGCGGGCGCGCAGGTTGATCCGCAGGGCGCGCAGGATCTGCGGTTCGTCGTCGACGACCAGGATGCGCGTCATTCCTGCGGCTCCTCCGGGCTGGTCTGCGCGGCGGCGGGCAACCGCAGCACCATGGTGAGCCCACCGCCGGGCGTGGTCTCGGGGGTGATGCTGCCACCCATCGCCTCGGCCAACCCCCGGGACAGGGCGAGCCCGAGACCCACGCCGGTCTGGTTGTCCCGGTCACCGAGGCGTTGGAACGGCAGGAAGACGTGCTCCCACTGGTCCTCCGGGATGCCCGGCCCCCGGTCGATGACCCGCAGCTCCACCTGGCCGGCGTGCGCGCTGGCCGTGACGGTGGGCGGCTGGTCCGGCGGGCTGTAGCGCAGCGCGTTGGCGATGACGTTCACCAGCACCCGTTCCAGCAGGCCCGGGTCGGCGGTCGCGGCCGGCAGGTCGGCCGGGATGTCCGTGCCGACAGTCGCGGCCGCCGGGCCAAGTTCGTCCAACGCCAGGGGTACGGCGTCCTCCAGGCCGATGGCCGTCGCCGAGATGCCCAGCACTCCCGCCTGGAGGCGGCTCATGTCCAGCAGGTTGCCGACCAGCCGGGCGAGCCGGTCCAGCGACTCCTCGGCGGTCTCCAGCAGCTCCTCCCGGTCGGCCTCGTCGAACTCGATGTCGTGGCTGCGCAGGCTTGTCACCGCCGCCTTCGCCGAGGCCAGCGGCGTACGCAGGTCGTGGCTGACCGCGGCGAGCAGCGCGGTGCGCATCCGGTCGGCGGCGGCCAGGGGCCGGGCGGTGGCGGCCTCCTCGGCGAGCCGTTCCTGGCGCAGCGCGACGGCGGCCTGGGCGGCGAACGCCTCGACGATCCGCCGGTCGGCGGCCTGCAACCGCCGCCCGCTGAGCACGACTGTGATCCGGTCGTCGACGGGTACCGCCGTCTCGCCGCCGTCGGGCGTGCACGCCGGCTGCTCGCCGACGCTTGCCACCACGCACCAGGCGTGCTCCTCGCGGGCGCGCTCGGGGCGGCCGCTGGCCTCCTCGGCCAACTCCAGCACGCTCACCGCGCGCAGCCCGAAGGTCTCCCGGAGCTGGTCGAGCAGGGCGGGCAGGGGGCGTTCGCCGCGCAGCACCCCACCGGCGACGGCCGCGAGGGTCTGCGCGTCGGCGGCGGCCCGCGCGGCCTCCCGGGTACGCCGGGCGGCCACGTCGACGATCCAGCTCACCGCCAGCGCCACACCGACGAAGACGGCCAGGGCGAGCAGGTTGTCGGCCTCGGCGATGGTAAGCGTGCGGTACGGCGGGGTGAAGAACCAGTTGAGCAGCAGCGACCCGCCGAGCGCGGCGATCAGCGCCGGCCACACCCCGCCGACGAGCGCGACCCCGACGACCCCGGCGAGGAACAGCAGGATGTCGTTGGTGAGCGTCAGGTCGGGCAGGGCCTTCAGCAGCACTGTGAGCAGCGGCATGCCCAGCACGGCCAGGCCGAAGCCGAGCAGCCGTCGACGTCGGGACAGCGCCGCCGGCACGGCCGCCGCCCGGCGTCCCTTGCCGGCCTGCCGGTGGCTGACGAGGTGCACGTCGATCGAGCCGGAGAGCGCTGTGGTGGTCACCCCGACGCCCCGGGCGAAGATCTGCGCGAGGCGACCCCGCCGGCTGGCCCCGAGCACCAGCTGGGTGGCGTTCACGCCCTGCGCGAAGTCGAGCAGCGCGGCCGGCACGTCGGTGCCGAGCACCTGGTGGTACGTGCCGCCGAGGCTCTCGACGAGCACCCGCTGGCGGGCCAGTTGGGCGGGGTCCGCGCCGGCCAGGCCGTCGCTGCGGGCCACGTGCACGGCGAGCAGGTCGGCGCCCTTGCTGCGGGCGGCGACCCGGGCCGCCCGGCGGATCAGCGTCTCGCCCTCCGGGCCGCCGGTCAACGCCACCACGACGCGTTCCCGGGCCTCCCAGGTGGCGGCGATGCCCTGCTGGCTGCGGTACCTGTCGAGCTGCTCGTCGACCTTGTCGGCAAGCCAGAGCAGCGCCAGTTCACGCAGCGCGGTGAGGTTGCCGACCCGGAAGTAGTTGCCCAGCGCGGCGTCGATCTTGTCGGGTCGGTAGATGTTGCCGTGCGCCATCCGGCGGCGCAGCGCCTCCGGGGTCATGTCGACAAGCTCGACCTGCTCGGCGGCGCGGACGATCTCGTCGGGCACGGTCTCCCGCTGCGTGGTGCCGGTGATCTGCGCGACGACGTCGTTCACCGATTCCAGGTGCTGCACGTTGACCGTGGACAGCACGTCGATCCCCGCGTCGAGCAGCTCCTGGACGTCCTGCCAGCGCTTGTCGTGGCGGGAGCCGGGCACGTTCGTGTGCGCCAGCTCGTCGATCACAGCGATCTCCGGCCGGCGGGCCAGCACCGCGTCCACGTCCATCTCGGTGAACTCGGCGCCCCGGTAGGTCATCGCGCGCCGGGGCACCTGCTCCAGCTCGCCGAGCATCGCGGCGGTGTGCGGACGACCGTGGGTCTCCACGAAACCGATCACCACGTCGGCGCCGCGCGAGGCTCGCCGCTGGGCCTCCTCCAACATGGCGTACGTCTTGCCGACGCCGGGGGCGGCCCCGAGATAGATGCGCAGTTCTCCGCGTGGCACGGGGTTCATCCTCCCTGGTCAGATCGGCGGGCGGGGCCGCGCCCGGTCGGCACGGCCCCGCTCGCGAGTGCGCTCAGCGCGCCGCGAACTGCCTGTCGAGCGCGAGGTTGAGCTCCAACACGTTGACTCTCGGCTCACCCATGAACCCGAGCCCGCGCCCGTCGGTGTGCTCGTCGACCAGCTTGCGAACCGCCGCCGGGTCGGCCCCGCGCTCCCGCGCGACGCGGTTGACCTGCAACTCGGCGTACGCCGGGCTGATCTGCGGGTCGAGGCCGCTGCCGCTGGCGGTGACCGCGTCGGCGGGCACGGCCGGGTCGGCGGGCGCGTCGCCCCGGATCGGGGTGACCACCCCGCCGGCGGCCACGTAGTCCTCGCCCGGCTGGGCCAGCTCCACCGGCACCCCCTGGTACGAGGACACGAACGGGGTGGCCGGGGCGACCTGGTTGACGCTCACCACCCGGGTGACCCGGCCGGTCAGACCGTCGGCACGGAAGACCGCCAGCACGGCGCCCACCCCGTCGTCGGTGCAGTAGGGCCGCCGTCCGTCGACGCCGTCGAGCTCGCCGATGGCCTTGCTGCGCCCGCAGACCTGGGTCAGCAGGCTCTCACCGGCCTCCTCCGGGTCGGTGGCCAGGGTGTCGACGACGCTCTCCGGGCCGAGGTTGCTGGCCGAGGTGGACGTCGGGTCGTAGCCGTCGCCGGCGGCCGACGGGCGGGACTGGAAGTAGCGGGCGACGGGGTTGCCGTCCGCGTCGGTGAAGGACTGGCCGATCAGCGAGCTGCCGACAGTCGTCCCGCCCGAGGTGACAAGCGAGCCGTCGGCCCTGTGGTCGAGGCCGGGCAGGTGACCGACGGCGACAAGTGCCAGCGGGTAGACCAGCCCGAGCAGCACCGTGAAGACGAGCAGGGCGCGCAGGGCGGCGAGGTGTTGGGCGATCCAGGTGGGTAGACGCATCACGAAATCCCCGGGATGAACTGGATGAGCAGGTCGATGATCTTGATCCCGATGAACGGGACGATGATGCCGCCCAGTCCGTAGACCAGCAGGTTGCGGCTGAGCAGCTTCGACGCGGCGGCCGGCCGGTACCGCACACCCCGCAGGGCGAGCGGGATCAGCGCGATGATCACCAGGGCGTTGAAGATGACGGCGGACAGGATCGCCGACTCCGGGCTGGCCAGCCGCATGATGTTCAGCGCGTCCAGGCTCGGGTAGAGGCCGGCGAACATGGCCGGGATGATCGCGAAGTACTTCGCGATGTCGTTGGCGATGCTGAACGTGGTAAGCGCGCCACGGGTGATCAGCAACTGCTTGCCGATCTCCACGATCTCGATCAGTTTGGTCGGGTCGGAGTCGAGGTCGACCATGTTGCCGGCCTCCTTCGCGGCCGACGTGCCGGTGTTCATGGCCACCCCGACGTCGGCCTGCGCGAGCGCCGGCGCGTCGTTCGTGCCGTCACCTGTCATCGCGACCAGCCGGCCACCCTCCTGCTCCCGCTTGATCAGCGCGAGTTTGTCCTCCGGCGTCGCCTCGGCCAGAAAGTCGTCCACCCCGGCCTCGTCGGCGATGGCCTTCGCGGTACGCGGGTTGTCACCGGTGATCATCACGGTCCGGATGCCCATCCGGCGCATCTCGTCGAACCGCTCGCGCATCCCGGACTTGACGACGTCCTTGAGGTGGATGACGCCCAGGGCGCGGGCGGGCTCACCGTCGACGTGCTCGGCGACGACAAGCGGCGTGCCGCCGGTGCCGCTGATGGCGTCCACGATCTCGCCCACCTGCTCGGTCGGGTGGCCGCCGTTCTCGCGTACCCACTTCATCACCGCGGCGGCGGCGCCCTTGCGGACCCGGCGGGCCGTGCCCGCCGCGCCGCCGTCCACGCTGGCGTCCGGGGTCAGGTCGACGCCGCTCATCCGGGTCTGCGCGGTGAACGGCACGAAGGTGGCGTGCGGCATCACGCCGGGCTCGCGCTCGCGCAGCCCGAACTCGTTCTTCGCCAGTACGACGACCGAGCGCCCCTCCGGGGTCTCGTCGGCCAGGCTGGACATCTGCGCCGCGTCGGCCAGGGTCGCGGCGTCGACCCCCTCGACAGGTACGAACTCGGCGGCCTGCCGGTTGCCAAGCGTGATGGTGCCGGTCTTGTCCAGCAGCAGGGTGTTGACGTCGCCGGCCGCCTCGACGGCCCGGCCGCTCATGGCGAGCACGTTGCGCTGCACGAGCCGGTCCATGCCGGCGATGCCGATGGCGGAGAGCAGCGCGCCGATGGTGGTCGGGATCAGGCAGACCAGCAGTGACACCAGTACGACACCCGTGACACCGGAACCGGTGATCGCCCCGCTGTCCGGGGCGGCAGCCTGGTACGCCTTGGAGAAGATCGCCAGCGGCTGGAGGGTGACCACGGCCAGCAGGAAGATGACAGTGAGCGCGGCGAGCAGGATGTTCAGCGCGATCTCGTTCGGCGTCTTCTGCCGGTTGGCGCCCTCGACCAGGGCGATCATCCGGTCGATGAAGCTCTCCCCCGGCTTCTGCGTGATCTTGACGATGATCCGGTCGGAGAGCACCTTCGTGCCCCCGGTGACCGCGCTGCGGTCCCCACCGGACTCCCGGATGACCGGGGCCGACTCGCCGGTGATGGCCGACTCGTCGACGCTGGCGATGCCCTCGACGATGTCACCGTCGCCGGGGATGATGCCGCCCGCCTCGACGAGCACCACGTCGCCCTGGCGCAGCTCCGGCGCGGGTACCGCCTCGTCGCGGTAGGTGTTGGCCCGCGCGCCCGGCTTCCAGTCGAGCAGCCGGGTGGCGATGGTGTCCCGCTTGGCCTGCCGCAGGGCGGCGGCCTGGGCCTTGCCCCGGCCCTCGGCGACCGCTTCGGCCAGATTGGCGAAGATCACTGTCAGCCAGAGCCAGATGGTGATCGCCCAGGCGAACACCGACGGGTCGGTCACCGCCAGGACCGTGGTGAAGGCGGCGCCGATCTCCACGATCAGCATCACCGGGTTGCGCCACAGGGTGGTCGGGTTGAGCTTGCGTACGGCGTCCGGCAGGGACCGGACGAGCTGCTGGGGGTCGAGCAGACCCCCGCCGACCCGGTTGCCCTGGGTCGCCGGAGTACCGGGGAGCTGCTCTGTCGGGGCGGACGTGACGGACATGTCCTCGTTCCTCATGATGGTCAGAGCCCCTCTGCCAGCGGGCCGAGCGCGAGCGCGGGCAGGAAGGTCAGCGCGACGAGGACCACAGTGACGCCGACGACCATGCCGATGAACAGCGGTCGGTGGGTCGGCAGGGTGCCCTCGGACGCGGGGGTGGGTGCCTGGCGGGCCAGCGAGCCGGCCAACGCGAGCACGAAGATGAGCGGCAGGAACCGGCCCAGCAGCATGCACAGCCCGAGCGCCGTGTCCCACCAGGTGGTGTTGACGGTGATGCCGGCGAAGGCGGAGCCGTTGTTGTTGCTTGCCGAGGTGAACGCGTACAGCACCTCGGAGAGGCCGTGCGGGCCGACGTTGAGCGCTGTGGAGTTGTTGCCGGTGGCGAACGCCGCCGCCGTACCGACGAGCACCAGGATCGGTGTGATCAGGAAGTACAGCGAGGCGAACTTGATCTCCCGTGACCCGATCTTCTTGCCCAGGTACTCAGGGGTGCGGCCGACCATGAGCCCGGCGATGAACACCGTGATCACCGCGAGGATCAGCAGGCCGTAGAGGCCGGAACCGGTGCCGCCGGGCGCGACCTCGCCGAGCATCATGTTGACCATCGTCATCATGCCGCCGAGCGAGGTGAACGAGTCGTGGAACGAGTTGACGGCGCCGGTAGAGGTGAGCGTGGTGGCGGCGGCGAAGGTGGCCGAGTTCGACACGTCGAACCGCACCTCCTTGCCCTCCATCGCCGCCCCGACCGCCTGCGGCACCGTGCCGTGGCCGGCCAGCTCGAAGATGTTGGTGATGGCGACGCTGGCGAACGCGAGGATGCCCATCACCGCCGCGATGGCGTAGCCCTGCCGGTTCTGCCCGACCATCCGGCCGAAGACCCGGGGCAGGCTGAACGGGATCAGGAGGATCAGGAAGATCTCCAGCCAGTTCGTCCAGGTGGTGGGGTTCTCGAACGGGTGCGCGCTGTTGACGTTGTAGAAGCCGCCACCGTTGGTGCCCAGCTCCTTGATCACTTCCTGGCTGGCGACCGGACCACCGGTGACGGTCTGGGCGCCGCCGGTCAGGGTCGTGACGTCGGTGCCGCCGGACAGGTTCTGCACCACCCCGCCGATCATCAACACGATGGCGCCGAGCACCGCGATCGGCAGCAGGATCCGCAGCACGATCCGGGTCAGGTCGACCCAGAAGTTGCCGAGCTGCCCGGTGCGGCTGCGGGCGAAACCGCGCACCAGCGCGACCGCCACCGCGATGCCGACTGCCGCCGAGGCGAAGTTCTGCACGGCCAGCCCGGCCATCTGCACCAGGTGGCCCATCGTCGACTCACCCGAGTACGACTGCCAGTTGGTGTTGGTCACGAACGACACGGCCGTGTTCCACGCGCCGTGCGGCACCACCGGGTCGAAGCCCAGGGACAGCCACAGGTGGTTCTGCACCCGCTGGAACAGGTACAGGAACAGGATCGAGACCGCGGAGAACGCCAGCACGCTGCGGGCGTACACGCCCCAGGCCTGCTCGGCGGCGGGGTTGACCCCGACCAGTCGGTAGACCCCCCGCTCGACACGCGACTGCTTGGTGCCGGAGACCGCCCGGAACATGTAGTCACCGAACGGCTTGTAGACGGCGACGAGGGCCGCCACCAGCGTCACGATGAAGATGACGCCCGCTGTTGTCATGGTCATCAGAAGCGCTCCGGAAACAGCAGGGCGAACACCAGGAACGCGCCCAGCACGACCGCGAGCACCAGACCGACGGCGTTTACCGCGTTCACAGCTTCTCCACCGCCCGGACCACCAGGGCGAGCACTGCGAACAGCGCCACCGTGAGGACCACGAACACCACGTCAGACACGCTGACTCCTCTTACCGGAAAGGTTCGTCGCGACCGCCTTCCGGTCGCGCCGGGCAATCAAAGCCCCACCACCCGCCGGACGGCAGGGGTCATAACGCGACCATGACGGAGGCGAACCTTTTCTTGACGCGGTTTTCACACAGGCCAACTGAACAGGTGAAATGCGGCACAGAACTCCGGCGCGCGCAGGGCTGATCGACTCGGGTTTCAGGAAACCGGGGCATTAAGCGGCCCCGGACACCCCGAGTTCCGGGAAGTCGAGAGGATCGCCAGCCGGGCGGCCGGGCGCGGGGTGTGGCGGGCCGGGTCAGGCCGGGCGGCGGGCCACCAGCACGTCGCGCATGATCGACTGGTCCACCCGGTGCCGCAGCGCGCGGTAGGGCTCCTCGTCGACAACGGTCAGGCCGGCGTCGGCCAACGCCGCCGCCGCGTCCTCACGGCTGGCGACGTGGGTGTTCCACGAGATGCCGAGCGCCCCACCGGGACGCAGCAGCCGCGCCCAGACCGGCGCGGCCTCCGCGAGCAGCGCCAGCGGGTCACGCGCCAGGCCCTGATCGGCGGTACGACTGCCGTGCTGTACGCCGTACGGTGCGTCGGCGACCACCAGGTCGACCGTCTCCGGCCGGAAGAACTCCGCCGAGCGGGTGGTGTCGGCGTTGACCACATCCAGCAGTTGGGTCTGGCCCGCCTTGTGCTCCTCGCGGGTCGGCGCCAACTCGATGCGTACCCGCCGGCCGACCACCTTGCGTTCCCGCCGCACCGGCCCCGACTCCAGGACCCGGTGCTTGACCCGCTTCTGCTTCAGCCAGGCCGTGACGAATGCCCGGTACGCCTCGACGTCCTTCTGGTCGCGCTCGATCCCGGCGGCGTCGAAGCCGTACATCAGCGCCTGGTTGAGGGTGGTGCCCCGACCGCAGAGCGGGTCGAGCACCCGGAACCGGCGGCTGGTCAGCTCGCCGGCCCAGTCCGACGCGAGCAGGGTGACGTTGAGCAGCAGCTTGGTGAACTGCTCGTTCGTCTTGCCGGGGTACTTCTGGATGGTGAGCAGATCGTCGTCGTAGCGGTCCAGCCGGCTCCACTCGACCGGGCGCAGCAGGTCTCCGACGATCTCGAACAGCGCGTACCCGGCGGAGAGGTTGCCCAGGACGGCCAGGTCCCGCTCGGTAAGCCCGTCACCGGCGAACGTGACGTAGTTCGCCCCGCCGACGACCTCGGTGTCCAACTCACCGATCCGGCCGTCGAGCGCCGACCGGCCGAAGATCTCCAGCTCGGCCCGGGTGAGGTCGATGGCGGAGCGGGCGTACACCCGGTTGGTGGCGGGCAGGATCAGCAGGCCGTAGCGCGTCATGATCCGGCGAGTATTCCACAACGCGCCCAGGTCGCCGGGAACCGGAGCGGCCTGCGGACCGACTACCCACACATGGGGTGTGAGCAGTGGCGGGAGGTCCTGTCCGCGCAGTTGGACGGGGAAGAGACCGCCGCCGAAGGGGCGGCGGCGCAGGGGCACCTGGACGAGTGCGCCCAGTGCCGGGCCTGGTTCGCGACAGCGGCCGCGGTGACGCGCCGGATTCGTACCCGATTGGTCACCGATGTGCCCGACCGGACCGACGCGATCCTGGCCGCCGTCGGGGCCGGCGCGGCTACCGGTGCCGGTGCCAGCGCCAGCGCCGATGACACGACGCCGGCCCGCCGGTCGCGTTGGCGGCTTCGCCTACCGGGCCGCGCGGCCCGGCTTCGCCTGCCCGGCCGCGCCGGCCTGGTCGTCGGGTTGCGCGCGGCGCTCGGGCTGCTCGGCGCGGTCCAGCTCGTGCTCGGCCTGGCCCAGGTGGGCCGGGGAGCGACAGGCGACCACGTGCATGCCGCCGGCCAGCACCTGTGGCACGAGTCGGCCGCCTGGAACGTGGCGGTCGGTGCCGGCTTCCTCTTCGTGGCGATACGCCGCAGCCCGCCGGCGGGTCTCCTGCCGATGCTCAGCGCGTTCGTCGGCACGCTGCTGCTGCTCTCGGTAAACGACCTCGCCACCGGCTCGGTGGGCGGGGAGCGCCTGGTCAGCCACGGTTTCCTGGTGGTCGGCTACCTGATCACCGTGCTGCTGTCCCGGCCCGGGCTGCGCCCCGGCGGTCCCGCGCCGCAACGGCAGCCGACGCCGTCGCGTTGGAGGTTCGGCGTGGACGAGACCGAACGGCCACTGCGGGTGGTGCGCGCCGAGCCGTTCTCCGCGCAGGCCGCCGACCGGCACGCCGCCCCGGCCGCACGGACCGGCCAAGCCGCACGGACCGACCAGGCCGCACGGACCGGCCAAGCCGCACGGACCGGCCAAGCCGCACGGACCGGCCAAGCCGCACGGACCGGCCAAGCCGCACGGACCGGCCAGGCCGCACGGACCGGCGGCCGTCGGGCCGCCTGAGCGGCGGCGGACTGCGCGATCTGTTCAGTCCGCCTGCCGTTGGCGCGCTCGGTGGGCCCGCAGGTTGGCCGGAAGGCCGCAGATGCGGACGGAGTGCCAGACTCCGCTGTTGTTGCGGGAGCGGTCGTAGAACGCCACCTGGCACCGGGGGTTGCGGCAGGTCTTGATGCGTCGGCCGACGTCGGTGAGTTGCGCCGCGAACAACTCCGCCAGGACGAGGGAGACAAGCGACTCGGCCCCCGTCCCGGCGGGATCGAGGTGGACCGAGCCGTTCCCGTCGAGCCGCAGCGTGGCGCCTGTCGCACGAGGCGCCGGTGCCGGCTCGGGCGGCCCGGCTTCCGGTGTGGTGTGGAGCCTGGCGTCGATCCCGTACCGCAGCTCGTCGCGGAAGGTCCGCAGCGCCCGCAGGCCCGTCGGGTCGAGCGCCACGTCCGGTGCCGGCCGCCCGGTGGCCGTCGACCACCGGGCGGCGACATCGTCCGCCCACTGCGTGGCGCTGTCGAGATCGTCGAGGAGATCCGGCTGGCGCGGGGCGCCGGCCGGGAGTGTGTTGAGCAGGTCCTGGACGAGCCCGAGGCCGCCCGGTGCGGGGTCGAGGCCGTATCTCGCGGTGGCGGGCCACGGCGGAGGGGACACCGACTGCATCCTCACATCACTTTCCGATCAGGCCGAGCGCCCCGTACCACAGCGGTCCCGGGTTGACCCAGTCCGGATAGAGCTCCATCATCGCGTCGAAGAACCCAAGGGCTGTCGACTCCTCAGCCAACAGCCGCTCCACGTTCAGCAGGTACCTCCGGGTCTCGTCGATGCTCGACGGGTCGTCGGGGCGGTTGCGGTTCTTGTGGCTGGCCACGACCGCCCGGGGCGCGAGGGCCTCGACGCGGTCGAGGGCCTTGAGCCACTCCCGCAGGCCACCGTTGACGGTCTCCAGCAGGTACTGGTGGACCCCGTTGTAGACGACGTCGCCGGCCACCACGAGGCCGATCGACGGCACGTGCAGGACCGTGGTCTGGTCGCCGTCGGTGTGCCCGGTCTCGACCGGCTGGGCGACGTTGCCTTCGAGCAGGATTCCGCCGGGCGGCACCGGAATGGCGTCGACAGGCGACTCCGGGATCAACCCGGGGAAGACCTTGTCGAAGACCTCTTGGCGCCCTACGGTGGCCTGCTGGTGCATGACCTCGATGGTCCCGGGCGTCGCGTAGGTGACGGCGTCGGGGAAGCGCTTGACCAGCTCAGGGGCACCGAACCAGTGGTCGCCGTGCCCGTGGGTGGCGTAGATGGCAGTCAGCCGCTTGCCCGACCGCTCGATCCAGTCGCCCGCCGTCGCGATCTGCTCATAGGTGAACGGCGGGTCCACCAGCAGCGCCTCCTCGGCCCCCGAGATCAGGGTGGTGGCTGTCGGATTGAAGTGGATGGGTGAGCCGTCCGGCATGCGCTGCTCTCCGGCCCGGACCGGGCCATCCAAGACCAAGACCTCGTAGGACAGGGCAGATGTGGGCATTTCTCCTCCTCGGTAACGCGGGCCGCGCGCGCTGGCGCACCTCGACGAAATAAGCGTAAGCCTTATGCTTATTTCAGCCCAGTGTTTGCCGAGTCTCCCGCGTCACGTCCTTCTCCGCGATGACCTGCGGGATGACCTGTTCCACGATCGTCAGCAGCGCGGTAGTGAGCAGCAGATGCACCTGAGGGCGGGTGAGCGCGCCGCGCTGGAGCCACTCCCGCGCGGTCGAGGTGGCCAGGCCGCAGTACGCCCGGACCATCCCGCGTAACTCCGCGTGGTGCTCCGCCTCACCGGCCAGCCCGACGGCGACGAGCATCCGGTCCGCGGCGACCTCCTCGGCCTCGGCGAGCACCCGCTCCACGTCGGCGTCGCCACCCATCCCCCGGGCGGTGACGGCTGCCAACCAGGAGGTGCTGTGCCGGGACACCACGTCGAGGAACCAGGAGACGCTGGCCTCCACCCGGGTCCGCAGATCACCCTTGGGCAGCCGCTCCAGGGCGACCTCCGGGATGGTCACCATGACCCGGACGACCTCCAGGTAGAGGTCCTTCTTCGTGCCGAAGTAGTGGTTGACGAGGCCCCGGGCGACACCCGCCTCCCGGGCGACGTCGGTGGTCGACACCTCGGCGTACGGCCGCTCGCCGAACAGCCGGACCGCACAGGCGAGGATCTGCCCGCGCCGGGCGTCCGGCTCCAACCGGCGGCGACGAGGAGCCGTCTCGACACTCATCTGCCCGACCCTAGCGGCAGCCACCCCCTCGCCCTGATCAAGTGATGGAAAGTAGGTCAGGAGCGGGCATAGAACCTTCTTTTCATCACCTGATCAACGGATGGCCACGATCACTGGCCGCGGCGGCGCCGGACCACGTGCCGACCGAGGTGCCGCAGGTTGGACGTCTCGGAGTAGAGCGCCGCGTTGATCGCGCCGACCGCCACTCCGGGCGCTCGTTGCACCCGGTCCACGTCCCGGACCACCCGGCCGATCAACGTGAGTCGGCAACGGAGATCGAACAACTCCCTGCGTGCGCAGTGCAACGCCGTCTCCAGTCCCCCGACCCGCTCCCGCAGCCACGCCAACTCCGTCGCCTGATCCATCGGGCCTCCTCCCAGCACTCGCGATCGCTGACCAGTCGGCCCGAGCCCGAGCCGGGGCCGACGAGTTCACCATCACCCATTCGGAAGGACTGCGCAAGTAGGTAGACGCGATTTGGCATTCCTGATCGCCCTACCGTCGACTGATGGGTGAGGTCCCGGGTCCACTTGTCGGTCCGCACGAGTTGCAGGAGTTGCTCGGCGGCGTGAGCCGGACCCGGATGCGTCAGCTCATCCGCTATCCGACCTTCCCCGCGCCGTTCCAGCGGCTGCACGGGACCACGGTCTGGCTGCGGGCCGATGTGGAGGCGTGGATCGCCGAGCACCGCCCACCTCGCCCCACCGACGGCGACGAGGCCGAGTAGTTCACGCGCCCTGGCTGCGCCAACGTGGTCAGCGGCCGAACTTCTCGATCGCTTCGGGGGTCACCGGGGTGAAGAAGTTGACCAGGTTGCCGTCGGGGTCGCGGAAGAGCAGGGCTCGGTTACCCCAGGGCATGGTCGTGGGCTCGTTCACGAAGTCCGCCACCACGTTCTTCAGCTTCTCGTAGAGCGCATCCACGTCTGCCACGAGGAACTCGATGATCACGGTGTGGTTGTCGGCCGGGCGGGCCGACCCCGGCGCGAACAGTGGGACCGTGCGGGTACTGCCGATCGCCAGCGTGCCGTGGGCGGTGCGCAACTCGGCGAAGTCCTCGTTGCCCCAGGCCGCCTGCACGCCGGTGATCTTCTCGTAGAAGCCGACCAGCCGGTTGATGTCGCCGGTGATGATGCGGATCGATACGAAATCCATGCCTTCTCCCTGCTCAGTACGGTCGGTACCGGTCTGTCGTAGGCACGCTAGCCGGAATACTGGACAGATCTGGTCCAGTATTCGAGGTAGGTTCGGACCGTGGCACGGCCGACAGCCCAGGTGCTCGCGCTGCTGGGGCTCTTGCAGTCCGGCGGTGTCCGGACGATGGCCGAGCTTGCCGAGCGCCTCGGTGTCGAACCGCGCACGGTGCGGCGCTACGTGAGTCACCTGGTCGACCTCGACGTGCCGGTGGAATCGGTGCGCGGTCGCTACGGCGGGTATCGGCTCGCCGCCGGCTATCGCCTGCCGCCGCTGATGTTCAGCGACGACGAAGCCTTGGCCGTCCTACTCGGCCTGGTTGCCGGCCGCCGTGCCGGGCTGGCAACGGCTACGGGTACGGCGGGTGAGACTGCCGCCGCGAAAATCCGGCGCGTCCTGCCGTCGCGGATCGCGGACCGGCTGGACGCCGTACTCCAGTCTCTCGCCTTCACCACCGAACCCGGCGACTTCCCTGCCCCGCGGACGGACGTACTCCTCACCGTCGCCGAGGCGGTCCGCCAACACCGGCCGATCTCACTCCAGTACACCTCGCGCAACGGCAGGCGTAGCGCCCGCGTGCTGCATCCGTTCGGGCTGGTCAACCACGCGGGCCGGTGGTACGTCACAGGGGTCGATCCGGATATCGGTGAGGATCGGACCCTTCGGCTCGACCGCATCGCGGACGCGAGAACGCTGCCCGGCTCGTTCGAGCCGCCCGCCGGGGACGATCCCGCGGGGCGCCTCCTCACGTCGATGGCACAGGCGCCGTACCAGCATGCGGTGTCGCTGCGGATACAGGGAACACGTGAGCAGATCCGCAGGCAGCTACCGGCCAGCATCGCCGAGGTGCGCGAGGGTGCGGACGAGGGCTGGCAGGACGTGGAGATCCGGGCAGAGAGTCTCGACTGGTTACCCGCTGTGCTCGCCGCCCTCGATCTGCCGTTCGTCATCGAGCGACCGGACGAACTCCGCGATCGTGTCGTCGCACTCGCCGAGCGGCTCGCGGCCTCGGGACGACGCGAGTCGACCCGCAGCTAGTCGCCCGAATTGATCCATCCCGTTCCCGCTTGATCGACTCGGTTTCCTTGAAGCCGGGGTGTCCCAAGGGGTGCGGATGGCCCGACTTCAAGGAACCGGAGTCGATCAATGGTGTCGGCCGCCCGGGAGCTGATCGAGACTTATTGACATGCTGCCAACAGGGCGCGAGGGTGGTGCACATGCCGACCCCCGACGGTCCCCCCTCGCCCTGGCGTGAACCGGAGCACGACGACCTCGCCGACCTGGCCCGCACCTTCTTCACCAAGGAGGTGCTGCCGCACGCCGAGCGCCTGCTGGCGCAGGGTCACCCGGACCGCGAGCACTACCGGCGCGCCGGTGAGCTGGGGTTGCTCGGCCTGTCGGTCCCCGAGGAGTACGGCGGCGGGGGCGGCGGCTTCACCCACGAGGCCGTCCTGCTGCACGAGCAGGCGTACACCGGGGAGAGCAGCCTCGGCCTGGCCGTCCACAGTGGCATCGTCACCGGCTATCTGGTGGCGTACGGCAGCGAGGAGCAGAAGCGACGGTGGCTGCCCGGCCTGTGCAGCGGTGAGCTGGTCGGCGCGATCGCGATGACCGAGCCCGACGGCGGCTCGGACCTCCAGGCGATGCGGACGCGGGCGGTCCGCGACGGCGACGACTACCTGCTCACCGGCGCGAAGACGTTCATCACCAACGGCGGCCTCGCGGACCTGATTCTCGTGGCCGTGAAGACCGACCCCGAGCAGCGGGCGGCAGGCGTCTCGCTGCTGGTGTGCGAGGTGGGCGGCGACCCGGAAGGCTTTCGCCGGGGCCGGCTGCTGTCCAAGATCGGGCTGCACGCCAACGACACAGCCGAGCTGTTCTTCGACGAGTTCCGGGTGCCGGCGGCCAACCTGCTCGGCGGCGCCGAGGGGCTGGGCTTCATCCAGCTCATGCGGCAGCTTCCGCAGGAACGGCTGGTCATCGGCGTGGGCGCGGTGGCCGCCATGGAGCGGGCCGTCGCGCTGACCGTCGCGTACGCCAAGGAGCGCACCGCCTTCGGCAAGACCCTGATGGGGCACCAGAACACCCGGATGGTGCTCGCCGAGTGCGCCACCCGTACCCGGGTCAGCCGGGTCTTCCTGGACGACTGCATCGTCCGGCACACCCGCGGCGACCTGGACGTGGCCACGGCCGCGATGGCGAAGTCGTGGCTCACCGACGGGCAGTGCGAGGTCATCGACAGGTGCCTGCAACTCTTCGGCGGCTACGGCTACACGACCGAGTACCCGATCGCCCGGATGTACGCCGACGCCCGCGTCCAGAAGATCTACGGCGGCACCAACGAGATCATGAAGGAGCTGATCGCCCGTGCCCTCTGAGGCGTACGTCTATGACGCGGTCCGCACCCCGCGCGGACGCGGCCGGGACACCGGCGCGCTGCACGGGGTCAAGCCGATCTCGCTGGTGGTCGGCCTGATCGACGCGCTGCGAGAGCGCAACCCCGGCCTGGACGTGAGCCGGTTGGAGGACCTGCTGCTCGGCATCGTGACCCCGGTCGGCGAGCAGGGCGGTGATCTGGCCCGCGCCGCCGCGCTGCTGGCCGGGCTGCCCGACCAGGTGGGCGGGGTGCAGCTCAACAGGTTCTGCGCCTCCGGGCTGGAGGCGGTCAACTCCGCCGCCGCGCGGATCCGCTCCGGCTGGGAGCACCTGCTGCTCGCCGGCGGGGTGGAGTCGATGTCCCGGGTGCCGATGGGTTCCGACGGCGCGGCCTGGGCCACCGACCCGCAGACCGCGTTGGCCACGTCGTTCGTGCCGCAGGGCGTCAGCGCCGACCTGATCGCCACCCTGGAGGGCTTCACCCGCGACGACGTGGACGGCTACGCGCTGCGCTCTCAGGAGCGGGCCGCCAAGGCACTGGCCGGTGGGCACTTCGCCCGCTCGGTGGTGCCGGTGCGCGACGGCAACGGGCTGGACATCCTCACCGTCGACGAGCACCCCCGCCCGGAGACCACCCGGGAGGCGCTGGGCCGGCTCACCCCGTCCTTCGCCACGATGGGCGAGGCGGCCGGGTTCGACGCGGTCGCGTTGCAGAAATTCCACTGGCTGGAGGCCATCGAGCACGTCCACCACGCCGGCAACTCGTCAGGCATCGTGGACGGCGCGGCGCTGGTGCTCATCGGGTCGGAGCAGGTCGGTCAGGATCTCGGCCTCACCCCGCGCGCCCGGATCGTCGGCGTGGCCGTCACCGGCGCCGACCCGACGCTGATGCTGACCGGCCCGATCCCGGCCACCCACAAGGCGCTCGCCGTCGCCGGGCTGACAGTCGACGACATCGACCTGTTCGAGATCAACGAGGCGTTCGCGGCGGTGGTGCTCAAGTACGTCCGCGACCTGCGGCTCGACCCGGACCGGGTGAACGTCAACGGCGGCGCGATCGCGCTCGGTCACCCGCTGGGCGCCACCGGAGCCATGTTGCTCGGCACGGCGTTGGACGAGTTGGAGCGCCGCGACCTGCGCCGGGCCGTGGTGACCCTCTGCATCGGCGGCGGCATGGGCGTCGCCACCGTTCTCGAGCGCTGCTGACCCGGGGGAAGAGACACATGACCACCACCATCCGGTACGACCGCGGCGACGACGGCATCGTCACCCTCACCCTGGACGATCCCGACCAGTCCGCGAACACCATGAACCGGGCGTACGCGGCGTCGATGAGCGCCGTGCTGGACCGGCTGGAGGCCGAGCGCGATCTCGTCGGCGTCATCGTGACGAGCGCGAAGTCCACGTTCTTCGCCGGTGGTGACCTACCCGAGATGATCCGGGCCACCCGCGCCGACGCGCCCGCCCTGGCGGAGCTGCTGGGCACCATCAAGCGGGACCTGCGCCGCCTGGAGACGCTGGGCAGACCCGTGGTCGCGGCGGTCAACGGCTCCGCGCTCGGCGGCGGCCTGGAGATCGCCCTCGCCTGCCACCACCGGATCGCGCTCGACGCGCCCGGCTCCCGGCTCGGGCTTCCCGAGGTGACGCTGGGCCTGCTGCCCGGCGCCGGTGGCGTCACCCGGACCGTACGGATGCTCGGCCTGGCCGGGGCACTGACCACTGTGCTGCTCACCGGCCGGCAGATGCGCCCGACCGACGCCCTGGCAGCCGGCATCGTGGACGAGGTGGTCGCCACGCCCACCGAGCTGCTGGATCGCGCACGGGCCTGGATCGCGGCGAACCCGCACCCGGCCCAGCCGTGGGACCGGCCGGACTACCGGATGCCCGGCGGCACTCCGGCCAGCCGCTCGCTGGCCGCCCAGTTGCCCGCCTTCCCCGCGACCCTGCGCAAGCAGCTCAAGGGTGCCCGGCTGCCCGCGCCGGAGGCGATCCTGGCCGCCGCCGTCGAGGGCGCACAGGTCGACCTGGACACCGCGTTGACCGTGGAGACCAGGCACCTGATCGGCCTGCTCACCGGGCAGGTCGCCAAGAACATGATCGGCGCGTTCTTCTTCGACCTGAAGGCCGTCAACGGCGGTGCGGCCCGACCTTCCGTGGACGTCCCGCAGGTGCGGAAGGTGGCGGTGCTCGGCGCGGGCATGATGGGCGCGGGCATCGCGTACGCCTGCGCCAGCGCCGGCCTGGACGTGGTGGTGAGGGACGTGTCGCCGGAGGCCGCCGGGCGGGCTCGGGAACACGCCGAGCGGCTGCTCGCCCGCCGGGTCCGTAAGGGCCGGACCACGGAGGCCGACGCCCGCGCGGTGCTGGACCGGATCACCACCACCGACCAGGTGGACGCCCTCGCCGGCTGCGACACGGTCATCGAGGCGGTCTTCGAGGACCCGGCCCTGAAGAAGGCGGTCTTCGCCGAGGTGCTGCCGGTGCTCGCGCCGGGCGCGCTGCTCGCCTCCAACACCTCCACCCTGCCGATCACCGCCCTGGCCGAGGGAGTGGACCGGCCGGCGGACTTCATCGGCATGCACTTCTTCTCGCCTGTGGATCGGATGCCGCTGCTGGAGATCGTGGTCGGCGAGCGGACTGGGAACGCGGCAGTGGCGCGCGCCTTCGACCTGGGCCGACGGATCGGCAAGACCCCGATCGTGGTCAACGACGGCCGGGGCTTCTTCACCAGCCGGGTGATCGGCAGGTTCATCGACGAGGCGGTAGGCATGGTCGCCGAGGGCGTACCGGCCGCGTCTGTGGAGCAGGCCGCGTTGCAGGCCGGCTACCCGACCGGACCCCTCGCGTTGGCCGACGAGGTGAGCCTCACCCTGATCCAGCGGATCCGTCGCCAGTTCGAGGCGGCCAGCGAGGAGTACCTGCCGCTGCCCGCACACCGGCTCGTCGACGAACTTGTCGACGCGTACGACAGGCCGGGGCGTGCGGCCGGGCGCGGCTTCTACTCCTACGACGACGGCACCCGGGGCCGGCTGTGGAGCGGCCTCGCCGACCTGGTCAGCGACACCGGCCGGGCGGTGCCGTTCACCGACCTCCAGGAGCGGATGCTCTTCGCCGAGGCACTCGACGCGCTGCGCTGCCTCGACGAGGGGGTGCTGCACACCGAGACCGACGCCAACATCGGCTCGATCTTCGGCATCGGCTTCCCCGCCTGGACGGGAGGCGTGATCCGCTACGTCCGGCAGTACGCGGGCGGCCCGGCCGGCTTCGCGGCGCGCGCCAGCGAGCTGGCCGAGGCGTACGGCGACCGGTTCACCCCACCAGCCGACCTGGCCGACCGGCTCGCCGCCGAGCCGCCGACCGGCACCGAGCCGGATGCCCGTTCAGCCGAACCGGCAGGCGTCGCGTGACGGCCGCGCGCGGCGGGCCGCTGGCCGGGGTGCGGGTCGTCGAGTTGGCGAGTCTCGCGCCGGCCCCGTTCGGCTGCATGGTGCTCGCCGACCTCGGGGCGGACGTGGTGCGCGTCGACCGGCCCGGTGGACCGGGCGCCGGACGGCTGGCCGCGCCGACCGGTGGACCGTTGCAGCGCAGTCGCCGGGTCACCGCGCTGGACCTCAAGTCCCCGACCGGTGTGGCCGACCTGCTGCGCCTGGTCGAGCGGGCGGACGTGCTCGTCGAGGCGTACCGACCGGGGGTCGCCGAGCGGCTCGGCTTCGGCCCGGACGTCTGCCGGGGCCACAACCCCCGCCTGGTGTACGCGCGGATGACCGGCTGGGGTCAGGACGGCCCGCTGGCCGGTCGGGCCGGCCACGACATCGACTACATCGCGGTCGCCGGCGCGCTGGAGCCCCTGGGCCGACCCGGCGCCCGCCCACACGCGCCGCTGAACCTGCTCGGTGACTTCGCCGGCGGGGGCATGGTGCTGGCCGTGGGGGTGCTGGCAGCCCTGCTGGAACGGGAACGCTCCGGCGTCGGCCAGGTCGTCGACGCGGCGATGGTGGACGGCTCGGCGCTGCTCACCTCGTTCCTGCACGGGCTGCTGGGCACCGGCCTGTGGGCCGCCTCGCGCGGGCGGAACCTGCTCGACGGAGGAGCGCCCTTCTACGACACGTACGCCACCTCCGACGGCGGCTTCATGGCCGTCGGGGCACTGGAACCGGCCTTCTACGCCGTACTGCTTGCGGGTCTCGACCTGGCCGACGAGGCGGACCTGCCCGACCAGTACGACCCGAGCGGCTGGGACGAGCTGCGCAGGCGGTTCACCGAACGGTTCGCCGAGCGGACCCGGGACGAGTGGACGACGGTCTTCGCCGACCTGGACGCCTGCGTCGCCCCCGTGCTCGCCCCGGGGGAGGCGCACCGGCACCCGCACAACGCGGCCCGGGGGACGTTCGTCGAGGTGGACGGCGAGATCCAGCCGGCCCCGGCGCCCCGCTTCGACCGTACGCCCGCGGGCCCGCCCGCCCCCGCGCCCGATCCGGGGCGTGACCTCGCGCCTGTCGACGAGATCCTCGCCTCCTGGGATTGACCCACAGCGGACCAAGGGATACCCGAGCGGGTGTCGCGTTGGTACCGTCGTGCACCGACGGTCGACTGCGTACCTGGGGGGACGAGCATGGCGAGCGGGATTGATCCGTCCGGCCTGAGTGGCTCGCTCGAAGAGGCGATGCGCCTGCTGAGCCAGGCATCGGGCGCCGTCACGGCACAGCCGGGTGAGAGCGACGGGCCCGCGCCGGACGCCGAGCAGACGGTGGGGCGGGGCACCGGTGGGGCCGGCCTGGTCGAGGCGGAGGTCGACGCCTTCGGCGCCCTGCGGACGCTGGTGATCGACCCGAGTCTGTCCCGAGCCGGCACGAGCATGATCGCCGAGTACGTCCTGGAGGCGGTCCAGGCGGCACAGGCCGACGAGCGTGCCCGCCGGGCCGACCTGACGGCCGCCGCCCAGGTCGACAGCACGGCCCTCACCCAGCAGCTCGAACGGGTCTCCGAGGAGGCGTTCCGTGGCTTCCAACAGATGATCGGTGACCTCGACGCGGCCACCCGCCGGATGAATCGTCGCTGAGCCGTGTCCGACGGGATCGAGGTGGACGTCGACGCCCTGCACTCCGCTGCGTCGTCGATCGCGACAACCGGCCAGCAGCTCGGCGAGGCGGTCAGCGGCCTCGAGTCGACTGTGAACGGGGCGGGTAATCCCTGGGGCGCCGACGAGGCGGGCTCCCTCTTCGGGGCCGTGTACGTCGAGGTCCTGACACATGCGCTCGACGTGTACCGGTCGATGGCCGACCAGTTGTTGGAGGCCGCCGAGAACCTCGACCTCAGCGCCGACGCGCACGAGGCGACCGACCTCGCCAACGCGGAACTCTTCACGAGGATGGAGCTGCCCAGTGGGTATGCAGCTTCCTCCTGAGCTCGCCGAGGCGCTGGGATGGGTCGGCTTCACCTGGCCTACCGCCGACGAGGAGTTGCTGTTCGAGGCGTCCCAGATGTGGTTCGCGTTCGCCGGCCGGCTGCGGACGGCGGCCGGGGAGGCGCAGTCGGGCGCGGCGCAGGTCAGCACGACCAACAACGGCGATGACGTCCGGGCGTTCGAGCAGGCGTGGCAGGGCGAGGAGGGTGCGCCGCGCCGCATCGAGGACGGCGCGCAGGCCGCCGAACTGATCGGCATGGCGTTGCTGGTGATGGCCATCATCACCCTTACGCAGAAGATCATCGTGATCGTCCAGTTGACGATCCTGGTGATCCAGGTGGCGATCGCGCTGGCGGCGGCGGCACCCAGCTTCGGCGCCTCGCTCGCGCAGATCCCCGTCTCGATCGGCCTGGCCCGGATGGCGATCCAGCGGGTCATCAAGGAGGTCATCGAGCGGGTCGTCAAGGAGATCATTCCGCAGTTGTTGAAGCGCGCGAAGACGCTGCTGCGCCGTTTCGCCCGCAAGGGGGCGAAGGGCGGCCCGAAGCGGCCCCGCGTGCCCGGCCCGCACACCACGCCGCGCTACCCCAACACGAAGGCGATGCTCGACAAGTACCGCAACGAGCATCTGCCCGGGGGCCACTTCCCGACGGCCGTGCGCCGGCTCAGTCCCGAGGAGCTCGAACAGCACCGGGTCTTCTTCGATGGCGACGGCGTACTGCGCAGCGCGCGCAACGGCGAGCCGTTCGACTCGTCGAGCGCGCAGACCGTGTTCAGCGGAAACGATCAGGCGATCTTCGTGATGGACCGCAACGGCAACCTCTACGCGTCCAACTACCAGCGGGTCGGCGACTTCCACCACTCCACTCTGGGTAACGGGAACCCGGTCGCCGCGGCCGGCGAGCTGGTCGTCAAGGACGGTAGGGTCCAGTACGCCACGGCGCGCAGCGGTCATTACCAGCCCGACCCGAGCCACATGGCCAATCTCGACGCCGAGTTCAAACGCAACGGCGTCAACGGGGTTCCGATTCTGGGCTGGGATGGCGGCCGGATCTTCTAGGGGAGTCGACGAGCATGGGTACGGACAGTTGGAAGGGCCACGTCAACGGGATCCTCTACGGGGTCCAGTTCGACAGGACGCTCGACGATACGGTGGTGACCCGGGTCGCCGACGGGGTGGCCGCCGGGCTCTACCCGGGTGGCCGGGCCGAGACGCGGGAGGCGTTGGACCAGGCGCTGCTCTACTCGGGCCCCCTGAACGACCAGGCCGAGACGCACCACAGCGAGGACGACATCCGCGCGTTCCTCCGGCGGCTCACCGCCGTCCTGGCCGCCCCGCCCGCGCAGAGCTGATCACGAGGTTCGCGTCACGACAGGGCGCTGTCGTGACGCGAGCCCGCTGATCGCGCGAGGTGACCGCCGGCGGTGGTACCAGGTCGCGAAGAGGGCCACCGCCAGCAGCAGCTCTGCCACGTCGCCTCCGTAGTACATGAGCTGGGCGGCCGAGCGGAACGCCGCCGCGTCCGGGTCGGTCAGCCCCGGGGGCAGGGTGCCGGCCCGCGCGTAGAGGTGCTTGGCGAGCACGGCGTGGCCCGCCGACGCCGCGAGCAGCGCGCCGACCCGTACGGCCAGCCCGGGGCGGCGGGGCGCCGGGTCCGGCCCGGCCAGCGACCAGGCGAACAGGTAGCCCGCTGCCAGGTAGTGCAGGTGCACGGCGTGGTGCAGGGCCGGCTGGCGTTCCGCCGCCGCGTACAGCGGGGTGAGCAGCACCAGCGCCAACCCGCCGGTGCTCAGCAGCGCGGCGGTGACCGGGTGGGCGATCAGGTGCAGGCAGCGGGCGCGCAGCAGCCGGCCGACCCGCCGACGCGTCGGTGCTGGCGCGACGTGCAGCAGCAGCGTCACCGGCGCGCCGAGGACCAGCCCCAGCGGGGCCAGCATGCCGAGCAGCAGGTGCTGCGCCATGTGCCAGCGCGGATCGCCCGCGACGTCGGTCACGGGCCCGAGCGCGACCGCCAGCACCGCGCACCCGGCCAGCCAGGCGACGGTACGCCGATGGTCCCAGCCGCGCCTGTCGCGTACGGCGGCCAGCAGGTAGCCGACGGCCAGCACCGCGACCGGGAGCAGCGGCAACCAACCCGGCCCGACAGCCGCGTGGCCCCCGTGTGCCAGGGGCGGCAGCACCGACCAGCCCGATCCGTCCGCCGGGGGCCCGCCGGGTGGCACCGCCGGTGGGCCCGGAGCGACTGCCGTCACCGGGAGCCGTCACCCGGCCAGCGGGACCGCGTCCACCAGATGAGCGCCGCGCCGGCCAGCAGCAGGACCGCGCCGGCCACGTTCCAGACCACGTCGTACGGCACCAGGTGGACGCCGTAGCGGATCTGGTGCACCCGGAGCACCTTGTGGTCGACCAGCCCGTCGAAGAGCTGGAACCCTCCCGCGCCGAGCAGGACGCCACCCCAGGCCAGCCGGGGCGACAGGGCCAGCCGTCGGCGCACATCGGCGAACCAGAAGAACCCGCCGACCAGGGCGATCACCTCGGCGGCGTGCAGCAGCCCGTCCGAGAGCAGCGCCACCGACGGCGTGGACCGGTCGTAGAAGTGGTGCCAGGCCAGCAACTGGTGGAAGACGATCTCGTCCACGGCGGCCATGATCGCGACACCGATCAGGACGCCCGCGAGGATGGAGGAACGGGCGTCGACGGTACGTGCACTGGGCAGGCTGGAACCGACCATCACACACCTCGCATTCGCCCGAATCACTGCCGCACTACCCCGGACTCAACGATCCATGCCCGCCGAAGCCACTGCCGGTGAGGCACCGCCACGGTCCCCGTTTCGCGACTTCCGCACGACCACCGGCATGATCATGGAGCCTGAGAGGGCAACCATCGAGGAGGTGCCTGTGCCGGACGCGGACGAACTCGTCGCCGACGCGCTCGCGGCGGTGCGCGGCACCGACGTACGACGGGCCGAACGGCAGTTGGACCGGCTGATGGTCGGCACCGGCGCGGCGGACGCCGCCACGGCTGTGGACGCGGCCCTGCGGCGTCGGCTGGTCCGTGCTCTCGGGCAGCTCTGGCCGCGCGGCTGGCAGCCCGTCGACGTACACCGGATCACCGGGCGGCGGCTCGATGCCAGGGCCGCCCGGCTGGTCCGGGACGCGCTGGCCGCCCAGAGACGCGAGCAGGCCGGGCCGGTCCCCGACTGGTGGGACGACCAGCTACGCGGGCTGACCGCCGAGGGCCGGGACGACGGCCGCGACCTGCTTGCCGCCTGGGCCGCCGCGGAGGGGTTGGACCGGGTCGACGCGCTGCGCGCGGCGGTCGACGTACTCGCGCTTGTGGAGAGCCTGCCGCCGATCGCGGTGCTCCGCCCACCGCCCGGCTCGACAGGTGCGGCCGTCCCCCGCGTGGCCGGTACGGGCCGCAGCGGGTCGCCGATGCTGGACCGGGTCCGTGCGCTGCTCGCGAAGGCCGAGTCGACCACCTTCCCGGCCGAGGCGGAGGCGTTGACCGGCAAGGCGCAGGAGTTGATCGCCCGGCACAGCATCGACGAGGCGCTGCTGGCCGCCGGGGCGGAGCGCGGCGACCTGCCGGGCGGGGTGCGGCTGGGCACCGAGACCCCGTACGCGGGTGCGAAGGCGCTGCTGGTGCAGGAGGTGGCGGCGGCAAACCGGTGCGAGGCGGTCTGGTCCGACGATCTCGGCTTCACCACGGTGCTGGGGTGGCCGGCGGACCTCGTGGCGGTGGAGCTGCTCTACACCTCGCTGCTGGTGCAGGCCACCGCCGCGATGCTGCGCGGGCGCACCGAGCGCCGCCCTGGGTCGGGCCGGCGGACGAAGGTGTGGGACGAGTCCTTCCTCAACGCGTTCGCGCTGCGGATCGGTGAACGACTGCGCGCGGCCACCGAGGCAGCGGACCAGGCGGCCGTCGAGACGGCGGGGTCCGAGCGGCTGCTGCCGGTGCTCGCCGCACGCGGCGAGGCGGTCCAGGAGCGGCTGGGCACCCTCTTCCCGGGCGTCACCAGGCACCGGCTGAGCGTCCGCGACGCCGAGGGCTGGTCGTCAGGCACCTCGGCGGCCGACCGGGCCGCGCTGGACGTCGGCGGCGGCAGGCGGCCTCGACAGGTGCCCGGCCGACAGTGATCCGCCCGGCGTGGGCACCACCGCCGGCAAATATTTTCTGCGATTTTCTTCGGTACCGGTAGGGAACGGGGTGTCGGCTCCGACCCTCCGGTGAGCCGCGCCCCGACCGGGGAGCGACAAGCAGAGCGAGGAGCATCGCCGTGAAGTACATGCTGCTGATCTGGAACCGGCCCGGCTTCACCGAGGAGCTGACCGAGGAGGACCGCAACGCCCTGTTCGGCGAGGTCGACGACATCATGAAGGAGCTGACCGAGACCGGCGAGCTGGTCGACGGCCAGGCGCTGGCCGACCCGGCGCAGACGCAGACGGTCCGGCGCGTCGGCGGCGACACCGAGATCGTCGACGGGCCGTTCGTGGAGAGCAAGGAGCAGTTCGCCGGCTACCTGACCGTCGACTGCGACAGCCCGCAGCGGGCCGCCGAGATCGCCGCCCGCTGGCCGGACGTGCGCTACGGCGGCGCGATGGAGGTCCGGCCGATCATGGAGCAGGCCGGGACGGAGATGTGACCGACGACCGGACGGTCGAGGACCTGCTGCGCACGCTCGCGCCGCAGGTCCTCGGCCTGCTGGTCCGCCGGCACGGCCAGTTCGACAGGTGCGAGGACGCGGTCCAGGAGGCGTTGCTCGCGGCCGCGACGCAGTGGCCCGGCCAGGGCGTACCGGACAACCCGCGCGCCTGGTTGCTCACCGTGGCGACCCGCCGGCTCACCGACGAGTGGCGCAGCGAGAGCGCCCGCCGGGACCGCGAGGTGGCGGTGGCGCTGCGCGAGCCGGCGTACACCCAGGTCGCCCCGGCGGCCGACGCCCCGCCTGCGGTGGCGGACGCCGACGACACCCTCACGCTGCTCTTCCTCTGCTGCCACCCGGCGCTCGCGCCCTCGGCGCAGGTGGCGCTCACCCTGCGGGCGGTCGGCGGGCTCAGCACCGCCCAGATCGCCCGGGCGCACCTGCTGCCCGAGGCGACGATGAGCCAGCGGATCCGGCGGGCCAAGCAGCGGATCGAGGCCGCCGGAGCCCGGTTCTCGATGCCCGGGCCGGGTGAGCGCGGCGAGCGGCTGCGCACCGTGCTCCGGGTGCTCTACCTGATCTTCAACGAGGGGTACACCGCGTCCAGCGGGCCGGACCTGCGACGGGCCGAGCTGACCGGCGAGGCGATCCGGCTGGCCCGCGTCCTGCACGGGCTGCTGCCCGACGACGGTGAGGTGACCGGGCTGCTGGCGCTGATGCTGCTGACCGACGCGCACCGGGCGGCCCGGGTCGGCGAGGACGGCGAGCTGGTGCCGCTGACCGAGCAGGACCGCACCCGGTGGGACGCCGAGGCCATCGCGGAGGGAGTCGCCCTGGTCACCGAGGCGCTGACCTGGTCGCCGCCCGGCCCGTACCAGCTCCAGGCGGCGATCGCGGCGGTGCACGCCGAGGCGCCGACGGCGGCGGCGACGGACTGGCCGCAGATCGTGGCGCTCTACCGGCTGCTGGCGCGGATCGCCCCGAATCCGATGGTCACGCTCAACCAGGCGGTCGCGGTGGCCATGGTGGACGGGCCACGGGCCGGGCTCGCCCTGCTCACCGCCCTGGACTCCGACGGCCGCACGGCCGGGCACCACCGGCTCGCGGCGGTCCGGGCGCACCTGCTGGAGCTGGCCGGGGAGCCCGGTGCCGCGCGGGAGGCGTACCTGGCGGCGGCACGCGGCACCACGAGCCTGCCGGAGCAGCGCTATCTCCAGGCGCGGGCCGCCCGGTTGGCCGCGCCCCGGTAGGTCCGCCGCCGGACGCCGGGCAGATCTGACCACCCGACGACCGGCGGCTCGGTCACACGTCGGTGTCGACGGCCGGGCAGCGGGTGCCTCGGGGCGGCACCACCCGGTCGATCAGGTAGGCGTCGACGGCCCGCCCCACGCACGGGCTCGTGGTGTAGCTGCCGTGCCCCCAACCTTCGTAGGTCAGCAGCACGCCGTGCCGGCCCAACTGCCGCGCCACGTTTGTCGCCCAGTTGTACCCGCTCGCCGGGTCGTGCACGGTGGCGGCGATCAGCAGCGGCACGTCGGTGCGCACGCGCAGGCGGTGCTGCGGGTTGGCAACCGGCGTCGGCGTGCCCAGGCAGGTCGCGAGAGCGAACACCGCCGTCGGGTATCGCAGGTCCGGCGCGAGCCGGGCCATCCGGCGCAGGTGTCCGGCGTACTCGCGGTAGTCGCGGACGGGCAGGCTCCAGTCCTGGCAGAAGACCGCGAAGGGGTACGGCGCCACGGCGTCGCCCGTCGCCGGGACGACGGCCCGCACGGCGCTGGGGGCGTCCATGCTGCCCAGCCACTCGGCGAGTCCCGGCCACCGCCAGGTGTCGTAGAACTCCTTGTGGGTGAGCCGGGTCAGCTCGAACGGGGTCAGCACGACACCGGGCCGTTTCGGGTCGGCCAGATCGCCGCGCTCGGCCCGTGCACGCAGCCGCTCCCAGAGCGCCCGGAAATCCTGACCGTGCAGGACGCACGCCGTGGATCTGTCACACCAGGCGACGAACTCGTCGAACGCGTCCTCCGAGGTGACGGCCTGGGTGTCGAGGAACGCCCGGGTGCCGAGGCTGTGGTCCATGGCGGCCTCCAGCACCATGGCCCGGACCTTCTGCGGGAACAGCTCGGCGTACCGCTCACCGAGCAGGGTGCCGTACGAGCTGCCGTGGAAGGTCAACTGCCGCTCGCCGAGCGCGGCCCGGATCGCGTCGAGGTCACGGGCGGCGCTTGTGGTGTCCACATGGTCGTAGAGCGGGCCGGTACGCGCCCGGCAGTCGGCCCGCAACAGCACATTGCCGGCCAGCGTCGCGTCGAACTGGGCCTGGTCGGCGATCAACTGCGGTTGCCGGGCGAGCAGGTCCCGGGAGCAGACCACCGGGTTGCTGCCGCCGGTGCCGCGCGGGTCGAAGCTGACGATGTCGAACCGGGCCCGCAGGTTGGCGCTGAACCGGGAGCTGCCGTTCACCACCCGGTCGACCCCGCTGTCGCCTGGCCCGCCGGGACCGAACACCAGCGCACCCTCCCGGGTGGCCGGATCGGCGACGCGGCGGGCCAGCGCCAGGTCGAAGCGTTCGCCCCGAGGTCGGTTCCAGTCCACCGGCAGCGACAGGGTGCCGCACTCGGCGCTGGCGTCGGCGGCGCAGGGCCGCCAGTCGATCGTCGGGGCGGGCTGTGGTCGGGCGGCGGCCGGGCTCGCCGGGGTCAGGCCGGCGGCCGTGAGGGCCAGGGCGACCGCCCAGCCGACTGCGGATTTGCGTACGCGCAGCATGAGGTGCTGTCCTCTCCTCGAAGGAGCGTTACCGGTGAGACTCGCCCACTGGGCGAGGTGATGCTGCTTCCCTCCCGGGCCGTCGAGTGGCCGCTCGACGGCCCGGGGCCTCCGTCTGCGGCGCGGTCAGTCGACCTCGCGCAGGACGTGTTCGAGGGTCGTCATCCGGGTCTCCATCCCGCCCAGCCGGCCGTCCATTGCCGCGAGCAGGCGGGCGTTCTCCGCCTGGGACTGGACGGCCCTCTCGGCGAGCCGGCGGTAGTCGTCCGCGCGGGCCGCCTCGTACCGGGCCCGCCGGGTCTTGGCGAACTGCACGACGCTTACCGTGACCACGCTGATCAGAAAACCGAAGATGCCGATCGCGCCGACCACCTCGGTCCAGTCGTGGTCGCTCATCGGTCCGCTCCGGACTGCTCGGCCGAGTCGGGCACGGTGAGCGTCTGGACCGCCGCCGCGATGACCTCGGGGGTGAGTGTGAGCACGAACGGCTCCACCTCGTAGTAGTTCATGGCCTTCCCGTCCTCCGACAACTCCAGGCGAGCGGTGACCAGCCCGGCCGCCGCCAGCTTCCGTAGGTGGACCTGCAACAGCGCCCGGCTGATGCCCAGTTGCCGGGCCAGCCCGCTGACATAGGCACGCTCACGGGCCAGCGCGGCGACGACCCGCAGCCGGTGCGGGTTGGCCAGGGTGGCCAGCATCCGGACCAGGTCGTCGCCGGTCGGCGGTGAGGCGGCACTCATAACCAGCCCTTGCACATGCCAACAGAAGTTAGCAGGTAACGGCACGTGGCGGTGCGCTCGGAAGCGGAATCAGGGGGATCTCAGGGTTGGCGGCCCCGGACAGACAGCAACGCCGGGCCGGTGAAACTCACCGGCCCGGCGTTCTGCTACGTCGTACGTCAGCTCTTGAAGGCGTCCTTGATCTTCTCGCCGGCCTGCTTGAGCTTGGCCGTGGACTGGTCAGCGCGACCCTCGGCCTCGAGCTGCTCGTTGTCGGTGGCCCGACCGGCGCCTTCCTTCAGCTTGCCGGTCGCGTCCTCGGTGGCGTTGTTGATCTTGTCGTCGAATCCCATTGCCAACCTCCATTGCAAGCGTCGCTACGACAGCAGAGGTACCCCCACCGCCACCGGCCCAACCATCGCCGTCGTCACAATCCGCGATCGGCTGCCGAGCGGAACCGGCGCAGCCGCAGGCTGTTGGCCACCACGAAGACCGAGGACAGCGCCATCGTGGCGCCGGCGATCATCGGGTTGAGCAGCCCGGCGGCGGCCAGCGGCAGGGCTGCCACGTTGTAACCGAAGGCCCAGAACAGGTTGCCCCGGATGATCCCGAGCGTGCGCCGGGACAGCCGGATGGCGTCCACCGCCGCATCCAGGTCGCCCCGGACGAGGGTGAGGTCGGACGCCTCGATCGCCACGTCGGTGCCGGTGCCCATGGCCAACCCCAGGTCGGCCTGGGCAAGCGCCGGCGCGTCGTTCACCCCGTCCCCCACCATCGCCACCGACCGCCCCTCGGCCTGGAGCCGCTTGATCACGTCGACCTTCCCGGCGGGCAGCACCTCGGCGATCACCTCGTCGATGCCCACCTCGGCGGCGACCGCCCGGGCCACGGTGGGATTGTCCCCGGTCAGCAGGACCGGGGTGAGCCCCAGCGCACGCAGCCGAGCCACGGCTGTCCGGCTGGTGGGCCGGACCACGTCGGCGACCGCGAGCACACCCCGCGCCAGTCCGTCCCAGCCGGCGACGATCGCCGTACGCCCAGCGGCCTCGGCGTCCCGCACGGCCCGGTCAACCTCCGGCGGTACGTCGACACCGCGCTCGCGCAGCAGCCGGGGCCGGCCGACCAGTACGGCCCGCCCGTCGACGGTGCCGGTGACGCCCGACCCTTCGAGGTTGGCGAAGCCCGTCACCGGGGGCAGCGCTCCGACCTCGGCGGCACCCGTGGCGACGGCCCGGGCGATCGGGTGCTCGGAGGCGGCCTCCACGGCCCCGGCGAGCCGAAGCAACTCGGCGCGGACCTCACCGCTCGCCGGCACGACGTCCACCAACGTCATCCGGCCAGTCGTCACGGTGCCGGTCTTGTCCAGTACGACGGTGTCGACGCGGCGGGTCGACTCCAGCGCCTCCGGCCCCTTGATCAGCACGCCGAGCTGGGCGCCGCGGCCCGTGCCGACCAACAGCGCGGTAGGCGTGGCCAGCCCGAGGGCACACGGGCAGGCGATGATCAGCACGGCCACGGCGGCGGTGAACGCGGCGGTCGGACCGGCGCCGGTGCCGAGCCACCAGCCGAGGGTGCCCACCGCCAGGGTGATGACGATAGGCACGAAGACACCGGAGATCCGGTCGGCCAGCCGCTGCACGGCGGCCTTGCCGCTCTGCGCCTGCTCGACGAGGTCGGCCATCCGGGCGAGTTGCGTGTCGCCGCCGACCCGGGTGGCGGTGACGACCAATCGGCCCCCCGCGTTGATCGTGGCACCGACCACGCCGTCGCCCGGCCCGACCTCGACCGGCACCGACTCACCGGTCAGCATGCTGGCGTCGACGGCTGATGTGCCCTCGTCGACGACCCCGTCGGTGGCGATCTTCTCGCCGGGGCGGACCACGAACCGGTCACCGACGGCGAGCCGGTCCACCGGGATCCGCGTCTCCACCCCGTCGCGCAGCACCGCCACGTCCCGGGCGCCCAGTTCGAGAAGGGCGCGCAGGGCCGCCCCGGCGGTCCGCTTGGACCGGGCCTCGAAGTAGCGGCCGGCCAGGATGAACACCGTCACCCCGGCGGCCGCTTCCAGGTAGATGGTGCCGGCGCCGTCGGTGCGCGTGATGTCGAAGCGGAACGGGTGCGTCATCCCGGGCATCCCCGCGTCGCCCAGGAAGAGCGCCCAGAGCGACCAGCCGAACGCGGCCAGGGTGCCCAGCGAGACCAGCGTGTCCATGGTCGCGGCGCCGTGCCGCAGGTTGGTCCAGGCGGCCCGGTGGAACGGCAGCCCGCCCCAGACCACCACCGGAGCCGCGAGGGTCAGCGACAGCCACTGCCAGTAGTCGAACTGCCAGGGCGGCACCATGGCCAGCACGACCACCGGCACGCTGAGCGCCACCGACACCCACAGCCGGGTACGCGGACCCCGCAGCGGGTCGGCCGGCTGCTCGGTCGTCGGCGGGGCCGGCAGGGCCGCCGTGTAGCCCGTCTTCTGCACCGTGTCGATCAGGTCGTCCGGGGTGACACCGTCGGCGTACCGGACCGTGGCCTTCTCGGTGGCGTAGTTGACTGTGGCGCTCACCCCGTCCATCCGGTTCAGCTTCTTCTCGATCCGGGCGGCGCAGGCGGCGCACGTCATTCCCCCGATGGCCAGCTCGATCCGGTTCGGCGCCTCGGGCAGGGGTCTGCTGGTGGTGGTCATCGTCTGGTCCCGTCAGTTGTGCCCGTGGCCGGGGGTGCCGTGCTCGGCGCCGCCGGTCGAGGACGGTCCACCCGGGGTGGGGCCGCCGGTCGCGGCGGCGTCGGCAACGACTGTGAACTCGGCGGTGTGCACCCGCCCGCCGTGCCGGAAGTCGAGGTAGAGCCGGTAGCTTCCGGCCGACGGCACCTCGGCGAGGAAGGTGACCTGCGGACCGGGTCGGGTACGCCCGTCGCCGGGCGTTCCGTCCGGGTGGACGTGCAGGTACGCCAGATCGCCCCGGCGCAACGCCACCAGGTGCCCGTACGCCCCCAGGTAGGGCTCCAGGTCGGTGACCGGCCGCCCGTCCCGGCTGACGGTAAGGGTGAGAGGCGACGTGCGGCCGGGCTGCGGCGTGCCGGCCAGGGTGACCGTGTACCCGTCGACGGTGGTGCTGCTCGCCGGGGCGGGCAGCGGCCGTTCGGTCAACTCACCGGGGACCGTCACGTCCACCCCGAGGATCAGGGGCTCGCCCCCGGTCGGGGTGAAGTCGGCGAACGCCCGCCACTGCCCGGGACCGGCCAGCGGGGTGTCGACCCGCCAGGTGCCGTCGGGAGCCAGGTCGGGGTGCACGTGGCGGAAACCGGACAGGTCCCGGCGGGCGACGATCAGGTGCATCCGCCTGTCGTGCGCCACGTCGTACCTGGTCACCGGACGGCCGTCCGGCCCACCGACGCGGAAGGCGAACTCGCCTGCCGGGGCGGCCACCGGAACGAGTGTGTAACCGCGGTCGGAGACGAGCAAGCCACCGGGAACCCGATCGGTCACCTCGTCGTGCGTGGTGGGGCCCGAGGTGTGGACGGCGCCGCCGTCGTGCCCGCTCTGGGCGGCCGGGGCGGCCGGGTCGACCACCCGGCCGATCCCGTACGCCGCGCCGAAGACCGCCGCGAGACCGAGGGCGAACCCGCCCAGCCTGGTCACCGTGTTCACCTCGGGCCTCCCGCTCACGCCTCGACGAGGTCGTAACCGGCCTCGTCGACAGCGGCCCGGACGGACTCGGTGGCCACGGGCTGCTCACTGGTGACGGTGACCCGGCCGGTGGCGAGATCCACCTGCACGTCGCGCACGCCGGCAATGGCGCCCACCTCGGCGCTGACGGCGCTGACGCAGTGCCCGCAGGTCATGCCCCGCACCTGGTACGTCGTGTCGACCATCGAATCTCTCCCTTCATCGTCTGCCAGCCTATACCCCCCAGGGGTAAGGCCGAGTCAGACCGGTGTCCGTTCACGTACCGGTACCCGGTGGGGGTATCCAGCAGGAAGCGACGTTACCATACCCCCCAGGGGTACGCTATTCTCGTCGTCATGAGCGCTCCCACCCCGATCCGCGGGTACACCGCCAGCAAGGACCAGCTGCTCGCGCGGCTCCGCCGCGTGGAGGGCCAGGTCCGAGGCATCGAGAAGATGGTCGACGACGACCGCTACTGCATCGACGTGCTCACCCAGATCTCCGCGATCCAGGCCGCGCTCGACAAGGTGGCCCTGGGCCTGCTCGACGGGCACGCCCGGCACTGCATGCACGAGGGAGCGGCCGAGGGCCGGGCCGACGAGATGGCCACCGAGATGATGGCGGCCGTAGGCCGACTCATGAAGCGCGGCTGAGCCGGCGGACCGGCCGGGCTCCCGCCGTGACTACCATTTCCCACGATGGCCCACCGGTCCCCGCCACACAGCCGGGCGCCGGCACCGCCAGGCAGCGGCGCCGGCACGTACCAGCCGGGCCCGTCGGTCACTGTGCGTGACCGCCCGTTCGTCAGCCAGCCATCCGATGCGCTCGTCACCGTGTTCGTCCGGCGGAGGTGAACCGCCCGGCCCGTCGGCACGTACCCCGCACCGGATCGTTGGGAGTCTCGCATTGGGTTCCGACCACAGCAGTTCCGCTCGACCCGCCCGGCCCGGGCATGTCGCGCCGCCGTACCCCTCACCACCGGGCTGGCCGCGGTGGTGACCGCGGCCGGGTCGACGCCGGTGCGGGGCGCGGACGCCGACGCCCTGACGCCGCGCCCCCGTGCGGACCGGACGGAGGCACCGGCCGGCCCCAGCTCCCCGCCAGCGGCTCGGCCCGACGGGCCCGATCCGGAGCGGCGTCCACCCCCATCCGCCGCCACCGCCCGGTGGCCAGAGCCGAACAGGAGCACGGATACGGCATGGTGACACTCCTCAGCGTGACCGGATCGGGCATCCGCCCTGAGAACCGCGTCACTGGTCACTCAACGCCATGGCGAAATGACACTTTTAGTGGGTATCGGGACGTAGCTCAGGCGGTGGAGTCTCGGGTAACCTCGCTGCCGGTCACCGATGAAGGCGCGCAGCGGCGCCTGCGGTGCCACCGCCCAATCGCCAACCGGCGAGCCGGGGACCCAGGCACGTGGGGTGAATCCGCGCCAGCGGTAGGGGCCACTTCCGCCCCGAACCCGTCAGCTAACCCGGTCGGCGGTCGACGGAAGGGAACATTGTGACGGCACCCCTACGCCGCTGGTTGACACCCGTGGTGGCCGTGCTCGCCGCGCTGACCGTGTTCGCCGGGCCCCTCCCGGCCCACGCCGCCCCGACGACCCCCACACCGTCCGGGCACGAGCAGGACGACGAGC
Organism: Micromonospora sp. NPDC049275; assembly: GCF_043197115.1. Classification (NCBI taxonomy): domain Bacteria; kingdom Bacillati; phylum Actinomycetota; class Actinomycetes; order Micromonosporales; family Micromonosporaceae; genus Micromonospora; species Micromonospora sp. NPDC049275. Next base: position 374,022 of record NZ_JBICSN010000001.1, read on the forward strand.
CCAAGCTGCTCGACGACGTGATCGAGCAGACCAACCGGGACTACGTGGCGGCCAAGTCCAAGCTGGACCAGTCCAAGAAGCGGCAGCTCGAGCGTTCGCTGGAGGTCGAGCGGGCCAAGGCCGACCTGGCCGCGCTGGCGCCGCAGGTCGCGCAGATCGCCGCCCAGTCGTACCGGACCGGGCGCGTCGGCGCGATCGCGATGCTGCTCGAGAGCGACGCCCCGGACTCGTTCGTCCAACGGGCCGCGGCGCTCGACGAGATGAACATGGTCAACGAGAAGAAGCTCGCCGAGGTCAACGCGGTCAAGGCCCGCGCCGAGAAGGCCAAGCTGGCCCTCGACGCGGAGGTCCGCGAGCAGCAGAAGCAGACCGCCCTCATGGCGAAGGACAAGCGCGACGCGGAGAAGTCGCTCGCGCTCGTCGGCGGGCAGGGTTTCACAGGCGGCCTGGTGGACGCCACCTCGCCGGTCGCCCGGATCGGTCCGGGTCGCACCGCCGACGGTGACTGGAAGCCGCAGTCGTGCAGCGAGGAGGACCCCACCACCTCCGGCTGTGTCACGCCGCGCACCCTGCACGCGTACAAGGAGGTCAAACGGGCCGGGTTCAACCGGTTCGTCGGCTGCCACCGCAACGGTGGCCCGTACGAGCACCCGAAGGGCCGCGCCTGTGACTGGTCGTTGCAGAAGAGCGGCTTCAGCCCGTGGCACAACAACGACACCCGCATGTACGGCAACAACGTCGCCGCGTTCCTCATCCGCAACGCCGACCGCCTCGGCATCTACTACGTGATCTGGAACCGGCAGATCTGGTTCCCGGCGACCGGCTGGAAGTCGTACAGCGGGCCGTCGAACCACACCGACCACGTGCACATGTCGCTGCTCTGACCCACCGCTCAGGAGTCCGAGGGCCGTCCCGCACCCCGCGGGGCGGCCCTCGCCCTGTCAGGCGGCGGTAGCTGCCGGGGCGTCCGCGGCGCCGGGTGCGTCGACAGTCGCGGCACCCGACGGTACGGGGGTCACCGGGCGCACCACACCGGCGGCGAGCCGGTACGACATCCCCACCACCGCCAACCGTCCCTGCGCCACCTCGGCCGCCAGCACGGGCGACTGCCCGAGCAGCGTTTCGACGGTTTGGGCGATGTGGATGTCGACGATGCCGTCGATATCGGTCACGCCCTCGGCTGTTGCGCGCCGCAGGCTGGGCAGTACGGCGTCGACCACCGCGGGAAGGTGCCCCGGGGGCGCGATGCCGGTGGCGGACGCCTCGCGGGCAGCCTGCACGGCGCCGCACGAGTCGTGGCCGAGCACCACCACCAGCGGGGTGCCGAGCACGGTGACCGCGTACTCCACGCTGCCCAGCACCTCCGGGCCGGCGGTGTGCCCGGCCGTACGGACCACGAAGAGGTCGCCCAGCCCCCGGTCAAAGATGATCTCGGCGGCCAACCGGGAGTCGGAGCAGCCCACGATCACCGCGAACGGGTGCTGCCCGTCGGCCACGGCGGCCCGGTGCCCGGCGTCCTGGTTGGGGTGGCGCGGCGCTCCACTGACGAAGCGGCGATTGCCGGCGGCCAGCTCTGCGTAGGCACGGGCCGGCTCGGTCGACGTCGCCGCTCGATCGCCGACCCGCTGCGGGCCGGGCTGCTCGCCAGGCGTACCGGAACGGCTCATTCCCGCACCTCGTCTCCACGCGTTTGACCTGCTCAACAGGGTTTTCAGCCGGGCCGGCGGTGGGCGCAGGCCCGGGCTCCACGGTCACACGCACCGCAAGAGGCGTCAAGGTATGCGTGATTTAGATTTCATACGTAGAACCCGAACCGATCTCCGGCCGCAGGGACCGGGCCGGCCCGTCGGCATCTGGCCCGACACGCCGGCGGCATAGGGTGGGGCGGACAACCGGAGAGGCGGCGCCACGATGGCGAGCGCGGCGACGGCCGGAGGCGGCCGGAACTGGACGTTCCTGACCAACCATGGGCATGTGCTGCTGGCCATCGCCCGCGACCCCACCGCGCGGCTGCGCGACGTGGCGGCCGAGGTGGGCGTCACCGAGCGGGCCGCCCAGGCCATAGTCGCCGACCTGGAGGCCGGCGGTTACCTGCACCGCACCCGCGTGGGGCGCCGCAACGAGTACACCCTGAACCCCGCCGGCCGGTTCCGGCACCCCGCCGAGGCCGACCGCCAGGTGGGTGCGCTGCTCGCGCTCTTCGCCGACGCACCCGCCGACGACGTGACGTCCCAACCCTGACCGCGACCTCGCGCCGACACTGAACGCCATCGGCGCACGCCGACCCCTTCCGGCGTCCCCGTTACCCCGCCGCGCCCGGCATCGTCGCGCCTGGCTCCGAGCGGCGCCGACTTCGGGCGGCGGCGTCCCCGCCGGAACGGCGTCGGCGGGCCGCTGCCCGACGCGGCGCAGCGGTAATCTCTGCGGGTGCGCGAATGCCTGCCGCCGAGCGCGACCGAGCCGTCCCGCCGTGCCGTCCGAGCCGTCCTCAGTGGAACCCTGGCGGCTCTACTCGGCGCTGCCCTGGTGGTCCCCTCGTCCCCGGCGGTCGCGGCAGCACCCACCTGCGGCCCGGCCGGCGAGGACGGCCTGGTGCAGATGCCGTGGGCACTGCGCCGGGTGGATCCGGCCGCGGCGTGGCCACTCTCCCGGGGCGCCGGGGTGACGGTTGCGGTCATCGACTCGGGGGTCTCGGCCATCCACCCGGCCCTGAAGGGTCAGGTGCTCGAGGGGCGCGACTTCAACAACTTGCCGGCCAAACAGGGGCAGTGTGACCTCGCTGGTCACGGCACGATGGTCGCCGGCATCATCGCCGGCAAGGAGGGCACCGGGGTGCCGTTCAGCGGTGTCGCCCCGGCGGCGCGCATCCTGCCGATCCGGGTCCTGCCGGATGCCAAGGGCACCAACGACGAGGCGCTGCCGGGGCAGATCGCCGCAGCCATCGACTGGGCGGTCGACAACGGCGCCGACGTGATCAACCTGTCCCTGGTGACCCTGCCGCGAAGCGATCTGGCAGAGGCCGTCGAACGCGCCCTCGCCAAGCGGGTGGTGCTTGTCGCCGCGGCGGGCAACCGACAGGAGACCCAGGAGGACAGGCCGGCCTACCCGGCCGCGTACCCGGGGGTGATCGCCGTCGGGGGCGTGGACGAGCAGGGCGGGCACGTCGGCACCTCGGTCAGCGGCACCTTCGTCGACGTCGCCGCTCCGGGACTGAACATCATCGGCCCGGCGCCGGGTGGCTCCGGCTACCGCGCCGAGCCGACCGGCGGCACCAGCTTCGCCGCCGCGTACGTCTCGGGGGTGGCCGCGCTGGTTCGGGCCGCCTACCCGGATCTCACCCCGGAGCAGGTCGCCGACCGGTTGGAACGGACGGCGGACAACCCGCCGCAGGGGCGCAACGCCGAGGTCGGCTACGGCGTGGTCAACCCGTACCGGGCGGTGTCGAGCCTGCTGGGCACCCGCACCAACCAGCCGGTCGCCAGGCTTGCCGCACCCACCGCCGGGGCCGACCCGCTGAGCTGGCAACGCACCGTCGCGATCTGGGCCGCCGCCATCGGTGGGCTGCTCGCCGTACTGCTGCTCATCGCGCGACCGATCATGGCGCGCGGCCGCCGACGCGGCTGGCGCCCCGGCCGCCGTACCGACGAACCGGTCAACGGCTGAGCGGGCACCGCCCCGGGCGGCACGGCGATGGAACGCGGCACGGCGCTGCTGCGGTCAACCGCAGCAGCGCCGTGGCGCGAAAAGCTCAGCGCAGGATGCCGGAGGTGCCACCGCCGTCCGCGCCCCACACGTCCTCGTCCTCCTCCAGCCAGGTGTTGCGGGCGGTGTCCTCCTCGCCGTAGCCGGCGCCGTTGCCCGCCCCGGCCACACCACCGGCGCCCCGAGCACCCGCACCCCGGCCACCGGCGCCCGCCGCGCCACGCCCGGCACCGCCCCGACCGGCACCGCCGCCACCGGCGGCGCCACCCCCCATGCCGGGTGCCATGCCGCCGCCCAGCTTGCCGCCGCCGAGTCGACCACCGGCGCCCCGGCCACCGCCGCGACCGGCACCCGCCGCGCCGCCACCCATCATCGGGCCCATGCCCGGGGAGACCGCCCGACCGAGCGCGCCGCCACCCGCGAGTGCCCCGGCGCTGCCCACGCCGCCGCCACTGCCGAGCCCACCGGACGAGCCCAGGCCACCGGAGCCCAGCCCACCGCCTCCGAGGCCGGAGCCGAGGCCCGGCGAACCGCCGCCCGCACCCGCGAGGCCGCTGCTGAACTCGTCGCCCGCGCCGCCGACGCCCGGGACGCCACCGGTGCCCGGGTAGTTGCCCGTGCCGGAGTCGTAACCGCCGGAGAGATCCGGGTGGGCGCCGGAGCCGCTGGGCAGATTGCCGGTGTCCGGCATGGCGGTGGCGCCGATCGAGGGCGTGGCGCCCAGGTCGCCGGCGGACGGGCCGCCACCGAGCTTCGGCACTCCACCGCCGCCGCCCCCACCGCCACCGCCGGTGTCCAGGTCGGGGGTCTGCCTTGTCGGGGCCTGTGTGGTCTTGGGGCCGACTTCCCCCGGGGTGCCAGGCGCGATGGCCTGGTAGTCGCCGCTCACCTGTTGGAAGACCCTCGCGGCGTCCTCGGACTGGTCGTTGATCCAGTCGGCGATCGCCGTCACCGGGTCGAACCAGCCCAGGAAGTCCGGCGAGACCTTCGCCTCGAAGAAGCCGACCCCGAGGGTCAGCTTGGCGTTGCGCGCCTCCAGGACGTCGTTGACGCAGGTCGCCGGGATCGGGAAGTCGCGCTGGGCCGCGGTGAGCTTGTCGGCGGCGGTCTTGAGCGACTGGACGATGCCGGTGCCCTTCTCCGCGTCCGCCACGATCTGCCCGGTGTCCTTGGAGATCTGCGCGACGTGACCCTTGAACGCCTCGTACGCGGGGCCCTTCCAGGTCGTGCCCAGGTCCTTGATGTTGGTGTCGAGGCTCTGCTTGACGTTGTTGAGATTCTTGATCAGCTGTTCCCAGCCGAGGGCGGCGCTTGTCACGTCACCCGGCCGGCCATCGATGACGACCTTCTGACACATCTCTTCCCAGCTCAGGCCCATCTGCCGTCCTCCCCCGTCCTAGCGACCGTCGCCGTTGCCGGCCACGTCACCGAAGACACGCTGCATGTCGGCGGCGGACATCCTGTTCTGCTCCTCCGCCGTCTCGTAGTTCTGCTTGACCTGGCGCAGCGCCTCCGCCGCGTCGTACAGGTTCTGCGAGAGCTTCCGGACACCGGACTCGGTGCCCTGGTAGAGCCCCTGGTGCTTGGCGGCCAACCGGGCCGCCCAGTCGAACCCGCCGAGCGGGCTCGGCTGCCCGCCCGCTCCGCCGGCCACGCCGCTGGCCGCGCCACCCATCAGGTCCTGGATGTCGACCATGTCGTAGGAGAGCTTGTTCAGGTACGCGGCGTGGGTCTCCAGCCAGGTGATGGCCGAGTCCAGGCTTGTCGCGTCCCACTCGGTCTTGACGCCGGCCTCGCCGGGCGCGGTGACCAGACCCTTCGGCGTCTCGGCGTGGTTGACGTTGTCGATATCCAGGCCGGTGATGGCCAGACCCGACGTCGGGAACCCGCCCACCGGCACCGGGATGTAGAGGTCGTCGTTCTCGTACCGTGCCGGCTGGCCGGTCCTGTCGTCCGTCATCGGTCCCCTCCCCGAAACCCTGACTGGTGGTCTGCGCTCACTGTTGTTGCTGGTGCGGGCCGGGCGGCGGTGCCACCTGGGCCGAGCCAGGCCAGCCGGACGCTCCCGGCGGTGGCGGCGGAGCGGTAGGCGCCTGCGGATTGCCCTGCGCGGGGTAGCCGGGCGGCGGGTATCCGGGCGCAGCCTGGCCCGGCGGCGGGCCGTACCCGGCCGGTGTCGGCTGGGTGGCGGGCCAGCCGGGTGGCGGCGCGCCGGGATACGGGCCGCCGGGTGGCGGTGGGCGCCGCTTGCGGCGTCGCAGCACCACCAGCAGGACCATCAGCGCGACGATCGGCACGCCCAGACAGAGCACCACCTGGACGATCGCGCCGGTCTTGTTCGTCACTCCGAATTCAACGGCGGGACCGTCGTCGTCGCCGGGCCGCGCGGCGGCACCGCCGGGGCGGGTCGGGCTAGCAGCCGCGCCCTCCGTCAGCGGGTTCGCCGTCACGGGGGGCACGGACCGGGTCAGCGCGGCCATCAGGTCGACAGTGCCGAAGCCGAACTGTGGGTCACGGCCGGACGGCCCGGCGTCGCGAGCGGTCTTGATCAGCCGGTTGATGACGTTGACCGCGTCGAGCTTCGGGTACTCGGAACGGATCAGCGCCACCACCCCGGAGATGATCGCGGCAGACATACTGGTCCCGCTGCTCACCGAGTAGCCGTTCGGTGACAGTCCTTTGGGCGCCGGACCGATGATGTTCTCCATCGGGCCGGCGATCACCGTCTCGGGGCCCTGCACCGAGCCGGCGAAGAAGCGACCCCGCTTGTCGAACCCGGAAACGGCGATGACGCCGGGGATGTTGGCGGGCGAGGTGACCTGTCGATCACCCTGTTCAATGTTGCCGGCGGAGGCCACCACCACGACGTTCTTGCTCAAGGCATAGTTGATGGCGTCCACCAGATCTGGGGGAGCCGTCCTGATGCCACCGCCGACGGACAGGTTGATGACGTCGGCCCCGTTGTCCGCCGCCCACCGGACACCCAGGAGCACATCCTGGTCGTTGAACGTGGCACCCATCGAGACCGGAAGGATCTTCGCGCCCGGCGCGATGCCCAGCTCGTGCATCGCGCCACCGCCGCGCCCGGCGATGATGCCGGCCATCCAGGTGCCGTGCCCCTTCACCTTGTCGTCGTCACGCCTGCCGTCCACGGCGGCCGCGGCGCTGGTGCCGTGCCCCGCCAGCACCTGGCCGCGCAGGTCGGGATGGTTGGCATCCACACCGCTGTCGATGACGGCGACCACGACACCCGCGCCCTTGGTGATCTTGTGGGCGGCGGGGACCTTGAGGTAGTCCAGGTACCACTGGAGGCCACGGACGGTGTCAGCGGCCTGAGCCGGCGGCGGCGCGACAGTCACCGCGGGGGTCAGCGCGGCGCACAACGCCAGCGCGGCCGCGGCCGCGGCCCGTGTCGATCGGAAAGGCTTCCCCGTACGCATCGCTCTCCCAGCACCTGTGCCGACGCCAACACAATGCGGCTCCGGCCCGGTCGAGCCGGACCGGAGCCGCATCGGTGATTGTCTCAGCCCCACACCTTGGAGTTGCTCATCTCGGTGGAGACGTAGTTCTCGCGGGCGATGCCGACGGCACCACCGATCTCGTTCAGGATCTTGTTGATGTCCCGAACTGACGAGTCCCACTTCGCCTGGTGCTGCTCGTAGGCGGTGCGGTCCTCGCCCTCCCACTCGAGCTTGGACAGCATCGACCGCAGCGTGTCCAGCTTCTCGTCGATGGTCTTCGAGATCGCCTGCATCTGCTGGTTGCTGCTCTCGAGGACCGCGTAGTCAACCTTGATCGTCACGACTTCCTCCTCTGCTGGCTACGGATCACGGGTTGAGAGCAGAGTGGAACTTGTCCAGCATCTGCTGCTGCTCTTCGTCGTTGACCTGGTGCGTCGTACCCGACTTGTCGAGCAGGTCCGCGATGCTGTCCATCGCGGTCAGCAGGTTGCCGGTGTCTTCGCTCCAGCGCTGCATCAGCGACTGGAAGCCCGTGGATGCCTGACCCTTCCACGCCATGGCCAGGTCGTCGACTACGTTCCACAGCTTCTTCAGCTCGCCGTCGACCTCGCTACGCGTGGACCGCACGTCACTCGCGGCGGTATGGAGAGTCGCAGCTTCGACCTCGAACGCCATGCTTCACACCCTTCCGTCATGTTGTGTGGCGGCGGCTTTGCCGCGCCCCTCCCCCGCGGCAAGGCAGCAACACCCCACCGACGGACACTCCACCTGAGACCGTAGCGGAATCTGTCCAGCCATCGCAGCCCTGACCGGCCACGATCGATGGATGGCGGTGAATCGCGTCGTTTGTGCCACCCGTTCGGACGGGATTCCGACCCGAACGGGTCCGGGATCGCGGCGTCGCCACCGTCGACACCGGACGGTCCCACCCCACGAGCCGGCCCCGAACGCTCGGTCAGGCCGGCTCGGACCAGGCGGTCTGGATCAACTGCTGACCGTCGCGCCGACGGACGAGCGTGCCCCGACCGGGTGGCTGCGGGCTCGGACGCAGCGTGCCGAAGACCGCGCCCTCCTCCCGGTTGCCGGACATCAGCAGGCCGGGGGAGTCCAGTTCGCGTAGCCGTTGCAGCACCGGCTCGTAGAGCGCCCGGGACACCCCGCCGACCCGACGCGTGACGATCAGGTGCAGACCGATGTCCCGGGCCTGCGGCAGCAGCTCGTGCAGGGCACTCAGCGGGTTGCTGCCACCGGACGCCACCAGGTCGTAGTCGTCCACCAGGATGTACAGGTCCGGGCCCTTCCACCAGCTGCGGTCCCGCAGTTGGGCGGTGGTCACGTCCGGACCGGGCAACCGGTTGGACAGCGCGCTGCGGATCGAGCCGAGCCCCTGCGCGAACGCCTGGTTGGACGGCGCGTAGTCGAGCAGGTGATCGCCCTCCACCGCGCCCAGCAGCCCCCGCCGGTAGTCGGCGATCACCAGCCGCGCCTGGGCCGGCGTGTACCGCTCGGTGATGCCCCGGGCGATCAGCCGCAGCAGGTTGGTCTTGCCGCACTCGGCGTCGCCGAACACCGTCAGGTGCGGCTCGTTGGCCAGGTCCAGGTAGACCGGCGCGAGCGCCGACTCGTTGACGCCGATCGGCAGACCGGGCGCCGACCGGTCGATGATGCGGGCCAGCTCGGACACCGGCAGCCGGCGCGGCAGCAGCCGCACCTTCGGCGCCGGACGCCCCGGCCAGTTCGCCGCCACGTGCCCGGCCAGCGCCACCGACGCCTCGCTCAGATCCTCGATGTCGCGCCGACCGTCGATCCGCGAGATGGCGGTCAGGAAGTGCAGCTTGTCCCGGGTCAGGCCGCGACCGGGTGACTTCTCCGGCACGTTCATCGCCGAGCGCCTGTCGATCTCGGACTCCGCCGCGTCGCCCAGGCGCAACTCCAGCTTGGTGCCGAGCAGATCGCGCATGTTGATCCGGATTTCCGCCCAGCGCACCGCCGTGAGCACCACGTGCACCCCGAAGCCGAGACCCCGGTTGGCGAGCGTCGTGATCGTCTGCTCCAGCTCCTCGTAGTCCTGGCGCAGCGTGTTCCAGCCGTCGACCACCAGGAACACGTCGCCGAACGGGTCGTCGGCGAACTCACCGGCGGCCCGGCGACGGCGGTAGCTCGCCACCGAATCGATGCCGTACTGGGCGAAACGCGTCTCCCGCTCGTCCAGTACGGCGACGACCTCGGCCACCGTGCGGCGCACCGCCTCGACGTCGCGCCGGCCGGCCACTCCGGCCATGTGCGGCAGGCGCTCCAGGCTGCGCAGCGCGCCACCGCCGAAGTCCAGACAGAAGAACTGCACCTCGCGCGGCGTGTGGGTGAGCGCCAGCGAGGCCAGCAACGACCGCAGCATGGTGCTCTTGCCGCTGAGCGAGCTGCCGACGATGACCACGTTGCCGCCCGCGCCGGCCAGCTCGACCATCATCGGGTCACGGCGCTGCTCGTACGGGCGGTCCACGACGCCGACCGGCACCGTGAGGCGACCCCGGCCCGCCCAGGACGCCGTGCAGAGCCCGTAGGTCGGGTCGACGGCCAGCGGCCCGAGCAGCTCGCCCAGGCCCGGCGGGTCCGCCAGCGGCGGCAGCCACACCTGGTGCGCGGGGCGGCCCCGACCCTTGAGCTGATCGATCAGGACGTCCAGCATCGCGACGGCCTTGCCGTCGGCCGGCTGCTCCGGCTCCGGCACGGCGTCCACCGCCACCTGCGGGGCCTGCGCCGGGATGAAGTCGACGCCGTACGGCACGATCCGGCGCTGCACCAGGGCCTGTGACGCGGTGACCTGCTGGCCGGGCGCCCGGTACGGCCCCGAGACGTACGCGGCCCGGAAGCGCAGCATCGTGCTGGTGTCCGTCTTCAGGTAGCCGTGCCCGGGAGCGTTCGGCAGCTCGTACGCGTCCGGCACGCCGAGCACGATCCGGCTCTCCACTGCCGAGAAGGTCCGCAGACCGATCCGGTACGACAGGTGGGTGTCCAGGCCGCGCAGCTTGCCCTCCTCGAGGCGCTGCGAGGCCAGCAGCAGGTGGACACCGAGGGACCGGCCCAGCCGGCCGATCATCACGAAAAGGTCGATGAAGTCCGGCTTCGCGGCCAGCAACTCGCTGAACTCGTCACAGATGATCAACAGGCTCGGCATCGGCGCCAACGGCTCACCGGCCGCCCGGGCCTTCTCGTACTCGAAACGGGACACGTAGTTGCCCGCCGCGCGCAGCAGCTCCTGCCGGCGCACCATCTCACCGGCCAGCGCGTCACGCATACGGTCGACCAACGGCAGCTCGTCAGCCAGGTTCGTGATCACCGCGCTGGTGTGCGGCAGCGCGTCCAGCGAGGCGAACGTCGCCCCGCCCTTGAAGTCCACCAGGACGAAGTTCAGCTCCTCCGACGAGTGGGTCACCGCCAGCGCGGCCACCACCGTACGGAGCAGTTCGCTCTTGCCGGAGCCGGTCGCGCCGATGACCAGACCGTGCGGGCCCATTCCCTCGTGCGCCGACTCCTTGAAGTCCAGTTCGACGACGTTGCCGTCCGGGCCGACGCCGAGCGGGATGCGCAGCCGGTCCCGGTGACCGCGCGGCCGCCAGGTCTGGTGCACGTCCACGGCGGCGGCATCGCCGACGCCGAGCAGGTCGGGCAGCTCCGTGCTGCGGGCCAGCGGCTCCTCGTTGCTGGCCTGCTGCTGCGACAGGCGGTACGGCGCGATCTGCCGGGCCAGGCCCTCGGCGGCCTCGGCGGTGAGCCGGTCGGGCCGCCCGAGCCGCGACGACGAGCTGCCCCGGATCAGGTCGAGGGTGCTGCCGTCGCCCACGTCCAGGCAGAGCAGCCACCGGCCGGCGTCGCGCGGCACCGTCCCGGAGAGGTCGATCAGGGTGACGCCGAGCAGGCCCTGGCCCACCAGCTGACAGGTCGGGGAGATCTCGCCCCCGTCGACCACCACGACCAGGTGTGGCGCGGTGGTCAGCGCCTTGGCCTCGGGGGCGAACCGGGGTCGCCCGGCCAGGTCGGCGGCGAGAGACTCCTCGGCCTCGGCCAGGCTGGCGAAGACCAGCCGGCGCGCGCCTGCGGCATCCGTCCGACCGGCGTGGTGGGCGTGGGGTAGCCACTTCACCCAGTTCCAGGTCGACTGCCGGTCGGGCGCGGCGACAACGGCGACGACCAGGTCGTCCGGGGCGTGGAAGGTCGTCAGCTGGCCCAGGGCCGCCCGGGTCAGGTCGAGCACCGGCTCCCGGTCGCCGCGCAGCACCACCCGGCTGAAGGCGCGCACCGACAGCGCGGTCGGCAGGTCGGGCACGGTGGTGTGTGCACGCACGAACCGACGCAGCGCGATGGCGCTCATCGGCTCCAGGTCCTCCACCGGCTTGGTCTCCGGGGGAACGATCTCCACGGCCAGCCGCTGCGGGCCGAGCGCGATCCGGGTCTCACCGAAGTCGGGTTCGGTGATCCGCCGCTCCCACAGCCGGCGGGACGCGGCGATCGACCACAGCGCGTCGGGCTCGGGGTGCCGCCAGTTCATCGCGTCCCGCTGCTGGGCCGCCGCCCGCCGGGTGCGCTTGCGCATCTGCGCCAGGTAGCGCATGTAGTCGCGGCGGTCGGCGTTCAGCTCGGCCTTGTCGTTGCCGCCGTTGCTGAGCGAACCGATGGCCATGCCGAGCATCGACACCCCGAACAGCCCACCGGCGACGTACGTCATCATGCCGCCGCCCCGGCCGGCGTAGAGGAACGCCATCGCGCCGACGCCGCAGACCATCGGCAGGATCATGAGCAGTTGCCCCATCCCGCGGGGCGTCGGCTCGGGTAGCTCGGGCGGGGACTCCAGCACCACCTCGCCGCGCGGCAAGGCCGGCCCCGGCTGGCGCGGGAGTCGGCGGAACACCACCGTGCTCACGGCTGTCTCCTCCCCAGAAGCGGCCCTGCTGTCGTGCCGACGCGACTCGAAGCCCGCGGGTGGGCACTGTACGTGCCCGCCATCGTAGGTAATCTCCCGTGGGCGCGGTGCACCCGCACCGCGGCACTGCGGGCCCGATGATCGTAGATGGACACCCAGGAGGCCACTGTGGCGACGAAGACGGCGACCGGTGGCCTGAGCCGGATCACCATTGTGGCTCCTCGTACCCGGATGGATCTGGCCCTGCCCTCGGACGTACCGATGGCGGACCTTCTGCCCACCCTGCTGCGCTACGCCGGGGAGGACCTGGCCGACGACGGGGTGCGGCACGGCGGCTGGGCGCTGTCCCGGCTGGGTGGCGCACCTCTGGACGGCGGTCGTACGGCCGCGCAGCTCGGTGTCCGCGACGGCGAGGTGTTGTACTTCAATCCCCGGTCCGCGACCGCTCCGGAGATCGTCTTCGACGACGTGGTGGACGCGGTCGCGACCGCGACCACCCAGCGACCGGGTTCCTGGCAGGTCGGTGCGACCCGTTCGTTCGCGGTGCTGTTCGCCGCGGCGGCGTTCGGCGCCGGCGCCGTGGCGGCGCTGTTCACCGGCCCTCCCCACCTGCCCGGCGCTCTGTCGGCCGCGCTGGTCGCGGTGGCGCTGCTGGTCGGCGCGGCGGTGCTCTCCCGGGCGGCGGGTGACACCCGGACGGGCTCGGTGCTGGCGATGGTCGGGCTGGTGTACGCGGGCACCGGCGGCCTGCTGCTGCTCGCCGGTGACCGAAAGCTGACCGAGCTGGCCAGTCCGCACGTTCTTCTCGCGGCCACCGCCGTGGTCGTCGCCGGGGCCGTGGCGGTGTTGGCCGTCGGTGACCGGTACCCGCTCTTCTTCGCCGCGATCGGGGTGGGCGCGGGGATGGGTCTGGGCGCGCTGCTCTGCCTGGTCCTCGGCATCGACGCCGCGGCCGGGGCCGCGGTGGTGGCGGCTGTCGCGTTCGGCGTGGTGCCGGCGCTGCCGATGGTGGCCTACCGGCTGGCCCGACTGCCGGTGCCGTCGATCCCGACCGGCCCGGACGACCTGAAGACCGACAGCGAGTCGGTGGACGGGCGGCAGGTGCTCGAGCGGAGCGACCGGGCGGACCAGTTCCTGACCGGTCTGCTGTGGACGGTGTCGGTGCTGGTGCTCGGCGCGCAGCTCGTGCTGGCCCTGGACGGCAGCCTGGCGGCGGTACTGCTGTGCCTGGTGCTGGCCCTGCTGTCGATGCTGCGGGCGCGGCCGCTCCTGGGTCGGGCCCAGCGCGTTCCGGTGCTGCTCACCGGCACCGTCGGTCTGGGCCTGGCCGCCGCCGCCACCTTCGCCGGTGGATCGCTCCCGGTCCGGCTCGGTCTGATCCTCGGCGGCCTGCTGCTGGCGGCCATGGTCAGCCTGATCTACGGCCTGACCGTCGCCGGCAAGCGCATCTCGCCGGTGTGGGGCCGCCTGCTCGACATCGTCGAGATCATGCTGATCATCGCGCTGGTGCCGCTCGCCTTCTGGGTCTGCGGCCTGTACGACTGGATCGTCAACCTGCGGCCCTGACCGTCGGGGCCACCGCGACGTCAGCGGGGCTGCCGGCCTCCGACGCCGCCCAGCGTCGACGCGACAGGCGCGCTGGCGTAGACGCCCGGGGCGTGCTGCCCGTCCAACGGCCGGGCCGGCGTGCCGGCGCGGTGTGCGACATCCCGGACGACCTTGACCAGCGCCTCGACGTGGTTGTCCATGGCCGCGACCCGGAGCAGAGGCGCCGCCACGCGCCCGTCGGGCGACACCGCCGCGGCCACCGTGTGCGAGGGGGCCGACGTGGCGGTGATGGCGTCCACCAAGGGACCGAGCGGCGCGTCCGGCCGACCCCGCAGGGTCAGGCAGCGGTGCGTCCAGCCGCCGCCGCGCAGCCCACGCCAGTTCTCCGTCGGCGGCTCCGGCACCAGGTCCAACCCGGCTGCCGACACGACCGCGGCGCGCAGCTCGTCGCGACCCAGCGGGCGGTGGGCCAACCCGGCCGCCGTCAGCGCCTTGCCCAATCGGCCGATCCCGGCGGCCAACGTCCGATGGACGCCGGGCAGCCCACCGCCCCGGCTCACCGTCTCGACCCGGGCGTCCGCGACCGTGAGCCGCAGCGCCACCCAGACGGTCCGGTGCGCCGCCGGCGGCGCACCGGGGGCCGGGTACCAGACCAGGGTGTGCGCGACCACCTGGGTCCTGGACACCGGGGCCGTGAAGTCGGCGAGCACCCGCAACGCGTGATCGACTGTCGACGCCTCCACCGAGCCGACCGCGGCGCCGGTGACAGGTTGCAGCGCGACCGCGGCGAACCAGCCCTGGTCGTCCTGCCCGATGCCGAGCCGGGTGCCCCGGTCGGTCAACTCGATGACGTCCAGCTCGGGCGCGAGCGCGGCCAGCCGGGGATCCACGGCGGTGCCGCCGGCCAGCGCGGCCGCCGCCCGTTCGCGACGGAGACGCAGCCGGCGACGCAGCAGCACGTCGTCGAACCACCAGCGACCGCCACGGCGGGCGAACGCGGCAACCACGACGGCCAGCGCCAGGACGGCCACCGTGGCCAGCAGCCAGCTCGGACCGGCCGTCGCGGCCCAGACGGCGACGGCACAGACCTCGAGGACGACGAGCTGGCCGACCAGCACCGGACCGATACGACCCCGGCCCGGCCGGTCGGCCGCCGGGGTGGCCCGTGCCGGGATGTCGGACGGCCCCGTGACCGCTCGGGCGGGTGGCGCCTGAACCTGCGTCATCGCTGACTGTCCCTCCTGGACGGTACGGCCCTGTGCCGGGTCTGCCCGGCACCGATCCGGCGGCGGCCCCGAGGACCCGCCGTCGGACCCTTATCGTAGGGAAGCCCGCGACGGCACCCCGAGGACATCGTCGCGGATCCACCCCGCCGGAGGTAAGTCATGCGGACCCGCCGCGATCAGGTGCAGGCGTACCGCTTCGTCACCCGTCGGATCGTCTCCGCGCTCATGTCGGGCGATCCGGAGACGACCAACCTGCCGATGCGTCGGCTCGGCATGGCGGTCTTCGGCAGTGTGATCGCCGCGGCGGTGGTGCTCGGCGGCGTGGGCGCGTACGGCCAGTTGACCGGGAACACCGCGCCGCTGGAGGAGAACACGCTTGTCATCGAGCGGGAGACCGGCGCGACGTACGTGTTCGCCGAGGGGCAGCTGCACCCCACACTCAACTACACCTCGGCACGGCTGATCCTGAACGTGCCCGACCCCGCGGTACGCACCATGTCGCAGGCCGCGCTGCGCGACAGGCCACGTGGCCAGACCGTCGGTATCGTCGGCGCGCCCGACGCGCTGCCCGACCGCAAGTCGTTGACCGGTCTGCCGTGGTCGGTCTGCGACGTGCCCGACCCGACCGACCCGCGCCACTCCACCACCCGCGTCGTGATCGACCGCGCGCTGCCCGGTGGCACGCCGCTCGGCGACCGGGCGGTACTGGTCACCGTGGACGGTCAGCGGCACCTGCTCACCGGCAACTCCCGGCTCGAGGTGCGCGGCGGTGACCAGGCGGTCGCCGCGCTGCGGATGACAGGCACGGCGCCGCTGCCGGTCGGCCAGCAACTGCTCAACGCCGTACCGGCCGGGCCGCCGCTGCGCAAGCCGTCACTGCCCGGGATGGGCGACCGGAGCGGCCTGAGCGTCGCCGACCGACCCGCAACCATCGGTCAGGTCTTCCAGGCGGCGGGGCAGCACTACGTACTCGCACGGGAAGGGCTCGTCTCGATCAGTGAGATCACGGCCCTGCTGCTCATCAGCGGCGGTGGTCAGATCACCGACATCACGCCGGACCAGGCCGGTCGACTGTTGACCGAGCAACGGGTGGACGCGGACGGAATGCCCCGGACGCTGCCCACCCTGTACCAGGCCCGGGCCGGGCAGACACTGCTCTGCGCGACGTACCGGGCCGGCACCGGCGGTGGTCCTCCGACCACCACCCTGGAGGTCTTCGACCGTGCTCCGGCGGAGCTGACGGCGAACGAGCCCGGCTCGGTGCCGGTGCGCCAGACCAACCGGGACGCGCTCCGCACGGCCGAGTCGGTGCTGCTGCCCGGCGGCAAGGGCGTACTGGCCCAGGCCGCGCCCGGCGCCGGCACCGGCGGGTCCGGCGCCGCCGGTGCGACCGTCTACCTGATCAGCCCGCAGGGCGTCCGGTACCCGCTCGGTTCCGCCGAGACACTGGGGGCGCTCGGCTACGAAGGGGTCACCCCGCTGGCGGTGCCCGGCTCGCTGCTCGCGTTGATCCCGACCGGGCCGACCCTGGACCTGCAGGACGCGCTGGTGCAGTTCGCGCCCGGTGACGCGCCGGCGACCGCGTCCGTGCCACAGCCGACGTCATCCACTCCGGCCGCCGACGCCCCGGGCACGGGCGCCCCGACGAACGGCGGCACGGGCGGCGGGCTGCCCGCGGCATCGATCGGCGCCGACGACTGAGCCGTTCGGACGGGTCGCCCCGGGTCGCGGCCGTGCACTAACCTGGTTTCGCTGACGGTTGTCAACCAGAACGACGGGGATGTTGCCATGACCGGCCGTACGGAAGTCGACCCGCTGTCCCTTGAGGACTTCCACCAGCACCTGGCATCGCGGCTGAGTCAGGCCGAGTCGGTGCTACGCAAGCTCAACACCGAAATGCAGTGCAGTCCACCCGCGCTGGGCGCGTTCACCGACGCCACCCAGAATTCACGCCGCTACAGCGAGGTTCACCAGTCGTACGTGGATCAGGCCGAGCGACTCCGGCAGGCCGTGCAGGCCGCGCAGCAGGCGACCAGCACCATCCTGGCCAACTACCGCACCGCCGAGGCGCGTAACGCGGCCAACGCCACCGACATCACGGCCACGCTGACCGGTGTCGACCGGGCGCTGCAGCCGAAGGGGGACGGGCGTGTCTGAGTACACCCAGCGTTACGAGGGCAAGAGCCACCGCGAGCTGTACGACGCGGTGATGGCCGGCAATCCGGAGCAGATCGACGGGATCGCCGCCCAGTGGGCCGCCCTCAAGGGCATCCTGGACGGCCTCAGCCGGGAGTTGAGCGGCGACCTCGACAAGCTCGGCAACACCTGGACGGGCTCGGCAGGTCGGGAGTTCCAGCGGCGGCTGTCCCTGATCGTCGACCACTCCGACGCGCTGGGCGAGGGCATGGCCGGCGTCAAGCAGGGCCTCACCATGATGGCCGGCCAGCTGCGCACCGCGCACAAGCAGGCCGAGAGCCCGGAAGAGACCGACGACAACGACCAGGCCGTCTCGGGCGCGCTCAAGGGTGCCGCCTTGGGCGTTCCGGGCATCGTGGTCGGAGGCTTCCTGGGCCACCAGCAGGACAAGGAAGAGCAGGAGAAGGCACACCAGCGGATGGTGAACGTGGTGGCCGAGCTGGCCGCCGGCTACGACCTGTCCGCCTACGACCGGGTGGTCGACCCGCCCCACCCCCACCCGGACACTCCGCAGACGACCAACAACGATCGGCCGACACCGCGCAGCGGCCCGGCCACCACCACGCCGTCGGCCGCTCCGACCGCCACCGGCCTGACCGCGCACACCGGCGGCGCGACCATCGCGACGCCCGACGGCGTGGCGCCCCCGCCGGCCGGCGGGGGTGGTTCCATCCCCGGCCAGAACGCCGGCAGCTCGGTCGTCGTCATCGGGCCGGAGGGCGCCGCCAGCGGCGTCGAGGGCAGCACCACCTCCCTCGCCAGCGCGGACCCGGCGCTCGGCGGGGCGGCCGGCCTGGCCGGCCTGGCCGGGCTGTCCGGGTCGACCGCCGTGGCCGCCAGCGCCGCAAGCGGCTCGAGCCCGCTCTTCGGGGCACCGGCCGGTGGGGTGCTGAGCACCTCCACGCTCGCCGGGTCGAGCAGCACGCCCACCACGGCGGCCCGGCCGACCGGTGGCGCTGCCGCAGCCGAGAGCCGTTCCGCCAGTGGCGTCGGGCGCAGCGTCGACGGTCGTCGCGGTGAGCCCGGTCGGGCGGCCGGCGGACGCCAGGGCCTGGCGGGCAACGGCCGGGGCGCCAACCGCCCCGGGGTGCTCGGCGGGCACGGTCGCCCCGAGGACGACGAGTCCGACGAGCGGCTGACCTGGCTGACCGAGGACGAGATGGTGTGGCGGGACGCCGGGGACGAAGCGCCGCCGGTGCTCGGCACCGCCGGCTGACCGACCGACGGCGCTCGGCACCGCCGGCTGGCCCGTCGGCGGCCGGTGCCGCACGAGATCCTCGAATGACCCCTGCCGCCTGCTGCGGCAGGGGTCATCGTGGTTCGGCTCCCGGGCACCCGGCGCGGCCACGGGCCTGCACCGTCCACAGTGTCGACGGTGGTGGCGGTCACCCCGATCGCGCCGGCCGGGGTGCTGCGCCACACCGGCTCGGGCGATAGGTTGGTCGGGTGTCGTCCGCAGCCCTGGTCCGCCCAGCCCGGTGGGCCGTGCTGCGGTCATTGCGGGAGCTGACCCGCCTGGCGGTCACCGCGCTGGTGCTCGCGGTCGGTCTCGGCGGCGCCCTCGCCGCCACGCCGCCGTCCGCCCAGGCGCAACTACGGCCCAGCGCCGTCAGCAGCCGCGTGGACGCCGTTCGACCCGAGGCTGTCGCGGCCACCGAGCGTACGAGCCAGCCGGCCGAGCCCCGGCCGAGCAGCGAAGCCGTCGTCGCCACCCCGACCGGCCCGGTCCTCGCGGGCGCGGAGCACGCGCCGGCCGTTGCGCCCGGTCGCGGCGCCCCTCCCCGACGCGGCCCTCCCACCAGCTGACCCCAGGCCGTCCGGCCACCCGACGCTCCCCGTGACCCGGCTTCGGGTCGTGCGTCCGGGTGCCCGGTCGCCGCCGCCGTGCGACCCGCAGCCAGACCCGATCCGGCTCGTGAGATCCCGCCCGGCCGCGATCGACCCGAGCCTCGGGCGGCCATCCGCAGCTCACCCCGACCACTCGGAGCCCGGCGCGTCGACACCAGTCGAGCGACCGGCCCGGTGCCGTCAGGACCCATCCGTCGATACCGTCGTTCGACCGCGAGGTGCTGATCATGCAGACCGTCCTCTCCGCCGTCCTGCCCGACATGCCCCGGGCCGCCGCCATCTGGCTGAGCCTCCTCGGGGTCGTTGTGGTCGCCGTCGCCGCGCTCCTGCTGCGACCCGGCCGGTTCCGCCTCGACCCGGCCGCCCGGATCCGCGACGCCGCCATGCCCAGCCAGCTCGAACAGGCCCATAAGGAGCGGGAGCAGAGCCGCTACGCGCAGGAGATCGCGGTGGCCGCCGAGCGCGCCACCACCACCGCCCAGCGCCGACGGGCCGAGTGGGTGGCCGCGCAGGAGACCGTCGAAGCCGCCTGGGAGGCACTGGAGGCGGCCGAGACCGGCGTACGGCGACTCGGCGCGGCGGCCGCGATGCCGCTGCCGCACACCGCCCGGACCCCTGCCGAGTACGCCGACCGCGAGCGCTACCTGCACCGGGCCGCGCTGGACGCGTACTGGCGGCGGGAACTGTCGGTGGAGCAGCTCAGCGACGTCTTCGCGCACCGCGACGGCTGGGACCCGCGGCTGCACCCCGTCGAGCAGGAACTCGTGCTGCAGCGGGCGATCCGCGACAACCTGGCGGCCCGGCACGTCGTCGCCCAGGAGCGGGAGCAGGCGGCCTGGCGGGCCGCGGAGCTGGCCGTGGCGGCGGCTCGCAGCCTCCGCGAGGAGGCCCACGCGGCGACCGGACGGCGGGTGGCGGAGTCGGCGTCGGTGCTGCCGCTCAGCGAGGTCCTCCGGCCCTCGGCCGAGCAGACCCGGGAGAACACGGTGGTCGCTCGCGGTCGGGCCGCGGTGCCGGCGTTCTGACGCCTGCGGCGGCACGCGTCCCGACCGCAGGGACAGCAGCACGCCGTGCCCGGCGGGCGGTTCGGCAGCAGCGCGCCGGGCCGGCGCTTGTGGGTTAGCGTGACGCCATGTCCCGACAGGCGTGGGTCCTCGTGGTGATCGCCGGCATCCTGGCGATCGCCACACTGGTCGGCGCGGTGGTGCTGGCGGTACGCCTGGTGCGTACGAGGCGGCTGCTGACCGGGCTCGGCGCGGGCGGCAAGGTGGCCTTCTACGGAGCGCTGGTCTACACGATCTTTCCGGTGGACATCCTCCCGGATCCGATCTACCTGGACGACATGGGCGTTCTGGCCGGCGCGCTGATCTACCTCACCCGGCTCGTGCACAAGCGCCGGGCGGCCGGCCGTCGCCTGCCCGGGCAGCCGGACGCGCCGCCGGAACCGAACCGCGCCCGCTCCGTACGATGATCAGGGTTGGCGCACAGGACGGGGGACGGACGTGGCGGGCGATCATCGGCTGGACATCCGCGACGACCGGGTCGCCGCCTTCTGCGCGGAACGGCACCTGGCGACGCTTACCACCCTGCGTGCCGACGGCACCCCGCACGTGGTGCCGGTCGGGGTCACCCTCGACACGGCTGCCGGGTTGGCCCGGGTGATCACCTCCGGCACGTCCCGCAAGGCGCGACAGGTGGCCGCCGCCGGCGACACGGGCACTCCGGTGGCCGTCTGCCACGTGGACGGCCGCCGCTGGTTGACGATCGAGGGCCGAGCGGTGCTCCGGTCGGATCGCACCGCGGTGGCGGAGGCGGAGCGCCGCTACGCCGAGCGATACCGGACACCGCGCCCGAATCCGGAGCGTGTGGTCATCGAGATCACCGTGACCGGGCTGCTCGGAAGCCTCTGACCTGACGTCCGTTACGTGGCCGTCTGACCGCTTCGGCGTCGGAGCCCACACCTGCGGAATCCCGCACCGCCGGCAGCCGTTACACCTGGCTACGACGCCCGGACCGGCAGCCGGCGGTGGAATGCCGCCCGGAGCAGGGCCGTTACGTCCCCGGTACGCACGGCCGAGACCGCCACGGAGGCGGCACCCCCGAACGGAGACTCGACCATGAACCCGATCGTGCAGAAGAGTGGCCTGTCCGTCGTCGGCCTGCTGGTCGCCGGCGGTTGCGCCCTCGGCCCCGCCGTCGCCGCGCAGGCGGCCCCCGCGCACGCCGCCCCGTCCTCGTCGAGCCAGACCAACCGCAGCGCCGAACGGATCCTCGACGTCGACTACCAGGCCCAGCCGAACTTCTTCTACTGCGGCCCGGCCGCGACCCGGATCGCGCTCTCCGCGCAGGGCAAGGCGCTGTCCCAGGACGAGGTGGCCAAGCGGCTCGGCACCACCGAGGCCGGCACACCGTCGGCCCTGGACACCACACGCGTGCTCAACGAGCTGACCGGCGGTCGCTACCGGACCACCGAGATCCGTGACTCGGTGGCCCGCCCCGACCAGGTCGAGCAGCTGCGCCGGGACGTGCTGGCCGCGATCGACGCCGGTCGTCCGGTGGTGGCCAACATCAAGGGCACGACAGTGGACACCGACGGCAACCCGCACTCGTACGAGGGCGGCCACTACCTGACGCTCGTCGGCTACCGCGACGGTGGGGACACCATCCGCGTCGCCGACCCGGCCGACCCGGCGCTGGGCGAGTACTGGATGAGCCTGCCGAAGGTCGCCAACTGGATCGCCGAGCGCGGCTACTCCTCCTGATCCGACGGTTTCACCGGGCCGGTCTCTCCCGCGCGGGGAGGCCGGCCCTGTCGCTGCCGCGCCGACGGGCGGCGAGGTGCGTTCGCCGACGTGCCCGGGCGGCCCGCGTCGGCCGGGCGCGGTGCAGATGGCGTCGGATCGGTGGGTTGATGGCCGCCTCGCCGGCGCCGGCCGCCCTGCGCACGATCCGGTTGGCGTCGTCCGGTTCACAGCCGGCCGCCCGGAGCAGGTCGCTGGCAGCGGTACGCAGGCCGGTGACGAGCGCGTCGCCGAACGATTTGACCCCGAGAGCGGCGGACCGCCCGGCCAGCTCGGCACACTCCTCGACCAGCTTCCGGGTGCACCGAGGGGTTTCGCCGACCCGGCACTCCCTCCGCATCTCCTCCACCGCCTGTCCCAGCCGGGCGATCGCGTCCGGCAGCTCCGACGGGATCGGCTCGTCGTACTGCAGGGCGGTCGTCGACCAGCGGGCCAGCGCGCGGGTGTCCAGCAGCAGCCGCTCCAGGTGTGAGGTGCTACGGGCGTACTCGTGGAACTGTTGGCGGCGGTGCCAGCGCGCCGGGGCGATGGTGACCACCTCCTCCGCCCCGCTCAGCGAGTCGTTCAGTCGTCCCACGTCGCCCTCGGTGCCGCGAAGCCGCTCCAGGACACCCTTCGTCCGGTCGACGTCGCGCTCGCGTAACGCCTGTGCCAGCTCGGCGAGCTGCTCGCGCAGGACCGCGAAGATCGGCGCGGCGGCGCGGTCCAGCACGCGCATCGGGTTGACCGGCACCAGCAGCGCCACGACCAGGAGACCTACCGCGCCGCCGACGACCGCGTCGACGATCCTCGGCAGTTCCAGGCCACGCTCCATCGGTGCCAGCGTGGCGATCAGTACGGCGGTACCGCCGGCCTGGCCGACAAGCGGGCCGCCCTTGCCGGCCACCAAGAGGGCGCTGGCGATGGCCAGGGCGACGACCACGCCGGTCTGCCACGGCCCGGAGCCGATGAGGAAGCGCAACGTGTCGCCGATGACGATGCCCAGGCCGACGCCGAACAGCAGCTCGAAGGTGCGTCGGGCCCGCTGGCCGATGGCGGTGGCGATCGTACCGACGGCGGCGGCGGGAGCGAAGACGTGCGCCCCGGGGCCGAGGAAATGCTGCGCGATCAGGCCGGCGAGCGCCGCGGCCAGCCCGGCCTGGACGGCGATCACCAGGGTGACCTCCAGCTGCCGGACCCGGATCCGGCTGGCCTGCCCGCCGCGGTGCCACACCCGATCCACCGTCCGGCCGCTGCGCTCGGCGGCCTCGCCGAGCGTCGACCGGTTCCGGTCGGCTGGTGGGTGGTCGTCGGCCATGGCGGCGGTTACCCCGGGGCCGACGGGCCAATCGTGCTCCTCCGTCCCGCGCGTCCCACGAACACCGTCAGCACCATCCGTCAGCCCGACCACGGACGACGGTCCTTCCGCCAAATCCATCGGCGACCGTGGGTTTGCCCGAACGCTGCGGGGTACCAGGGGCCACACACCTACCGACCGCAACCGGCAAGGGGCCCAGATGACCAATCCACAGACCACCGGCGACCAGGACGTCGTCGACATCCTCGTCGCCGATCACCGCGAGGTCGAGACCCTCTTCGTCGAACTGGAGACGCGGCAGGGCACTCCCGAGCACCGCCGCCAGCTCGCCGACGTCGTGATCGCCGAGTTGGTCCGTCACGCGGTGGCCGAGGAGGCGTACGTCTATCCGACGGCTCGCAAGGCGCTGCCCGACGGCGACCAACTCGCCGATCACGAGATCGAGGAACACTCCGACGCCGAACGGACCATGAAGGACCTGGAGTCGGTCGAGGCGTCCGACCCCCGCTTCGACGAGCTGCTCGCCCACCTGACCAGCACCATCCGCCACCACGTGCAGGACGAGGAGAGCGACCTCTTCCCCCGGCTGCGCGCCGCCACCGCCCGGGAGGAGCTGGTCGAGCTGGCCGGCAAGGTCACGGCGTTCAAGAAGGTGGCACCGACCCGGCCGCACCCGAGCGCGCCGGACCACCCGCCGGCGAACAAGCTGCTCGCCCCCGGCACCGGGATGATCGACCGGCTGCGTGACGCACTGAGTGGCCGACCGACCTCGGTGGACGAGCTACGCGAGAAGCAGCAGCACTGACCGACGTACCGTCCGACAGAGACAATCCCGGGCCGCCGAATCCTCGGCGGCCCGGGACATGTCCGATCCGTCAGCGGACCTGGTCACCCTCACCGGTACGCGCCTGCGCCTGATCCACGCCCTTGTCGATCTGGTCGTCGTACTTGCCGCCCGTGCGCTTGTCGGCCATGTCGCCGGCCTTCTCCATACCCTGATCGACCTGCTTGTCGTGCTTGTCCGCGACGTCCTTGGCCTTGTCCATGAAGTCACCCACGGCGCTCCTCCTCAGCTCGTTTTCCTTCGCGTTCCCTGGGCCGGTCAGCGCAAACGCCGACGGTCCGGACGTGGATGGCGAAGGCCCGGCCGACCGGCCCACCTCGGCGTACGATCCGCGCGGGCGGCACGCCCAGGGCCGTGGAGGACACATCCGTTCCTCCGACGGTCAGCCCAGCGCTGGCGCGATTCGGGTGTCGGCGCAGCGCCGGCCGGGTACCGACCTCGCCGAGATCGAGGAGGGCCGACATGACGGCAGACGAACCCGGGGCGGACGCCGCGCCGACAAGCGGCACCGCGTCCACAAGCGGCGCGGCGTCCACGACCGGCACCGCGCCGGCGACCGGCACCACTCCCACGCCCGGCACCGCGGCGACCGGCGAGACCGGGGCACGCCAGGCGTGGGCGGCCCTGCCCTGGCTGGTCCGGACCGCGGTGCTGTGGAGCGCCTGCCTGGTGGTGATCATCGCCGGGCTCTACCTGCTGGGTCAGATCGCCGTCCTGCTGGCCCCGCTGGCCATCGCCCTGGCCGCCACCATCTTCCTCACCGCGCTGCTCGATCCGGTGCTGCTCCGGCTACGCCGCCTGCGCCTGCCCGCGGCACTGGCGGCGCTGCTCACCGTCCTGCTGCTGCTCGGCATCCTGGTGGGGGTGGGCGCGCTGGTGTGGAATCTGACGGCCAGCCAGTTCGACCAGCTCAGCCAGGAACTGACCCAGGGGTTGGACCGCAGCCGAGAATTCGTCACGTCCACCCTGCCGGTCAGCGACGCCCAGCTCGACAAGCTGATCGACCAGGCTCGGGAAGGGCTCAGTGGCAGCTCTCCGGACCCGGTGGCGGGTGCCCGAACGGCCAGCGAGGTCGTCGGCTCCGCGCTGCTTGCCCTGGTGCTGCTCTTCTTCCTGCTCAAGGACGGCCGGTCGATGTGGCACTGGACGCTGTCCCGGATGACCGGCCCGAACCGACAGGTGGCCGCCGAGGCCGGCCGGGCCGGCTGGCAGACGTTGGGCGCGTACAGCCGGGGGACCATGCTGATCGCGGCGATCGACGCGATCGGCATCGGCCTGGCGTTGGTGCTGCTGGGGGTGCCGCTGGCCCTGCCCCTGGCGCTGATCACCTTCCTCGGCGGCTTCATACCGATCATCGGGGCCACGGTGGCCGGCGCGGTCGCTGTGCTGGTGGCGCTGGCAGCCAACGGGCCGACGACAGCTCTGCTCACCCTCGCCGCGGTGGTCGCCGTGCAGCAGATCGAGGGCAACCTGCTGGAACCGTTGGTCATGAAGCGTCAGGTACGGCTGCACCCGGCCGTGATCCTGGTGGCGGTCACCGCCGGCACCCTGATCGCGGGCATCGCCGGTGCCTTCGTCAGCGTCCCGATCACCGCCGTCCTCTGGCGGATCATCGACACCGTGCAGCGTCGCCGCTCCAGCGCGGAGGCGCCGGCACACTCCTGAGGCGGCACGCCGCGTCGCTCACGAGCGGCGCGGCGCAGCCGTCGTCCGGGCGAGATGGGTGGTGAACCAGGTGCCGGCATGGTCGGCGACCTGGTCGAGCGCGCCGGGCTCCTCGAAGAGATGGGTGGCTCCCGGCACCACCCAGAGCTCGCCGATCTCCCCCAACTCGGCGCGCGCCCGCTCGTTGATCGTGATCACTTCCTCGTCCAGGCCGCCGACCAGCAGCAACGTCGGGGTACGCACCTGAGCCAGCGCCGCGCCGGCCAGGTCGGGTCGGCCGCCCCGGGACACCACCGCGCCCACCCGGTCGGCGCGGGACGCGGCCGCGACCAGCGCGGCGGCGGCACCCGTGCTGGCACCGAAGAGACCGATAGGCACGTCACCGGCGGGGCGCTCGGCCGCCAACCAGTCGACGATCCCGGCCAGCCGACTGGCCAACAACCCGATGTCGAACCGCAGTTCGGCGGTACGCGCGTCCACCTCGTCCTCGGCCGGGGTGAGCAGATCCACCAGCACTGTCGCGAGGCCGCGGTCATTCAATTTCCGGGCCACCGCGACGTTGCGCGGGCTGTGCCGCGAGCTACCGCTGCCGTGCGCGAACAGCACCACGCCGACCGGCTCGGCGGGCAGCAGCAGATCGGCGGGAAGCTGGGCGTCCCGGACCGGAATGGTCATCGTGCTGCGTTGCTCATCCATGCCGCACCTCCACGTGCTCGCCTTGCGCCCGCTTACCCCGCCCGCCGCGCCACACGCGCGCCCGGCGCTCGCCGCGCCACACGCGCCCGGTCACCCGCCGCGTCGGACGGCCCCGATCGCGAACGTCCAGGCACGGCGTTTGCCTGGTGGTCCGCCGGGTACGCGACGACGAGACCGCAGACCGTGTAGGCGCAGCCGCGCCCCGACGGATCGCGAGGATCACGATGGCCAAGCAGCAGATTTCCCGGCAGCAGCAAATGACCGAGCGCGCCCAGCGTGAACAGGACGCCGAGCGCAACCAGGACTTCGGCGACCAGGCCGCTTCGGCCCGGCTGCCCGACGACCCCAAGGCGGCAGCGCCCCGGGACGCGATCGGACGCCCGTCGACAGGCGAGCCGATCTGACGTACGCCTGTGACGGCCGGGGCGGGAGCAATCCCGCCCGGCCGTCACTGCTCGTGCTCGGGCAAGCGGAGCAGCGGCGATCGGCCCGGCGGCTGTTCCGGCACCGGCCCCGAGGGCTCCGCCGGCGGGACCGGCACCGTCACCGGCTCGTCGCAGGTGACCCGCAGGATCTGGTCGTGGTGACGCAGCTCCACCACGTCGTCCGGACCACCGTGGCGCAGCGAGTACGTCGTCTGGTGCGGTCGGACGTCCACCCGCAGCGCCAGCCCGCGCCACTGCAGCGAGAACTCCAGTCGACTGAGTCGGCTGGAGAGCCGGGGCGCGAAGGACAGCTCGCCGTCGTGGTCGCGCAGGCCGCCGAAGCCGCTGACCAGGGCTAGCCACGCGCCGGCCAGCGAGGCCATGTGCACGCCGTCACGGGTGTTCTCGTTGAGGTCGTGCAGGTCCATCAGCGCGGCCTCGCGCAGGTAGATGTGCGCCAGGTCGGGATGGCCCACCTCGGCGGCGAGCACCGACTGGGTGCAGGCCGACAGTGACGAGTCCCGCACCGTCCGTCGCTCGTAGTAGAGGAAGTTGCGCACCTTCTGCTCGGGGGTGAACGCGTCCCCCCGCCAGTGCATCGCCAGGACCAGGTCGGCCTGCTTGACGACCTGCTTGCGGTACAGCTCGAAGTACGGGTAGTGCAGCAGCAGCGGATACTTCTCGGTGGGCGTGTGCGGGAAGTCCCACTCCTGGAGCCGGGTGAACCCCTCCACCTGCTGGTGCACTTCCAGCTCGTCGTCGTACGGCACGTGCATCGAGTTGGCCGCGTCGCGCCAGCCCGCTGCCTCCTCGTCGGTGACCCCGAGATGGAACGCCTCGTCCCGGTAGCGCATCACCACCTCGGCGGCGGTGAGCAGGTTCCGCTGTGCCATCAGGTTGGTGTAGATGTTGTCGTTCTTCACCGCGGTGTACTCGTCGGGGCCGGTGACCCCGTCGATGTGGAAGCGGCCGTGCCGGTCGTGGTGCCCGATCGAGCGCCACAGCCGGGCGGTCTCCACCAGCAGGTCCAGCCCGATCTCCCGCTCCATGGCGGTGTCCCCGGTGACCAGCACGTACCGGCGTACCGCATCGGCGATGTCTGCGGCGATGTGGAACGCCGCCGTGCCGGCCGGCCAGTATCCGGAGGACTCCGGCCCCTCGATGGTCCGCCACGGGAAGGCGGCGCCCTTGAGGTTGAGGGTCTCGGCCCGCTCCCGGGCCAGATCCAGGGTGCTGTGCCGCCACTGCAGGGCGCTGCGCACCGCGCTGGGCTGGGTGTACGTGAGCACGGGCAGGACGAACATCTCGGTGTCCCAGAAGGCGTGCCCGTCGTAGCCGGGGCCCGTCAACCCCTTCGCCGAGATGGGCCGCTGCTCGGCCCGGGCGCCGGCCTGGAGTACGTGGAACAGACCGAACCGCACGGCCTGCTGGATCTCCGGATCGCCCTCGACCAGCACGTCGGCGGCGTCCCAGAACTCGTCGAGGTAGTTGCGCTGCTCCCGGTGCAGCCCGTCCCAGCCGTCGAGGCGGGCACCGGCCAGCGCCGCGCCGACCTGGTCGCGGAGCGCGGGCAGCGAACGGCGACTGGACCAGCCGTACGTCAGGTACTTGACCACCCGCAGCTTCTCGCCGGGCTTGAGCACGCAGCCGATGGTGGTGCGGACCCAGTCCTCGTACCCCTCGGACTCGATGGTGGTGTGGTCCGGGCCGTGCACCTCGTGCTCCATGGCGGCCGCCACCCGCAGCCCGGAGACCTTGGTGCGGTGGATGAGCTGCCCGCCGTCCGGAGTGGTCAGCTCCTCCTCGGCCTGCAACGGCGACTCCAGCACGGCCGCGACCCGGGGGTCCTTGCTCTGCGCCGGCAGTGACTCGTTGGCCACCAGTTCGGACTGGACGATCAGCCGCAGCGGGCGGTCGACGGCCTCCACCTCGTAGCTGATCGCGGCGACCGAGCGCTGGGTGAACGACACGAGCCGGGTGCTGCGGACCTTTACCTCGCGGCCGGCCGGCGAGCGCCAGTGCAGCTCCCGGTGCAGGGTGCCGGCCCGCATGTCGAGGACCCGCTCGTGGGACAGCAGCTCGCCGTAGCGGACGTCGAGCGGCTCGTCGTCGACGAGCAGCCGGATCAGCTTGCCGTTGGTGACGTTGACGATGGTCTGCCCGGACTCGGGGAAACCGTAGCCGGCCTCCGCGTACGGCAGCGGACGGAGCTCGTAGAACGAGTTGAGGTACGTGCCGGGTAGGCCGTGCGGTTCGCCCTCGTCGAGGTTTCCGCGCAGCCCGACATGCCCGTTGGAGAGCGCGAAGACCGACTCCGACTGGGCCAGCACGTCCATGTCCAGGCGGGTCTCCCGGATGTGCCACGGCTCGACCGGATAGGCCCGTTCCCGGATCACGCGCTGCCCCGCTCACCTGTCGACGCCTGGTCGGGCGTGCGTGGCACCGGTGGGGCGGCGTCGCCCGCGTCGAGCAGGTCGGCGAGGTCCTTGACGACGATGTCGGCGCCGTGCGCGAGCAGTTCGTCGGCCTGCCCCACCCGGTCGACACCGATCACGTACCCGAAGCCGCCGGCGCGGCCGGCCGCCACCCCGGAGAGCGCGTCCTCGAAGACGGCGGCCTGGGTGGGGTCCACGCCGAGGATCCTGGCCCCGGCCAGGAAGGTGTCGGGTTGTGGCTTGCCGCGCAGCTTCTGTTCCCGGGCGACGAGCCCGTCGACCCGCGCCTCCAGCAGAGCTTCCAGCCCGGCAGCGGCGACCACCTCGCGCCCGTTGGCGCTCGCGGTGACCACCGCCCGGCGCAGCCCGGCGGCGGTCGCCGCCTCCAGGTAGCGCACCGAGCCCGGGTAGACCTCGACGCCGGAGGTGCGCAGCTGTTCCAGCAGGAGGACGTTCTTGCGGTTGCCGACGCCGTTGACGGTGTCGGCGTCGGGTGGGTCGTCCGGGCTGCCCTCGGGGAGCACGATCCCCCGGGAGGCGAGGAACGACCGGACGCCGTCGGCGCGGGGCCGGCCGTCGACGTAGCGGTTGTAGTCGGGGCCGGGGTCGAACGGCTGGAAGGGTTCTCCGGTCGCCGTGGCGCGCTGCCGCAGGAACTCGTCGAACGTCTTCTTCCAGGCGGCGTTGTGCACCCGGGCGGTCTGCGTCAGCACACCGTCCAGATCGAAGAGACAGGCGGTCACATGAGCAGGTAGGCCCAGCACGGTACGAATCTAACCACCCGGCCGGGCCCGCAAACCCGTTTTGGACGCCCGTGGCCCGGCTCAGTTCGGTCGCAGCGTCCAGAGCACCGTCATCGCCGACGTGGGCGTGCCGTCCTCGGTGGCGATCTCCACCTCGACGGCGAACTCGGGCCGCCTACCGGATTCCAGCTCGGCGATCACCTCGGGAGCCGGCCGGCCGAGCCGCGCGGTGGCCAGCACCGGCCCCCGGGCCAGCTTGCGGTAGGCGATCTCGGCTCGGACGGCGAGTGGCACGGCCCGGTCGAGCAGCTGCCCGAAGGCGGCCAGCACGACCGTGCCGGAGGCCGTCTCGCCGAGCGTGAACATCGCCCCGGCGTGCGGGCCGCCGACGTGGTTATGGGTGGCCGGCGTGTCGGGAAGCCGGACGACGGCCCGCACCCCGCCGTCCGCCTCCGGGGCCACCTCGACGAATTCGATGCCGAGCGTACGAGCGAACGGCACCGCTTCCAGGATGCCGGCCGCCACCTTGCGGGAGTCGATGGTCATGGCCCGACGTTACTTCTCGGTAATGAGGGCGGCAACCAGGGTTTTCCCAGTTACGAGACGGGTCAGAGGTTGGCGATCGTACGCAGGATCTCCGCGTAGAAGTTGCCGTCGATGCTGCGGAAGAGGGAGAAGTCCTTGTCCGGGTCGCCGAAGAACGGCCGCAGCGTCCACGCCAACTGGGTGCCGACGAAGCCGAAGAGCAGGATCCAGATGTAGAGCAGCGTCATGCTGGCCGGCCGCTGGGTCGGCTCACCGCGCCGAACCGGCGGGGTGCCCCACTGGCGCTGCGCCGGCGGGTAGCCCGGCGGCAACATGCCGGGCGGGAACGAGGCGCCGGCGGGCTGACCGCTCCACTGCGTCGGAATCTGCCCCGGGGCCGGTGCAGTCGTCGCGTCGGGCGCGGCCCCGTTCGCGGTCGCGGCGGCAGCCGCTCCGGCCGGCACGGCTACCGGCTCGGCAACCGCACCGGCGGCCCCCGCCGATTCGGCGGGCACCGTGGCCGGCACGGCACCGGCGGGCACCGTGGCAGGTACGGCAATGGCGGGCACGGCGGCAGGGGCGTTGCTCGTCGTCGGGGCGAGCAGGCCGTGGTCGTTGAGCACCTGCATCCCGCCGGTCAGGAACCGCAGCCCGACCAGTGCCGACAGCGTAAGGATCGCGACGTTGAGCAGCTTGAAGAAGCCGTAGTCGGGCGCGGTGATCAGGAAGAAGAGGCTGATCGGCGCGAACGCCACCGCGAGCATCGAGGTGACCGTGATCGCGACCATCACCAGCGCCAGCGACTGGCGCACCGACAGCCGGGCGCCGAACACCAGGTTGAACAGGTACAGCGTGGGCAGGCAGATGGCCAGCGTGACCAGGAACAGCAGGGGCAGCTTCAGCGCGGACGTGAGCGCCATCAACGGGCTGTGGAACGCCCCGAGCACCGCCCCGTAGCAGGCGAGCGCGACGGCGGAGCTGGCCAGCATCCGCCCCGTCAGGGCGTTGAGGTCGCCCTCGGCCACGATCTGCTGCCAGATGCCCTGCCGGTCGCGCAGGATGCGCTCGATGACGAGCGGACTGGGACGGTCACCCGACACGGGTGTACCCCTCTCGATATGTCACATACGGGATCAGGTTGGCAGACGGTAGGGCACTGGACGGACGTCCCGCCACCCCGCTGCGGCGTGGCGTCAGCGCCAACCCACGTCGATCCGGGCGCCGCGCTCGTCGAAGAAGTGCAGCGCGTCCATCCGCACCGACACGGCGAGCGGGTGACCTGCGGTGACCGCCGGGTACGGTGCCAGCCGCACCGCCAGCTCAGCCGGGCGACGGTGGTGCCGGCCCGGGTCGGGGAGGACGCTTGTCTGCCCGGAACCGTTCGGCACCTCCTCGGGCTCCACCGGCTTGCCGGTGAGTCGCTGCATCACCGCACCGAAGCGGCGCAGGCCTCGCTGGCCCACTGGCGGCGGGTCCAGTGGGGCGCCCATCTCGTCCACCATGATCGCGGTCGCCCCGATGTCGAGGAACGCCAGCGACTCGTGCCCGTGGTGCTCCAGGTAGCGGATCCGACCGCGTAGCACGTCACCCGGGCTGTCCGGGGCGACCGGGGTGAGCGCCTCGGCCCGCATCCCGACCACGATCCGCTCACCGTGGTAGTGCGCCACCGCCCGGCTACGGATGTCGTTCCACGGCAGGTAGAGCGACTGGTCACCGAGGTTGAGCGTGACGTACCTGTCGAGGTGGACGTAGACCGACGCCTCCAGCAGGTTCATCCGAGGGCTGCCCAGGAAGGCGGCGACGTAGAGCGTCGCCGGGCGGCCGTACACCTGGGTGGGTGTGCCCACGTCCTGGAGCACGCCGCGGCGCATGATGGCCACCCGGTCGGCCATGGTCAGCGCCTCGGCCTGGTCGTGGGTGACGTAGACGGTGGTGACGCCCAGCTCCCGGGTCAGCCCGGAGATCTCCGCGCGCAGCTCGGCGCGGAGTCCACTGTCCAGGTTCGACAGGGGCTCGTCCATCAGGAACAGCCCGGGTCGTCGGACGATTGCGCGGCCCATCGCGACCCGCTGCCGCTGGCCGCCGGAGAGCTGCCCCGGCTTGCGGGCGAGCACGTCGCTGATGCCCAGGGCACTGGCGACGTCGGTGACCCGCTCACCGCGCGGCTCCGGTTCCACGCCGGCCAGCCGCAGCGGAAAGGCGATGTTGTCGCCGACGGTCATGTGCGGATAGAGCGCGAAGTCCTGGAAGACCATGGCGATCTTGCGGTCGCGTGGTGGCAGGTCGTTCGCCAGCTCTCCGTCCAGCAGCACGGCGCCCGTCGTCGGGTCCTCCAATCCGGCGATCATGCGCAGCACTGTGGACTTGCCGCAGCCGGATGGCCCCAGCAACACCATGAACTCGCCGTCGTTCACATCCAGATTTATGCTGTCGACGGCCAACGTGCCGTCCTTGAAAATCTTGCTCACATCTTTGAGCGCGACGGTGCTCACCGTCACCTCCCCCAGGTCGTCGGCCGAACCCCCAGAAGACTGTGACTAGGATCATTGGTCTCGCACATCGGGTAAACGTCTCATGTTCGGCCCATGACACCCCAATTACGCGGCACGAGTGCCGAGGCGATCAGCAGCCCGGCGACGGTTCTGTCTGCTCGCCCAGGAACACCCGACGTACCACCCGCTCGGCCGCCCGCCCGTCGTCCAGGCCGCAGAACCGGCCCCGGAAGTGCTGGCGGGCCTTCTGCGCGGTGTCCGAGCGCACCGCGTCGGTGCGAAACAGGTCGAGCAGGTCGGCGAACGTGGTGGCCACGGCCCCCGGTGGCTCCGCGGTGACGTCGAAGTAGACACCCCGGGCCAGGCGGTACGCCTCCCAGTCCGGCGCGTAGAGCACGATCGGCCGGTCCAGCACGGCGTAGTCGAACATCGCCGACGAGTAGTCGGTGACCAGCACGTCGGCCACCAGGTACAGATCCTCCACCCGCTGGTAGCCGCTGACGTCGCGTACCCGCTGGACATGCAGCGGTCGGCCGGGCCGCCGCTCCCGGTCGTGGAAGTAGTGGCTGCGCATCAGCAGCCGCCCCGAGTCGCCGAGCGCCGCCACGAACCGGTCCGGATCGAAGGGCGGGCGGTAGCCGGGCAGGTGCTCCCGGTGCGTCGGGGCGTACAGCACCACCTGCTCGTCGGGCCCGAGGCCGAACTCAGCGCGCAGCCGGCGTACCTCGTCCGGGTTGGCCGTCACCAGCCGGTCGTTGCGCGGATAGCCCACCTCCAGCGTCGTGTAGGTCGCCGGATAGGCCCGGTCCCACATCTGGGTGGAGAAGCTGTTGGCGCTGACGCTGTAGTCCCAGCGGTCCACCCGGCGCAGCAGACCGGCGAAGTCCATCCGGCCCGCGCCGATCGGGTAGCGCTGCTGGTCCAGACCCATCACCTTCACCGGCGTGCCGTGGTGGGTCTGCACGTGCACCTGTTCCGGGCGCTTGCGCACGAAGTCGGGGTAGTTCACGTTGTTGACCAACCACCGGGCCCGCGCGAGGACCCGGTAGTACGCCGGGGTGCCGGCGACCACGTACTCCACCCCGGCCGGGACGGCGTCCACCCGGTCGCGGCGCACGATCCACACGCCCCGAACCTCGGGGGCCAGCCGGCGGGCCGCCTCGTAGATCGCCGCCGGGTTGCACGAGTACCCGCGGTACCAGTAGGCCGCGTACACCGCGAGCGTCGGGTCCACCGGCCGGCGCAGCTCCGCCCGGTAGTACTCGCGTAGCAGCCCGTCGCGGGTCAGCCGCGCGCCGCGCCGGGCCGCCGGCCCGACCCGACGTCGGGCGGTACGTGCCTGCCTGCGGGCCGTGTCACGAGCCCGGCTGGCGGCCCGCAACGCACTGAACGTCCGCCACCGGCCGGTCGCCACCAGCCGGTGCTTGACCCCATCGACACCCTCCGGCACGGGATATCCGCCGTCCGGTAGCCACCGCGCGTAGTCGGCGGTGATCTGCGCGAAGAACGCCTGCCGCAGTTCCGGGGCGATCCGCTGACCGTTGCCGAGCACCGTCAGGTAGTGCCAGATCATCCGTTCGAAGACCGCCGGCCGCAGCGCGTCCACCGCCGGTGACCAGGCGTCCATCAGGTGGAAGACGCGATGCCACTGCGGGAAAACCTCGAAGTGCCGGTCCCCGCGGGTCTTCGTGATCGCGCCCGTGCGGCGCTGCCGGTAGTTGACGCAGACCCGATCCAGTACGCCGATCCGCTGCGCCGCCATCAGCACCGGGTAGCTGAACGACACGTCCTCGTACCAGCCGTCCGAGAAGCGCAAACCCAGCTCGACCAGGAACTCCCGGCGGACCAGCCGGTTCCAGGCGGTGTGCAGCAGCCGCATCGCCTCCGGCCGGTCCCGCAGCCGGAAGGTGGCCGCACCTGGCGACTCCGGGAACACCTCGGCCATCGCGCTGCGGGTGGCGGTGTCGTTCCAGTGCGTCCGCACGTGGTCCACCAGCAGCACGTCCGGCCGGGTCGCGCGCAGCCGCTCGGCCACCTTCGGCAGGCATTCCGGCGCCAGCCAGTCGTCCCCGTCGAGAAACCACACGTACTCGCCGACGGCCTGGTCCAGCCCGATGTTGCGGGCTGGACCGAGGCCGACGTTCTCCGACAGTCGGACCGACCGGACCCGCTGGTCGCGGGCCGCGTACTCGTCGATGATCTCGCCGCTGGCGTCCGGTGAGCAGTCGTCGACGGCGATCACCTCGAGGTCGGTCTCCGGCTGGCCGAGGATCGAGTCCAGGCATTCGCGCAGGTATCCCTGCACCCGGAAGGCCGGCACCACGAAACTGAGCAGGGTCATCCGGCCGTCCCTCCGTCAGCGCGGTGCGACACCTCCCGCGCCCACCGGCGCGGCCGACGCCCGCGCGCTACGGGCCGGCCGGACGAACCAGGCCAGGACGGCGCTCGCCACGAAAACCACGAGAAGGTACGCACCGAGTGTAGCCATGCCGATACTCAGGGCGCCGACAATCGCCGCGAGGGCCAGGAGCGTGGACCGTCCGTCCCAGCCCAGCGTCGCGGCGTGCAGCGGTGGCGCCGTCTGCCGCTTCTCCAGCCGGGCGGTCAGGTCGTAGTGGTGCACGGTGAGCACGAAGACGTAGCCGAAGATCAGCCACCCCGGCGCGCCGCCGACCACCCCGACCGCGATCGCGAACAGGTACTCGGCGGCCCGCAGCGCCGCCGGGACCAGCCAGTCCAGCGGGCTGTTGTGCGCGGCGCGGGCACCCAGGCCACCGGCCAGCAGCACCAGCAACGCCACCGGCACCGCCCAGCGCAGCCCGTCCGGCGCGTCACCGACCAGGGCCGCGACCAGCAGCACCGCCGGGCCGAGCGCGGCGAGCACCGCCAGGGCGAGCGGTCCCATCGGGCGGACCACCGGCAGCCGGCGGGCCAACGGGCCGTCGTCGCGGTGCAGGGTCGCGTCGACCGTGTCCAGCACCGGCACCCGCATCCAGCGGGCCCGCAGCGTGCGCAGGGCACCGGTGTACGCGAACGCCAACGCGCCCCAGGCCAGCACCGCGATGAGGCTGACCAGCGGGTTGAACAGCGCCACGGTCAGCGCGATCAGCGCCCACCGCTCACCGATCGGAAACACCACGGTCCGCTTCAGCCAGTACGACAGCGACCCCGTGTCCGCCTGCACCCGCGTCGAGGCGGCGTTCAGCCGGTCACCGATCCCGCCGCTGGCACCCCCAGCCGTCCGGGGCCGGCGTGCCGCCTCGTCGTGCAGCACCCCGTACCAGGTGTCGGTCATGTGCCGGACGGTCTGCAACGTCATCGCGGCGATCGCCAACGCCCAGCCGTTGCCCAGCCCGGCGTGACTCACGCCGAAGCCGAGGCCGGCGTAGACCAGGTACTCCTTCGCCCGGTCGGCCATCGTGTCCAGCCAGCCGCCCCAGGCGCTGAAGTGCCGGGTGTAGCGGGCCAACTGGCCGTCGACACAGTCCAGCACGAAGCCGAGGTAGAGCAGCACCGCGCCACCGACCAGCGCCGGCCGTCCGCCGACCCCGAACAGCACCGCGGCGGCCAGCGCGAACAGCACCGAGATCACCGTGACCCCGGTCGGGGTGAGCCGCAGCCGGGCCGACAGCCGCACGACGTACGGGGACCAGGTGCTGACGAAGTACGTGGAGAAGAAGTCGTCCTTCTCCTTCACCGACAGCCGCAGCTCAGCGCGGTCCTCGTCGACAGCCGTCACCGCCGCCTCGGCGGCGACCAGCCCGGCGCTGTCCTCGACCCGGTGCGCCACGAGCAGACGTACCCGCTGGGCGAAGATCAGGGTGTCGCGCGCCGCGAGGCCCGCGACGAGCCGGTCCACGGCGGACCCGGGGCCGCCGCTGCCGGCTCCCTCGGCGGCCGGCAGCGGCGACACGTCGCCGGCCGGGCCGAGCGGAGCGGGAACGGGTCGCGCGCCGACGGCGGCGGCGGCCCGCGCGGCGGCGGCCAGGGTCGGCAGGTCGTGGACGCCGACGCGCAAGGCGCCACCGAACACGCCTGTGGCGTCGCCGTCGAGGGCGTCCAGCGGGCCGGCGTCGACGATCTGGCCGCGCTCCTCGCGCACGGCCGTCCGTCCGGGCACCGGCGGGTCGGTAAGCACCAGCGCCACCGTCGGCCCCACCGGGCTGGTGGCGAGATGCCGCAGTACGGCGGTGTGCGCCACCAGGTCGGTGCCACTGATCAGCAGCGGACCGTCGGCCGCGTCGGCAAGCGCGGCCAGCTCGTCGAGGGTGGCGGCGAAGCGCACCTCGGTCGCCCCGGCCCGGCGCAGCTGGGTCGCGAGACGGTCGGCAAGCGGCTCACCGGACGCGGTGGTCAGGCCCGCCGCGGACGTCCCGGCGGCGAGCACGATCGCGAGCGTCACCGCGGAACCGCGGCGTGGTACGCGTCGAGCGCCTCGGCGATGGTGCCGTCGAGCGTCAACCGGCCCGCGTCGAGGTACAACCCTCGTCGGCAGAACCGGGTCAGGTCCTTTTCGTTGTGTGACACCAGCACCAGCGTGCGCCCCTCTCCGAGCAGACGATCAATCGTCGCGTAACACTTCTCGCGGAACTCCGCGTCCCCGACCGCGGTCACCTCGTCCATCAGCAGGATCGGGTGCGGCAGGTGCGAGATGATCGCGAAGCCGAGCCGCACCTTCATTCCCGACGAGAAGTGCCGCACCGAGGTGTCGATGGCCCGTTCCACCTGCTCACCGGCGAACTCGACGATCTCGTCGAAGTGCCGCTTCAGGTAGCTCGCCGACAGTCCGTGCAGCCCACCCACCAGGTGCAGGTTCTCCCGGCCGGTCAGCTCGTTGGAGAAGCCGGCGGACAACTCCAGCAGCGGCGCCACCGCGCCGTGCACCCGGATGTCGCCCTCGTCGGGGATGAGCACCCCGGCGATCAGCCGCAACAGGGTGCTCTTGCCGGTGCCGTTGCGGCCGATCACCCCGACGGTATCGCCCGGCTCGACGGCGAACGACACGTCGCGCAACGGCCAGAACTGGCCCGGCAGGGCACCGCGCCCGCCCCGGTGGATGAACAGCTCACGCAGCCGCAGTTGGCGACGACGGTTGCGGACGAACCGGATGCCCAGACCGTCCGCCTCGATGATCGGCGCGGCCACGTCAGAGTTCCTTGAGCACGGCGGGCTCCAACCGGCGGAACGACCACCAGCCGGCGGCCAGCACCAGCAGGCTGCCGCCGACGGTGGTGGCGAGCAGCCGGGCGTCCGGGAACTCGTCCGGGTACCAGATCGCGTGGTGCAGCTGGAAGATCCCGACCAGCGGGTTCAGCTCGTACACCACCTTCAGCCAGCCCGGCAGGTTGGACTCCCGGACCAGGCTGAGCGGATAGATGATCGGCGTGGCGTAGAACAGCACCCGGATGATCAACCGCAGAAACCGCTCCACGTCGCGCATGAGCACGTTCCACGCCGACAGCAGCAGGGCCAGCCCGACCAGCAGCACCGCCTGCACCGTCACCGCGAGCGGCAGGGCGAGCAGCGACCAACCGGGATGGATCCGGCCATGCACCGCGTAGATCACCGCGATGGCGATCAGGATCGGCAGGCCGGCCGCGTACTCGGCGAACCGGCCGGTGACCCGCCCGATCGGAAAGACCTGCCGGGGCACGTTCATCGTGGTGATCAACCGGGACTGGCCGGTCAACGCGTTGGTGGCCTCACTCAACGCCGAACTGGCCCACATCCAGGCGAAGATCCCGGTGATCAGGAACAGCGGGTACGACTCGGTCGCATCGCCGAGGTGCCGCCCGGTGTCCCGGGAGTAGAGCACGCCGAAGATGAACCAGTAGATGGCGCCCATCCCGAGGGGCTCGATCAGCGACCAGAAGTAGCCCAGCACCGACTGCTGGTACTTGACCGCCAGATCCCGCCGGACCAGGATGCGCAGCGAGTTGCGGTGCGACCACAGGGCCGCGACGCCAGAGGTCACCGCGAGCCTCCCGCCTCCTGAAACGGACGACAGGCTAGCAGTCGGTGAATGAATGCCCCGAATCGACCGGACTCAGCACTCGATCACGTTGACGGCCAGACCGCCGCGCGCCGTCTCCTTGTACTTGACCTTCATGTCGGCGCCCGTCTCCCGCATGGTCTTGATGACCTTGTCCAGCGACACCTTGTGCACACCGTCGCCGCGCAGGGCCAGCCGGGCCGCCGTGATCGCCTTGATGCTAGCCACCGCGTTCCGCTCGATGCAGGGGATCTGCACCAGGCCACCCACCGGGTCACAGGTCAGGCCGAGGTTGTGCTCCATCCCGATCTCGGCGGCGTTCTCCACCTGCTCCGGGGTGCCACCGAGCGCCTCGGCCAGACCCGCCGCCGCCATCGAGCACGCCGAGCCGACCTCACCCTGGCAGCCGACCTCCGCGCCGGAGATCGACGCGTTCTCCTTGAACAGCACGCCGATCGCGCCGGCCGTCAACAGGAACCGCACCACGCCGTCGTCGTCGGCGTTCTCGACGAAGCGGCTGTAGTAGTGCAGCACCGCCGGGATGATCCCCGCCGCGCCGTTCGTCGGCGCGGTCACCACCCGACCGCCGGCCGCGTTCTCCTCGTTCACCGCGAGCGCGAACAGCGTCACCCAGTCCATCACGTGCAGCGGGTCCGCCGTCGGGGCCTCCGCCTCCAGGCCGCGCCGCAGCTCCGCCGCGCGCCGCCGGACCTTCAAACCCCCAGGGAGTACGCCGTCCCGCTCGCAGCCGCGCTGCACGCACTCCCGCATCACCCGCCAGATCTCCAGCAGGCCCGTCCGGATCTCCGCCTCGCTGCGCCACGAGCGCTCGTTGGCCAGCATCACCTCGCTGATCGACAGCCCGGTGCGGCTGGTGACCTCCAGCAGCTGCGCCCCGGTCAGGAACGGATACCGCACCCGCGTGCTGTCCGGCTTGATGCGGTCCGCACCCGCCGCCGCCTCGTCCACCACGAAGCCACCGCCCACGGAGTAGTAGCTCCGTGCCCTGACCTGCACCCCGGCCGCGTCGAAGGCCACGAACGTCATCCCGTTCGGGTGGTACGGCAGCGACCGGCGGCGGTGCAGCGTCAGGTCCCGGTCCGGATCGAAGTCGATCTCGTGCGCGTCCAGCAGGCTGATCCGCCGCTCGGCACGGATCCGCTCGACGCGAGGACCGACGGTGTCGGTGTCGACCGTCTCCGGCGCCTCGCCGGCCAGCCCCAGCAGCACCGCCCGGTCGCTGCCGTGCCCGTGCCCGGTGGCGCCCAGCGAACCGAACAGCTCGGCCTGCACCCGCGCCGTCTCGGTGAGCAGCCCGTCGGCCTTGAGCCCGGTCACGAACGTACGGGCGGCCCGCATCGGCCCGACCGTGTGCGAGCTGGACGGCCCGATGCCGACGCTGAAGAGGTCGAAAACACTGATCATGGCTGCGCTTCCTCGGCGTCGTCCCGTCGTACGGGAGCCGCCCGGTCGTGGCCGCCGGTCCGGCAGCCCCGCTCGTGGCCGCCCGGTCGGGTGGCCGCCGGCCACCCGGGATGTGGGTGCCCGACCAGCGAGCCTACCCGCCCAGCTCACCACCCTCCCGGCAGCTCACCGCCGCCAGATCGCCGGACGGGGTGCGGGAGGAGTTGGGGAGGGTTGGCCCGGGTAATGCACCTACGGGTCCACGGACCGCCGATCCTCCTCGGGACCGAGGGCGGGATGGCCACCCCTTCGTACCGTGGATCGCAGACGCGGCGCACCGCCGCAGAGTGGGAGTACGACGATGAGTCGCAAACTGGTTCGGCCCCGCCAGGGGCGCATGCTCGCCGGTGTCTGCGCCGGCCTCGGCCAGCGGTTCGGCATGTCCGCCGGGATGGTTCGGCTGCTGTTCCTGCTGTCGCTGCTGCTGCCCGGCACCCAGGTGATCGTCTACCTGATCCTCTGGGTCCTCATGCCGAACGAAGACCGCTACCTCGCCTCCACCGGCCACTGACCACAGCCAGATGCCCTTGAGCTAGCCGCCCGGAGGGCCACCGCACGGGTGCCGTTGGTGGCCCTCCTCCTGACACCGAAGCCCAACATCCGAGAGCACACACCGCTCGCACGGACCTCCACCCGGAGGCACCCCGGTCCGCGCACCCACCCGCGCGGCCCGTGCGCAGAGCCCCCGCAGCGCGCACCGGCAGAGGCTGATGTGCACGGGCGCGGGCCGCCGGCCCAGGTATGCCGGCACGACTGCACGGACGGATATGCCGGCACGGGCTGCGGGGGCGCTCCGCGGCGATCGCAACCCGAACAGATCTTGGAAAGTTTCCGTTAACTGTTAACGGAAACTGTCCAAGATCTGTAAATGGGAAGGTGCGCGAGTCGTTGCGCGGCACGGGCACGGGCACGGGCAGCGGAGCTCGGGGGCCGCGAGACGGAGCTGAGGGTCGCGAAACGAATGCGCCCGCCCCGACGGTCGTCGGGGCGGGCGCTTCCGTGTGCGGGGTGCCCGGGTCAGGGTGCGGTGTAGGTCACCGTGACCTGCTGGAAGCCCAGCGAGCGCAGCAGCCCCTCCAGCATCTTGCGGGTGTTCTCCTCGGCGCGGGCGGAGAGCCCGCTGTCCCGGGCGGCGGCGGTGATCCGTTCCTCGGCCAGTTGGTAGACCTGCTGCTGCCGGTTGGGGTCGTTGCCGACCAGGTCGCCGAGCCGGTTGAGCAGGCCGCGCTTCTCGGCGAAGACGTAGCTCTTCTCCATGTCGAGGTTGGTCTCGCCGAACTGCGGCGCGGGCAGCTTGATCTCGACCGACTTGCCGTCGGCGGACTGCACGATGGCACCGTCACCGATCTTGGTGAAGTCGACGTACGCCTCGACGCTGCCGGCCCCGACGAACAGGGTGCGTTCGTTGAGCAGGAAGTCCGGGACGTTGCGCCTGTCGTTCTGGGTGTCGACCACGACCTGGAAGTTGCCTTCGGCGGCCACGTAGCGGCTGAGGTCCTGGATCGACTTCAGCAGCGGCGGCTGGCTGCGGTCGGTCTGCTCCTTGGCGAACGGGTTACGGAAATCGGGCAGGAACCCGGTCGCCTGCACGCCGAGCAGCACCACCACGGCCAGCGCGGCGGCACCGAGCAGCAGGAGCAGCCCACGGGCGGCACCGCCACCACCGCCCCCGTTCGCACCGCCCCCATCGGCTCCGCCGGCCCCACCGCTCGGGGGGCCGCCGGTGCCACCGGGTGTGTCCGTCATGGGGTCGGGTGTCGCCGCCGAGCGCTCCTTGAGGTCGTCGCCGGTCGGGTA
Source organism: Micromonospora sp. NPDC049275 (assembly GCF_043197115.1). Lineage (NCBI taxonomy): Bacteria > Bacillati > Actinomycetota > Actinomycetes > Micromonosporales > Micromonosporaceae > Micromonospora > Micromonospora sp. NPDC049275. The sequence goes on from NZ_JBICSN010000001.1 coordinate 416,097, forward strand.
ACCGGGGAACTCCCTCGTGGGCTCGTTGATGCCAGCTTCGCGGGCCATCACAGTCACCGTCCTCGTCAGACACGTCGTCTGTCAATGACGGTACGGCCCCCGTACGACAGCCGCGCGTCGAGCGGCCGGAATGCGTAAACGGGCAGGTCAGGCGAACGCGGAGAGCCCGGTGAGCCGCTGACCGACGACGAGCTGGTGGATCTCGGAGGTGCCCTCGTACGTCAGCACGCTCTCCAGGTTGTTCGCGTGCCGCATCACCGGGTACTCCCCGGAGACGCCGTTGGCGCCGAGGATGGTGCGGCACTGCCGGGCGATGGCCAGGGCCTCCCGCACGTTGTTCAGCTTGCCCACGCTCACCTGCTCGGGGCGGAGTCGGCCGGCGTCGGCGAGCCGGCCGAGGTGCAGCGCGAGCAGTTGACCCTTGACCAGTTCGACGGCCATGTCGGCGAGCTTGGCCTGGGTGAGTTGGAACCCGGCCAGCGGCCGACCGAACTGGGTTCGGCTGGTGGCGTACGCCAGGGCGGTCTCCAGGCAGTCCCGTGCCGCGCCGAGCGAGCCCCAGACGATGCCGTACCGGGCCTCGGTGAGGCAGCTCAACGGCGCCTTGAGCCCGACCGCCTCGGGAAGTTGGGCGTCGGCCGGGAGCCGGACGTCGTCGAGCACGATCTCGCCGGTCACCGAGGCGCGCAGGGACATCTTGCGGCCGATCTCGCGGGCCGTGACGCCGGGCGTGTCCATGGGCACGGCGAACCCGCGTACGCCCTCGTCGGTGCGCGCCCAGATGACTGCCACGTCGGCGATCGGCGCATTGGTGATCCACATCTTGGTGCCGGTGAGGATCCAGTCGTCGCCGTCGCGTCGGGCGCGGGTGGTCATGGACGCCGGGTCGGAGCCGTGGTCGGGCTCGGTCAGGCCGAAGCAGCCGATCGCCTCGCCGGTGGCCATCGCCGGCAGCCAGCGCTGCTTCTGCTCCTCGCTGCCGTAGCGCCAGATGGCGTACATCGCCAGTGAGCCCTGCACCGAGACCAGTGAGCGGAGCCCAGAGTCGCCGGCCTCCAGCTCCTGGCAGGCCAGCCCGTACGCGACGGCGGAGGCGCCGGCGCAGCCGTAGCCGGTCAGGTGCATGCCGAGCAGACCGAGTTTGCCGAACTCCCGGGCCAGCTCGCGGGCCGGCACGCGGCCCTCCTCGTACCAGTCGGCGACGTGCGGGCGGACCCGGTCGTCGACGAGCTGGCGGACGACGTCGCGGATCTGCCGCTCCTCCGCGCTGAGCGACGGGTCCAGGTCGAGCAGATCGAGGGCAGTCATGCCGTCACCTTAACGAAGCCTCAGCCAGCGTCGCTTCACTCGATCGGACCGCTGAGCACCAGCACACGGGCGTGGATCTGGTTGCGCTGTTGCAGGGCGGCGCGCAGGGCGCGATGCAGCCCGTCCTCCAGGTAGAGCCCACCGTTCCACTGGACCACGTGCGGAAAGAGGTCGCCGTAGAAGGTCGAGTCCTCGGCGAGGAGCTTGTCGAGCGCCAACTCGCGCTTGGTGGTGATCAACTCAGCCAGGCGCAACGGGCGCGGCGGAATCTCCGCCCACTGCTTGAGCGTCAGGTTGTGCTCCGGGTAGGGACGCCCGTCCCGGACCGCTCTGAAGATCACGACGGCACGCTCCCCTCCCCGTGGCCGGGCCGACCGACGACGCCGAGCCGGGCCGCGGCGGGCACCGCGTGGCGCGGTACCGATGACCGTGCCAGCCTAGCCGCCCAGCGCACGAGTCGTTCTGCTCCCTGATGTCAGTTTCGCTATCGCTCGTCCGATCCTCAAGCCGGACGATCGGGACGGCCCGCTCAACTCCACCGTCCGCGCCGTACCACCTCGTCCATGCCGCGCCGCCCCCGGCGCAGCGACGGTGACCGATGGTCCGGTGCGCGGTAACCGATTGTGACGGCCCCGATGGGCTGGTACTCCTCCGGCACGCCGAACGCGTCCCGGTACGCGGCCAACCGTTGCGGCGGAATCCCGAAGAAGCACGCCCCCAGCCCCTCGTCCACGGCGGTGAGGAGCATCAGCAGCGCGGCGAAGCCGGTGTCCACGTGCCAGTAGGGCACCGGCCAGCGGTCGGCCGACCGGTCCGTCCAACCCTTGTCCGGCTCCGCGTACCGCCGCAGGTAGGCGGACTCGTTGGCGTGCGGCACCACGATGAGCGGCGCCCGGCGCATTCCCGCCAGCCAGCGCTCCCGTCCCCCACCCTCAGGTGTGGTGGCGGCCCAGAACAGGTCCCGGTCGGCCGCCTCCTCCAGCACCAGGAAGCCCCACCCCTGGGCGAACCCGGCCGACGGGGCGCGGACGGCGTGGTCGAGCAGCCGATCCACCACGTCGGGCGGGACCTGTCGGTCCGGGTCGTAGTTGCGCACCATCCGCCGACGGCGGACGACCTCGGCGAACTCCATCAGGCTCCGGGACGGATGCCCCAGGCACCCCGCCAGGTCGTGCCGGGCTTGAGGGTGAGCAGGTCCTTGCCCGAGCGGAACGCGTCCGGGGGGCAGGTCATCGGCTCGATCGCCACCGAGCGCCGGTGCCGCTCGCCGGTGAGCGCGTCCCCGGTGAACACCTGCCACCAGCCGAACTCCGCGTCCGCCCAGATGCTCACCCCGGACGAGGAGTCCGGCGCGGCCAGGCTCACCGAGGACCCGCCGTCGGCGTCGCGGATCACCTCGCCGAAGCAGGCGTCCAGCTCGGCGTCGCCGATCCGACGCGGGCTGGTCCAGTCGTACTCGGTGCCCGCCACCGGGGTCGCCCCGACCGGGAGCAGCCGACCGTCCACCAGCACACGGGTACGCGCCGGCAGCCGCATGACCAGGTCGTCCACCGCGACACCCGGCAGTTGCAGGTACGGGTGCACGGAGAAGCCGAACGGAGCCACCTCGGCGCCGATGTTCGTCACCTCGTGCTCGGCACGCAGGCCGTCCGCGCTCACGCTCCACCGGCTGACCAGTCGCAGCGGCCACTCGTAGCCGGGCTGCGGCGGCAGGTCGTAGCCGAGGGTCACCGCGTCCGCGGACTGCTCCAGCAGACGCCACGGCACCCAGTTGACCAGCCCGTGGATGGCGACGTGCCGCTCCGGCTCGGTCAGCGCGAGCTGGTGCGTCCGGTCGGCGAACGGGTAGCGGCCGTCGCGGATCCGGTTCGGCCAGGGCGCGAGCACCTGCCCGGCGCAGCCGGGGCAGACCTCGTCGGCGCGGTACCCGTCGAGCAGGTCGACGCCGTCGTGCCGGTACGTCCGCAGCCCGCCGCCCACCTCCACGATGACGGCCTCGTGGCCCGCGGAGGCGATGGTCCACTGTGCGCCGGAGAAGGGGCGCTGGTCGGGGCTTTCCATGTCGGCGACCCTAACCGGTCACGGCCTGTCGCCGCTCGACGCCGTCGTGGCCCGGTAGCGCAGCAGCGCCGGGAAGGCGACCGCGAGCACCACCACGAGCACCGCCGAGGCGAGCCCACCGGCGACCCAGGCCACCCCACCGCCGAAACCGGCGGCCATGGTGCCGGCCCGCAGGTCACCCAGGCGCGGCCCGCCGGCCACCACCACCGTGTTGACGCCCTGGAGCCGACCGCGCATCCGGTCCGGCGCGTACACCAGCAGCATGGACTGGCGCAGTACGGCGCTCACCAGGTCGGCGGCGCCGGCCACGGCGAGCAGCAGGACCATCAGCCAGAGCTGGTGGGCCAGCCCGGCGGCGGCGATCGCCAGGCCCCAGCCGATCACCGCGACCACCAGGCCGACGCCCTGCCGGCGGAGCCGACCGATCCAGCCGGAGGTCAGTCCGCCGATCATCGAGCCGATCGCGATGGCGCTGTAGAGCAGGCCGACCGAGCCGCCGCCGCCGAACCGCTCGTGGGCGATCTCCGGGAACAGCGCCCTCGGCATGGCCAGGATCATCGCGATCAGGTCCACGCCGAACGAGAGCAGCAGCACCGGCGTGGTGGCGAGGTACCGGAATCCGTCGATCACGCTGGCCAGGCCGGCACGTCGGGCCTGGCCGTCGGCGGTCGGCTCGGGCGGGAGCGCGGGCAGCCGCAGCGCGGCCCAGAGCATGGCGGTGAACAGCACCGCGTCCACGCCGTAGGCGATCGGCAGGACGACGCTGGTGTCCGGCGAGGCGGAGAGGATCAGGCCGGCGGCGAGCGGGCCGGCGACCGAGGCGGCGGTGAAGGTCGTGTAGTTCAGGGTGCTGGCGGCCGGGACGAGGTCGTCCGGCACCAGCCGGGGCAGCATCGCGCTGCGGGCCGGCGAGGTGATCGCGAAGGCCACCGACTGCACCGCCATCAACACCAGCAGCAGCACCGGGCTGCCCACGTTCAGCAGCGCCTGGACCAGCAGCCCGAGGGTGGATGCCCAAAGCAACAATGACCCGCCGAGCAGCACCGCCCGGCGGTCGCGGGCGTCGGCCACCGCGCCACCCCAGAGCCCGAAGATCAGCAGGGGTACGAACGCAGCCACACCCAGCAGGCCGACCCAGAACGAGTCCCGGGTCAGCGCGTACATCTCCACCGGCACGGCTACGGCGGTGAACTGGAAGCCGAACATCGCCACGGTGTTGCCGAGCCACAGCCGCCGGTACGCCGGAACGCGCAGCGGGCGGACGTCGATCGCCCAGCGGCGCGCTCCGCGCGGCCGGGCCTCCTGTACGCCCGTCACGGCGCCAGCCGCTCGACGATCCAGTCGCCCGCGTCGAGGCGACGGAAGCGGAGCCTGTCGTGCAACCGGCCGGCCCGACCCTGCCAGAACTCCACCGAGTCCGGCCGGACGCGCAGACCACCCCAGTGCGGCGGGGTCGGGATGGCGTCCGCGTCGGCGTACCGGTCGGCCACCTCCCGGTAGCGCTCCTCCAGCGCGGCCCGGTCCGGCACCACCTGCGACTGCGGGCTGGCCCAGGCGCCCACCTGCGAGCCGCGTGGCCGGCTCGCGAAGTACGACTCGGTCACCGCCTGGTCGACCGGGACGATCGACCCGGCGACCACCACCTGACGCTGCATGGGAAACCACGGAAAGACCAGGCTGGCGTACGGGTTGGCGGTCGCCTCGACGCCCTTGCGCGACAGGTGGTTGGTGAAGAAGACGAAACCCTCCGGGTCGTACCCCTTCAGCAGCACCGTTCGCCCGCTCGGCCGGCCGGCCGGGTCGGCGGTGCCCACCACCATCGCGTTCGGCTCGGGCAGCCCGAAGGCCACCGCGTCGGCGAACCAGCTGTCGAACTGGGTGTGCCAGTCGGCCGCCAGGTCAGCTTCGGTCAGGCCCAGGTCCGCGGCGTACTCGTTACGCATCGCGGCCGGGGCGGGTGTGTCGCCCGTCACGTCCCCACTCCTCCTCGACGACCCGACCAGCACCCTCCCGCGCTGGCCAGTCCGCATCGCCCAGTCTCACCGAGTGACGCGGAGAATGCGCGTCCTCAGATGTCGTGTGCAGCACAGTCGCAGCGGGTCGCGTATCCGGTTACGCAGCAGGCAAGATGTTCCGAACACATCCCTGAGGGTCGCCTAAGGCGCTCGGCCGACCGGGCCGGCTCAGCTGATCAGGCGCACCGAGCAGATCCAGGAGAGCGACATGGCCGATTTCAAACCCGGTCTGGAGGGCGTCGTCGCCTTCGAGACCGAGATCGCCGAACCCGACCGCGAGGGTGGCGCGCTGCGCTATCGCGGGGTCGACATCGAGGATCTGATCGGCCAGGTCTCGTTCGGCAACGTCTGGGCGCTGCTTGTCGACGGCCGGTTCGGGCCGGGCCTGCCGCCTGCGGAGCCGTTCCCGGTGCCTGTGCACTCCGGCGACATCCGGGTCGACGTGCAGTCGGCGGTCGCGATGCTGGCGCCGTACTGGGGGCTCAGCCAACTGCTGGACATCTCCGACGAGCAGGCCCGCGCGGACCTCGCCCGGGTGTCGGTGACCGCGCTCTCCTTCGTCGCACAGTCCGCCCGTGGCCTCGGCCTGCCCGCGGTGCCGCAGAAGGAGATCGACAAGGCGCAGACCATCGTCGAGCGGTTCATGAAGCGCTGGCGGGGCGAGCCGGACCCGCGGCACGTCAAGGCCGTCGACGCGTACTTCATCTCGGCCGCCGAGCACGGCCTGAACGCCTCCACCTTCACCGCGCGCATCGTCGCCTCCACCGGGGCGGACGCCGCGGCCTGCATCTCGTCGGGCATCGGCGCTCTCTCCGGGCCGCTGCACGGTGGCGCCCCGTCGCGTGTCCTCAGCATGTTGGAGGCCGTGGAGCGCAGCGGCGACGCGGAGGGCTACGTCAAGGGCGTCCTGGACCGCGGCGAGCGGCTGATGGGCTTCGGCCACCGGGTCTACCGTGCCGAGGACCCGCGCGCCCGCGTGCTCCGGCGCACCGCCAAGGAGCTGGGCGCACCGCGCTTCGAGATCGCCGAGGCGCTGGAGAAGGCCGCCCTCGCCGAGCTGCAGGCCCGCCGCCCGGACCGGGTGCTGGCCACCAACGTCGAGTTCTGGTCGGCAGTGGTCCTGGACTTCGCCGAGGTGCCGGCGCACATGTTCACGTCGATGTTCACCTGCGCCCGGATGGGCGGCTGGAGCGCGCACATCCTGGAGCAGAAGCGTCTGCAGCGGCTGGTCCGCCCGTCCGCCCGCTACGTCGGCCCGGACACCCGCAAGCCCAGCGACGTCGAGGGCTGGGCGGCCATCCCGCACGGCGTCTGACCGGCAGGCAGGGCCCCTTCTGGCGACTCACGCCCAGGAGGGGCCCTCTCTGTGCGGCCCGGACATCGACACCGGGGTGTGGCGAAGGACTCAGGCCGGCCCTCGGGACCCCGACTTCCCCGGCCCGGCCCGGGTGCGAGGATGAGGGCCGGCAGTGTCGCCGGATCGCCGGTACGGATCCCGGCAGCCGTGCGCCCCGTACGCGCCCGCCGCCGGTCCGCGCCGAGCCCTCCCTCGCCCATGCGGAAGGACCTTCAAGACCGTGGCTGACGCACCGATCATCCGGATTCCCGACGAGATCAAGCCCGCCGACGGACGTTTCGGCTGCGGCCCGTCCAAGGTCCGTCCGGCGGCCGTGTCCGCGCTCGCCGAGGTGGCGACCAGCTACCTGGGCACGTCGCACCGGCAGAAGACGGTCCGCGACCAGGTGGCCCGGCTGCGCTCCGGCATCGCCGAGTTCTTCTCGCTGCCCGAGGGCTACGAGGTCGTCATCGGCAACGGCGGCACCACCGCGTTCTGGGAGGTCGCCACCTTCGGTCTCGTCCGCGACCGGGCGCAGTTCGCCAGCTTCGGCGAGTTCGGCGCGAAGTTCGCCAAGTCGGTCTCCGACGCCCCGTTCCTCGGTGAGCCGACCGTCCGCAAGGCAGCGGCGGGCAGCGCGCCCACCCTGGTCGCCGAGGCCGGCGTGGACGTGTACGCGACGCCGCACAACGAGACCTCGACAGGTGTGGCGGTGCCGATCAGCCGGGTGGCCGGCGCGGACGACGACGCGCTGCTCCTGGTCGACGCCACCTCGGGCGCCGGTGGCCTGGAGGTCAACGTCGGCGAGACCGACGTCTACTACTTCGCGCCGCAGAAGTGCTTCGGTTCCGACGGCGGCCTCTGGTTGGCCCTGATGTCGCCGGCCGCGCTGGAGCGGGCCGCCGAGATCAAGGCGTCGGGGCGCTACATCCCGGCCTTCCTGGACCTGGTGACCGCGATCGACAACTCGCGGCTGGAGCAGACGTACAACACCCCGGCGCTGGCCACCATCTTCCTGGCGGCCGAGCAGACCGACTGGATGAACGCGCAGGGCGGCCTGGCCTGGGCGGCCAAGCGCACGGCGGAGAGCGCCGCGACGGTGTACGGCTGGGCGGAGCGGTCCACGGTGGCCACCCCGTTCGTCACCGACCCGGCGCTGCGGTCCAATGTGGTCGCGACAATCGACTTCGCCGACGGCGTGGACGCCACCGCGATCGCGAAGGCGCTGCGGGCCAACGGCATCGTGGACACCGAGCCGTACCGCAAGCTCGGCCGCAACCAGTTGCGCGTGGCGCTGTTCCCGGCCGTCGAGCCGGCCGATGTCGAGGCGCTGACCGCGTCGATCGACTACGTGGTCGAGCGCCTCTGAGCATCGTCACGGTGGGTGTCCGTCGAGCCTTCGACGGCCACCCACCGTGATCATCGCCGCAGCTCAGTCGCGACATGCGGGGTGTCGCTTCCCCCACCCCGAGACAGATGCGCGTACGGTGGTCCGAGACGCCTGGGTGGCCGACTCGTGGCGTGCGGCCAGCGAAGCGGGACGGAGGCAACGCTATGCGCCCAGTACGCTTCGTCGCCCTCTCCGAGGACGGCCAGGCCCTGGTGCTCGCCGACGAGGTGGGGCGCCTCCTCGCCCTGCCGATCGACGAACGCATCGCCGGTGTGATGCACCCCGAGCCGGGTGCCCCGCCGCTCGCGGTGGCACCGACCACGACCGATCCGATTCCCTCACTGTCTCCTCGGGACATCCAGGCCCGCATTCGCTCCGGTGAGTCCGCGGAGGATGTCGCCCGGATCGCCGGGGTGCCTGTCGACCGGGTGCTGCGCTACGCCGGCCCGGTGTTGCAGGAGCGGGCGATGCTCGCCCAGCACGCCCGCCGCACCCGCCTCAAGGGCGCGGAGAAGCCCACCCCGCTCGCCGAGGTGGTCAACGGCCGGCTGAGCCAGCACGGCATCGACACCGAGAAGATCTCCTGGGACGCCTACCGGCGCGACGACGGCACCTGGCGGATCATCGCCACCTGGCCGTCCGGCAAGGCCACCGCGCAGGCCATCTGGGACATGGACAAGGCCCGGCAGGTGGTCACGCCGCACGACGACATGGCGCAGTACCTGTGCGCCGAGCGGCCCACGCCGATCCTCGGCCAGGAGCCGGCACCGGAGCGGACCGGGCACGGCCTGCCCGGCCCGTCGCGCGGCGAGCCGAGCCGTGGCGGGCACGGGTTGCCTGCCGCGTCCGAGCACCCGCGCCCGGGTCGCGACCCGATCCGGGCCGGCCGGGACGCCCTGCTCGCCTCGCTGGACCGCCCGCTCGGCGGCTCGTCGGGTCGTGGCCTTGAGCCGCGTACCCCGGCTGCTCTGGCCGGGTCGGACTCTCCCCGGCAGCGGCCGGTCGGCGGCGGTGCTGCCGCGCTGCTCGGTGGCGGCCAGGGCTCGGCCTTCGACGACGACTCGGACGCGCCCAAGGAGGTCCCGGCCGTGCCGTCGCTGGCGGTGCTGCGGCCCCGGCGGACCGGTACGGCCGCTGCGGCGGCCGGTGGCGAGTCCACCGACGCCAGCGGCAAGCCGCGCAAGCGCCTGCCGAGCTGGGACGACGTGCTCTTCGGCACCGGCCCGGCGGCCCGCGAGTCCTCCTGACGCGTGACGTCGGCGGTTGGCTGACCGCTACCGCCGACACGCGGCAGCCACTGCGTGATCAACTCGGCTTCCAGGAAACCGGGCCATCGATCCCAACAAGAAGCCCCGACTTCCAAGAACCCGGGTGGATCACGAGTTCCGGCCGGTCAGCGGTGCCGTTGCCGGTGCCCGGCGCGGGCCGCCGGCAGGGTCAGGCCGGCGGCGTGCAGCACACCCTCCACGCGTATCCGCTCGATCTGCTGGTCGACGCCGCTCAGCTCGGCGAGGTGTTCGGCGATGCCGAGGGCGCGGCAGGCCAGCCGGAGCCGGTCGTCGTACGCCTGGAGCACCGCGCCGTGCCAGACCATGGACCGGGCGTTGCCGCCGAGCCGCTGACCGCCGAGGCGGCGCAGGTCGGCGGCGAGCTGTTCCAGTGGGCGGCGGTCGGCGCGGTCGAACTCGCTGAGGTCGATGTCGCGGGTCAGCGCGTCGGCTTCGATGGCCCGGTCGAGGCGGGCGATGGTGCGGCGTTCCCGCCGGCGCTCGCGCCACTCGGACCAGCCGCAGACCACGCGGTCGATGATCTCGTCGGCGCAGAAGAGCAGGGCGAACGCCGCCGGGAGGCTGGCCACGGCGAGGAACGCCAGGGCGAGCATCAGCGCGCGTTCGACTCCCACATATCGACGCTAAGCCCCGTCGTGCCACCCCGCCAGCGAATTGGCCGCATCCGCGCTATCCGCCGATCCGGACCTCCGCACGTTTCCCGACCGTGCGCGTGGGCCCCGTTCCGGTCGGAAGGGGCCCAACGCGCGGTTCAGCAGTCGGTGGAGGTGACGTAGAAGCGGGGCATGGGCAGCACCCGGAAGCGCAGTCGCGCACCGGCGCGGCGCAGTTGCCAGGTGAGGGCGATCAGCGCGGTGGCCAGCGAGATCAGCCCGCCCATCCAGATGCTCGCGCCGGCGCCGAAGTGCTCGGCGACCCAACCGATGAGCGGCGCGCCGACCGGGTTCGTGCCCAGGAACACCAGCACCCACAGGGCCATCACCCGACCCCGGAAGGCGGCGTCCACCCCGAGCTGGACGCGCTGGTTGGCGGCCTGGGCGAAGAAGACCATGAAGAAGCCGGTGGGCACGAGCAGCACGACGACCAGCCAGTACGTCGACGCGAAGCCGACCAGGGTGCCGAAGCTGGCGCAGGCGATCGCGGCGCCGAGCACCAGCCAGACCGACGGCCGGCTGCGCCGGCCGGTGCCGCTGAGCGCACCGCACAGCGCGCCGACGGCGAGGGCGGTGCTGAACAGGCCGAAGGAGGCGGCGCCGGTGTGGAAGACCGTCTTGGCCAGCGCGGCCAGGGTGAGCTGGAAGTTGAACAGCGACATGCCGATCACCGACATCACCGCCATCGGCAACAGCAGGTCCGGCCGACGCCACACGTACCGCAGCCCGTCGACGACCTTCGCGGACGCCCGCTCGTCGCGCGGTGGGAGCGCGTCGCGCTGCAGTTCGCTCGTCCGCATCCGGACCACGTTGACAAGCGGCGCGATGGAGCTGACGGCCGTGAAGAGGAAGACCGGGCCCACGTCGAAGGCGGCGATGGCCAGGCCGGCGACCGCCGGGCCGACGATCCGGGCGGAATTGAACACGGCGGCGTTCAGCGACAGGGCGTTGGGCAGCAGGGGCGTGCCGACCAGTTCGGAGACGAACGCCTGGCGGACCGGGGTCTCCACGGCGTTGGCCGTGCCGAGCAGGGCGGCGAACGCGAAGACGTGCCAGAGCTGCACCAGGTCGGTGAGCACCAGCAGGGACATCCCGAGTGCCAGCACCGTCCAGAAGGCGTTGGCGGCGAAGAGCAGCACCCGCTTGTCGTACCGGTCGGCGAGGCGGCCGGAGAGCAGGGTGAGCAGCAGTACCGGGGTGAACTGCAGCGCGGTGACCACGCCGAGCGCGGTGGCCGAGTTGTCGGAGAGGTCGAGGACGAGCCAGTCCTGGGCGATGAACATCATCCAGACGCCGATCAGTTTGATCAGCTGCCCGGACGCGAAGAGCCGGTAGTTACGGACCTGTAGGGACTGGAACATCGTGCTCAGCTTGGCCTGCACTCTTGGTGCGCCTCCTTCGGACGTACACGTCATCGACAGGTGACGGCACGGCCGGAGTGGCGCGGGCGCGGGCTCAGGCGCGAGCGAGCTGCTGGAGAATCTCGGCGGCCCTGTGCAGGGTCTCCCGGTCGTTCTCGTCGAGCTCGGCCAGCCGGCGGGCCAGCCATTCGTTGCGGGCCCGCTCGAACTGGTCGAGCACGGCCTGCCCTCCTTCGGTCGCCGCGAGGATGACCTGCCGGCCGTCGGTCGGATGGGGTGTCCGCCGCACGAGGCCGCGGTCCTCCAACTTCGCGACGATCTTGGTCATCGTCGGTGGCTGCACCCGTTCGACATCGGCCAGTTCCCGAGGCGTCAGCGCGCCCGCCAGCCGCAGGCTGGTGAGCGCGGAGAGCTGGGTGACCGTGAGGTCGCCGACCGGTCGGGCCTGGCGGACCCGCCGGTTGAGTCGGGTGATCGCATCTCGCAGCTGGGGAGCCAGCTGCGCCGGTGGCACGCGTTCCGCCGTCACCGTCCGCTCCGTCACGATAGTTAGCTTAACTAATGAGCCTGGCTAACGACATCCGTTATGACCAGGCTCACGGGGATGTTTGTGCTGATCCGGGCGGGAAATCCTACGCGGTTCCCCGCCCGGACGGCAGGTCAGAGCACAAGTGACTCGATCGGCCCGCGCAGGAAGTACAGCACGAAGAGCACTGCCACCCCGTACAGCAGGGGGTGGATCTCCCGGGCCTTACCCCGGGCCAGCTTCAGCACCACGAAGGTGATCAGACCGGCGCCGATCCCGTTGGAGATCGAGTACGTGAACGGCATCAGCACGATGGTGAGGAACGCCGGAATGGCGATCTCGTAGTCGGACCAGTCGATCGTCCGCACGGCGGTCATCATCAGGAAGCCGACCACCACCAGGGCTGTCGACGCCGCCTCGAACGGCACGATCACCACCAGCGGCGCCAGGAACATCGCCAGCAGGAAGAGCACGCCGGTGACCAGGCTGGCCACACCGGTCCGGGCACCCTCCCCGACACCGGCGGCACTCTCGATGTACGACGTGTTGCTGGAGGTGCTCGCCGCACCGCCGGCCGCCGCCGCGATCGAGTCGACGAGCAGGATCTCCTTGGCCTTCGGCGGCGTGCCCCGCTCGTCGAGCAGGCCACCCTCCTGGCCGACCGCCACCATCGTGCCCATCGTGTCGAAGAAGTCCGTGATCAGCAGCGTGAAGACGAACATCAGCACGACGACCCAGCCGGCCCGGCCCCACGAGTCGAGCACGTTGAACTTGCCCAGCAGCGACAGGTCCGGCACGTCCACCACCGTCTTGGGCAGCTCGGGCACGTTCAGCGCCCAGCCCTTCGGGTTGGGTTTCCCGTCGACGAACGACGGGCCGATGTTGGCGACCGCCTCGACGATGACCGCCAGCACGGTGGAGGTCAGGATCCCGATCAGGATCGCCCCCTTCACCCGGCGGACCACAAGCACCAGCGTGAGCAGCAGGCCCACCACGAAGACCAGCAGCGGCCAGCTCACCAGCTTGCCGCCGATGCCCAGACCCACCGGCACTGTGGTGTTCGCGACGTCCGGGATCCGTCGGACGAAACCCGCGTCCACCAGACCGATGATGGTCAGGAAGAGGCCGATGCCGACGCCGATCGCCGTCTTCATCTGTGTCGGCACCGCGCGGAACACAGCGGTACGCAGGCCGGTGAGCACCAGCACCGCGATGATCACACCCTCGATCACCACCAGGCCCATCGCGTCGGCCCAGGTCATCTCGGGAGCGATCTCGTACGCCACCAGGGCGTTGACGCCCAGGCCGGCGGCGAGCGCCAGCGGGAACCGGCCGACCACACCCATCAGGATGGTCATCAGGCCGGCGACCAGCGCGGTCGCCGCGGCCAGCGCCGGAATCGGGAGGGACTTGCCGTCACCGTCGACGGCGCCGCCCAGGATCAATGGATTGAGCACCACGATGTACGCCATCGTGAAGAAGGTCGCCAGGCCACCGCGTACCTCACGGCTCAACGTCGAGCCGCGGGCGGAGATCTCGAAGAACCGGTCGAAGCCGTTACGCGGGTGAGCGGGGTCGGGAGGTGTGCCGTTCTCGGGCGGCGCTACTGCCATCAGGTCCTCGCAGGTGATCTTCCGGTTGTCGCGCGCATCGTCCCAGATCACCGGCGGGCAGGGGAAGCGGATCGCGTACGCTTGCCCGATGCCGAACGACCAGCCACCGCGCCCCGCGCCGCTGGACCCGCCGATGGTGCCGTTCGCCGTCGCCGGGCTGATCGCCTGGGCGGTCGTCGGACTGGTGCTGCTGGTCTTCTTCCGGGGCTGGCTGACCGAGCACGATCACGAGAACTGGCTCTGGACCTGCCTGGCCGGTTTCCTGTGGGGGTTCCCCGGCCTCGCCGTCATGCTGCGCCACGACGCCAACCGACGCCGCCGCCGCGCGAACTGAGCGCACCCGGCCACGCCGGCGCGAACGCTCAGGGGTGCCCGTACGGCTCCGCCGGCTCGGCCGCCTCCACCGAACCCGGGGCACGGCTGACCGACATGGCCTCCACCGCACTGTCGTCGTACACCGTCGGAAGATCCTCCACCGCGGTCTCGGCGGCCTCGATCAGCGTCTCGGAGTGGGCGCCGCAACCGTGGTCGGCGCTTACCACCCGGCCGTCGTCCGGGGCGTAGAAGTTGCCGCAGGCGCCGAACGCCTGCCGCAGCGAGCCGGCCAGCGGCAGGTAGAAGCCGCAGGTGCCGCAGCGGGCGGCGGCCGGGGCGGCGGTGGAGATGGCCGCCGTGGGGCCGTGGTCGCCGTCGTACCAGCGCTGTGCCGCGTCGGCGCGCCCCTCCCGGGAGAGCACCCGGGCCCGACCGAGACCCAGCTCCCAGGCCGTCTCCTCGACCGCCGGGTCGTCGGAGAGCAGGTAGCCGGGGGCCAACCGCTCGTCCTCCGGGGAGGTCGGCAGCAGGTCACCAGGGCCGAGGTCACCCGGCTTGAGCCGCTCCTGCCAGGGCAGCCAGCCGGGCGCGAGCAGCGCGTCCGGGCCGGGCAGCAGCACCGTCTCGCAGATGGTCACCGTCTTGCTGCGCGCCACGCGGGTGACGGTGACCGCCCACCGCCAGCCGCGATAGCCGGCGAGGAGGCACTCGAAGTAGTGGGTGACCAGCCGTTCACCCTCGGCCACGACCTGCAGGTGGTCGCCGACGTCGTCGGCGTCCACCTCGGTGATGCCAGCGCGGGCCACCTCGACGGCGGCGGCGCAGACCTGGTCGAGACGGGCGGCACGGGTGGAGACGGGCCTGGTCACCCGACCATTGTTCCCCATGCTCCCCACAGGGGTGACAGGGACTCCCGGGGAACCTTTCACCGCAGTGGTGCGGCGTACCTGGATCAGATGGGCGAGGATGGTGCACATGCCGTCGTACTCCCGCTCCGGGCGATCCGTCCTCGGGCGGACCGTCGGCACCGGCATTCGGGCCGTTCGCCTGCTCCTGCGTGGTTCGGTGGGCGGCGGCCGCTGGGTGACCCGCCGGGCCGGCCGGGCCCGGACCCGAGGCGCCGGCGGCGAGGTCGGCATGATCCGCCTGTTCGACCTGCACGCCGTCTCCTGCGCCGGTGACACGCTCATCGCCATCGGCCTGGCCGGGACGATCTTCTTCAACGTGCCGCTCGGCGAGGCCCGCAGCAAGGTCGCGCTCTATCTGCTCGTGACCATGGTGCCGTTCGCGATGCTCGCCCCCGTGGTGGGCCCGCTGCTGGACCACTTCCGGCACGGCCGGCGGTACGCGCTGGCCGCCACCATGCTCGGCCGGGCGTTCCTGGCCTGGCTGATCTCCGACTACATCCACGGCTTCGGGCTCTATCCGGCCGCGTTCGGTGTGCTCGCGCTGTCGCGTGCCTACGGCGTGGCCCGGTCCGCGGCGGTGCCCCGGCTGCTGCCGGAGGGGCTGGGCCTCTCCCAGGTGGGCGCGCGGGCCAGCGTCTACGGCACGGTGGCGGGTGCGCTCGTCGCGCCGATCGGGTTGGCGGCCTTCTGGTTCGGGCCGCAGTGGCCGCTGCGCGTCGCGTCGGTGATCTTCCTGATCGGCATGGTGATCTCCCTGCGGCTGCCGCCGAAGGCGGACTCGGAGCCGCCGGAGCGGGTGCCCCGCGCGTTGCGCGTGCTGGGCCGCCGTAAAGACCGGCCGCTGGGCCGGGGCCGACCGGCCGGGCGACTGGTGATCGCCACCCTGATCGGCGCCGCGACCCTGCGCGCGGTGTACGGCTTCCTGCTGCTGTTCCTCGCCTTCGCCATCAAGAAGGGTGACCTGACCACCGGCGTGTTCGGCCGGGACCTGGGCGCGGAGTGGGCGCTGGGGCTGATCGGCGGCGCGCTGGCCGTCGGCAGCTTCCTGGCGACCGCAGTCGGCACCCGCTTGCGCATCCACCGGCCGACCGCCATCCAGTCCAGCAGCATGATCATCGTGGCGGGGGTGGGAGTGCTCGCCGTCATCCAGTTCTCGCTGCTGATGGTGGCCCTGCTCTGTCTGGTCACCGCGCTGGTCAGTGGGGTGGCCAAACTCGCCGTGGACGCCTCGATCCAGGAGCGCATCCCGGAGCGGCTGCGGGCCAGCTCCTTCGCCCACTCCGAGACGGTGCTGATGCTCGCCTTCGTCGTCGGCGGCGGGCTCGGGCTGGTCCCGTTCGACGGCCGTACCGGCATCGCGGTCGCCGCCGGCGTGGGCATCCTGGCCGCCGTCCGGGGGGTGCTTGTCGCCGCCCGGCTGCGCGCCGAGAAGCTCGCCGGCCGGCCGCTGGGTGACGACGAACTGGCCGAGGACGAGCCGGAGGCCGAGCCCGCGAACGTCGCACCCACCTCGCCGGCGCCCACCCAGGCCAACCCACCGCAGCACGACGAGCCGGGGCTCGCACCGCCCGGCTACCACATCTACCGCCCCTCCTCGTCGGTCGGCGGCCCGGGCGGCGGAGCGGACGACGAGACCCGCCGAGAGTCCCCCGGTTCGCTCTCGTGACCGGCCTACTGGTGGTGACCGCGGTACCGGCCGAGGCGGACGCCGTACGCGCCGGCCTGACCGACGCCAGCGTCACCGTCGCCCCGATCGGGGTGGGCCCGGCCGTCGCGGGCGCCGCCACCGCACGGCTGCTGGCCCTGGCCGAGGCGGCCGGTCGCCCGTACCGCGCGGTGGTCAGCGCCGGCGTGGCCGGCGGCTTCACCGGGCGGGCCGCCGTCGGCGACACGGTGCTCGGCACCGCGAGCATCGCCGCCGACCTGGGCGCCGAGTCACCCGACGGCTTCATCGCTGTCGACGAGCTGGGCATGCCACCCGCGCTGCTCGGTGGAGGCAGCATCATCCCCGCCGACCCGGGCCTGCTCGCGGCGCTACGGGCGGCCCTGCCGGCGGCGACGACCGGCCCGGTGCTCACCGTCAGCACGGTCACCGGCACCGCCGCCAGCACCGACGAGCTGCGCCGCCGGCATCCGGAGGCGGTCGCCGAGGCCATGGAGGGGTACGGAGTCGCTGTCGCCGCCGCGCAGGCCGGGGTGCCCTTCGCCGAGTTGCGCACCATCTCCAACCCGATCGGCCCCCGCGACCGTGACGCCTGGCGGCTGCGCGAGGCCCTCACCGCGCTGACCGCAGCGGCTCCAGCGCTGCGCTGAGCCGCGGCCCGGCTGCGACCCGCACGCAGGTGGCCACGTCGGGGAGCGACGTTCACACTTCGAGCATTAGTGCCGACGGCCGACTTGCCTGCAGCTCGAACCCGCAGGCCAGCAGAAACTGCACGTCGCCGGCCTCGGCGATCGCGTGGGCGGCCCGCAGTCCGGCCGCAGCCATCTCCTTGGACAACAGCTCGATCAGACCCCGCCCGATGCCCAGAGTCCGCAGGCCGGGAGCCACGATGACGCCCTCCAACACCAGCTCACGCTGGTCGCCCCACTCCTCGCCCAGGAGAAGATCCACGCTCCGCTCGTGCGCCCTAAGCTCACCGACCGGCCCGGCTCCGGGCACCTCGGCGAGAAGCCGCCAGGACGTGGCCGGCAGCCCTTCGGACGCTCGCCGAAACCGCACCCGGGCGCGCGTCCAATTCCGCCGTCGCCGCTCGTCCCGCCGAGCCCGGTCCAGGTCATAGGTCAGTTCGGGAACGCGGACCGGCCACAGGCGCTCCGGGAGCGTGTACGAGTGCACCCACCAGGCGGCCGGCCAGTCCTTGAGGGTCCGGACCCGACGTACGTCGAGGTGCGCGGGGTAGCGGCGACCGGCCTCGTCCCGCAGTTCTTCCGGCGGCTCAACCGTTGGCTCCTCGTCGAGCGTGAGCGGCGGCTCCCCGGCTGCCGTGAGGCGGCCGTCGCCGGTTAACGCGTGGCAGGAGTTGCCGGGCAGCGCGAGGACGAGTTCACCCCCTGCCGCGCAAATCAGCCGCTCGACCGTCCGGAACGCCGGTCGGGCGTCCTGCCCCGCCTCAATGCGAGCCAACGTGCTCTTCGGCACCCCGGACCGCTCGGCCAACTCGCGCTGACTCAGGTCGGCACACCGGCGAAGTTCCCGCAGGGCCTCCCCTAGGTCGATCACACCTCTGCCGGCAGCCATCCGTCCATGGTTTTCATTCAGTCCCGCGTCGTCAACAAGGTGTCATCCACCTGTGGATAACTCTGTTGATAACACCGCCGCGCTGCTGTGTGGATCCCCTTGCTGAGCGCCTGTAGAGCTGCCCCATCGATGGGGCGGGCGGTCAGTTCCTCGTCGAGCCAGAGCCGAACAACCGTCACCTGGAGGGGACGCCCCGAACAACCGGAGACGCGTCCGGTAGCCCCTCCGGCCCGGCCTGTGAGTCGACTATTCGAGAACACTCAAGAACCCACAGCAGGCTCCCGCCGTTCACCGGCGCCCACCGCACCACCGCCCGTCATCGGCACCCACACCGCCGCCGATCAGCCCGCCTGCTGTCCTGGCACCGTGCCCCAGAGACGGGGCAGCTCTACAGGGGGGAGGCAATGCCCCCACCGCTCCGGGACGGCTGCACCTCCGCGACAGGTGGCGTGCAGGTGACAGGTGGCGTGCACGCGTGCAGGCTCGGTCCCCTGTTCTGCGGGCAGCGTCACAGGGCCCAGGACCGCGCCGGTCGAGCGCGCACGAGTGGGACTAACGTGAGGGTGTGGCGCTCTCCCTGGCGATCTCGCCCTGCCCCAACGACACGTTCGTCTTCGACGCCCTGGTGCACGGGCGAGTGCCCGGCGCGCCGCCCGTCGAGGTGACGTACGCCGACGTGGACGTCACCAACACGGCGGCCGAACGGGGTGCGTTCGACCTGGTGAAGGTGAGCTACGCGGCGCTGCCCTGGCTGCTCGACGACTACCACCTGCTGCCCTGCGGGGGCGCGCTCGGTCGCGGGTGTGGGCCGCTGGTCCTCACCAAGGGTGACCGCGCGGACCTGGCCGGCGCCACGGTGGCGGTGCCCGGCGATCGGACGACCGCGTACCTGCTGTTCCGGCTCTGGTCGGCCGGGCAACCACCGGCCCGGATCGAGGTGGTTCCGTTCCACGAGATCATGCCGGGCGTCGCGGCTGGTCGCTTCGACGCCGGGCTGGTCATCCACGAGGCCCGGTTCACCTACCACCGGCACGGGCTGACCGCGCTCGTCGACCTCGGCGAGTGGTGGGAAGCCGACACCGGGCTGCCCATCCCCCTCGGCGCGATCCTGGCCCGGCGCGGCGCGGTCGACCCCGTGGCCGCGGCCGGCTGGATCCGCGAGTCGGTCCGCCAGGCCTGGGCAGACCCGGCGGCCAGCCGGGAGTACGTCCTCGCGCACGCCCAGGAGATGGAACTCGACGTGGTGGACCGGCACATCGGCCTCTACGTCAACGAGTTCACCGCCGACCTGGGCGACGCCGGCTTCGCCGCGGTGACGGCGCTCCTCGACCGCGCCGCCACCGCCGGACTGGTGCCTCAGACCTCCAGCTCGCGGGCCACCGCGTGGACCAGCTGAGCGATCTTCTGCGCCGCCTTCTTGTCCGGGTACCGGCCCCGACGCAGGTCCGGCTGAACCTTCGCCTCCAGCACCTTGATCATGTCTTCGACCAGGCCGTGCAGTTCCTCGGCCGGCCGACGTCGCAGCTCCGCCATCGACGGCGGCGCATCCAGCAGCTTGACGCCCATGGCCTGTGCGCCCCGGCGGCTGTCCACCACGCTGAAGTCGACCCGCTGACCACCCTTGAGGTCGGTGACGCCCGCCGGCAACGCGGCCTTGGGCAGAAACACGTCGCCGCCCTCGTCACTGGTGACGAAGCCGTATCCCTTGGCCGTGTCGTACCACTTCACTCGACCCGTAGGCACCTGAAAACCCCTGCTTCACTTGAGCCGCTACTGCTCCCAGGCTAGCTGGATCATGCCGTCGAGCGCCGCTGGGAATCCGGTGAGATCGTCCAGCACCACTGCCGCGCCAGCGTCCCGCAGCTCATCCGGGGAGCACGGCCCGGTCGCGACAGCGATTCCCGGCACCCCCGCCGCGTCCGCCGCCACCATGTCCGCCACGTGGTCACCGACGTAGTGGGTCGCGCCGTGCTCCCGCAGGGCTGTCGCCTTCTGCTCGGCGAACAGGTCACCGGCCAGCTCGTCGACCGTGATACCGAGGTGCTCCAGGTGCAGCCGGGCCAGCCGGCCGATCTTGGACGTGACGACAAGCACACGTCCGCCCCGCGCGCGGATCGCGTCGATGGCCTCCCGCGCCCCGGGCAGCGGAAGCGTCGGCGTGATCGCGTACGCCGGGTACAACTCGCGGTACGTCAGCACGGCCGACTCGACCTGCTCCGGCGGGAACCAGTGCGCGATCTCGGTGCGCAGCGGCGGGCCGAGCCGGGACACCGCCAGCTCGGCGTCGACAGGCACACCGGTCCTCGCGGTCAACGCCCGGTACGCGGCGGCGATGCCGGGGCGGGAGTCGATCAGGGTCATGTCGAGATCGAATCCGACGGTCAGTGCGGGCATGTCGAGAAACGTACCGGTGACCCCCAACCGGCCGGACGTCCGAGGGGCGCGACAGCCCCACCCCGGGCTAGCGTGGAAAGACGATGACCACCTCACTCGCCGACCACCTGCGGTCGCTGCCCGACGAGTCGCTGGCCGCGCTCCTCCAGCTCCGGCCGGACCTCGTCGTGCCCGTGCCCGCCGATGTCTCCGCCCTGGCCATCCGCGCCCAGTCCCGGGTCTCGGTGGCCCGTGCCCTGGACGGGCTGGACCAGTTCACCCTTCTGATCCTCGACGCCGCCCGGCTCACCCGACACCCGGACGAGGGCACCACGGCCACCGACGCGGTGCTCGCCATGGCGACCGCCGGGCCGCACCCGCCGGCGCCGACCGCCGTCCGGGCCGCCGTGGGCCGGCTACGAGCACTTTTCCTGCTGTACGGCCCGGAGCACGCGATGCACGTGGCGGGCGCCGTCGACGAGGCGACCCCGTACCCCGCCGGCCTCGGTCGACCGGCCGCGGACCTGGACCCGCGCACGGCAGCGCTCTGCGCGGACCCGGCGAAGCTGCGCCGGACGCTGCTCGCCGCGCCCCCGTCGGCCCGGGCGATCCTGGACCGGTTGGCGGCCGGACCACCCGTGGGCAGCGTGCCCCCGGGCGCGTTGCAGGCACCGCCGATCGGCACGCAGGACGCCGTACTCGCCGACCCGACGAACGGTGGCGCGCCCACCGGCTCACCGGTGCGGTGGCTGGTCGACAACAGGCTGCTGGTCCCCATCTCCTCCGGCTCGTCGACGGCCAGCGGCACTGTCGAGCTGCCCCGCGAGGTGGGCCTGCTGCTGCGCCGCGACAGCGGCCCGCTCGGGCCGTTGCGCAGCAGTCCCCCGCCGGTGGCCGCCGCCCCACGTGAGCCGAAGGCCGTCGACTCGGCCGGCGCCGGCCAGACCATGGAGGCGGTACGGCACACCGAGGGGTTGCTGGAGCAGCTGGCCGCCGAACCCGCGCCGGTGCTGCGCTCGGGTGGCATCGGCGTTCGGGACCTGCGCCGACTGGCGCGTACCGGCGGGCTGGACGAGCCGACAACCGCCCTGCTGCTCGAGGTGGCGTACGCGGCGGGGCTCGCCTGTGAGCTGGAGATGTCCGGTTCGGCGACCGGCCGGTACGGCGCGGATCAGCAGGTGCTGCCGACCGGTGGATACGAGGTGTGGCGTGCCGCCTCACTGGCTCAGCGGTGGGAGCACCTGGCCCGTGCCTGGCTGACGATGACCCGGCAGGTCGGCCTGGTCGGCCGGCGTGACGACCGGGACCGTCCGATCACCGCGCTGTCCGCCGAGGCCGAGCGTGCCGGCGCACCGGCGACACGGCGGGCGGTGCTCGGGGTGCTCGCCGACCTGGAACCGGCGACCGCGCCCACCCCGGAGGAGGTGCAGGCCCTGCTGGACTGGCGGGCGCCGCGGCGCAGCCGGGGTCGGGAGGCCGCCCATCGGGAGGTGCTGGCCGAGGCGACGCAGCTCGGTGTGACAGGCCTGGGGGCGCTCACCTCGTACGGGCGGTTGTTGCTGGGCGAGCTGACGTCGGCCGATGAGCCGGACGGCGACCCGCTGGGGTTGCACGTGGACGCGGAGAGCGGCGACCCGTCGAGTGCCGCGCGGGCGTTGGACGCGTTGCTGCCCGCCCCGGTCGACCACTTCCTGGTGCAGGCCGACCTGACAGTTGTGGTGCCCGGGCCGCCGGAGCCGGGGCTCGCCGCCGAGCTGGAGGCGACTACCGAACCCGAGTCGGCCGGCGGGGCGAGTGTGCACCGGGTCACCACGGCGAGCGTGCGGCGGGCACTGGACGCCGGTTACACGGCCGACGACCTGCACGAGCTGTTCCGGCGCCGGTCACGCACCCCGGTACCACAGGGGCTCAGCTACCTGGTGGACGACGTGGCTCGTAAGCACGGCGGGTTGCGGGTCGGAGCGGCCGGGGCGTACCTGCGCAGCGACGACGAGGCGCTGCTCACCGAAGTGCTGGCGGACCGCCGGCTGGAGCCGTTGGCGTTGCGCCGGCTGGCGCCGACCGTGCTGAGCACCCCGTACCAGGTCAGCAGGATGCTTGTCACGCTGCGGGACGCCGGGTACGCCCCGGTGCAGGAGGACGGCACGGGCGGCACGATGCTGTCCCGGCCACGGATCCGGCGTGCTCCGGCGCGGGTTCCGGTGACCACCCGGACGCTGGACCCGCTGGCCGCGCCGAAGCTGCCGATGCCCCGGCTGCTCGGGGTGGTGGAGCACATCCGGCGCGGCGACGCGGCGGCGCGGGCGGCCCGGCGGGCGCCGGCGGTCGTCCGGGGCGGGGCGGCGGGGCTGGGCGGAGGCCCGGTGCCCGCGCACACCCACACCGAGGCCCTGGCGGTGCTTCAACAGGCGGTCCGCGACAAGGCGCTGGTCTGGGTCGGGTATGTCGACGCCCACGGGGCGACCGCGTCCCGGCTGGTCAAGCCGGTGTCGATCGGCGCCGGCTACCTGCGGGCCGAGGACGAGCGGACCGAGATGCTGCACACCTTCGCACTGCACCGGATCACGGCGGCGGTGCTGGCGGACTGAGCAGGGGCACCGCCGCCGCCGGCCGTGCTCGGTCAGCGGCGGCTGCTGCCCGCTCGGTCAGCGGCGGCTGCGCCGGAAGGTGCCGACCACCGAGACGACAAGCAACAGGGCGAAGCCGGCGCCGGCGGACTCACCTACCGAGTCGACGAAGCCCTGCCGCAGCACCAGCCAGCCGAAGAGGAACCACCCGACGAGGAGCGCCGCCGCGAGGGCGTACGCGACCACTGTCGCGCGAGACACCTCGTCGGGTGGCGCCTGTTCATGCTCTGCGATCACGTCACGGTCGACAGTCATGCCCAGCCTCCCCGCCCGGTGCGGCCCTGGACTCCCAAGAGTGTCACTACCGGGACGCGTGTGACAGGGGATAAACCCCGAGTCGGGCGGGATGTTCAGGTGCCGGGGCGGCGGCCGATCAGCACCACCCGGGTGCCGACCTTGCCCAGCTCCCACATCCGGACGGCGTCGGCGTGCAGCAGGTTGACGCAGCCGTGCGAGCCGATCGACTTGTCGTGCAGGTAGGTGGTGGTCTCGTGGAACCCCATGCCCTGGGTGAAGTGCTGCCAGTAGGGCAGCCACACCTCGTACGGGTTGGACCACTCCTTGGGGTTGCGGTAGTTGACCTTGTAGGTGCCGGACGGGGTGCGGTAGCCGGACATGCCGGTGCGGGTCACCGTCGGCCCGAGGACCACCTTGCCGCCCCGGAGGGCCCAGACGGTCTGCCGGGTGAGGTCCACGCAGAAGGTGGTGCCGGCGCCGGCCTTGCAGCGGGTCGTGTCGGTGGTGGCGAGGCGCTGGGCCACGTCGAGGGTGGTCGGTCCGGCGCGTCCCTCGACGGGGCGAATCCCGTACCTCTTCTGGAACTTCTTGATGGCGGCGCAGTCGGCGGCGGACTGCCGCCCGTCCACGGTCACCGGCCCGAACCCGCCCAGCCGCGCGAGGTACGTCTCCACGGCACGCTGGTGCTGGCCCTGGGGGCAGCCGGCGACGGTAGGCGTACTGCTGGCGGGGGTCGGGGTGGAAGCCGTGCGGGTCGGCTTCGGGGTGGGTTTCCGGGTGGGTTTCGCTGTCGGCGCGGCCGGTGTGGGCCGGCCGCGCTGGTCCGGCCCGGACGTGCCGCTCGCCCCCGATGCCTGTTCCGCTGCGCCGACCGGGGCGGCTCCCCCGCCACCACTCCCGCCGGACTGCGGATCGAACGTGCACGCGCCGGCACCGACCAGCACGACCACCGCCAGGGCAACCAACCGGGAAATGCTCCGGACACGCCTCATGGCACCTCCCTTGGACGGTCGTCCCTTTCCTAGACGTTCGTGAGTGCCGTCCTGGTTGCACCCGGTGCTCATCTTTCTTGGGAGCTTCTTCGCCGTGCAACACTGGATGGTCGGCCAGCGGCGGGTATGCGACCCGTTCCGGCCGGACGGCCAACCGAGGAGAGGACGCTGGCGTGAGTGGTGGACCCCTGATCGTGCAGTCGGACAAGACCCTGCTGCTGGAGATCGACCACCCCGACGCGCAGGCCTGCCGGATGGCGATCGCTCCCTTCGCCGAGCTGGAGCGCTCTCCGGAGCACGTGCACACGTACCGGCTGACCCCGCTCGGTCTCTGGAACGCCCGGGCGGCGGGGCACGACGCCGAGGGCGTGGTCGACTCGCTGATCAAGTACTCGCGGTACCCGGTGCCGCACGCGCTGCTTGTGGATGTGGCCGACACGATGGACCGGTACGGCCGGCTCCAGCTCGCCAACGACCCGGCGTACGGGCTGGTGCTGCGCGCGCTGGACCGGCTGGTGCTGATCGAGGTGGCCAAGAGCAAGAAGCTCGCCGGCATGCTCGGCGACAAGATCGACGACGACACGATCCGGGTGCACCCGTCCGAGCGGGGCCGGCTCAAGCAGGCGCTGCTCAAGCTGGGCTGGCCGGCGGAGGACCTGGCCGGTTACGTCGACGGTGAGGCGCACCCGATCGAGCTGGCCGAGGCCGGCAAGGACGGGCGCAAGCCGTGGACGCTGCGGTCGTACCAGCGGGAGGCCGTCGAGGCGTTCTGGGCCGGCGGGTCGGGTGTGGTGGTGCTGCCCTGCGGCGCCGGCAAGACGCTTGTCGGCGCGGCGGCGATGGCCGAGGCGAAGGCGACCACCCTGATCCTGGTCACCAACACGGTCGCCGGCCGGCAGTGGAAGCGGGAGCTGATCGCCCGCACGTCGCTGACCGAGGAGGAGATCGGGGAATACTCGGGCGAGCGCAAGGAGATCCGCCCGGTCACCATCGCCACGTACCAGGTGCTCACCTCGCGGCGCGGCGGCGCGTTCACCCACCTGGATCTGTTCGGCGCCCGCGACTGGGGCCTGGTCGTCTACGACGAGGTGCACCTGCTGCCCGCGCCGATCTTCCGGTTCACCGCGGACCTCCAGGCCCGCCGTCGGCTGGGCCTCACTGCGACTCTGGTACGCGAGGACGGCCGCGAGGGCGACGTGTTCAGCCTGATCGGGCCGAAGCGCTACGACGCGCCGTGGAAGGACATCGAGTCGCAGGGCTGGATCGCCCCGGCCGAGTGTGTCGAGGTCCGGGTAACGCTTACCGACGCGGAACGCATGTCGTACGCGACGGCGGAGGCCGAGGAGCGCTACCGGATGGCGGCGACCGCCCGCACGAAGCTGCCGGTGGTGAAGGCGCTCGTCGACAGACATCCGGACGACCAGGTGCTGGTGATCGGCGCGTACATCGACCAGTTGCACCAGATCGGCGAATATCTCGACGCGCCGATCGTGCAGGGCTCGACCACGAACAAGGAGCGGGAGCGGCTCTTCGACGCGTTCCGTACCGGGGAGATCCGTACCCTGGTGATCTCCAAGGTCGGCAACTTCTCGATCGACCTGCCCGAGGCGGCGGTGGCGATCCAGGTGTCCGGCACGTTCGGGTCGCGGCAGGAGGAGGCGCAGCGGCTGGGCCGGGTGCTCCGGCCCAAGGCCGACGGCCGACAGGCGCATTTCTACACCGTGGTCTCCCGCGACACGATCGACACTGAGTACGCGGCGCACCGGCAGCGCTTCCTCGCCGAGCAGGGCTACGCGTACACGATCGTGGACGCCGACGACGTCCTCGGCCCGTCCCTTCCGACCTTCGACTGAGCTGCTGTCTCCTTGATCGACTCGGTTTTCAGGAAGTCGCGGTGTCCGGAGCAGGTTGATACCGCGGTTTCCGTGAAACCGAGTCGAATGCGTGGGTACCGGCCGGCGGCGGTCAGCGGGAGAAGCGGTCCACCAGGACGGCGAGCCGCCGGTCGTGGCCCTCGCGGCGGAGTCGGCCGCTGCGCATCAGCGTGACCAGCCCGTGCAGGCCGCTCCAGAACGTCTCGGTGACCGCCTCCAGGTCGTCGTCACCGGCGATCGGACGCACCGCGTCGGCCAGCTCGGCGAAACCCCGGGCCAGGTCGGTCGGAACGTCCTGGCTGGCGAACGGCAGATCCACGGCGAGGGTGAACATCGCGTCGTAGAGCGCGGGCCGTTGCTCGGCGAAGGTGGTGTACGCCGCCGCGATGTCCGCGACCGCCTGCCGGGGACTGGCGGCCGAGGCCCGCGCCGTGGCCAGCGCGTCGGCCAGCTCGGCGAAGCCCTCGACGGCGACCGCCGCCATGATGGCGTCCTTGCCCTTGAAGTGGCTGTAGAGGACGGGCTGGCTGTATTCGATCTCGGCGGCGAGCCGGCGGGTGGTGACCGCGTCCCAGCCTTCCGCCAGGGCCAGGTCGCGGGCCGCCGCGATGATCGCCCGCTCCCGTTCCGCCCGCTCGCGCTCCCGGCGCGTCTGAGTCGACATGACCGAAACTCTAGCATCGCTAGCGATGCTGTCGTTGCTCTGCTAGCGTCGCTCTTACATCTAGCGGCGCTAGCAATTGGAGCGAACCATGTTGTCACCCCTCGCCTACGGGCTCGCCATCGTGCTCAGCCTCTTCGTCGTCTTCATCGGCGCGCGCTTCCTGCTGGCGCCGCAGGCCGCAGCCGCCGGGTACGGCGTACCGGCCCGACCGGACGGCGACCCCGCCTACCTCACGGTCAAGGGAGTACGCGATCTCAGCTACGGCCTGCTCGGCCTCGCCCTGATCGCCTTCACCACCGCCGACGCGGTCGCCTGGTTCATGCTGATCGTGGCGCTCGTCCCGCTGGGTGACACAGTCATCGTGCTCCGCAACGGTGGAACGAAGGCCGTGGCCTTCGGCATCCACTTCGCCACGGCCGTGGTCGTCCTCCTGGACGCCGTCCTCCTGTTCGCCCTCTAGCCGCACGTTGTGATCGGCTCGGTTTCCAGGAAGTCGCGGCATCCGACGCGGAATGATGCCCCGGTTTCACGTAAACCGAGTCGATCAAGCACGCCGGCCCGGGACCGCTTACGGTCCCGGGCCGGCGTTGACGCGATCCTGACTACTTGATCAGCTTCCAGGGGCCGGACCTGTCGCCCGGCTCCTGGCCGCGCGTCCACCACTTCGCCTCGTACACGTGGCCCTTGAAGGACACCCGGTCACCGGCGTTGTAGACCTTGGTGAGCGTCCAGGCCGCCGGGCTGTTGTCCGGTGGGGTCGGGGCGATCTCCTCCCAGGAGCCGTTGCGGTCACCCGGCTTCTGGTTGCGGGTGTACCACTGGGCCCGCCACTTCTTACCGTCGTACATGGCGAACTCACCCGAGTTGAAGATCCGCGACGCGGTCCAGATCGCCGTGCCGTCCTCGGTCATGGCGATTTCCTGCCACGCGCCGTTGGCATCGGCGCCCGGCTTCTGGTTCTTCGTGTACCAGGAGGCCCGGAAGACCCGACCCTGGTAGGTGACCCGGTCCCCGTCGTTGTAGACGGTCGACGAACTCCACTGCGCCGGCAGGTTCACCGTCAATACGGCGGTGGCCTCCACCGGCGTGAGGTGGGCGTCGCCCGCGTACGACGCGGTAAGCGTGTGCTGGCCGCCCGCGAGGCCCACCGGGAGGGTGAACGTCGCGGTCCCGTTGGTAAGCGTGGTCGAACCGCGAACTGTCGTACCCTCGCGCAGCTCCACCGCGCCGGTTACCGGCGTGCCGCCGGCCGCGACGCGCACGGTCACCGTCGCCGCGGTGCCCCAGTTGGTCGGGGCGGCGGTGACGGTCATCGTCGGGACCTGCTTGGCGATCGTGAACACGGCCGGCTGGGCCACCGCCTCGCCACCGTCGGCGCTCTTCGCCGACACGATCCAGCCGTACGAGGTGCCCGGCAGCAGCTTGTCCCAGGTCGCCGTGGCGACGCCGTTCGAGGTCACCTCGTCGGTGCCGATCGTGCCGGACGGCACGTACGCGGCGAGCGAGTCGGTGGTGAACGACGTCTTGCGGGTGCTCAGGTCCACCGGCAGGGTCAGGTTGTCCTCGGACCCGTTGTAGCGCGGCTTCGGCTGGCTGCCGTCCTGGCGGACGTCGTACTCGGTCGCCCCGAAGTTCTTGAGGAACGGCGAGTACGTGTCGATGTGCATCTCGGCCCGGTCCACATCGAACTGGAGCAGGCGCAGGAAGCTCGCGCCGAACTGCAGCCGGTCGGTGGCCTTGTGGTCCGGGGTGCCGTCGCCGTTGACGTCGATCGTGCCGTCCGGGGCGACCCGCGTCGGCCACAGCTCGGCGGCTGTCACCGTGTAGAACTGGTAGTCCGCCAGAAGCTCGACCACGTCGTGGCTGACCGTGACGCCGATCTTCGACTTCAGGTTGGTGCCGACGCCGTGCTCGTGACCGGCGAGGACCAGGAAGACGTTCGGGTTGACCTCGACGACCTGCTTGAACAGCGGCGAGCCGTCCGGCGCGGAGAAGTCCGCGCCGCGACCGTCCGGGTTGGGCGACGGCTTCAGGTAGTCGTGGGAGAGCAGGATCCCGTTGCGGTCCTTGTACCGCTTGAAGATCGAGTCAGCCCACTTGGCCTCGGCCGGCGTGACACCGTACGACAGGCCGACCGCCACGAAGTCCAGTCCACCGGCGGAGAACAGCAGGTAGTTGTTCTGGTTGTCCCTGCCCGGCGTGACGGAGCCGTCGGCGTTCGTCTTCTCGTCCCAGGCGTGGTATTCGGTGCCCTTCGGCCAGCCCTTCGCCGTCCCGTAGTACCGGTCGGCGCTGAAGGTCCGGCTGAACCGGGAGGTGGGGCCCGTCTCGGCGCCCAACTGGTCGTCGTGGTTGCCCGCGATGACCTGGTTGACGACGCCGTTGTCGTCCAGGATCTTCTGGAAGCCCGAGGCCGTTGCGAGTTCCTTCTCGACCTGCTCGTGCAGACCGGGCCGCTTCAGCGAGCCGTCCGGGTTCTTGGCCAGCGGGTCGTAGTAGTCGTTCTCGATGACGTCGCCGGTGTGCGCCGCGTACGCGATCTTGCGGCTGGCCGCGTTGTCGGCGATCCACTGCATCTGGTCGCGGTACGCGGCAGACCAGATCGCCTGCTCCTCGGCCGTCTCGACGTCCGAGGGCTCGGCGTTGCCGTCGAAGTCGTCGTACGTGCCGCCGGCCGCGCCCTCGGTGACGTACTGGGTGTCGGTGAAGTGCGCCAACGAGAAGTCGTACGACGCGGGATCCTCGAAGCGGTCCTTGTCGTTCTGCGCCGACGCGTCGTGCGGCGACAGGTCGTCGGCGAACGGGTCCTCGCCGGTGACAAGCACGTGCACGACACCGCCGTCGCGGTAGCCGGCCTCGATCTGCGCGGTCAGGACGGTGTCCTGCCCGGCCTGCCCCCGCGAACTGGTCAGCACGACCCACTTTCCGGTGGCCGGGTCCCACGCCCGCAGCGCCACGATCCGCGCCGGGTCGATGGTGCCGGACCAGCGCAGTGTCGGCTCCTGCTTGGTCGTTCCGACCGGCAGGTCGTACCGCTGGAAGATCACCCCACGGCTGGACGGAGTGTCGATCGTCGCCCCGTCGAGCGGACGCAGCGAGGCGACGTCCACGGTCTTGTCGTGCTGCACGTCCAGTGTGGTCGGCACGTCGGCCGCCTCGCCCTGGTAGCCGCCCGTCGGCAGGACCACGTCCGCCCTGGTGAACGTGGCGGTCAGCCCGACGCCGTCGGCGCCGGGGATCCGGGCGGACAGCTCGGCCGAGAGCGGGTCGGTGTTCTTGACCGTCGAGTTCAGCTCGGTCGGAACGTCCGGGATGCTGGCGCTGCTGAACCGCACCTCGCGGGTGGCGGTATTGCCGAGCGCGTCGGTCGCCGTCAGCGCGATGGTGTGCTCACCGGCCGGCAGGCCGTGGCCGATCTGGTCGCCCTGCTTCACGGCCGCGCCGTCGAGGGTGATGGCCGGCGTGCCGACCACGCCCGAGGCGTCCTTGATCTTGACGTTGAGCGCGACTGTCGAGGTCAGCCGCTGCCCGGCCGCCGGCACACTGCTCTCGACCTCCGGGGCGGTGTTGTCGGTGGTGAAGCGCCGCGTCGAGGTCTTGTCCCCGACGACCGCCTTGATGGTGTGCGCGCCATCCGCGATCGTCGTCGTGTCCACGTCGGCGCGCATGCCCAGCGCCGGCAGCGCCGCGCCGTCCGGCGCGGTCACGTCGAACAGGACCACCTTGGTCAGCACCGAGTTGTAGCTGCTGCCACAGGTGCCGTCGCCGAGGTACGTGGTCACCTGGGAACCGGCGGGGTAACTCGCCGAACCGATGGTGACAGTCGTCTGCGCGATCGAGCGGGTCAGCTGGGTCGCCTTCGCGTCGGTCGGCAGGAGCTGGAAGTCCCGCAGCGTGTAGTCGTCGAAGTTGTCGCAGCCGCCCGGCTTGGTGCTGCCGTGGTCGTTGCCCACGACGAACTCCACGGCGTTGACGCCCGGCACCAGCCACTCGTTCGGGAACGCGAGGTCGGCGGTCTCCTTCTCCCACATGCCGATCTCCAGCGGGATGCCGTTGATCAGCACTCTGTTGTCGTACCCGTTGTCGCTGCCGTTACCGCCGACGAACATCTTCAGGTGCGCGTCGCCGCCGCTGCCCAGGGTGTCGACCGTACGGGTCGTGGGCGCGCCCGCGACGGTGAAGTGGAGTTCGGCGTCCCTGTTGGCCGCGCAGGTGCCGTCGCCCAGCGCCAGCGTGGCGGCTGTCGTCTCCGCCTTCGTCACCGTCGTGCCGCTGGTGGTGACGACGTACGTGGTGCCGGCCGTCACCGTGCCGGCGGTGCTCAGGGTGAGGCTCGTGGCCTCCCGGTTGAGGGTGAAGTCGTCGTGATTGGCGCAGGTCGCGCCGTTCAGAGTGCCGTTGTAGTCACCGGTGCGGACCTCGACGACGTTGTCGCCGAGGCGCAGGAACCGGTTCGGGAACGCCAGCCTGACGTCCTCGGCTCCGGCCGCGCCGTAGTCGCCGCCGAGGTCGACCCGGTGGCCGTTGACAAGCGCGTAGCTCTGGTAGCGGGCCTCGATCGAGTTGCCGGCCTCGACCCGGAGGCCGAGGGTTGCGGTGCCGGTGGCCAGCGTCTCCGCGTTCTCGGCGGGCTTGTCGTCGATGGCCAGCGACTCCACGTGGTCCTTGCCGCCGCTGGGCAGCGCGGCGATGACCGGCCGCGTGCCACGGACACGGGCACCGTCACCGGGGGTGACGACCGCCGCGCCGGCCGGCGCGTTGTTGACGTCGACGGTCACGGAGGTCTTCGCGCCCGACAGGGTGGTCGCGCTGACGGTGTGCGTACCGTTTGTCAGCTTCGTGGTGTCCAGGTCGGCGCGCAGGCCGGACGTGCTGCCCGGCTCGCCGGAGATGACGAAGGTCAGGGCCTGGTTGAGCAGCTTCGCCGAGCTGCCGCAGGTGCCGTCGCCGAAGCTGTAGCTGAACAGGTTCTGCTCGCCGTCGGCGACCACGCCGAGCAGGCTGAGGCTGATGCTGCTCAACGCGTAGTCGTCGTAGTTGGGGCAGCGGCCACCCTCGCCGTTCGGCAACTCCTCGTAGCCGACGACGGTCTTGGTGGTCGTGTCGACCCAGTTCGCTCCGGCCTGGACGGTGACGGTGTTCGTGCCGGGCTGCAACCAGTCACCGGGGAAGTCGAGGGTGCCGACCTGCCCGCCCGGGATGTCCGGGAGGTACACCCGGTCGGCCTCGGCGGTGTGACCGTTGACGGTGATGTAGTTGCGGTAGCGGGCCTCGGTGCCGTTGCCGCCCATCTCGAAGGCGAAGTGGGCGGTGCCGGCGGTCTTGTCGGCGCCGATCCGGTCCCCGTCGACGGCGAGGGTGGTGACCGAGTCGTTCTCGGTGACCGGCTCGACGACGACGGGGACCTTACCCTCGACGTTCTGCCCGTCGCTCAAGCTGATCAGCGGCGCGTTACCGCTGGTCGGGACGGTCTGCGCTCCTGCGAGGGTGGGGCTGAGGGTCGTCGCCGGTCCGGCGATGAGCAGGAGCGCCACCGCGGACAGGAGTCCGCGTGTTCGCTTCCTACGCGCACGTAGTGCGTGCGTCATGGCGAGGTTTCTCCTTCGTCGGGGTGCGAGTTTGTTGGGTGTGAGGAACCGCCGACGCCGAGCACCGGAATGCCGACCGCCGCGGGCAGGGGGGCCAGAGCGGGTGGCCGGTCTCAGGACGGTCGGGCGCGGGCGAGCCGCCGGCGACGTACCTGACGTCGCAGCAGAGCGACGACGGCCGCGACGAGCAGCAGGGGGCCGACGCTCCCGGCGACCTTCCAGGCGGTCGCGCGGTCGTGGCCGTGATCGGCAACGCTCGCCTCGCTCGCCGCGGGCACGTCGCCGAGCGCCCAGTCGTGGGCGTACCGGCCGGGGCCGTACACCTGGCGCTTGCCCTGCGGGCCGGTCGCCACCGTCTGGTACGCCTGGTCGAGATCGCTCAACATCCGGACCTCGACGCGGGCCACGCCGACCGGCCCCGTGCAGGTGTAGTCGACGTCCACACCGGAGCCGGCGAGGTCACGCGGCGGGTCGACGGTGCCGGCGCAGGCATGGCCGTCGCTGCTGACTGTCATCTGCGTGAGCAGGTAGTTCGCGAACGGCGCGGACGAGGCGAGCACCGTCGCGTCCGAAGCCTGGAAGGAGATCGCGCCGTCGAGCAGGACGCGGTCCTGCGGCAGCAGGCCGAGTTTGACGCCGAGCAGTGTCAGTTCGTCGACGCCGCCCGCCTTCCACCGCAGGTGGACCACCTCGGGGCGGGCCGCGTCCGCCGCGACGGTCACGGTCTGCGGATAGCCGTACGGGTGTGCTCCGGCGGGAACCGCCATGGCGAGCAGGGTGACTGTGAACGCCACCGCGATCACGACGCGGCGGGGCCACGGTGCGGTTGGGGGCATGCCAGCGCTCCGGTCTACAGGTGCTGTGGCACGCCGGTGGGCGCGGCCGTTCAGTGACCCTGCCGGCCGTTGGCGAACTCGCCAGGCGAGCTTGATGAGAAACGGGCGCAGCGGGGATGAACAGTTAGTTGATCAACTGCGCTTTCTACCGCAACACGGTCTGCCCGACCGCTCAGGCGGCGCTGAGCTTCCGTAGGACGTACTGGTTGAGGCTCATCCCATCCTCGGCGGCGTGGATGGCGAGCTCGCGGTGCAGGCTCTCGCCGACGCGGAGGTTGAACTTGCCCGAGTAGCTGCGCTCAGCGAATGGCTGCGGCACCTCTTCGCCCTGCTCCTCCATGTCCGCGATCACTTCCCGCAGGAGGTCCTGGAGCCCCTGCAGAGCCTCGGTCTGCATCACATGGCCTCCTTGTCGATCGCCTTGAGCACTCGCCGTACCTCGTACGCCTTGGCCTTGCCCTTGTCGTTCTGGATGTTGACACGTGGATCGCCCGCCCAGGGCATCTTGAACACCGCATGGGAGGTGCCGGCCTGCTGCGGCTTCCCGAAATAGTGCTCGCACACCCCGTAGAGACCGTTGTACGCGATGTTCTGCTGGCACGTCAGTGGTCGTAACAGCCCTAATCGCGCCGGGGGTCAATGCGAGTTGACCGCCAATCGACGCTCGATTCCGCCTACAACAGGCCCTTCACTCGGCCATGAGACGGAGCCACTCCGACTCATCCAACCCGATGCGGCCCAACATCGATCCGAAATTCCCGGCCATTCTGTGACCATGGTCCGTGCGCAGATCGCCAAGCCACCAGTAGGCGTCCCCTCTGGTATCCCTGAAAAGCCATGCACCACCTGCGGCGTCCCACACTGCCCCAACGAATCGCTCCGTGTTGGGGGTAAACTCCATCATCTTCAAGTCTCTAATTCTCTTACCGGTCGTGGACAGATAACAACGCTCCGCAGATCCGCCCCCGATTTGAGGCGCGAACGTCACGATGTTAAACGGCTTCGTATCGCCCTCAGTTCGACCCAGGAGAGGAATAAAGGGAAAGGGTGTTGGACCTGACAGTCGCACGGTATCGCAGAGAGGCTGAAGACATAGGAAGTACCTATCACCTACTGGCGGTTGATCAGAATCAGTACGTGGATCGAAAACGCGCTGCACCAGAGTCCCTAGAGCGAGCACAGGCGGCGGAGCGGATTCGAGTTCAAACTTGGGATTGCGCGCCAGGCAGGATAGTGCGGCGAACGAGTGATCCAACTCGTTCGCCCTCTCCTCCGACTCCACAAGCAGCGAGGTATAATTCCGGAATTTCTTCATCGAACGGGCCTCGCCGTCAGTTAGCGAGACAGTCTTATCGTCAGGCACCTCAGATAGCAGCTGGAAAGTTGAGTCGCGATCGAGCGACACATACTTATTTCCAAGCTTCGCCCGTGGTGACCGCTGACGAGGGAGCAGGTACTCAAGGCGCCTTTCAACCTGCGCTTGGTGAACCGCCGCCTGCACGTTTGCAGACGAAAGCACCGAGCCCAGTTCGTCTGAAACCAGCT
Source organism: Micromonospora sp. NPDC049275 (assembly GCF_043197115.1). Lineage (NCBI taxonomy): Bacteria > Bacillati > Actinomycetota > Actinomycetes > Micromonosporales > Micromonosporaceae > Micromonospora > Micromonospora sp. NPDC049275. The sequence goes on from NZ_JBICSN010000001.1 coordinate 450,849, forward strand.
GAAGCGCGAACTGCTCCGCTTGAACCGGCCCAACCATCGCTCGGTGCGAGAGATAGGGAGCATCCAGTTCATCAGGGAAGCGGGCAAGAAGTCGGTGCGCTTCATCCTTAACCACGCCCAAGGAGTGGAGGACCAAGCCAGAAAGTAGGCCTCGCGAGAACTCATTAAAATCGCTGACAAGCCGAGCGGGTAGTTCAGCCTCAGTTACGATATTGTCGCGAACTCGCCGCACTGGCTTCGCATAGATCACCACCCGCAAATGAGGGCCGCAAATCAGGAGCCGGCCATCCGAATCTGTTGCCTCTACGTCTTCGTCTTTGTAAACGGATTCTAGCGACCGCAGGATTGTCCGCTGCACAGCACCCAAGTCAGGATCCGTCGTATAGACGCAGAGCAGCCGCAACCGCCCACCGACCAACTTGTCCTGCTCTACGATTTCCCGAATGAGGGAATCACTGCTCACCCGGTGGCTGCCATCGCGACTAGCGAGGATCCAGTCCAATATGACTATATCGCTTCGATTTGCCAGCTGAAGTATCCGCCTGCGATCATCACCTTCGGCCGTCTCCGGTGCCATAATTGCACAGGCGATTCCGATATCAGCAAAAGCGTCCACCAACGCGGCCGTGTCAATGTCCCCAGACGGACCGAGGGTATCACCCAGAAGATCATCGAGAGGGCTACGGGGCGCTACGCGAGACGGAATGGGGTCCGGTACACCATCATCAGAACTTGGCTCCTTGTCTCCTCCGTCAAACTGTGCCACAACCTCGTCAGGCACTGCGACGTTGACCAGTGCTGAGTCCGAGGAGGACTGGTCGCCGGAACCACCTGCTAGAGCCCGGTCATCAACTAGAATGACATTCCGCAAAAACCGCGTTCCTGGGCTGGATAGCAGTTCGACCCCATTGACAGTAGCCGTCATTTCCCATCGCCCCGATCGTCAAAGCCGATTTCCGACTCATTTTTCGGTGAAATACGAAAGCAGGTTCCAACCTCTGGCTGAGGATTGGGAAGCTCAAGAACCCAGCCTTCCCTTGACAGCAAGGATCGAGCTATACGAAGCCCTAGACCTCGACCGCCGGGTTTCCTCGTGAATCCCGACTCAAAGACCGCTTGCCTATCCCGTTCCGGAATGCCGGGGCCGTTATCGACGACAAGCATCGACGAGCCGTCGCTGTCGAGCCGAACCCATCCGCCCGCGGAAAGACGCTCACCTACCCAGTAGAGCGCATTATCAACCAAATTGACGAAAACGGGATAGTACGTACTTGGGTAACCCTTTAAACTGAAGGACCTGAAAGCCGGCGTAACATCGAGCCGTACAAGTTCATGATTTGCAAGACGTTCCCGGAAAACATCGTAGACGAATCTGCCGACATCCTCACCCGTTATCCGCACCCGCTGCCGATACAGGCGCCGCTGAAGAGGTGTAAAGAGAGTGAGGTATCCGTCCAGGTGTTGGAATGCTGCCACAAGATCCTGGAAGATTGCGGCTAAGTGGTCGTTGGCTCTCGCCCAAGGCCGCATCTGGCGGATAGACTTCCTAATCGAGCGGATACTGGCCTCGAACTCGTGACTAATTACCTGCACCGCCGTGCCGAGCTGAAGCAGCTCGAGATCAGATTCTCCTTGGTCCTTTAGCGCCAGTACTTCCTCCTCCAATGCCTCGACCTCGTCCTCAACGAGAGCGCTACGGGAAGCAGCAAGCCTTGACAACGCATCTTGGAGGTCGGAGAGGCGAGTGCGCTGGAGTTCAACTATGGACCGGACCCGATCAGTTAGGCGCTCTCGCTCCTGCGCAGCCTCAAACTCGTCGTAACCACTTGTATCCAAGCGCGCCAACTCCACCGCAGCTTGGCGCGACTCTGCCTCAACGAGAAGGAGACATTCACGGATGTAGTCATTTACCCTTTCCTGCGCGGCCGTAGCCATCGCCCGGGTGGACCGGACCTCCGCGTCCATCTCTCGCCGTCCCTGGCTCTGAGCCTCCTCCAGGGACTCTTTAAGCCTAGAGTGAATCACGAGTGAGCCAGTCAGCTTCGCTATCCGCTCCACATCTTCAGCGATAACGCCGGCTGCGGGCAAATAGTCAGTCTCGTAGACTCGCTGCCAGGAACGTTGATATGCGTCGAACTCTCTAGTTAGTTGTAATGTCAGACCGATACCCCGCGGTCGGACTACCTTATAGCGACGCTTGATAAACTCAAGATCTTGGCGGGCACCACGTTCCGCCTCGAGCACATCATCGGCCATGATTTGTCCAGGATATTGGGTGAAGCGGGCTACGGCCATCCTCCAACTCTCGAGGACCTCCCCGATATCACTCCGAACCTGATTGCTCTCCAAGGCGTCTAGCGCCCGCCTTAGATCAGCAGCAAAGTTGTCGCGAACGACGCGGCTTCTCTTCTCGCGCTGCCGTCGGACAGATTCCGTTCGACGGAGTTCGCTCCGGATCTCGTCAAACTCGCCACCATACGTGCCATCCTTGTTGAAGAAATCGACGGCTAGTTGCACCAAGAAGTTTTCAAGAAGCGCCTTAAAATCACGGTATGCGCCGTTCTCGCGGAAGCCTTCACGCCCTGCCTTCTCCTGAAGGTCTGGATTATCGATGGCTGAGACCTCCACCGCACCGAACATCCGCCGATATGAGAAGTAGTAGCGCCCGGCATTTCGTGTTCGCCGCTCCTCAATGTTCAAATAGTCAACGTCACTACTGCCGTACGGAAGAACGCGGATACCGTCCCTGTATACGTAAAGCCCTCCAATCTGCACGAGCTTTCGCGTCACCAACGCGAACGTTTCAGCATCTAAACGGGACTCCTTAGGAGTACCCTGCACATAGCCAATCCTCAAACCGAAGGGACCACATTTGGTACGTGCGCCCTTAGCAGAGAGCCATGGGACTACATGTTCTACCGGAGGGCGACCATAGATCGAAACAGAGCCCGAAAATTGTCCGTACTCATCGAACGACCCACGAATATCGTGATCGACGTTCTCGAAGTCCTCCGGACGCCAGAACTCGTCCTCATCGATCAGGTCGCGGGGTCCTTCGCCCACGTCGTGTTGAAAGAATTCCGTCTTCAGCGGAGGCTTGGCGTGTCCCGGCAGCATCGTATTCGAGAAGCCGATGAGTAATCTAGTAAATGGAGAGGCTATCCCCTCCTTTCGGTCCCTCCTGCTGGTCGACATCGCTGCCGGAAGATCCTCACTGACGGGTGCAATAATGAAGTGGGTGCCATGGCCTTCGTCGCGAAGTGTCGGTCCGGGGAGCCGCAGGAGTGGAGCAGGATCGAAGGTGAGGTGCGAAAGCTCTTGGGTGACCCTATGGCGAAGAGTATCCGGGATATGTTTTAGCTTATCGAGTGAGCCTAATGCACCTTGCCTAAGGCTTCCTAGGTGCTCCCTCGTTAACTGCTCGCCTGACGAAATCCGGATCAGCGGCACTTCGATATCATCTAGAGTTAGGCCAGGTATTTCGAACATGGACCACTGAATAAGGGCGGCGATCGAAGGCGGCTCGGGCGCCGAAAGTCCAGGGGTGGCGCTATCCGTATCGACCCTAGGCCTGCTCACCAAGATCAGTTGCGGGCCGATGCTTGCCACCGCAAGCCGGCCGATGCCCTTTTCACCCATTGTAGGACGTTGCTTCGCATTTCTCGGCACCGGAGGCCGACTCGTGCTGGACTGCCGCGCTTTGCTGTCTGTAGCGATAGTCAGCCAACGACTGAGGAAATCATTCTCAGACATACCGACGCCGTCATCACGCAGCAGCAGGATTCTCCGTGATGACAGGTAGTCGGCTCGGACATGATCCGCGTACGCGTCGTAGGCATTCTTGAAGAGTTCGCTGAGCGCTGTAGGGATGCTCGCGATCTGTTGGCGACCGAGCATGTCCACTGCACGAGCGCTAGTAAGAAACTTGGCCATGCAGCCACCTTTAGTGGTGTGTTCCGACTGCGTCGATTCCGGCTAACAAACCGTCAGCGGTGCTTTGTGCGACTTACTTAGATCGATCCACGTCCGCCCTTTCCGTTCACCGCTATACGCCTGCATGTTGTTCTAGATACTCCCGCACGACTGTAGCGTGAGCCTCAACGAGTTTAGGCGGCAGCGCGTTCCCGATCATTAGGGCGGCAGCCTCTTTTCCTCGCCTCAGCGAGAACCAATACTTCTTAGGAAAGCTCTGAAGTATCGCAGCTTCCCGCAAGCTGATGGCTCGGTCCTGCTCTGGATGCAGGAAGCGTCCCTTCGAAGGATTACTGCAACCACTGGTGATGGTGGGTGCAGGCTTATTCCATGCCATGCGTCCGTAGATATCATAGAATCCGTCCAGGCGCTTGTGGCATTCAAGCTGATCCTCGCCAAGTTCCTTTCTGCTCCCGCCGTCGTGAGGGATACGTGAAATAATATCCCGCACTTTTTGGCTCCGACGCTCGGGCAAATCATGGAGTCGGTCACCGGAGCTACCAGGAATGGGAAGGTCACCAATGGCATCGCGCACTGTCTGACGTGGATACGGCTTCTCAGCGATAGGTATCACGTCATCACGCACGGCAATGAGAACCAGCCGCCGCCGCCTCTGCGGAACTCCGTATTCCTGTGCATCAACAATGCGATAAGCCGAGCGAGCAGGATAGCCTAATTCTTCCAGAGCTGTGACTAAAATTTCCATGCGATGGTCCCGGGCTAAGGCCGGCACGTTCTCCATCAAGATCGCTCGCGGTCGGAACTCGGCCGCCCAAGAGGCCATCTGCATGACGAGATCATTGCGCCCGTCATCGACGGCACGCTTCCCGTTCCTCGTGCGGAGCGACGAGAAGCCCTGACAGGGAGGGCAGCCCGCCAAGAGGTGCAGCTCGCCGGGTTCCAGTGCCAGCTCTTCTCGGACACGCGCTGGATCCAGATCCCGGATGTCGCCTTGCCAGAGACGGACCTCAGGGTGGTTGCGCGAGTATGTCTCACACGCAATCGGCTCCTGCTCCACGCCCCCGACGACCTCGAAGCGCGCCTGCTTGAGGCCCTGAGTCAAGCCCCCAGGGCCACAGAACAGATCGATAGCACGAAGCGTGGCAGCAGCAGTCACGGTACTAGATGTTGCCACATCTGGTGGTGTCCGTGGTGAGGCGCAAACGCTGCGTCATGTCTGACCTTCTGGCTGGTGCACATCGGCGGCTGCACGCCCGTTGTGCCGCGACTGCAGGGCTTGCATGGCGATGAGAGCACTCGCGCTGCTGAATGGTGTGCGGTGCGAGCGATCGACCACCCAGCGTGAGCTGGGCTTGGTCCAAGAGTTCGTCAAGCTCCAACCACCAGCGAGCCGCGTGTCAAGCGGCGAGATCCGGGTTGTGGCTGGAGCCGCAACGGGAGGTGGCGTGAAGCCTGGCAATGTGACGATCTGGGATTCCAGGTCGGACACTGGCGACGGATAACTGCCGAACATGCCTCGTTCTGAGACTAGAACCGCGTGTGCCAACCGGGCCGTGACCGAACGCTGAGCCGACCAGCGTGCGTCAGCGCCGGGTGGACTCTGCGACGAAGACGCCGCGCCCCGGGCGCCCAACCAGCACACCCTGCTCCCGCAGCGTCGCGATCGCGCGCTGGATCGTGGAGTGCGAGACATCGTAGGAGTCGGCGAGCGCACGACCTGAGGGCAACTGGCTGCCCGGCGGGTAGGTCCGGTCCTTGATCTTGCTTCGCAGATCGTCTAGCAGCTCGTCCATGGTGGGCGGGATAGGCACGATGCGGCCCCTTGCAGTCGGTTGGCCCACCCAGTATTGATCCACACCCTCGACGTAGGCAATGCATCCGCTGAAAGAGGTGACGGTGGTGACATAGCTGAAGGTGATGATAGTTCAGTAGAAGAGGACGGGGCGGTACTTGACGTAGGTGATGCTGCATCGGTAGCGTCGCTCTCGGTGATGCGGTGCTGCTGCGGTCGGTTGGCGCCTCTCGTACCGGTCTCGCATCGCCGCCGAGACCCCACCCTCCGCGCTCCCCCGGCGCGGCCCTGCTGCCGTACCGCCGATCGAGGCTGCGGTCGCAGGGTGGGGCGGTCTCCGCCGACCGCAACCGGCGGAGGCCGCCCCCTCCACTTCGACGCGACCCGACGAAGGGCGGTCCCCCGTGCGTGACCTGATCCGCCGACTGGTGAGCCGATGACGGAACGTTGGGTGATCCACCTGCCGGTCACCGCACCCGACCTGCTCCGGGCCCGGATCCTCGCCCGGACCGCCGCCCGGGTGCTGGCCCGGCTCAGCGCCCGCGTCGAGCCGGGCGGGGTGACCGTGTCGGCCGAGGACCAGCAGGGCGTACGCCACTGGGTCTTTTGCGACCGGCGACTGCCCGGCGGCGGCCGGTGTGCCCTGCCCGCCGACCACACCGTGCCCTGCTCGCCCCGGCTGCACCGGCGGTGAGGAACGGAAAGGGGCTGGCGGGACACAGCCCGCCAGCCCTCGACACGGCTTGCGTCAGCCGGCGCCGCCGGCGCGGAACGCCACCCAGGCGTCGCTCATCCGGTCCGCCTGACCCACGGTGAACATGTCCATGCAGGAGTCCTGCGTGTAGTCCATGAAGTTGTGGATCGGGTCCAACCCGGGTGCGGTGCAGGTGTCCGCGCCCACCGGGCAGTCGAACTGCGGGGCCGCCTCGCGCGGGGTGTCCGCGACGAAGTCGCCGGACGCGGAGCAGCCGTGCGCGAAGGTGTGCTCCAGCATCAGCCAGTGCCCCACCTCGTGCGTCAGCGTGTCGCCGAGGGCGTACTTGCCGGCCGTGCCGCCCGGCATCGACTCGTCGAGCATCACCACGCCGTCGATGTAATCGCGGCCGTTGTTGTAGCCCTTCGGGAAGTACGCCCAGCCGAGCAGGCCACCGCCGATGTTGGCCGCGTACACGTTCAGGGTGCGGGAGTCGCCCGTGTAGAGGGCCTTCTTCATGTCCCGCTCGTTCTTGCCCGGCTCGACCGTGTACCAGGCGCTGTTCACCGGGAACGTCGTGTCGACGAGCGAGAACCGGAACGGGGTGTCCGAGGCGTTCGCTGCCGTACGGCCCGCGTACGAGTCGTTGAGCACCGTCATCTGGGCCGCGATCAGGGTGTTCCACCTGGTCGTCTCGGCGGCGCTGAGGGGGTGGTCGGAGACCATGTGGAAGACGGTCGGCACGGTGACGCTGCCGTTGGGCAGGCGTGGCGCGTCCTTGATCACGCCGTAGGCGTTGGCCTCGTTCTTGGAGTACAGCGCCGGCTCCTGCGCGGTGGCGCCCTGTGCGACCCGCGCCGCGGTGCCCGGGGCGCACGCCGCGACACCCGGGGAGGCGGTCGCGGGGGCGGCCGTGGCGAGCGCACCGGAGGCGCCGCCGGAGGCCAGGAACGTGGCGGCGGTGGCGGTGAGAACCGCCAGTCGGAAGGTTTGTCTCCTGTACATCGGTGCACCTTTCAGTGAGGGAGCGGTGCGCTGTCGATGACGTCGTATTCCGGTATGAGACCACGCCGATGGCACCGGCAAAAGACCTGCGTACGGGCCTGATCTGGGATGTAACGGCAGGGGCGCGAGGCGCGCTGTTGTGGCCCGACGTCAGCGGCTCAGGACGTTCTCCCGCTGCATGTGGGACAGCTTCTCCGGATTGCGGACTGCGTAGATCCCCGTGATGAGGCCGCCCTCGATACGCACGGCCACGACGGTGTCCAGCTCGCCGTCGAGGTGGACGACAAGCGCCGGGTAGCCGTTGACCTGCGCCGACCGCCACGACGTGCTGCCCGCGACCCTTTCCCAACCGGATGCCAGCGCGCGGGCCACCTTGTCGGCACCGAGGATGGGCTGCGGGACGGCCTGCTTGATCCCGCCACCGTCGCCGAGAAACACCACATCCGGCGCGAGGATGTCGAGCAGGCCCTGCAGATCGCCCATGTCGACCGCCCGCTGGAACGCGTCGAGCGCGCGCCGGGCCTCCGCCGCGGAGACGACCTGGCGGGGCCTGCGGGCCGAGACGTGTGCCCGGGCCCGGTGCGCGATCTGGCGGACGGCAGCGGGGCTCTTGTCCACGGCTTCGGCGATCTCGTCGTACTCGAGGTCGAACACCTCGCGCAGCACGAACACCGCCCGTTCGGTCGGCGCGAGCGTCTCCAGCACGAGCAGCATGGCCATCGAGACGCTGTCGGCCAGCGCGACGTCCTCGGCCACGTCGGGCGCGGTGAGCAGCGGCTCGGGCAGCCAGGATCCGACGTAGGACTCCTTGCGGCGACCGAGCGTCCGCAGCCGGGTGAGCGCCTGGCGGGTGGTGATGCGGACCAGGTAGGCGCGCTGGTCGTGCACTGCGCCCAGGTCGACGCCCGCCCACCGCAGCCAGGTGTCCTGGAGTACGTCCTCCGCGTCGGCGGCCGAGCCGAGCATCTCGTACGCGACGGTGAAGAGCAGGTTGCGGTGGGCGAGGAAGGCCTCGGTGGCCCGGTCCGGCCGGTCGTCGGCTGCGGTCTGCGGCATGTCCACCACTGTGAACTCCTGTTCGCTGTCGACTGCGTCACCCACCAGATGCCGGAGCCGACCGTTCTGTGACACCTTCCCGCCTGTGGCGGTGGTCACCCTGCTCGACCGTCACAGGGCTGTGCTCGCCGGCATCTCATGGTCGTCCGATCGAACACCACAGCAAAGGACGGAACCATGGACGCCCGGTTCAACATGTTCGAGAACGAGTTCGCCATGAAGTTCTTCAAGCGGTTCGCGAACGTCGGCATGGTGCTGCAGCAGTCGCCGCTGCCGAAGTCCACGCAGGAGCTGGTGTCGCTGCGGGCGAGCCAGATCAACGGCTGCGGCTGGTGCATCGACACGCACGCCAAGGAGGCCGTGGCGGCCGGCGAGAGTGCGGTTCGACTCAGCCTGGTCGCCGCCTGGCGCGAGTCCACCGTTTTCACGGAGGCCGAGCAGGCCGCGCTCGCGCTCGCCGAGGAGGGCACCCGGCTCGCCGACGCCTACCAGGGCGTGTCCGACGAGACCTGGGCTCAGGTGCGCAAGCACTACGACGACGACCAGGTCGCCGCGCTTGTCGCGCTTGTCGCCCTGATCAATGCGGCCAACCGGCTCGCCGTGATCGTGCACCAGCGGGGCGGCTCCTACGAGGTCGGCACGTTGGCCGCCGCGTTCGGCTGAACCGGCAACGGACCCGGCCCGGGATCATCCGATCCCGGGCCGGGCACACGCTCAGAGGACCCGGGTGACCTGTTCGGCGGCGACGACCGCGTCCCGCCGCGCCGGGTCGAGGTTGGCGCTGATGACCACCGACGCGCCCGCCGACAGCGGCGCGAGCAACCACTTCAGCGGCTGCTCGGTCTCGGCGGCGTCGACAAGCAGCCGGTCGCCGGCGCGCAGGTCCAGCATCGTGGCGAACTCCCGGGCGAGCGCTCCCCACTGGCCGTAGGTCGTGCCGTCCGCGGTCGCGGGATCCGACGGGTGGATGGCGGTGTGGTCGGGCGTCACGTCGGAGTGGCGGAGCACCTCGGCGGACCAGTCCAGCCAGCCCAGCGGCACGTCGGCCAGCCGCCCCGGCCCGGTGCCGACCAGGTAGCGGTGCGGGGCGTCCGGCACGTCCTCCAGCCAGTCGTCCTGCCGCTCCGGAGTCACGAAGACCGCGTCGAACGGCCGGTCACCGCCGGGCTCCAGCGCCGCCAGGCCCGCCGTGGCGCGCGGCCGGAACGACACCGCCAGGCCGCAGGCCCAGGCGCCCATCAACACCGCGGCGGTACGCCAGTGCGGCGGCAGCAGGACCGCTACGCGGCTGCCGGGTCCGAGACCGCAGCCGTCCCGCAGAAGGCTTGCGCTGCGCGCCGACCAGACGCCTACCTGCTGTGCGGTCAGGTCGACGCGTTCGCCGGTCGCCTCGTCGCGGTAGCTGAGCAGTGGGCTCTCGGCGGCGGGCGGGACCGTGAGGTCGGCCGTGGCGTGTGACTGCATCTGCGTGCTCCCCGGGTGACGACGTCGCCACCACCCTACGCAACGACTTTGGTCGTACGCCTCGTCGGCCGATGGCCATATCGGGTGGCCGGATGGCCCGCGCACGGTGACAGGTGACCCCCGCGACGCCGCCGAGGAGCCCCATGTCGACCGGACCCGACCCCGCCACCACTGACGACCCCTCCGCCGCTGAGCGCACCGCCGCCGCTGAACGTCTGCCCCTGCGCCGGCGGCTCCTGCCGGTGCTGGCGTTGCTGCTGGTCGCGCCGTGGGCGGCCGAGTGCTCGTGGGGCGGCTTCGCCATCGACGGCTTCCTTCCGGTGGTGATCGGCCTCGCTCCGATGTACGGCGGGGCGGCGATCCTGATCCGGGAGACCGCCCGGCGTCTCGGCGCGGGCTGGCCGACAATCGTGCTGCTCGCCGCCGCGTTCGGTGTGCTCCAGGCCGGCCTGGTGGACCAGTCCCTGTTCAACCCCGACTACCTGAATGACACGCAGTACGCCGACACCCGTGCAGCCGCCGAGGCCACGCTGGTGCCGGGGCTCGGATTCAGCCTGCGGCAGGCGTTCGACTACGTGGGCAACCACATCCGGCTCGGCGAGCGTGGTCAGCGCCGCCGCGTTCGCGTACCTGGTGCCGCCGTACTCCCCGGCGAGCCCGGCGGCGGCCCTGGCCGGCGACATCGCGGTAAGCGTCGTCACGGTGGCCCTGGTCGGCGGTGCCTGGTGGCGGCTGCGCCGCGCTTCGCCCGCGCCGCACGTCGCCGCGAACTGAACCGCCCCTGAGCAGGCAGGACGGTGCTCAGGGCTGGTCGCGGACTGAGCCGGCCTGAATGAGGCGGTCCAGGACGGCACGAGCGGCGGCGAGTCGATCCATGGACGTGGTGATCCGGTTGCGCTCCACGGCAAGAGCGTCGAGGAGTTCGGGGCAGGTGGGGGCCAGCACGGTCACGTCGTCGGGGATGCAGGGAAGGATCTCGGCGATCGCCGCGGTGTTCAATCCGGCGGACAGCAACAGTTGGATGTGCCGCACCGTGCCCACCGCCTGCGGCTCGTAGTGGCGGTAGCCGCTCGCGAGACGGGCCGGTCGCAACAGGCCCTGCTCCTCGTAGTAGCGCAGGGCGCGTGGGGTGGTGCCGGCCTGCCGCGCCAGTTCGCTGATCCGCACACCGAGAGCAGATCAGCGCTTGACCTTCACGTCAACGGCAAGGTTTAGCGTCGTCGCTGTGACTCACCGCAATCATGAGGACAACCAACCCGCCACCGTCGCCGTCCTGGGGCTCGGCCCGATGGGCCAAGCGCTGGCCGCCGCGTCGCTCGCAGCCGGTCACCCCACAGTGGTCTGGAACCGCACACCCGGCCGGGCAACCGCGCTCGTGGCAGCCGGGGCGGTGCTCGCTCCGACGGCTGAGGATGCCGCACACCGGGCATCGATCGTCATCGCCTGCGTCATCAACTACCGGGCGGCTCGCGCCGTCCTGTCGGGCCTCGACAGCCCGCCGTCAGGACCGTTCGTCAACCTCAGCAGCGGGCACGCCACCGAGGCGCGGGACCTGGCGACCTGGGCCGCGCAGCGGGGCATCAACTACCTGGACGGCGCCATCCTGACGCCCGCGCCGACCATCGGGACACCGGCCGCGACGATCCTCTACAGCGGTCCGCGTGCCCACTTCGACGACAGCCTTCCCTCGCTGGAGAGCTTCGGCGGCGCCAGCCTCTACCTCGGTCCGGACGCCGGCACGGCAGCAGCGTACGAGATGGCGTTGCTCGACCTGTTCACCATGTCGGTCGGCGGACTCGCGCACGCCTTCGCGCTGGCCCGCGCCGAGGGCATCGCGCCAGCAGAGTTCGCCCGTTTCGCCAGAGGAATCGGCGGCCTGTTGCCCGACATGGCCGACCGGTTCGCCGAGCAACTCACGTCCGGGACCTTCGCCGCCCAGGTTTCCAGCATCGCGTCGGCGGGCTCGGCGGTCACCCACGTCGTCGACGCCGCCACTGCGCGCGGCATCGAGACCGCACCGCTGCGCGCCGTGCAGTCGATCATCGACCGGGCCATCGCGGCGGGCCACGGCGGCGACAGCTACGCCCGGCTCGCCGAGTCGCTCGTGCCAGCCGATCACACGTAGGCGGAGACGTCAGCGGCCAACCGCTGTGACCTGGCGATTACACTCGCGCTCACACCACTTCGGAGGGGGCGGCGCAGTGGGTGAACTGCTGTCCACGGTGGTTCAGGTCGTCAGCTCGTACGTCACCAGACTGCTGGACCGGCGGGCGGTCACGAAGGACGCGAAGGTCGGCGCCCACCTGCTCGACGTGGTCCTCACGCTGCAGGAGCTGTGCCTCAACGGCGACCGTCTCCTGAGACTGGCCGACACCATGATCTCCGGCGTCGAGCCCCGGGCCGACGACCAGACGGAGTTCGCCGCTCTGCTGCGCCGGCAGTCCGCGCTGATCAACCAGCTCCGGACCGGCCTGGACGCCTCCCGCGCCCTGCTCGCCACCGTCGACGTGGAATTCGCGTTCGCGATGGCGCCCTTCCTCGACGCCAAGTCGGGGCTGCTCACCCGCTGGCAGCAACAGGCCGCCCTGAGTCGGTTCTCCACCACCACGCTGTTCTTCCTGCCCGCCGAGGCCCTCACCCGCGCGGTGGCCGCCACCCCGGCCGGCTCGAGCGCCACCGCACTCGACCTCGAACGGACTGACTTCGTTCTGGTGGTGGCGGACGAGGTGCGCGGCGCGCGGCGGCGGGAGGTGGCCGATATCCGTGCCGTCGCGGACGACGAGCGCGCAACTCTGCGAGGCGAGGTGCTGCAGGCCCGCGTCGGCTTGGACACCGCACGGGAGCTGTGTGCCCGACTGCTCGGGGCGACCCAGGAGGCCATCGGCCCGGACGCCACGGCCCAGCTGCGGCGGACTCTGGCGGGCCGGGCAGAAAAGCGCTGACTCAGCTCACTCGGGTGCGCCGCGATCCCAGTCGAAACCGGCAAGGGCAAAAGCGACGCTGCCATCACCTGTGGCATAGACCTTGATCGACTGTAGCCCCAGCGCGCGATTCAGATCTTTCACGTTGGACAGCAGGCGCTGGAAGAGCCCGGTGTTGGTCGCCTCGTCGGCGATGCGGATCTCGTCGAGATACGTCATCTTGCGCGGAAAGGAGAGACGCAGCTCCAGCAGTGCCCGCAGCGCGCCGCCCGCCACGATGCGCAGCGAGACCGCTCCCCCGCCGTCGGCATAGAGCGATACCTCGACCCGCGCCTCGGGCAGCTCCGCCGTCAGCACCTCGCAGAACTGGCGCGGCGTCAGCTTCATCCACTGCCGCCAGGCGGCGAGTGTCGTGTCGTCTGCCCGGTCGATCGTCAGCTTCGGTTCCGTCGCTCGCAGGTCTGCCACCGTCAGCGCCTTGATCCCGGCGGGTCGGGCCCGGGCCCGGGCCTCCTCGTACGGGGCCAACGGCACTCCGGCCTGCACCAGGAGCCGGTCCCAGTCCGGGTCGGGCCAGAACGACCCGGGCAAAAACTCGCCCACCTCACACCAGAGCTCATGCCACCGCCGCACGGCACGAAGCGGCCGGAGGCCGAGTCGCAGGGCGGCGACGATCACGCACCGATGCAGCAGCAGCGTCGCGGCGAGAGTGGCCAGGTTCGCCTTCGGCGCGTCGAGGGCACGCAGCGCCGCGACGGACTGCTGTTCCAGTTCGGTGTACGCCACGAGATCCGGCGCGTCCGTGAGCCGCACCGGCACCGGCGCGTCCAGCACCGACTCGGTATCGGCCGGCTGCCACACGACATCGTCGTTCAGCAGAATCATCCGCAGCACCTGGCCATGGTGGTGCACCACGATCTGTAGGAGCGGATCCCCCTCGGGCAGCGCTCCGCGTTTCAGCCAGGTCACCGCCTCGGCGTAGAGGCGCAGGCTCTCACCGATGGCCGGCACCGTGACGACCACGGCGGGGCCGTCGAGCTCGACCCGCAGCGCCGAAAGCTCACTCAGAGCATCGACAAGCTCACTCTGATGCATTGACGAACTGTAGCGGCAGGTGCCTCACCGGTCTCAGTCGGGCAGTTCGGGGCCACCGTCGAGCAGTGCGGCCAGCAGGTCCCCGTACTCCTCGACCCTGGTCAGGACCTCGGCGGCGGTGAACGGGCGGACGGTCGGTCGCCGGCCGCGGGCGCCGGCCTCGACCTCGTCCCAGGTCAGCGGCGTCGACACCGATGGCACCGACTGGGCGCGCAGCGAGTACGGCGCCACTGTCGTCTTCGCCGCGTTGTTCTGGCTCCAGTCGATGAAGACCTTGCCGGGCCGCAGGTTCTTCGCCATCTTCGACACGATCAGCTTCGGGTGGGCCTTCTCCAACTCCTGGGCGATCCGGCGCGCGTAGGCGGAGACGTCATCGGCGGACCGGGTGCCCGCGATCGGGCAGCACAGTTGCATGCCCTTCTTGCCTGACGTCTTCGGGTACGAGTCGATGCCGTCGTCGGCGAGCCGGTCGCGCATCAGCACCGCCACCGGGCAGCACTCGGCGAGCCCGGCCGGCGGCCCCGGGTCCAGGTCGACGACCATCATGTCCGGGTCCTCGCCCACCTTCCACTGCGGTGTGTGCAGCTCCAACGCGGCGAGGTTGGCCAGCCAGACCAGGGTGGGCAGGTCGTCGGCGACCACGTAGTCGATGGTCTCCCGGCCCTTTGTCGACCCGGGCGCGGGAAGCGTCTCCACCCGCACCCAGTCCGGGGTCGCGGCGGGCTTGTTCTTCTCGAAGAAGGACTTGTCGTCCACCCCGTTGGGGAAGCGGATCCGGGTCACCGGGCGGTCGGCCAGGTGCGGCAGCAGCACCGGGGAGATCCGGGTGTAGTAGTCGATCACCTCACCCTTGGTGAAGCCGACCGCCGGATAGAGGACCTTGTCCAGGTTGGACAGCTCCAGGGGGCGGCCCTCGACGTCCACCCGTAGCTTCTCAACCGGCATCGTCGACCTCCTCCGGCGGCTTGTCCGGGCGCAACCGCAGCACCCGGGGGAAGCGCAGCCGGCCGTCGGGGGTGCGTTGGCCGTACTTCACCTCCACCACCACCCGGGGTTCTACCCAGATGGCGCCCCGGGCATCCTCGCGCGGCACGCCCGGCGCGAACGGTGACACGCCCGAGCGCAGCGGCTCCAGCTCGGCGAGGAGCTGCCGTTCGATGGCCGCGCCGATCCCGCCGCCGACCCGACCCCGGTAGATCAACCGGCCGTCCGGGCCGGGCACCCCGACCAGCAGCCCACCGATGCGGCGCGCGCCCGGCCGCCAGCCGCCCACGACGAAGTCGCCTGTCACCTCCAGCTTGACCTTCACCCAGTCCGGGGAGCGCACCCCGGGGCGGTAGACGGCGCCGACCCGCTTGGCCATCACGCCCTCCAGGCCGTGCTCCCCGGCCGCCTCGTACGTCGCCGGGCCGTCGGCGAAGACCGGCGGCACCGCCCACCGGGCGCCGCCGAGCCCGAGCGCTTCCAGGGCCTCGCGGCGGCGCTCGTACGGCCAGCCGGTGAGGTCCTCACCGTTCCGGCGCAACAGGTCGAAGATCATGTACGTGACCGGCATGACCGCCGCCAACCGGGCCGCCTTGTTGCGGTCCCGCACGTGCATCCGCTCGGCGAGGGCCGTGAACGAGGGCTGCCCGCCCTGGCCGAGCAGCACCACCTCACCGTCGAGCAGCACGTCGTCGACCTGCTCTCCAAGGGTGGCCAGCTCGGGGTACGCGGCGGTGATCTCCACGCCGGAGCGGGCGTACAGGTGCTGGACGCCGCCTGCGATGTCGGCGAGCGCGCGGACCCCGTCCCACTTGAACTCGTACGCCCAGCCGTCACCCGCCGGGAGCGGCCCGGTCATCGCGAGCATCGGCTTGAGCGGCGCGCCGGGCACGACCCGACTGTAGTAGCAGGCCGAACACCTCGCGCCATGTTCTTTCGGATGCGAGCATGGTCGATACCGGGGAAGGGAGCGCAGGATGCGTGCCATCTGGAAGGGAGCCGTGTCGTTCGGGCTCGTCTCGATCGGGGTGAAGCTCTACTCGGCGACCGAGGAGAAGGACATCCGGTTCCACCAGGTGCACCGTGAGGACGGTGGCCGGATCCGCTACAAGCGCACCTGCTCGGTCTGCGGCGAGGAGGTCACCTACGACGACATCGCCAAGGGCTACGACATCGGCGGCGGCGAGATGGTGATCCTCACCGACGAGGACTTCGCCGACCTGCCGCTGACCAGCTCCCGCGCGATCGACGTGCTGGAGTTCGTGCCCGCCGAGCAGGTAGACCCGATCCTCTACAACAAGGCGTACTTCCTGGAGCCGGAGGGCACCGCCACCAAGCCGTACGTGCTGCTGCGCGACGCGCTCATCGACTCGGAGCGGGTGGCCATCGTCAAGGTGGCGCTGCGCCAACGTGAACAGCTCGCCACGTTGCGGGTACGCGAGGGCGTGCTGCTGCTCAACACGATGCTCTGGCCGGACGAGATCCGTACGCCGGACTTCGGTTTCCTCGACGAGGACCTGAAGGTGCGCCCACCCGAGCTGGCCATGGCCAGTTCGCTCATCGACTCGATGACGGGCGAGTTCGAGCCGGACGTCTTCACCGACGACTACCGGGCCGCGTTGCAGGAGGTCATCGACGCCAAGGTGGAGGGTCGTGAGGTCGTCCAGCCGGAGGAGGCCGAGGAGGCGCCGGCCGCGGCGGTGGACCTGATGGCCGCGCTGAAGGCATCGGTGGACCGGGCCCGGGCGGCACGCGGCGAACAGCCTGCACGCGGTGGGGGCGGCGGCGAGCCGACTCCCATCTCGTCGGCCCGCTCGGCGCAGAAGGCGGCCGAGAAGAAGACCGCCAAGGCGCCCGCGAAGAAGACCACGGCGAAGAAGACGACCGAGAAGAAGACCGCCGCCAAGAAGGCCGAGCCGGCGAAGAAGACCGCCGCGAAGAAGACAGAGCCGGCGAAGAAGACGACCGCGCGCAAGACCGCACCCCGCAAGAGCGCCTGACCGTACGGCGGCGACGACTGGTGTCCGCCGGACCGGGTACGCTCCGCCGGCCAGTGCCACCGGAGGAGCCCCCATGCCGTACACCCCTGACCTGGACCGGTTGTTGACGCCCGGCGCCCGCTTCACCGACCAGCACGGCGCATACCTGATCGAGGTCCACCCGTTGGACGACATCGTGCTGCCCACCGGCCAGGTGGTCGGCTGCGACCCGCTGGTCTGCCCGGAGGGCGAGCCGTACACGGTGACCGTGGCGCCGGGGCGGTATCCCGCCCGCGCCTGGGTGGCAGTGGTGCTCCGCGAGGACGCCGAGGTCGACCGGCGGGTGGCCGCGCTGGAGCTGGTGATCTCCGACGCGCCTGCGGTCCGCTGGGAACCGGCCGTCGCGGGCGACCAGGACGTGGCCGCCCTCGGCCCGGACGACTACTTCGGGTACGGAGTGGACGCGGGCGCCGGCACCCTCGCCGACCCGACGGCACTGAGCGTCCTGGAAGGCTGGGATTACGACCAGGTGGAAGAGGTGTTCATCCCGGCCGAGCTGCCCGCCTCGCCCGTTCCGGGGCTGATCACGGCGGTGCTGGACGAGGCCACCGGCGCCAACGTCGTCACCGTGACCACGGGCTGGGGCGACGGCTGCTACGGCACCTGGATCGGGCGGGACACCGACGGCGGCGTGACCTCGTTCGTGACCGACTTCATGGTGGTCCCGGAATAACGTCCCGTGACGGCGTCCCTGGGCGATCCGAGGCCGCCGGGGCGGGCACGGCGGGCCGCCGGGCGAGTACCGTGTGCGTCGGCTTTCCCCCCGGCACCGGGTGCCGGCCACACCTTCGCAGCAGGGAGTCGACGACGTGAGCGAGCGCACGCAGGAGAACCGGTCGGAGGGCCAGAGCCCGGCGACGAAGGCGGGGCGGCGGCTGGCCGCCCAGCTGGCGGCGCAGAAGGCCGCCGAGGCGAAGCGTCGCCGCCAGGCGTGGGCGGGCGGTCTCGCCGGCGTCGCAGTGATGGCGCTGCTGATCGGCGGTTTCGTGTGGATCGACCGGAACCGTGGCGATGACAAGCCCGCCAACCAGGCAGGCGCGACCCCGTCCGCCTCCGCTCCGGCCGCGGACGTCCCCACCGCGCCCCCCGCGCCGCAGCTGCCCGAGGGCGCCGACCCGGCGCTGGGCAGCAAGCCGACGGTGGCGGCGGGCAAGGGCGACCTGAAGAAGCTCACTGTCACCCCGGTGATCAAGGGCAGCGGCCCGGCGGTGAAGAAGGGCCAGACCATCACCACCAACTACGTGGGTGTCTTCTACAAGGACGGCAAGGAGTTCGACTCGTCCTGGAACGCCGGGGAGCCGGCCACCTTCGCCATCGGCGTGGGTCAGGTCATCCCCGGCTGGGACCAGGGCCTGGTCGGCGTGACCGTGGGCAGCCGGGTGCAGCTCGACATTCCGGGTGAGCTGGGGTACGGCAATGACGCGGCCAAGGCCAACGGTCGTCCGACCGGGCCGCTGCGCTTCGTCGTGGACGTGCTCGCCGCCAAGTGACCCGTCCGGATCGCCCCGGTTGTCGCCGTGGCGCGATGGACTTGTTCACATGGGGCTTCCTGGCCGTCACCCTCCGGCAGTAGGTTCGGCGTCACCCCGGGCGGCCCGCCGTCCGGGGTGACCATGGACGCAGGACGGTGGAGGTGCACGTGACGGCGCTGGACGAGCCCGGGCGGACCGCCCGGTTGCTGTGGACGCACTTCGAGCCGGTGCACGCGGTCACGTACTTCCATCCCCGGGCCCGGGCCGCGACCGAGGCGGTCGGCCTGCGCGGCTACTGGCGGGGCTACTTCGCCGGGCGGGCCGCGCCGCTGGGCGCTGTCGAGGCCGCTCCGGTCATCGCCGCGTTCTTCAACTTCGCGCCGCCGATGGTGAGCCGGGCCCTGCCGGCGGTCTGGCGGCTGGCGACCCCACAGGAGGCGTTGCGCGCTCGGCTGACCGGCGCGGTACAGGCCCTCGCGGAGCTGACCTACGAACTTCCGGAGGGGCACCTGGCCGAGGCCGCAGACCTGCTGGAGCGGGCCGCCTCGGCAGCGCAGACCTCCGGTCGGGTGCTCGGCGCGGCAAACGCGGCGCTGCCGGTCGGGGAATACCCTCTGGCCCGCCTCTGGCAGGCCGCCACCACGCTGCGGGAGCTGCGCGGCGACGGGCACAACGCCGCCCTGGTGGCCGCCGGCCTGGACCCGGTGGAGACGCTGGCCTGGCGGGTCGCCGTAGACATGTCGGCGGAGAACCTGCTCGGCCGGGGCTGGTCCGAGGAGCAGTGGCGGGCCGCCCGCGAGCGGCTGACGCAGCGCGGGTGGTTGACCGTCGACGGTACGGCCACCGACGTCGGTCGCGCCGGGTTCCAGGCGGTCGAGGACGCCACCGACCTGGCTGCGGAGCATCCGTGGCGGGTTCTCGGCCCGGACGACACCGCTCGGCTGCGTGAGCTGCTGGAACCGATCGCCCGTTCCTGCCACACGGTGATCCCGCCGAACAGCCCGATCATGCTGCCCGCGCTGCCCGGCTGACCGGAGGCCGGTCTCTCGGGCAGGATGGGCCCGTGGTGGATGCGGTGGTTTTCGACTTGGACGGCGTGATCGTGGATTCCGAACCGGTCTGGGAGGAGGTCCGGCGGGCGTACGTGGCGACACACGGTGGGGCCTGGCAGCCGGACACCCAGCGCCGGCTGATGGGCATGAGCACCGGCGAGTGGGCCCGTTACCTCAGCGGTGAGCTGGGCGTGCGGCGCAGCGCCGAGCAGGTCGCCGACGAGGTGGTGCGGGAGATGGCCCGGCGCTACAAAGAGCACGTGCCGTTGATCGACGGCGCCGACGAGGTGGTGCGCCGCCTGGCCGAACGGTGGCCGCTGGGGTTGGCCAGCTCCTCCCCGACCCGGCTGATCGCGGCGGCGCTGGAGGCCACCGGCCTGACCGGCGCGTTCGCCGCGACCCTGTCCACCGAGGAGACCGAGCGGGGCAAGCCTGCGCCGGACGTGTACCTGACCGTCGCGTCTCGCCTCGGTGTCGACGCGACCCGGTGCGTGGCGGTGGAGGACTCGTCAAACGGGGTCCGCTCGGCCGCGGCGGCGGGGATGCGGGTGGTGGCGGTGCCACACCTGTCGTACCCCCTCGATCGGGACGCCGCCGGGCTCGCGGCCGTGACGCTGACCTCGATCGGCGAGTTGACGCCGGAGCTGGTGGAGAGGCTGGGTTGACGCGAGCAGAGTGGGGAAGGAACAACTGATGAAAGCCATCGTGTACGAGCGCACCGGTGACCCCTCGGTGCTGGAGTTGGTCGACCGCCCGGTGCCGGAGCCGGGGGCGGGCGAGGTGCTGGTCCGGCTGGCGGTGTCGGGGGTGAACCCGACGGACTGGAAGTCGCGGCGGGCCTTCCCGCCGGACGGGTGGCAGATCCCCGGGCAGGACGGCGCTGGTGTGGTGGAGGCGGTCGGCGAGGGCGTCGACCGCGAGCTGATCGGCCAGCGGGTCTGGATCTGGGAGGCGGCCTGGCAGCGGCCGTGGGGCACCGCAGCGGAGTACACGCTGGTGCCGGTGCGGCAGGCGGTTCCCCTGGGCGACGCCTCGTTCGAGTTGGGTGCCAGCCTGGGCATTCCGTTCCTCACCGCGCACCGCTGTCTGACGGCCGGCGAGTTCATGCCCGACGCGCTGCGCGCCGGCGCGCTGGCCGATCACACAGTGCTGGTGCAGGGCGGGGCGGGGGCGGTCGGCAACGCGGCGATCCAGCTCGCCCGCTGGGCCGACGCCACGGTGATCGCCACGGTGAGCAGCGCGGAGAAGGCACAGCTCGCGGCGGCGGCCGGCGCCTCCTACGTGATCAACTATCGGGAGCAGGACGTCGTCGAGGAGGTCGGCAAGATCGCCCCCGACGGGGTCCACACCATCGTGGAGGTCGCGCCGGCCATGAACGCGGCGGCGGACGTGCAGATGATCCGGCAGGGCGGCGCGGTCTGTGTGTACGCCGACAACGGCGGCACCGAGGTGACGCTCCCGATCCGCCCGCTGTACGTGGTGAACGCCCGCTGGCAGTTCGTGCTCGTCTACACGGAGCCGAAGGCGGCCAAGGCGCAGGGTGTGGTCGACGTGGCGGCGGCCGCCAACCAGGGCGGCGTCCGGGTCGGCGCGGACGCCGGCCTGCCGCTGCACCACTACCCGCTGGCCGACACGGCCGGGGCGCACCAGGCGGTCGAGGACGCGGCGGTCGGCAAGGTCCTGATCAGCACCAGCGACGCCTAACGGGTCGCTGGACACCCGATTTCCCCGTCATCGGGACAGACGCGAACAATTTTCGCAACAATGGCGGTGCGGGGTCACCCCGTGTGGAGCGGGCGGCCCCGGCGCGGTGCGAACGCCGGGGCCGCCCCTGGGGAGGAATGTCAGGAGTACTCCTCTGCCCAACAGGCGACAGTGCCCGCTAAAACGTTACGGTGCTGTCAGCTCGCGGACAGTCAGCTCGCCGTCGGCGTACCGCGAACGGACGACCTTCTTGTCGAACTTGCCGACGCTTGTCTTCGGCACCGTGTCGATGAACGCCCACCGCTCGGGCAACTGCCACCGGGCGACCGAACCAGCCAGGAAGTCCCGCAGCTCCTCGGCGGTCACCGACGCGCCCTCGCGGACCACCACTGTCGCCAGTGGCCGCTCGTCCCACCGCTCGTCCGGCACGCCCACCACGCACGCCTCCAGCACGGCCGGGTGCGCCATCAGCGCGTTCTCCAACTCCACCGACGAGATCCACTCGCCGCCGGACTTGATCACGTCCTTCGCCCGGTCGGTGAGCGTGATGTACCCGTCCGAGGACAGGGTGCCCACGTCGCCGGTACGCAGCCAGCCGTCGCGGAACTTCTCCTCGTCCGGGGCGTCGTCACCGACGTACCGCGCGGTCACCCACGGCCCGCGGACCTCCAACTCGCCCACGGCCGTGCCGTCGGCGGGCAGCGGCTCGCCCGACGGGCCGACGATGCGCGCCTGCACGCCCGCCGGCACGCGGCCCTGCGTGTAGCGGTAGCGCCACTCCTGTTCGCCGGTCGCCCCCGCGGGCGGGCGGGCGACCGACCCCAGCGGCGACATCTCGGTCATCCCCCAGGCGTGCACGACGTCGATCCCGTGCCGCTCGTCGAACGCGTGCATCAACGCCGGCGGGCACGCCGAACCACCGACGATCACCTCGGTGAGCGAGGACGTGTCCACGTCGTGGCTGTCCAGGTAGGCGAGCAGGTCGGTCCAGATGGTCGGCACCGCCCCGGCCAGCGTGGGCCGCTCGGCGGCGATCATCTCGGCGATCGGCGCGGCCTGGAGGAACCGGTCCGGCATGATCAGCGACGCGCCGGAGAGGAACGCCGCGTACGGCAGGCCCCACGACATGGCGTGAAACATCGGCACGATTGCCAACTCCCTGTCGGTCGGCCCGAGACCGAAGCCCTCCGGCATGCAGACCTGCAACGAGTGCAGGTAGATCGACCGGTGCGAGTAGGCGACGCCCTTCGGGTTGCCCGTGGTGCCCGAGGTGTAGCAGAGGGCCGCGGCGTCCCGCTCGTCCACCTCCGGCCAGTCGTACGTCTCCGGTCGGTCGGCCAGCAGCGCGTCCCAGTGGTGCACGGTGATCCGCTCGCCGGCGGCGGCCACCAGCGGCGCCGGGTCGCCACCGCCCACCACCACCACGTGCCGCACGGTGCTCAGCTCGCCGATCACCCGGGCCAGCAGCGGGATGAGCGTGCTGTCGACGAGCACCACCCGGTCCTGCGCGTGATTGGCGATGTAGGCGACCTGGTCGGGAAAGAGCCGCAGGTTGAGCGTGTGCAGCACCGCACCCATGCTCGGCACCGCGAAGTAGGCCACCAGGTGCTCGTTGTTGTTCCACATGAACGTGGCGACCCGCTCGTCACCTGTGACTCCGCACTCGTCGCGCAGCGCGTGGGCCAGCCGGGCGGCGGCGCGGCCCACCTCGGCGTACGTCATCCGTCGGGGTTCGCCGCCCGTCCAGGTGACCACCTCGGCCGTGCCGTGCACCCCTGCGCCGTGGTCGAGGATCCGGGAGACCTGCAGGGGGGCGTCCATCATCGTGCTACGCATGGGTAACAAGCTAGTGTCGGCGGTCACACGTTGGGAACCCCCGTAAATTGTCGCAGGTGAGCATCTCCTGGGCCGACTCGTACGTGGGGCAGTTGCGCGCACTCGCCGGGGACCGGACGCTGATGTTCGTCGGCGCCCGAGCCGTGGTCAACGACGACGCGGGGCGCATCCTGCTCATCAAACGCTCGGACAACGGCCAGTGGGCCATGCCCGCCGGGGCGATGGAGCTGGGCGAGTCGATCGCCGACTGCGCGGTCCGCGAGGTCCGCGAGGAGACCGGTCTGCGGGCACTGCGGGTCTGCGCGTTCGCCCTCTACACCGGCCCGGACCGGACCAGCACCAACATGTACGGGCACACGTACCAGGTCTTCACCACGGCGTTCAAGGTCGAGGAGTGGGACGGGCAACTGACCCGGGTCACCGACGAAACCACCGACGCCGGCTTCTTCCCCCGCGACCGGTTCCCCGCCCCACTCTCCGGCTCGGTGTTGGAAACCCTGGCCGACCTGGACGTCTTCGAGCAGACGAACCGGCTCATCCTCAAGTAGCGCTCCGAACTATTCCGCTCCCGCCACGAAGACACCTTGTCCCTGCTGGCCGTAGACCAGGTTCCGCTCGTGCAGCTCTTTCACGGCGCGATAGGCCGTCGAGCGCGCGACGTTGTAGATTTCGCCGATCTCGGAGACCGACGGCAACTGATGGCCGGGCGGATAGTCTCCGGACTTGATCTTCTGCTCGATGTCGTCGGCAACTCGGCGGTAGTGCGGTGGCCTGGTCGGCATGGCGGCTCTCCTGAACTTCAGCGGAGATCATGTTTCCAGCCCAGGTCCGATTCAGACAACCCGACAATCCAGCAGAGTGGCTACAGTGAGAACTTGACTACAGTGAGACAGTAGATACAGTGAGACAGTGACTGGTCCGCTCCTGGACTTCAGCACCCTGGAAGTTTCTCCAGTCTCTCCGCCCTGGGGAGCACGACGCATGGACTCTGCCCCCGGGGCGGGCCACTCGCGTCCACCCGGGGGAAGGTGCCGACCATGCCGATCGACGAACCGGCGTCCAAGGCAACCGAACTGTTCGTGGCGAAGCAGGTTCTCGATGCTCACTGGTCAAGGGCACTCGACCGACCGTGGCGGGCAGGTGGGTGCCTGGAGTGCCGGGGTCGCGACGACTGTCCGCAGCTCGATTGGGCCATCACGCTCATGGCGGACGTCGCTTCAGTGATGTTTCAGAAGTAGAGCTGCTTGATCGACTCGAGATCACTGAAGTCGGGGTGTCCCCGGCGGTCGGATGCCCCGATTTCGGCGATCTCGAGTCGATCAGGTCGGCCGGGCGGCTTCGTCAGGCTGCCGCCGGCGCGGCGACCTCCGCGGCGCTCGACCGCCTCAACGGCCAACACCCGCAGCCGCTACGTCTCGTGGCCGGGTGCCTGCCGGCCGCCCCGGTTCGGGGCGGCCGGCAGGCAGGCAGGCAGGCACCTGTCAGATCATCGTCTGGGACTTGGATTCCATGTCCGCGGCGGCCTCTTCCTTCGATTCCTTGGTCAGCGGCTTACCGCCCGCGGCGGCTGCCTTGCCGCCCAGCGGGTCGGCACCACCGGTGGCACCCTCGGGGCCGGCCCCGCGCAGCGTGCTGTTGGGCATCGCCAGTGTGACAAGCACCGCCACGATGGCGACGAGCCCTGCGGTCAGGAAGACCAGGTGCAGCGACTCCACGAACGACGCCTGGATGGCCGCCCGGACGGTGCCGGGCAGCGCCATGATCGTGGCCGGGTCGTTGATCGAGATGTTCGTGCCGCCGCTCGCCGCGACCGCCGCCCGCTGCTCCGGCGGGAGCTGGGCGATCGCGCCGGGCAACCGGTCGGCGAGCTGCGAGTTGAGCCGCGACGACAGCACCGTGCCGAGGATCGCCACCCCGAACGAACCGCCGAGCGACCGGAAGAACGTCGCCGAGGAGGTGCCGGCGCCCAGGTCGCGGACGGACACCGCGTTCTGCACCGCGAGGACCAGCGACTGCATGCACAGGCCGAGGCCGACGCCGATCACCACCATGAAGCCGAACGCCACCCAGAGCGACGTGCCCACCTGCAACCTCGTGAACAGGAGCATGCCGACCAGCAGGGTCGCCGACCCGGCCACCGGGAACCACTTGTACCGGCCGATCCGGCTCATCGCCCGGCCGGTGAGGATCGAGGTCACGATGATGCCGGCCATCATCGGCAGCATCAGCAGACCGCTGCGGGTCGGCGAGGCGCCCTTGACGATCTGCAGGTACAGCGGGATGAAGATGATCGACCCGAACATCACCAGGCCGAGCACGAAGCCGGCGGAGTTGGCAAGCGCGAACGTGGCGCTGCGGAACAGCCGCAGCGGCAGGATCGGCTCGGCGACCCGCGCCTCCTGGAGCACGAAGAGCACGGCCAGCACCGCACCGGCGACGAAGAGGCCGATGATCAGCCCGGAACTCCACGGGTACTCGTTGCCGCCCCAGCTCAGCGCGAGCAGGAGGCAGCTCACCCCGGCCACCAGCAGCCCGGCGCCGAGCCAGTCGATCGCGTGGTCCCGCCGCTCGAACGGGATCAGCCGCATCACGTGGTAGCAGACCACGATGGCCAGGATCGCCAGCGGCACGTTGATGTAGAAGATCCACCGCCAGTCGGTCTCGGCGAAGTATCCACCGACCAGCGGGCCGGCCACCGACGCGATTCCGAACACCGCTCCGAAGAGACCCTGGTAGCGGCCTCTCTCCCGGGGCGAGACCACGTCCGAGATGATGGTGAACGCCAGCGTCAGCAGACCACCGGCGCCGAGGCCCTGGATGCCCCGCGTGATGATCAGCTGGGTCATGTTCTGCGACAGGCCGGCCAGCAGCGACCCGAGCAGGAACGTGCCGATCGAGAAGAGGAAGACCGGACGACGCCCGTACAGGTCGGCCATCTTGCCGTACAGCGGGGTCGACGCGGTCGAGGCGAGCAGGTACGCCGTCACCACCCACGAGTAGTGGTTGATCCCGCCCAGCTCACCGACGATTGTCGGCAGGGCCGTGCCGACGATGGTCTGGTCGAGGGCGGCCAGCAGCATGCCTGTCATCAGGCCCAGCATGAGCAGCCGGATCTGCTGGCGATTCAGTACCGGCGCGGCAGAGGCTTCGGTGGTCATCAAGCCCTCTTTCCCGACCACCCCAGAACATGCTCCCGACCACCCCAGAACATGCGTTGATCATGAAGTTATTGCCCCGACACGCCGAGCGGGGAGGCAATAACTTCATGATCAACAGGGTCTGGGCCGGGGTCAGGCTGCGAAGGCTTTGGTGATCTTCGCGCAGAAGGCGGGGAGGTCGTCGGGCTTGCGGCTGCTGATCAGGTTGCCGTCCTCCACGCACTCCTCATCCACCCAGGTGGCGCCGGCGTTGGTCAGGTCGGTCCGTAGGCTGGGCCAGGAGGTGATCCGCCGACCACGCACCACGTCCGCCTCGATAAGCGTCCACGGGCCGTGACAGATCACCCCGACCGGCTTGCCGGCGTCGAAGAACGCCTTCACGAACCGCACCGCGTCCGGGTCGGACCGCAGGAAGTCCGGGTTCGCCACCCCGCCCGGCAGCACCAGCGCGTCGTACCCGGCGGCGTCCGCCTTGTCCGCTGTGACGTCCACGTCGTACGTCTTGGACTGGTCCAGGTGGTTGAAGGACTGGATGGAACCGGGCTTGAGCGAGACCAGCTCGGCCGTCGCGCCGGCGTTCTCGACGGCCTCGCGCGGCTGGACGTACTCGACCTCCTCCACGCCGTCGGCGGCCAGGAAGGCGATCCTCTTGCCCTGCAATGTCGCTGCCATCTCGGTACATCTCCTTTCCGGGGTACCTCAATGTCCTTCCCGCCCCCCAACGCGCGAAACACCCCACGCCGGTGACGACCGGCACCGTACCGACGAGGGCGGGACGAAAGGCCGCCGGACCTGCGGCGCAGCCGTCCTCGGCCCAGGTTTGTCCCGAGGGCCGCTGGGGACCCGGGGAGGCATGGCAGGAGCAGCAGCGGAACAGCGCCGGCTCGCGACCGTCGTGGAGAGCTGGCTCGGACGCCCGGTCCTCATCGTCGGCGACGCCATGCTGGACGAGTGGCGGTTCGCCGACTCCGACCGGCTCTGCCGGGAGGCGCCCGCCCCGGTCCTCACCCTGCGTCGACGGATCTCCGCAGCCGGTGGGGCCGCGAACACAGCCGTCAACGTCGCCACCCTCGGCGGTCGGGCCGTGCTGGTGGCGCCGGTCGGCGCGGACGTGGCCGGCGACGAACTGCACGACTGTCTGGACCGGGCCGGTGTCTGGGACCGTACGGTCAACCAGCCCGGTAGGCCCACCCCGGTGAAGCGGCGGATGCTCGCCGGCAACCAGATCCTGCTCCGGGAAGACTCCGGCGACGCCGACGACGCACTCGACCCGGACGGGGTGGCCCGGCTGCTCACCGCGCTGGACTGCGCCACCGAGGAGCTGCGCGCGGCCGCCGGCGGGGAGGCGCCGACCCTGGTGGTCTGCGACTACGGCCTGGGGGCACTGCCCGCGCCGGTCCGCGCGTGGCTGGTCGAGCAGCGCGAGCGGTACGCCACTGTCGCGCTGGACGCGCACGACCTCGCCGACTGGGGAGGGCTCGCGCCGACCGTGGTCACCCCCAGTTTCGCCGAGGCGACCCGGCTGCTGGCCCGTGCCGGCGGCGCGCACCGCTCGACCGCCGGCGCCGACCTGCACCTGGAACACCCGGACAGCGATCCGGCCGACGGGCCGTCCGAGCTGAGCGTCGGCGCTGCTCCGGGCGGGGCCCGCACCGACGACCGGCCCGGCCCGGTCGGCGAACCCACCGCGAGCGAGGGTCGGGTGGCCCTCACCGGCGACGGTCTGAGCGTCACCGGCACCGGCGTCACCGTGAACACCGAGGCCGGAGCGGGCGTGGACCGGGCAGTACTGGCCGAGTCGCGCCTCGCCGAGCTGCGCGCGCACACCGGCGCGGACGTGGTCGCGGTGACCCTGGACACCGACGGCGCGGTGGTCGGCGGCGCGGACGGGGAACGGCGGCGCAGCCACAGCACCCCGGTCCCCGCGAGCCATGCCGTGGGAGCCGGAGACGCGTACCTGGCGGCCATGACGTTGGCCCTGGCCGCCGACGCGCCACTGCCCACCGCCGCGCAGCTCGCCCAGCTCGTGGCCACCATCACCGTGTCCGACACCGGCACCTGCGTGTGCCTGCGGGAGGACCTGCTCGCCGCCCTCGACATGCCGTCGGAGGCCACCGGGCACCCGGCGGTGGTCGGCACCGACGAACTGGACGCGATCGTCGCCGAACACCGCGAGGCGGGCCGGTCGGTGGTGTTCACCAACGGCTGCTTCGACGTGCTGCACCCCGGGCACGTGCGCTACCTGGAGCAGGCCCGCGCCCTGGGCGACCTGCTCATCGTGGCGGTCAACTCGGACGGCAGCGTACGCCGGCTCAAGGGGCCGGACCGGCCGGTCAACCCGGTCGAGGACCGGGGCGCCCTGCTGGCCGCGCTGTCCTGCGTCGACCACGTGGTGGTGTTCGAGGAGGACTCGCCCGCCGCGCTCATCGAGGCGGTTCGGCCCGACGTGTACGTCAAGGGCGGCGACTACCCGCCGGAGCTGGTGCCCGAGGCGCCGCTTGTGCGCCGGCTCGGCGGTCAGGTGCGAACGCTGGGGTATGTGCCGGACCGGTCCACCTCGGCGATCATCGAGCGGATCCGGTCGCACACCCAGGACCCGTCGCCGCAGGCCGCCGACCCGTCGCTGAGCCCCCGCACCCAGGCGTCGTGAACCGGCCCCTCGCCCTCGGCACCCCGGCGGAGTTCCACGCCGACCGGCTGGTCGACGTGCTGATCCCGACCCGTAACCGGCCCGCCGAGCTGGCCGTCACCCTGGCCGGGCTCGCCGCCCAGGGCGGGGTGCCCGGCTTCGGTGTGGTGGTCAGCGACCAGTCCGACGGAGACCCCGCGTACGCCCACCCCGCGGCGGCCACCATGGTCCGGGCGCTGCGCCACGCAGGCCACCCGGTGCTGTTGACCCGCCGGCTGCCGCGCCGCGGGTTGGCCGAGCACCGCGCCTACCTGCTCGCCGCGTCGTCGGCCCGATACGTGCTCAACCTCGACGACGACGTCTGGCTGGAACCCGGCGCCCTGCACCGACTTGTCACCGCGATCGAGGAGCTGGGCTGCGGGTTCGTCGGCAACGGCGTACACGGCCTGTCGTACACCGGCGACGTACGGCCGGAGTCGCACCGGCACTACGAGGAGTGGGTCGGCCGGCCCGTCCCGGAGCGGGTCCGGCCGGGCACCCCCGAGTGGGATCGCGCCCGCATCCACTCGGCCGCCAACCTGCTGCACGTCACCGCCGAGCTGGCACTGCCGCCGGGCGCGTGGCGGGCGTACAAGGTGTCCTGGATCGGCGGGTGCGTGCTCTACGACCGGGCCAAGCTCGTCGACTCCGGAGGCTTCGACTTCTGGCGACGGGTGCACGAGAAACACCAGGGCGAGGACGTGGCCGCCCAGCTCGCGGTGCTGGCCCGCCACGGCGGGGCGGGCATCCTGCCCAGCGGCGCCTACCACCTGGAGTCCCCCACCACCGTCACCGAACGCGACGTGGAGGCGTGGGAGGTCGTCCTCGCCGACGAGGACACCCCGCAGCCGGCCTGAGCGCCGGCTACGGGCTGAGCAGCTCGCGGGCCGCCTCACACACCTCGGCCGTCGGCACGTCGGCGACGAACGAGTCGCGGTGCGGGCACTCGCCGTCGCCCGGCCGGTGCGGGTAGATGCCCGGCGTGCAGTCGACCCCGCAGACCGGGCAGTGCACCATCCAGGAGCTGATCGGCCGGTGCCGCCCCCGCAGCGGTGTCGCCGTGTTGATCAGGTTGCCGACCCAGAAGATGCCCACCGTCGACGCGCCCACCGCGGCGGCCAGGTGCAGCGGGCCGGTGTCGTTGGAGATCACCAGCGCGCAGCCGGCGTAGCAGCCCGCCAACCCACCGAGGCTGAGCGTGCCGACCTGCGGCCGCACCGGCACCCCCGCCGTCGCGACCACCTGGTCCACCACCTCCCGCTCCGAGGGTGTACCGGTGACCAGCACCTCGTACCCGTCACCGTGCAGCACTCGGGCCACCTCGGCGAACCGCTCGGCCGGCCAGCGGCGCCGGGTGTCGCTGGCACCGGGATGCAGCGCCACCCGCGGTCGGGTCGGCGGGCCGAGCACCCGCTCCGCCTCGGCCCGGTCGGCGTCGGTGACCGCCAGCGTCGGCACGATGGTGGTCGCCGGGGCGCCCACCAGGGCTACCGCCTCCAGATAGCGGATCACCTCGTGCTGGTAGTACACGTAGCGGACCCACCGGTCCAGCGGCGGCGCGTCCTCGGCGCGCAGACCCGCCGTCACCCGGGCGCCGAGGCGGCTGATCAACGGGTTGGAGTTGGCACCACCGCCGTGGACCTGCATCGCCAGGTCGAAGCCCTCGCCGTTGGCCGCCGCCACGAAGTCGTCCATCGTGGACGCCGGCTCGCCGGGCTCCGGCTCCCGGATGCCGGGGCCCGGAGGCACCACAAGCACCCGATCCACCGGGCCGGGCCGGTCGCGCCAGAGCTTCGCGTGCCACGGCGCGCCGAGCAGCACGATCTCCGCCGAGGGGTACGCGGCGCGCAACGCGTCCAACGCCGGCAGGACGAAGATGAAGTCGCCGAGTGCGTTGGCACGCAGCACCGCGATCCGGCGCACGTCTTCGACTCGCCCGGCCGTCGGGCCGAGCAGGGACGGGGTGACCACGCGGCGCGCTACGGCCGGTCGATCTCGCCGACGGAGTCCGGGTGGTGCATCTCCCGGTCCGCTGCGGGATCGGCCGGGATGGGCGTACCCCCGGCGGGGCCACCCGAGCGTGGCCCGGTGCGGCCGACGGTGATGGTGCGCGTCGTGGGCCGTGCCGCCCTGGGCAGGCGGACGCGCAGCAGCCCGTGGTCCATCACCGCGTCGATGCCCTCCCGGTCGACGCGGGACGGCAGGTCGACGCGGTACTCGAAGCCGCGGGTTTCGAACCCCCCGGGGATGCCCTGCTCGGCGTTGACCTCCGCCTCGGAGCGGGCCCGCACGCACAGCTCGCGGTCGTCCAGCTCGACGGCCACCTCCTCGGGCGCGACGCCCGGCAGCCGGACGACTACCTGCCAGCCGTCCGCGGTCTCGGTCAGCTCGACGTCGGACGACCCGGCCCGGCCGCCGACCAGCCGGCTCAGCTCGGCGCGCAACGACTGCAGCTCGCCCATCGGGTCCCAGCCCTGCTGCCGGCCACGCCAACCCCGGCCGGGACCGCCGGCCTGCTGCTGCTCGCTCATCGCACGTCTCCGATCCGCTGGGTGGCCGTGGTGGGCCGCAGTGAGCTGGGCGCGTCCAGGCCGGCGTCGCGGTCGACGCCCACACCGAGCCGGTCGACCAACTCACCGCCGAGCCAGGCGCTGATGCCGAGGATCGCCACCGCGACCACCTCGATGGCGATCAGCGAACCACCGGCGGCCCGTGAGTCGGCGTTCAACCGGACCGCCCACACGGCGACGAAGAGCAGGATCACCGCGACGTTGGCGCCCGCGTGGAGCAGAGCCACCCGCTTCGCGCGGGTGCCGGTCGGGATCGCCAGCAGGTCGAACGAGCCGGCCGCCGCGGCGAGCAGACCGCCGACCAGGCCGACGGTGATGTTCCAGTACGCGACCTCACCGAGGAAGTCGGGCCCGCCGACCGTGTCGACGATGTCGAACAGCACCGCGGTGACCAGCAGCGCGACCGGGAACATGACCAGCATCGGATGGACTGGATGACCCAGCACCTTGAGTCGGCTCTCCATCTCCCGGCCTCCACTGGTCGGCGTTCCTGCGGACGGTACGTGCGGCGGGCGTGTCGGAGGAGGCCGTACCCCCGGCGACCGGGGGCAAACCTCACGCTGGTCACGCGGGCCTAGGCTGGCAACGGTGGCGTCGCCACCCGGGTCAACGGCTGGGGGAGGATCACGTGACGGTGGAGATCACCTCGCACGAGGAACTGCGGGAGCTGCTCGGCACACCGGGGGTACGCGCAGCGAACAAGGAACGCGTCCGCCTGCACGAGCGGGACCGGCAGTGGCTCGCCGCCGCGCCGTTCTGCCTGATGGCGACGGCCGGCGCGGACGGCACCTGCGACGTCTCACCCAAGGGCGACCCGGCCGGGTTCGCGCTCGTGCTGGACGACACGACCATCGCGCTCCCGGAGCGGCCGGGCAACAAGCGGGCCGACGGCTACCGCAACATCCTGGACAACCCGCACGTCGGGCTGCTCTTCCTGATCCCCGGTCGCACCGACACGCTGCGCATCAACGGGCGGGCCCGGCTGGTCCGCGACGCGCCCTGGTTCGACGACATGGTGGTCAAGGGCCACCGACCGGTGCTCGCCGTGGTGGTGGAGATCGAGCAGATCTTCTACCACTGCGCGAAGGCGTTCCTGCGGTCCGCGCTGTGGCAGCCGGAGACCTGGCAGCCCGAGGCGCTGCCGTCCCGCGCCCGCCTGATCAAGGAGGTCGAGGCGCCCTCCGAGAGCCTGGAGGACCTGGAGAGGCACTACGGCCCGGAGTACGCCAAGAAGATCTACGTCTGACGTCGTACCCGTCGCGGTCAGGCCCACCACCGCGCGGAATCGCCGACCTTGCTCGTCGACCAGGCAGCCGACGGAGTACGCACTCAGGTCAAGCAGGCCCGGCTCACACGCTCTGCGGACCGCCGCTCGTGTTCGCCGCCACCCGCACCGCGGACGGCGCCTTCGACCACGCACCGGGGGTGCTGCTCGCGCGTGGTCGCGCGGCACCGGACGGGGCCGTTCGCGCAGCCTCGGCCAGTTTCGCGAGCCCGGGGCTACGCAGAGCAGCACGAAGCTGGGTACGCCAGTCGTCCATCAACTCCAGGCCGGCTTCCGCCCACCGTCGGCGCGCGAGCACGCTGAACGCCGGCCGGCGCGCCAGTCGTGGGAACCCATCCGTGGTGGTCGGCCGGACGCGGTCCGGGTCCAGACCGCACTCCTCGTAGACGGCGCGGGCCAGGCCGTACCAGGTGGTGCGCCCTCCGGCGACGCCGTGGTAGATCCCCGCGGCGAGTTGGCCGGCGCGGGCGGCGTCGCCGAGGCCGGCGATCCCCTCGGCGAGCATCGCCGACCACGTCGGCTGCCCGTGCTGATCGGCCACCACCTGCACGTCGGGCCGGTTCGCCGCGAGCAGGAGCATGGTCGCCACGAAGTTGGGACCGTGCTCGCCGTAGAGCCACGCGGTACGCACCACGTAACCGGTGTGCGGCAAAATGGCGCGCACCGCCCGCTCGCCGACGAGTTTGCTGCGCCCGTACGCGTTGACGGGTGCCGGCGCGGCCGCCTCGTCCAGCGGCGCTCTCCCGTCCCCGGCCAACACGTAGTCGCTGGATACGTGAATCAGGTGCACGCCGTGGTCGGCGCAGGCGCCAGCGAGGTGTCGTACGCCGTGGCCGTTGACCTCTGTGGCGAGCTCCTCGGCCGTCTCCGCACCGTCCACGTCGGTCCAGGCTGCGGCGTTGACCAGGATGTCGTGCCCCGGGACGGCCCGGGCGACGGCCGCCGCGTCGGTGATGTCGAGTTCGTCGTGACTGGCGGCGGTGACCACCGTGCCGGGTCTGGCGCGTAACACCTCGACGATGTCGCGCCCCAGCATGCCGCCGGCACCGGTGACGAGCCAGCGGATCATCGGGACGCCGCGGCGTCGGTGGCCTGGCGGTCGAACGCGGCCACCGGGCTGGGCCGGGCCACCATCTCCCGCTCCGCCATCACCGACGGGCCCCGCAGATTCTGCGGGGGTGCGCGCTGTGGATTCGGCGGATCGAATGTCCGTTGGGCGCCGGAACGACGCCCAGGAACGCGGCGCACAGGACGAATGTGTCATCGGCGCGGGCGCGGAAGGCAGGGTCATGCACACGGTGGAGGCGGCCGGCACGGAGGCGACCAGATCATGACGGAGACCGCGTAGCTCAACCTCGTCCATAGCTCTGACGAGGCTAACCACTAATCTCCCTCAAACTCAGCTAAATCTCCATAAAGCTCCCATCGATTCGCCTCAGCAACAGCTAAGTCGAGCCGAGTTCGGGTTCGTGCCCCATCCCTGGCAGATGTTGGCGCCGCCCCATGGGGCGAGAGGCTGGACCGGCCACTGAGGGGCGGCACCAACTGGACCTGCCCCGGCACATGGTCACCGTGCGGGTCCCGTGCCGGCGGGGCGCCGACCCCAGGGCTCGCCGATCGCCCGGTATGCGCCTAAATGCGGCATAACTAACCTGCTCGGTAGATCCGTCGCCTACTCTGCAATTCGCCGACAACCGTACGTCACGAGTAGGTAGCTCTGGGTGCATCTGGGGCGGCCCTGGAGGGGTCATGAGCAACGACCGACGGCTACGGCCAGGGCCGAAGCATGCCCGCGCCGCCTCAGGATTGAGCTCCGCCCTGCTACTGGTCGGGATGACGGGTGGGCCCGCAGCGGCGGCGCGACCTCAAGAAGCGGAGTCGTCTGCCCAGGGCATCCACATTGGTACGCCCGGTCCGGTCGGCCAGTACGGCGGGCTCCCGTTGTACTGGCCGACCGCCTTCCGAGACGACGGCGGATCTGACGATTCGTGGAAGCCCTCCCCCAGCACGCCACCGGACTGCGGTCCGCAGGGCTGGCAGGGCCCGTGGGGTGGGCACGACAAGGGGGGCAAGCAGCCGGACCGGGACCATCACCACGGCCCCAAGGGCACTCAGGGCCCTCAGGGCGACGCAGGGGCTCAAGGCGCACAAGGCGCTACGGGCGCACAAGGCGCGCGGGGCGACGCGGGCGCTCAAGGTTTCCAGGGCGCGCAAGGTGACACCGGGGCACAAGGCAGCCAAGGCACACAGGGCGATACCGGCGCGACTGGCGCGCAGGGAGCTCAGGGCGACACCGGCGCGCGAGGAAACAGCGGTGCCCAGGGAGCTCAAGGGTTCCAGGGCGCCCAGGGCAACACGGGTGCTCAGGGCGGGCAGGGCGAGACCGGCGCTCAGGGGGCTCAAGGTTTCCAGGGCAACACCGGCGCCCAGGGCGCGCAAGGTACCCGGGGCAGCCAGGGCAACACCGGCGCGCAG
Source organism: Micromonospora sp. NPDC049275 (assembly GCF_043197115.1). NCBI lineage: Bacteria > Bacillati > Actinomycetota > Actinomycetes > Micromonosporales > Micromonosporaceae > Micromonospora > Micromonospora sp. NPDC049275. The sequence goes on from NZ_JBICSN010000001.1 coordinate 486,052, forward strand.
GGCGCACAAGGCTTCCAGGGCAACACGGGTGCCCAAGGCGCTCAGGGCAACACGGGCTCTCAAGGCCCGCAGGGGGCACAAGGCCTCCAGGGCGACACCGGCACACAGGGCGCGCAAGGCACCCAGGGCAGTCAAGGCACCCAAGGCGACGCCGGCGCTCAAGGTGCCCAAGGCAACACCGGCGCCCAGGGAGCTCAAGGCTTCCAGGGCAGCCAGGGCGAGACCGGTGCTCAAGGCGCCCAAGGAAACACAGGTGCTCAAGGTGCGCAGGGGGCTCAAGGCTTCCAGGGCAGCCAGGGCAACACCGGCGCACAAGGCGACACGGGCGCGCAGGGCGCACAAGGCTTCCAGGGCAGCCAGGGCAACACCGGCGCACAAGGCGACACGGGCGCGCAGGGCGCACAAGGCAGCCAGGGCAGCCAGGGCAGCCAGGGCAGCCAGGGCAACACGGGTGCCCAAGGCGCTCAGGGCAACACGGGCTCTCAAGGCCCGCAGGGGGCACAAGGCCTCCAGGGCGACACCGGCACGCAGGGGACGCAAGGCACCCAAGGCTTCCAGGGCACCCAAGGCAACACCGGCGCTCAAGGTGCCCAAGGCAACACCGGCGCCCAGGGAACTCAAGGCTTCCAGGGCAGCCAGGGCAACATCGGCGTACAAGGCGCGCAGGGGGCTCAAGGCTTCCAGGGCGATACCGGCGCACAGGGACCGCAAGGTTCCCAGGGCAACACCGGCACCCAAGGTGCCCAAGGCAACACCGGTGCTCAAGGCTCACAGGGGGTACAAGGCTTCCAGGGCGACACCGGCACACAGGGCGCGCAAGGCTTCCAGGGCAGCCAGGGCAACACGGGGGCCCAAGGCGCTCAGGGCAACACGGGCTCTCAAGGCCCGCAGGGGGCACAAGGCCTCCAGGGCGACACCGGCACACAGGGCGCGCAAGGCACCCAGGGCAGTCAAGGCACCCAAGGCGACGCCGGCGCTCAAGGTGCCCAAGGCAACACCGGCGCCCAGGGAGCTCAAGGCTTCCAGGGCAGCCAGGGCGAGACCGGTGCTCAAGGCGCCCAAGGAAACACAGGTGCTCAAGGTGCGCAGGGGGCTCAAGGCTTCCAGGGCAGCCAGGGCAACACCGGCGCACAAGGCGACACGGGCGCGCAGGGCGCACAAGGCTTCCAGGGCAGCCAGGGCAACACCGGCGCCCAAGGCGCTCAGGGCAACACGGGCTCTCAAGGCCCGCAGGGGGCACAAGGCCTCCAGGGCGACACCGGCACACAGGGCGCGCAAGGCAGCCAGGGCAACACCGGCGCACAAGGCGACACGGGCGCGCAGGGCGCACAAGGCAGCCAGGGCAGCCAGGGCAACACCGGCACCCAAGGCGCTCAGGGCAACACGGGCTCTCAAGGCCCGCAGGGGGCACAAGGCCTCCAGGGCGACACCGGCACGCAGGGCGCGCAAGGTTCCCAGGGCAGCCAAGGCGACGCCGGTGCACAAGGGGCACAAGGCAACACCGGCGCCCAGGGAGCTCAAGGCTTCCAGGGCAGCCAGGGCGAGACCGGTGCTCAAGGCGCGCAGGGGGCTCAAGGCTTCCAGGGCGACACCGGCGCACAGGGACCGCAAGGTTCCCAGGGCAACACCGGCGCACAAGGCGCACAGGGGGCACAAGGCACCCAGGGCAACACCGGCGTACAGGGCGCCCAAGGCGACAGCGGTGCCCAGGGAGCTCAAGGCTTCCAGGGCAGCCAGGGCGAGACCGGTACTCAAGGCGCCCAAGGAAACACAGGTGCTCAAGGCGCGCAGGGGGCTCAAGGCTTCCAGGGCGACACCGGCGCACAGGGACCGCAAGGTTCCCAGGGCAACACCGGCGCACAAGGCAGCCAAGGCTTCCAAGGCGCCCAAGGCAACAGCGGCCCACAAGGCAGCCAGGGCGACACCGGCGCGCAGGGAACTCAGGGCTTCCAAGGCGCCCAAGGCAACACCGGCGCACAAGGCAGCCAGGGCGACACCGGCGCGCAGGGAA
>NZ_JBICSN010000001.1:488154-754841 GCF_043197115.1 Micromonospora sp. NPDC049275
GCAGGGAACTCAGGGCTTCCAAGGCGCCCAAGGCAACACCGGCGCACAAGGCGCCCAGGGCGACACCGGCGCGCAGGGAACTCAGGGCTTCCAAGGCGCCCAAGGCAACACCGGCGCACAAGGCGCCCAAGGCGACACCGGCGCGCAGGGAACTCAGGGCTTCCAAGGCGCACAAGGCAACACCGGCGCACAAGGCGCCCAGGGGGCGCAAGGCTTCCAGGGCAGCCAGGGCGAAACCGGTGCTCAAGGCGCCCAAGGCAACACAGGTCCTCAAGGACCGCAGGGAGCACAGGGCGCCCAAGGCACCGCCGGTGCCCAGGGCGACACCGGCGTTCAAGGCGCGCAAGGCTTCCAAGGCGCCCAAGGTGACACCGGCCCTCAGGGACCGCAGGGCGTACAGGGAGTGGCGGGCACCGGCATCCAGGCCGCCTATATTCAGGGACCGCTGACGGTGATCGCGGATACCCCCGTTGATTTCGGGTGCCAGGCCGGAGACATTGCCGTCGGAACCGGCTATCAACTGTCGGGCGCGGGTGTCAATCCGGTGCTGATCCAGCCCTTGTCGATCAGCGGCTACCAGTTCACTTTCACTGGCGGAGGCGCGGACATCTGGGTGTCCTGCATCTCACTCGACTAAACGGTCGCGTTCTGGGCCTGCGGCCAACACGTCGGGCAGCGCCGGTCGCAGCAATCACATCAGCAGGCCGGCCAGCAAATCCGAAGGCCCGCCATCGTTCAAGGAGAATAAATGAGAACGCGTCAGATACTCGGGTCGCTCGCCTGTGGTGCGGTCCTGCTGACCGGTGCCACAGGATGCAGCGAGGAGTCTCCTGGCAAACCGCAGCCGAGCAACTCCGGCAACAGCGATAAGCCGAACGGCGGCGACAACACCGGGGCTGCGTCGGCGGATCTGCTGAAGCTCGGGGTCGAACAGGGTCAAGCCGGCAAGCTCGACGAAGCGAAGGCCACGTTCGAGAAGGTGTTGGACGCCGACGAAAACAACAAGTTCGCCTGGTTCAATCTGGGCTTCATCGCCCAGTCACGTAACCAGAACGACGAGGCGATCAGCAGCTACGACAAGGCACTGGCCGCCGACGCCAGCTACAAGCCGGCCCTCTACAACAAGGCCATCGCGCTGGAGAGTACGGAGCCGACGAAGTCGGTGGACATTTACCGCAAGGTCGTGTCGATCGACAGCAAAGCATCGACCGCTTATCTTCGGCTGGGCACGCTGCTGTCCCAATCCGGTGACACCGCTGGGGCGCGGAACGCCTTCAGCACGGCGATCCGGCTGGACAAGCGGCTCGCGTCGTCGGTTCCGGCGAAGTACCGAGCGGCTCCGACCGCTTCGTCCTCGGCTCGGGCGGGGAGGTGACCGGCTCGATGCACACACCGCGCGTAACGGTCTTCACGGGAAGCAACCGCACTCGATTCATCGACGAATGTTTCCAGTCGCTGCTGGCGCAGACCTTCACCGACTGGGAATGGGTGGTGGTGCTCAACCAGGGGTCCCGTTGGCGGCCCGAGCGACATGACGACCGGGTCCGGCTCATCGTCCAGGACAACCTGAACGGCGTCGGCGCCATCAAGGGGTACGCCTGCTCCGAGGCTAACGGGGACATCCTCGTCGAGCTGGACGACGACGATGTGCTCAGCAGCGACTGCCTGCAGGAGATCGTCGCGGCCTTCGACCTCAACCCGGAGGTGGGTTTCGCCTACAGCGACACCGCGCAGATCCAGGAGGACGGTAGCCGCTGCGAAGACCGCTTCGCGAGTTCCTTCGGCTGGCGTCACTACGACGAGAAGGTGGACGGCCGCGAGGTGCTGGTCTGCCGCGCGATGCCGCCGACGCCGCACAATGTGAGCTACATCTGGTACGCGCCGAACCACGTGCGCGCCTTCCGCCGGGACATCTACGAGAAGGTTGGCGGATACGACGACTCGCTCGACGTCGCTGACGACGCCGATCTCATGGCTCGGATCTACCAGGTCAGCGAGTTCCACCACATTCAGAAGTGCCTGTACCTGCAGCGCATGCATGCCAAGAACACGCAGCGCATTCCCGACGTCAACGCCCGCATCCAGCAGCGCACCGTGGCGATATACGACCGGAACATCCAACAGAATGCGCTCACCTGGTCACGACGACAGGGGCTCCTGGCGATCGACCTCGGTGCGGCACACAACAAGCCGGAAGGCTATCGGGGTCTGGATTACCACGACGGGCCGGGCGTCGACATCATCTGTGACATCACAAACGGGGTCGACCTGCCGGACAACAGCGTCGGGGTCATCAGGGCAGTGGATTTCCTGGAACACGTACCGGACAAAGTCGCTCTCTTCAACGAGTTGTATCGACTGCTCGCGCCGAACGGAATGCTGCTGTCGCTGACACCCAGCACCGACGGTCGTGGGGCCTACCAGGACCCGACCCACGTGGCGTTCTACAACGAAAACTCGTTCTGGTACTTCACTGACGCCAAATATTCTCGATTCGTGCCTGAGATCAAGTGCCGTTTCCAGACGTCACGGCTGGTCACGTACTACCCGAGCGAGTGGCACCAGACGCACAACATCTCGTACGTCTCCGCGAATCTCATCGCGATCAAGGACGACACCCTACGCAATGGCGGTCTGTTGACCATATGAAATCGGGCGGAGTAACAAGCCCTCGTTGCCATCGCGCATCAGCGGCTGCTCGGCCGACATGGGCGGCAGACGGTCAGACCATCGGTGCCACCAGGCAGAGAACGTGCCCGTCCGGATCGGTGAGCACCGACTGTCGTTCACCCCAGGGCTGATCGGCGGGGGCGTCGACGACCTGGGCACCTGCCTTCTGCGCTGCGGTGGTCGCCTCGTCGACATCCGACACGAGGAAGCTCGCGGCGACACCGGCCAACCCGGGCGTGGGTGGGCGTTCGTGCAGCAGAAGCTCGACCCCGGTGTCCGCGACGGCGAGGACCACCATGTCACCCGCGCTGTACTTCTCCACCAGACCCAACGCATCCCGGTAGAGCGCCAGCGCCCGTTCCCGGTCGGCTACCGAGACGATGATGCGCCGTAGTCCACGTACCGTCATGGCGTCACCTTAACGGCGGGCGTGCGGCTCGACCGACACCATCCACAGGTGGCCGTCCGGGTCGGCGAAGACGCCCGCGTACCCCCAGGGTTGTGGGGTCGGCGCGGAGACCACCTCGCCGCCGGCGGCGTGCGCCCGCTCGACGATCGCGTCCGCCTCGGCCGGGGTGGCGGCGCCGAGGCCGAGCAGGCACTCGCTCTGCCCCCTCGGCGCTACCTCGCGTCCGCCGATCACCCAGCCGAAGCCGCCGGTCGGAATGAGCATCAGGCGCAGCCCGTCGTTCACCACGAACTGCAACGGCTCCGGGATGCCGTCATCGGCCGGCTCACCCACCGCCTCCAGGCCGAGACCGTCGCGGTAGAAGCGGAACGAGGTCGGGCGGTCGGCGATCGGCAGGCTGATGATCAGTGGCGTTGGCGGCATGGACGGCACCTCCAGAGGTTGGGCGAAAACGGCCAATCGGGGCCGCGCTTTCAGTATGGACAGCGGGCGTTGGTGCTCGCTGCGGTGACCGGACGTGCCTCATGAGTTGAGGTTCATCCCTGCGCAGGGAGTCCAGTCACCGACCGGTGCGCCCGGGCGACGGCCGACCAACCCACACGGCAGCGGCGCCAGCGGTACGCCCAACCGCGGGGCGATGGTGTTGTAGGCAAGCCGGCCCATCACGTCGTAACCACCGGGCGTGGGGTGCACTCCGCACTGGTCCAGGTAGCTCTCGGGGATGGACTGGTAGTCGATCCAGGTCGGTACACGCTTGCCGAACTCGTCGATGATCCTGATGCTGCGGTAGATCGCGTCGTTGACCACGGCTTCGCTCGCGGGCAGCCAGGCCGGGCTCGGGCCGGGTGGGGTCGTGCAGCCGGTCGTGCCATGTCCGGCGCTGTACTGCACGAGGGCCGGATACATGACGACGTCCGGGTCCATGTCCAGCGCCGTGTCGAAGAGTGTCCGGTACGTACGCTCGAACGCGGTGATCTGCTCCGCGCCGGCGGTCGACAGGTTGTTGTTCGTCCCGCAGTTGACCAGGATCAGGTCGGGTTGGTGCCTGCTGACCAGGTCCGCCATCCGCGACGTCCAGTAGTTGCAGGTCGTGCCTCCCAGCGCCGCGACGGCGAAGGTGTGCGGGACGCAGTTCTCGTTGAGCAGTCGCCCCAGCTCCGCGCGGTAGGCGGCGCTCACCGAGCCGGTCATCGTCGCGCCCTCGGTGATCGAGTCGCCCACGGTCAGGATCTTCATCGTCGGTCGGGCTGGCGTGGGACAGGCGGCTGCGGCGTGGGCGGTGACCGGTGTGCCCGCGGGCACGGACAGAGCGGCCGACACGAGTGCGAGAACGAGGGCGACGGCACCCAACAGCACGGGACGCAGTTTCATCGCGCTGCCCTCGGCAGTGCGGCGGCGGCTTGCTGGTTTCCGGTTCGGGCTGTACTCGGCGTGCCGGGAGAAGCCCCTTGGACGGGTACTGCGCAGCGGCGACGCGGAGCACGGCTGGGGGTTCGGCGAGGTCCGGATGTGACGCTGTGATTGTCGTTCATGACATTGACCGTATTGCCATGGACGGGCGCCCCGGAGGTCGGGTGGACGCGGTGCCGGATCGGCGTGCGTTGCTGATCGTCCCTTCCGCCCCCGCCCTCTAACGTGGCCGCCATGAGCGTCGACGGTTGGTTGGCAGACACCCGCACGTCCTACGACACGGTCGCGGTCAGTTACGCGCACCTGGTCCGGGACTTCCTGGCGCAGGCACCCTACGAACGGGCGGCTCTGGCGCTGTTCGCCGACCTCGTACGCTCCCGGGGTGGTGGTCCGGTCGCGGACGTGGGGTGCGGTCCGGGTCGCATCACGGCTCACCTGAACGGCCTGGGCGTCGCCGCTTTCGGGATTGACCTCTCCCCCGGGATGATCGCGGTGGCCCGCCGGGATCACCCCGAGCTGAGGTTCGAGGTCGGCACCATGACCGATCTCGACCTGGCCGACGGTTCGGTGGCCGGCGTGGTCGCCTGGTACTCGCTCATCCACATTCCCGACGAGCGGCTCGGCCAGGTCCTCGCGCACTTCCGGCGGGTGGTGCGCTCCGGAGGTCCGCTGCTGGTCGGCTTCCACGTGGGCGACGAGACGACCCTCAAGACCGAGGGGTACGGCGGCCATCCGATGAAGCTCCGTGTGCACCGCCGTCGGCCGGCCCAGGTCGCGGCCTGGCTGCGCGACAGTGGTTTCGCGGTGGAGGCCGAGATGACCGTCACCTCGCCCGAGAGCAAGCTCGGCGGCATCATCTTCGGACGACGAGAGCCCTGATCCCTCACGTCGTCAGCTCTCTGTGACTCCTGCTGGCCCCGAGCTGCGAACACTGTCGACAGTTGGTCATCGGCACGAATTCCGTGTCGTCGCTGATCGTGACGACGTCCTACGCTCGGCGGTCCTCGGGGCGGGTCTGCCGCCAGGCGTAGGAGGCCAGGAAGAACGCCGCGCCCGCCCAGACCAGGCAGTAGGCCCCCAGGCCTACGGTGCTTATCGATTCGTGCAGTCCGAAGTAGCCGATGAGGAACTGCATCGTCGGCAGCAGGAACTGAAGCATCCCGAGGACCGTCAGCGGCGTCCGGACGGCAGCGAAGCCGAACAGGACAAGCGGCAGAGCGGTGATCAGACCGGTGCTGACGAACAAGGCGGAGCGGACCGGACTGTGCGCGAAATGGCTCTGACCCGTCGTCGACAGGAAGGCGATGTACGCGGCGGCGGGAATGGCCAGCGCGGCCGTCTCCACCGCCAGTGCCCGCCAACTCGGCATGGCCGCCCACTTGCGGAGAAGCCCGTAGATTCCGAAGGTGGCAGCGAGACCGATCGCCACCCACGGCGGCCGTCCGGCGTCGATCCCCAGCCACACCACACCCCCCGTGGCCAGGGCCACGCCGGCCCACTGCGCGACAGCCATCCGTTCCCGCAGCACCACCAGGCCGAGAAGGGCACTGAAGAGCGGGTTTATGTAGTAGCCGAGGGCCGCCTCGATCACCCGCCCACTGTTGACCGCCCAGATGTAGAGGCCCCAGTTCGCGCCCACGAAACAGCCGGCGCCCGCCAGCAGCGCCAGGACTCGCGGCTGGCGGTGCAGCACCCGCCACCAGGTGAGGTCGCGCTGGATCGCCAGCACGATGACGACGAAGACCAGGGACCAGACGATGCGGTGGGCGAGGATCTCCATCGCGGGCGCCGGCTCCAGCAGCGGCCAGTAGAGGGTCAACAGACCCCAGATGAAGTACGCCGCGGTGCCGGCCAGAACGCCCGTGCTGGTTCGGCGTTCAGCGGTCACGGCGGGGATCACCTCGTGTGCAGGTGCGGTGTGGCCGGCTCGGGGACGGCCAACGCGCAGCGCAGCGGGGGTGGCGCCCGGATCGGCTGGCCGCGTCATTTCCGCGGCTCGGTGAGGAACACGCCGAGGGCCAGTGCCACCAGGGGAATCAGACAGATGATGGTGAACACACCCTGGGGCCCCCAGGACTGCGCCGCCACACCGAGGACGGGCGCGAGGAGGCCGCCGATGCTCACGGCGAGCCCGAGCGTCACACCCGCGGCGGTGCCGGGCCGCGTCGGCAGGTAGTCCTGGCCCAGCTTGACCAGGACGGCGAACGGGATGTTCAGGGCGATGCCGGCGAGCACAGCGAAGAGGAGCGGCGGGTACTCCCCGGGCGTGAACCGCAGGCCGACGAGCGCGGGGATGGCGACGATCGCGCCGAGCTGCACGGTGCGGACCATGCCCATACGGTCGGCGATCCGCCCGCCCAACAGCGTTCCGGCCACTCCACCGACCAGGAAGCACGCCAGCGCCGCGCCGGCGAGACTCTTGCCCGCGCCCAGATGGCGGATCCAGAACAACTCGATGAAGGTGATCGCACCGAAGAAGGCGACCGACCTGACGGTCTCGATACAGGTCAGCACCAGAAAGGGAACCCACTGGTCGCGGCCGCTGTGCGAAACGCCGCGTCCTGCCGGCCGCTGTAGTCGATTGCGGTACAGCAGGAAACCCATGAGTACGGCCGGCGGAATGAAGAGCGCGGTCGCGCCCACGCCCATCGCGATCAGCGCGGGAGTGGCCAGTACCGGCGCGAGAAAGAACCCGACACTGCCCCCGGCGGCGAAGATGCTCATGGCTGTCGCGCTCTCGCCCGCCGCCACCCGAGCCGACTTCCCGGCGGCCGGATGGAACATCGCCACCCCGAGCCCCGACACGCAGAGCAGAAGCCAGACCGCCGCGTAGCTGTGCACGAGACCGGAGAGCCCGAGCCCGATTCCGGCGAGCGTCACCCCCGCCGCAGCGAGCCAGTCGAGCCGGTATCGGTCGACGGCGACGCCGACGAAAGGCTGCGGAATGGAGCTGCCCAGGGTCGCGGCGAGCGTGAGACCGCCGGCGGCGACGTAGCTGTAGTGGCGATCCAGCACGAAGTACGGAACGCAGGCCGGCACCAGACCCTGGTAGAGGTCGTCGACGGCGTGGGCCGCGCCCCACAGGCGCATCCGTCGCCACGCCGACGGTTGCCCGTCCAGGCCCTCGGCCGGTGCCAGCGCTGGCTCCGCGCTGAGCGGATTCGCTCGGCTGCTTGTCTCTGCCACCATCAGCTCTCTCGTTAGGTGTCCTGCAGGAAGAATGCCCGGTCCTCCAATTGCGGGCTATTGATATCCTGCCGATTTATGTCGGCAAGCAGCCACGATGTGGACGGGCCTGCCCGGGTGCCCCTGGCCGACCGCGACCGGATCGACTGGCACCACCACCCGCGCCACCAGTTGGTCTGCCCCCGCAACGGCGTGCTGGGAGTGTCGACGCCGACGGCGATGTGGACCGTGCCGCCGGACCGGGCGGTGTGGATTCCGGCCGGCGTCGCCCATGCCCATCGGGCGTACGGCCCCACCGACATGCGCGCGATCATGTTCGACCGCCCGCTGAACCCGCTGGGCGTGGATCAGCCGACCGCCCTGGCCGTCTCGCCGCTGCTGCGCGAGGTGATCGTCTGCCTGACCGACGACGAGGAGTTGACCGACGACGAACGGGACAACCTCGAACGCGTCGCTCTGGACCAGCTACGACGGGCGGCCACGTTGCGCCTGCGCCTGCCGTACCCGGCCGATTCCCGGCTGCGGAACCTTGCCGAGATCCTGCTCGACGACCCCACCGACCGCCGCACCCTCGCCGAGTTGGGCATGGCGGTGGGGGCCGGTGCGCGTACCCTCAGCCGGCTCTTCCGGGAGCAGACCGGGATGTCGTTCCCGCACTGGCGGACGCAACTGCGGCTGCACCACTCGCTCACGTTGATCGCCGAGGGCGAGTCGGTGACCACGACCGCCGCGGCCAGCGGTTACAGCGGTCCCAGCGCGTTCATCCAGGCGTTCCGGGCCTACTTCGGGATGACGCCGGGCGAGTACTGCCGGGACCGGCGAGGCGCCGACTTCTCTCCGACCGCGAACTGACCGGCCGCGGCTCCGGGCCGTCGTGCGGCCGGCAGCGGCAACCCCGCCACTCGCTCAACCGGGGCTACGCACCAACGACTCACGTGTCACGATCTCCGCCATGCGTCTTCCGTTCGGCCTGCTCGTCGCATCCGTGGCGGGCGGTCTGCTCTCGGCCGCGGCGGCGCTGCTCGCCATGCCGGCTGCGTCGATGCAGTTCGGCCTGGTCATGCTGCTCGCACTGCTCGGCTACGTTCTGCTGCATCGCGGTGCGCGCCGGGTGCGATGGACCGTCGCCGCCGGTGTCGGGCTACTGGCCGTGGTGGCGGCCATGAGACTGCTCTGGCATCAGGAGCAGGTCATCGACGTGGGCTGGGTGGCCTACGGGCCAGCGGCAGAGACGTCCATCGTGGGGCGATGGCGGGACGCGATCGACAGGCAACGGCTCGCCGCGCTGGGTGTGGCGCTTGGCGTTGTGTGTCTCGCGGCCGGTGTGTTGGCGCTACCGTCTCGTGGCAGACGGCGGGGTGCGGCGACGGCAGTCCTCGCGCTGCTGCTGTTCGCCTGGTTCGGGCTGGACTCGACCCAGGAGTTCGTCGACCATCCCCTGCCGGAGCTGCTCGGGACGGTGTGGCCGGCGCTGCTCGCCGCCCTCGTGAGCATGGGGGCACTCGCGCTGTCCGGAGGGCGGGCCGACCGCCGTCGGCTGCTCCCGGCGGGGTTGTTCCTGCTGTCCCTCACAGCGGCAGACATGTACTCGAACCTCGCCGCGGTGTGGTCCGGCTGGTGGAAGATGACAAACCCTGACCAGGACCCCTTCCTGGTAGCAGGGATGGCGGTGGGCGCGTCAGGGGAAGCCTCCCTTCAGGTCTCGTCGGCCGTGGAGACGGCGATCGCGCTCGCCGGGGCGGGGTTGGCTGCCGTCGGCGCGCTGCGCAGTTCCAACGAGGCCGCGGACCGGCCGGGCTTCCCGCTGACCGGCGACGGAAACCCGGGATAACGCCGACGGTGACGACGGCTTCCCGGCGTAGTGCACCTCGGCAGGTGTGGCCGGACCTCGACGTGGTTGGGGTCGCCGGCCCACTGATCCGAGTTCAGGGGGTCGGGGAGGCCGTCCTCGATTCGCGGCTCCCCCGGCACGACCTGCCTGCGGAAGTTGTCGAACCCTCTCCTGTGCAGGTGAATACGTTGCCTGCCCGGACTGACGGCGACAAGCAAAAGGCCCAGGTCATGATCCGCAATCATGCCGGTGACCTGGGCCTTTCTGTGGAGCCGCCTGACGGAATCGAACCGTCGACCTACGCATTACGAGTCGGCTCCATGGCGCTGGTCCGCCCCGTGGTCCCCCTGCTTGACGTAGTGTCCCCGTCCGCGATCGTCCGCTGTTGCTCGCCGGTTTGCCTGCTCGATTGGCTGCTCGACCGTGCCAGGTTCGAACGTTGCGACCTGGCGGTCAGGCCGAGATGGAGGTTGCGAGGCCATCGGCCAGGGCGAGCAGTCTCTTCGCCTGCGTGATGTCACTGCGACCGTCACGTAGGTCCCGGGCCTTCTTGGGATCCCTCGCAGCGGTTTCTGCGAGCAGAGGTACGTCTCCGCCAGCCTTGCGCAGCAGTGCGAGCGCCGTCGGAAGGAAGCCCTCGATCAGCGGGACGAGGACCCTGTGCCTGCCTTCTAGGTACCGCCGAGTGAGTTCCCCGACGAACTCCTGATACGTGGGCAGGTCCACGTCGTACTCGTCCCGCTCGAGGTCTCGGATGCCGTGAGGCCGCCCGGTAACCACGACCATCGCCCCAGCGGTCTGATAGAAGAGTTGGGCCACCGTGGTAGCGACATCCCAAACGTCGATGCCGTGGACGCTGAAGCACTGACTCACTCAACCATGATCGCCAGTAAGCGCCCTGGCCGCAGCCCTACGCGCCATGCATGATCCGGACTTCCGACGCAGCGCCCTACCCCTGACGCCTCGCTTACAAGCTCTGTGCACGGTTGTCCGTGCTCGTCCGGGAACGGCTGCACGCTCGGAGCTTCGTCCACGCGGACTCTTCAGCGTGCTTACGTCCGGCGCGGTTGCTGTCGACAGCCATCCGGCACGCGGCTCAGGCCCCCGGGGGATGCGGACGCAAGCTGTGGGCCAGTGCCAGGCGGTGGCGAATCGCGTCGACGAGCAGGTCTCGGCCGTCGTCGCCTGACGTTCGGGCTCGACCCGTATCAAGGCTTGCGCTGCCTTCTCGCTGCCTCGCCGCAAGGGGCATAGGAGGTGTCTGACGAGAGCCGGAACAGTCTTCACAGTCAGCCCCGCGAACGCGCGTCAGCCTCGGACGAGAGGGCGACACCGTCACTCTCAACATCTACGCACACGTGGCCCCCCAGGTCGCGCGGGAAGCTGCGGCACGACTGGCGGGGGCGCTGTGGTCCGGTGAGCAGGTTGGCTGCTCACTTGGCTGCTCGGTCTAACGACGGCAAGCAAAAGGCCCAGGTCATGATCGGCGATCAAGCCGGTGACCTGGGCCTTTCTATGGAGCCGCCTGACGGAATCGAACCGTCGACCTACGCATTACGAGTGCGTCGCTCTAGCCGACTGAGCTAAGGCGGCAACGATCAGCAAGTGTACGGCACCCCCCGACCTCGGACCGAACGGGATACCCCCGCGCCTCCGCTGGCACCAACCGGACAACAACCGTCATCTGGCTGATTACCAGACAGCGCTTCACGGGGACCGGCACTACGCTGCGGCGGGTGAGTGACGAACGCGACGATCACCAGACCTCGGCGGGCGAGCCCGACGGGGAGCGGGCCCCTCGCCGGCCGCGCTCCACCGATCCGCTGGAGCTGGGCTTCACCCCCCGCAAGCCGGTGCCCTGGCTGGCCCCGTTCCTGCTGATCAGCACCGGCATCCGGACGCTGCTGGCGATCCTCTTCGGCGCGTACCTGGACAAGCGCGAGTTGCAGAATGCCTTCGGCGACGACATCTTCCGCCAGGCGGGGCCGGACGGCGGGCTGTGGCTCGACTACGTGGCCGACCTCGGTGACGGCTTCCACGCCACCTACTCCGTCGCGTACCTGCTGGCGCAGCCCGAGCTGACCGTGGACGGGCACCGGCTGCCCCGCGCGCAGACCCTGGTGATGGGCGGGGACCAGGTGTACCCGTCGGCGGCCTACGCGGAGTACGAGAACCGGTGCAAGGGGCCCTACCAGGCCGCGCTGCCGGCGACCCCGCCCGACCGTCCCACGCTGTTCGCGGTGCCGGGCAACCATGACTGGTACGACGGCCTGACCGCTTTCCTGCGCTTGTTCGTCCGCTCCCGGGACCGTAACTTCGCCGGCTGGCGCACCGGGCAGTCGCGGTCGTACTTCGCCGTGGAGTTGCCGGCCGGTTGGTGGCTGCTGGGTGTGGACGACCAGTCCGGCTCGTACCTGGACGACCCGCAGTTGGCCTACTTCGACGAGGTGGCCCGGCGGCTCACCCCGGAGTCGAAGGTGATCATCGCGGCGCCGTCGCCGACGTGGGTCAAGGCCGCCGACGACCCGACGGCGTACGACTCGATCGACTACTTCGTCCGGACCATCATCGACCCGACCGCGGCGCAGGTGCGGCTGCTGCTCTCCGGCGACCTGCACCACTACGCCCGCTATGCCGGCCCGGACCGGCAGTTGATCACCTGCGGGGGTGGCGGGGCGTACCTGTACCCCACGCACAAGCTGCCGCAACGCATCGAGGTGCCACCCCGGGACACCCTGGCCCGACGGGCCAGCCGCACCCAGCCGTACGACCTGGTGGCCCGCTATCCGGACGCGGCCCGCTCCCGGCGCTACGGGTGGGGCATCTTCGCCCGACTGCCGTTCCGCAATCCCGGCTTCACCACGTTGCTCGGCACGCTGCACACCCTGCTGATGCTGGCCATGGCGGGAGCGACCGCGAACTGGGCCGACAGCACCAACCAGCGTCTGTTCAGCGTCCCGCTGGTGCTGATGGTGCTCGTGACGGTGGTGGCGGCGGCCCTCTTCGCCAAACCGCCGAGCGCCAGCGGCAAGCGGCATGCCCGGCACTGGATTCTCGGCGTCAGCCACGGCGTGGCCCAGGTGGCGCTGGCCGCCGGTGGCACGTGGATCTGGTTGGCGCTGCCGTTCTACGACTGGCCGTGGCCGCTGCCGGCGGCCGCCGCGGCGGTGCTGTACGGCCCGGTCATCGGCCTGGTGGCGAGCCAGCTGGTAGCGGCGTACCTGCTGGTCGCCGGTTCGTTCGGTGTGAACGTCAACGAGCTGTTCGCCGGGCAGGGCATCGAGGATTCCAAGTCGTTCCTGCGGTTGCGCATCGACCCGGACGGCACGCTCACCGTCTATCCGATCGGGGTGGACCGGGTCTCCCGCGACTGGCAGGTGAACCCCGACGACGACCCCACGACAAGCTGGCTAACCCCGAAAACCCCGCTAACCCCCCACCTGACAGAACCCCCGATAGTCCTGCACTAACCCCGCCCTAACCCCGCCCGACCCCCGCCCACCCCCCGTTGATCATGAAGTTATTGTCCCGACACGCCGGGGCAGGTGGCAATAACTTCATGATCAACGGGGGGTGGAGAGGCCACTGCGAGGAGGGGGTTAGGGGGTGTAGTGCTGGTCGTGGGCTTGGCGGGGGGCGCAGACGGAGGCGCGGGAGCAGGAGCAGCGGGAACCGTCGGCGTCCAGGCGAACGGTCACCGCGTCTTTCGGCACGCTGTGGCCGACCACCCGACCCTCGCCCTCCGGGGTGGAGACACGGCTGCCGACGGCCGGCGCGGTCGCCTGGAAGCGCTGGTACAGCGGGTGCTCGTACTTCAGGCAGCACATCAACCGGCCACACGCCCCGGAGATGCGCAGCGGGTTCAGCGGCAGATCCTGGTCCTTGGCCATCCGGATGGTCACCGGCTCGAAGTCGGTGAGGAACGTCGCGCAGCACAGGTCCCGACCACACGAGCCGATGCCGCCCTGGACGCGGGCCGAGTCCCGTGCCGAGAGCTGCCGCAGCTCGACCCGGCAGTGCAGGGTGGCGCCCAGGTCGCGGACCAGGGAACGGAAGTCCACCCGGTGCGGGGCGGTGAAGTAGACGGTGCTGCGCTCGCCGCCACCGTCGGCGGAGCCGAGCACGTGGTCGACGGCCACCACCTTCATCGGGAGACCGTGTGCGCGGATCAGGCGCTTCGCCGCCACCTTCGCCTCGGCCTTACGACGACGCAGCGCCTCGTCTCGGCGCAGGTCGTCGTCGCCGGCCAGCCCGACCAGCCGGGGAAAGCCGTCGGTCTCCTCGGTCACCCACTGGGCGGCCCAGACGCACTCGGCCACCTCGGGCCCGTCGTCCGTCGGCACGAGCACCCGGTCACCCACCTGCGGACGCAACTCGCCCGGGTCGAGGTAGTAGAGGCGCCCGTACCGGTTGAAGCTGACCGCGCAGAGCATGCCCATCCCCCCACCTTACGACGCAGCACCGCCAACGACGCAGCGGCCAATCCCTCCGCTGCCATCCATGACCGTCGACTCGACCGATTGCCGGGCCACCCGTCGTGCCGATGACCCTCGCCCGGACGGTTGAATCCGGCCGCGGGTGGGGGACAAACGCCGCCGGGCGGCGTTGAGTGGAGGCAGACCTGCGGGGGGTGCAGGGGGAAGACCACGGCGTCGCCGTGGGCGTCGACTCTGCTCGGGCGCCCGCGAGCGACGCCGTGGCCTGTCCGCAGAGCTGCCCGACGGCGACGCGCTCCCCGAGGGGGACGAGCCGCGGCGATCGGCTACCAGCCGACCCGGGTGGGCTGGTCGTAGCGGGGACGGCCGTCCAGCGGCGACCGCCAGATGGACTCGGCCAGGCTCGGCGCCCACTGGCGCAGCAGTGTCTCGGCCCCGTCGTACGCGACGCACAGCACCGCCAGCACCCGGGCGGCGATCTCGGCCGCGTCGGCGACACCCGGACCGACGGGCGTCAGGCGGGTCGGCGGGCCGGCGGCGGTGGCGGCGACAACGGCCACCGCCTCGGCCGAGCGCAGCACGTCGGCGATCGTGCGGGCCAGGGCGAGGCGGCTGCCCTCCACCCAGTCGGCGAGCGCGTCCGCGTACCCGGCGGTGGAGTCCAGTCGACCGACCAGGCTCTCCGGGCCCTCGTCAAGGTGACGCAGCAGCGCCGCGCGCTCCTGCCCGTACGCCGAGGCGGCCGGGCCGGACCAGAGCACCGGGTCGGTGAGCGCGGCGCCGACGTCGTCGTACCCCCGGACGAGCCGGCGGACGGCGTGCCCGGCGCTTGCGAGCGGCGCCGGGTGGAGGTCGAGGAAGCCACGGACGGCGTCACCCGGCAGCACCTGCATCCGGCGCAGCAGAGGCCAGACCCGGTGCCCTTCGGGGACGCCTGCCGCGAGCAACGCGTCCACCCGGTGGAGCAGGTCGAGGCCGGGTTCGGCGAGCCGGTCCAGTGGGTCCATCACGGCTCTCCGATGATCCGACGGCGGGCGGCGCGGTCGACCTCGGCGTACCGGTCGGCGGCCTCGCGGATCGCCGAGGCGGCGGCGGCGAGCCGACCGGCGGCGGCTCGTGCCTCGCGGGCCCGGTCGTCGGTGGCGGCGGTCCACTGTCGGTGCAGCGCGCGACCGATCTCGCCGGGGCGGCCCGGGGCGTCCGTACCGAACGCCGCCTGGGCCGGGTCGCTGGCGGTGACCGTGTGGGACAGGGTGGTGAGCGTGGCGCTCGCCTCGTCGAGCCGGGCGGAGAGCGCGCGCAGTGCGTCCATGTCAGGCCCCCGCGAGCGGTCGGTAGGCGGCGAACGTCTCGTTGTGCAACTTCTCCCGGGCCCACTCGGCGGCGTCGGCGGCCGCGGTGACGGCGGCCTGCACCGAGCCGGCCACGTCCCGTGGGCTGCGGGTGTGCAGCGGCCCGAGGAACCGGACGTCGGTGATCCGCCCTCCGGCGGTGACCACCACCTCGACCAACCCGTCCGGCGACCGGACGGTGACCTCGACCGTCGACACGGCCTGGTCGAACTCGGCCTGCAGCGATTCGATGCGGCGGTAGCGCCGCACCGCCTCCTCGATCCAGGCCTCGTCGATCTCCCCCCGCGGCATCGGCGGCTCCTCCCGGATGGGCCCTCACTGAGCGTGCCGCCACCGTCACCACGGCACACCGGACCGTACCGCACAGCAATCGCGCGTGTCGATGGCTGTGGACAACCGGCTGGAGCTGCGGGTCAGCCCTTCCAGAGGGCGAGCATCATCGCCTCGACCGCGATCCGCGGCTTGACGTTCGCCTCGATCGCCGTCCGGCAGGCGAGGACGGCCTCCAGTCGGCGCAGCGACCCCTCGGCGTCCCACTTCTGGGCTCCCGCGCCGGCGAGCGCGGCGGTGTCGGTGTGCACCGGGTCGATCGGGGCTCGCAGCGCCATGGTGAGCGCGTCCCGGTAGAAGCCGGCCAGGTCGACGAGCGCCCGGTCCAGCGCGTCCCGCTGGGCCCGGGTGGCACGCGACTTCTGCCGCTTCTCCAACTCCTTGAGCTGCCCGGCGGCACCACGCAGCGCGCCGGCCGCGCCCCGGCCGGTGCCGCCCGCGCCGAGCGCGGTCTCCAGCGCCGCCCGTTCGGTCGCGTCGGCCTCGGACACCGACGCCTCGGCCTCCGCCTCGGCCGCCTCGATCAGCGCGGAAGCCGCGTCGAACGCCGCGCCGACGCCTGTCAACCGTCGTGGCACGGCGAGCACCGCCTCACGCCGCTTGCGGGCCTCCGGGTCGCGGGCCAGCCGGCGGGCCCGACCCACGTGCCCCTGCGCCGCGGCCGCCGCCCACTGCGCCACGTCGGGCGCGATGCCGTCCCGACGGACCAGCACCTCGGCCACCGCCGCGGCCGGCGGCTGCCGCAGGGGTACGACCCGACAGCGCGACCGGATGGTCACCGACACGTCGTCGGGGTGGGTGGAGGGGGCGCAGAGCAGGAAGACCGTACGCGGCGGCGGCTCCTCGACGGCCTTGAGCAGCGCGTTGCTGGCCGCCTCGGTGAGCCGGTCGGCATCCTCGATGACCACCACCTGCCAGCGCCCGCCGGACGGGGTGCTGGCCGCGCGCAGCACCAGCGCACGCATCTCGCCGACGCCTATGGAGAGCCCCTCCGGCACCACCATCCGGACGTCGGCGTTGGTGCCGCCCATCGTGGTGTGGCAGCCGGGGCACTCGCCGCAGCCGGTGCCGTACGTGCACTGCAGGGCGGCGGCGAAGGCGCGGGCGGCGACCGAACGGCCGGAGCCGGGCGGCCCGGTGAAGATCCAGGCGTGCGTCATCCCGGTCGACGGATCCAGCAGGCCGGGCTCGGTGTCACCGGCCTCGCCAGGGCTGGCCGGGCCGGCGGAGATCAGCGCGGGTGCCCGGTCGGCCGCACCGGCGCGCAGCACGGCTGCCGCCGCGGCGGCGGCCCGGCGCAGTTCGGCTACCGCCTCGTCCTGACCGACCAGGTCGGCGAAGACGTCCGGCATCAGGTCTTGTGCTCCATCATCACCAGCTCCGCGTCGGATAACTCCGGCTGCACCGACGTGTCCGGGCCCTGCGCGGGGCGAGGGTGCACGATGCCACCCGGCTTGCCCAGCATCTCCGAAACGCGCCGGACCACCAGCCCGGTGATCTCGTCGGCCGGCCGGGACGCGTCGAGCACCAGGTAGCGCTTCGGGTCGGCGGCGGCCAGGTCCAGGAAGGCGTACCGGACGCGCTCGTGGAAGGCTATCGACTCGGCCTCCAGCCGGTCGGCGCCCGCGCTGCGCGAGGCGACCCGGGACAGGCCGGTCCGCGGCTCGACGTCGAGCAGCACCACCAGGTCCGGCTTGAGCCCGCCGGTGGCCCAGGAGGACAGCCAGGAAACCTCGTCGACCGGGAGCGTCCGCCCCGCGCCCTGGTAAGCCAGCGACGAGTCGACGTACCGGTCGCTGATCACCACATCACCGCGGACCAGCGCGGGCCGGACCACGGCGGCGACGTGGTGCGCCCGGTCGGCGGCGTAGAGCAGCGCCTCGGCGCGCGGGGAGGGCGCGTCGTCGCCGGAGGTGTCCAGCACCAGGGAGCGGATCCGCTTGCCGACGGTCGTGGCCCCCGGCTCGCGGGTGACCAGGACGTCACGCCCCTGGCCGCGCAGCCGCTCGGCGAGCGCGGCGAGCTGGGTGGACTTGCCGGCGCCCTCGCCGCCCTCGAACACCACGAAGAGCCCGGCGGAGACGAACGGCTCGGAGGGCATCAGCGGGCGACCACGGATCGAGCCCCAGAGGTCGGCGAGGACGGGGACGCCCTTCTTGTCGTCCATCTGGCCGAACGCGCTGATCCCGGCGAAGATGCCGGCGGCACCGGCGGCGAGCAGCAGCAGTCGGGTGGAGGAGACGGAGATGCCGAGGTCGGCGATGGTCAGCTTGCGGGAGCCGCCGACGCCTACCAGCACGCTGCTCAGGCCGATGGCCAGGATCAGCACCAGCCGGGTGCCGATCTGCACCACCGCGAAGACCCGGCCGCGCACCTCGTCGGCCACCTCGCCGCCCAGCAGCGTGGTGCCGGCCAGGAAGGCCATCCCGGCGCCGGCGCCGACCAGGACCGCGCCGACGATCGCCATGGACAGGTGAATGGCGAAGGCGAGGGTCATCACGGCGGCGCTGGCCAGCACGATGCTCATGCCGAACCACCGGCGCCGGGACATGTCCTTGACGATCATCGGGCCCAGACCGATGCCGAGGGCCAGACCGGCGAACATGGCGCCGAAGAGCAGCGAGAACGCGGCGTCGCCAGCGCCGAGCGAGTTGGCGAAGAACTTGGCCGTGCCGACCACGATGCCGCCACCGGCGAACGCGCCGAAGATGCCCAGCACCAGGCCACGCACCAGCGGGGTCTTGCCGATGTATTTCCAACCCTCGGAGAACTGCCGGAACATGCTCTGTTCGGCACGCTCGACCTCACCGCGTTGCGCCTCGCTGATCTCCTTGATCCCGAAGGCCACCACCAGTGCGGTGGCGAGCCGGGACAGCGAGTTGATCCAGAGCGCGAGCTGGGCCGGTTCGGCCCAGGAGGGCAGGTCGCCGCCCACGGCGCCGCGGACGCCCCGGTCGAGCACGGCCAGGCCGACGGCTGCGGCGATCGGGGTGAGCCCGTACGTGGTGATCAGGGTGAGCTGGTTGGCCGCCTCCAGCCGGGCCCGCGGGATGAGGTTCGGGACCGCGGCCTCCTTGGCCGGGATCCAGAGCAGGGTGATCGACTCGATCAGGAAGGTGGCGATCAGCGCCCAGCCGACCACCAGGCCACCCGCCGCGCCGGAGAGGGCGTAGAGCGGAATGGACGCGAAGAGCACGAAGCGCAGCAGGTCACAGATGACCATCGTCCAGCGTCTGTCGAACCGGTCGGCGAAGACGCCGGCCACCGGGCCGAGCACGAGCGCGGGCAGCAGCCGGATCGCGGTCACCCCGCCGAACGCGGCGCCCTGGGCGGTGCTGCCCTGCACCTGCGAGGCGGCGAAGAGAGCGGTGGCCAGCAGACCGAGCCAGTCGCCGAAGGAGGCCGCGCCGAGCACGATCCAGAGCCGTCGGAACGGCCTGATCCGCAGAACCGAGCGGATCGCGGCGTAGCCGGACGGATCGACCTGACCGGAGCTGGACTGGTTGGCGGCGTTGCCCGACTGGTCACCCGCGCGCGACACGCCGGGCGACTCGCCGCTGTTCTGGCTTTCGATGGCCGTACCTCCACGTGCCGGCCCATCGCTGGGCACCCCCGGTGGAACACTCTAGACCCGGTGGGGGCCGCCCCACCGGCGACATTCTCCTGCTCGCTGAGCCTAGGCCGCCGGAGGCGCCGGCCGCAGCCCGGGACGTACGCGAGGGTATTTCGCATTCACCGTCGGACAGTTAGCGTGCACACGTGGCCATCGAAAGCGACAAACTGCGCGACCGCCTGGACCGGGCGACAGCCCATCTCGACCCCCCGTACGCCGTGGTGGATCTCACCGCCTTCGACGCCAACTCGGCGGCCCTCGCCGACCGCGCCGCCGGCAAACCGATCCGGCTGGCCAGCAAGTCGGTGCGCAGCCGGGAACTGATCGGCCGGGCGCTCGCCCGACCCGGCTGGCACGGCGTGATGGCGTTCACGCTGCCCGAGGCGATCTGGCTGGTCCGGGCCGGCCTGAGCGACGACGTGCTGGTCGCGTACCCGAGCGCCGACCGGGCCGCGCTTGCCGAACTGGCCGCCGATTCGACGCTCGCCGCCGCCGTCACCCTGATGATCGACAGCATCGGGCAACTGGACTTCATCGACGCCGTCCGAGCCCCGGGGCAGCGCGAGGAGCTCCGGCTCTGCCTGGACCTGGACGCCTCCTGGCGACCACTGCGCGGGGTGCACGTCGGCGTCCGCCGCTCTCCGGTGCACAGCGCCCGGGCGGCCGGCGCGCTCGCCGCCACCATCGCCGACCGGCCCGGCTTCCGGCTGGTCGGGCTCATGTCGTACGAGGCGCAGATCGCCGGCCTGGGCGACGCGCCGCCGGGGCGGACGCTGCTGGCGGGCGCGATCAGGCTGGCCCAGCGCGGGTCGTACCGCGAGTTGCTGGCCCGCCGGGGCGCGGCGGTGGCCGCGGTACGCGAGCACGCCGACCTGGAGTTCGTCAACGGCGGTGGCACCGGCAGCGTGGCCGCGACCAGCGCCGATCCCGCGGTCACCGAGGTCACCGCGGGATCGGGCCTGTACGGGCCGACGCTGTTCGACGCGTACCGCGCCTGGCGGCCCAGCCCTGCGGCGTTCTTCGCCTGCGCGGTGGTCCGCCGGCCGACGCCGGAGCTGGCGACGGTGCTCGGCGGCGGTTGGATCGCCTCCGGTCAGGCCGCCGACAGCCGGCTGCCCCGACCGTGGCTGCCGGCCGGCCTGAAGCTCGTCGGCACCGAGGGCGCCGGTGAGGTGCAGACACCGCTCTCCGGCGCGGCGGCGGCCACCCTGCGCGTCGGCGACCGGGTGTGGTTCCGGCACGCCAAGGCCGGTGAGCTGTGCGAACGGGTCAACGAACTGCACCTGATCGAGGAGGACGCGGTCGTGGCGACAGTGCCCACCTACCGGGGCGAGGGCCACGCGTTCCTCTGACGGGCGCGCGGCAGGCCCACTCAGGCGTGCTGGACGACCTCGGCCTGCTGCTCGGCGGCGGAGTGGTCGCTGTCGCGCCCGTCGACCTGGCGGTGCAGGTACTCCCGGATCAGCGCCTTCGCCTCGAGCAGCACCCGCTCGTCGCCGTCGGACTTCCGCCGGAACGCGAGCTTGATCAGCGCGTCGGCGGCCTCCACCGCGATCTCCAGGACGAAGCGCAGCTTCGGCACGTCGGTCAGCCCGAAGCGCTCGATGAGCACCCGCGCCAACTGATCGGCGATCACGCCGTTGTTGTCCCGCTGCTCATCGAGCAGGTGCAGGTCGACCACATCGCCGAAGTGCAGGGTACGGAAGCCGGGGACGGTGCGGTGCATCGTGATGTACTCGTCGATGCCCGCATCGACGCCGTCCCACCAGTGGGTCATCTCGTCGGAGGCGAAGCGCTCGTCGAGCCGCTGCAGGTAGGACTCCATCGTGCGCAGGGTCAACGCCTGCACGATCGCCCGTTTGTCCGGGAAGAACTGGTAGACCGACCCGATCGCCACTTCGGCCCGCTCGGCGAGCAGGGTCGTGGTCAGTCCCTCGTACCCCACCTCGTCGACGAGTTCGGCGCAGGCATCCAACATGCGCTGGACCCGCGCAACACTTCGACCCTGCACCGGTACGCGGCGCAGCGGCCCGGTCGTGGCGGCTGGTGTGGACACTCGGCGCCACCCCCCTTCGACGGATGAACATATCTCCACGTCACGAGTCCGTGACTACCGGTACAACGAGCGGATCGCAATTGCGGTATTTACCAGGTACAACGTTCCTGATATGAAGTCACTTCATATTCATGAATGAGGAGCGCGCATGGTCGGCACCGCACCGCTCACCGCACGCTGGTCCAACTGGGCCGGCAACCAGCGTGGCAGCGCCACCGCGATCCTGCGCCCCGGCTCGCCGGACGACGTCGCCGAAGCCGTCCGGGTCGCCGCCGCCGCCGGAGGCCGCATCCGCGTCACCGGCAGCGGCCACTCGTTCACCGCTGTCGCCCTTGCCGACGACCGGCGGATGGAGCTGTCCGAGTTGGACACCGGCGTCAGCGTCGACGTCGCGCGTCGACTCGTCACCGTACCGGCGGGAATGACCCTGCACACGCTCAACGGACTGCTCGCCCGACACGGCCTCGCACTGCCCAACCTCGGCGACATCGACGCGCAGACCGTCGCCGGCGCGATCTCCACAGGCACCCACGGCACCGGCGCCGGCTACGGCTGCCTGTCCACCTTCGTCGAGGCCCTCACAGTGGTCACCGGCACCGGCGAGGTTCTGCGCTGCTCCGCCGACGAACACCCCGACGTCTTCTCCGCCGCCCGGGTCTCGCTCGGCGCGCTCGGCGTCCTGGTCGAGGTGACCCTGCGCTGCGTGGACGCCTTCGTCCTCCGCGCCCACGAACGTCCCGCCGAGCTGGCCGACGTGCTCGGCGAACTGCCCGCGCTGATCGGCCGGCACGACCACGTCGAGTTCTACTGGTTCCCGTACACGTCCCGGGTCCAGGTCAAGGCCAACGACCGGGTGCCCGCCAACGACCGGCCGCTGCCCCGCTGGCGCGGCTGGCTGGACGACGACTTCCTGTCCAACACCGTCTTCGCCGGTGCCTGCCGCCTCGGCCGGGCCGTGCCGGCGCTGGCACCCGGCATCAGCGCCGTCTCCGCCCGCGCGCTCACCGAACGGCAGTACACCGGGCGCTCCGACCGGGTGTTCTGCACGCCGCGCCGGGTCCGCTTCGTCGAGATGGAGTACGGCCTGCCCCGCGAGGCGCTGCCCGAGGCGCTCACCGCACTGCGACGGATCGTGGACGGGCTGCCGTTCAAGGTCCTGTTCCCGGTCGAGGTGCGCTTCACCGCCGCCGACGACATCTGGCTGTCGCACGGCTACGGCCGGGACAACGCGTACGTAGCAGTGCACCAGTACGTCGGCATGCCGTACGAGCCGTACTTCCAGGCGTTCGAGAAGGTGGCCGCCGAGCTGGGCGGTCGTCCGCACTGGGGCAAGCTGCACTACCGCGACGCCGCGTCACTGGCCACGGCGTACCCCCGCTTCGCCGACTTCCAGGCGGTCCGCGACCGCCTGGACCCGAACCGCGTCTTCACCAACCCCCACCTGACCCACGTCCTCGGCGCCTGACGTTCGAGATCTTGGTACGAGACGGCCCCTCCAGGGGCGGTCGCGTACCAAGATCTCGGGCGGTATCCACAGGGACGGACAGCTGTGCGGGCGCGGGGGCAGGGTGGGTCCGTGCGGGCGAATGCGGGGTGGGCCGGGCTGCGGCGGGCGCTGCCCGGCGATGACGCCGACGAGCTGACCTGGCTGCTGTTCCAGCAGGATGCCGTCATCAGCCTCGACCAGGCGCGACGACACCTGTCACCGAAGGCGATCCGCCACCGGGTGTCCAGCGGCCGCTGGCGACGGGCACACCGGTCGGTCCTGATCACGCACAACGGCCCGATCACTGTCGAGCAGAGCTGGTGGATCGCCCTGCTCGCGGCTGGCCCCGCCGCGCTGCTCGGTGGCCTGACGGCCGCTCACGCCTGCGGGCTGCGCGGTTACGACAGCCGGACCATCCACGTGCTCCTGCCGGCGAGGCATCAGATCCGTGCGATACCGCCAGGTGTACGCGTCCACCGCACGACCCTCCTTCCCGCAGCCGACGTCCACCGCTTGGCGCGACCGCCCCGCACCAGAGCTGCCCGGTCGCTGGTGGACGCGGCCCAGTGGGCGCGCACCGACGCCGAGGCGAGGGCCATCATCGCGGCCGGCTTCCAGCAACGACTCGTCGCCGGCGACGACCTGCACCACGTCCTGGGGCGGCTGCCCCGGGCCCACCGTCGACAGTTGATCCACCGAACCGCCGTGGACGTCGCCGGGGGCGCGCATTCCCTGGCCGAGCTCGAATTTCTCGACCTGGTCCGTCGCGCCGGGCTGCCCGAGCCGTCCCGCCAGGCCGTCCGACGCGATGCCGCCGGGCGCCGCCGCTATCTCGACGCGTGGTTCGAAAAGTGGCGAGTCCACGTGGAGATCGACGGCGGGCAGCACCTCGATCCGCGGACCGCCTGGGCGGACATGCGGCGGCAGAACGACCTGTGGTTGGAGGGCGACCGCGTTCTTCGCTTCCCCGCCTGGGCGATCCGCGCAGACGCCGCCGAAGTCGTCCGTCAACTCCGAACCGCCCTCGAAGCCGCCGGCTGGCCCGGCTGACGACCTCGCCTGGCCGAGATCTTGGTACAAAACGGCCCCGCCAGGGGCGCTCGCGTACCAAGATCTCCGGTCCCGAGGTCCTACTCCGTGCTCGACGCGGCCTTGCGGGGGGTCGCCTTCTTGGCCGGGGTCTTCTTCGCCGTCGTGGAGGTGGCCTTGGCCGTCGTCGTCTTCTTCGCGGCCGTGGACTTGCTGGCAGCGGCCGTCTTCTTGGTGGCCGTGGCCTTCTTCGCGGCCGTGGCCTTCTTGGCGGGCGCCTTCTTCGCCGCCGCCTTCTTGCGTGGCCCCGGGCCCTTGGCGCGCTTGTCGGCAAGCATCTCGGAGGCTTCCTCGATGGTCAGCGCCTCCGGGGTCTGCCCGCGCCGCAGGGACGCGTTGAACTCGCCGTCGGTGACGTACGGGCCGAAACGCCCGTCCTTGATCACCAGCGGCTTCTCGGTCAGCGGGTCGACGCCCATCTCCCGCAGTGGCGGCGCGGCGGCCCGCCGGCCCCGGGTCTTCGGGGCGGCCAGCAGGGTCAACGCCTCGTCCAGGGTGACCGTGAACATCTGCTCTTCGGACTCCAGCGAGCGGAACTCCTCGCCCTGCTTCACGTACGGGCCGTAGCGACCGTTGTTGGCGAACACCTCGACGCCGTCGGGCGCGACGCCCACCAGCCTGGGAAGGCTGAGCAGCCGCAGCGCCTCCTCCAGGGAGAGCGAGTCAGGTGTCTGCGAGCGCAGCAGCGAGGACTTCCGCTCACCACTGGACACGTACGGGCCGAATCGGCCGGACTTCAGCACGATCGGCTCGCCGGTGGCCGGGTCGTCGCCGAGCTTGCGCTCGCCGCTGCCGCCGAGGAACAGCTCGTGCACCTTCTCCGGGGTCAGCTCGTCCGGGGCGAGGCCCTCGGGGATCGGTGCCCGGTCGCCCTGAGGGCCGCTCTCCTCACCCGAAGCCGAGGCCGCCCCCGAAGCGGAAGCCGCCGTCGAGGCCGAAGCCGCCGCCTGCTGCTCGCCGCCGGGCAGCTCACGCTGGAGGTACGGGCCGTACCGGCCGACCCGGACCACTACCTCGCGGCCGTCGTCGTCGGTGAAGAGCGGGATCGAGTTGACGCTGCGCGCGTCGATGTCGCTGAGGTTCTCGGTGACCAGCTTCTTCAACCCACCGGAGCGGGCGATGTCCTGGTCACCGGCGCCGTTGGCGCTGCCGAAGTAGAACGCGGTGAGGAAGTCGACAGCGGCGTGGTCACCGCCGGCGATCTCGTCCAGCTCGTTCTCCATCGTGGCGGTGAAGTCGTAGTCGATCAGACGCGGGTAGTGCCGCTCCATCAGCCCGATCACCGCGAAGGCCAGGAACGTCGGGATCATCGCCTGGCCGCGCTTGGTGACGTACCCCCGGTCCTGGATCGTCTGCATGATCGACGCGTAGGTGGACGGGCGGCCGATGCCCAGCTCTTCCAGGGCCTTGACCAGCGACGCCTCGGTGTAGCGCGACGGCGGCTGGGTGTGGTGGCCCTGCGCGGCCAGCTCGTCGGCGGTCAGCGGCTGGTCCTTGACGAGGGTGGGCAGCCGGCGCTCGGCGTCCTCGGCCTCGGCGTTCTCGTCGTCGCTGGACTCGACGTACGCGCGCAGGAAGCCCGGGTCGGTGATCGTCTTGCCGGTCGCGCCGAAGTCGGCCTCCTCCTGCGAGGTGGAGACCGCGCGGATACGCACCGACACGCTGGAGCCGACCGCGTCG
Source organism: Micromonospora sp. NPDC049275 (assembly GCF_043197115.1). Lineage (NCBI taxonomy): Bacteria > Bacillati > Actinomycetota > Actinomycetes > Micromonosporales > Micromonosporaceae > Micromonospora > Micromonospora sp. NPDC049275. The sequence goes on from NZ_JBICSN010000001.1 coordinate 513,703, forward strand.
GTCATCTGCGAGGCGATCGTCCGCCGCCAGATCAGCTCGTAGAGCTTGAACTCCTCGGCGGACAGCTCCTTGGCCACCTCGCCCGGGGTGCGGAAGTTGTCCCCCGCCGGGCGGATCGCCTCGTGCGCCTCCTGCGCGTTCTTCACCTTGCCTGTGTAGCGGCGCGGCTCCGGCGGCACGCTGCGCTCGCCGTACAGCTCGACGATCTGCCGGCGGGCCGCCGAGATGGCGGTCTCCGACAGGTTCACCGAGTCGGTACGCATATAGGTGATGTAACCGTTCTCGTAGAGCCGCTGCGCGGTGCGCATCGTCTGCTGCGAGGACAGGCGCAGCTTGCGGGCCGCCTCCTGCTGGAGGGTCGAGGTGATGAACGGCGCGTACGGGCGACGGCGGTAGGGCTTCTCCTCGACGCGGGTGACTGTGAACGGCCGGCCCTCCAGACGGGCCGCGAGCCCACGGGCCCCGCCCTCGTCCAGGTGCACGACGCCCGCGCCGGCCCGGACCCGACCGGTTGTCGGCTCGAAGTCCTTGCCGGTGGCGATCCGGTCGCCGTTCAGCGCGACCAGGGTGGCGTTGAAGGTGCGCGGCCCCTCACCGGCGTTCGCCACGGCGAGGGTGGCCAGGATGTCCCAGTACTCGGCGGTGCGGAAGGCCATCCGCTGCCGCTCCCGCTCGACCACGATCCGGGTCGCCACGGACTGCACCCGGCCGGCCGAGAGCTTCGGCATGACCTTCTTCCACAGCACCGGGGAGACCTCGTAGCCGTAGAGACGGTCGAGGATCCGCCGAGCCTCCTGGGCGTCGACCAGATCGCGGTCGATCTCCCGTGGGTTGGCCACCGCCGCCTGGATCGCCGGCTTGGTGATCTCGTGGAAGACCATCCGCTTGACCGGCACCTTGGGCTTGAGCGTCTCCACCAGGTGCCAGGCGATCGCCTCGCCCTCGCGGTCCTCATCCGTCGCCAGGAAGATCTCGTCGACCTCCTTGGACAGCTTCACCAGCTTGCTTATCTGCTGTCGGCGGTCGGCGGAGACGACGTAGAGGGCGTGGAACCCGTTGTCCACGTCCACCCCGAGCCGGGCCCAGGATTCGCCCTTGTACTTCGCCGGCACGTCGGCGGCGTTGCGCGGCAGGTCGCGGACGTGACCGAAGCTGGCCTCCACGACGTACCCCGGGCCGAGGTAGCCCGAGATCGTCTTGGCCTTCGCCGGTGACTCGACGATGACCAGACGGGTGGTTCCAGCTTTGCTCGGCACGTCTCTGTCGTCCTCACTCCTGCTCGTGGCCTGCCGGCGCCGGGAACAGCGACCGCTCTCCACCCCGCCGCGGCACCGGCGGTCCGGATGTCCAACGTAACGCGCCGTCCGCGTTTCGGGTTTCGCGGGCGGCAATCCGCTGCGGCGCGGCGGTCAACTCCGCCCCGCCGTGCTCGGCACTGCCGGACGGCGCCACCGTACACCGTGAGTAGGGCTCGAAGCGGGTCACTGTGACGATGGCGGACCATCGACCGAGGTCCGACCCGCCCGTTTTCCTCTGGATCGGCCCGCCGGCTGTCCGGCACCGGACAGCCGGCCACCCCTCCCGACTTGGGCGGATTGCCTGGTTCAGGCCCGGCTGGGCCAGGCGTCCGTTGGCGCCGTCGGCGGTGGCCCGCCGACCAGTTCGGCGAGTCGCGCCAGCCGGCGCCGGCCGGTGATCCGGTACGCCGGGCCGCCCTCGTCCGGGCCGACAAACGTGCCGGCCAGGCCGGCGGCGGCGAGAGCTGCGCCGATCGCGTCCCAGGACTCCCGGTCTCCCGCGCCGAGCCCCAGCAGGAACCCACCGGGCGGCTCCGGCGTGCCGGCGGCGGCGAGCCAGAGCCGCAGCCGGCGGCCGGTCAGGTGGAAGACCGCCGGCGGACGCTTCGTCGGGCCGTGCAGCCAGGCGACCGCGAGCGGCTTCAACAGACGGGTGTACGACGTACGGACGGTGTGTCGCTCGTCCTCGGTCGGCTCCCAGCTCGCGGCCAGGCCGCGCAGCGCCAGTTCGGCGACGAGCACGTGCACCCGCCAGGCGGCGTCCACCCGCACCGCGAGACGGGCCGTGCCGCCCATCCGGACCACCTCGCCCGGCCCGGCGAGCAACCCGGCCAGGTCGGCGACCGTCGGTTCGGCGGCATCCGCGCCGAAGAAGACCAGTTGCCGGCCCGCGTCGTCGGCGTGCGGCGACCCGGGTCGACTCGACTCCGATCGGGCCTGGTCGCCCCGTCGCCGGCCGGCGCCCGACGTCGCCGCGCCGGTGTCCGGCGGATCCGGCTCGGGTACGGGGAACAGCGCCTCCAGCGGCTGCGCCGCCGAAGAGTCACCGAGCCCGTTCAGCGACACTCCGGCACCTCGTCGAATGCCTGTTTCAACTCCTCGGAGTTGAGCTTGCTGGTGTCCAGAGCGCTGGCGTCGTACTCCTTGTTGAGTGTTTCCACGGCGGCCCGCACGCCGTCGTAGAAGGCTGTCGGCTCGCCGGTGCCCAACCCCTCGATGGTGTCCCGTGCCCGGCCGTAGGCGTCCCGCATCTTGCTCAGCGAGCCGCGGAACCCGGCGGAGATGGCCTCGCCGTTGTCGGTCTCCGGGATGCCGGCCTGCTCGACCTTGCGGCGCGCGGTCTCGCTGGCCTGCTCCGCGCCCCCGAAGAGCCGCACCAGGTTCTCCTTGGCCTGCGCCGGGGTGGTCTGCGCCGTCATCTGCTGATCGGTGCTGCTGGTCAACTTGCTGATCTCGGAGCGCCACGGCGTGAGCGCGCCGCAGACCGACGCCGCCCAGGCCCGCGGGCTGGGCCCGCCACCGCAGCCGGCGAGGACGACGACGAGCGTGGCCAGGACCACCGTGAGCTTTCCGGCGGCAGACGCCCGGCACGTACGCATGCGTTGCAGCGTACGGCCTTCGGCCAGGCGTGGCACCGGTCCGGATGGCCGGGGTCCCCGCCCGACGGGTACGTCGAACGGGGACCCCGGTGCCGGTGGCGCTCAGGCGTTGACCGTCTCCGGCCGCTGGTCGGCGCTGCCCGCGCCGGTGGTGCCACCGGCGTCGGAGTCGTCCATCGCGATGCCCTTGCGCTTGCTGAAGACCACCGACGCCACGATGATCAGCGTCGCGACCAGCGCGATGCCCACCCGCAGTGCGACGTTGCGGTCGTCACCGACGCTGTACGCCACCACGGCGGGCGCGATCAGCAGCGAGACCAGGTTCATCACCTTGATCAGCGGGTTGATCGCCGGGCCGGCGGTGTCCTTGAACGGGTCACCGACGGTGTCGCCGATGACCGTTGCGGCGTGCGCCTCGGAACCCTTACCGCCGTACGCGCCGTCCTCGACCAGCTTCTTGGCGTTGTCCCACGCGCCACCGGAGTTGGCCAGGAAGACCGCCATCAGCGTGCCGGCACCGATCGCACCGGCGAGGTACGCCGCCAGAGCGCCGGGCCCGAGGCCGAAGCCGACAGCGATCGGCGCCAGGATGGCGAGCAGACCGGGGGTCATCAGCTCGCGCTGCGCGTCCCGGGTGCAGATGTCGACGACCTTGCCGTACTCCGGGCGCTGGGTGCGGTCCATGATGCCGGGCAGCTCACGGAACTGCCGGCGAACCTCCATCACCACGGCGCCTGCCGAGCGGGACACCGCGTTGATGGCCAGCCCGGAGAAGAGGAAGACGACAGCCGCACCGATGATCAGGCCGACCAGGTTGCGCGGGTTGGCCACGTTCAGCGCGTTGAGGATCTCCGCCTCGACGTTCCCCACCTTCGCGTCCCCGTACGCGGCCTTCAGCGTGTCCGTGTACGAGCCGAACAGCGCAGTCGCCGCCAGCACCGCGGTGGCGATCGCGATGCCCTTGGTGATCGCCTTGGTGGTGTTGCCGACGGCGTCCAGTTCGGTGAGCGTCCGCGCGCCGTGCTCGTCGATGTCGCCGGACATCTCGGCGATGCCCTGGGCGTTGTCGGAGATCGGCCCGAAGGTGTCCATGGCGACGATGACGCCGACAGTGGTGAGCAGGCCGGTACCGGCCAGCGCCACCGCGAACAGCGACAGCGTGATGGAGCTGCCGCCGAGCAGGAACGCCCCGAAGACGCCGGCGCCGATCAGCAGCGCCGAGTAGACAGCCGACTCCAGCCCGATGCTGATGCCGGCCAGGATCACCGTGGCGGCGCCGGTCTGCGAGCTCTTGCCGATGTCCTGCACGGGCCGGCGGTTGGTCTCGGTGAAGTACCCGGTCAGCGCCTGGATCGCCGCGGCCAGCACGATGCCGATCACCACCGCGCCGATGGCCACCAGTCGCGGGTTGCGGTCGGTGACGTCGAGCCCGCCCTCCAGCTCGGCGAAGGTCGCCGGCAGGTACGCGTACGCGGCGATCGCCACCAGCACCGCGGAGAGCACCGCGGAGAGGTAGAAGGCCCGGTTGATCGCGGTCAGGCCGCTGCGGTCGGAGGCGCGCAGTCGCGTGATGAAGACGCCGACGATGGCCACCAGCACACCGATGGTGGAGATGATCAGCGGGAAGACCAGACCGTCCTCGCCGAAGGCGGCGCGGCCGAGGATCAGCGCGGCGACGAGCGTCACCGCGTACGACTCGAACAGGTCGGCGGCCATACCGGCGCAGTCACCGACGTTGTCGCCCACGTTGTCGGCGATGGTGGCGGCGTTGCGCGGGTCGTCCTCGGGGATGCCCTGCTCGACCTTGCCGACCAGGTCGGCGCCGACGTCGGCGGCCTTGGTGAAGATGCCGCCGCCGACCCGCATGAACATCGCGAGCAGAGCGGCGCCGAAGCCGAAGCCCTCCAGCACGGTGGGCGCGTCACCCCGGTAGACCAGGACGACGAGCGCGGCGCCGAAGAGGCCGAGGCCGACGGTGAGGAAGCCGACCACGCCACCGGTCCGGAAGGCGATCTTCATGGCCGCCTCGCGGCCACCCTGTCGCTCCCGGGCCGCGGCGGCCACGCGCAGGTTGGCGCGGGTCGCCAGCCACATGCCGGCGCCGCCGATGGACGCGCTGAAGACGGCGCCCACGACGAAGAAGAGCGAGCGGCCGACCTTCACGGCCATCTCGCTGCCGTCGGTGTCGTGCACCGGCAGCAGGAAGAGCAGCACCACGGCGACGACGACGAAGATCGCCAACGTGCGGAACTGGCGGAGCAGGTAGGCCGAGGCGCCCTCCTGGACCGCCCCCGAGATCTCCTGCATATTGGTGGTGCCCTTGCCGGCTGCCAGCACCGTCTTCGTCAATGCGGCGGCGAAGACGAGCGCCACCAGCGCGATGACCGCGGCGATGACGACGTACGTGACATTGCTTCCGGTAAGGGAAAGCCCGCCGCCATCGGCGGCCAAGGTCTCGGACATCTGTGTCCTCCTGTTACCGAACACTCGCGTCGACGGTGGAGACGCACCTGTCGACGCCTGGATGCGGACTCGCAAGCGCGCGCCAACCCACCCCAGCGGACCAGCGATACCCACCCATACCCGCTGGCTGCGGGCTGGATCACTTGCTGACAACCCGGGTACTGTAGCCCTCCACAGTGTTCGAGGTCACATCGAGGTGGCACCGTGTCGCGATGATCTTCGTCGCTGTGTTATGAAACGAAATCTGATATAGGGCCCGATCCATGACGACAAGGCCGCACCCCCTGACGGGATGCGGCCTGGCGGTTGTGCGGCCTTGCGCGTTGTGCGGCCTTGCGCGTTGTGCGGCCTTGCGCGTTGTGCGGCCTTGGATACCGGGACGGGTCAGCGGCCGACCGGCCACACCATCCGTACCTCGGTGCCGATGCCCTCGTCGACCGGGCGCACCTGCAGATCCTCGACGAAGCCCGCGAGCAGGGCGAACCCGACACCAGTGGTGAGCGCCTCGTCGGTGAGCGACTCGTTGGCCAACGCGTCCGGCGGCAACGCCGCCAGCCCGATGCCTGCCTCGATCGGCGCGCGGTCCACCACCCGCACCGCGTACGAGCCGCCGTCGGACATCTCCACCAGCACCGGATCGGCCAGGCCGTACTGGCGGTGCAGGGCGACCGCCCGGGTGCACGCCTCACCGATGGCCAGGCGCACCTCGTCCAGCAGGTCCTCGCGGACACCGGCACGCCGGGCGACGGCCACGCCGACAAGTCGGGCCGTACGCACGTGCACCGGCGCCGGGGAGAAGGAGAGCCGGACCGTCGCCATCACGCGTTGGCGCCGGTCGGGCCCGCGCCTACCGCCGCCTCGACCGTGGGGTGCAGCGGGAACACCTGGTCCAGCGCCGTGATCCGGAAGATCTTGAGCAGCGGCTCCTTGTCACAGACCAGGGAGAACGAGCCGCCGGCCGTCCGCAGCCGCTTGTGCGCGCCGACCAGCACGCCCAGCCCCGTGGAGTCGAGGAAGTCCACCCGCCCGAGGTCCACGACCACGTGTCGCGCGCCACCGTCGATCAGCTCGAGGAGTCGTTCACGGAGCCGGGGCGCGGTGTAGACGTCCACCTCACCGCCGACCTCGAGCACCGTGTGCTCGCCCACGGTGCGCGTCGCCAGCGACAGCTCCATCGGTCCTCCTCGCCAGAGCCGTAAACTCTCCTGGGCATCTAACCACTACCGCCGGGACACCCTGCGGTCACCGGCGGAGGCTTCCCCTTACCCCCGGCCCCGGCTTTTCATCTCCGAACACCAGTGCGAGAGTGCAGGACGTGACCTCCAACGACTTCATCTCGGCGCGCCCTACGCCGCGCCGCGAGCTGGAGTCGTCCGCCGCGCCCACCGTATCCGCAGGTCAGGACGCTGGCCCAGCGCCCGTCGACCTGCTGCGCCGGCTGCGCGCCCGGGGCGCCGGCGATCCGGTCACCCACGTCGAGCGGGTGCCGGCCCGCGTCGGGGTGCCCGCACCGTGGCCGGCGTGGGCGCCACCGGAGCTGCGCGCGGCGTTCGCCCGTCGCGGCGTGGTCGCGCCGTGGCAGCACCAGGCCGAGGCGGCCACCCTGGCGTACGAGGGCGGCCACGTGATCGTCGCCACCGGCACCGCGTCCGGCAAGTCGCTGGCGTACCAGCTCCCGGCGCTGGCCACCCTGCTCGCCGACCCCCGAGCCACGGTGCTCTACCTGGCGCCGACCAAGGCCCTCGCCGCCGACCAGTTGCGGGCCGTCGCCGACCTGACCCTGGAGGGGGTACGCCCCGCCTGCTACGACGGGGACACACCGCGCGCCGAGCGGGAGTGGATCCGCCGGCACTCCCGCTTCGTGCTGACGAACCCGGACATGCTGCACCACGGCATCCTGCCCGGCCACGCCCAGTGGTCCGGTTTCCTGCGCCGGCTGGCGTACGTGGTGATCGACGAGTGCCACACCTACCGGGGCGTGTTCGGGTCGCACGTGGCGCACGTGCTGCGGCGACTGCGCCGGCAGTGCGCCCGCTTCGGCGCCACCCCGGTGTTCGTGCTCGCCTCGGCGACCTCCGGCGACCCGGCGACCGCGGCCGGACGACTGACCGGCCTGCCGGTGACGGCTGTCACCGAGGACGCGTCGCCGCGCGGCGGGGTGACCTTCGCGCTCTGGGAGCCGCCGCTGCTGCCACCCGACTCTTCTGCCTCTCCTCCGGTGCCCCCGCAGGCCACCGGCGAGCACGACGAGCTTCGCCAGGTCCGCCGGTCCGCGCTGCGGGAGACCGCGGACCTGCTCGCCGACACGGTCGCCGAGGGCGTACGCACGCTCGCGTTCGTCCGGTCCCGCAAGGGCGCCGAGGTGGTGGCCGCCAATGCGCGCCGGGCGCTGGACGACGCCGTGCCGGGGCTCGGTGACCGGGTCGCCGCCTACCGGGGTGGCTACCTGCGCGAGGAGCGGCGCGAGCTGGAACGGGCGCTGCTGCACGGTGACCTGCTCGGCCTGGCCTCCACAAACGCGCTGGAGTTGGGCGTCGACCTGGTCGGTCTGGACGCGGTGCTGATCTGCGGCTACCCGGGCACCCGGGCGTCGCTGTGGCAGCAGGCGGGCCGCGCCGGACGATCCGGGCAGGAGGCCCTCGCGGTGCTGGTGGCGCGGGACGATCCGCTGGACACCTACCTGGTCCACCACCCGGAGGCGATCTTCGGTGCGCCGGTCGAGGCGACGGTGCTGGACCCGGCCAACCCGTACGTGCTGGCGCCGCAGCTGGCCTGCGCGGCCGTCGAGGCGCCACTCACCCCGGCCGACCTGGCGCTCTTCGGCGACGGAGCGAAGGAGGCCATCGACCAGTTGGTCGAGGCGGGGGCGCTGCGGCAGCGGCCCACCGGCTGGTACTGGCGGCACCGCGAGCGTCCCGAGGTGGACCTGCGCGGCGAGGGAGGCGCCCCGGTCGTCGTGGTGGAGTCCTCCACCGGTCGCCTCCTCGGCACTGTCGACGGCGGCTCGTCACACTTCCTGCTGCACCCCGGCGCGGTCTACCTGCACCAGGGCGTCTCGTACGTGGTGGACGACCTGGACCTGGCCGACGGGTGCGCGCTGGTGCACGTCGAGGAGCCGGACTGGTCCACCCACGCCCGGGACGTCACGGACCTGTCCGTGGTGTCGGTGCGCTCCTACGTGGACGCCGGGCCGGTCGGCATGTTCCTCGGCGAGGTGGACGTGACCAGCCAGGTCGTGTCGTACCAGCGGCGCCGGATCGCCACCGGCGAGGTGATCGACACCCGACCGCTCGACCTGCCCACCCGGGAGCTGCGCACGGTGGCGGTCTGGTTCACGCTGTCACCGCGATCACTGGCCTCCGCCGGGGTCCAGCAGGCCGACGTGCCGGGTGCGCTGCACGCCGCCGAACACGCCGCGATCGGCCTGCTTCCACTGATGGCGACGTGCGACAGGTGGGACATCGGCGGGCTCTCGACCGCCCTGCACCCGGACACCGAGGCGCCCACGGTCTTCGTCTACGACGGACACCCGGGCGGCGCCGGCTTCGCCGAGCGGGCGTACGGGACGGCGTCGGCGTGGCTGCGCGCCACCCGGGACGCGATAGCGGAGTGCGGCTGCGAGACCGGCTGCCCGTCCTGCGTGCAGTCGCCGAAGTGCGGCAACGGCAACAACCCGCTCTCCAAACCGGACGCGATCCGGGTGCTCGACGTGGTGCTGGGAAATCTGCCCGCCTGAGCCACCTTGCATGAATCCGCGCGGCTCTGGGCACAATGGCATGGGAGCGCTTCCATCGATGCTTGTTCTGTAGTTCGCCCCCGCGCCCGAGGAGAAGCCGTGGCCGACACGATCGCCGAGACCGTCGACCTGCTCTACACCATCGACCAGGACCAACTCACCCTCGACCAGCAGATCGCACTCGGGGCCGCGCTGGCCGCCCTGGCTCAGGCGGAACGCCTGGAGCAGATCAACGAGCGGCTGCGCAGCATCCACCAGGTGCTCAACACCTGGGCGTTACGCGTGACCGTGGACGGCCGCTGACAGTTGTCGGGGCCGGTCCGGCGGGGCGGGCCGGTCGGGGGTGGGAGCGCCGGGGCACGGGCGGGCAGCGGTTGTTCGGCTGTGCGAGACTCCGGCGCACCATCCCCCTGAGGAGAACAGATGCAGCTCGACAACTTGCAGACCCTGAATCAGTTCCACATCCGCCAGCGGCTGCGGATGATGGTCAACCAGTACGAGGTCCGGGCGGTCGCGCCGGACGGCACGGAGGGTGAGCTGCTGGCGTTCGCCCAGCAGAAGCGGCTCGCCTTCAAGGAGCAGGTGACGATCTACACCGACGACTCCAAGCAGCAGCCCCTGCTCGGCTTCAAGGCCCGCCAGCGCATCGACCTCGGCGCCACGTACGACGTCACCGACGCGGCCGGTAACGCGATCGGCCTGTTCCGCAAGGACTTCGCCCAGTCTCTGCTGCGCTCCACCTGGCACGTCGAGCAGGCCGGTCTGCCGCAGGTGACGGGGCAGGAGCGCAGCCTGCCGGTGGCGCTGCTGCGCCGGTTCGTCGACTCGCTGTCCTGGCTGCCGTACCACTTCGACTTCACCGCCGGCGGCCAGCCGGTCTTCTCCGTGGTGAAGAAGTGGGGCCTGCGCGACAAGTACGTCGTCGAGGTGCAGAACCCGCAGGTCGACCGCCGTCTCGTCATCGCGATGGCCGTCGCCCTCGACGCGCTCCAGGCCCGCTGACGCACCCGGCTCACACCTTCTCGGCCGCTGGCCGGGACAGGGCGCGCTGCCCTGTCCCGGCCAGCCGGCTGCGGTCGGACCAGCCCAGCCGTCGGGCCAGCCCAGCGCATCCCGCAAACCTCGCGACACCGGTGCCAGGTCGATGTCTCCCCGGGGTCTTCGTTCAGCCGCAGACCGCGCCGAATGCGGGCCGTCGACTCAGCCACGCACCGGAACGGCGCGGGCCGTCGACTCAGCCACGCACCGGACCGGCGCGGGCCGTCGACGCGGCGACCCGGGTCAGGCCCGGAAGCGGCGTGAACGCCACCTCGACGGTCACCAGCACGTCCAGCCCGTCGAGGTGACAGTCCACCAGTCGGCCAGCGTTGCGTTGGGCGATGTCCGCAGCGGCAGCGCAGGCCACCGCATCGCCGTCAGGCGCCCGGGCAGCCCCGGCCAGCGCGCCGAGATCTGCCGCCACCGCCGCCCGTTGAGCCGCCATTCCCGCTGCGGCGACGGCCGCGCCGAACGTCCCGACCAGCACGAAGACCAGTCCCAATGCGAGTAGCAGCAGGGTCGCGCCACCTCGCTGCGCGTCCGGTCGGTCGCCATCGTTTCGCTCAGCGTTCGGGCCGCGCCCACGCGACCGAACGCGAAAGTGTCGCATCACCAACTCCCTTCGCTGGCGCCTGGTTCCAGGGCCGCGACGGCGGTGGCGACCACGGTGACCCGCGGTAGCCGGCCGCCCAGCGCGCGGACGGGCGCGCGGACCGTCGCCTGCACCCGATCGCCGTCGACCGAGACCGACACCTCCGCCCCCGGCGGTGCCGCGCGCCCCCCGTCCGCGCCGCTGTCGCCCCGGGCCGCGGCCAACGCCGCCTCCCGGGCCGTGTGCAGGCAACTCGCCTGAGTGCTGACGGCGTTGACCGCGGTCAGGCCGGCGAGCAGGAGCAGGAGTAGCGCCGGCAGGCCGGCCGCCAACTCGGCGGTGAAGGAGCCCCGGTCGCCGCCGCCGAGGTGGACCTGACACCCTCCGTCGCACGCTCGCCCGGGGGAATCCGTCTTCCGAGCATGGCCGACCTGCCGGCGCCCTGTCACTTGAGCGCCCGGTCGATGACCGCGGTCAGCGCCGACTGGACATTGCCGGAGGTCAGCACCTTCAACAGGATCCCGGCGAAGGCCACCGCGGCGAGCGTGCCGACGGCGTACTCGGCGGTGTTCATCCCGTCGTCGCCGCGGAGTCGGGCGATGAGTTTGCGCATGCGTCTTTCCTTTCTCGATGGGTCAGAGCACGTCGCCGAGAACGGCGACGATCACCGGCACCAGGCCGGCGAGAATGAACGCGGGCAGGAAGCACAGCCCCAGCGGCAGCACGATGAGGACGCCGGCCCGGCGGGCGGACGCCTCGGCGGCGGTAGCCCGGTCGGCCCGCAGGTCGTCGGCGAGACGGGTCAGCGCACCGGCCAGCGCAGCGCCGCTGTTGGCCGAGCGGAATGCCGCGGCTGCCATCCGCTCCGCTCCCGGCACCCCTTCCAACGCCGACCAGGCCTCGGCCGGGCCACCGCCGAGGAGCAGCGTGCGGCCGACCCGGGCCAGTCGGCTGGCGAGCGGGCCGTCCAGCGCCTCGGCCACGGCCAGCACCGAGCGGTCCACCGGCGCACCCGCCCGCATCGCCGCCGCCAGCAGGTCAGCGGCGAGTGGCAGGTCGGCGGACTCCCGGAGTCGCCGACCGCGGACCGCCGGAGACTCGATCCGCCGCAGCAGCACGTCCAGCAGGACAGCTGTCGGAACCGCACCGAGCAGCCCGAACCAGCCCTCGACGACCACCGCCACGGCGAGCCCGGCCATCCCTGCCGCGAGCCGGATAACGTCCGGTCGCCACCGCCTCTCCACATCGCCGCGACCCGAACCGCCCCGGTCCGGCGAGCCACGCCGACCGACCGCGCCGCCCGGGAGCACCGAGGACATCAGGCGGCCCGCCCCGACGCCGCGCCCAACCGCTCGGCCCAGAGCAGGCCGACGACCTGTAGGGCAACGGCGAGGACCGCGCAGACCCCACCGACCATGCTGTGCAGGAGCACCGCCAAGGGATCGACCCCGATCCCGTAGCCGAGCCCGATCCCGCCGACCGGCAGGGCCGCCAGCAACCAGGCCGTGGCACGGGCGCCCGCCGCCTGCGCCGCTGCGGCGGCCAGGCCCCGGTCGGTCGCGCGGGCGTCCGCCTCGATCCGCTCGATCAGCTCGGCCAGCGGTGCGCCGGTCCGGTCCGCCAGCCGCACGGCGGCCGAGGTCAGTTCCCGAAGCCGGTCCGCTCCAGCCGGCCCCTCTGCGGCTGCGATCTCCAGGGTTGGCGGGACGGGCAGGCCCGCCCGGAGATCGGCCGCCAGACCGCAGAGCAGGTCCAGGCCGCGCCGCCGAGCCATCTCGGCATGCCGGTTCGCCCGCCAGCGAAGTAGGGCACGCATGGCCAGCGTGCCGTAGCCGGCCACCGCGACCGCGGCCACCGGCCCAGCGGACACGGCACCGACACCTGCCCCCACCAGACCAACCAGCAGCAGCACTCGCCCCGGCGACCGACGCACGCGTGCCGGATGGGCCGCGTACGACCCGCCGGCCGTCCGGTCCGCCGGGCCAACGAGGCGGTGGTCCGCCGGGCCGACGCGACCATCGTCGGCCGGGTCGACGAGGCGGCGCTCGGCCAGGCCGAGGCGGCCGTCGTCCGCCGGGTGAACGAGGCGGTGGTGCGCCTGGTCGACGCTGGCGTGGCCGGGATGCTCGACGGTCTCCAGGGCCTCGGTTTCCGGCCGGGCAGTGGCCGCCGGGCGGCGAGGATCCCGACGGATCGGCGGACGTGCCGGGCCGGCCGGGCGCGTGGATCCCCCCGGGCCGCCGGTCGCCCTCGGGCGGCTCGGACTGCCGTCGAGGTCCCGAGTGGACCAGGCGACAGCCGTCCGCCCGCCGCTGGACGGCGACGCTCCCGGCGTGTACGAGGGGCCACCCGGGCGGGCCGGGGCCGGCAGGTCGCCGAACTCGTCGGTCGGCCCACCTGGTCCGCGAGCGAGGCCCCTGATCCATTCCACCAGGGCGTCGTCCGGGTCAGCGCCGGTGGCACCGCGGCCCGGTGCCAGCACCCGTCGGCGGCGGGCCCGAACGGTCCGCGCAGGCCAGGCCACCAGGACTGCGGCGGCCAGCAGCAGCCCCACCACCAGCACCGTCCCGCCGGTCATGACGGACCCGCCGATCCGGGCCACGGCTCGCTCAGGATCGGCGGCACCGCCACGCCACGGTCTCGCAGCAGCGCGCCGAAGGTACGCGCCGCGAGCCCCAACCCGCGTCCACGGATCCAGGCGGGCACCACCGTGGCCAACCGCTCCGGCCCTTCGGGAAGTAGCAGGCAGATCGACTCCAGGACCCGTCCCCGGTCCCCTCGGCGTACCTGGAGCAGCACCTGGAGCGCGGCGACCACCTGGGCGTGCAGCGCGGCGCGGGGCAGCCCGCCCAGCATGCCGAGCGCCTCCAGCCGGGCCGGCACGTCGGACGGGGTGTTGGCGTGCAGCGTGCCGGCGCCACCGTCGTGGCCGGTGTTCAGCGCGGCCAGCAGGTCGACCACCTCGGCGCCCCGGCACTCCCCGACCACCAGCCGGTCCGGGCGCATCCGTAACGCCTGCCGGACCAGGTCGCCGAGGCTGACGACGCCCGTCCCCTCGACGTTGGCGGTACGCGCCTGGAGCCCCACCACGTGCGGGTGCCCCGGTTGCAACTCGGCCGCGTCCTCCACCAGGACGATCCGCTCGGTGGCGGGCACCAACCCGAGCAGTGTGTTGAGCAGGGTGGTCTTGCCCGAGCCCGTGCCGCCGGTGACCAGGTACGCCAGCCGGGCCGCGACGACGGCGGCGAGCAGGGGCGCCACCGGTCGGGGCACGGTTCCCTGGCGCACCAGTTCGTCGAGGGTGAACGGGCGATGCCGGAACGTCCGCAGGGACAGGTAGGGGCCCTCGGTCGCCACCGGCGGCAGCACTGCGTGCAGTCGGGTGCCGTCGGGGAGCCGGGCGTCGGCGTACGGGGAGCCGTCGTCGAGCCGCCGACCGGCGCTGGCGATCAGTCGCTGCGCCAGCCTGCGGACGTCCTCGACCGAGCCCACCGGGACCGCGACCTGGTGCAGGCCCGCGCCCCTGTCGACCCAGACGCGGACACCGTTGACCAGGACGTCGGTCACTTCCGGATCGGCGAGCAGTGGGGCCAGTGGCCCGGCTCCGACGAGGTCGTCGTGCACGCGGTCGGCGATCCGGAGTACTGCGGTGTCGCCCAACACCGCAGCGGTCGGCTCGGCGCGTACGGCGGACACGATCGCCGCCGGGGTGACCGGGTCGGTGGCGGCGGCGATCCGCTGCCGCACCCGGGCCGCGAAGGTGCCCTCCTCCGGGTGGCCGTTCATGCCGCGCCCGTGGCGGGGACGCCGGTGAGGTCCGCGACGATCCGCCGGCAGAGGGTCGCGAGCGGGCCCTTTCCGGCCGCCGCTGGCGCCTCGCCGCGTTCGAGGCCCCGGCAGAGCCCTGGCTCGGGGCGCAGCGTGCCCGCGAGAGGAAGCCCGAGTGCCCGTGCCACCTCGGTGGCGCGCAGACGGCCCGGGGCGGGCCCGCGCACCACCACCGAGAGCGCGGCGCAGTGTGGGGCCGCCGCAGCCACCACCCGGGCGGCGGCAGCGGTGGCGCGCAGCTCCGCCGGTACGACGACGAACGCCTGGTCGGCCGCCTGCAACGCGACCACGGCGGCGTCGTCCAACTGTCGGGGCAGGTCGATCACCACGAAGTCCCGGCCACGGTGCGCGGCGTCGACGGTCGCCGCCATCGCGGCGGCGGGCAATGCCAGCATCTCGCCGCGATCCCAGGAGAGCACCACCAGGTCTCCCCGGCTGGGCAGCGCGTGGACCAGCGCGGGCGCGTCCACCCGCCCGTCCGCGTCGGTGAGCGACGGCCAGCGCAGCCCCTCCAGCTGCTCCCAACCCAGCACGAGGTCGAGGCCACCACCGAGCGGGTCGGCGTCGATGAGCAGGGTGCGCAGTCGGGCCCGCGCCGCGGTCACGGCGAGTCCGCCGGCGAGCACGCTCGCGCCGGCACCGCCCCGGCCGCCGAACAACGCGACGACCCGGGCACCCGGGCCGGCCGGCTGCTCGGGACCCTGTTCGGCGAGGCGATCCAGCAGCCAGGGCTCGGCCGCCGGCAGCGCGGCGACGTGCTCGGCGCCGATCAGCTCGGCGATCTGCCAACCGGGATCGAGGTGACCGGTCCGGCCGACCAGCACCAGTCGGGGCCGCTTCGGCAGTCGGGCACGCAGGCACGCCTGCGCCTGGTCGGCGCCGAGCAGCACCAGCGGCGCGGGACCCCAGCGGGTACGGGCTGCGGCCGGGTCGGCGGCGAGCTCCACCTCGGTGCCGCCGGCGGCGGCGAGCCGGAGCAGGTCGTCGAGCAGGTCGCCGTCCGCCGTGACGACCAACGGGAGCCGTCGGATCGGCGGGACGGAGGTACGGGGTGCCATCGCGGCCTCCAGCGGTCGGGATCGGATGCACCGCCGACCCTGCTCGCGAGCGGCCCCGCACACCGCCCCCGATTCCTCGCCTGTGGACAACTCCGGGGCCTGTGGACAACGCCCGCCGAGACGGTCGATCTGCTATGCGGGTCGGTTGCCGCACAGCTACCGCGGCTGCCGAGAAAAAGCGGTGGGGCCGCTCTCGAGAGAGCGGCCCCACAGGTCGGCGGTCAGCCGATCCGGTCGGTCCAGGCCGTTTCCAGGATCAGCTGGTACGCGCTGATCCGCACCGGTGCCAGCGTCAGCAGTTCGTGGGCGAGCAGCTCACCCGTCTTCGGTTCGAAGATCAGCAGAGACTGCACGCCGTGCTCACGCTCGTCGACGGTGACCGCGACACCGGCCCGGCCGGCCCGGTCGGTGACACGTCCCCGCCAGCGGAAACCGGGCACGTCGGCGAGCACCCGCAGGATCTCCGCCCGGGTCGCCCGCGGCAAGACGTACCTCGCGTAGAGCGTGCTGACCTCCTTGCTCGCCGCCCCTGCGCCATACTCAATCTTGAGCCGTTCGCGCAGCTGCGACGGGTCGGCCGGCGGCGGCGTGAGCTCCATGGGGGGCAGCGGGATCATGGCAGCAGTGCCAGCCACCTCGGGAGCCGCTAGCTTGCGCTGCCAGTAGTCCCGCGACTGCTGATCGGGGTACTGCGGTTCCAGCTGCGTGTTGCTCTGGCTGCCGGTCCCGTCGGCGGCCATCCAGACCTTCGACTCACCGGCGAAGGCCACGTGGTAACGGTCGTCGGGGGAGCTCATCACCGGATCACCCCACACCTTCGTGTGGTGGTACATGTAGCGCCCGCCGCGGTGGTCGTACTCGGTATCTTTGATCTTGTTGGCCAGCGTGCGCAGCTGCGGGCCGGCTGCCGGCGGATCGGCGTCGAACTGGTACGCGACCGGCACCAGCAGCGTCCCCACGGCGCCGCCGGGTCCGCCCGGATCGTCCGGCGTTCGCTCGTTGAACGGTCGGAGGACGGCCACGGCACCGGCCGCGACCGCGAGCGTCCCGGCCGTCAGGACCAGCCGGCGCGTCGGGTGTACGCGACGGTGTCCCATCGCGGATTCGGTTGCGCCGGCGCGCTCGATCAGATCCCGCGCCGGAACCGGCGGCGGCGCGACGACGATGTTCCGGGCCGGGTCGGCAGGGCCGAGAAGGGTACGGGTGCGTTCCGCTCCGTCCATCACAGATCCTCTCGGGTAGCGGCCAGCATCGGGCGTGGGGAGCGGGCCGGCCGGTCCGACATCGCTTCGGCCAGGCGACGGCGGGCGCGGTGCAGGCGCACCGCAGCGGTCGCACGGGTGCAGCCGAGGACCTGGGCCGCCTCGGCCACCGTCAACTCCTCCCAGCCGACGAGCTGGAGGATCTCCTGATCCAGGTCGTTGAGGGTGGCCAGCGCGGTCCGCACGTCGGCAACCCCGAGCGTCCGGTCGGCGCCGGACGGGTCGGCCACCCGCGTCAGGTCGACGTGGGCGATCGGCAGGAGGTCCGGGGCGGCGCGTCGGGACCGCCACTCGTTGGCCAGCAGGCGCCGGGCCACCCCGTACAGCCAGGGCAGGCTGCGGTCCGGCACCTCGCCGCGACGACGCCACGCGACGACGAAGACCTCCTGTGCGAGTTCCGCGGACGCTTCGGAGTCCGCTAATCGGCGCAGGCCGTACCTCACGATGTGCGCGTACTCGGCGGAGTAGAGGCTGGTGAACCAGCCCTCGTCGCGCTTCCCCGGTGGACCCACCCGAACCCCCATTGCCTCGGCGACTCTCACCCTGGCTTGTGTCACGGGAGGCCCGACGATTACCGCGCGCCCCAACCTGTCACAGTCATCGGGGACACTCCTGGCCGTGGACGTGGAGGAGTTCTGGAGTGTCGTGGATCGGGCACGAACTGCGGCAGGCGCGGCGGCGGACCAGCCCCAACGCGACGGTCAACCCAGTGCGGTCGCCGAGGCCCTGGTGGTGGAGCTGATGCGACTCCCGACGAAGCTCTCCAGTTCGCCGCACAGACGGCGTACGAGCGGCTGACGGGCGACGATGAGGCATTCTGGGAGGCCGCCGAGTCGGCACAGTCCGCTACCACTCCGCCACAGCCCAGCCCGGAGCCTGCCGACGAACGCTGGGACCTGACCGACGAGGGCGAGTGGCGCAGGCGGCTGCCCCGGCTCTTCGAGCTGTTCCGCACCCGCCGACTGGCAGTGCAGTAGGGACAGCGGTCAACTCTGGTGGCGCACTCTCATGGGCAGAGGACAACGATGGACAACCGGCCGGACCCGATCGAGATCATCGCCGGGGTGTCAGAGGTCGACGGCAAGCATCGCGCCTTCGAGGTCTGGCTCTACAAGGCCAACAAGGAAGGCTGGGCCGTCACGGTGGAGTCGTCCTCGGTAGACCAGCCCGGCGACGGGTGCGGAGTCGTCGACATCGAGGGTCTGAGGTATCGCATCCGCCACGCGAAGCGAGTCCGGCAGCGAGTCGGCATCCTGTCCGCCGGGCAGCATCCGATCGCTGCCGCCGTCAGCCAATCCGTGGGCAGCTCGGACGGCATCACCTGGACGTGGGAGTTCACGCACGCGGCGTGGGCCGAGCCGATGATCGAGGATCACTAGCGCGCCCCGTAGGAACCTTGACGTGATCGGTAGCGTCAGCTTCGTGATTGATCAGCTTCTCTACAGGGACTTCCGTGGCGACGGATCACTCGTGCTGGTGGTTCCGCAACGACTGGTGTCGGAAGACGAGCGGGGGATCCTCACCTGGCGGCCGATCGGCACGCCATACCTCTTCCGCCGCGCACTCGACGGTCGAGACCGCCGAGAGATCTCGTTCCGGGAGCGGCATACGGTCCAGTGGCAGTTGACGCCCATGACGTGGACCGGGCGGCACGTCCTGCATCTGTTCAGGCCCGGGTATGCCCACTCGGTGTGGTGGATGTTCAACCCCGACTTCAGCCTGAACCGCTGGTACGTCAACCTCGAAGCGCCGCCGGCCGTATGGCGTGCTGGCGGCCTCGCCGGGGTCGACACCTTCGACCACGCCCTGGACATCGTGGTGCCGCCCGACCGCGCCTGGCGCTGGAAGGATGAGGGTGAGTACCAGGAGCGGATCGGCCATCCCGCGTATTGGGGCGAGGATGGCGCGAAGGAGATCCGCGCCGAAGGTGAGCGGGTCGTGGCGGATGTCGAGGCAGGCCGTTTTCCCTTCGACGGCACGTGGCTGGACTTCCGCCCTGACCCCGCCTGGGCCACACCCGAACTCCCGGCCGCGGGCTGGAACCTGCCGAGGAGCCGTCCCTAGCCTGCGCGACAGCCTCGACCGGCTCGCCGACTCCCCGCAGCCCGAACTCCGCGAGATGGCACGCGCCGTCCTCGACGGAGAGATCACGCTCCGGACGGCGGCCCTAGGCGGTGCCTACGCCCCCGCCCTCCGCGATGCCTTCGACGGCTTCTGGACGTACTGCAGCCAGCTCAGCCGGGACGAACGCAGCGAACGTGAATCCAGCGCTTACACCCGCTTCCAGCTCACCGAGCAGGACCGGCCTAGCTAGCGACGATCACCGACGGAAGCTGACTTCTCGCTTACAAGCTCTGCGCAGACTGGTTCGACGGCTCTGCTGCCTCTCTGCTGCCTCCGGCCGTAGAAACGCCGTCCCCTGGACGCTCTAGGCAGGCCGGAAGACGACCTGTGAGCTGTGCGGGAGCGCTCCCCCGGAAAGGGACGACCCCCGTCGGGGGGAGACGGGGGTCGTCGACGGTTCGGCTCCGGGGGGGTCGAGCCGAACCACTCAGCGGTCACGGGGGGTGCAACCGCCGAGGGTCTGTCTGTTTCGGGATGTGAAAGCGCGTCGTGCGAACAAGTCTGCCTGAGCGGGCCCGTCACGTCGAGTGTTGTTCACTCCACTCAGCGCGAAAATCTCCTCGCGGAGTGTGAGCGCGGTCACGCCGAGCGGAGTTGGAGGCACCCGTCCGCAGGTCCGAGGGGTGGCCTGGACCCCGGGCACCCGCCGACGATAGACCATCCGGCTAGACTTTCGCGCCGTGGGCCGAAGTGCCGCTTTCTTCGATCTGGACAAGACCGTCATCGCCAAGTCGAGCGCCCTGGCGTTCGGTCGGCCGTTCTACCGGGACGGGCTGATCACCCGGCGTGACGTGGTCAAGTCGGCGTACGCGCAGCTGATGTTCCGGCTGGGCGGCACCGACGAGCAGACCATGGCCCGAACACGGGACTACCTGGCCGCGCTCTGCAAGGGCTGGCAGGTGGACCAGGTCCGTCAGATCGTCGCGGAGACGCTTCACGAGCTGATCAACCCCTACGTGTACGCCGAGGCTGCCATCCTGATCGCGGAGCACCAGGCTGCCGGGCGGGACGTGGTGCTGGTCTCCGCGTCCGGCGAGGAGATGGTCCGGCCGATCGGCGAGCTGCTCGGGGTCACCGACGTGATCGCCACCCGGATGGCGGTGCGGGACGGCCGGTACAGCGGCGAGGTCGAGTTCTACGCGGCCGGTCCGAGCAAGGTCGAGGCGGTTGGCGAGCTGGCCGCCGAGCGCGGCTACGACCTGGCCGACTCGTACGCCTACTCCGACTCGTACAGCGATCGTCCCCTGCTGGAGTGCGTGGGTCACCCGAGCGTCGTCAACCCGGACCGGCAGCTACGCAAGCTGGCCTCGGAGAACGCCTGGCCGGTGCTGGAGTTCCGGCATCCGATCCCGCTGGGTCGCCGACTGCGGGAGCGGCCGGCCGTTCCGGTGGCCGCGGCGGCCCTGGGGGTCGGCGTGGGCGTGGCCATCGGCATCGCCTGGTACGGGCGGCACCGCCGCACCCGCGCCGCCGCCACCGCCTGACCGTCGCCGCATCGTCGGCGGTCCACCCGCGCCCGCGCCTGCGCTCACGCAGCGGGCCGCGCTCATAAGCAGGCCGCGCTCACCCGACGAGCCGCGCTCACCCGACGAGCCGCGCTCACCCGACGAGCCGCGCTCACCCGACGAGCCGCGCTCACGCGACGGGGCGTGCCGCTGTCACGGTCAGGCTGCGGCGAGGATCTCGTCGCCGATCGCGGTGAGCTGGTCGGCACCGACCTCGACGGCCGCCATGTAGTGCCGTAGCCAGGAGCGCAGCCCGTCCGCGGTGCCGGTGGCGAACGCGCCGGCCGAGCCCACGTACTCGGGCTCCCGTTCCCGGTGACCGACGTCGACGCCGAGCAGGCCGCGCGGGTCGAGGCCGCTGGCGAGAAGCACGAGCCGGGCAGCGCCGCGCGCCACCACGCCGGATGGCCCGGCGAACGGACGCAGGTTCAACAGCTCTCCGTGTACGACAGCGGCCAGCACCAGCGGGGAGACCTTCGTGCCGCCGGCCACCAGACCGGCGAGCCCGTCGAGGCGGGCGGCGACCACCGGGTCGGCCACCGGTCGGCCCAGTTCGGCCTCAGTCACGATGTCGCGGGCGGCGAGGACGTGCAGCCGGGCGAGTGCCTGCCGGGGGGCCTTCGGCCAGAGTTCGCTCAGGCCGGGCAGCGCCCCGGCGACCCGCAGCGCCCCCTGGAGCACCGGGTCGGTGACGGTGCCGGCCCGGACCTCTTCACGCTCGTGGACGGCGCCTTCGAGTGCGGCGCTGGCCACCGCCGACCGGAGGCTGACCTCGGCCGCGACCTGGCCACCGTTGCGGCGCAGCGCGCGGTGCCCGAGCGCCTGGTCGAAGCGCCCACGGGCCCGGTCGACGGCGGCGGCGACGTCGGCGAGCGCGAGCAGCGGGGCGAGCGGGTCGGTGGTCACCCCGCCACGCTAGCGACCCGCCCCGGCCCGCCGGGCCGCACCCGCCCGCAACGCGACCCGAGCCACCCGGCACCGGCCCTGCCCGGCCCGCCGCAGGGCAAGGTCAACACGGGTTCAGGGAACTCGGGGTGTCCCACCGGCCCGGACACCGCGATTTCACGGAAACCGTGTCGATCAAGGCCCCAGGGCCGAGCCGCTCCGTGCACACGGGCGGACGGCCCGGGCGGGGCCGGGCCGTCGGGCGCGTGGCGGGGGCCGCTCGGCGCGACGGGGTGGGCAGCGGTCGCCGGCCGGGGACCCCGCGACTACCCTCAGGCCCAGCGAGACGCAGGTCACCCCGAGGACGAGGAGTCACGGCATGAGCGAGGCATTGGCCAATCTGCTGAACGAGACGCGCCAGTTCCCCCCGCCGGCCGAACTCGCCGCGCACGCCAACGTCACCGTCGACGCGTACGCCGAGGCGCAGGCCGACCGGCTCGCCTTCTGGGCGAAGCAGGCCGACCGGCTGGCCTGGTCGAAGAAGTGGGACGAGGTGCTCGACTGGTCGAACCCGCCGTTCGCCAAGTGGTTCGTCGGTGGGCAGCTCAACGTGGCCTACAACTGTCTGGACCGGCACGTCGAGGCGGGCCGGGGCGACAAGGTGGCGATCCACTGGGAGGGCGAGCCGGGTGACACGCGCACCCTCACGTACGCCGACCTGCACGAGTTGACCTGCCGGGCGGCGAACGCCCTCACCGACCTGGGGGTCACGGCGGGCGACCGGGTGGCGATCTATCTGCCGATGATCCCGGAGGCGGCGGTCGCGATGCTGGCCTGCGCCCGGATCGGCGCGGCGCACAGCGTGGTCTTCGGTGGCTTCTCCGCGGATTCGTTGAGCAACCGCATCCAGGACGCCAGCGCCAAGGTGGTGATCACCGCGGACGGTGGTTACCGGCGGGGCAAGCCGTCGGCGCTGAAGCCGACCGTGGACGAGGCGGTCGCGAACAGCCCGTCGGTGGAGCACGTGCTTGTGGTCCGCCGCACCGGTGAGGACGTGGCGTGGTCGGAGAAGGACCACTGGTGGCACGAGACGGTGGAGACGGCGTCGGCCGAGCACACGGCGCAGCCGTTCGACGCCGAGCACCCGCTGTTCATCCTCTACACCAGCGGCACCACGGCCCGACCGAAGGGCATCCTGCACACCACGGGCGGTTACCTCACCCAGGCGTCGTACACGACGCACGCGGTGTTCGACCTGAAGCCGGAGACGGACGTCTACTGGTGCACCGCCGACATCGGCTGGGTGACCGGCCACTCCTACATCGTCTACGGCCCGCTCTCCAACGGCGCCACGCAGGTCATGTACGAGGGCACCCCGGACACTCCGCACAAGGGCCGCTTCTGGGAGATCGTCGACCGCTACGGCGTGACCATCCTCTACACCGCGCCCACGCTGATCCGGACGATGATGAAGTGGGGCGAGGACATTCCCGCCGGCTTCGACCTGTCGTCGCTGCGGCTGCTGGGCAGCGTCGGCGAGCCGATCAACCCCGAGGCGTGGATGTGGTACAGGCAGCACGTCGGCGGCGGTGAGCTGCCCATCGTGGACACCTGGTGGCAGACCGAGACGGGCGCCATCATGATCTCCCCGCTGCCGGGGGTGACGGCGGCCAAGCCGGGTTCGGCGATGGCTCCGCTGCCGGGCATCGTCGCCGACGTGGTCGACGACCAGGGCCAGTCGGTGCCCAACGGCGGTGGCGGTTACCTGGTGCTGCGCGAGCCGTGGCCGTCGATGCTGCGCACCATCTGGGGTGACGACAACCGGTTCATCGAGACGTACTGGTCGCGGTTCGAGGGCATGTACTTCGCCGGTGACGGCGCAAAGAAGGACGACGACGGGCACATCTGGCTGCTCGGTCGGGTCGACGACGTGATGCTGGTGTCCGGGCACAACATCTCCACGACCGAGGTGGAGTCGGCGCTGGTGTCGCACCCGTCGGTGGCCGAGGCGGCGGTGGTCGGCGCGACCGACCCGACCACCGGCCAGGCGATCGTGGCGTTCGCCATCCCGCGTGGCAGCACGGACATCGCCGGGGAGGCCGGTGAGCAGCTCATCGCCGACCTGCGCAACCACGTGGCGAAGACGCTCGGCCCGATCGCCAAGCCGCGGCAGATCATGCTGGTGGCGGAGCTGCCGAAGACCCGCTCTGGCAAGATCATGCGCCGGTTGCTGCGGGACGTGGCCGAGAACCGCTCGCTCGGCGACGTCACCACGCTGCAGGACTCCTCGGTGATGGAGCTGATCTCCTCCGGGATGAGCGGCGCGAAGTCCGACGAGGACTGACGACAGGCGTACACAAGCGATGGGTGACGGTCCGTCCGGACCGTCACCCATCGTCGTCTTTTGTGGAGGTACGCCCACAGCGGGCGGTCGCCGCGAGTGGTTGGACGAATAACGCCTCCATCACGTTCCCGCCGTTCGGCGTGTTTCTCATTTAGTTTCACGAGGTCGGCTGGCCTCGATGCGTCTCCGCGCGCCCGGAGTCGGTCGGCTTCCTCCGCCCATGCCCGAGAAACGGAGCGGCATGAACAGAAACTCCCATCCGGGGTCGCGTCGACGACTACTCGTCGCGCTGCCCGTCATCGCCCTCGCGGCCACCTCACTGACCGTGAGTGGCAGTGCGTCGGCGCAGCCGTCCACCACCCCCCGGGCGGTGATCGGGGCCGACGAGTACTACATCAACTACGCCGAGCCCGAGGTGCAGACGGACACCACCGGCCGCGAGGTCAAGGGCAAGGGTGGCGTCTACGCCCCCGCCGTGGATGACGCGCGCGCGTTCGACCAGAAGCACGCGCGGGGCAACCCGGTCGCCGCCCGGCAGCTGGCCAAGATCGAGGCCAAGTCGATCCAGACGGGCAAGAACCCCCGCAAGATCAAGCAGGCGCCGACCACGCAGACGGCGAAGCTGCTGACGCTGCTTGTGGAGTTCAACGACCAGGCGAACGACGACTTCACCGGGGTGATGGTCCCGAAGACGGTGTTCGAGGACCGCACCTGCGTGCCGGGCACCGTGCAGAACGGCCCGAAGCACAACACCATCGCGAACCCGGCGACGCTGGGTTACGAGGACAACAACTCGATGTGGGTGCCGGACTTCTCGCCGCAGCACTACGACAAGATGCTGTACACCAAGAAGGGCATCACCGAGCGGATTCGCAAGGACCTGAAGGGCCCGGACGGTAAGAAGGGCATCGACATCTCCGGGCGCACCATGCACAACATGTACCTGGAGATGTCCAAGAACGCGTACACGGTGGACGGGCAGGCCAGCCCGTGGATCAGCGTGCCGCACTCGGAGGGCTGGTACGCCGCCAACCGCTGCACGAAGGACGAGAACGGCAACTGGGTTCCCGGCCGTGAGCAGTCGATGAACGGTCACCCGGACAACCCGGCCGGCGCGGGCCGCCTGGCGACCGACGCGATCGACGCGCTCGCCGCCAAGGACCCGAGCTTCCCGTGGGCCGACTACGACAAGGAGGACCAGGCCGACCGCGACGGTGACGGCAACCTCTTCGAGCCGGACGGTGTGATCGACCACCTCGTGCTGGTGCACGCCGGCCAGGGCAAGTCGCGTGGCGGCGGCGACCAGGGCGTGTACGCCGTCTGGGCGCACTCCTCGACGGTGGCCGGCGGCTACAGCATCCCGGGCACCAACCTCAAGGTGTCGAACTACATCGTGCAGCCCGAGGACGCCGGCGTCGGCGTCTTCGCCCACGAGTTCGGCCACGACCTCGGTCTGCCGGACCTCTACGACACGTCCGGCAACGCCGACTCCGACATCGACTTCTGGGACCTGATGGCCTCGGGCTCGCACTCGGGTGAGGTCTTCCAGGCGCTGCCGACGCACATGGGCATCTGGGACAAGTGGGTGCTCGGCTGGGCCGACCCGCTGACCATCCGCCCCGGCTCCAACCCGCGTGAGGTGAAGCTCGGGCAGACGTCGCGGACGCCCATCGACTCCGAGGACGGCATCAAGGTCGACCTGCCGGACAAGGTGACGGTCCTGGCCACGCCGCACAGCGGCACGAAGATGTGGCACAGCAACAACGACCAGGAGTGGGCAGACGTCAAGCTCAGCCGCTCGGTCGAGGTGCCCAACGCCGCGGACGCCAAGTTCTGGATGTGGAACAACTACATCATCGAGGAGGACTGGGACTACGGCTTCGTCGAGCTCTCGACGGACGGCGGGACGACCTGGACCGAGCAGAAGGTGTACGCCGAGGGCGGCGCCGTGGTCACCACCCCTGACGACTACCAGGACCCGAACGGCCGGATGAACGACTTCGGCGGCAAGAAGTACGGCCTGACCGGCAGCACCGACGGCTGGCGGCACGACTACGTCGACCTGTCGGCGTACGCGGGCAAGACGGTGCAGCTGCGACTGCGCCAGGCCACCGACGAGGCGTTCGAGGAGCGCAACTGGTTCGCCGACGACTTCTCGGTCGCCGGCGGCGGCGCGACCACCTGGAGTGACGACGTGGAGGGCGGCGCCAACGGCTGGACGGCCACCGGCGGCACCTTCGTCGACACCACCGGCGGGGGCTGGAAGGTCTCCAGCGGCACCGAGGTGCACGCGCAGTTCTACCTGGCCGAGTGGCGCAACTTCGACGGCTTCGACAAGGGCCTGAAGTACGCCTACGACACCATCTACTCCCACGAGGCTTGGAAGGTCGACCGGCTGTCGTACAACGCTCCGGGCATGCTGGTGTGGTACCGGGACTCCGCGCTCGGCGACGTCAACCACGTCACCGCGCAGATGACCTCGCTGCCCAGCTACGGCGCGAAGGGCGGGCTGCTCATCGTGGACTCGCACTTCGACCCGCTCCGGCGTACCGGCAAGGCGGCGGAGAAGGACCCGTCGGTGACGGACAACCTGCCCAGCCGTCCGCAGTCGGCAAACGCGGCGTTCACCCTCCAGAAGACGTACCCCTTCACGGAGTGCCTGGAGGCCGAGGGCGAGCCGTACAGCGCGTACTGCACGAAGTTCAAGGCGCAGGCGCCGGTGAAGTCCTTCACCGACGCCAAGGGCTGGTACCCGGGCATCGAGATGCGTGACGGTGCTCCGTACGCGCGGGACAACGACGCCTCCGTGGTGCTGCCGTCGCGGGGCAACGCGCCGTACACCACCCGGGTCACCCACCCGGATGGCAGCCCGGCGCCGGAGTTCTACGGCGTGACGCTTGGCGGTGGCGCGATCGTTCTCGGCACCGGTAACCCCGGCGACGCGGGCGTGAACTACGGCGTCTCGCTGACCATCAAGAAGGCCGCGCGGGACAACTCGTCCGCCACGATCTTCGTGACGCCGGCGAAGAAGTAACGCTTTTACTGATCAGGACCTGACGGTGGGGCCGGTGGCGGGAACGCCACCGGCCCCACTGTCGTACAACCGATCTTATTGATCGAAATACGTGGTTGTTCGGGGAGCTGGCCCCGACCGCACCGGCTCGTGTGCTGATGAAGCGCGGGGGTGTGACGGTGGAAAGCATTCCCAACAAAATCTTGCAACAAATCGACGCGCACATCTTCCCACCCGTCCCAGCAGTGTCTATGTTCACCATTGGTCCCACTAGTGGGATCGATCTATCGCCGGCCTCACCCCCGTTGGGCCGGTTCCCTCACACCGGAGGTACCACGTGCGCAAAGTCGCAGTGGGTCTGCTCGGGCTCTCACTGACGGCGACGGGGCTGGCGTTCGGACCGTCCGCCAGTGCCGCGCCGCAGCCGAAGTTGCCGACGGCCGCTCCGTCGGTCGCCGAGCCCGCCCTTGCCGACCACGACCTGCCGAACCCGCTGGAGGACAAGCGGCGATCGCTGCGCCAGGAGGGCCTGAGCAAGGTCCTGTCCGGCAAGTCCAAGGCACAGAAGATCAACGGCAGCACCGTCGTCAAGGTCGGCAAGACCCAGTCCGACGGGGCCAGCGCCCGCACCACCGGGGCGGGCACGGCCCAGACCGAGGACCAGTACGTCGAACTCTCCCGCGAGCGGACCGACAAGATCTTCGTGATCCTCGCCGAGTTCGGCAACGAGCGGCACCCGGACTACCCGGACAAGAGCATCGACCCCAACACCGCGGGGCCGACCAAGTTCGACGGGCCGCTGCACAACGCGATTCCGGCGCCCAACCGGGCGGTGGACAACTCCACCGTCTGGCAGCCGGACTTCAACGCCGACCACTACCGGCAGCTCTACTTCGGCACCAACCCCGGTGACGAGTCGCTGAAGCAGTACTACGAGGCCCAGTCCTCGGGTCGCTACAGCGTCCAGGGCGAGGTCACCGACTGGGTCAAGGTCAAGTACAACGAGGCCCGTTACGGCCGGTCCGACGACCCGATCGCGGACGACTCCCCGAACCCGGCCAACGACCCCGCCGTCTGCGACAGCAACGTCTGCGACAACACCTGGGCCCTGGTCCGCGACGCCGCCAACCAGTGGGTCGTCGACCAGAAGGCCGCCGGCCGCACCGACGCGCAGATCGCCGCCGACGTCAAGTCGATGGACGAGTACGACAGGTACGACTACGACGGCGACGGCGACTTCAACGAGTCGGACGGCTACATCGACCACTTCCAGATCGTCCACTCCGGCGGCGACCAGGCCGACGGTGACCCGATCCAGGGTGAGGACGCCATCTGGAGCCACCGCTGGTACGCGTACGCCTCGGACCAGGGCAACACCGGCCCGGACACCTTCCCCGGTGGTGGCACTGAGATCGGCAACACCGGCGTCTGGATCGGTGACTACACGATCCAGCCGGAGAACGGTGGCCGGAGCGTCTTCTACCACGAGTACGGCCACGACCTCGGTCTCCCGGACGACTACAACGTGGGCGCAAGCGGCGACAACAACAACGAGCACTGGACCCTGATGGCCCAGAGCCGGCTGGGTGCCAAGAACGACCCGGCCATCGGTGACCGCGGTGGCGACCTCGGCGCGTGGAACAAGCTCCAGCTCGGCTGGCTCGACCACGACACGATCGGGCCGAACGAGAAGCGCACCGTGAAGCTCGGCCCGCAGGAGTACAACTCGCCGGAGGCACAGGCCGCAGTGGTCGACCTCCCGCCGCGTGAGTACACCTTCTCCAACGGCGCGCCGTTCGAGGGCAGCAAGCAGTTCTTCACGGGCAACGAGGACAACCTCAACAGCACGATGACCCGGACCCTGGACCTCACCGGCAAGTCGTCGGCCGCCCTGACCATGAAGGGCCGCTACAACATCGAGACCGGGTTCGACTACCTGTTCTTCGAGGCGTCGTTGGACGACGGCAAGACGTGGGCGACCCTGCCCGGCACCGTCAACGGCAGGCCGCTGAAGGAGATCTCACCCGGACGTTTCGCCCTGGACGGCTCCAGCGCCGGCAAGTGGGTCGACGTCAACATCCCGATGAACGTGGCGGCGGGCAAGGTCGTGCAGTTCCGACTGCGCTACCAGACCGACGGCGGCCTGTCCCGGGGCGGCTTCTACGGTGACGCGATCACCGTGACCGCCGACGGTCAGACCGTGTTCACCGACGGCGCCGAGAACGGTGCCAACGGCTGGACCTTCGCCGGGAAGTTCGAGATCGCCTCGGCCACCTACACCCGCATGTTCGCCAACTACTACATCGCCGGCACCCGGTCGTACACCTCGTACGACAAGTACCTCAAGACCGGCCCGTACTACTTCGGCTACGCGAACACCCGCCCGGACTACGTGGACCACTACGCGTACCAGGAGGGTCTGCTGATCTCGTACTGGAACCTCCGGTTCGCCGACAACAACACCATGCCGTACGACCCGGAGCTCAACCCGGGTGGTCACCCGGGTGAGGGCCGGAACCTGTACATCGACGCGCACCCGCGGCCGCTCTACAACCTGACCGGTGCCCCCTGGCGGGCCCGCGTCCAGGTCTACGACGCGCCGTTCGGCCTCAAGAAGGCCGACTCGTTCACGCTGCACATCAACAGCCAGGCCCAGTACGTCCGGGGCCAGGCCGCGCAGCCGCTGTTCGACGACACCCAGCAGTACTGGTACGCGGAGCTGCCGAACCACGGCGTCAAGCTCCCGGCCACCGGCCGGAAGATCAAGGTTCTGTCGCAGGACGGCATCTACACGAACGTCCGCTTCTTCTGATCCTCGGATCAGGCGACACCCGCACCACGGCGATGCCCGGGCAGGTCACCTGCCCGGGCATCGCCCGTTCCGGGAACCCCGACGCAGCCCAGCACGTCCGATCACCCGTGCACCCGCGAACCCGCACCACCCTGACCGGCGCCGGTCTGGCCGCCCTGCTGGCGCTCAGCGGCTGCACCGGTGCCGAGAACCGAGGAGACGCAGTGCCCACCGAGCAGACCCCGTCCGGCACACCCTCGATCGGCACACCGTCCCCGGCCGCGACGCCGAGCAGTCGCACCGATCCGACGGGGTCGTCCCCCTCCGACAGGCCGTCACGTAGCCAGATCCCACTGCCCACGCTGCGCCCGTCGACCGGGCCGCCACGCAACCCGACCGACGCGCGCAAGGCGATCGTGCTGGCCGGCCGGATCAGTCGGGGCGGTGACGGGCCCTGCTACGGCCTGGTCAGCGACGAGGGCCGGCAGTACGCCCTGTACGGGCCGGGAATGGGCTCCTTCGCCGTCGGCACGACGGTCCGGTTGACCGTCGACACCGCCGTTCCTGACATCGACTGCGGGTCGGGCACTCCGGTCAGGATCGTCTCGATCAGGGCGGTCGGTTGACCGCAGCCCGGCACTCCCGCCCCAAGACGGGCCGGCGAAATGGCTGCTCGTCGGCGAGGTCCTAGGCTGTCTGCCATGACCGACCAGCGCGGCGGAGTCGTCGACGAGTCCTGCGTCCTCACCGAGGGGCCGTGGACGCACCGTTTCGTCGGCGCCAACGGCACCCGGTTCCACGTGGTCGAGGCCGGCACCGGGCCGATGGTGCTCTTCCTGCACGGCTTCCCCGAGCACTGGTGGGCCTGGCACCAGATGCTCCCGGCGGTCGCCGACGCCGGCTTCCGCGCGGTCGCCGTGGACCTGCGCGGTTACGGCGCCAGCGACAAACCACCCCGAGGGTACGACGGCTACACCCTCGCGGCCGACATCGCCGGGCTGATCCGGGCCCTCGGTGAACGGTCGGCGACGCTCGTCGGCAGCGGCGTCGGCGGCATGGTGGCCTGGACTGTCGCGTCGTTCCACCCCGCCCTGGTCCGCCGGCTGGTGGTGCTCGGAGCACCCCACCCGCTGCGCCTACGCGCCGCCATCTTCGCCGACCCGCGCGGGCAGTTCGCCGCCTCCACCCCGGCGTTGAAGTTCCAGCTCCCCCGCTACGAGCACGTGCTCACGAGGGACGGCGGGGCGGCCGTCGGAGAGATCCTGCGCCGCTGGGCCGGGCCACGCTGGGCGGACAGCCCGGGCTTCGAGGCGTACGCCGAACGCTGCCGGGAGGCCATGCGCGTCCCGCAGGCCGCCTTCTGCGCGTTGGAGGGCTACCGCTGGGCCTTCCGTTCGGTGCTGCGGCTGCACGGCTACCGGTTCGTCCGCCTCATGCAGAAGCCGCTGGTCACCCCGACTCTGCAACTGCACGGCGCACAGGACGTCGCCGCCCTGCCACGGACCGCCCTGGGGTCCGGCCGGTACGTCGTGGCGCCGTACGAGTGGCGCCTGCTCGACGGGGTGGGGCACTTCCCCCATCTGGAAGCCCCCGAGCTGGTGCTCGGCGAGATTCTGCGCTGGGCCAAGTCCTGACCCGTCAGACCCGCTGCTCCCGCAGGTCGGTGACCTCGGCGGCCGGCGCCCAGCCCTGGTAGACGCCGAAGTCGAAGACCTCCAGCCGCATTGCCTCGGCCACCGGCCAGCGCCCGCCCGTGTACTCCACGCGCAGCCAGGCGTCGTGCTTCCCGAGCACGATGAACGGCTGTCCCTGCCACGTGCAGGTGGTCCGCACGTACGCCAGGTCCTCGATCTCGCTCGCCGGCAGCACCCGCACGTACCGGCCGGGGCGGACCTCCTCGAAGCCCTCACCCGGCTCAGGCTGGTAGAGCCGGATGTCGTCGCCGTCCGGGCTCGCCTGGTACTCGCGGCCCTGCCAACGCGCCACGTAGCCGTCGCGCATCACGCCTCCCCGACCCGTCGCCAGACCACCGCGTCGGTGTCGAGCACCGCGACCACCCGCTCGGTGGCGTCCCCGCCGATGCGCAGGAGCTGCGCGCCGTGCGGGAGGCGGGCGCTGTCCACCTTGAACTCGGCCACCACGTCACTGCTCTCGCCCGGGGCGAAGCCGTTACCTCGAAACGGGGGGCGCTCGATGACCCAGCCCTCCATGGCCCGCATCGCCGGCTCGTTCTGGCCGCCGTACGGAATGCGGTAGAGGCTGGGTCGGTGCGCCGGCCAGCGCAGCACGTAGATCTCCTCGGCGTCCCGCACGAACGGCGAACCCGGGTAGCTGAGACCCAGCGCGTTGTGCAGCTCGGCCGGCGTGGTCAGGTGTGCCAACTCGCCGGCCCGGTGCACGAAACCGGAGACCCGGTCGTACCCCCGCTCCAGGTAGTACGCGAGCTGACTGGGTGCTATCGCCTTCTGCATCACCGTCGGTCGGGCCGGATCGACCGCCGCCGGGGCGTACCGGATGCGGGCCGCGGGTTCCGCCTCGACCGCCGGTTCCTGCGGGTCGACCTCCAGGTCGTCGCCGAGCCCCACCTCGGCGGCCCAGTTGGCCAACGCGACGATCTGGTCGCCGGGCAGCTTCGCGCCGACAGGCGTGCCCGGGTTGACGGCGAACGACCAGTCCTCATCGGGCCACCGCCGGATCAGCTGGGCGAACTTCACCCGGACCGTGTCGACGTCACCCTCGACGTGGTCGGCGAGGCGCTCCGGCGACGTGTAGACCACCACGTACGTCTCGCCGTCGAGCTGCGCGGTCTGCCAGACGAAGCCCGGGTCGCCGGGACGGCTGCCGCGCACCGAGTCCGTCGCCGCCGGAAGCAGGACCCGGGCCAGCAGCAGGGTGGACAGGAACGTGTCGGTGCTGCCGGCACCGGCCGCGCCGAGCAGGTCCTCCTCGACGGTGTTGGCCGGCTCGAACGGCACCGACGCCGGCTCGTCGACCATCGCCCGTTGGCCGTCCGCTGCCGCGGGTTCCCCGGTGGAGGCGTTGTCGGTGTGTGCCGCCTCCGGCGCATGGCCTCCCGGGGAGCGGAGCGACGTCCCACTGCCGTCCAGGCCGGCCGGGCCGCCGCCCAGACCACCGCCGGACGGGTCGGACATAGCCGGGGCGGGCGCGGACGAGCCGGGCACGGGCGGGTCGAACGTAGACGGGCCGGGCACCGGCGGGTCGAACGTAGACGGGCCGGGCACCGGCGGGTCGAACGTAGACGGGCCGAACGGCGACGGGCCGGGCACGGGCGGGGCCGCCGCCGGTGGGGCGGTGGTGGTCGGGCCGGGTCGCCGTGGCTCGTCGAACGCCGGGCCGACCTCGGTCGGGTCGACGAGATCCCGGGACTCGATGATGGTGCCCTCAATGACGATGGGCGTGAAGCCGCGCCGCGGGGCGGGTGGGCCGGAGACCGGCTCCGCAACCGACGGGGACAGCTCCTCCACCGGCTCGAAGCGCTGCCGCTCAGCGGGCCGGCCCCGCGGGATCGCCTGGGTCTCGTCCGCCGAGGAAACGGGACCTCGCATGCGGGTCGGCGACGGCTCCTCCCCCGCTGGGCCGGGCACCCGGAACGCATGGGTGGGTTCCTCGGCCAACGGGCTGGGCCGTCGCGGCGGCAGAGGTTGTGTGGCCTCGTAGTCGGTCGCCGGCGCTCGTACGACCCGGGACGCGCCCAGGTCGCCGGCCGAGGGCCGCAGCGGTGGGGTGGCGTCCGGTGCCGGCATCGGGAAGGCCGCCGTCGCGCTGTCACCACCCGGCGCGTCCGCGGGACGGCGGCGCGGGAAGGGCTGACTGCCCCGCCCGAATCGGGACGGCGGCACTGCGCGGTCGCCCGGCCGACCGTCGCCGGAGACCGGACCGGACGCCCGACCGGACGTCGGTTCGAAGAATGAACGTCGGCCACCCTGGGTGCTGCCGTCACCGGCAGGCACGTCACCGTCGCCCGCCGGGCGGCTCGCAGACGGCCGGCCGGCGTTGGGGTCGGGCTGGTCGGCAGGCGCGACCTGGGCGCGGTCGGTGGAGGCCAGCGGCACGTACCGGGATGCGCCGGTGCGGCCCGAGCCCGGAACGACGCCGGGGCGAGCCGGTCGGGGCGGGGCGCTCGGCTGCCGCTGACCGGCGGCGGGCAGGTCCTCCGAGCCGGGCCGGCGGGACAGATCACCCAGGCCGGAGGCCCGGGTGGGGATGCCCGAGGCCGGGGGCACACCCACCGGTGGCACCGCGGTCCTCGGCGCGGGTCGTCCCGGCGGTGTCGAATCCGACACGGGCGGTGGGGGCGGCACGAACCCGGTGGTGGGTGGGGCGTCCCGGCCGGTCGTACCGGCTCTCGACCGGGCCAGCGTCTCGGCCCGCTCCAGCCGGGCGCGGGCGCCCATGGCGCGGCCCGGCAGCCGGACGTCACCACGGGAGAGCTGGGAGACGAACCAGGCGGGCAGGTAGCCCTCGACGGGCAACCCGGGGTTGACCGCGAGCCACCACTCGTGATTGGGCCAGCCGAGAGCGAGGTCGGTGAACGGGACACGGCGATTGGTGCCGGCGTGCTCACCGAGGCAGGCCCGCAGCGCCGCGGCGGAGGTGAAGGCCAGCACGTGAGTCCGGCCACCGGTGGTCCAGGTGCCCCAGCCGGCGGACGCCTGCCCGGACGGCGCCGGCGCGGAGACCGGCAACAGCAGATCGGTGCGGGACAGGAGGCGGAAGTAGAGCTCCTGGTCGTTGGCGCGCAGCGCGTCCCACATCGCCACCTCGGCCTCCGTGGCCGGCTCCCATTCGGTCACGGCCACCTCTCCTTCCGAGAACAGGCCACAGGTATCGCGTACAACCTACAAGGTGGTATCACGATCACAACGGCTGGCGGGCGGCGGTGCGCCGGGGCGGCGGCGAGGCGATAACATCCCGTTCCGACGCCGACACGATACGGAGGCTGTCGATGTCCCGATCGATCGCGCGCCCCGTCCTGGCAGGTCTGGCCGCCGCCCTGCTGACCGGCGCGACCGGGCCGGCCGTCGCCGCCAGCGCCGCGCTCCGGATGGCCCCGGCCTGCGCGACCCCACTGGCGCCCGCCCGGCCGGTCGAGGCCACCCCCTGGCCCCAGCAGCGGTACGAACCCGCGCGGCTCGCGCCGCTGACCACCGGCGCCGGGGTGACGGTCGCGGTGGTCGACTCCGGAGTCGACCGGGCGCACCCCCAGCTGACCGGACGGGTGCTGGCCGGCGCGGACCTGCTCGACCCGGGTGGGGACGGCGGCCGGGACTGCGCCGGGCACGGCACAGGCGTGGCGAGCATCATCGCAGCGGTGCCCCGGCCCGGTGTCGCCTTCCACGGCCTGGCTCCGGCCGCCCGGATCCTGCCGATACGGGTGAGTGAGCAGCAGGTGGTGCAGGGACGGGAGTCGGGGCGCACGGTAAGCGCCGACGAGTTCGCCCGCGCCATCCGCTGGGCCGTCGACCACGACGCCGACGTGGTCAACTTCTCCGTCGTCCTGTACGCCGACGACCCGGAGGTCCGCTCGGCTGTGCGGTACGCCGTCGAGCGGGACGTGGTGCTGGTGGCCGCCGTGGGTAACCTGCACGACAGCGGCGACCCGATCCCGTTCCCGGCCGCGTACGACGGGGTGCTCGGGGTGGGCGCGATCGGGGTGGACGGGGCACGGGCGGCCTTCTCCCAGACCGGCTCGTACGTCGATCTGGTCGCCCCGGGCAGCGCGGTGCTGGTCGCCGCGCCCGCGCAGGGTCACCAGCAGGTCGAGGGCACCAGTTACGCGGTGCCGTTCGTGGCCGCCACGGCGGCGCTGCTGCGCGCGTACCGACCCGAGTTGACTGCCACCGAGGTGGCCGAGCGGATCGTCGCCACCGTGGATCCGGCGCCGGGGACGGGACACGGCGGCGGGTACGGCGCCGGCGTGCTGAACCCGTACCGCGCGGTCACCGAGACCGGCGGCGGCCTGCCGGCCGGCCCGCAGCCGGTCGCCGCACTCGTCGACGACCGGCCCGATCCGGCGCTGCTCGCCCGCCAGGCCCGCCGCGCGACCGCCCGGGACCGAGCTCTGGTGGCCGGCGCGGTGATCGGCGTGACGGCGGCCGCCGTGGTGTTGCTCGCCCTCGTGCTGCCCCGCGGCGCGCGCCGGCGTTGGCGACCGGCCGAGCCGGCCTGACCCGACCGCGCCGCCTGAGCACCCCTCGTCGGAGGGTGGCCGGGGCGCCGACGCGGGCACGGTCAGCGCTCCCGGCCCACCGGCGTCACTGGAACAGCCCGGTGTTCTTCTTCTCCGTGTCCAGATAGTCGGCAGCGGAGTCGTCCACCGCCAACTTGATCGCGCGCAGCATCGCCTGCAGGTCCTGCGAGGCGGACCGCCACCGCGCCTGGCGCTGCTCGTACGCCTGCCGGGCGTCGCCCTCCCAGGCCGACACCAGCGGCGCGGCGTCGCGTTCGAGCTGGCCGAGCTGCGAGTCGAGCGTGTTCAGCGCCCGTTGAATGTCCACGCCGGCCTGTTGCAGCGCGGCGAAGTTGACGACCAGCACACCGTTGTCCATCGGAACTCCCTCCTGGCAGGTCAGAGCGGCAGTTGGATGCCGCCGCGGTTGGTGCCGGCCACCCGGCTGGCCGCCTCGTCGTCCGAGACGTCGTACTGTCGGCCGGCGGTGCGGATGGCCCCGGCGGTCTCCCGCAGGGCTCGGTGCAACGCCGCCTGATCCTGTGACCACTGCCGCTTGACCTGCTCGAACGACCGCCCACCGGCGCCGCGCCAGGCCTGCTGCAACACCTCCAACTCGGCCAGCAGGCCGGTCAGCATGGATTGCAACGACTGGTCCACCTGCTCGAACTTCGCGGCGGTATGCCGCATCACCGCCGCTTCTGCCTGGGTCTGGGACACCCGGACATCACCTCGTCTCCTCGGTTGTGCCTGGCCGGCGATGCGCCCACCGTGGGAGCGCACCGATCGCGTGGCCCGGTCGACGAGCAAGGGTGGACGCGGGTCAGCGATGAACTTCGTGGCTGACGGTAGCGGCCCGGTAGCCGTTCTGCTACCCCGCGCACCTCCCCCTGTGGACAACCACGACGGCCATCGGTCGCTTACGATGTGCGGCAGCCACGTCGCGGCGCGTGACGGGCAATCCGGGGCGGTCGGCCGCCCGGCACGTCCACACTGGTCGAGGAGGCGCGGTGTCGCCGATCACCACCGGAGGCCCGCAGCCGGCGAGCCGGCCCGGTCGGGGCCCGGCCCCGGCCGCCGGCGCCGCGACAGCCGGGCCGGGCATTCCCACCGCCGTCGGCGCGATCACGTCCGTCGACACCGCACCGGGTATCGACATCGGAGCAACCGCTACCGCAGCGCCCAACGCCGCCCCGACCGCGCTCGGCCTCGCCGAGCCGGGGGCGGCTCGGGATGGCGTACGCGGTCGAGGACCTCGTGACCGGTGGGCCGCTCTCGGTAGGCGCGGCGCGGGGTTGCGCGTGGGTCAACTGGTCACCGGGCAGGTAGCCGTCGCGGTCGTCCTCGCGGCGTCGGGCCGGGGCGCTCCGGTCACCGTCGCCGCGCTGCTGGTGGCGGCGCTCCTCGTGGCGGCCGCCGTCGTCCGGGTCCGTGGCCGGTGGCTCTTCGAGTGGCTGGGCACCGCCGCCGGGCATGTGACCCGACGCCGGGCGCTGGGCGAGCAGACCGGCCCGACCGGGTTGCTCGACCTGGTCGCCCCCGGCGCCGTGGTCCACTCGACGGAGCTGCCCGGCGGGCCGGCGGCGGTGCTGGAGGACATCGGCGGCATGGTGGTGCTGCTGGAGCTCGGCGACCCCGGCGACCTGCTCGGCGACGCGTCCCGGGCGATCCCCACCCCGTCCGCGCTGCTGCCGACGCCCGGTCCGGACGTCCCGCCGCTGCGCATCCAACTGCTCCTCAGCGGGACGCCGGCACCCGTTCCGGCGGCGGGTGGCACCGTCGGCACGTCGTACCGGCAGCTCACCGACGGCCGACTCACCGGGCGCGAGCGGGCGGTGCTGGCGGTCCGGGTGCTGCGGGCGGACGGGTGGACGCCTGAGGCCCTGCGTCGGGCGCTCGCCGGCACGGTACGCCGGATCGTCCGCCGACTCGGGCCGCTGACCGCCCGGCCGCTCGGCGTACCGGCGGCACTGCGCGTGCTGGGCGAGCTGGCCCAGCACGACGGCCAGCCGGTGCGGGAGTCGTGGCCGCTGCTGCGCTCGGGCGCCCTGGTCCAGGCCACGTTCCGGCTGGTCCACTGGCCGCAGACCGGCGCCCCGGCCGCGCGGCGGCTGGTGCCCCGGCTGCTCGCGCTGCCGGCGACCGCGACGACGGTGTCGCTCTGCGTGGGGTCGCCGCCGGGCGGCGGCACCGGCGCGGCACCCACCGAGCTGGCCGTACGCCTGGCTGCCGCGTCGACAGCCGAACTGACGGTGGCCGTCGACGCGCTTGGCAAACTGGTCAGTGGCGTGGGCGGGGAGCTGCGCAGACTCGACGGCGCGCACCTGACCGGGCTGGCGGGCACGCTGCCGCTGGCCCTCGGCACCGCCGGGGCGCAGCCGAGGGTGGCGCTGGACGACTGGGAGCTGACCCTGGGCGAGGCGGGGATGATGGTCGGCACCAACCGGCACGGGGGTGCGGTGACCGTGCGGTTGTTCCGGCCGGAGAGCACCCGGGTGTTGCTGGTGGGCGGCGTACGCGTCGCGCAGTTGGTGGCGCTGCGCGCGATGGCCCTGGGCGCGCTCGTGGTGGTGCAGACGGCGCGACCGCGGGTGTGGGAGCCGTTCGTGCGCGGTGTGGGCGCGCCGGGTGGAACGATTCCGCTGCTCCCGCCGGGTCGACAGGTCGCCGGGTCGGTGGGCACCGCGCTCCAGCCGCTGCTGCTGGTGGTCGACGCCGGGCCGATGCCGGCCGAGACCGAGCCTGGTCCCGCGTGGCGGGCCACCCTCGTGGTGCGCGACGAGCTGACCTCGGCCGATGTGGACGCGTTGAGCCGCGCCGACCTGGCGGTGCTGCAACCGTTGCACGCGGCCGAGGCCGTGCTGGCCGGCGCGGCGTTGGGGCTGGGTGGGTCGGCCGACTGGCTCACCCGGATCCGGGACGACATGGTGGCCGTGGTGAACCGCCGAGCCCTGCGGTGGGCGCTGCTCTCTCCCACTCCGATCGAGGCCCAGTTGATCGGTCACCCGGCGCGCGGCTGAGCCGGTGGGGCGTCCACCCCGGCCGCGTCGTCCCGGGATGGTCAACCGGTGGGTTACGCAGGTGAATGGTCCGTGGCACGATCCCGGCCATGGGTTTTCTGAAGGGGTTGCTGATTCGGCTGGCCACCACGGCGCTGGCCTTCTGGTTGGCCACACTGCTCATCCCGGGCATCGACCTGGAGTCGACCTCGGCCGTGCAGACGGTCACCACGCTGATCCTGGTGGCGGTGATCTTCGGCGTTGTCAACGCGGTGCTCCAACCGGTCATCAAGACCGTCGGCTGCGGCTTCTACCTGCTCACCCTGGGGCTCATCGCGCTTGTGGTGAACGGGCTGCTGTTCCTGCTCACCAGCTGGATCGCCGACCAGGCCGGGCTTCCGTTCTCGGTGGACGGCTTCTGGCCGGCCGCCGTGCTCGGCGCCCTGTTCGTCAGCATCGTGACCTGGATCCTCGGCGCCGTTCTCGACCGGGACTGACCACTACCGACCCGCGCCGCCCGGCCCCCGATGGGCCGGGCGGTCCGGTGACCAGAGTTCGGGAATTGGCCGGCCGGCGAGCCGGTCGGGTTCGCTAGCCTCGCAGACGTGTTCTCGCTGACCCGCGCCGACGGCCACCTGATCTGCACCGACCCCGCCCGGCTCGACCTGGACCGGATACACCACTGGCTGTCCACCGACGCGTACTGGGCGCTGGGGCGTGACCGGGAGACGGTCGTGCGGGCGTTCGCCGGGTCGCTTCCGTTCGGCGTCTACCGGCCCGGGGACGGCCGTCAGGTGGCGGTGGCCCGGGCGGTCACCGACGGCGCCACCTTCGCCTGGCTCTGCGACGTGTACGTCGACCGGGCCTCCCGGGGCCTCGGGCTGGGCGGCTGGCTGGCCGGCACGGTCCGCGACCACCTTGCCGAGCTGGGCGTACGCCGGATCCTGCTGGCCACCAACGACGCGCACGAGGTGTACGCGCGGGTCGGCTTCACCCCGTTGGACGCTCCCCAGCGGTGGATGCAGCTCGACCGCCGGCCGCCCGTGACCCCGCTCACCGGAAAGGAGCAAAGCGGAGGTTCACCACTTACGGTGGAGGCGTGACGCCACTCCGCCTGGGATACCTCTACGGCATCGGCGCGTACCTGCTCTGGGGTTTCTTCCCGCTCTACTTCAAGCTGCTGCGACCCACCGGCCCGCTGGAGATCCTGGCCCACCGGATCGTCTGGTCGGTGCTCTTCGTGGCCCTGCTGCTCGGCGCGCTGCGCAACGTCGGCTTCCTGCGGGCGCTGCTGCGCCGGCCCTGGACGGTGGCCGGGATCGTCGCCGCCGCCGCGCTGATCGCCGTCAACTGGGGCACCTACATCTACGGGGTCAGCTCCGACCGGGTCGTGGAGACGGCGCTCGGCTACTTCATCAACCCGCTCGTGGTGGTGCTGCTCGGGGTGACGGTGCTGCGCGAACGGCTGCGCCCGGCGCAGTGGATCGCGCTGGGCATCGGCGGGGCGGCCGTCGCGGTGCTCGCCGTCGACTACGGCCGGCTGCCCTGGCTGGCACTGACCCTGGCGTTCAGCTTCGCCGGCTACGGCCTGATCAAGAAGCGGCTCGGGCTGCCCGCCGCCGAGGGGCTCTTCGTCGAGTCGGCGGTGCTGGCACTGCCCGCGCTGGGCTATCTCGCCTGGCTGAGCCGGCATGCCGAGTTGACCTTCGGGCACGTCTCGGCCGGGCACACCGCGCTGCTGGTGCTTGCCGGCGCGGCCACCGCGATCCCGCTGCTGCTCTTCGCCGGGGCCGCCAACCGGCTGCCACTGACCGGCCTCGGCATGATCCAGTACCTGGCGCCGATCCTCCAGCTCGCCTGCGGCGTGCTCATCTTCCACGAGCCGATGCCGCCGGCCCGCCTCGCCGGTTTCGCACTGGTCTGGCTGGCCCTGATCGTCTTCACCGCCGACGCCGTCGACCAGTCCCGCCGTGCCCGCACCCACACGCGCGCCACCGAGGCGCCCGTCTCCACCCCCTGAGGGGAGGGCTACGGGACCGCGTACGTCAGCAGGGGCGTGCCGTCGGATCGTTGGAGTTCCACGCTCACCAGCTCGGCGTCGGTGAAGCGGGTGACGCCTGTGAAGCTGAGGTCGTCGCCGGGGGCCGCCAGCCAGGAGCCGATCTGCTCGCTGCTGCCGTTCGGACCGTGCGCCACCAGCCGGAACGGGTACGCCTTGCCGTAGCTCGTCCGCGCGTCGTACCCGCAGTGCATGGTCACCTCGGTGCCCGACTTGCTGCCGGCCAACCCGATCTCGGCGTGCACCGGCCCGGCGGTGGCCACCGGCCGCATGGCGACCATCGACACCTGCGAGCCAGGGCGGGTGCCCTGCGCCCCCGGGGGGGCCGGCGGGGCGGCCGGCCGGGGCAGGATCGCGGCCGTGCCGACGCCCACCACCAGTGCGAGCGCGGCGGCGGCGAGCGTGGTGAGGGCGTACCGCCGACGGGTCGCGGCGCTCTCGCGGCGTCGGCGGCCCCGGGCCTCCTCGATCAGCGCGGGCGCCCGGGGCGGGGACGGCGGCGGCAGGAACTGCTCCAGACCCGCCGGGTCGAGGCGGCCGAGCAGTCCCGGTAGGACGGCGATCTCGGCGACCGCGTCCCGGCAGGAGGCGCAGCCGGCGAGGTGCCGCTCGTAGGCCGCCCGCTCGGCGGGGGCCAGGGCACCCAGCACGTACGCGCCGTCGTCGTGCGCGAACTCGCACCGCGTCATCCCGTCACCCCCATCTCGGCCAGGACCAACCGTAGTGAGCGCAGGGCGTAGTGGGTGCGCGACTTCACGGTGCCCGGCGGCACGCCCAGCCTCGACGCCGCCTCAGCCACCGACCGCCCCTGGTAGAAACACTCGACGAGCACCTCACGGTGGGTGGGGCTGAGCCGGTTCAGCGCCTCGGCGACGGTCCACGCCTCCACCGCGCGCTCCGCCTCGTCGACCACCTCGGGCGGCTCGGGCAACTCGTCGGTGAAGACCTCACCGACCCGGGTGGACCGTCGCCGCCAGGCGTCGATGGCCAGGTTACGGGCGGTGGTGAACAGCCAGGCGCGTACCGAGCCGCGGCGCGGGTCGAGGGACTCGGGGTGCCGCCAGGCCCGCAGCAGCGTCTCCTGCACCAGGTCCTCGGCCCGCTGCCGGTCGCCGTTGACCAGCCGCAGGGCGTGTGCGTACAGCGCCTCCGCGTGCTCGTCGTGCAGCGCCCGCAGCAGTTGGGCGTCATGGTCGCTGATGGCGGTCTCCTCACTTCCGGCGCGCGTCCGGCGGTGTGTCCGCTCGGGAATACGTGCTGTCACGCCGATCGGTTCAGTGCGAGGTCAGACCGGTCGCGCGGCGGTCGGTGCCCGCGCAGGTGTTCACGCCTGGTTCACACTGTGGCCGACGACCGCTCACCACGTCCTCCTAGCGTCCGGCTGGTACGCCGCCTGTCGTGCCACCGACTTTCCTGGAGGCCACCCCCATGAGCGACCGTCCCCGGCTGCTCCCCCTGCTCACCGGAAACCGCCATGGCACCCGTGACGCCATGACCTGTCTGTACCGCTGCGGCAACGCCTGTGACCACCCCGTCCCGAACACGTCCGACAACGCGTACTTCGGGGACGTGGTGAACGCGGAGGTATCCCGGCGTGGCGTGGTCCGGGCCGGCGCGGTCGGCGCCCTGGTCCTCGGCTTCGGTGGCGCGGCCGCCGGCGCGCTGGCCGGAGCGGCCCCCGCCCTGGCCGCCCCCACCACCCCGGACGTCCCCGAGGCCTTCGGCTTCGGCCGCCCGGGCACCGGTGTCGGCAGTGGCGCGCTGACCTTCAAGCCGATCCCGCCGAACAAGCTGGACTCCCTGGTCGTGCCGAACGGCTACGACCACGCCGTGGTCATCAAGTGGGGCGACCCGGTGCTGCCGGGCGCTCCGGAGTTCGACCTGCACGGCCAGACCGCCGCCGCCCAGTCGAAGCAGTTCGGCTACAACAACGACTTCGTGGGCGTGCTGCCGCTGGACAAGCAGGGCAGGCGCGCGCTGCTCGTGGTCAACCACGAGTACACGAACGAGG
The DNA here is from genome assembly GCF_043197115.1 of Micromonospora sp. NPDC049275. Classification (NCBI taxonomy): domain Bacteria; kingdom Bacillati; phylum Actinomycetota; class Actinomycetes; order Micromonosporales; family Micromonosporaceae; genus Micromonospora; species Micromonospora sp. NPDC049275. The sequence goes on from NZ_JBICSN010000001.1 coordinate 556,497, forward strand.
ACCTCATGTTCCCCGGCTTCCCCGGCCTGGACGCGCTCTCGGTGGAGCAGTTGCGCACGGCGATGGCCGCGCACGGCATGTCCGTGGTGGAGTTGGAGCGGGTCGCCGGCACCGGGCAGTGGAAGCCTGTCGACAATGGTCGCCGGTCGTACAACCGACGGGTCACCGCGCTCAGCACCAGGTTCGACCTGACCGGCCCGGCCGCCGGCTCGGCGTGGCTGAAGACCGCCGCCGACCCGAAGGGCCGTACTGTCGTCGGCACGCTCAACAACTGCTCCGGCGGCGTGACCCCCTGGGGCACCGTGCTGTCCGGCGAGGAGAACTTCAACCAGTACTTCGTCGGCGCCGACGGCGCGCCGGCCGAGCTGAAGCCGAAGTTCGACCGCTACGGCATCACCACTGCGGCTCGCTACCCCAGCGGCAGCCGCAAGTGGGAACGCGCCGACGAGCGCTTCGACCTGGCCAGGCACCCCAACGAGGCGCACCGGTTCGGCTGGGTCGTCGAGATCGACCCGTTCGATCCGGAGAGCCGGCCGCGCAAGCACACCGCGATGGGCCGGTTCAAGCACGAGGGCGCGAACGTGATCGTCGCCAGGGACGGGCACGTGGTCGCGTACATGGGCGACGACGAGCGGTTCGACTACCTCTACAAGTTCGTCTCCGACAAAAAGTTCCTGAAGGGCAACTCCTGGGCTGCCCGCAAGCACAACCTGACTCTGCTGGAGTCCGGCACGCTCTACGTCGCGAAGCTGGACCCGACCAGCGCCGGCGAGATCGACGGCTCGGGCACGCTCCCCAGCGACGGCGCGTTCAACGGCCGGGGTCGCTGGATCAAGCTGGTCAGCGGCAACCGCTCGTTCGTCGACGGGATGACCGCCGCGGACGTGCTCACCTTCACCCGGCTCGCCGGCGACAAGGTCGGCGCGACCAAGATGGACCGCCCCGAGGACGTCGAGCCGAGCCTGCTCACCGGCAAGGTGTACGTGGCGCTCACCAACAACACCGACCGCGGCAAGGCCGACAAGGCGCCCGCTGACGAGGCCAACCCGCGCAACGCCAACAAGCACGGGCAGATCCTGGAGCTGGTCGAGGACCGCAACGACAACACCGCGGAGACCTTCGCCTGGTCGCTGCCGATCGTCTGCGGCGACCCGACCGACCCGTCGACCTTCTTCGCCGGGTACGACAAGACGAAGGTCTCCCCGATCTCCTGCCCGGACAATGTCGCCTTCGACGCCACCGGCAACCTGTGGATCTCCACCGACGGCAACGCGCTGGGCAGCAACGACGGCCTCTTCGCGACGGCAGTAGAGGGCCCGGAGCGGGGCCACCTCAAGCAGTTCCTCACCGTGCCGATCGGCGCCGAGACGTGCGGCCCGTTCATCACCGGCGACAACCGCTCGGTCTTCGTGGCCGTCCAGCACCCGGGTGAGATCACCGGCGCGTCCGTGGAGAACCCGGCCTCGAACTGGCCGGACGGCGACTACGCCAAGCCCGGCGTGGTGGTCACCTGGCGTCTCGACGGCGGCCCGGTGGGCAGCTGACGGTGCCCTGAACGGGTCGCTGACGTTATCCCCGGCGGTCCGGCGCTCGGCCGCCCCGAGAGGCCCTCTCCCAGCCCGGGAGAGGGCCTCTCGGCGTCGTACGGCTCAGTGGTCGCTGGCGATGCCGTCGGCGACCGTACGGGCGACGGTGAGCAGCTTGGCCCGGACGACCCGCGCCGAGGTCATCATCTCGCTCGCCGGCAACGCACAGGCCAGTACGACCCGACGTTCCATGTCCTTGTCCGGCGTGACGAGCACCGCCGCGCAGGCCACTCCCTGACGGAACTGGCCCAGCTCCAGTTGCATCCCGCGCCTCTCGCCGGCGGCCAGGTCGGCCTCGAAGGCCTCGGTGGTGGTGAGCGTGGCGGTGGTGAAGGGGCGCATGCCGTACTCGCGCAGGTAGCGGAAACGCTGCTCGGTCGTGAGGGTGGCGAGCAGGGACTTGCCGAGGGCCGTCGCGTGCGCGCCCTCGTCGAAGCCGGGGACGAGGTCCTCCAGGTAGGGCGAGCGGTGCCCCTCGGCCACCGCCGTGATGGCGACCTGACCGCCGACGAAGCGGCCCAGGTAGTGGCTGTAGCCCGTGTCCACGGCGGCCCGGCGCAACGTCTCACCGACCACCGGAGGGCCCCGGAACGCGGTCACCAGCTCTCGGTAGCGGTCGGCCACCTCCAGCCCCACGATGTACGTGCCGTCCTCCCGACGGATCACGTAGCCCTCGTACGCGAGTGTGCGAACCAGGTGGTACGTGGTGGCCACGGTCAGCTCGCACCGGCGGGCGATCTGCTTGACGGTCAGGCCCTTCGGGGCGCGACCGACCGACTCGAGCACCCGAAGTGCTCGGGACACGCTGCGGATCAGGTCCGAAGGTTCTGCCAAGGGGTCGCGCACAACCACCTCCGCCGCCGGGGACTTACACCATATGAAAAACAGGCCGGGTGCGAAATGCCTGTTCGGGTCGAGGATGCCAGATCACCATCCACTCCTCGTAGGGCACCGGTCACCGGGAGTGGTCTGAGCCGGACTCGCGTAGGTTTGCCGGACGATGACCGACACCGCCCTCAACCCCGCCGAAGGCCGCGCCCGGACCCGTCCGATCCGGGCCAGCGCCGGTGCCGTCGCCACCACCGTGGCCTGCGTACTGCCCGTGTTCCTGCTCGGCGGCCTCGCCGTGCAGATGGGGGCGGACCTCGGGTTCTCCCCGGCCGGGCTGGGCCTGGCCGTCTCCGTCTACTTCGGCGTGAGCGCGCTGGCCTCGGTGCCCTCCGGCCGGCTCGTCGAGCGCTACGGGCCGGCCGTGGTGGCCCGCAGCGGCATCGTGCTGGCCGCCGGGTCGATGCTGGCCGTGGCGGCGCTCGCCCGCTCGTACGGGGTGCTGCTCGCTCTGCTGGCGCTCAGCGCCGCCGCGAACGCCCTCGGCCAACTGGCCAGCAACGCCGCACTGGCCCAGCACGTGCCACCCCACCGGCAGGGGTTGTCGTTCGGTGTCAAGCAGGCGGCCATTCCGGTCTCCACCCTGCTGGCCGGCGCGGCGGTGCCCACGATCGCGCTCACCGCCGGCTGGCGCTGGGCGTTCGTGGCCGCGGCCGTCGCGGCGCTGACGACGCTGCCGGCCGTACCCCGGCAGGTGCCCGGCCGGGGCCGACGGGCCGACGCGACGCGCGCGGGCCGGGCCACGACGGCCCTGGTGGTGATCGGGGCGGCGGCGACGTTGGCGGCGAGCGCCGCCAACGCGCTGGGCACCTTCCTGGTGGACTCGGCCGCCGCCCGGGGTCTCTCGCCGGGCCTCGCCGGCCTCACCCTGACCCTGGGCAGCGCGGTCTGCGTGGCCGCCCGGGTGGGCGCCGGTGGGCTGGCCGACCGACGGGCCAGCGGTCACGTCGCGCTCATCGCCGCGATGCTCGTGGTCGGGGCGGCCGGGCTCGGTCTGCTCGCGGTGGCCGGCCCGGTGCCGCTTGTCGCCGGCGTGGTGCTCGGCTTCGGCCTGGGCTGGGCGTGGCCCGGCCTCATGAACTTCGCTGTGGTCCGGCTGCACCCGCAGGCTCCGGCCGCCGCCACCTCGATCACACAGACCGGGGTGTACGCGGGCGGCTGCCTCGGCCCCCTGAGCCTCGGCCCGCTAGCCGCCCACCAGGGCTACCCCACGATGTGGACCACGGCAGCGGTGGCGATGCTGTTGGCAGCAGCCCTGATGCTGGCCGGCAGCCGCCTACTGACGGCCGCGCCCCGCCCCTGACCCCGTTGATCATGAAGTTGTTGCCCGATCACTCGGCGTGTCGGGGCAACAACTTCATGATCGACCGACGGTCAGCTGGTGCGGTCGGCTATGTAGTCGCAGAGGGACTCCAGCGCCTGGCGGGGCGCGCTCGCCGGGAGCGGGGCCAGCCGGGCGCGGGCGTCCTCGGCGTAGCTGCGCACGGTCTCCCGGGCCCGCTTCAGCGCCGGACTGTCCCGCAGCAGCCCCAGGGCCTCGGCGTGCAGCGCGTCGTCGGTCAACGGGCCGGTCGCCAGGATCTCCCGGAGCCGCACCGACGAGGCGTCGGAGTCGTCGGCCGCACGGGCGTAGAGCACCGGCAGCGTCGGGACACCCTCGCGCAGGTCCGTGCCGGGCGTCTTGCCCGACTGCACCGACTCGGACGCGATGTCCAGCAGGTCGTCGGTGAGCTGGAACGCGACGCCGATCGTCTCGCCATAGCCGGCGAGGGCCTCGACCTGCTCGGCGGGGGCGCCCCCGAACATGCCGCCGAACCGGATCGACGTGGCGATAAGCGATCCGGTCTTCTCGGCGATCACGCTCAGGTAGTGCGCGACCGGGTCCTCCCCGGGGCGCGGACCCACCGTCTCGGCGATCTGCCCGTGCACCAGGCGGGCGAAGGTACGCGCCTGCAACCGGACGGCCTCGGGGCCCAGGTCGGCCGCGATGTCCGCGGCGCGGGCGAAGAGGTAGTCACCGACCAGGATGGCGACCGAGTTGGTCCAGCGCGAGTTGGCGCTCGGAGCGCCCCGCCGTACGACTGCCTCGTCCATCACGTCGTCGTGGTAGAGGGTCGCCAGGTGGGTGAGCTCCATCACCACGGCCGCCGGGACCACCTGCGCGCCCGACGGATCGCCGAACTGGGCGCCGAGCGCCACCAGCAGCGGCCTGAACCGCTTTCCGCCGGCCTCCAGAAGATGCCGGGCCGCCTCGCTGACGAACGGGTCGGCGCTGGCCACACTGTCGCGCAACTCGACCTCGACCGCGTCCAGCAAACCCAGCACGGACGCCTCGACGCGGGGATCGGCGAGATGAAGGCCGAGCGCGCCGAACTGACTCGTGCTCGCCCGACCCCGGCGACCGCCGGAACCGGTGGCACCTGAACGCTCGCCAGCCGGAATCACCACACCATCAACCATGCCACACCCGTTCGACCTGCTCCGGGTCGGGGATACGCAGCGGGGGCCGGCACGCGATCACGCGCCGGCCCCCGCTGTCCGAGGTACGTCTCACCGCACGAATTCTGCGGCTCCGGTAGCCAGGTCGAGCAGTGGACCGGGGACGACGCCCAGCGCCAGGGTGGCCACCACGCCGATCATCAGCGCGGCGGAGGTGAGCCCGCCCGGCACGGTGACCGTCGGGGTGGACTCGCCCGGCTCGGACAGCCACATCATCACCACGACCCGCAGGTACGGGAACGCCAGCACCATGCTGGTCAGCACACCCGCGATCACCAGCCACGCCTGGCCGCCGTCCAGCGCCGGCCCGAAGACCGCGAACTTGCTGGTGAAGCCGCTGGTCAGCGGGATACCGGCGAACGCCAGCAGGATGAACGTGAACAGCGCGGCGTAGAACGGCGAGCGCCGCCCCAGACCCGCCCAGCGGGACAGGTGGGTGGCCTCACCGTCGGCGTCACGCACCAGGGTCACCACCGCGAACGCGGCCAGCACCGAGAAGCCGTACGCGACCAGGTAGAACATCGTGCCGGAGAGCCCGTCCTTGCTCGGCGCCAGCACACCGACCAGCAGGTAGCCGGCATTGGCGATCGAGGAGTACGCGAGCAGCCGCTTGATGTCCGTCTGGGTGACCGCGAGTACCGCGCCGACCAGCATGGTCAGCACCGCCACCGCACCGAGCACCGGCGTGAAGTCCCAGCCCCCGCCCTCGAACGCGACGTGGAAGACGCGCAGGAGCGCGCCGAACGCGGCGACCTTGGTGCAGGCGGCCATGAAGCCGGTGACGGGGGTCGGTGCGCCCTGGTAGACGTCCGGCGTCCACACGTGGAACGGGGCCGCCGCGGCCTTGAAGAGCAGACCGATGGCGAGCAGCGCCATGCCGGCGAAGAGCAGCACCGGGCTGGACGGCGACTCGGTCACCGCCGCGTTGACGGTGGCGAAGTCGACCCCGGCCGAGCGGCCGGGCACGCCCGCGGTGAAGCCGTAGATCAGGGCCACACCGAACAGGAAGAACGCCGAGGCGTACGCGCCGAGCAGGAAGTACTTCATCGCCGCCTCCTGGCTCAGCAGACGCCGGCGGCGGGCCAGCGCGCAGAGCAGGTAGAGCGGAAGGGAGAAGACCTCCAGCGCGATGAACATGGTCAGCAGGTCGTTCGCCGCCACGAAGATCAGCATGCCGCCGATCGCGAACGTGACGAGCGGGTACACCTCGGTGAGCCCGTTGCGCCCCTCGGCCTGCTTCCGGTCGTCGGCCGACTCGGCGGTCACCGCGGCCTGGGCGACGAACGCGCCGCCCCGCTCGACCGAACGGTCACCGATCAGCAGCAGCGCCATCGCGGCCAGCACCAGGATGGCGCCCTGGAGGAAGAGCGTCGGCCCGTCCACAGCGATGGACTGGCCGGCCGTGATGAGCCGGTCGTCGGCGTTGAACACCACCATGGTCAGCGCCGCGAGGACGGCCAGCAGCGCCACCGTCAACTGCACCACGTGCCGCGAGCGCCGGGGCACGAACGCCTCGACCAGCACACCGAGCAACGCGGCACCCAGCATGATCATGATCGGGGCGAGTGCCGCGTAGTCGAGCGACGGCAATTTCAACTCGGTCACTGTGCCGACCTTTCGTTCGCGACTGCGGGGCTCCGCTTCGCTGCACTCCTCGCGCTCACCGGCCTGCCTCCTGGACGGTGCCCACCGATGACGGGCCGGGGTCGGTCCTGCCGATGTCGTCCATGGTCGCCTGGACGGCCGGGTTGATCACGTCGGTGACCGGCTTGGGATAGAAGCCCAGCAGCACGATCAGCGCGACCAGCGGGGCGACCACTACCTTCTCGCGCAGGTTGAGGTCCCGGCGCATCCCGTCGACCTCGGTAAGCGTCGGATTGAGCGTGCCCTGCGTGGTGCGCTGCACCATCCAGAGCACGTACGCCGCCGCCAGGATGATGCCGAGCGTGGCGATGACCGCCACCGGCTTGTTCACAGTGAACGTCCCGATCAGCACCAGGAACTCGGAGATGAACGGCGCGGTGCCGGGCAGCGCGAGCGAGGCGAGACCGGCGAAGAACAGCACACCGGCCAGCACCGGGACCAGCTTGCCGGCGCCGCCGAAGTCACTGATCAGCGACGAGCCACGTCGGGAGATCAACATGCCGACCACCAGGAACAGCAGGCCGGTGGCCAGACCGTGGTTGAGCATGTAGAGCACCGCGCCCGTGCCGGCCTGCGTGGTGAACGCGAAGATGCCCACCCCGATGAACCCGAAGTGCGCGATCGACGTGTACGACACGAGCCGCTTGAGGTCGTTCTGGCCGACCGCCAGCAGCGCCGCGTAGATGATGCCGATCACGCCCAGCGCCAGCGCCCACGGCGCGAACCACTTCGACGCCTCGGGGAACAGCGGAAGGCAGTAGCGCAGGATGCCGAACGTGCCGACCTTGTCCAGCACACCGACAAGCAGCGCGGCGGCACCCGCCGGAGCGGCGCCACCGGCGTCCGGCAGCCAGGTGTGGAACGGGAAGAACGGTGCCTTGATGGCGAACGCGAGGAAGAAGCCGAGGAACAGCCACCGCTCGGTGCCGGTGCTGATGTCGACCTGCGACAACGCCTGCCAGTCGAAGGTCTTCCCGCCGACCACCCAGAGACCGATCACCGCGGCCAGCATGAACAGACCGCCGACAAGCGAGTAGAGGAAGAACTTCACCGCCGCGTACTGCCGCTGGTGGCCGCCGTAGCTGCCGATCAGGAAGTACATCGGCACCAGCATGACCTCGAAGAACACGTAGAACAGGAAGACGTCGGCGGCGGCGAAGACGCCGATCATCGTGCTTTCGAGGATGAGCAGCAGCGCGAAGTAGACCGGGATGGACCGCTTCGACGACTCGGCGTCGTGCCAGGACGCCAGGATCACCAGCGGCACCAGCACCGCGATCAGCATGAGCATCACCAGCGCGATGCCGTCGGCGGCGAAGGTGAAGCTGACGCCCCAGTTCGGGATCCACGAGTACGACTCGCGGAACTGGAACCGGTCACCGCCCGCGTTGAAGCTGACCCACATCACCACCGAGAGCACCAGCACCAGCAGCGACCAGACGAACGCCACCTGCTTGGCCAGCTCCGGCCGGTGGCGCGGCAGGAAGGCCACCACCAGGGCGCCCACCAGCGGCGCCACGGTGAGCACCGAGAGGAACGGGAAGTTGGACATTATGCGGCCTTACCTCCGTCGTGGATGCGTGGTCCGCCGGCGGGGGCGGGCGTATTCAGGTCGATCACGCCAACCACCCCGCCTGCACCGCCAGGAACGCCGCCATCACCAGCAGCGCACCGGCCAGGATCGAGGTGGCGTACGAGCGGACGAAGCCGGTCTGCAGCCGCCGGAGCCGACCCGAACCGCCGCCGACACCCGCGGCGAGCCCGTTGACCAGCCCGTCGATGCCCCGGTTGTCGAGGAAGACCAGCGCCCGGGTGAGGAAGATACCCGGCTTCTCGAAGACCGCCTCGTTCACCGCGTCGGTGTAGAGGTTGCGCCGAGCGGCGGTGACCAGCACCCCGGCCGGCTGCGGCGCGGTGGCCGTACCGGTGCGGAACAGGAACCAGGCCAGCCCGGCGCCGAGCACGGTGACCACAAGCGAGAGCGCTGTGAGCACGGCGTGCGGGAGAACCGCCTCGTGCTCCGCGTGCTCGCCGCCCAGCCCCGCGGTCGCCGTCAGCCAGTCCGGGACGGACGTGGAGAGCAGGAAACCGGCGCCGACCGAGCCGACCGCCAGCAGGATCAGCGGGATGGTCATCAGCCGCGGTGACTCGTGCGGCTGCTCGATGTCCTCGGTCCACCGCTTCGGCCCGTGGAAGGTGAGCACGAACAGCCGGGTCATGTAGAACGCGGTCAGCCCCGCACCGAGCAGCGCCGCCCCGCCGAAGAGCCAGGCGGTCCAGTCCTCCCGCTCGAAGGCGGCCACGATGATCGGCTCCTTGGAGAAGAAGCCGGAGAACGGGAACATGCCGATGATGGCCAGCCAGCCCATCATGAACGTCAACCAGGTGACCTTCATGTACGTGGACAGCCCGCCGAAGCGGCGGATGTCGACCTGGTCCTTCATCCCGTGCATGACCGAGCCGGCGCCCAGGAACATGTTGGCCTTGAAGAAGCCGTGCGCCAGCAGGTGCACGATGGCCAGCGCGTACGCGCCACCGCCCAGGCCGACGCCGAGGAACATGTAGCCGATCTGGCTCACCGTCGACCAGGCCAGCACCCGCTTGATGTCGTCCTTCGCCGCGCCGATGACGCAGCCCATCAGCAGGGTGAGCGCGCCGACGCTTACCACCACGAGCTGGAGCGTCGAGTTCGCGGAGAAGATCGGGTTGGACCGGGCGATCAGGTAGACACCCGCGGTGACCATGGTGGCCGCGTGGATGAGCGCCGACACCGGGGTGGGGCCCTCCATCGCGTCCGGCAGCCACGCCTGCAGCGGGAACTGACCGGACTTGCCGGCAGCGCCGAGCAGCAGCAGCAGGCCGAGCACCAGCACCGTGGTGCCGGTCAGCGCGCCGACACCGTTGAACACCTCGTCGTACTGGGTGGTGCCCAGGGTCGCGAACATGATGAAGATCCCGATGGCGAGGCCGGTGTCGCCGACCCGGTTCATCAGGAACGCCTTCTTGCCGGCCGTCGCGGCGCTCGGCCGCCCGTACCAGAAGGAGATCAGCAGGTACGACGCCAGACCGACGCCCTCCCAGCCGAAGTACAGCATCACGTAGTTGTTGCCGAGCACCAGCAGCAGCATGGCCGCGACGAACAGGTTGAAGTACGCGAAGAACCGGCGGCGACCCCCGTCGTGCGCCATGTACTCGACGGCGTACAGGTGGATCAGGAATCCGACGCCGGTGATCAGGAGGACGAAGACCGCGGCCAGCGGGTCGAACAGCAGGCCGAAGTCCACCTTCAGGTCACCGACCGTGATGAAGTCCCAGAGGCTCAGCTCGACCGACTTGTTCTCCAGGCCGCGCAGCTGGAAGAAGGACGCCAGCCCGAGCACGAACGCGGCTCCGATGGCCGCGACGCCCAACCAGTGCCCCCAGCGGTCGGCCCGCCGGCCGAGCAGCAGCAGGATGGCCGCGCTGACCAGCGGGATCGCCACCAGCAGCCAGACGCTGCCGAGCAAGCCCGTGGCCTCTGCGTACTGCACAGTCTCTTCCACTCGCTTGCCCCTTAGTACTTGAGCAGGTTGGCGTCGTCGACACTCGCCGAGCGCCGGGTCCGGAAGATGGACATGATGATCGCGAGGCCGACGACGACCTCGGCCGCGGCCACCACCATCACGAAGAACGCCATGATCTGGCCGTTGAGGTCACCGTTGATCCGGCTGAAGGTGACAAGCGTCAGGTTGGCCGCGTTGAGCATCAACTCGACGCACATGAACAGCACGATCGCGTTGCGCCGGATGAGCACCCCGGACGCGCCGATGGTGAACAGCACCGCCGCCAGCACGAGGTAATGATTGGGCGTCATCGCTGAGCTCGCCTTTCGTTCGCGACTGCGGGGCTCCGCTTCGCTGCACTCCTCGCGCTCACTGGTCCGTCCCCTTCAGCGTGGTCTCCTGCGCGGTCAGCTCGCGTACCGGCAGGATGTCCGGCGTACTCCGGTCGGTGAGCCGACCGTCCGGCAGCCGCGCCGGGGTGGCCACCGAGGAGGAGGTGGCGAAGACGCCGGGGCCCGGCTTGGGGCCGGGGTAGTTGCCCGGCGCGAAGCGTGCCTTCATGGTCGACACCTGGTCGACCTTGTCCTGCTTACGCCGCTCGACGTGCGCGAGAACCATCGCGCCGACCGCCGCGGTGATCAGCAGCGCCGAGGTCAGCTCGAACGCGAACACGTACTTGGTGAACAGCAGCCGGGCGATGCCCTGCACGTTGCCCTCGGCGTTGGCCTGGTCCAGGCCGACCGCCGTGGTGTTGTCCATGGCGTTGTAGATGGCGCTGCCAACCAGGCCGGCGAAGCCCAGCCCCAGCAGGATCGCGGCGACGCGCTGACCGCGCAGCGTCTCGATAAGCGAGTCCGAGGCGTCCCGGCCGACGAGCATCAGCACGAACAGGAAGAGCATCATGATCGCGCCGGTGTAGACGATGATCTGCACCATGCCGATGAACGGCCCGGCCTGGAGGATGTAGAACACGCCCAGGCAGAGCATCGTCAGCACCAGCCAGAGCGCCGAGTGCACCGCGTTGCGGGCCGCCACCATCCCGATCGCGCCGATGAGCGCTAGCGGCGCGAGGATCCAGAAGGTGACCTCCTCGCCGCCGGACACCCCACCCGCCGCGGCCAGCAGAGTAGACGTGGTCATGCTCCCTCTCCCTTGCCGGCCGCCGCGCGCTGGGCGGCCTGCTCGGCGCCCGGGAACGTCACGCCGGGGTGCTCGTCGACCTGGTAGCGGCCGGGGCCCATCGGGGACGTCTCGGCACCGGCTGAGGTGCCCGGGTTGTCCAGCGCGCCGACGTAGTAGTCCTTCTCGCTGTCGCCCAGCCGCATCGGGTGCGGCGGCTGCTCCATGCCCTCGAGCAGCGGGGCGAGCAGCTGCTCCTTCGTGAAGATCAGGTCCTGCCGGTTGTCCCGGGCCAGCTCGTACTCGTTGCTCATGGTCAGCGAACGGGTCGGGCAGGCCTCGATGCAGAGCCCACAGAAGATGCACCGCGCGTAGTTGATCTGGTAGGTGCTGGCGTACCGCTCACCGGGCGAGAAGCGCTGCTCGTCGGTGTTGTCGCCGCCCTCGACGTAGATCGCGTCCGCCGGGCAGGCCCAGGCGCACAGCTCGCAGCCGATGCACTTCTCCAGGCCGTCCGGGTGCCGGTTGAGGATGTGCCGCCCGTGGTAGCGCGGCGCCGACACCGGCGGCTTGAACGGATAGTCGGTGGTGACGACCTTCCTGAACATGTGCGAGAAGGTGACACCGAATCCCTTGAACGTTCCGGTGATCGCGCTCACGTCACACCTCCCTGGAGTCCGAGCCGGCGACGATGTTGGCCGGCTCCCGCTCGGCGACCACGCGCGTGATACGCGGGCTCGGTGGTACCTGTAGATCCATCGGTGGCAGCGGGAAGCTCCCGTACGGGCGGCTGTCCACCTGCTCCTGCGTGGTCGGCTTCGGCTGCGGTCGACGGTTCGGCCAGAACAGGGTGGCGATCAGCAGCACGCCGGCCGGGATGCCGACCGCGATCAGCTTGCCCTGCGAGTCCCAGTCCTCGATGGAGCGCAGGCCCGACAGGACCAGGATCCAGACCAGGTTGATCGGCAGCAGCACCTTCCAGCCGAAGCGCATGAACTGGTCGTAGCGCAGCCGGGGCAGCGTGCCGCGCAGCCACACGAAGACGAAGACCAGCGCGATCACCTTGCCGAAGAACCAGAGCATCGGCCACCAACCGGAGTTGGCGCCCTCCCAGAGCGTGATCGGCCACGGTGCCCGCCAGCCGCCGAGGAACAGCGTGGTGGTGACCGCGGACATGGTCACCATCGCGACGTACTCGCTGAGCATGAAGAGCGCGAACTTCAGCGAGCTGTATTCGGTCATGAAGCCGGCGACCAGCTCGGACTCGGCCTCGGGCAGGTCGAACGGCGCCCGGTTGGTCTCGCCGACGGTGGCGATGAAGAAGATGACGAAGCTGGGCAGCAGCAGGATCGCGTACCAGCCGGGGGCCGGGATCTCGGTGCCGAAGAGGGTCAGCCGGGTCGCGTCGCCCTGTGCGGCCACGATCCCGCTGGTGCTCATCGTGCCGGCGGTCATGAAGACGGCCACGATGGAGAGCCCCATGGCGACCTCGTAGGAGATCATCTGGGCGCTCGACCGCAGGCCTCCGAGGAGCGGATACGTCGAGCCGGAGGCCCAGCCGCCCAGCACGATGCCGTAGACGCCCATGGAGGAGCAGGCCAGCAGCAGCAGCACGGCCACCGGCACGTCGGTGACCTGCAACGGCGTGTGGTGGCCGGCGATGCTCACCATCGGGCCGAACGGCACCACCGACAGCGCGGTCACCGCGCAGATCACCGAGATCGTCGGGGCGAAGAAGTAGACGACCTTGTCGGCCGCCTTCGGCAGGATGTCCTCCTTGAAGGCCATCTTCAGGCCGTCGGCGAGGGTCTGCAGCAGGCCGAACGGGCCGACCTGGTTGGGGCCGGGCCGCACCTGCATGTAACCCACCACGCGGCGCTCGAACCAGACGCCGAGCAGGGTGGCCAGCAGGCCGAAGGCGAACGCGAAGACGATCTTGCCGAGGACCAGCCACCACGGATCCCGACCGAAGTCGGCGAGCGTCGGATCCTGGGCCAGGAGTGACGGTGTCACTGGTTACCCCCAGTATTGAGGAGCGGACCCGGGAGACCGGCCTCGTCCGCCGCGACCCGCCCGGCCGGGACGGCCGCGCTCGGTGCGGGAACGGAGATCCGGACGACAGTGCCGGACGTCGCCCCGAGGCTGCGCCGCACTGTCGAACCGGGTGAGTTGGTCGGCAGCCAGACGACGCCGTCAGGCATCTCGGTCAGCTCCGCCGGCAGGGTCAGCGCCCCGCGGTCGGTGCCGACCGTGACCGCGTCCCCGTCGGCCACACCCAGCGCCTCGGCGGTGCCCTTGCCCAGCCGGACGACAGCCGGGCGGGCGGTGCCGGCGAGGTGCTCGTCGCCGTCGGTCAGGGTGCCGAGATCGATGAGCTGGTGCCAGGTCGCCAGCACGGCCTCACCGGCACGCGGGTGCGGCACCGCCCCCGGCGACACCGACGGAGCCGCCGGCCGGGACATACGCGTGGTCGGCAGCGAACCCAGCTCGCGACGCACACTCGGCACGTCGGCGGTGCCGAGCCGCACGTCGAGCAGCGCGGCCAGCGCGTCGAGCACCCGACCGTCGGTCATCGCGGCGGTGGTCAGCACCGCCTCGAACGGGCGCAGCCGGCCCTCCCAGTCCAGGAAGCTGCCGGCCTTCTCGACCACCGGGGCCACCGGCAGCACCACGTCGGCCCGCCGGGTCACCGCGCTGGCGCGCAGCTCCAGGCTGACCAGGAACGGCACCGCGTCCAGGGCGGTCTCGGCCAGCCGGGGGTCGGCCAGGTCGGCCGGGTCGACCCCGCCCACCACCAGTGCCCCGAGCTGCCCGTTGGCTGCCGCCGCCAGGATGCCGTCGGTGTCCCGACCGGCCTGACTCGGGATCACCCCGGCCGGGATGTCCCACGCCTCGCCCAGCTCGGCCCGCGCGGCCGGCTCGGTGACCAGCCGGCCACCGGGGAGCAGGTTGGGCAGGCAGCCCGCCTCGACCGCGCCGCGGTCACCCGCGCGCCGCGGAACCCAGGCCAGCTTCGCGCCGGTACGCCGGGCCACGTCCGCCGCGGCGGAGAGCCCACCCGGCACACCTGCCAGCCGCTCACCGACGATGAGGATCGCGCCCGGGGCGCTGAGCGCCTCGGTGACCGTGGCGTGCTCGGCGAGCACGCTGGCCTCCTCGCCCGGCACGACCCGGGCCAGCTTGGCGCCGAGCTTCTCCAGGCCGCGAGTGGCGAACGGCGCCAGCGCGTACACCGTCAGGGTCTTCTTCAGGTACGCCTTGCGCAGCCGCAGGAAGAGGATCGGGCACTCCTCCTCCGGCTCCAGGCCGACAAGCACCACCGCCGGCGCGTTCTCCACGTCGGTGTAGGTGACGTCGGTGACGCCGGCGACCGAGCTGGCCAGGAAGTCGGCCTCCTCGCGGGAAACCGGCCGGGCGCGGAAGTCGATGTCGTTGGTGTTCAGCGCCACCCGGGCGAACTTCGCGTACGCGTACGCGTCCTCGACGGTCAGCCGACCACCGGTGAGCACCGCCGTGCCCTGGCCGCTCTCGCGGGCCGCGTGCAGCCCCTCGGCGGCCCTGGTCAGCGCCTCGCTCCAGGACGCCTCCCGCAGCTCACCGGTGCGCTCGTCGCGGACCAGCGGGTTGGTCAGGCGGTCGGCGGCTCGGCTGTACTGGAAGCCCCAGCGGCCCTTGTCGCAGTTCCACTCCTCGTTCACCGCCGGCTCGTCACCGGCGAGCCGGCGCTGCACCTTGCCGCGTCGCCAGTCGGTGCGCTGCCCGCAGCCGGCGGAGCAGTGCTCGCAGACGCTCGGGCTGGACACCAGGTCGAACGGGCGGGCCCGGAACCGGTACTGGGCGCCGGTGAGCGCCCCCACCGGGCAGATCTGCACGGTGTTGCCGGAGAAGTAGGAGTTGAACGGCACGTCGCCGGCGTCGCCCTCTTCGCCGTACGCGTCGTCCCGGTAGATGTTGATCTCCTCGGCGGACGACCGGCCCATCAGGTCGATGAACTTGTCGCCGGCGATCTCCTCGGAGAACCGGGTGCACCGCTGGCAGAGCACGCAGCGCTCGCGGTCCAGCAGCACCTGGCTGCTGATCGCCATCGGCTTCTCGTACTCCCGCTTGTGCTCGTGGAAGCGCGAGTCGGTACGGCCAGTGGACATCGCCTGGTTCTGCAGGGGGCACTCGCCGCCCTTGTCACACATCGGGCAGTCCAGCGGGTGGTTGAGCAGCAGCAGCTCCATCACCCCCTCCTGCGCCTTCTTGGCGACCGGGGAGGTGAGCTGGGTGCGGACCACCATGCCGTCGGCGACGGTCTGGGTGCAGGAGGCGACCGGCTTGCGCTGTCCCTCCACCTCGACCAGGCACTGCCGGCACGCGCCGGCCGGGGCCAGCAGCGGGTGGTCGCAGAACCGGGGGATCTCGGTGCCCATCTGCTCGGCGACCCGGATCAGCAGCGCCCCCTTGGGGGCGGTGACCTCGACGCCGTCGATGGTGAGGGTGACGGTCTCGGTCTGCTTGGCTACGTCGGTCATCAGTGCGCCCCTACCAGGGTCTTCTCCGACAGCTTGGGTGCGGTCCGACCCTCGATGTAGTCCAGGTAGTCCTGCTTGAAGTACTTCAGCGACGAGGTCACCGAGCTGGTCGCGCCGTCACCGAGGCCGCAGAACGAACGGCCGAGAATGTTGTCGCAGGTGTCCAGCAGGGTGTCCAGGTCCTCGTGGGTGCCCTGGCCGGCGAGGATCCGCCGGTAGACCCGGACCATCCAGTAGTTGCCCTCGCGGCACGGGGTGCACTTGCCGCACGACTCGTGGTGGTAGAACTCCAGCCACCGGTACGTCGCGTAGACCGGGCAGTCCTGGTCGGAGAAGATCTGGGTGGCCGTGGTGCCCAGGATCGAGCCGGCCGCCGCCACCCCCTCGAAGTCCAGCGGCACGTCCAGGTGCTCGGCGGCGAGCAGCGGGGTGGACGACCCGCCCGGGGTCCAGAACTTCAAGTTGTGGCCGGGCTGCATGCCCCCGGCCAGCTCCAGCAGGTCGCGCAGCGTGACGCCCATCGAGCACTCGTACTGGCCCGGGTTGTTGATCCGCCCGGACAGCGAGTAGATCATCGGCCCGGAGGACTTCTCGGTGCCCATGGTCTTCCACCAGTCGGCCCCACCGAGCACGATCGGCGGAACGCTGGCGATGGTGCCGACGTTGTTGACCACCGTCGGGCTCGCGTACAGGCCGTGGGTGGCCGGGAACGGCGGGCGCAGCCGGGGCTGACCCCGGAACCCCTCGAGCGAGTCCAGCAGCGCCGTCTCCTCGCCGCAGATGTACGCCCCGGCGCCGGAGTGCACCACCAGCTCCAGGTCGTAGCCGCTGCGCAGGATGTTGCGGCCGAGGTAACCCTTGTCGTACGCCTCCTGGACCGCGTTGCGCAGCCGACGCGCGGCGTGCACCGCCTCGCCCCGGATGTAGATGTAGGCGCGGGCGGCCCGGATGGCGTACGACGCGATGATCACACCCTCGACCAGCGCGTGCGGGTCATGGGTCATCAGCGGCAGGTCCTTGCAGGTGCCCGGCTCGCCCTCGTCGGCGTTGACCACCAGGTAGTGCGGCTTGCCGTCGCCCTGCGGGATGAAGCCCCACTTGAGACCGGTGGGGAAGCCCGCGCCACCCCGACCACGCAGCCCGGAGTCCTTGATCAGCTGGATCAGGTCGTCCGGGTGGGCCTTGAGGGCCTTGCGCAGCGCGGCGTAGCCGTCCAACTGCTCGTAGGTGCCGATCCGCCAGGCGTCCGGCGACAACCAGCGCTTGGTCAGCACCGGCGTCAGCTTGGCCAGCGTCTCCGGGCGGGGAGTGGTCACTTCTGGGCCCCCGTTTCGCTCGCGTCCGCCGGTCCGGCGCCGTCGGCGTCCGTGCCAGCCTTCGCTTCGGTGAGGTTGCGCTCCTGCGCCCCGGCCTCGTCGCCGGCGGGCTTGCCGTCGCCGGCCGGCTCGTTGGCCGCCACGCCGGCGGCCTCGGCCGACCGTGCGTCGCCAGTCGCGGGCGCGCTGCCGGTGCCGTCCGTCGGCACCTTCGTGCCGGGCGCGTCCGGCACGGCGGTCTGCGCGTCGGGCTGCCGGGTCTCGGCGGTACGCACCTGCGGCGACTTGTCGTCGGGTGCCTTCACGTCCGGCGCGGTGCTGCCGCTCGCGGCGGCCGCGGGAGCCGGCTCGCCGGCACCGGCGTTGCCGGGCGTCGGGGCGGACGCCCCGTCACCACCCTTGACCGGGGCCGCGCTGGCCTCGGCGGGTGCCGGCTTCGCGGCTTCCGCCTTCGCCTTCGCCTCGGCGGCGGCCTTGTCGGCCTCGGCCTTGCTGCGGATCGGGGTGTTCGGGTCGAAGCCCGGCACCGAGACGTTGTGCTCCTGCGCCAGCCGCAGACCGCGCAGGGTCGGCTCGCCCGGCCCGCCGTCGGCGACCGCGCCGTCGCGCTCGTCGGCGAAACCGGCGAGCTGCACCGCCATCTCCTTGAGCGTGCAGAGCCGCGCGCCGCGCGTCGGCATCGGCCGGCCACCGGCGCGCAGCTCGTCGACCACGCCGACCGCGGTGGACGGGTCCACGCCGTCGAAGAAGTCGTAGTTGACCGTCATCACCGGGCCGTAGTCGCACGCCGCCAGGCACTCGGCGTGCTCCAGCGTGATCGTGCCGTCCGCGGTCGTCTCGTCGTGCCCGACGCCCAGGTGCTCGACGAGCGTGTCGTAGACCTCCTGGCCGCCCAGCACGTTGCACATCGTGTTGGTGCAGACGCTTACCAGGAAGTCGCCCGTCGGCTTGCGCTTGTACATCGTGTAGAAGGTGGCCACCGCGCCGACCTGGGCCTTGTTCAGCCCGAGCACCTCGGCGCAGAACGTGACCCCGGCCGGGGAGACGTACCCCTCCTCCGCCTGGACCAGGTGCAGCAGCGGCAGCAGCGCCGAGCGGGACCGGTCCGCCGGGTAACGGGCGATGATCTCGCGCGCCCGCTCCCGCGTCTCGTCAGTGAAAGTCGTCATCGGTCACAACCACCCATCACGGGGTCCAGCGAGGCGCCGCCGGCGATCACGTCGGCGATGAGGCCGCCCTCGGCCATCGCCGGGAGGGCCTGCAGGTTGACGAAGCTCGGTTCCCGGTAGTGCACCCGGTACGGCCGGGTGCCACCGTCGGAGACCGCGTGGACGCCCAGCTCGCCGCGGGGCGCCTCGATGGCGACGTACACCTGACCGGGCGGGACCCGGAAGCCCTCGGTCACCAGCTTGAAGTGGTGGATCAGCGACTCCATCGACTGACCCATGATCTTCGCGACGTGCTCCAGCGAGTTGCCCATGCCGTCGACGCCGATGGCCAGCTGCGCGGGCCACGCGATCTTGCGGTCGGCGACCATCACCGGGCCCGGCCGCAGCCGGTCCAGCGCCTGCTCGACAAGCTTCATCGACTCGCGGATCTCGGCGAGCCGCACCTGGTAGCGCCCCCACACGTCACCGTCGGGGTGGGTCGGCACGTCGAACTCGTACGTCTCGTAACCGCAGTACGGCATGGTCTTGCGCAGGTCCCAGGCGAGCCCGGCCGAGCGCAGCACCGGGCCGGTGATGCCGAGCGCCACGCAGCCGGTCACGTCCAGCACCGCGACGTTCTTCGTCCGTTCGAGCCAGATGGGCTGACCGGAGAGCAGGTCCTCGTACTCCTTGAGCTTCTTCGGCATCATCTTCAGGAACTCGCGGATCTTGACGATCGCCTCGTCCGGCACGTCCTGCGCGACACCGCCCGGCCGGACGTACGCGTGGTTCATCCGCAGGCCGGTGATGGTCTCGAAGATGTCGAGGATGTACTCCCGCTCGCGGAAGCCGTACAGCATGATCGAGATCGCGCCCAGCTCCATGCCGGTGGTGGCCAGCCAGACCAGGTGCGACGAGATCCGGTTGAGCTCCATCATCAGCACGCGGATGGTGGTGGCCCGCTCGGTGACGTCGTCGGTGATGCCGAGCAGCTTCTCGACCGCCAGGGCGTACGCCGTCTCGTTGAAGATCGGGGCGAGGTAGTCCATCCGGGTCACGAACGTCGAACCCTGGACCCAGTTGCGGTACTCGAGGTTCTTCTCGATGCCTGTGTGCAGGTAGCCGACGACCGAGCGGGCCTCGCGGACCGTCTCGCCCTCCAGCTCCAGGATCAGGCGCAGCACCCCGTGCGTGGACGGGTGCTGCGGACCCATGTTGACCACGATCCGCTCGTCGTTGATCGGGTCGGTGCCCGAGACGACAGTGTCCCAGTCTCCACCGGTGACGGTGAAGACCCTGCCCTCGGTGGTCTCGCGTTCGGTCGCGTAGTTCGACGTGGTCACAGTGCTAGCCCTCCGTTCGCGACTCGGCTGGTCCCGGCCCGCGACTGCGGGGCTCGCTCCGCTCGCTCCTCGCGCGGGCGGATGGGGCGCCGACCCCCTGCACTCCTCGCGCTCACTGGTACGACCGCCGCTTGTCCGGCGGCGGGATCTCGGCGCCCTTGTACTCGACGGGCACGCCACCGAGCGGGTAGTCCTTGCGCTGCGGGTGGCCCTCCCAGTCGTCGGGCATGAGGATCCGGGTGAGGTTGGGGTGGCCGTCGAAGACGATGCCGAACATGTCGTACGCCTCCCGCTCCTGCCAGTCGGCCGTCGGATAGACGGCGGTGACGCTGGGCAGGTGCGGCGACTCGACGGAGACCGCGGCCTCCAGCCGGATCCGACGCCGGTAGGTCATCGAGGTCAGCAGGTAGACCACGTGCAGCCGGCGCTCGTCGGCACCGAGGTAGTCCACCCCGGACACCGAGGAGCACAGCTCGAAACGCAGCGCCAGGTCGTCCCGCAGCACCTGGCAGACCTCGGCGATCCGCTCCGGGCGGACGTGCAGGGTCAGCTCACCCCGGTCCACGACCACCTTCTCGATCGCGTCGGCGAAGGCCGGGTACGCCTCCTCCAACGCGTCGCGGACCTCGTCGAAGTAGCCCCCGTACGGCCGGGAAGCCTCCTCGACGGGCTGGCGCGGGCGGACCAGGCCGCCGTAGCCGGACACGTCGCCGGTGCCCTGGTTGCCGAACATGCCGCGCCCCGCCGGGCTGGCCGGCGGCTGCTCGGCCGGAGCGCCGCTGGTGGCGCCGGCAGGCACCACCGGCAGCGGTACGCCAGCGTCGTTGGGCTTGTCGCTCATTTGGGGCCTGCCTGCGGGTGGAGGTGGTTCTGGGCGTTCATCCAGTTCTCGATCCGCAACTGCTCCTCGCGCCCCTCACGGACCGCCTGGGTCCACTCGGCACGCCGGGCCTTGTCGTTGCGGTACGAGGACGGCATGGAGCCGTACGGCACGACCGGAACGTCGCCGCGCTCCTGGCGGGCCGCCAGCATCTTGCGACCGTTCGGACCCAGCGGCTCATACATGATCTTCTCGCGGAGCTTGAGGATCGCGTCGATGAGCATCTCCGGCCGGGGCGGGCAGCCGGGCAGGTACATGTCGACAGGTACGACGTGGTCGACGCCCTGCACGATCGCGTAGTTGTTGAACATGCCGCCGCTGCTGGCGCAGACGCCCATGGAGAGCACCCAGCGGGGCTCGGCCATCTGGTCGTAGATCTGGCGCAGCACCGGTGCCATCTTCTGGCTGACCCGGCCGGCAACGATCATCAGGTCGGCCTGCCGGGGCGAGGCCCGGAAGACCTCCATTCCCCAGCGGCCCATGTCGTAGTGCGGACCACCGGCGGCCATCATCTCGATGGCGCAGCAGGCCAGGCCGAAGGTGGCGCCCCACACGGACGACTTCCGGGACCAGTTGACCAGCTTCTCCACCGAGGTGAGCAGGACGCCGGCGGGGAGCTTCTCCTCGATGCCCATCTGACGTTCCTTCCTCAGTCCCAGTCCAGGCCGCCGCGCCGCCACACATAGGCGTACGCGACGAAGACCGCGACGATGAACAGGACCATCTCCACGAAGCCGAAGATCGGCAGAGCGTCGAACGAGACCGCCCAGGGGTAGAGGAAGATGATCTCGATGTCGAAGACGATGAAGAGCATCGCCGTCAGGTAGAACTTGATCGGGAACCGCCCGCCGCCGACCGGCTGAGGGCTGGGCTCGATGCCGCACTCGTAAGCCTCGAGTTTGGCCTTGTTGTAGCGACGTGGACCGGCGAAGCGGGCGGCGCCGACGGAGAACAGCGAGAACGCCGCGGCGAGGGCGAACAGCCCGATGATCGGTGCGTAAGGCGAGAGCGACATCGTTTTCTCCTGCTCGTCCTTCCCTGCCCTCGGTGCTTGACGAAAATCACACTATTCACGTCCCTCGCGGTGGCTGCCGGCGGGGGTCGATCTTTGTCGGCGTCGGGGCTGTGACCAGCACCGATGCCGTCGCTCTAAACGGCTGGCGCGGCTTTGGTCATCGCGTTGATGACCCGGTCCATCGCGTCCCCGCCTCGGGGGTCGGTCAGATTGGCCAGCAACTTGAGGACGAAGCGCATCAGCGTCGGGTGGGGCATGCCGTGCTTGGTGGCGATCCGCATGATCTCCGGACGGCCGATCAGCTTCACGAAGATGCCGCCCAGCCGGTAGTAGCCACCGAGCCGGGCCTTCAGCTCGTTCGGGTACGCCATCAGCGCGCGTTCCCGCTCCGGCCCGGCCGGACGCGCGAGGGCCTGCACCGCGACCTCCGCGGCCAGTTCGCCGGACTCCATGGCGTACGCGATGCCCTCGCCGTTGAAGGGGTTGACCATCCCGCCGGAGTCGCCGACGAGCAGAACACCGCGCGTGTAGTGCGGCACCCGGTTGAAGCCCATCGGCAGCGCGGCGCCGAGGATCGGGCCGTCGGCGTTGGCCTCGTCGGTCATGCCCCAGTCGGCGGGCGTGTTGGCCAGCCAGTCGGTGAGCAGCCGGCGGTAGTTGGTCTTGCCGAACGCGGACGACGAGTTGAGCACGCCGAGGCCGACGTTCACCCGCCCGTCACCGAGCCCGAAGATCCAGCCGTACCCGGGCAGCAGGTTGTCGCCGCTGTCCTTGCTGCGCAGCTCCAGCCACGACTCGAGGTAGTCGTCGTCGTGCTTGACCGGCGAGTGGTAGTAGCGGCGGACGGCCACGCCGATCGGCCGGTCCTCCCGCTTGGCCAGTCCGAGCGCGAGCGGGAACCGACCGGAGACCCCGTCGGCCGCCACGACCAGCGGGGCGTGGAAGGTGGCGGGCTCCTTGCCGGGCCCCACCTCCGCCTCGACACCGGTGACCCGGCCGTCGCCGTCGAGCACCGGGCCCAGCACGTTGACGTTGGTCCGCAGTTTGGCGCCGGCCGCGACCGCCCGCTGGGCGAGCAGGTCGTCGAAGTCCAGTCGGGTGCGGACCAGGCCGTAGTTGGGGAAGCTGGCCAGCTCGGGCCAGTCCAGTTCCAGGCGTACGCCGCCGCCGATCACCCGCAGGCCCTTGTTGTGCAGCCAACCGGCCTCGGGCGAGGTGTCCACGCCCATCCGGATGAGCTGGCGCACCGCGCGCGGGGTCAGCCCGTCGCCGCAGACCTTCTCCCGGGGGAACTCGGTCTTCTCCAACACCAGCACCCGTACGCCGTGCCGGGCCAGGTGGTACGCAGTCGCCGACCCACCGGGACCGGCGCCAACGACGATGACGTCGGCGTCATGCTCCACCGCGGTCATTCGCGCCTCCTCCCGCACGCTCGTGAAATGCTTCACAAGCCAGACGGGACGAGTGTATGACCGGCGTCATACCTGCGCAGGATCAGGGGTACCTAATTCGCCGATGTGACAGCCGGCGACCGTCCACAGCAGCGGGTGTCAGGCCGATCGGGAGGCGTCCAACCCCGCGTCGACCCGGATCGCCTCCGGCAGGTGCTCCCGCAGCGCGCCGCCGGCCGCCCGGTCCAGCGCGGCCAGCACCTCGGCGACCACCTGCCGGACGTCCGTCGGGTCGGCACCGGCCAACGCGCGAAGCTGCGCGATGAGTTCGGCCGCGTCGTCGTCGGTGGCGGCCACCGGGTCCGCCGGCTCTACTCCGGTCATGCGAACGAGCGTACGGGGCAAAGTGGACTTAAGCCGTAAATTCCCGAAACGCGCCGTGCTACTGGCGGATCCCCCGGTGCAGCGCCACCACGCCGCCGGTCAGGTTGCGCCACGCCACCCGGCCCCAACCGGCCGCGGCGACCCGCCCGGCCAGGGCGGCCTGGTCCGGCCAGGCGCGGACCGACTCGGCCAGGTAGACGTACGCCTCGGGGTTGCTGGACACCGCACGGGCGACCACCGGCAGCGACCGCATCAGGTACGACAGGTACACCGTCCGGAAGGCCGGGTTGACCGGGGTGCTGAACTCGCACACCACCAGCCGGCCACCCGGTCGGGTGACCCGGGCCAGCTCGCGCAGGGCCGCGTCGGTGTCGTTGACGTTGCGCAGCGCGAAGGAGATGGTCACCGCGTCGAAGCTCGCGTCGGCGAACGGCAGTCGCAGCGCGTCCCCGGCCAGCAGCGGCACCTCGGGGCGTGCCCGCTTGCCGGCGTACAGCATGCCCAGGGACAGATCGGCGCCCACCGCGTACGCCCCGGACTGGGCCAGCTCGCGCGTCGAGACGCCGGTGCCCGCGCCCACGTCCAGCACCCGCTCGCCCGGCCGCAGCCCGAGCGCCGCACGGGTGGCCCGGCGCCAGGAGCGGTCCTGCCCCAGGGAAATCACCGTGTTGGTCAGGTCGTAACGCTCCGCCACGCCGTCGAACATCGCGGCGACCTCGTGCGGCTGCTTGTCCAGGCTGGCTCGCTGGCCCTGCGGGGTACGGCTCACCCGCTCCACTCTGCCAGCCACGCTCAAGCCCTCGGCCGCTGGGTCCGCTCGACACGCGAAAGGGCGAGGTGGTCGCCCACCCCGCCCTTCGCGTCGTGCCTGTTCGGGTCGTGCCGGTGTCGGATCGTGCCGGTGTCAGTCGGTCGAGGTCTCGTCGCCGGGGGCGACCAGGACGACCTTGCGGCGGCGGGAGAGCACCAGCAGCGCCCCTCCCGCGAGCAGGATCAGACCACCGATGCCACCGATCAGGCCGGCCTGCACACCGGTCACCGGCAGCCCACCGCCACCGGAGCCACCGCCACCGGTGGTCGGCGACACGGTCGCACCCGGCGTCGTCGTGCCCCCCGGCGTCGGAGTCGCGGTCGGGGTCGCGGTCGGCGTGGCCGTCGGCTGCGCGCTCAGGTCGACGAACGCCTCGAAGGTGGTGTGGTTGTCCAGCTCGTCGACCTCGGTGAACGCCTTACGCTGCGCCGAGCTGGCCACCTCGGGCTCCTCCTCGGGCTGCCCCTCGGCGCCGTCCAGGCCGTACGCGAAGAGGTCGCCCTCGTGCAGCACCGGCTCGGTCACGTCGTCGCCGACCGTCACCTGGACGTCCGCCGTGTAGTACTCGCCCGGCTTGATGACCGCTCCGGCGTCCTCGCAGAACAGCTGCTGCTTGCCCTGGAACACCTGCTCGAGGCAACCCTCCGGCTTCTGCGCGAAGGCGACGCCCACCGGCAGGGTCAGGCCGTAGAAGATGCCCGTCGCCTTGCGGCTGCCGTCGTTGTAGACCGCCCAGTCCAACGGGACCGTCTCGCCCCGCCGCACCGGGCGCAGGTCGGGGTCGTCGCCTTGGACGCCGTTCACCACAACGTTCGCCTGGACGTCCTGCACCCAGCTGGTCAGGTCGTAGCCGGGCTTGGCAACGGTGATGTGGTGCTCGACCGTGTCGATCGGCGTGGAGCCGGAGGCGGTCGAGGTGATGGTGACCACCAGCGTGCCGGCGTCACCGCGGCCACCGGTGGAGAACAGCGGGATGCCGAACTCCTCGCGGGTGCCGGCCGGCAGGTCGCCGAGCGGGCAGGTGAACGTCTTGCCCTTCACCTGGCAGCCGTCGGGCACCACGACGCCGACCTTGTTCTTCTTCAACGCGCTGGTGTCCGCGGTGTAGCTGACACCCGTGGCGGCAACCGTGCTCCGGCTGTTGTCGACCCGGAACTTGAACGGCTTGGCCTTGGCCGCCTTGACGCCCTTGGCGAGTTCGGTGCTGATCGGCACCAGGGCCAGATCGGCCTGGTCGGCGGCCTGCGCCGGGGCGGCCACGGTGGCCAGGCCACCGGCCGCGAGCAGGGCCACGACACCGGCGCGGGCCAGGGCCGAGCGGTGGAACGCTGTCATCGGTCCCCCGGGGGTAGGGAAGAAAGAACGGGTTGCGGAACGAGCGGACGTTATCGAAGGTCAATCTGCGGCGCCAGCCTGGGCGGCGGATTTCAACCGTCCGGACTGGACCGGCCAAACGGTACGGGCGGAATGGTCACCCATCCCGCCCGTACCGCCGTGCGTTATATGAACGGCCCGCCTGGGCCGATGGAGGACTTTCTCAGGCGGTCGGCCGCTCGTCGGCCGGCGCCACGAGGACCACCCGACGCCGCCGGGCGACCAGGAACATCACACCACCCGCGAGCAGCACGGCCACGCCGATGCCACCGATGAGACCCGCCTTGGCGCCCGTCACCGGCAGACCGCCGTCGTCGCCGCCGGTGCCACCGCCAGAGCCGCCCTTGGCCGCGACGATGACCGCGAAATCGTCCCTGTTGTCCGTCGGGTCCACGTCGGTGACGCGCTCACCCTTGGCCAGCATCCGGACGTTCTCGATCCCCGCCTTGCGGCCCGCCCCGGGCAACGGGGTGCCGGCCGGCGCGACGCCGAGGGCGTCGGCGACCAGCGAGCCGTTCGGCAGAGCGACCGGTGCCTTGACGCCGGGCGCCACCTTGATCGGGAAGGTGATCAGCAGCCCCAGGTCGGCACCGATGAGGTCGGCCTCGTCGGTGCAGGTCGCGGTGCGCAGGTCAGTGGAGTACTCGCAGCCGTCGTACTGCTCGCTGAAGGTGGCGCCCTTCGGCAGCTGGACGGTGAACTCCACGCCCTTGGCGATGGTGTCGCCCTGGTTGACGATCTCGCCGACGAAGACGGCCTGGTCACCCGGGTACAGCGGGGACTGCTCCGACACCACACCGCCCTCGAGGCTGAGCCTGGTCTTCACGTCCGGCGCGACCACACCCAGGTCGACGCCCGGCTCGCCGTCGAACTCCAGCTTCACCTGCTTGATGTTGTTGTCCGGGGTGGTGTCGTCCGCCGACCGGAGGAAGAACCCGACCTGCGTGTCGCCACCGTCGTAGCCGACGGCTGCCTTCGCCGTGAAGATCGGGAATTCCAGCGTCTCACCCGGCCCCGGGATCTGCGCCGCGGGCACGGTGCACTCGATGGTCGAGCCCGGGCCGCCCTTGCAGTTCTCCCCGAGCGGGAGGGAGATGATCCGCTCGTCGTGCATGCCGGACAGGTCGACGCCGACGGTGAGGGCGCTCGGCGTACCCGGACCGTTGTTCTTGACCTTCATGAAGCCGATCTTGCCCTTGGTACCCTCGGCCAGCCTGGTGCCGGCGACCGAGATCTCCAGGTCGGCCTTGGTGTCGGCGGCCTGGGCCGGCGCCCCGGCCAGCCCGACCGCCCCGGCCGCGAGCAGCGCCGCCGCCCCGATCCGGGCAGAAACCCGGCTGCGTACGTTCATCTGAGGTGCCCCCGTGTGCCTGGCTCATGGATGGACCCGCGGAGGTTATCGGCTGCCGATCACCCGCGCTATCCCCCACAAACGGCCAGGCCGGGCTGCGGGGTCGGGATCGTCCCAGGCTTGTCCGCATTGACACTGATTGTCGTTGATGACTCGCGTGACGCTCCGACAACCGTGCCGCAGAGTCCGCCTGTCCGGGCAACGACGGTCAGCGTTCGGACGAGTCGGTGGGCTACGACGAGCGTCACCCACCGTGCAACGGACGTTCACACCGGGCAGCCAGCGGCCGCCCGGCGGTCAACGGGCGTCGACCAGTGGCAGGGACTTCCCGGCGCCGCCGCCGGGAAGCGCGATCGAGGAGAAGTGCGACACCACCCGCTCGTCGGTCGGGTCGTCGGCCGGCGTGTGGTGCACCGCGAGCCGGTTGTAGAGGGTGTCCCGCTGGGCCGGGATCCGGTCCGCGGAGCGGATCATGCCGATCAGCTCGTGCAGGTTGGAGCGGTGCCGGGCGCCGGCCGAGGAGATGACGTTCTCCTCCAGCATGATCGAGCCGAGGTCGTCCACGCCCATGTGCAGCGACAACTGCCCGACGTCCTTGCCGGTGGTCAGCCAGGACGCCTGCAGGTGCGGCACGGTCTCGAAGAAGAGCCGGGCCACCGCGACCAGGCGCAGGTACTCGAGCGTGGTCGCCTGGGTACGGCCCTTGAGGTGGTTGTTCTCCGGCTGGTACGTCCACGGGATGAACGACCGGAAACCACGGGTGCGGTCCTGCACGTCGCGGATCATGCGCAGGTGCTCGATCCGCTCGGCGTGCGTCTCACCGGTGCCCATCATCATTGTCGCGGTCGACTCGACGCCCTGCCGGTGGGCCAGCTCCATGACCTCCAGCCAGCGTTCCCCCGACTCCTTGAGCGGGGCGATGGCCCTGCGCGGGCGCTCGGGCAGCATCTCCGCGCCGGCGCCGGCGATCGAGTCCAGGCCGGCGGCCTTGATCCGGGCGATGGCCTCGTCCAGGCTCACGCCGGAGACCTTGGCCATGTGCAGGATCTCGCTCGGCCCGATCGAGTGGATGACCAGCTGCGGGTACGCCTGCTTGACCGAGGAGAACAGCTCCTCGTAGTACTCGACACCGTAGTCCGGGTGGTGGCCGCCCTGGAGCATCACCTGGGTCGCGCCCAGCTCGACCGCCTCGCCGCACCGGCGCAGGATCTCCTCGGTCGGGTGGGTCCACCCCTCGGCATGCTTCGGCGCCCGGTAGAACGCGCAGAACTTGCACGCCGTCACGCAGACGTTCGTGTAGTTGATGTTGCGATCGATCAGGTAGGTGACGATGTTGTCCGGGTAGCGCCGCCGGCGCACCGCGTCCGCCGCCTCGCCCAGCGCGTGGAAGGGCGCCTCGGTGTAGAGCAGCAGCGCCTCCTCGGGCGTGATCCGCCCGCCGTCCGCGCCACGCTGCAGGATGTCGTCGATCTCCCGGCTCACCGTCACGTCCCGAGCCTACGTCGCCCGCTCAGCGGCCGGCACGCCCCTCCGTCACCGGTGACGAGCGCCCCAGGGCGGTGTCAGTCCACGCTGCCCCGTCCAGCGCCCAGATCTTGGACAGTTCCCGTCAGCTCGGAACGGAAAGTGTCCAAGATCTGCGCAAGGAGCCGCTCAGGCGTCGTAGTCGACCGTGAGCTTGTCGGTGGTCGGGCTGGACTGGCAGGTCAGCACATAGCCCGCCGCCACCTCGTCGGGCTCCAGGGCGTAGTTGCGGGCCATCGTGACGGCACCGTCGACGACCTTCGCCTTGCACGTCGAGCAGACACCGCCCTTGCAGGCGTACGGCAGCTCGCCCCGGACCTTCAACGCGGCGTCCAGCACCCGCTCCTCGCGGCCCATCGAGAAGCTCGACGACCGGCCGTCCAGCACGATTGTGACGTCCGTGCCGGTGCCCGGCTGATCGGCGGGGCGGGCCACCGGCTCCGGCGGCCCGTCGACGTGGAACAGCTCGGTGTGCACCGCCGACTCCGGCAGCCCACGCGCGGTCAACACGTCCCGGGCGTCGACCACCATGCCGTACGGGCCGCAGAGGAACCACTCCTCGATGACGTCGCCCGGCACGATGGTGCCCAGCAGTCGCTCCAGCCGGTCGGCGTCGATCCGACCGGAGAGCAGCGGCGACTCACCCTGCTCCCGGGACAGCACGTGCACCAGGTGCAGCCGGGTGGGGTAGCGGTCCTTCAGGTCGGCCAACTCCTCGGCGAACATCACGCGGTTGGCCGTGCGGTTGCCGTACACCAGGGTGAAGGTGCTGGCCGGCTCGACGGCCAGGGCGGTCCCGACGAGCGCGAGCACCGGGGTGATGCCGGAGCCGGCGACGACCGCGCCGTAGTGCCGCACCCGGTCCGCCGCGAACGCCGTGGTGAAGGTGCCCAGCGGCGTCATCACCTCGACGGTGTCGCCGCGGCGCAGCGCGCCGCAGGCGAACGCCGAGAACGCGCCGCCGGGGATCTCCCGCACCCCGATCCGCAGCCGGCCGCGCCGGGCCAGGTCGTCCGGGGTGGAGCAGATGGAGTACGACCGGCGTACGTCGTCGCCGTCGTCGGTCACCCGCCGGACGGTGAGGTGCTGACCGGCGCGGAACGCGAACGCCTCCCGCAACTCCTCTCCTACGGCGAAGGTGACCGCGACCGAGTCGTCGGTGAGCCGGTCGACGGCGTCTACCGGCAGCGGGTGGAAGGCCGGCCGGCGGCGGACCGGCCGGGAGATGGTGACAGTCACAGCGCCTTCAGGTGGTCGAAGGGTTCGGAGCAGGAACGGCAGCGCCACAGCGCCTTACAGGCGGTCGAGCCGAACCGGCTGACCTGCTCGGTGTCCGGCGAGCCGCAGAGCGGGCAACGGACCGCGAGGGTCAATGCCACCACGCCCGGTGCGGACGCCGGGGCCGGCGGGGCGATCCCGGCGGCGGCCAACTTGGCCCGCCCGGTGTCGGAGATCCAGTCGGTGCTCCACGGTGGGGTGTAGACCGTCCGCACCTCGGTGTCCGGATAGCCGGCTACGGCCAGCGCACGCCGGACGTCGGCCCGGATCACGTCCATGGCGGGGCAACCCGTGTACGTCGGCGTGATGGTCACGGTGACCCGCCCACTGGCCCCGTCCTCCTCGACGGCGCGCAGGATCCCCAGCTCGTCGATGGTGATCACCCGGATCTCCGGGTCCACCACGCTCGCCGCCGCCGTTCGCGCGTCGGTCACCACTTCGCCCCGGGGTGGGCGCGGTGCAGCACCTGCATCTCGGCAAGCAGGTAGGACAGGTGCTCGGTGTGCACGCCGGCCCGCCCGCCCGTCGGCGCCCAGCCGCGCTCCGGCCGGGTGAGCGTGGCCTCGGCCAGCACCGGGCCGACGGTCTCGTCGAAAGCCTGTCGCAGGCCCGCCGGGTCGACAGGCGCCGCCGGGTCCGCGGCGAAGAACTCGTGGGTGTACGGCCAGACGTGGTCCACGGCCTCCTGCATCCGGCGGTGCGACTCCTCGGTGCCGTCGCCGAGCCGCTTGACCCACAGCGCGCCGTGGTCCAGGTGGTACGCCGACTCCTTGCGCGCCTTCGCGCCGATGGCGGCCAGCCGCTCGTCGGCGCACGACGCGAGCGCGGTGTAGAGCGGCAACTGGTACGCCGCCAGGAAGAACAGCTTCGCCATGGTCACCGCGAAGTCGCCGTTGGGCAGCTCGACCAGCAGCACGTTGCGAAACTCGCGGTCGTCACGCAGGTACGCCAGCGCGTCCTCGTCCCGACCTGCCGCCTCCAGTTCACCCGCGTACGACAGCAGCAGGCGGGCCGCACCGAGCTGGTCGAGGGCGATGTTGGCGAGCGCGATGTCCTCTTCCATCTCCGGCGCGCGGGTCGTCCACTCGGCGAGCCGCTGCGCGGCGACCAGCGCGTCGTCACCGAGGGCCAGGGCGAAGCCGAACGGCCCGTTCACGCCACCATCTCGCTTCGCTCGGCGGCGGCGCGGAGCGCCCCGCTGCTGGGCTGGCTGGTTCGCTCGCTCCGCTCGCTCACAGGTGCGCCACCCCGTCCGGCACCTCGTAGAAGGTGGGGTGGCGGTAGACCTTGTCGGCGGCCGGGTCGAAGAAGGAGTCCTTCTCGTCCGGGCTGGACGCGGTGATCGCGCCCGCCGGCACCACCCAGATCGACACGCCCTCCTGCCGGCGGGTGTAGAGGTCGCGGGCGTTACGCAGGGCCAGCTCGGCGTCCGGGGCGTGCAGGCTGCCGACGTGCGTGTGCGACAGCCCCCGTCGCGCCCGCACGAAGACCTCCCACAGAGGCGAGTGCTCGTTGCTCACGCGGCCACCTTCTCCCTCTTGTCCGCCCGCTTGGCGGCGTACGCCGCGGCGGCCTCGCGTACCCACGCGCCGTCGGCGTGGGCGGCCCGGCGGTGGGCCATCCGCTCCCGGTTGCACGGCCCGTTGCCCTTGATCACCTGCATCAGCTCGTCGTAGTCCGGCTGGGTGTAGTCGTACGCCTGCCGCTCCTCGTTCCAGCGCAGGTCGTCATCGGGGATGCGCAGCCCGAGGACCTCCGCCTGCTGGACGCACATGTCGACGAAGCGTTGACGCAGGTCGTCGTTGGAGAAGCGCTTGATCTTCCAGGCCATCGACTGGGCGGAGTGGGTGGAGTCGCCGTCCGGCGGGCCGAACATGGCCAACGACGGGTACCACCAGCGGTCCACCGCGTCCTGCGCCATGGCCAGCTGCTCCGGGGTGCCGTGCGCAAGGGTGTGCAGGATCTCGTAACCCTGGCGCTGGTGGAACGACTCCTCCTTGCAGACGCGGATCATCGCCCGCGCGTACGGGCCGTAGGAGCAGCGGCACAGCGGCACCTGGTTGACGATCGCCGCGCCGTCCACCAGCCATCCGATCGCGCCCACGTCGGCCCAGCTCAGAGTGGGGTAGTTGAAGATCGAGCTGTACTTCTGCCTGCCGTCGAGCAGCAGCTGGACCAGTTCGTCGCGGCTGATGCCGAGGGTCTCGGCGGCGGCGTAGAGGTAGAGGCCGTGGCCCGCCTCGTCCTGGACCTTGGCGAGCAGGATCGCCTTGCGCTTGAGCGAGGGCGCCCGGCTGATCCAGTTGCCCTCCGGCTGCATGCCGATGATCTCGGAGTGGGCGTGCTGGGCGATCTGCCGGATCAACGTCCGGCGGTACGCCTCGGGCATCCAGTCGCGCGGCTCGATCTTCTGCTCGGCGTCCACCACCTCGGTGAAGTACGCCGCCAGGTCTTCGTCAGGTGCGGGGCCGCCGCGGCGCTGGCGGGCGGCGGCGGCACGCAGCTCCGCCTCGGCCGCCTCGACCTCGCCGAGCAGGCCGGCGCCGGGCGCG
Organism: Micromonospora sp. NPDC049275; assembly: GCF_043197115.1. NCBI lineage: Bacteria > Bacillati > Actinomycetota > Actinomycetes > Micromonosporales > Micromonosporaceae > Micromonospora > Micromonospora sp. NPDC049275. The sequence continues at coordinate 588,659 of NZ_JBICSN010000001.1, forward strand.
TCGTCCGGCGCGTGGTCCGGCGCGTCGCCAGGGGCGGAGAAGTCGTTGCCATACATGAGGACAAGTGTTACAGCTTGCGCCCCGATGCACTAGGGGGTGTAACAGGAAACCCGAGTCACGTTCCGTCACTCCTGGGCATTTCCCGACCACGCAGCGCAACTCAATCGCCTATGACTTGGGTCACCGGCAAAAGATGAAACCCCCTAGAAGCCGCATACCGACCGGATTTTGTCCCCATATCGCACGTTGGGTGGTGTCGAACCCTGGCACCCGGCCCGCTCGGACGTAGACTTCTGCCGGTCACACGATCGGCTGCCCACCCGCCGTCTCCACAGAGGCCATCTCCCCCCGGCCTCGGCGCACGCACCGGTCGCCCCGGACAACGAAGCCGGCCCCCCGGCCCTGACATCTGGAGCTCACCCAACTCATGCGACCTCGCGTGACCATGGTGCTCGCCGTCGTGGCGGTCCTCCTCGGTGGCGTCCTGCTGGTCCCCACCGCGTACGCCAAGCTCGCCGCCGACGACAGCGGCGGTGGCGGTGGCGGCGGTGCCGCCAGCAGCAGCGTCGCCGCGCCCGCACCCACCCCGCCGCCACCACCCACGCTGGCCGCCGGGCGGGTGTCGGTGGCCTTTAAGGGTCAGTTCTTCTCGTGGGCCCTGATGGACCGCCAGACCGGCAAGATCTCCGGGTCGGCGAACATGGCCGCGACCAGCTCCACCGAGTCGATGATCAAGGCGTGGATCGTCTCCGACTACCTGCGTCAGCTCAAGGACAGGGAGCCGCCCGCCCCGCTGAAGGAGGCGGCCCGAGTGGCCATCATCAACAGCGACGACACGGCGGCGAACAGGGTCTACGCCGCCGCGGGTGGGTCTTACCGGGCGTCCAAGAGCAGCATCCCCGACCCGGTGATCCAGCGGGCGATCAAGATCTGCGGCCTCACTGACACCAAGCGCGGCAACACCGAGCCCTACACCGGCTACTGGAGCTTCACCCGGATGTCCCCCCGGGACGCCGTCCGGCTCGGCGACTGCATCGCCGACGGCAAGGCCGCCGGGCCGAAGTGGACCAAGTGGGTACTGGACCAGATGAGCAAGGTTCGCGGCACCACCGCCAAGAAGGACCAGAAGCCCTCCTACGGCGGTGGGCACTGGGGGATCATCGACGGCCTGCCGAAGTCGATCACCGCGCAGGGACCGGTCAGCATCAAGAACGGCTGGACGCCGATCGCCGGCGACGGAAACTGGCACGTCAACTGCCTCGCCGTCACCGGCAAGTGGAGCCTCGCGGTGATGCTCCGCTACCCGATCAAGAGCGGTCTGGACTACGGCGCGCAGGTCTGTGCCAGCGTGGCCACCCAACTGGTCACCCCGCAGCCGGGCGCCGCGCTCAAGGTGCCGCAGCAGCCGGTCGGGAAGCTCTGATGGCCGGCAACCGGCGGGCCGCCCGGCGCGGTGCGGGCGAGACCTCACCGCTGCGCCTGATCGCTGTCGCGGTCATCCTCATCGGGCTGGTGCTGGTGTCGCTGCGCCTCCTGCCCGGGTCACCGTTCGAGTCGTCCGCGGCCGCCCAGTGGGGTGACTCCGAGGCGACGACAAGCGACCGGCAGACCGGCGCGGCCACCGACCGCAGCGCCCGGCAGCCGTCCCCGCCGTCGCCGAGCCCCAGCCCCTCGCTGGCGCCGCTGCCCTTCCAGGCCAAGGACCTCAAACTCGACATCCAGGGTTGGTACTCCTGGAGCGTGCTCGACCGGCGGACCGGAAAGATCATCGGTTCGAAGAACATGGGCGAGACCAGCACCACCGCCTCGATGATCAAGTCCTGGATCGTCGCCGACTACCTGCGCCGCTCCGCCGACGCCGGGCGGACACCGAGCGACGCGAAGCTCGCCGACGCCACCCGGATCATCCGGGACAGCGACAACACCCGGGCCGAACAGTTCTACAACGAGGTCGGCCGGGACGCCTCGATCAAGCGACTGATCTCCATGTGCAAGTTGACCGACAGCAGCGTCGCCCCCGACGGCGGGTGGAGCCGCACGGCGCTCTCCCCCCGCGACACCGCGCGGCTGGGCAACTGCATCGCCACCGGCACCGCCGCCGGCCCGAAGTGGACCAAGTGGCTGCTCAACGAGATGAAGCTGGTTCGCGGCGCCGGTGACTTCGGCATCCGCAAGGCGTTCCCGGCTGCTGAGCAGAAGAAGATCGCCATCAAGAACGGGTGGATCGACCGGACCAGGGAGCAGGAGATGCACATCAACTGCCTGGCCATCGGCGACACCTGGACGATGGGCGTGATGGTCAAGTACCCGATCGGCATGGGCTACGACTACGGCATGAAGAACTGCGAAAAGATCACCGAGGCCCTGCTGCGCCCCGGCGCCTGACCGCCCTCGCCCGCCAGGGCAGGGCGGGTCAGCTCGGCCCGGCGGGCGCTCGGCTCGGCTCGGCCCGGCGGGCGGCCCGGCTCGGCCCGGCGGGCGGCCCGGGTCGGCGGGTCAGCCGGCGAAGAACTCCGGGCCACCGTCCGGCAGCGCCGGGACCTCGCCGAGCGCGGCGACCCGCCGGGCGAACTCGCGCAGCCCGGCGACCTGCCGCTCGCCGAGCGAGAAGTCCAGGGTCCGGAAGTACGTGGCCAGCGTGGAGGCATCGAACGCCTCCCAGCGCGCGGCCGCCTCGGCGACCTGGTCCAGCTCCGAGAGGCAGAGGTCGCGCGAGCGCAGGAACGCCTCGTGCACCTCCTTGACCAGGCCAGGGTGTGCGGCGGCGAAGTCGCGGCGGACCGCCCAGACGGCGAAGACCATCGGCAGGCCGCTCCATTCCCGCCACGCCTGACCGAGGTCGGTCACGGTGAGCCCCCGCAGCGGCGCCTCGTGGTACGCCCGGAGCGCCACGTCCCCGATCAACACCCCCGCGTCGGCTTCCAGCAGCATCTGGGTCAGATCCGGAGGACAGCGGAAGTAGTCGGGCCGCACGTCGTACCGCTCGGCGAGCAGCAACTGCGCGAGCATCACCCCGGTCCGCGAGGTCGAGCCGAGCGCCACCCGCGCGCCGTCCAGCTCGGCGAGGGGCCGGGTGGAGACCATGTTGACCGACAGCACCGGCCCGTCGCTGCCCACCGCCAGATCCGGCAGGAGAAGCAGCTCGTCGGTGTGCTTCAGGTACTCCATCAGCGTGATCGGGCCGATGTCGAGGTCGCCGGCGACCAGCGCCGCACTCAACCGATCCGGCGAGTCCTTGTGCAGGTCCACGTCGAGCAGGGTGCCCGAGCGCATCAGACCCCAGTAGATGGGCAGACAGTTCAGGAACTGGATGTGCCCGACCCGCGGGCGTGCGATGCGCTCAGCCATGACCCGACCGTATCCCCGGCCTCGGGCCCCGGCTCGGCGGGCCGGCCGGGAGTGGCCAACCCCGCATCCGCCGCACCCGGTCGCTAGACCTCGGGTCCCGTCGCTCCCTCGCGCTCGGGGCCGGCCGTCTTCAGGAGTACCGGTCCGGCCGCCGGCGCGCGGTCGCCCTGGCCCACGTCGGTGGCCGCCGGCGCGCGGTCGCCCCGGCCCGCGTCGGTGGCCGACAGCACGCGGTCACACCGACCCGTATCGGTGGCCGACCGCACGCCTGCAGTCGCCCGGACGACGACCGGCACGAAGACCAGCACCACCAGGAGCCCGGCGGCCCCGGCGGCCGCGATCAGCGGCCGGGGCGCGACACCGGTGAGCAGTGCGCCGCCGATGAGGTAGCCGCCCATCGAGCCGCCCTGCACGGCCGCGCCGTAACTGGCGTACGCGCGGGCGCGCATCGCCTCCGGCACCCGGCGCGCGGTGAGAAGGTTGGCGAAGACGTTGTCCGCGCCGTTGGCCGCGCCGCCGACCAGCCAGAGCGGCACCAGCAGGCTCGCTGCCGGCACCAGCGCGGCCAGCAGCACCATCAGGCTGCACCCGGCGAGTGTGATCAGCACCCCACGGACCAGCGCGCCGTCGTCGTCGAGCCGGCGCGCCAGCCGCGCCGCCAGCCAGCCGCCGGGCAACATCCCAGCCATCCAGGCGGCACCGACGAGGCCATAGGTGGTTGCGGACCCGTTCAGCGTCTCCCGGATGAAGAAGACCTCGATCACGTTGATGCCGCCGATCGCCGCGATCACCACGGCGGTGCTGACCACCATGACAAGCATCAGCGGATCCCGGCGAAGCCGCCAGCTCTGGCCCGTACCACCCGGGCTGTCCCCGCTGCCCGAACCCCCCGCGCGGCCCTGGCCTCCCGCCGGGACCTGCTCCGCCTGGCCCGCCTGATCCGCCTGGCCGGCCTCATCTGCCTGCCCCGCCCGTTCTACACCGCCCGCCTGGCCCGCACCGCCCGCCTCATCCCTACCGCCCGCATGGTCGGCACGGCCGGTCTGGTCGGCGACGGGCCGTCGGCCGCCGCGCCGGGTCCGCAGCAGCAGGCCCGCGACCACGAGCGCCAGGTAGGTCGCGGCGTCGACCAGCAGCGGTACGCGGGTGCCGAACTGCCCCACCAGCAGCCCGGCCAGCACCGGGCCACCGAGCGCGCCGAGGGAGACAGCGGTCTGGCTGATCGCGCTGGCGCGGGGCAGGTCGGCCGGGCGGACCATCTCCGGGAGCAACGCCGCCAGGCAGGGCTGGGTGACCGCGAGGCCGCAGGCGAGCAGCGCGACGAGGACCACGACCAGGACCGGTTCGTCGGCGACGGCGAGCAGCAGGCAGATCACGGTCTGCGCCAACCCGATGGTCACCAGCAGGGTACGACTGTCCACCCGATCGGCGAGCCGTCCAGCCAGCGGGGCCAGCACCACCAGGGGCAGAGTGGCCGCGAGCAGCAGCCCTGAGACGGCCAATCCTCCGGCACCGGCGCCCTGCAGAGCCAGCGCGAGCGCGGTGGCGGCGAGGAAGTCGCCACAGATCGTGGTGCCACGAGCCGCGCTGGCGAGCCACACGTCCGGCCAGCGCGATGTCTCAGTTGTGAAGGACATACTTCGAAAATAATCCTTCACAACTGATCGACACAACCCCCGGCTACGCCAGCGGCACCGCCCGGTACTGCACCGCCACGGCGCGAGCGCCCGCCGGCGGGTCGGCTCGGCGTCGAGCTTGGTACGGCCTGAGCAGCGCCGTGACGGCCTCGTTGAGCCTCACGAGTTCCTCGGCCGTGAGCACCAGCATCGCCTCGTTGAACATCACCGCGTCGTACCACTCGGCGGGTTCATCCCCGGCGCGACGCGACCAGTCCCGGGTCCGTTCCATGGCCAGCACGGCATGCGCCTCCACCACGGCCTGCTCCGCGGCCCGCGCATCGCGCCCGGCCTGATGACCCGCGTCGACCATCAGGCTTGAGCTCGTCGTGCGCCACACCCGCTCCCGAGCGTCCCCCCGGCTAGGCGCCTGCTCCACCAGGCCGAACTTCGCCAGCGCCCGCAGGTGGTAACTGGTCGCGCTAGGCGACAGTCCGACGATCTCCGCGCACTCGGTGGCGGTGCCGCCACCCTCGCGGCTGTTCAGATATTCCATGATCGCGATCCGGGCCGGATGAGCCAACGCCCGCATGACCTGCGGGTCACTGACCATCCGACGCGGCTCGGGACGGGCCTCGGTCATAACCCCATGATCCCGGCCAGCCACTCGACCCGCCATCGGCCCTCGAGTTGGCCGGCCGCAGCATCACGCGGCGCCCTCGACCCACTGGGGGGCCTGCGCGACGGAGGAAGGGCGCCCGCTGCCGCCGCGCACAACCTCGCCGCACTGCCGGATGACGGAGCCGCGCGGTCGACCTCCTCGGTTGCGTACTGCCACTGCTCGCCATCCCGCCGGCTTGTCCGATCGCTGGGCCGCTCAGTCAGGCCCCCCAGGTGCGCCTGCAGCCGTCGCCACCTTGTCGGCTTGTCGGCTTGTCGGATCGCAGGCCCGCTTGGTCGGGCTCCTCGGGTGCACACTGCAGCTGCTCGCCGGCTTGTCGGATCGCGGGCCGCGCGGTCGTGTTCTTCGATCGAAAGTGTCGTACACCTGTTCTATTGTCGTCTCATGTTGAGGGCGTTGGCGCAGGCGGCGGGTGCCGTCGACGACTGCGCCGACGCCGCGTTGTGGGCCCTCCCCGACGGTGATCTGCTCGCGTCGCTCGACGCGGCGCACATGGCGGCGCAGCGTCTGGCGGCCGTCCAGCTCGCTCTGGTGCGCGAGCTGGACGCGCGTGGTCTCGCCGTCGCCCAGGGAGCGTCGTCCACCGCCGCCTGGTTGCGGGAGCGGCTGCGGCTCTCCGGCCGGTCGGCCCGGCAGATGGTCCAGCTCGCCGCCACCATCGACGCCGCCCCACCACCGGTGCGCGACGCCGTGCTCGACGGCAGCCTCACCGTGGAGCAGGGCCGGGTGGTGGCGGAGGCGGTCGCGGCCCTGCCGGTCGAGGCCGGGCCCGAGGTGGCAGAGAAGGCCACCGAGCTGCTGATCTCCTGGGCCGACCGCTTCGACCCGACCATCCTGAGTCGTCTCGGGGAGCGCGTCCTCACGCACGTCGCCCCCGAGGTGGCCGACCAGGCAGAGCTGGCCGCCCTCGACCGGGCCACCGAGCGGGCCGAGACTCGCCGGCACGTCACCCTCTCCGAGCCCAGGGACGGGCAGGTACGCCTCAGCGGAAACCTCGACACCGAGACCGCGAGCCTGCTGCGCGAGGCCATCGATCCACTCTGCGCCCCGGCCGGCGAGCACGACGAGCGCAGTCCCGGCCAACGCAGGGCGGACGCGCTCGGCGAGGTCTGCCGGCTGGCACTGCGCACCGGTCACCTACCCGACAACGGCGGAGACCGGCCGCAACTCGTGGTCACGATGTCGCTCGACGCGCTGGTCAACGGCGTGGGCGTAGGCACCCTGGAGACCGGTGCGCCTCTCACACCCGGTGCGGTCCGGCGCCTGGCCTGCGACTCCGCCGTGCTGCCGGCCGTGTTGGGCGGCAACAGCCAGATCCTTGACGTCGGGCGTCAGCGCCGACTCTTCACCGGTCCCCTGCGGCGCGCGTTGGTGCTGCGCGACGGTGGGTGCGCCTTCCCCGGATGCGACCAGCCATCGCGTTGGTGCGACGGCCACCACGTCCGCCACTGGGCCGACGGCGGTGCCACGACGCTGGGCAACGCGGTCCTGCTCTGCGGCCACCATCACCGCCTCCTCCACCGGGGCGACTGGACAGTCCGCATTGCGGCGGACGGCCAGCCCGAATTCCTCCCGCCGGACTGGATCGACCCGCTCCGCGCTCCACGTCGCAACCTCTACCACAGGCGGTGCTGAGTTCCGCGAGGTTCACCCATCGCGAACCGGCCGAGCCCAACGACCGGATCGCCACGCCAGCCCCGACGCACCGGCCGGCCCACCTGGCCCTCCCACAACGTCCCTGCACGGCCGACCCTGCCCGCCCTGCCTGCGCTGCCCTGCCTGCCTGCGCTGCCCTGCCTGCCTGCGCTGCCTGCGCTGCCCTGCCTGCCTGCGCTGCCTGCGCTGCCCTGCCTGCCTGCGCTGCCCTGGCTGCTCGGCCGGCGCCGCCTGCCCCACCGGCGCTGCCTGCCCTGCCTGGCTGCCTTGGCTGCTCGGCCGGCCCTGGCTGCCCGGCCGGCCCTGGCTGCCCGGCCGGCCCTGGCTGCCCGGCCGGCCCTGGCTGCCCGACCCGGCCTGCCCCACCGGCCCGACCCTGCCCCACCGGCCCGACCCTGCCCGACGCCGCCTGCCCTGCCTGCCCTGCCTGCTCGGCCGGTCCTGCTGCACGACCCGGCCTTGTCCTGCGCTGATCTGCCCCACCCAGCGCCGGCTGCGGGCCCGCACACGATGCAGAACGGCCCGCTCGGCGGTACGTCGTCAAACGCCACGCCAGCACTCACGGGTGATCTGGTCGGTAATTCGGTGGAAAGGGCCGCCGTGAGGGCGTAGCGTTGCAGCCCGCTTGACGGCCGAGGTGAGCTGCACCGGAACGGACGTCGCCGCGCCGGGTGGGCGGCCATCCGCCACCGGATACGCGAGCGCGCAGCAGATGTGAACGATGGGACCGTCAGCATGCCCGCACCTGACCTGGACGCTCATCTCGACACGGATCTGGTCGCCGAACGCGCCCACCTGGCCACCTCGCGCGCGGCGCTCCGCCGGATGCGGGAGCGGGCCGAAGCCCTCTTCTCAACCGGTGATCAGGTTGCTGGCGACCCCTACGCGGCGGAAATGCTCGGCCGTACGCTGGCCCGCCGCGTGGTCGAACTGGCGGACGACCCCACCACGCCACTGTTCTTCGGCCGCCTCGACTTCGCGGGAACCTCCCACGACGAGGAAGCGGCCAGCGCGCCCACGACCAGCGCGCCCACGACCAGCAACGCCGCGGCCACCACCAGCAGCAACGCCGGCACGGCCAACACCAGCAGCAGCGGCGGCAGCGAAGGCGCCAGCAGCGGCAGCGGCAGCACCGAAGCCGGCGGCAGCGGCAGCACCGAAGGCGGCAGCAGCAGCGGCACAGGCACCCAAGGCGCCAGCGGCAGCGGCACGGGCACCCAAGGCGCCAGCAGCAGCGGCGGCAGCGAAGGCGCCAGCAGCGGCAGCGGCAGCGGCAGCGGCAGCGGCAGCGGCAGCGGCAGCGGCAGCGGCAGCGGCAGCGGCAGCGGCAGCGGCGAGCATGACGGTCGGCGGTATCACGTGGGGCGGCGGCATGTCACCGACGAGCATGGCGAGCCGCTGGTGCTGGACTGGCGGGCGCCGGTTTCCCGGTCGTTCTACCGGGCCAGTGCGCGCGATCCGCAGGGCCTGGCGGTCCGCCGACGTTTCGGGTTCAGCAACGGGGTCTTGACCAGCTTCGAGGATGAGCGGCTGGACCGGGGCGAGGAGTTGGGCACGACCAGCCGGATTCTCACCGCCGAGATCGAGCGACCGCGCGTCGGGCCGATGCGGGACATCGTCGCCACGATCCAGCCGGAGCAGGATGAGCTGGTACGGGCCGATCTGGCCGACTCGATCTGCGTGCAGGGGGCGCCGGGCACCGGAAAGACGGCGGTCGGCCTGCACCGGGCCGCGTACCTGCTCTATCTGCACCGGGAGCGGCTGCGGCGGGCGGGTGTGCTGATCGTGGGCCCGAACCGGGCTTTTCTGTCGTACATCGCTGCGGTGCTGCCGGCGCTCGGCGAGGTCGAGGTCGAGCAGGCCACCGTCGAGGAGTTGATCTCGCGGGTGCCGGTGCGGGCGGTGGAGGCGCCCGCCGTCGCCGCGCTCAAGCACGACGTACGGATGGCGAGCGTGCTGCGGCGCGCGGTGCAGACACAGATCGGTACGCCTACCGAATCGATCACCGTGTCGGACGGTTCGTTCCGGTGGCGGATCGGGCTGGAGCCGCTGCACCGGATCGTCGAGGAGACCCGCCGGGAAGGGCTGCCGTACGGCACCGGCCGGGAGCGGGTCCGGGCACGCGTGGTGAGTCTGCTGCAACGGCAGGCCGAGGCACGGCGAGCGGAGTCGCCCGGCGACGCGTGGCTGCGCCGGATGAGCCGGTGCCGGCCCGTGCTGGACCTCCTCGACGCGGTCTGGCCGGCGCTCACCCCGGAAGGGCTTGTGCACAGCCTGCTGTCCGACCCGGCCCGACTCGCCGCCGCTGCGGACGGGTTGCTCAGTGACGCCGAGCAGGCGTTGCTGGTCTGGGCGAAACCGCCCCGTACGCCGAAGGCCGCCCGCTGGACCGCCGCCGACGCGGTGCTTGTCGACGAGGCCGCAGGCCTGCTGGAACGCCCCTCCGGCTTCGGGCACGTGGTGGTGGACGAGGCGCAGGATCTTTCTCCCATGCAGTGTCGGGCCATCGCCCGCCGCAGTGAGCACGGTTCGGTCACGCTGCTCGGTGACCTCGCGCAGGGCACCGCGCCGTGGGCGGCGACCGACTGGCGGGAATCCCTGACCCATCTGGGCAAGCCGGACGCCGTGGTGGTTCCGCTGACGATCGGCTTCCGGGTACCCGCGGCGGTGGTCGCGTTCGCCAACCTGCTGCTGCCGGCGCTCGCGGTGGACGTACCGCCGGCCGAGTCGCTGCGTCACGACGGCGGCCTGGATGTGCGTACCGTGGCGGATCTGACCGTCGCGACGGTGGCCGAGGTGCGCGCGGCGCTGGCGCACGACGGTTCGGTCGGCGTGATCGCCACGGACGACGCCGTCGACGGGCTGCGCGCGGCGCTGGCCGCCGCGGGCGTCGCCACCGCGACCGCCGACGACGTCGCCGCCGCGGAGCGGGTCACAGTGGTGCCGGCGACGCTGGTGAAGGGCCTGGAGTACGACCATGTGGTGGTGGTCGAGCCGGCCGCTATCGTCGCGGCCGAGCCGCGCGGGCTGCACCGGCTGTACGTGGTGCTCACCCGCGCGGTGTCCCGCCTCTCCGTGCTGCACCGCGAACCGCTGCCCGCGCCACTGCTGCCCGCTCCACTGCTGCCCGCGCCGCCGCAGACGCCGTCGCAGGCCGCGCCACTGGAGTCGGCGCCGCTGTAGACCACACTGCCAGCGCTGCCACAAGCTGCGCTGGTCGCAGGCTGCGCTGGTCGCAGGCTGCGCTGGCACAGGCTGCGCTGGTCGCAGGCTGCGCTGGCACAGGCTGCGCTGGCACAGGCTGCGCTGGTCGCAGGCTGCGCTGGCACAGGCTGCGGCCTGTTCGCCGGTGCTCGGGGTGTCCGGCGGGTCAGCGGGCGGTGAGTGCGGCGGCGATCTCGCGCAGCGGCGTGCCGGGCTCGGCGATCGGCACCGTGAACGCCAGCCACGAGCCGTCGCTGAACTCGATCCGGAGCCGCTTCGGGTTGAGGCGGTACCAACCCACGCGGGCGTCGGCCACCGCGGGCCGGGGCACCGACCAGACGATCCGGGTTTCGGCCGCTGCCCGCTCGTCGTCGGCCCTGCTCGACCAGAGTTTCACCGGCCCGGACGCGCAGACGAGCAGCCGCCGGTCGGTGACCGCGAGGATGGTGTCCTCCAGTGCGGTCACCGGAGGCACCGGCCGCCGGGCGTGCCGCAGCGTGGAGGCGGCCGAGCCGGGGGCGCCCCGGCCGGCGACCCCGAAGATCACGCGGTCGACTATCCGGTCGCCCCTGGGGAAGGAGAGCAGCGGCACGAGCAGGTTGAGCAGCACCCCGCAGACGATCCCGGCAGCGCGGGACGAGGCCGGGCGGTCGGCAGCCGGCGGGTCGGCCGGCCGGTCGACAGCCGGCGGGTCGGCCGGAGGGATGCCCTGGGCGATCTCCGCCTTCGCGACGGCGAGCACCTGTTCGTCCGGCTCGACGAGGGTGGTCAGCCACGCCGGGTAACTGATGTTTGCCATCGGCTCAGTTGCCGGCCGTGCGCTCGCCGGAGGGTGCGGCGCTCGACGGCTGGGCCTCCAGCGCACTGCTCGGGCTCGACACCGGCCCTCCTCTGTGTCCTGTGCGACGGGTCAGCCGCTGACGGTTCTCACCGTAGGCATTGCGCGCCGCTGTCGGGTAACCGCCACCCGAGCGGGGCACATGACTTCTACTTTGCGCCGTAAAGTTGTTTGCGTGGAACAGGACGATGATCGACCCCCCGCCGACGCCGCGACGGCGCTCCGGCTGATCCGTGACCAGCAGGCCGCCACCGCTTCCCGGTTGGAGCCCGATGCCCGGCTGCTCTACTGGCCGTGGGGGATGGCCTGGCTGGTCGGCTTCGGGCTGTTCTTCCTGCGCTTCTCCCCGGACGGTCGGGTGCTGGTGCGACTGCCCGACTGGCTGCCCCTGACCGTCCTCTTCGTCCTGCTGGCGGCCGCTTCGGTGGTCCAGGCGATCGCCGGCGCGCGGGCGTACGGCCAGGTGACCGGAGACTCGGCCCGGCGCGGCCGCTGGTACGGGTTCGCCTGGGCCCTGGGCTCGGTGAGCGTGTACGTGGGGGTCGGCCGGGTGTCGGATCACCTGCCGCACGATCTGGCGGCCCTGCTCTGGTCGGCCACCGCCGTCGGGTTGACAGGCGCGCTGCAGATGGCCGGCGGCGCGATCTGGCTGGACCGGAACCTGTTCCGGCTGGGCGTCTGGATCAGCGTGATCAACGTGGTGGGTGCGATCGCCGGGCCGGGCTGGCACGCGCTTGTCGTCGCGGTGGCCGGCAGCGGCGGGATCCTGGTCGCCGGAACGATGTCCCGACTGCGACAGCGACACCGGCCATGACCGACCTCGATCCGGTCATCCACGCCCAGGCGCGACTGCGGGTGGTCGCCGCGCTCTCCGCGCTCGCCGACGGGGACCGGATCACCTTCCCGCGCCTCCAGGAACTGCTCGCGATGACCGCCGGCAACCTCTCCGTCCACCTTCGCAAGCTCGAGGACGCGGGGTACGTCGAGATCAGCAAGACCCACCGCGGACGCACCCCGACCACTCTGATCCGCCTCAGCCGGCGGGGTCGGCTGGCGTTCGAGGAGTACACCGAAGCCATCCGCGCACTGCTCGATCCCGCCCAGCTCGGCCCCACCCCGTCGAAGGAGCAGTCATGATCCTCGCCCGCGCCGACCAGGCCAGCCGCCGGTACGGCGATGTCCTCGCGCTCGACCGCGTCGACCTGGAGGTCCGGGCCGGCGAACTGGTCGGCCTGCTCGGCCCCAACGGCGCCGGCAAGAGCACCCTGATGAACCTGCTGGTCGGCCTGCGTCGGCCCAGCTCGGGCCGGGTCGAACTGTTCGGTGGCGATCCCCGCGATCCGGCGTCCCGCCGGCAGATCGGCGTCACCCCCCAGGAGACCAGCCTGCCGGGCACGCTACGCGTGGGCGAGGTCGTCGACTTCGTCTCCGCGCACTACACCGACCCGGTGCCCCGGGGCGAACTGCTCGACCGCTTCGGCCTCGGCGACCTCGCCCGGCGGCAGACCGGCGGGCTGTCCGGCGGCCAGCGTCGCCGGCTGGCCGTGGCGCTGGCCTTCGCCGGCCGACCCCGGCTCGTGCTGCTCGACGAGCCGACCACCGGCCTGGACGTCGCCGCCCGGCACACCCTGTGGGACGCGATCCGCGCGTTTCACGACGACGGCGGCACGGTCCTCCTGAGCAGTCACTACCTGGAGGAGGTGGAGGCGCTGGCCCACCGCGTGGTGGTGATCGGGCAGGGCCGGGTGCTCGCCGACGACACAGTCGAGGCCATCCGCGGCATCGTCGGCGTACGACGGGTCAGCCTGGTCGCCGACGAGCTGCCCGATCTGCCCGGTGTCGTCCGCGCCGAACGCGTCGACGGGCGACTGCACCTGCTCACCACCGACGCCGACGAGCTGATCCGCGCGCTTGTCAACTCCCGAGCGGCCTTCACCGACCTGGAGGTGCGGCCCACCTCGCTGGAGGAGGCGTTCCTCGCCATCACCAGCGGCGACCGGCCGAGCACCGGAGAGCGGGTCGGCAGCGTGGCCCCGGCCAGCGCACCCAGCCAGACCGGTGCCGGAGACCCGACCGCCGCCGACGACCAGCCCACCGCCGCTGCCGGCGGTCGACCCACCACCCTCTGAGGAGGCGTACCGTGCAGCTCGCCCTGGTCCACGCCCGCTACCAGCTACTGGAGATCATCCGGATCCCGGTGGCAGTCGTCGGCAGCGCCTTCTTCCCCGCCGCCGCCATGATCTTCTTCGTGGTGCCGTTCATCGGCGACGACGCGGTCGGCGCCACCTTCGCCACCGCTTCGATGATCACCTTCTCGGTGATGAGCGCCAACATCTTCCAGTACGGCGCCGGTGTCGCCGAGGATCGCGACCAGCCGTGGAGCCCGTACACGCGGACTCTGCCGGCCGGGCCCACGCCTCGCTTCGCGGGCCGGGTGCTGGCCGGCCTCGCGCTGACGTACCTCTCGCTGATCCCGGTCGTGGTGATCGGCGCGACGCTGACCCCGGCCCGGGTCACTCCGCTGGCGTTCCTGCTGACCGCCGCCACGGTGGCCGTCATCTCGGTGCCGTTCACGCTGATGGGGCTGGCCATCGGCTACTCGCTGCCCAGCAAGGCGGCGATCGTGGTGGCGCAGATCGTCTTCCTGCCGCTCGCATTCGGTGGCGGGCTGCTCTCCGCCCCGGGAGACGCGCCCGGGTTCATCGAGACCATCGCACCGTTCCTGCCCACCCGGGGCGCGGCCGAGCTGATGTGGTCGGCGGTCGGCGACTACCGGGTCGAGCCGCTGGCGCTGATCATGCTCGGCGTCTGGGTCGTGCTTCTCGCCTCGCTCGCGGCCTGGGCGTACCGACGGGACGAGGGTCGCCGGTTCAGCTGACGATTCGTCCGTTTCCGCCCCGTACGACGGCGGGACGGTGCCAGGATTCCGGCAGGGGGGCCGCCCGTGGCCGCCGGCCGAGAGGGGTCTGACGTGAGCACCGTCCCGCCGGGTACGCCGTGCTGGGCCGACCTGGCCACCCCGGACCTGACCGCCGCGCGGCGCTTCTACCCCGAGCTGTTCGGCTGGACCGGACGGGTGACACCGGAACCCGAGGCGGGCGGTTACACGGTCTTCCTGCTCGACGGCCGACCGGTGGCCGGTGTCGGCCCGCCGGCGATACCCGACCAGGTGCCGATCTGGTCGACGTACGTCGCCACCGACGACGCGGAACTCGTCGCCGGCCGGGTCGAGCGGGCCGGCGGGCAGGTGGTGGTGCCGCCGTTCGAGGTCTTCGACAGGGGCCGGATGGCGGTGTTCGCCGACCCGGCGGGCGCCACGTTCAGCGTCTGGCAGCCACTGGCGATGCCCGGCGCCGAGGCGTTCAACGTGCCCGGAGCCATGAGCTGGAACGAACTGGTCACCCCCGACCCGGAAGGGGCGAAGGTCTTCTACGAGCTGGTGTTCGGGTGGCAGCCGGACGAACAGCCGGTCGGCGGCATGACGTACACCGGGTGGCGGCTCGGCGCGCGGGTCGTCGCCGGGATGATGCCGCCGCTCGCCGACGACTTCCCCGCCGATCTCCCGGCGTACTGGACGGTGTACTTCGCGGTCACCGACGCCGACGCCGCCGCCGCTCGCGCCGCCGAACTGGGCGGGACCATCCTGGTGCCACCCCGCGACATCCCGACCGGCCGATTCGCCGCCCTCCGCGACCCCCAGGGCGCCCTCTTCTCGGTCATCGACCTGGGTGACGACCGGAGCTAGGCCGGACGGGGACCACCAGGGGGCCGTTGGTGCCCGGGATCACCCGGACGCTGGCCCGGTAGTGGGTGGCGAGGAGATGTTCGGTGAGCACCTCGTGCGGGGTTCCCGTCGCCACCACCCGACCGTCGGCCAGCAGCACCATCCGGTCCGCGTACTCGCCGGCCAGGGAGAGGTCGTGCATGGTGGCGAGCACCGTCAGGCCGTGCGCGCGGCGCAACTGGTCGACCACCTCCAGGACCTCCTGCTGGTGGCCGATGTCCAACGCGCTTGTCGGCTCGTCGAGCAGCAGCAGCGTCGCGCCCTGGGCGAGCGCGCGGGCGAGGAAGACCCGCTGTCGTTCTCCCCCGGAGAGGGTCGCCAGCTCGCGGCGGTGGAAGCCGGTCAGGTCCAGGCGGTCCAGCACCTCGTGCACGGCGGCGATGTCCGCTGTCGACTCCCGACCCAGCGTCGGGATGTAGGGGGTGCGGCCGAGCAGCACGTAGTCCAGCACCGACATGCCGGGCGGCACCACCGGGGACTGCGTCACAGTCGCCACCACCCGGGCGCGGTCGCGGCGGCGCAGCGCGGCGCTCGGCGTACCGAACAGGGTGATGGCCTGCGGCGCGGGCAGCAGGCCGCCGACGGCGCGCAACAGTGTGGATTTGCCGGCGCCGTTCGGGCCGATCACGGTGACCCACTCGCCGGCCACGACTGTGAGGTCGACGCCGGCGAGGACCGGCGTGCCGTCCAGGCTGACGTGCAACCCCCACACCTCGACGGCCAACGGGCCAGCGCCCGCGGGACGCGCGGCGTTGCCGGCCGGGCTGGTGGCGGACTCGGGGTTCACAGGAGTGCCCGTCGGGCGGTACGCAGCACGAGGACGAAGAACGGGCCGCCGAGCAGGGCGGTGACCACGCCGATGGGCACCTCGGTCGGGGCGGCGGCGGTTCGGGCCACCACGTCGGTCAGGGCCAGGAACGCGGCCCCGAACAGCAGGGAGAGCGGCAGGATCACCCGGTAGCTCGACCCGGCGAGCAGCCGGACGGTGTGCGGCACGATGATGCCGACGAAGCCGATCAGCCCCGTCGCGGAGACCGCCGCGGCGGTGCCCAGCGACGCGGCGGCGATCAGCAGGTAGCGGGAGCGCTGCGGGTGCAGGCCGAGACTCTTCGCCTCGTCGTCGCCGACCGTGAGGACGTCCAGTTCGCGGCGGTGCAGCAGCACCACCACCGTGGTCAGGGCGGCGTACGGCAGCACCAGCAGCACGTCGTGCCAGCCGGCGGTGGCCAGCCGGCCGAGCAGCCAGGAGTAGACCGGCTGGATGCTGTCGGAGTGCCGCTGGAGCAGGTACGTCTGCCCGGCGGAGAGGAACGCGGAGACCGCGACCCCGGCCAGGATCAGCATCGCCGGGGACCTGCTCCGCCCGCCTGCCGCGCCGAGCAGGTAGGTCATCGTCACGGCGAGCAGCGAGCCGGCGAACGCGGCAAGCGGAATGGTCAACGGCAGCCCGGAGATCGCGCCCTGTCGACCGACGCCGCCGAGGGCGATCACCGCGGTGACCGCGAGGCCCGCGCCGGCGGCCACGCCGAGCAGGTACGGGTCGGCCAGCGGATTGCGGAACACGCCCTGGTAGCAGCCGCCGGCCAGGGCGAGCAGACCGCCGACGAGCAGGCCCAGCACGACCCGGGGCAGCCGCAGTTCGGTGACGATGGCGATCTCGCGCTCGGTCAGCCCGCTGTCGAGGTGCACCCCGGGGATCAGGTTGAGCAGCTCGGCGGCGACGCTTCCCGGCGGCAGGCTGACCGGCCCGAGCGACACCCCGGCGAGGAGCGCGACGAGCACCGCGAGGACGCCGGCGACCAACCAGCGCTTGCGCACTCCGGCGGGCCGCGACCGGGCGGGGGGCAACCCCGCGTCCCGACTGCCGGAGGGCAGCCCGCCGGGCCGGTCAGGAGACGGCAATCCAGCGACGGACGGCGGCCCGCCGGGCCGGGACGAGGATGGCGTCCCGGCCGGCGGGTTGGCGGGTGGCGGGGCGGCCATCGGCGGTGTCCCGGTCACCGACGGACGTCGGTCACGCGGGCACCTTGGCGACCGCGTCGATGATCACCCGGAGCAGGTCCACGACACGGGGGCCCCAGCGGGAGGCGATGTCGTCGTCAAGCGTGACCACCTGGTTGTTCTTCACGGCGGTGAGGCCGGACCAGCCGCTGCGGGCCTTGACCGAGTCGGCGTTCTGCTGACAGCACTTGGAGTCGGCCAGGAAGACGAAGTCCGGGTCGGCCTTGACGATGACCTCCTGGGACAGCTGCGGGTAGCCGCCGTTCTTGCCGTCGGCGTCGGCCGGGTCGGCGATGTTGGTCAGGCCGACCAGGCTGTAGATCGAGCCGATGAACGTCTTGCTTGTCGCGCTGTACAGCTCCGGGCCCAGCTCGTGGTAGTAGGTGAGCTTCTCGGTGCGCTGCGGAAGGTCCTTGACCAGCTTGGCGATGTCGTCCTTCATCCGGCTGGCGACGTCGGCGGCCTGGTCGGCGTGCCCGGTCAGCTTGCCCAGGTCGGTGATCTGCGCGTACGAGTCGTCAAGCGTGGTGGCCGCCGGGGTCAGGTACACCGGGATCTTCAGCTTGCCGAGCTGGTCGACGATCTTGTTGGTGTCGTTGGAGAGCACCACCAGGTCGGGGTTCTTGCCGGCGATCGCCTCGGCGTTGGGCTGGAAGCCCGACAGGTCGGTCTTGGGCGCGTCGGCCGGATAGTTGGACTGGTCGTCCACCGCGCTCACCTGCGGGCCCGCGCCGATAGCGAAGAGCATCTCGGTGGCGCTGGGCGAGAGCGACACGATCTTCTCGGGACGCTTGTCGAGGGTGAGCGCGCCGACCGTGACCGGGTAGCTGGCGGCCGCGGTGCCCGTGGCCGGCTTGTCGTCGGTCTTCTCGGCGCAGGCGCCGAGGGCGAGCGCGGCGACCGCGAGGGTCGCGGCGAGGAGCCGAGGGGTACGTCTGGACATGGGGCCTCCTGTCGGTCGAGGAGTGTGGTGCTTCGCCGACAGGACTTCCGTACGCCCGCCCACGAGGCGCCCTTCCTCGAGAGCGCGTTTCGCGACCCGTCCGCAGGCGACCTGGCTCGTCCCCACCGTCGGGCGGGGCATCACAGTTGCGGGACAGCACCGGTTTCGCACCGGCTTCGCTGCGGAGTGGTCGATAAGACGGTAGCGCACCGCCGGGACGTGCCGAATCGATCAAGTGCTGATCAGAACCCGTCGATCGATGCGGTGGACGTAGGGGCGGCATATGTCCCGGATCCGGAGTCTCGGGAGCGGGTGGTGGGGCCCCGCAGGGGCGGAACGGGGCCCCACCCGATCAGGAGGCCGTGATGGTGACGTTGTCCACAGCCGCCTCCACCAGGCTGGCGCCGGAGGCGTCCGCCGCCTCGACGAGGATCCGCACCGACTGGCCGGCGTACGGGGTGAGGTTGAGGTTCGCCACCGCCCAGCTCCCGTTGCGGTTGGCGGCCGCGCCGGCCTGGGTGAGCAGGGCTGTGGTGCCGCCGTTGTGCACCACGCTCACCCGCAGGTAGTCGGCCGACGAGGCGTTCGAGCCGTGCGCCAGGTACCAGGCCAGCGAGAGGGTCAGCGTGCCGGACGACGGCAGGGCCACCGCCGGGGACCGGGCGCTTGTCACGCCCCCGTCGACGTCGTGGTCACCCGCCGCCGAGCCGGCGAGCCGACCGGTGACCAGGTCGTTGGATCCGGCGTACGGGGTGAGCTGCTTCGCGCCGGAGGACGTGGTGGCCTGGGCGGCGCCCCGTTCCCATGCCCCGAGGGTGGCGGTGTCGGTGCCGGCCGGGTTGGTGGTCCAGCCGGTGGCGGTCTCGAAGGTGTCCGACCAGACCGTGGTGCCGCCGCCACCGCCGCAGTACTGCGACTGCTTGCCGATGGCCCGGTACGGGCAGTCGGCGTACTCGCTGAGCAGCAGCACCGCCTCCCGGTTGCGGGTGGTCTGCGCGGTGATCACCTCGTCGGGTGGGTAGAAGCCGCCGCCGCCGGACGAGCCGGGGTACATCTCGAAGGTGTACGCCCAGATGTTGTGGGTCGCCCACATCCAGTCGAGGCTGTCCCCGTCGGTGATGTAGAGGTCGCTGGACTGCTCCGGGGTGTAGTTGTTGGTGGCCGCCATCTGCTGACCGATGGTGGCGAAGGTGTTGTACTGGTCGGCGCTCATTCCGGTGGCGGTGTTCGCGGTGGTGTAGCCGTACGGCCAGAGCACCAGCTGCGAGTACGTGTGGAAGTCGATGTTCGCCTTGATCTGCTGGACGCCTCCGACCACCCGGCCGTTGACGAAGTTGCGCAGCGCCTGGGTCTCCGGCGCGGAGAACGCGGACGGGCCACGGTAGGTCTCCGACGAGGTCGACCCGGAGGAGCCGCCGCAGCAGCCCCAGTTGTAGCCCCAGTTGCGGTTGAGGTCGGTGCCGACGTTTGACGAGCCGCTGTTGGGCTGGCGGTTCTTGCGCCAGGACCGGTACGAGCCGGTGGCGATGTCGTACTCACTGCCGTCCGGGTTGACGGTCGGCACGATCCAGATCTCCCGGCCGTTGACGAGGTTGGTGATCCGGGAGTCGCTGCCGTAGCTGTCGGTGAAGAGGTTGAGCAGGTAGATCGCCATCTCGACGGTCAGGTGCTCGCGGGCGTGCTGCTGGGCGTTGAACAGGATCTCCGGCTCGCTCTCGTCGGTGCCGACGTTGTCGGAGATCTTCACGGCCATCAGGTCGCGGCCCTCGTACGACGTACCGATGCTGGTCTTGCGGGCGATGGCCGGATGGTCGGCGACGACCTGGTTCACGACGGCGGTCAGTTCCGCGTAGTCGTGGTAGTTGGAGTCGGCGGGCGGGAACGCGAGGGTGCCCACCTCGCCGGCGCCGCGTTCGGCGTTCGGCGGCGGGGCGAGCGGTTCCAACCGGAAGCCGAGCTTGCCGATGGCGGCGGCCTCGGCGGCGGTGGCCGAGATGTGCAGCACGCCGTGTTCGGAGTAGTCGATTGCGGCCCCGGTGCGGGCCACCGCGTTGCGTTCGGCGAGGGTCCGGGGCCCGAGCACCCGGTAGCCGGCGGCGGCCGGCTCGGCGGTCCGGTCGGGTGCCGGTTGGGCGGCGACAGGTCCGGCGGCGACGGTGACGATTCCCAGCCCGGTGACGACGGCGAGCACCAGGACGCGACGGAGAGGGTGGGGTCTGTCCAGGGTCATGGACTACCTCCTCGGAGGGCGGGATGTCCCGCTCGGTGAAGCACACTTCACCATCAGTCACATGGTCATATCAATATTGCTCGCTGCCTTGGATGCCGTCCCGTCCATCCCAGGTGGACCATCGCGGCGGCAAAGATTTTCTACTGCTGAACATCTGGCGAAACTTCCCTCCAAGCGGAAAACTGACCAGCGACGATGCCCCTCTCGACACCGCGGAGCACCCATGGCCAGTCCCCGCCTGCACGCGGCCGCCCTCGCCGGCGTCAGCGCGCTCACCCTGCTCGCCACCGCAGCCCCCGCGACGGCGGCCCGGCCGCCCTCCCCCGCCCACGACGAGCAGATCACCTTCCAGGACTGGTCCGGCCCCGCCGACTGGCACCGGGGCAGCCAGGACGGCACCCGCGTCGTGCCCGGCGCGCGAGCGGGCGTCACCCTGGCCCGCCCGGCCGGCACCATCGAGTACGCCGACCCGCACACCGGCACCACCCGCACCTGGGAGTACGGCACCTGGACCTCGCCGGTGACCCGGATCGGCTTCGACGCGACCGAGCTGATCGCCTCCTGGAACGCCGAGACCCCCGCCGGCACCTGGATCCAGGTGGAGATGCAGGGCGGCTACACCAGCGGCGACCAGACCCCCTGGTACGTGCTGGGCCGCTGGGCGTCCGGCGACACCGACATCAAGCGGACCAGCGTCGACGAACAGGGCGACCCCTGGTCGACGATCTGGACGGACACGTTCAGCATCGACGACGCCGACGCCGGAGTGCTGCTGCGGTCGTACCAGCTGCGGCTGACCCTCTACCGGGCGCCCGGGCAGACCGCCGCGCCTGTCGTACGGATGCTCGGCGCGATGAGCTCCACAGTGCCGGACCGGTTCACCGTCCCGCCGAGCGCCGGGCACATCGCCTGGGGCGTCGAGCTGCCGGTGCCGCGCTACTCGCAGAACGTGCACGCCGGGCACTACCCCGAGTACGACGGCGGCGGCGAGGCGTGGTGCTCGCCCACCTCCACCGAGATGGTCGTCGAGTACTGGGGGCGCAAGCCGTCGGCGGCCGACACCTCCTGGGTGGACCCGACCTACCCCGATCCGACGGTGAACCACGCCGCCCGGATGACCTACGACTACGCGTACGACGGCGCCGGGAACTGGCCGTTCAACACCGCGTACGCGGCCAGCTTCCCCGGGCTGGAGGGGCGGGTGACCCGACTGCACTCGCTGGACGAGCTGGAGCGCTTCATCGCCGCCGGCATCCCCGTGGTCACCAGCCAGTCCTTCCTCGCCAGCGAGCTGGACGGGGCGAACTACGGCACCTCCGGGCACCTGTTCGTGGTGATCGGCTTCACCGCCGACGGCGACGTCATCGTCAACGACCCCGCGTCGTCGAGCAACGACGTCGTGCGCAACGTCTACAAGCGTGCGCAGTTCGAGCAGATCTGGCTGCGGACCAAGCGCACAAACGCCAGCGGCGGAGTCTCCGGCGGCTCGGGCGGCGTCGCGTACCTGATCAAGCCGACGTCAAAGCCCTGGCCCAAGGTCCCCGGCTCCACCAACTGGTAGCCCCCGCACCCCACCCACCCGGCCCACCGGCCCGGCCCCGGGGCCCACCCCGGCGCGGTGATCATGAAGTTATTGCCCGACTACTCGGCGTGTCGCGGCAATAACTTCATGATCAACTCTAGGAGTCGGTGGGCGGGGTGGGGGGTTGGTCTTCGCCGGCCAGGGCTGCGCGGAGACGTTCCTTCTCCGTGCGGCGGCGGTCGGCCGCGTCGGCCATCTCAGCGGCCATCTCGTCGCGCCAGCCGCGCAACAGGAAGAAGGAGAGCGCGGCGGAGAAGACCAGCGCCAGCATCAACTTCAGAAACACGTTCATGTCGACCAGCCAGAGGCCGGCCAACACGGCGACGAACAGCCCGACCCGGCCCAGCGTGTACTTGACCGCCGCGCTCACCTGCACCACTCCGCTCTCTGCTCGCCCGCCGGTGTCGGCGGAGGTCGACCCGCCCGGCGGGCGGTCGGGGTCAGCCGGTCCGGCGGGCCAGCCAACGGACGCCGGGGAACCAGACCATCGCGTACGCCACTGTGAACGCCGCCGCCCCCAACGCGCCGGACAGCAGCGCCGGGAACCCGGCACCCAACCCGGCGACCACCAGCCCCACGAGCAGCGCGACGGCAAGCGCGACGAGCGCCGCCACCACCCGGGCCGCACCGAAATCCCAGGCCCGGAAGTCGTCCCAGAACAGCCAGGCCGGCAGGATCACCGCCAGCCAACCGTTGGTGTGGCCGAAGTCGCCGGCGCCGAACGAGGCGAACGCCCACTCGAACAACACGAGCGCCAGCACGCCGATCACCAGGCCGGCCAGGCACACCCCGAGCAGGTCACCAAGGGTACGCACGCGTCCCTCGGCGTCCCGCCGGGGAAACCCGCCCTGCTGCTCGGATCCGCGCTGCTCGGTCATCGACTGCGAGGGTACGTGGTGCCTCAGGCCCAGACCTGCTGCGGCTCGGCGCGGCGCTCGGCCAGCGACGGCGCCTTGTCGTACTCCCGGACCACGTTGTAGCGGGTGTCCCGCTCGACCGGCTGGAACCCGGCATCCCAGATCAGGTGCAGCAGGTCGTCGCGGTGCATGGTGTTCGGGGTGCCGTACGAGTCGGCGTCGTGGGTGATCTTGTATTCGACCACCGAGCCGTCCAGGTCGTCCACGCCGAAGTTCAGCGAGAGCTGGGCCACCGAGAGACCGTGCATGACCCAGAAGTTCTTCAGGTGCGGCACGTTGTCGAAGAGCAGCCGGGACACGGCGAACGTCTTCAGCGACTCGGCCGGCGAGGCCATCGTGGTGCGCGCCTGGATCCGGTTACGGATCTTGCCGTCCGCCGAGTCGACGAAGTCGTGCTGGTAGCGCAGCGGGATGAAGACCGCGAAGCCACCGGTCTCGTCCTGCAACTCGCGCAGCCGGAGCACGTGGTCGACCCGGTGCCGGGGCTCCTCGATGTGGCCGTACAGCATGGTCGCCGGGGTCTTCATGCCCTTGCGGTGCGCGAGGGCATGGATCCGCGACCAGTCCTCCCAGTGGCAGGCGTGGTCGACGATGTGCTGCCGGACCTCCCAGTCGAAGATCTCCGCGCCACCGCCGGTCAGCGACTCCAGGCCGGCGTCCATCAGCTCGTCGAGGATCTCGTCGGCGCTCAGGCCACTGATCTTCTCGAACCACTGGACCTCGGTCGCCGTGAAGCACTTGAGCTTGACGTTCGGCAGCGCCGCCTTCAGCTCGCGCAGCACCTTCGGGTAGTAGCGCCACGGCAGCGTCGGGTGCAGGCCGTTGACGATGTGCAGCTCGGTGAGCTGCTCGTCCTCCATCTCCTTGGCCTTGCGAACCGCCTCGTCGATCCGCATCGTGTACGCGTCCTTCTCACCCGGCTTGCGCTGGAACGAGCAGTACGCACACGACGCCGAGCACACGTTTGTGAGGTTGAGGTGCCGGTTGACGTTGAACATCACGCGTTCGCCGTTGAGCTCGGTGCGCTTGTGGTGCGCCAGCCGCCCCAACCAGGTCAGGTCGTCGCTGTCGTAGAGGGCGATCCCGTCCTCGCGGCTCAGCCGCTCACCGGCGTACACCTTCGCTTCGAGCTCACGCTTGAGTCCGGCGTCCATGGCACGTCCCTTCCACCTGCGGTCCCTCCCGAGGGTACGTCGGCACTCGGGTGGCCCCGGCGGCACGGTCGGCGGCAGCGATCCAGTTCACCGGACTCTCAGCCTCCCGTAACCCGCCGATGCATCGACATCACTGCCATCGTGCGGTAAGACAAGGTGGGGCGGAACTCACACACTGGTAGCGTCCCGACGGCCGTGCCCACCGAGCGCGGCGCCGAGCACCGGACGGGGAGTGGAATGGTCGACAGCGGGCGCGGGCGACGGCAGCGACGACGGAGCCCGGTGATCTCGCCGGTGCTGCGACCGAAGCTCTGGGCCGCCCTGCTCGGCGCGATCGCCGCCGCCGTGCTGGCCACCCCCGCGTACGCCGAGCCCAGCGTGCCCACGACGGTGCCGGACACCGGCGCCCGCCCGCCGGCGATCGGCGCGCCGCAGGTGCCCGGCAGCCCGCCCGTCGTCGGCGTCCCCGCCCCGCCGGTGGCCAACATCGGCACCGGCCCGCTGGCCGCCCAGGTCGCCGCCGCCGAGAGCCAGGTCGGCCTGCTCGGCGACCAACTGCTGCTCATTCGACAGAAACGCACCGACGCGCAGGCGCAGCTCGCCGCCGCCGGCAAGGTGCTGGCGACCACGCAGGACACCCTGCTCCGCGCCCAGCAGGCAGCCGACGCGGCCGCCTCGGACGCGGTCAAGGCGGCTGCTGCCCTGCCACCCGGCGACTTCGCCGACGACATCCAGGGCCTGAGCCGGCTCCAGCGGATCAACCGCGGCCAGAAGGTCGAGGGCGCTACCACCGCCGTGGCCGGCGAGTTGTCCCGGGCCCGCGCCAGCGAGCAGGCCGCCTACCAGGCGCACACCACTGCCAAGGCCGCCGTCGACGCCGCCGAGGCCGAGTTCGCCACCGGCGAGAAGGCCCTGCGCACCGCCGAGGCCAGCCTGCTCAAACTGCGCAAGGACAACGCCGCGCAGCTGATCGAGATCGAGCGTCAGCAGGAGGCCAGCGAGCAGCAGCTGGGCGCGGGTTACGTCGCCGGCCAGAGCAGCAACGGGATGTCCGCGCACCCGCGGGCGCTGGCCGCCGTCCGGTACGCGCTCGCCCAGCGCGGCGACCCCTACAAGTGGTCCGAGGAGGGGCCGGACGCGTTCGACTGCTCGGGTCTGATGTGGGCGGCGTACCGATCCCCGGGGGCCGACTACTTCGACCTGCCTCGGGTCTCCCGCGACCAGTACGCCGCCACCCGGGCCCGCACCGTGCCGCAGAACGCACTGCTCCCCGGCGACCTGATGTTCTTCGCCTCCGGCAGCAGCTGGACCACGATCCACCACGTCGCCATGTACATCGGCAACGGCAAGATGGTGCAGGCGCCCACGACCGGCGACGTGGTCAAGGTCTCGGTGGTCAACTGGTCCCGGCTCTACGCCGCGACCCGGGTGATCGGCGCGGTGCCGACTCCGAACGTGCCCCCGCCCCCCACCACCAAGCCGACTCCCCCGCCGAAGCCGACGCCGACCACCAAGCCGACGCCCAAGCCGACCGGATCGGCCACCCCGAAGCCCACCGGCACCCCGACCCCGACTCCGACCCCGAAGCCGACCGGCGGCAGCACGCCGACCCCGACGGGCAGCCCGACCAACACGCCGACGACCCTGCCGACGCCGCCCACCACGGCACCGGCCAGTTCGTCGGCCTCCGTGCCCGCCGCGCCGTCCACCAGCAGGAGCGGAACGACAAGCGACAGCCCGACGAGCAGCTCGAGCACCGACCGCTGAGCCACCACACGGGCTCCGGCTGTCCGCCCGGGGCGATCTGTGGCACGGTGACAACCAGGCACACCCGGTCCGATGTCACGGGCCGGGTGCGAGCGTGGCGCGGAGGGCGGAGATGGCCGAGCAGAGAGATCCGGTGGAGAGTGTCGACCCCGTCGTCGACCGGGCCGACCCGCCGAGGCTGACCACCGCCGATCCGGCGACCGACACCGGCGCTGCCGGTGCCGGTGCCGTGCGGCGGCACAGCACCGCCACCGACGCCGGAGCCACCGACGCCGCGCCTTCCGGGGCCGCCGACGACCCGGCGCTGACGGAGGCTGGCAAGGTCGACGGCGAAGCCGCCGGTGTACGCGACGGGCAGATCGCAACGGAGGCCGCCGCGCTCGACGCGAAGGCCGCCGACGCGAAGGCCGCCGAAGTGGATGACGCCGCCGATTCGGCCGCCGCCGCTGCGGATGGCGTTCGCGCCGACGCGGACGACGCCGCCGATTCGGCCGCTGCCGACGCGGATGGCGTTCGCGCCGACGCGGATGGCGTTCGCGCCGACGCCGGCGACAACGTCGTCGCGCTCGCCTCGGGCGGGGACGTCGAGCAGCCGTCGGATGACCCCGGCCCCGGGCCGGCTGCCGCGGCTCCCGTGCGGGCCCGCGCGAGCGTCGCGACCGCCGGAGCACTGCCAGGTGATCTCCCGGCGAGCGCTCCGGCCAGCGCGACGACCTATCGGGCGGGCGGTTCGGCCAGTCCGGCCGGCGTCCCGTTGCCCGGACAGCGGGCCAGCTCGACCGCCCCGGCTCGGGCCAGCGCCACCGTGCCGGGCAGCAGCCGGGTCACGGCCGGCAGCGAGGGTACGCCGGACTCCCGGGCGAGCACGTCCGCCGTCTACCGGTCGGGGCCGGTGAGTTCCGAGGCGCCGGAGCCGGCGCAGCCCCCGGGACCGGCGCAGCCTCCCGTGCCGCCGACCCCGGAACCGACGCCTCCCGGGCCGGGTGAGCCGGAGCCCGCGCCGAGTCCGGGTCCGTACCCGCCCGGTCCGTCGCCGACGCCGGGCCCCTTCCCCACGCCGCCGCCCGACCCGGTACCGCCCGTGCCCGGTCCACCCGTACCGCCGCCCTCGCCGCTGCCACCCTTGCCGGGCCCGCCGACACCGCCCGTCCCCGGGCCTCCGATGCCGCCGCCCGGCCCGCCGGTGCCCGCACCACCGCCGTCGCCCGGTCCGATGCCGGCACCACCGTTTCCGCCGCCCCCGGCGACGATCGGCACGCAGGGCGTACGGGCCACCGCGTCGGTTTCCGCACCGCCGGCCGGCCCGGCCGGATGGTCCGCCTCGTCGCCGGTCGAGCGCGCCGACTTCGACCGGCAGGTCTCCGGCGCGTCCTCCGAATCGGGAGTACGGGCCACCGCGTCGGTATCGGCACCACCGGCAGCGGTGCCGGCCTGGTCCTCCGCCCCCGGAGCGGCACCGCGAACCGTCAGCGCCCCGCAGGCTGCCCCGTCCACGGCACAGCCGATGTCGGATGACGCATCGTCGGCCCCGCGCAGCGCATGGGCATCGGCTGGCGCGTCGTCGGCCCCGAGCAGCACCCGGACCGAGGCACCCGTCTCGGCCCCACCGGTGGTGCCCGCGCCCGCGCTGCCGAGCTGGCCACCGTCCACCGCCGGTACGCCGACCACCGCCGGTACGCCGACCAACGCAGGCGCCCCGGCGACCGGTGGTACGGGCTACCGGACGACCACGCCGTCGGGCGGCCCTGCTCGGCGGGACTCGCCCGCCGGCCCCCGCGCCGGGAGGCGCGACGGCGGCACCGAACTCGCGGGCACCGTCTACGGCAGCGGTGAGGGGCCGGGGTTCGCCACGATTGCCCTGCCGGCCAACGCGGCGGTGGAGAATTCCGGCTCGCTGACCGGGCACATCCTCGCCCAGGGCTGGTCGGACGCGCCGGCCGAACGGTCGCGAAACACCCGGGTGGTAATCGTTCTGATCGCCGCGTTGGGGCTGCTGGTGGCGATCAGTGTGCTGGTCGTCCTGCTCGCGAACGATGCCATGGACGGCCTGGTGGGCGGGGTGCTCAACAGCTGATCCGACGGCCGGGTGCCATCGCGGGTCCGTGAGTCCGCCCACTACCGTCGGTCAACCGGCTGGCGGCTTCGCCGAACCGCCGTACACTGGTCGAGATCACTGACCCGGTGCGCGTGGTGCGCGCCCATGGGCGATCTTGCGGGCGATCCGGCGGCACAGCCGCGGCAGGCCATCGCGAAGATGCGCCCCGCTCGAAAGG
Source organism: Micromonospora sp. NPDC049275 (assembly GCF_043197115.1). Classification (NCBI taxonomy): domain Bacteria; kingdom Bacillati; phylum Actinomycetota; class Actinomycetes; order Micromonosporales; family Micromonosporaceae; genus Micromonospora; species Micromonospora sp. NPDC049275. The sequence continues at coordinate 616,654 of NZ_JBICSN010000001.1, forward strand.
CATTTGTTGACCACCTCTGCTGACCCCAGCAACGTTCCGACCGTTTTCGATTCCGCCCCGGTGGCGATCGACGCCGCCCCGGAGACCCCCGCCGCCGCACCGGTGGTGACCGCTGCCAACCCGACGCTGGCCGAGACCGCTGATTCGGTCGACTTCGCGAGCCTCGGCCTGCCCGAGCCGCTGGTTCGGGCACTGGCGCAACAGGGCATCACCAGCCCGTTCGAGATCCAGCGGGCCACCGTTCCGGACGCGCTCGCCGGCCGGGACGTGCTGGGCCGCGGGCAGACCGGTTCGGGCAAGACGCTCGCCTTCGGTCTGCCGATGATCGCCCGGCTGGCCAACCGCAACCGGGCCCGGCCGATGCGTCCGCGCGCCCTGGTCCTGGTCCCCACCCGGGAGTTGGCCATGCAGGTCAACGACGCCCTGGTGCCGCTTGGCAAGTCCGTCGGTATCTTCCTGAAGACCGCCGTCGGCGGCGTTCCGTACGACCGCCAGATCGACGCGCTGCGCCGCGGCGTGGAGATCATCGTGGCGACCCCGGGCCGGCTCGGCGACCTGATCGAGCGGGGCATCTGCCAGCTCGACGACGTCGAGGTGACGGTGCTCGACGAGGCCGACCAGATGGCCGACATGGGCTTCCTGCCCGAGGTGACCGAACTGCTGGCGAAGACGCCGGCCAACGGTCAGCGGCTGCTCTTCTCGGCCACCCTCGACGGTGACGTCGACGCGCTGGTCAGGCGTTTCATGAACGACCCGGTGACCCATTCCACCGCGCCGTCCACCGCGTCGGTGTCCACCATGGATCACCACATGCTCCTGATCCCGCCGCACGAGAAGTTCCCGGTGGCCGCCTCGATCGCGGCTCGTGACGGGCGGACGATGGTCTTCGCGCGTACCCAACTGGGCGTCGACCGGCTGGTCGAGCAGCTCGCGGCGGTCGGCGTCCGGGCCGGTGGCCTGCACGGCGGCAAGACCCAGCGGATGCGGACCAAGACCCTGGCCGAGTTCCGTGAGGGCCGGATGAACGTCCTGGTCGCCACGGACGTGGCGGCCCGGGGCATCCACGTCGACGGTGTCACCCTGGTGCTGCACGTCGACCCCCCGAAGGACCCGAAGGACTACCTGCACCGCGCCGGCCGCACCGCCCGGGCCGGCGAGTCCGGCGCGGTCGCCACGCTGGTGCTGCCCAAGCAGCGCCGTACGACCCTCGCAATGCTGGAGAAGGCGGGCGTGGCACCGGCCGAGACCCGGGTTCGGGTCGGCGACCCGGTGCTGGGCGAGCTGATCGGCGCCCGTGAGCCCAGCGGCGTCCCGGTCCGCGTCGAGGCGGAGCCGCGCGGCTACGGCGACCGCTCCGGCGGCTCGCGTCGCTTCGACGACCGTTCCGGCGGTCCGCGTCGCTTCGGCGACCGGCCCACCGGCGAACGCCGCTACGGCGACCGGCCGCAGGGTGAGCGGCGCTACGGCGACCGGCCGACCAGCGACCGGCAGTACGGCGACCGGCCGACCGGCGAGCGCCGCCATGCCGATCGGGACAGCCGGGGTTACGGCGACCGACCCGGTGGCGACCGCCGCTTCGGCGACCGCCCGCAGTTCGGTGACCGGGATGGCCGGGGCGACCGGCCCACCGGCGAGCGGCGCTACGGCGACCGACCGCAGGGTGAGCGGCGCTACGGCGACCAGCCGGCCAGCGACCGGCAGTACGGCGACCGGCCCACCGGCGAGCGGCGCTTCGGCGACCGACCCACCGGCGACCGGCAGTACGGCGACCGTCCGCAGGGTGAGCGCCGCTTCGGCGACCGTCCGCAGGGCGACCGCCAGTACGGCGACCGACCCACCGGCGAGCGGCGCTACAGCGACCGCCCGCAGGCTGACCGGGGTGACCGGCCGGGCGGTGAGCGGCGTTTCGCCGACCGGGACACCCGGGGTGGTTACCGCTCCGAGGGCCGCGGTCGGGACGACAGGCCGCGTGACGACAGGCCGCGTGACGACAGGCGCGGTTTCGGCGGCCGGCCGACGGCGCGTACCCACTGACGCACTGATCCACCCGAACGCCGTCGCGGAGCGCATGCTTCGCGGCGGCGTTCGCGCATGCCCTGCCGATGTCGGTCCGGTCGCGTAACGTCCGGCTCATGGCGACCATGCCGAAGTCGATCTTCTGGTCCCGGACGGACACCGCCGGCAGTGAGCAGGCCCTGCTCACCGACGGCGACGGGCTCGCGGCGCGGGGCACCCTGCTCGCCGTCGACCCGATCCCGTTCACCGCCCGCTACCGGTTGACCACCGCGCCCGACTGGAGCGCCGCCCGGGTCGAGGTCGAGGCCGAGGGGTCCGGCTGGATGCGCCGGGTGACCCTGGAGCGGGCCGCGTCCCGGTGGCGGGTGACAACCGCCGAGCAGGGCAACCTGGACGCCGCGCTGACCGGGGCCGGGCATCCCCGGGCCGGCCTGCCGGGCACCGACGACCCGGATCGGCTGGCCGAGGCGCTCGACGTCGACCTGAGTGGTTCGCCGCTGTTCAACTCCGGCCCGGTGCGCCGGCTCGGGCTGACCAGCGGGCCGGCCGACATGCCGCACCGGATCACCGTCGCGTGGGTGCTGCTGCCCGGCCTGGAGGTGGTGCCGGCCGAGCAGATCTACAGCGGGCTCGGGCCGGGTCGGGTGCGGTTCGCCAGCGGCACCTTCACCGCCGACATCGACCTGGACGCCGACGGCTATGTGGTGCGCTACCCCGGCCTGGCGGAGCGCATCGACCCACGCTGACCGAGCCGATCCGACACGCCGCCGGGCCGGCAGCCGAAGCAGACCCGCATCGCAGGCCAGAGCCCTCGCCCAGGGACAGCCCGGCGGGAACGTGCTGCTCAGGCGGGCCAGGCGCCGGTGGTGAGGAAGCGCTCGATGGTGGCGGCATGGGGTGCCAGGTCGAGGCCCTGGGCGGCCACCCAGTCGTCGGAGTAGTACGTGTCGGCGTACCGGTCACCGGCGTCACAGATCAGACTGACCACCGAGCCGGTGCGGCCCTCGGCGAGCATTCCGGCGATCAGGCCGAACGCGCCCCACAGGTTGGTGCCGGTGGAGCCGCCCACGCGGCGGCCGAGCACCGCCGAGCCGGCGCGCATCGCGGCCAGCGAGGCGGCATCCGGCACCTGGACCATCCGGTCCACGACCGAGGGCAGGAAGGACGCCTCCACGGCGGGCCGACCGATCCCCTCGATGCGGGAGCCCTTGCCGGTGCGTACCGACCAGTCGGCGGCCAGCCAGGCTGGATAGAACGCGGAGTTGTCCGGGTCGACGACGCAGAGCTTGGTGGCCAGGCGGCGGTAGCGGGCGTACCGGCCGATGGTGGCGCTGGTGCCCCCGGTGCCGGCGCCCACGACTACCCACGCCGGGATGGGGTGCCGTTCCAACTCCAACTGCGCGTAGATCGACTCGGCGATGTTGTTGTTGCCCCGCCAGTCGGTGGCCCGTTCGGCGTACGTGAACTGGTCCATGAAGTGGCCGCCCGAGTCCTCGGCCAGCCAGCGGGCCTCGACCACGACGCTCGCCGGGTCGTCCACCAGGTGGCACCGCCCGCCCTGGAACTCGATCTGCGTGATCTTCTCGGGCGAGGTGGAGGCGGGCATCACGGCGATGAACGGCAGCCCGAGCATCCGGGCGAAGTACGCCTCGGAGACCGCCGTGGAGCCCGAGGACGCCTCGACGATCGTGGTCTGCGGCCCGATCCAGCCGTTGCAGAGGCCGTAGAGGAACAGCGAACGGGCCAGCCGGTGCTTCAGCGAGCCGGTCGGGTGTGACGACTCGTCCTTGAGGTAGAGGTCGATTCCCCAGGCCCGAGGCAGGGGGAACGGCAGCAGGTGGGTGTCGGCCGAGCGGTTCGCGTCCGCCTCGACGGCGGCGATCGCCTCGGTCACCCAGCTGCGGCTGGTCTCGTCGCACCGGTCGAGATGAGTCACGCTCGGAAACCTAGCAAGCAGGTCAGCGGTGGTCAGCGCCGGTCCGGTGGGCTGCCCCGACGGCGTTGTCGGCGTTGCCCGGCCCGGCCGGCGGCCTGAACGAGAGGGGTCAGTGCGACGGCGAGTCGGGGCAGGGCGTCCAGCAGCCGGACCTGGGCGCCCCGCCAGCGGGGCAGGCTGACCACCGGGCGGGGTCGGCGGGCCAACCGGGCCGCGCGGGCGGCCACCCGCTGCGGCGTCAGCATCGACCCGGTGAACGAGGCCAGCGCGCCCGGGTCGTCGAGCCGGTCGTGCAGCATCGGGGTCCAGATGCCGTCCGGGCAGAGGCAGGAGACGTGCACCCGCCGGTACCCGGCCATGCGCAGGTCGGACAGGGTGCCGAGGCTGAACGCGAGCAGCGCGTGCTTGCTGGCGGCGTACACCGTCTCGCCGGGTGCGGCGACGAGCCCGGCCAGCGAGACGATGTTCAGGACGTGGCCGTGGCCCTGGCCGCGCATGACCGCCAGCGCCGCCAGCGTGCCGTTCATGGCGCCGAGCGCGTTGACGTCGAGCACGCGGCGGCGGGTCGGCCCGTCGTGCTCCCAGGAGGGGCCGGTGACCAGGATGCCGGCGTTGTTGACCCAGAGGCCGAGGCCGCCTCGGGTCGCGGCGGTCGCCGCGATCTCGGCGCACGCGATCTCGTCGCGGACGTCCAGGGCGGCCGACCAGCCGCCGAACGGCACGGCGGCTGCCGCTGCCGCGTCCGGGTCGAGGTCGGTGAGCAACACCGACCAGCCGTCGGCGTGCAGCGCGGCGGCGACGGCGCGGCCCAGGCCGCCGGCGGCTCCGGTCACCACTGCCGCGCCGCGTCCCGGCGAGGTCATCGGCGCACGCTACCGCCGCCCGGCAGAGGACACCAGGGCCGGGGTCAGGCGGGCTGCGGGCCGACCGGCTGGGGGCGGTTCTCCCACTTGGTGGAGAGGGCGATGGCGGTGCGTGTGGAGGCGACCCCGGGGGTCCGGTTCAGCCGCACGATGAGCTGCTCCAGCTCGGCGATCGTGCCGACCCTGGCCTTGAGGAGGAACGACTCGACGCCGGCCATGAAGTAGCAGGACTCGATCTCGGGCAGCACCCGCAGCGACTCCAGCATGTCGTCCGAGTCGGCGCCGGAGTCCTCGACGATGCCGATGAGCGCGGTGACGCCCAGCCCGATCGCCTCGGGTTCCACGTCCGCGCGGTAGCCCCGGACCACGCCGCTGCTCTCCAGCTTGCCGACGCGTTCGTGCACGGCCGGGGCGGAGAGGCCCACCTGTCGGGCCAGCTCGGCGTACGAGAGGCGGGCGTTGCCCCGCAGCAGGTCGACGAGGCTCAGGTCGATGGCGTCCACGGAGAGTGACCTTAACGGGTTGGGCGTAACGCGATGCCTTCGGCATCCGTTGGTCAGAACAGTGAGTAACTGTTCATAAACTGACGGTCTAGGTAGGGGTTGCACCAGTACCATTTACTAACTTCCCAGTCAGTGCATTTTTCGCGTTTGGCGGACAGGCCAGGTCCCTGGTGCTGTAATTGCCATACGTCCCTCATGACGGCTCTGGGCTCGCACCAGCCGGGGGCAGTGTGTTCAGCCAGGGGCTTCGTCGACGCGAGGAGGGGGCTGTGGACACTGGAGATCGCCTGCTGACACCGGGTGAGGTCGCCGCGCTGTTTCGGGTGGACCCGAAAACTGTGACGAGATGGGCGGCGGCCGGCCGGATAGGAAGCATCCGGACTCCAGGCGGGCATCGCCGGTTTCGGGAATCCGAGGTGCGGGCCCTGCTTGAGGGGGAGGGCATGCTGGACGAGGTGGACGAGGTCGGAAAGCCACGCAATGTGGGACCGGCCGCCTCCACCGGGCCGGGTCCGGCCAACGCCGGCATGTACTGAACTGGTGCGGACAACGTCAGGCGGACCGGACACCAGTCCGGTCCGCGTCCCGCTGCGACGATCCACCGGGCGGCACGGCAGCACGGGCTGAGCCGAGGGCTCAGCTCCGGGCCGCGCCCAGCTGGCCCGACCACCGGCGGAACAGGGTGTGTGGCACGCCGAGCGCGTCCAACACCTTGCCGGCCACGAAGTCGACAAGTTGCTGCGCGCTGGCCGCCGCGCCCGCGCCGTAGAAGCCTGGACTGGCCGGCAGCACCACCGCCCCGGCGTCGTGCAACGCGATGAGATGCTCCAGGTGGCTGCGGGTCACCGGGGTCTCCCGGGGCACCACCACCACCGGTCGGCGCTCCTTGAGGTTGACCTCGGCGGCGCGTTGCAGCAGGTCCTTGGAGAGCCCGATTGCGATGCCCGCGCAGGCCGCCGTGCTCGCGGGCACCACTGCCATTCCACGTACCCGGTAGGAGCCGCTGCTGGGCCCGGCCGCCAGGTCGCCCGCCGGCCAGTGCCGTACGTCCGCGTCGGTCAGGTCCCGGTCGAGCCAGGCCGCGAGGTCCTCGGCCCAGTGCGCGTCGCGGAACGACAGGCCGGTCTCGTCGAGCACGGTGAGCCGTGCCGCCCGGGACACGATGAGGTCCACCGGCTCGCCCGCGTCGAGTAGCCCGCCGACCACTGCCGCCGCGTACGGCGTGCCGGAGGCTCCGGAGACCCCGATCACCCATGGTTCCCGCATCCCTCCAGCCTGCCTGGTCCGCGTCGCGCGCCGGTGGGCACCCCCGCGATCCGGTCGACGCCTGTCGTCCGAGATGTCCGGGCGGGTCCCTCCCCGTCCCGGCGACCTGACATGCTGCCGGTGGCGATTCGCACCGGGAGCAGATCGCACGGGAGGCAGCGGTGACGACCGGCGAGGTCCTCTGGGCGCTGCGCGCCGAGTGCCCGATTCCTGCCCGGCTCTCGCCGCACGCGGACGGGGTCCAGCAGTGGCTGCTCGGCCTGCTGCCCGAGCTGGGTCTGCCACTCGACGACGCCGCACTGCACCGGTTGGCCCGTGGGGGCTTCGCACGGTACGCGGGGCGGCTCTACCCCGATGCCAGCGAGGCCGACCTGCGCGTGCTGACCGCCCTCTTCACCTGGTTCTTCCTCGTCGACGACGCCTGCGACGGTCCGCACCGGCTCGCCCCGGCGCAGATCCGGGCGCTGCGCGACGGGACGCTGGCACTGCTGCACGACGGCCCCCGGCTGCGGCACGGTGGCCTGACCGGTCCGCTGCGGCGGCTGCTGGTGCTGGCCTGGCGGGAGCCGCGTCGCCGGATGCCGGCCCGGTGGCGGCTGCGCTTCGCCGACGCGGTGGCCCGGCACCTCGACGGCACCTGGCGGGAGGCGGTCAACAAGGAGGCCGTCCGCCCACCCAGCGTCGACGAGTACGTCGAGTTGCGGCGGGAAACGTCGGCGGCCGAGGTGTCGTACCCGCTCGTGGAGTTCGTCACCGGCCGGCAATTGCCCGACCCGGTCTACCACCATCCGCTGCTGCGGCAGGTCGCGCGCACCGGCAACGACCTGCTCTCCTGGTACAACGACCTGGCCTCGCTGGACCGGGATCGGGCCACCTCGGGCGGGCACAACCTGGTCCTGGCCACGCAGGCCGAGTGGGGCGTGTCCGCGGCGGAGGCGGTCGACCGGGTGGCCGAGCGCTGGCGGGAGTCGATGCGACAGTTCGAGGCGCTCCGCGCCGCCGTGCCGTCGTTCGGGCCGGCGTTGGACGAGGCGGTCACCGACCATCTCGACGGGGTCGCGTACGCGGTGCGCGGCACCATCGACTGGACGCTGGAGAGCGCCCGCTACCCGACAAACGCCTAGACCTGGCCCTAGGGGCGCAGGTCGAGGCGGATCACCAGGTCGAGCAGTGCGAACACGAACAGCGCGATGCCGACGAAGCCGTTGGCGGTGAAGAACGCCCGGTTGACCTTGCTGAGGTCGGTCGGGCTGACCACCAGGTGCTGGTAGGCGAACGCGACAGCCGTCAACGCCAGCCCGATCCACCAGAGCCAGCCGAACCCGATCAGCGCGCCGAACCAGATGAACAGCCCGAACGTCACCACGTGCGCGACGGTGGAGGCGTGCAGGGCGAAGCGCCTGCCGTACCGGGCGGGCACGCTGTGCACGCCGATCTCCTGGTCGATCTCGGAGTCCTGGCAGGCGTAGATGAGGTCGAAGCCGCCGATCCACAGGCCGACGGCCGCGCCGAGCAGCCAGGCCGGCCCGGAGCCGTCCAGGGTGCCGGTGACCGCCAGCCAGGCGCCGACCGGGCCGACCGCCTGGGCGATCCCGAGGATGGCGTGCGGCCAGTTGGTGAACCGCTTGCCGTACGGGTAGACGACGAGCGGCACCACGGCGAGCGGCGCCAGCACCAGGCAGAGCGGGTTGAGCAGGGCGGCGGCGACGAGGAAGACGACCAGGGCGACGGCCGCGCCGGTCCAGGCCGTCCGCACGCTCACCGCCCCGGTGACCAGTTCCCGCCCGGCGGTACGCGGGTTCCGGGCGTCGATGCGCCGGTCGAGGATCCGGTTGGCGGCCATCGCGAACGTCCGTGCGCCGACCATCGCCACGGTGATCAGCAGCAGGTCGAGCCACCGTACGTGCCGGCCGTTCACCTGCATGGCGGTGAGGGCCGACAGGTACGCGAACGGCAACGCGAACACGGAGTGCTCGATCGTGACGAGCTTGAGGAAGGACTTGACCCGGCCCGGCTTCTCCACCGGTGCGTCGATAACGGCCATCAGATCCCGTACTCCTTCCAGCGCTTGTCGACCAGGGCCGTGACCTCCGGGGCCATGCTCATCTCCTCCGGCCAACCGCGGGTGTAGCCCTCGGTGGGCAGCTTGCGGGTCGCGTCGACGCCGGCCTTGCCGCCCCAGAACTGCTGGTACGACGAGTGGTCCAGGTGGTCCACCGGGCCCTCGGTGAGCAGCAGGTCGCGGGCGTAGTCGACGTTGCCGAAGGCACGGAAGGCGACCTCGTTGTAGTCGTGCACGTCGCAGTCCTCGTCGACGATCACGATCAACTTGGTGAGCGACATGAGGTGCGCGCCCCAGATCGCGTTCATCACCTTCTGCGCGTGCTTCGGGTAGCGCTTGCGGATCGACACGATCGCGCAGTTGTGGAACACCCCGGCGGCCGGCAGGTCGTAGTCGACGATGTCCGGGATCATCAGCTTGAGCAGCGGCTGGAAGATCCGCTCGGTGGCCTTGCCGAGGCCGTGGTCCTCCTGCGGCGGCTTCGAGGTGACGATCGAGTGGTAGACCGGCTTGCGCTGCATCGTCATCGCCTCGATGTGCAGCACCGGGAACGGCTCGACAGGGGTGTAGTAGCCGGTGTGGTCGCCGAACGGCCCCTCGGGCAGCCGCTCGCCGGGCTCCAGGTAGCCCTCCAGCACGATCTGCGCGTGCGCCGGCACCTGCAGCGGGACGGTGAGGCAGTCGACCATCTCCACCCGCTCGCCGCGCAGGAACCCGGCGAACAGGTACTCGTCGATGTCGCCGGGCAGCGGCGCGCTTGCCGCGTACGAGACGACCGGGTCGCAGCCGATCGCGACCGCGACCGGCAGGCGCTGCCCGAGCCGCTCGGCGACCGCGTGGTGGGCCGTCGAGTCCTTGTGGATCTGCCAGTGCATGCCCAGGGTGTTGCGGCCGTGCTGCTGGAGCCGGTAGAGGCCCAGGTTGCGCTTGCCGGTCTCCGGGTGCTTGGTGTGGGTCAGCCCGTAGTTGTGGAAGATCCCGCCGTCGTCGGGCCAGACCTGCAACCCGGGCAGCCGGTTCAGGTCGACGTCGTCACCGCGGTAGACGATCTCCTGGCAGGGCGCGGTCTTCACCTTGCGCGGCGGCACCGACCTGAGCTGCATGACCTTGCCGAGGCCCTCGCGGATGCCGGACCAGCCGACCGGCAGCTCCGGCTTGACCAGCGCGCCGATGCGGGCGCCGATCTCGTCCAACGAGTCGACGCCGAGGGCCATCGCCATCCGCTTCTCGGTGCCGAACAGGTTGATCGCCACCGGCATCTCACCCCGGGTGGGGTGCTCGAAGAGCAGCGCCGGCCCGCCGGCGCGCACCGTGCGGGTGACCACCTCGCTGATCTCCAGGGTGGGGTCGACGGGGACGTCGACCCGCCGCAGTTCCCCCGCGCGCTCCAGCGCCGCGAGGAAGTCCTTGAGATCGGTGTACGGGAAGCCACGAGCCGCCATGTCGCCCAGTCTCCCGCACCGGCTCCCGCACGGCCCAGGCCGGGTGGTGTGACACCCGCGATGACCGGGCCAGCATCCTTGATCGACTCGGCTTCCAGGAAACCGTGGTGTCCCCGGCCGCAGGACACCGCGATTTCCAGGAAGGCGAGTGGATCAACCCACATCCCCCGGGCGTGCCGGGCGGTTGAGCGGGTAGCCGGGCAGGGCACGGGGGACGGGGGCGGCAATGAGCGGCGAGCGGGTTCCGGCGGGGTTCACCGAGCAACGGGCGCGGGTCGGCCAGATCACCATGAACTACGTGCGTGGCGGCAGTGGCCCGCCACTGGTGCTGCTGCACGGCTACCCGCAGTGCTGGTACATGTGGCGACACCTCCTGCCCGAGCTGGGGCGCTCCTTCGACGTGGTAGCGCCCGACCTGCGCGGCTTCGGGGGCAGCGACGCACCGGCCGGCGGGTACGACAAGAAGACAGTCGCCGCCGACCTGCACGGCCTGCTCGACCAGCTCGGCCTGGTCGGTGACCTCCGGCTGGTCGGGCACGACCTGGGGACAATGGTGGCGTACGCGTACGCCGCCGCCCATCCGCAGCGGGTGAGTCGGCTGGTGCTCAGCGAGGCGCCGATCCCCGACGAGAGCATCTACACCTTCCCCGCGCTCACCCAGGCCGGGCCGGGGGTGTGGAACTTCGGCTTCTTCTCCCTCGGCAACGGGCTCCCGGAGGACATGGTCAGTGGGCGGGAGTCGCTCTGGGTGGACCGGTTCACCGACGCGCTCATGGTGCGCAAGGGCAGCATCGCCGCGCCCGACATCGAGGAGTTCGCCAGCCACCTGCGCGATCCGGCGCATCTGCGCGCTAGCTTCGCCCACTTCCGGGCGTTCGAGCGGGACATCGCCGACAACGCGGCGTACCGGGAGATGAAGCTCGAGATGCCCGTGCTGGCCGTCGGCGCGGCGGCCAGCCTCGGTGGACAGATCGCCGAACAGGTCCGCAGGTACGCCGACACCGTCCGCGGCGAGGTGATCGAGGACTGCGGGCACTGGCTGTACGAGGAGCGCCCGGACGAGATGCTCGCCCTGCTGCGCGACTTCCTCGAAGCGGCCTGACCAGCGACCCCGCCGTCGCCTGCGGGCGGGGGCCAGTCTGCGAACGGGTCAGGCCGCGGGCGCCCAGGCGTGGGCGGCCAGCGGCGGGTCGAGCCGCGCGCGGGTGAGCCGGTTGGCGAAGGTCGAGATGGTGTACGCCCCGACGCCGAGCACCACGTCCAGCGCGTGCCGGGGCTGGTAGCCGGCGGCCAGGAAGTCGTCCAACTGGTCGTCGGGCACCGCGCCCCGGTGGTCGAGCACGGCCAGCGTGAACCGGCGCAGCGCCTCCAGCCGTGGTTCGGGCAGCTCGGTGGCGGAACGCAGCGCGGCGATCAGCTCGTTGGACGCCCCGAGCCGGGTGAGCGTGCCGGTGTGCAGGGCGACGCAGATGTGGCACTCGTAGGTGGTGGAGACGGCGAAGACGACCACCTCCCGCTCCAGGGGTGCGAGGTCGGTCTGGTCGAACCCCGCGCTGGCGGTGAGGAAGCCGGTGAGCAGCTGCGGCGACTCGGCCATCAGCGCCACCCCGGTAGGCAGCCAGCCGAACCGGCCCTGCACCCCCTCGACGGCCCGACGGGCGGCGGCGGGGGCGGTTTCGGCGGTGTGCTCGGTGAAGACGGACATGGGTACCTGCTTTCGGCAGCGCCGGTCGGGAGGGCCGGTGCCGCATCCCGTACAATAGTCAACGTGGTTGACGAAATAGTAAACGTGGTTGTCGAACATGGCAACCCCTGAACCTGACCGGCCCGGCTTCGTGCTGCCCCTGCTGCTGCTGGCCGGCTTCCGCACCCTGATCGACGACCTGCACGCCGAGTTGGCCCGCCAGGGGCATCCTGAGCTGCGGCCACTGCACGGCTTCGTGCTCCAGGCCGTCGGCGCCGACGGCACCACCGCGACTGAGCTGGGTCAACGACTGGGCATCTCCAAGCAGGCCGCCGGCAAGACGGTGGACCGGCTGGTCGCCGTCGGCTACCTGGAACGGGTCGACGACCCCTCCGACGCCCGTCGCCGGCTGGTCCGGGTGACCCCGCGCGGTGCCGACGGCCTGCGCCGCTCGGCCGAGATCTTCGACCGGCTGCGCGAGCGGTGGGCCGACACCCTCGGCGCGGACCGGGTCGACGCGCTGGAGGACGACCTGCGCACCATGGCAGCGGCGAACTGGTTCCGCCTCGACGTACCCGGCTGGTTCGGCGGCTGACCGCGACCGCCGCACCGACCGCCGCACGGCGACCACCCAGCCCGACCGCCGCACCCGACCACCCAGCCTGACCGCCAACTCGCGGCCACCCAGCCCGATCGCCGCACCCGACCACCCGGCCCGACCGCCGCACCCGACCACCCAGCACGACCGCCGCACCCGACCACCCGGCCCGACCCCTCAATTCGGCGGCCGCCACGACAAGATCCACTCGGGTTCCTTGAAGTCGGTGCCTCCGGTCAGCAGGACACCGCGAGTTCACGGAAACCGAGTGGATCAAACGCCGACCGGGCGCGGACACCACGACTTCCTGGAAGTCGAGTGGATCAACGGGTACCGGGCGCGAGACACCGCGCCCTTGCCACGCACGCCGAAGCGGAAGCCGACGTGCGGGCCGACCGTGTCCGGGTCAAGCCCGGCGGACACATCTCACCAGCCCTGGCGTGGCCACACCGGCTCGGGGCAGGGTGGATCCATGTCGGACGCGTACGTCGTCGGTGACCCGGACGGGTTGTCGCCCCTGCTGGTCGCGCTGCGCGACGCCATCGCCCGGGAGCTGCACGCGCAGGTGGCGCTGCGCGGAGAAAGGATCGAGCTGGCCGACCTGCCGGAGGTGTCGTACCAGGTCACGATCCAGGTCGAGCGGGCGCTGCGCGCGTGGCGACCCGGGCGTCCGTCCCCAATAGAGCGGCTTTCCGACGGCCATCGCGGCCCTGTCGACTGATCGAAAACTGTCACAGGCGATCTCTAGGATCAGGGGTGCCGGTCGGGTCGTGGGCGAGCAGTCCCGGCTTCTTCCGACCGGTTCATCCCTCACCAAGGAGATCGATGAGATCTGTGCGCGTTACGCGTGGCGGGCTCCTGCGCGGCCTGGCCGCGCTCGTCGTGGCCGCCGCAGGGGTGGGCGTGGCGGGATCGCCCGCCGCGGCGGGCGACGACCCCGGTTGGGTCAGCGGTTGGCTCGGAGACGTCACTGTCGGCGGCCCCGGCGCTCCCGGCCGCACGGTGCCGCTCGACCTCCGCAGCACCGGGGCCACCCAGCCCCGGGTGACGATCGACCTGACCGGCCTGGCCGGAGTCGCGACGGCAAGCTTCCCCGAGTGGTGTGTCACCGCGGGCACCTCGGTCACCTGCCCGATGCCACCTACCGCCGTCGACGAGGACGGCACGCTCACCGGCGTCGTGCCTGTGGTGTTCCGGGCCGCTCCCGGTGCCGCCGACGGCGCCAGCGGCACCCTCGACTACACGGCGCTCGGCGAGCAGACCGACGCGTACGCCCAACAGGCGACGATCACCGTCCGGTCCGGTCCCGACCTGCTCGACATGGTCGACGAGTACGTCAGCGGCGTCGAGGTGGGCGACACGCGCCCCGTTCCGGTGGCCGTCGTCAACGCAGGTGACCAGCCGGCCGTCGACCTGCGGCTCACCATGCGCTTCGCGGTGGGCCTGGTCCCGGCGAGCTACCGCAACTGCCGGTACGGCACCGACCGGGTGCTCGCCACAGTTGTCGTCTGCACCGTGCGGGGCACGTTCGCGCCGGGTCAGCGGCACGAGCTGCGTGGCGGGTTCGCCACCACTGTCGGCCCAGCCACTCTCGGCGACAAACGGATCACCCAGCTCGTGGAGCCGTTGGCGACCGCCGGGCCGCTCCCGAGCGGTGTGCGGCTCAAGCACCGCGAGACCGACCAGGCGCTGCGGCTGCGGCCGGTCGGGAAGCCGCTCGGCGTGATTCCGGTCGAGGTGGCCGGCGCCGGCGGGCAGAGCTACCTGCGCGAGGTCCAGGGTGCCTTCGACATCGTCGCCCAGGGGGCCGCCGTCACCGGTGCCGTCGGCGACACCGTCCGGGTCACCGTGGGCATCCGTAACGAGGGGCCGGGCGTGCCGGATGGCACGAACTCCGGCGACACGGTCGGGTCGTTCTACTTCACCCCGCCCACCGGAGTAACCGTGCTGGCTCACCCCGGCTGCGCGCCGACCGGCGGCGAGGAGGACGGGGAAGCACCCACGCGCACCTGGTTCTGCTACGGCCCGAGAGCCGTGTTCCCCGCCGGGACCAGCAACACTGTCACCTTCGATCTGCGGATCGACAGCAACACCGGAGCAGCCGGAGAGGTCCAGCCGTACGGCCGCTACCCCCGGGTGGACGACAACCCGGGCAACGACATCGCCCCGGTCACGCTGAGCTGACCAAGTCACCACAACGAGATCGGGCCGGCCACGGAGAACTCCGTGGCCGGCCCGATTTTCGTTGGTCGGGTCAGCTCAGCCCGCCGTACGAGTGCAGGCCGGTGAAGAAGATGTTCACGCCGAACAGGTTCATCAGCATGGTGAGGAAGCCGAGCACCGCGATCCAGGTGGCCACGTTGCGCTTGACGCTGGGCGTGGCGCGGGCGTGCAGGTAGCCGGCGTACACGACCCAGGAGATGAACGCCCAGGTCTCCTTCGGGTCCCAGCCCCACGGCCGACCCCAGGCCGCCTCGGCCCAGATCGCGCCGGCGATGACCGCGAACGTGAAGACCGGGAACGCGAACGCGTGCAGCGCGAAGGTCAACCGCTCCAGGCCGACAGCGCCGGGCAGCCGCTTCGCCAGGGTGTACGGGAAGCTCCGCTTGCCCTGCTCGTAGCCGTTGCGCATCAGGAAGCCGACCGCCGGCACCGCGCCGAGCAGAAAGATGCCGGACGCGAAGACGATCGTCGAGACGTGGATGACGAACCAGTACGAGTTCAGGGCCGGCACCAGCGGCACGATCGGCACGTACAGCACCAGCTCGGCGGTGGCCACCAGCAGCACCATCACCAGGGTCAGGAACAGCCCCAGCTTGCGCAGCGACGGCCGCTTCCAGAGCACCACGAGCCAGGCCGCCACCCCGATGAACGTCACCGTGAGCACGAACTCGTACATGTTGCCCCAGGGCATCCGGTCCGCCGCGAGACCGCGGGTGACAAGCGCCGCGAGGTGCAGCACGGCGGCGAGCGCGGTGGCCCCCACCGCGATCAGGCCGGCGATTCGTGCCCGACGCGCGGAAGCGTCGAACGACGGCGGGACCGGCGCGGGCTGCTCCGGGGTGACGCCGCCGCCACCGCCGACCCCCGCGCCCACCAGCTCGCGGGCGGGCGACGCCACGGCGACCCGGGTACGCGCGTTGCCCAGCGCGTACTCGACGGCGTGGCTGATCATCGCGATCAGGTACGTCAGGATCGCGAAGGTCACCAGATTGTCGGAGAGCGCGGACATCACTCGGTCCCTTCTCGCACACCGGCCCGGTCGCTGGAGTCAGCGTCGGTGCCGGCCCGCTCGGCAGCCCGGTCGGCACCGCTCACGGCGGTGACGAGCTGGGCGAACTCGTCGGCGAACCCTGGATAGTCGGTGCGCGGCAACCCACCGGCCTCCATCAAGCTACTACCGCCCGTCGGAGATCCGTTCCCGGGGTCGGTCGACGCCACCCGGAAGAACACCCGGCGACGCCTACCGAACAGCGAGCCCATCAGCCCGACCAGCAGGGTGGCGCAGCTCAGCAGCAGCGGCAGCGAGCCGGGGTCGTGTCGGATGGAGAGCGTGACGTACCGCTCGGTGCCCAGGAACTGGACACTGCTGCCGTCGTCAAGCGTCCAGGTCTCGCCCTTGCGGAGCAGCTTGCTGCCGATCTCCTTGATCTTGCCGTTGCGTACCTGCCGCTGGTCGAGCTGGTAGACCGAGCCGGGGATGCCGGCGTCCAGGCCGAGGTTGCCCCGGTACGCGACCAGGTTCAGCACCGGGTTGCGCTCGGTCGGGTACTCCGAGCGGACGAACGGGCCCTGCTGCGGGGCCGTGGGCAGGTAGATGCCGCTGAACGCCACCTGCTGGTCCGGCGCCCGCCTGCCGGTGGCCGGGTCGA
Source organism: Micromonospora sp. NPDC049275 (assembly GCF_043197115.1). Classification (NCBI taxonomy): domain Bacteria; kingdom Bacillati; phylum Actinomycetota; class Actinomycetes; order Micromonosporales; family Micromonosporaceae; genus Micromonospora; species Micromonospora sp. NPDC049275. The sequence continues at coordinate 632,896 of NZ_JBICSN010000001.1, forward strand.
CGTTGGCGTCCGGGAACTGGGCCACTCCCTCACCGGTCAGGCCCCTGTCACCGGTGGCCAGGAACGGCTCGTCACTGACCTGGCTGTTGCCGAACCGGTCGGTGTAGCGGATCACCGGGGCGTACCCGTGGCCGAGCAGGTGGACACTCGCGTCGGCGAGGCGCAGCGGCGAGTTCACCGAGAACTCCACGCTGCGGGTCGGCTCGTCCGGGCCGTCGACTTGCACACGGGCCTTGAAGGACTCCGGCTGGCCGGACGGCAGGAACCGGGCCTGGAAGTCGTCCAGCCGCAGGCAGAAGCGGGGCAGGTCGGCGCTGTCCACGCGGGGGCCGAGCTTGGCCTCGGCGTACTGCTGGCGGGTGTTGCAGAACGCGTTGTCCGCACCCGCTACGAGCAGCCGGTTGCCGCTCCAGCCGTACCACGAGCCGAGCGCCACACCGATCAGCACCGCGATCAGCGAGGTGTGGAACAGCAGGTTGCCGGTCTCCTTGAGGTAGCCCTTCTCGGCGGAGACCTCGTCGCCGCGGACCTCGACCCGCCAGCGGCGCTTGCGCAGCACCTCGGCGACGGCGGCAGCGCCACCGGCCGGGGCGGGCAGTACGGCGTGCTGCGGCAGTCGCGCCAGCTGCTTCGGCGCGACTGGTGGCCGGGAACGCAGCGCCCGGAAGTGGTCGCGCAGCCGGGGCGTGATGCAGCCGATCAGCGATGCGAACAGCAGCAGGTAGATCGCGGAGAACCAGACCGAGCCGAAGACCTCGAACGCGCCGATCCGGTCCAGTCGGGGCGCCCAGTCCGGGTGGTCGGTGAAGTACTTGTTGACCTTCTCCGGGCTGATCCCGCGCTGCGGCAGCACCGAACCGGGGATCGCGGCGATCGCCAGCAGGAAGAGCAGGATCAGCGCCGTACGCATGCTGGTGAGCTGCCGCCACGAGTTGCGCAGCAGGGCCAGCAGCCGGTTGGGCCGGCGCCGGGGCGCCGGGGCCACGGTCTCCGGTCGGTCGTCGACGACAGTCATCAGATGCTCACCTCGCCCACCCCGACGGTGGTCTGCAACCAGATCACGAAGCTCTGCCATCCGCCTGTGACAAGCGCCAGGCCGATCAGGATGAGCAGGGCGCCGCCGACCCGGGTGACCCAGCGGCTGTTGCGCCTGATGGCGCGGAAGACCCCGAGCAGGCGCTCGAAGCCCAGCCCGAAGACGACGAACGGTATCCCCAGACCGAGGCAGTACGCCACGGCGAGCACCACGGCGCGGTCACTCTGACCGCTGGTGGCGGCCATGCCCATCACCGCGCCGAGCGTCGGACCGGTGCACGGCACCCAACTGAGCGCGAAGACCGCGCCGAACACCGGTGCGCCGAGCAGGCCGGCCGACGGGAGCCGGGAGATGCGGAACTCGCGTTGCAGTGCCGGAATCATGCCGAGGTAGCCCAGGCCGAGCAGGATGATCAGCGCGCCGATGCCGATCTGCAGTTCGCGTTTGTAGTCGAAGAAGATCCGACCGATCCCGGCGAAGAGGATCGCGGTGGCGACGAAGACCACTGTGAAGCCGGCGATGAAGAGCAGCGTGCCCGCGAGCACCCGACCCTTGACCGCTACCGACGCCGTCCGCTCCCTGACCGCGACACCACCGCTGGCCGGTGCGGGTTCGACAGCCGGCCGGCGGCCCTCCAGGTCGGCGCCGGCCAGACCTGTGACGTACGAGAGGTAGCCGGGAACGAGGGGGAGCACGCACGGGGAGAGGAAGCTGACCAGCCCGGCGAGCGCCGCCGCGCCGATGGCGAGCACCAGCGGCCCACTCAGGGCCAGCTCCTGGAAGGTCTCGCCCATCAGTTCGACGCCGGCTTCTCGGCCGCGATCCGTTCGACGATCGGCCTGAGCTCGTCCTGCGTCACGGCACGACGGATCACCACGGCGATACGGCCGTCACGGTCGAGGACCACCGTCGCCGGTGTGGTGTTGGGCGGGATGTCGAAGTTCAGGGCCTGGCGGCTGGACGGGTCGAAGATGCTCGGATAGGTGGCTCGCCCCTGCTCGAAGGCGATCGCCTTGTCCTTGCTGTCCTGCACGTTGACCCCCAGGAAGGTCACCCCGGACGCCTTGGTGGCCTGGTAGGTGGCCTCCAGATCGTCGGCCTCCGCACGGCAGGGCGCGCACCAGGAACCCCAGAAGTTGACGACGACGACCTGGCCGCGTGCCTGGGAGACGTCGTACCGGCCGCCGGTGAGCAGGTCGCCGCTCATCTTCGGGGTCTTCGACCGCTGGTCCGGCGCGCAGGTGATCGTGAGGCCGTCGCTGGTGCAGCGCTTCTCCTCGCCGCCCCCGGAGGAGCAGCCGGCCAGCGCCACCGCGGCGAGGGTGGCGAGCAGACCCGCGGTCCACCTCCGGGCGGTCATCAGGCCCCCTTGGCCGTCCGGGCTGTCGCGGAGAGGGCGACGAGGTGCGCGGCCGGCTCGCTGTAGCCGATGCCCGCCACCTTCGCGCCGTCGAAGTGGAACGACGTCAGGCTCGCCAGCCCGCACTGCCGCTTGCGCGGGTCGTGCCAGAGCCGCTTGCGCTCCACGTAGCGACGCAGCGTCCAGATCGGGAGCTGATGCGACACCAACACCGCCTCGCGCCCCTCGGCGGCGACCCGGGCGGCGTGCACGGCGGCGAACATCCGCTCGGCGATCACCCGGTACGCCTCACCCCAGGACGGGGTCACCGGGTCACGCAGCACCCACCAGTTGCGTGGGTCGCGGAACGACCCGTCACCCGGGGACACCTTCTTGCCCTCGAACCAGTTGGCGCTCTCGATCAGCCGCTCGTCCACCCCGACCGGCAGCCCGAACTGGGCCGCGATCGGCTCGGCGGTCTGCTGGGCGCGCTCCAGCGGGCTGGCCACCACGTGCACGATCTCCCGCTCGGCGAGACCCTCCGCGGCGGCCTTGGCCATCTGCACGCCCAGCTCGGACAGGCGGAAACCGGGCAGCCGGCCGTACAGGATCTGGTCGGGGTTGTGCACCTCGCCGTGCCGGAGCACGTGGACCACAGTCTTGCTCACAGTTTGTTACCCCCCGTGACCCGCCGCTGCCGCCGCGTTCGCCGCCGTGGGCAGCGCCCCGGCGATGTGCTCCAGAGCGGCGTCGTCGAGCGCCGCCGACACGAACCACGACTCGAACGCGCTCGGCGGCAGGTAGACGCCGGCGGCGAGCATCGCGTGGAAGAACGCCTTGAACGCGGGCACCTGCTGCGTGCGGGCGCTGTCGTAGTCCACGACGTCGGCGTCGGTGAAGAAGATCGAGAACATGCTGCCCGCGTACGACAGTCGGTGCGGGACCCCGGCGGCGGCAAGCGCGTCGGACGCCAGCTTGCCCACGACGGCGGCCGTGTCGTCGAGCTTGCGGTACAGCGCGTCGTCGGCGAGCCGCAGGGTCGCCAGACCGGCGGCGCACGCGAGGGGGTTACCGGAGAGCGTGCCGGCCTGGTAGACCGGGCCGGCCGGCGCGAGACGCGCCATGATGTCCGCGCGCCCGCCGAAGGCCGCGGCCGGCAGGCCACCACCCATGACCTTGCCGTACGTCCACAGGTCGGCATCGGAGGCGTCGAGGCCGTGCCACCCGGCGCGGGACACCCGGAACCCGGTCATCACCTCGTCCACCACGAGCAGGGCGCCGTGCGCGTGCGCGATCCGTGCGAGCTGCTGGTTGAAGCCGTCGCGGGGGGCGACCACACCCATGTTGCCGGCTGCCGCCTCGGTGATCACCGCTGCGATGTGCGGGCCCTCGGCGGCGAACGCCTCCTCGACGGCCCGGATGTCGTTGTAGGGCAGCACGATGGTCTCGCTGGCCGCCGCACCGGTCACGCCGGGCGAGTCGGGCAGGCCCAGGGTGGCCACGCCTGATCCGGCGGCGGCGAGCAGGGCGTCGACGTGCCCGTGGTAGCAGCCGGCGAACTTTACGATCTTGGAGCGGCCGGTGAAGCCGCGCGCCAGCCGGATCGCCGACATGGTGGCCTCGGTGCCGGAGTTGACCAGGCGCACCTGCTCCATCGGGGTCCGGTCGACCAGCTCGGCGGCCAGCTCCACCTCGCCCGGGGTGGGCGTGCCGAAGCTGGTGCCCCGGGCCGCGGCGGCCTGGACGGCCTCCACCACCTCGGGGTGGGCGTGTCCGAGGATCAGCGGCCCCCACGAGCAGACCAGGTCGACGTAGCGGCGACCGTCGGCGTCGTACAGCCACGGACCCTCGCCACGGACCATGAATCGCGGGGTGCCGCCGACCGCCTGGAAGGCGCGCACGGGGGAGTTCACCCCGCCCGGCACGATGGCGCGGGCGCGGTCGAACAGGGCCTCGGAAGCCGGCGCGTCGGCCGGGTAACGGCCACTTCCGGCGGAAACGATGTCGGTCACGATGCCGCCATTGTGTCAGCGCCGGACGGTCAACCGGCAGCCACCCCGGGCCGGGGTTACCAGGCTCACCCACTGCCGGTGCCCGTCACCAGCCCGAACACCGGTTGGGCGGCGGCTCGCGGCCTCAACAGGCCGGGTCGGCTGGATCGCGCTAGGCTGACCGGGTGGATCGTGCCGAACTGTCCATCACGCTACACCGGACGGGCGACGAAGCAGTGCTGCGCCTGGCCGGTGAGATCGACATGCTCACGGCCGCCCAGCTCAGCACCGTGGTCAACGAGGTGCTGGCCGACCCGCCTCCGCGGATCGTGCTCGACCTAGGCGGCGTCACCTTCTGCGACTCGCAGGGCCTGGGGACGCTCGTGGTGCTCAGCCGCAAGGCCAGTCACGCGCAGAGCCTGCTGATGCTCACCCACGTCGGCGACTTCCTGATCCGCGTCCTGGACATCACCGGCCTACGCAGCGCCCTGATGATCCGCAACGACCAACCAACGGGCTAACCCACCCCCACCCACCCCCACCCACCCACCCACCCACCCCCACCCCCGGCCTAACCCCGCCGACCCTGGGGTTGATCATGAAGTTATTGCCAACTTCCGTCCCATTTGTCGGCAATAACTTCATGATCAACGTGGTTCACGGGCCCGGAGGCCGGGTCAGGGGGTGGGGATGTCGCGGGTTTGGAAGGTTCTCAGGGCCAGCGCTAGCAGGGCCGCTGCGATCACCGTCAGCACGGCCAGTGGGGTGGCTGTCCAGTTGTTGCCGAGGACCTGTGGGGTGTGCGTGAACGGGGACAGGTCCAGCGCCCACTGGCTCAGTTTCAGCACCGCGCCGAGCTGACCGAGCAGCAGGCAGCCGGCGAGGACCGCCCAGGCCCCCGAGGAGAACCGGGGCAGCCAGCCCACCAGCAGCGCCGCGAGCCCGGCGAGCACCCACGCCGCCGGCACCTGGGCCAGCCCGGCACCGACCAGTCGGGGCAGCTCACCGCCGACGTCGCCCACGCTGAGGCCGTACGCCAGCCCGGTCGTCAGGCCGGCCACGGCCAGCACCACCACCGGGCCGAGCAGCGCGAAAAGCAGGTGCGCTGCCAACCAGCGGGTCCGGCTCACCGCCGTGGCGAGCAGCGGTTCGGCCCGCCCGGCGGTCTCCTCCGCCCGAGCCCGCAGCGCGGCCTGGATGCCATATCCGGCTGCGGCCAGCGCGGTCAGGCTCAACGTGCCACCGAGGTACGCCTCGGCGAGCGCCGACGTGCCACCCAGCCGGGCCATGATCTCGGCGATCTGCTCGTTGCCCTGCACCGCCTCGCCGGCCGCGTCCGCCGCGCCGCCCAGCACCAGACCGAGCAGCCCGAAGCCGACGGTCCAGCCGAGCAGTTGGCCCCGGTGCAGCCGCCAGGCCAGGCCGAACGGACCGGCCAGCCCCGGACCGGCGACGGCCGGGCCGAGCCGCGGCGGCAGCACCCCCGCGCCGAGGTCCCGGCGCACCGAGACGGGGTACGCGACGAGCGCGACCACCGCGGCGAACAGCACCGGCAGCAGCAGCACCCACCAGCGCTCACCGGCGAAGGCCCGCCCTCGGGCCGCCCAGCCCAGCGGTGAGAGCCAGCTCAGCCACTCGGCCTCTCCGGCGGTGCCGCCGGACCCTCCGGCGTCGCCCGCCAGCCGCAGCACGAAGGCCAGCCCGAGCACACCCAGGCCGATGCCGCGCGCGCCACCGGCGCTCTCGGTGAGCTGAGCGGCCAGGCCGCCGACCGTGGCGAAGGCGACGCCGGTGAGCGCCAACCCGCCGCCGAAGATCAGCGAACCCGCGCCGGGCATACCCGCCGCGACCAGACCGCCGGCGATGAGCAGGCCGAGCAGCACATTCGCGGCGTACGTCACCAGCAGCGCCGCGGTCAGACCGGCGTACCGGCCGAGGACCGTCGCGCCGAGCAGCTCCCGCCGGCCGGCCTCCTCCTCGGTGCGGGTGTGCCGCACCACCATCAGCACGCTTATCAGCGCGACGATCAACACCAGCAGACCGGCCCGCTGGACGGTGAGCGCGCCGACGCTGTCGCCGAACACCGGCCCGAGCAGGGCGACGATCGACGGGTTGCTCGCCGTGCCGGCCAGGTACGCGGCGCGCTCGGCGGCGGTCGGGTACAGCTCGGCGTACGTGGCGGCGTAGCTGGCCGGCAGCACCGCAAGCAGGAGGACCCAGATCGGCAGCACGACCCGGTCCCGCCGCAGGATCAGCCGCACCAGGTGCCGGGTGCCGGTGAACGCGGTCATGACCGCACCTGCTCGGCCTGGTAGTGCCGGAGGAACAACTCCTCAAGCGTCGGCGGCTGGCTGACCAGGCTCCGTACGCCGATCTCGGTGAGCCGACGCAGCGCGACGTCCAGCCCGACGTCCTCCACGTCGAAGCGCACCCGCTGCCCGTCCACCCGCAGGTCGTGTACGCCGGAGAGCTGACCCAGCCCGTCCACCGGGCCGGTCAGCTCGGCCTCGATCGAGGTGCGGCGCAGGTGCCGCAGTTCGCTCAGGGTGCCGGTCTCCACGTCCCGCCCGTTGCGGATGATCGTCACCCGGTCGCAGAGCGCCTCCACCTCGGCCAGGATATGGCTGGAGAGCAGCACGGTGCGGCCGTCGGCCTTGGCCCGCCGCACCCAGTGCTGGAAGACCTCCTCCATGAGCGGGTCCAGACCGGAGGTCGGCTCGTCCAGGATGAGCAGTTCGACGTCCGACGCGAGGGCGGCCACCAGGCCTACCTTCTGCCGGTTGCCCTTGGAGTACGCCCGGCCCTTCTTGCGGGGGTCCAGCTCGAAGGAGTCGAGCAGTTCGGCTCGGCGGGCCGGATCGAGGCCGCCGCGCATCCGGCCGAGCAGGTCGATGACCTCGCCGCCGGAGAGGTTGGGCCAGAGCGTCACGTCGCCCGGCACGTACGCCAGCCGGCGGTGCAGGGCCACCGCGTCGCGCCACGGGTCGCCGCCGAGCAGGCGGACGTCCCCCGCGTCCGTCCGCAGCAGGCCGAGCAGCGCCCGGATCGTCGTCGACTTGCCGGCGCCGTTGGGGCCGAGGAAGCCGTGCACCTCGCCGGCGCGGACGGTCAGGTCCAGACCGTCCAGCGCCCGGGTCCGGCCGAAGGTCTTGACCAGGCCGGACACCGAAATCGGAGTTTCCATACATCGGAAGCTACACTCGTTTCAGAAAGTTGTGAAGACAGTGAGATCTGGGCAGCATCGAGGCTCACACCACCACGCAGGAGGGGACCACCATGGCAACCGGCGACGGCCACGACCCGGTGCACCTCTTCGTCGAGCGGATGGCCCTGACCTTTGCCGAGGTCGGTTTCCCGCGAATGGCGGCCCGGGTGCTCTTCACAGTGATGAGCGCGGACGACCCCCTCACCGCCGCCGAGATCGGCGAGCGGCTCGGAGTCAGCGCGGCGGCGGTCAGCGGCGCGGTCCGCTACCTCACCCAGTTCGGCATGCTGATCCGCGAGCCCGTCCCCCGGTCCCGCCGGGACCGCTACCGGATGCCGGACAACCCCTGGTACGAGGCGACCATCACCAAGACCGCGCTCTACAAGACGTTCATCGACGCGGCCGAGGGCGGAGTGGTCGCCCTGAAGGGCCCGGAGACGCCTGCCGGCGAGCGGGTGGCCGAGATGCGCGACTTCTTCATCTTCGTCCAGGAGGAGATCGACTCGCTGGGTGAGCGCTGGCGGATCCGCCGGGCCCAGACCGGCCACCTGCGCCCCGGCGAGGCCTGATCGGCCCGGTCAGGCGGAGCTGCCCCAGCGCGCCTGCTCAAGCAGCTCCACCGCACGGCCCCGCGACTCCTGGTCATCGGAGCGGAGCAGGGTGGTCGCCTCGTCGACCGCGTCGGTGAGCCGCCGCCACTGCGTGTCGCGCTCCCGAACCAGGTCCGACTGGGCGGCCAACTGCCGAGTCTTCACCCAGAGCTCGACGAAGACCGACACCTTGGCCCGCAGCACCCACGGATCGAACGGCTTGGTCAGGTAATCCACCGCACCCACCTGGTAGCCCCGGAGCGCGAGCTGGGCGTCCCGGTCGGCGGCGGTGAGGAAGATGATCGGCACGTGCCGGGTCCGCTCCCGGCGCTTGATGTGGCCGGCCGTCTCGAAGCCGTCCATGTCCGGCATCTGCGCGTCCAGCAGGATCACCGCGAAGTCGTCCACCAGCAGCTGCTTGAGCGCCGCCTCGCCGCTCTCCACCGCCACCGACTGAACCGGCAGGCCCTGGAGGATCGCCTCCAGGGCCATCAGGTTCTCCCGGCGGTCGTCCACGAGCAGCGCCTTGGCCATCTGGGTCACGAAGTCTCCTCGGTCCGGCTGCCGCTGATCCAGGACGACATCAGCTCGATCAGGTCGTCCAGGTCGACCGGCTTGGTGATGTAGTCGCTTCCCCCGGCCGCGAGCGCGGACTCGCGGTCACCAGGCATCGCCTTCGCGGTCAGGAACACGACCGGAAGGTCGGCGAACCGGTGGTTGCGGCGGATCTGGCGGGTCGTCTCGTAGCCGTCCTGGTCCGGCATCATGGCGTCCATCAGCACGATGTCCACCTCCGGGTGCTCGGCCAGCAGGCGGACGCCGTCCGCCCCGTTGTCCGAGTACAGCACGGTCATGCCGTGCAGCTCCAACGCGCTGGTCAGAGCGAAGACGTTACGGACGTCGTCGTCCACGATCAGCACTGTCGCGCCGTCCAACTGGCGGGTGGCCGGCGCCTCCGGCCGCGCCGGAAGCAGCTCCAGCGGCGGCATCAGCAGCGACGACGGCAGGCCGGCACGCTGCGGCGACGGCGACTGGGGCGCGACCACCGCGTCCGGCGCCAGCACCTGCGGTACGAACAACGTGAACGTCGAACCCTGCCCGGGCGCCGACGACACGGTGATGGCGCCGCCGATCAGGCGGGCCAGGTCACGGCTGATCGACAGTCCCAGGCCGGTGCCGCCGTAGCGGCGGCTGGTCGTGCCGTCCGCCTGCTGGAACGCCTCGAAGATGATCGACAGCTTGTCGTCGGAGATGCCGATGCCGGTGTCGATCACGGTGAACGCGATCACCTGCTGGGCGTTGGTGAGCGCCGGCACGTCGAACACCGCGTTCTCCGCCGCCGGGGCGATCCGCAACGTCACCGCGCCGTTGTCGGTGAACTTCACCGCGTTGGACAGCAGATTGCGCAGGATCTGCTGCAACCGCTGCGCGTCGGTGACCAACGCCGGCGGCAGGTCCTTGCTCACGCGTACCTGGAAGTCGAGGTTCTTCTCCTCGGCCTGCGGGGCGAACGCCTGCTCGACGTAGCCGCGGATCTCCGTGAAACGGATCTCGGTGGGCTCGACGTCCATCCGGCCGGCCTCGATCTTGGACAGGTCCAGGATGTCGTCGATGAGCGAGAGCAGGTCCGAGCCGGCGCTGTGGATGGTCCGGGCGAACTCGATCTGCTTCGGGTTGAGGTTCTGCTCCGAGTTCTCCGCCAGCAGCCGGGCCAGCAACAGCAGCGAGTTCAGCGGCGTACGCAGCTCGTGGCTCATGTTGGCCAGGAACTCCGACTTGTACGCCGAGGCCCGCGTGAGCTGCTGCGCCTTCTCCTCCAGGCCGAGCCGAGCCAGCTCGATCTCCCGGTTCTTGGTCTCGATGTTGCCCTTCTGCTCGGAGAGCAGCGTCGCCTTCTCCTCCAGCTCGGCGTTGGTGCGCTGCAACTCCGCCGACTGCTCCTGCAACTCGTGCGCGAGCCGCTGCGACTGGGCCAGCAGCTCCTCCGTACGCCGGTTCGCCTGGATGGTGTTGACAGCGATGCCGATGGTGAGCACCAACCGCTCCAGGAACGACAGGTGCAGCTCGGAGAAGGCGGCCACGCTTGCGAACTCGATCACCCCGAGAAGCTCGCCCTCGAACAGCACGGGGAGCACCACCAGATCGGACGGTGGTGTCTCGGCCAGGCCCGAGCGCAGCGTGAGCCGGCTGTTCGGGGAGGCGCTGACCCGGATCGTCCGGCGCGAGAGGGCGGTCTGGCCGACCAACCCCTCACCCGGCCCGAAGGTGACGTCGTGCCCGCGCGCCACGTACCCGTACGACGAGGTCAACCGCAGCCGCATGCTGCCGTCCGTGTCGTCGGCCAGGAAGAAGGCGCCGAGCTGGGCGTCGACGAGCGGGGTCACCTCCGTCATGATCATGCGGCAGACCTCGCCCAGGTCCCGCTGGCCCTGCAACAGGCCACCGATGCGGGCCAGGTTGGAGTCCAGCCAGCCCTGCTCGGCGTTCTTCTTGGTCGTCTCCCGGAGGGTGACGATCATCTGGTTGATGTTGTCCTTCAGCTCGGCGACCTCGCCCTGCGCCTTGACCGCGATCCGCTGGGTCAGGTCACCGCGGGTCACCGACGTGGACACCTGGGCGATGGCCCGCAACTGCGTGGTCAACGTCGAGGCGAGCTGGTTGACGTTCTCGGTGAGGTCGCGCCAGGTGCCGGAGACGCCCTTGACCTGCGCCTGACCACCCAGCTTGCCCTCGATGCCGACCTCGCGGGCCACCCGCGTCACCTCGTCGGCGAACGACGAGAGCTGGTCGACCATCGTGTTGACGGTCGACTTCAACTCCAGGATCTCGCCCTGCGCGTCCACGGTGATCTTCTGGCTCAGGTCGCCCTTCGCGACGGCGGTGGTCACCGAGGCGATGTTGCGGACCTGGCTGGTCAGGTTCGACGCCATCGAGTTGACGTTGTCGGTCAGGTCCCGCCAGGTGCCGGAGACGCCCTTGACCTGCGCCTGACCACCCAGCTTGCCCTCGGTGCCCACCTCGCGGGCCACCCGCGTCACCTCGTCGGCGAACGACGACAACTGGTCGACCATCGTGTTGACGGTCGACTTCAACTCCAGGATCTCGCCCCGCGCGTCCACCGTGATCTTCTGCGACAGGTCACCCTTCGCCACCGCAGTGGAGACCTGGGCGATGTTGCGGACCTGGGCGGTCAGGTTGGAGGCCATCGAGTTGACGTTGTCGGTGAGGTCCCGCCAGGTGCCGGCGACCCCGCGTACCTGCGCCTGGCCGCCGAGCTTGCCCTCGGTGCCCACCTCGCGGGCCACCCGGGTCACCTCGTCGGCGAACGACGACAACTGGTCGACCATCGTGTTGACAGTCGACTTCAACTCCAGGATCTCGCCCCGCGCGTCCACCGTGATCTTCTGCGACAGGTCACCCTTCGCCACCGCCGTGGTCACCGAGGCGATGTTGCGGACCTGACTGGTCAGGTTCGATGCCATCGAGTTCACGTTGTCGGTCAGATCCCGCCACGTACCGCTGACGCCCTTGACCTGGGCCTGACCGCCCAGGTTGCCCTCGGTGCCGACCTCGCGGGCCACCCGCGTCACCTCGTCGGCGAACGACGACAGCTGGTCGACCATCGTGTTGACGGTGTTCTTCAGCTCCAGGATCTCGCCCTGCGCGTCCACGGTGATCTTCTGGCTCAGGTCGCCCTTCGCCACCGCCGTGGAGACCTGGGAGATGTTGCGGACCTGGCTGGTCAGGTTGCCGGCCAACTGGTTGACGTTCTCGGTGAGGTCCCGCCAGGTGCCGGACACGCCGCGCACCTGCGCCTGACCGCCCAGCTTGCCCTCGATGCCCACCTCACGGGCCACCCGCGTCACCTCGTCGGCGAACGACGACAACTGGTCCACCATCGTGTTTACGGTGTCCTTCAGCTCCAGGATCTCGCCCTGCGCCGCCACGGTGATCTTCTGCGAGAGGTCACCGCGCGCCACCGCAGTCGACACCTGGGCGATGTTGCGGACCTGGGCCGTCAGGTTCGACGCCATCGAGTTGACGCTGTCGGTCAGGTCCTTCCAGGTGCCTGCCACGTTCGGCACCTCGGCCTGGCCGCCGAGCTTGCCCTCGGTGCCCACCTCGCGGGCCACCCGGGTCACCTGCTCGGCGAAGAGCCGCAGCGTGTCGGTGAGGTAGTTCATCGTGGCGGCCAACTCGGCGACCTCACCGCGCGCGCCGACCGTGATCTTCTGCGACAGGTCGCCCTTGGCCACCGCCGTCGCCACCTGCGAGATCGACCGCACCTGGCCGGTCAGGTTCGACGCCATGGTGTTCACCGAGTCGGTGAGGTCCTTCCAGGTGCCGGCGACGCCCCGGACGTCGGCCTGGCCGCCCAGCTTGCCCTCGGTGCCCACCTCGCGGGCCACCCGGGTCACCTCGTTGGAGAACGACGAGAGCTGGTCGACCATCGTGTTCACGGTGCGCCCGATGCGCAGGTACTCACCGCGCAGCGGCCGACCGTCGATCTCCAACGCCATGTGCTGGGAGAGGTCGCCGTCCGCGACCGCCACGATGACCCGGGCGATCTCGGTGGTGGGCCGGCCGAGGTCGTCGATCAGCGAGTTGATCGCCCGCTGCCCCTCCGCCCAGGAACCGTCCAGCCCTTCGTCGTCGAGCCGCTCGGTGAGCCGGCCGTCCCGACCGACGATCCGGCTGATCCGCCTCAGGTCCAGGTACTGCCGCTCCTGGAGCGAGACCACCTCGTTGAAGGCGTCCGCCACCTCACCGGCAGCGCCGGCGCGGCGGGGAAGCCGGACCTTCAGGTCGCCGCGACCGATCCGTCGCAGCGCCTCGGTCAACTCACCGAGGAGCGCCTCGTGGTCGGGCGCGGACGGGTCCGCGACCGACTGCTTCGCCGTGGTCATCATTCCTCGCTCAACTCGGGGGCGCCGTGCCCGTACGGACACACCGGCACCCCATATTGTGCCCGCGCGCGCCGTAGTGCCAGGGTGCGCGACCCGCCGGTCGGCCCTGGTGGCCTCCGCGATCCCCCCGGCGACACCCAACCCGGCACAGACCTCGCCGAGTGGCGCTGATCACGGGTGAATCGCGACTGCGTGCCCTCGGGCCGGCCGACCGGCTGCGGGCTGCGGGCTGCGGGCTGCGGGCTGCGGGCTGCGGGCTGCGGGCTGCGGGCTGCGGGCTGCGGGCTGCGGGGATGATCCTGCATCGGCTTGGCACCTGGCGGGGGAACGGTGGAGGATACGGGGATGTCAGCCGAGGCGGGGGCCGCGACGGCCGGGGCTGGGAGCGGAGCCGTCCGGCGTGTCCGGCTGCCCGCCGACCGCCGTACGCCCGCGGCCGCCCGCGCGGTCGTCCGCTCCGTCCTCGCCGAGGCGCACCTGGACGACCTGGTAAACGAGGCGCTGCTGCTCACCACCGAGCTGACGACCAACGCCGTCGAGCACGCCGGCACCGAACTGGACATCGAGGTCGTCGCGGACGACGTCGGCCTCTCCGTGACCGTTTCCGACTTCGCGGCCAGTCCGGGCAACGACGAACTGACCGTCGGCACCCGCAACGACGCCACCGAGATCAACGAGGTCTCCGAGCGAGGCCGCGGCCTGTTGCTCGTGGACCACTTCGCCAGCCGCTGGGGCACCACGTACCTCCCGACCGGCAAGGGCGTCTGGTTCCGGCTGGACCGACCCGGGGCGGAGCCTGCGGCCGGGACCGGCTCCGGCGGCACGTCGATGGCGGGCAACCCCGGGGCCGTCGACGGTTCCGCTCCGAGCGCCGGCGCGATGAGCGAACTCATGCAGACCGCCCCCGACGTGTACGCGGACGACCCGCTGCCCGACTTCGCCGCCAGCCTGCTCAGCCGGGTCGCCGAGATGGTCGGCGCGGCCGGTGGCGCGATCCGGCTGGACCGGGGCGACGGTCAGGGCCGACAGTTGTTGGCGCGTTTCGGCCGGCAGCCCCGCCCGGACAGCGAGTTGCTCCGGGTGCCGCTGACCGTGCACCGCCCGTACGCCGGGGAGCTGGAGCTGGACGCGGCGCCGTCGGCGTACGCCCGGCCGCTGGCGGTGCTCACCGCCGAGCGCCTGTCGCTGCACCTGGAGAACGACCGGCTGCGCCGGGCGGACGTACGCCGGCAGGCGTGGCTGACGTTCCTGGCCGAGGCGAGCGAGCTGCTCGCCCAGTCGCTGGACGTCGAGCTGACCATGGCGCTGATCCCGCAGCTGGTGGTGCCCCGCCTCGGCCAGTGGTGCGCGGTGCACACCGCCGACGAGTGGGGCCGGCTGCGCCTCGCGGCCGCCAGCCACGCCGACGAGTCGATGCTGCCGCAACTGCACAAGGTGCTGGCGGAGACCGGCCCGGACTCGGTCCAGGCCCGGCTGCGGGAGGCGTCCCGCAGCGCGGCGCAGATCCCGCTCGGCGGTCCGATGGAGGGCTTCGCGGTCCCGCTGATCGCGCGCGGCCAGCGGCTCGGCACCCTCGCGGTGGGCCGGCACCAGCGGCACCGGCACGACCCGGACGAGGTGGCGGTGCTGGAGGACGTGGCCCGGCGGGCCGCGCTGGCGATCGAGAACGCCCGCATCCACGCCGAGCGCCGACGGGTCGCGCAGACGCTCCAGCAGTCCCTGCTGCCGCCCGTGCTGCCGGTGGTGGACGGCATCGGTTTCGCCGCGGAGTACGTGCCGACGGGCGACGACGCCGAGGTGGGCGGCGACTTCTACGACGTGGTGCCGCTGCCCGACGGGCGCTGGCTCGTGGTGATCGGCGACGTCTCGGGCAAGGGTGTCCAGGCCGCCGCGGTCACCGGGCTGGTCCGTGACGTGATCCGGGTGCTGGTCGGCGACGGCAAGCCGCTGCCGGAGGCGCTGGCCCGGCTCAACGAAACGCTTGTCGAGCGCGGTGGCGGCCGGTACTGCACGCTGGCCCTGGCGGCGGTCGGGCCGGGTGACGGTGACCGCCTGGACGTCTCGCTGCACCTGGCGGGGCACGACAGACCGGTGCTGCTGGCCGGTGGGGGCGGCGCCCGGTTCGTCGGCACCGGGGGCACCGCGCTGGGCCTGCTCGACACGATCACCTCGCCGACGGCGGAGATCACGCTCGCGCCGGGTGACTCGCTGATCTTCTACACCGATGGGGTCACCGAGCGGCGGCGCGGCCGGGAACTGTTCGGCACCGACCGGTTGCGGGACGCGGCAGCGCCGTTGGCCGGCTACTCGGCGGACGTGGTCGCCGCCCGCCTGCGGGCTGCCGCAATCAACTTCTCGGTCGAGCCGCCCCGGGACGACATCGCCGTGCTGGTGCTCCGCAACGACGCGGTCTGACCGAGGCGGCAGAGCCGGGTCACAGGCCGCCGGGGAGGCGGCCGGGGGCGAGGCGGTGCTCCGGGTCGAGGTGCTCCTTCGCGGCCCGCAACTGGGCCAGGCCGGCGATGTCACCCCAGAGGTCGACGGCCTGGCGCACCGCAGCGGGCGCGGAGACCACGACGCAGTGGCCCTGTCGGGCCAGCAGCACGCCACGGACGGCCGCCAGGATGGACGCCACCCGGT
Organism: Micromonospora sp. NPDC049275; assembly: GCF_043197115.1. Classification (NCBI taxonomy): domain Bacteria; kingdom Bacillati; phylum Actinomycetota; class Actinomycetes; order Micromonosporales; family Micromonosporaceae; genus Micromonospora; species Micromonospora sp. NPDC049275. Next base: position 648,604 of record NZ_JBICSN010000001.1, read on the forward strand.
CGGGCGCCACCGCGCCGGGCAGGGCCGCGTGCACCACGCCCAGGCCGGCCGAGCCCCGCACCGGCACGGGAGCGCCTGCCGCGTCCCGCAGGGCGTAGACGGCGGCGTGCAGGTCGCTGATCGGCACCTCCAGGCGTAGTGCGGTGTCGCCGGGGGCGAACGGGTAGCGCCGCCACCACGGCGGGGCGGAGTGGGCGACGGTCGCCTCGCCGTGCAGCAGGCCGACCAGTCGCTCGGCGCGCTCGGTGACCTCGGCCGGGCCGCCCTCCAGCAGCACGACCAGGCTGCCCGCCCGGGACGGGGCGCCCGGTCGGCCGGACATCGACGGGTGGCGCTCGCGGGCGGTGGCGGCCGGGTGGCCGGGCGGGTAGGCGGTGCGCGGTCGGGGCGGCCCACCGGGCAGGTCCAGCTCGATGGCCGCCGGCTCCAGTCGGGCGGCGAGGATCGCCCGGACCAGGTCGTGGACCTCCAGCGGCGTCCACACCGGACGGGACACCCAGAGCCGGCTGGCCGGCACCGGCTGCACCCGCAGGCTCGCCGAGACCAGCACGCCGAGGGCGCCCTGCGAGCCGCACAGCAGCCGGGCCAGGTCGAGCCCGGGTGCCCCACCGCCGACGCTCACCAGCTCACCGTCGGCGGCGAGGTAGCGGACGCCGAGGAGCTGGTCACAGGGGCTGCCGTGCCGGTGCCGGAGCGGCCCGGCCTCCCCGGCGGCGAGCACCCCGCCAAGCGTCGCGCCCGGTGACGGGGCGTCCATCGCGAGCCGCTGGCCGGTGCGCTCCAGTGTGGCCTGCACCGCCCGCAGCGGCGTGCCCGCGCCCACCTCGGCCACCGGCGCACCGACCGGCTCGTGGCCGATGCCCGCCAGCCGGCCGGTGTCGAGCATGATGTCGACCTGGGTCGGAGTAGCGCCCCAGTCGATCTTCGTGCCGGCGCCCCGGGGCACCACCGCCAGGTCGTGCGCGGCGGCCAGCCGCAGCACCTCGGCCGCGGCGTGCGGGCCACCGGGCACCGCCACCCAGCGGGCCGGACGCCCGGCCACCTCGTCGGCCGGGCCGGCGAGTCGGGCGAACGGCGGACCACAGATCGCGGTCAGTCGCCTGGTGATCTCGAGGGCGCCGGACCGGCCGAGGGAACTCGCTGCTGCCGCCATGCCGGCTATCGTACATGTGTTCGAAAGTCGTGGTGACGGCCTTCGGGATGCCGCGGGTCCGGCGCACGGGGTGAGCCGGCCGGTAACGTGGCCGCGTGACCACCGAGACTGCCCCGCCCGCGGCGAAGCGGGTGCCCACCGAGCGCACCCACCACGGCGACACGGTCGTCGACGAGTACGCCTGGCTCGCCGCCAAGGACGACCCGGAGACGATCGCCTACCTGACCGCCGAGAACGCGTACACCGAGGAGCGCACCGCGCACCTGGCCGCCCTGCGCGCGGACCTGTTCGAGGAGACCCGTCAGCGCACCCGGGAGACGGACCTGTCCGTGCCCACCCGCAAGGGCGGGCACTGGTACTACACCCGGACGATCGAGGGCCAGCAGTACGGGGTGCACTGCCGGCGCGCGGTCCGCGACGGCGAGACCGACCCGCCGGTCAGCGCGGACGGCGCCCCGCTCGACGGCGAGGAGGTGTTGCTCGACGGCAACCTGCTGGCCGAGGGGCACGACTTCTTCTCACTGGGCGCGTTCGACGTCAGCCCGGACGGGCGCTGGCTGGCATACTCGACCGACTTCTCCGGCGACGAGCGGTTCACCCTGCGCGTGAAGGACCTGAGCACCGGCGAGCTGCTGCCGGACGAGGTGCCCGACACGTTCTACGGCACCGCCTGGTCGGCCGACGCGTCGGTGCTGTTCTACGTGACAGTCGACGACGCCTGGCGGCCGAACCGGGTCTGGCGGCACACCATCGGCGCCGCCGCCGGCGACGACGTGGTGGTCCACGAGGAGGACGACGAACGGTTCTGGGTGGGCGTCGAGCTGACCCGGTCGGAGAAGTTCATCCTGGTCGACATCCACAGCAAGGTCACCAGCGAGGTGCTGGTGATCCCGGCCGGCAACCCCACCGGGGCACCGGCCGTGATCGCGCCCCGCCGGCAGGGCGTCGAGTACGCCGTGGAGCACCACGGCCACCGTTTCCTGATCCTGCACAACGACGGCGCGGAGGATTTCGCGCTGGCGTTCACCTCGGCCGACGCACCGGGCGACTGGGTGCCGCTCATCGAGCACACCCCGGGCACCCGCCTGGAGGCGGTCGACGCGTTCGCGAACCACCTGGTGGTGTCGCTGCGCACCGAGGGGCTCACCGGCCTGCGGGTGCTGCCGGTCGGCAGCGACGACTCGTACGACATCGACTTCCCCGAGCCGCTGTACAGCGTCGGGTTGGACGCCAACCCGGAGTACCGCACCGGGCAGATCCGGCTGCGGTACTCGTCGCTTGTCACCCCCGACTCGGTGTACGACTACGACCTGGTCACCCGGCAGATGGTGCTGCGCAAGCAGAAGCCGGTGCTGCCCGGGCCGGACGGGCGGCCGTACGACCCGGCGGAGTACGAGCAGCACCGCGACTGGGCGCTCGCCGACGACGGCACGCGGGTGCCGATCTCGCTTGTCTGCCGCGTCGGCACACCCCGGGACGGCTCGGCGCCCTGCGAGCTGTACGGCTACGGCTCGTACGAGGCCAGCATGGACCCCTGGTTCTCGGTGGCCCGCCTGTCCCTGCTGGACCGGGGTGTGGTCTTCGCGGTGGCGCACACGCGCGGCGGTGGTGAGCTGGGCCGGCGCTGGTACGACCAGGGCAAGATGCTGGCCAAGAAGAACACGTTCACCGACTTCGTCGCCTGCGCCCGGCACCTCGTCAAGGCCGGCTGGACGGCCAGCGACCGCCTGGTGGCCAGGGGCGCCTCGGCCGGTGGGCTGCTGATGGGCGCGGTCGCCAACCTCGCCCCGGACGCGTTCACGGGGATCGTGGCGCAGGTGCCGTTCGTGGACGCGCTCACCTCGATCCTCGACCCGTCGCTGCCGCTCACCGTCACCGAGTGGGAGGAGTGGGGCAACCCCCTCGACGACCCCGAGGTCTACGCGTACATGAAGTCGTACACGCCGTACGAGAACGTCGCGGCTGTGGACTACCCGGCGATCCTCGCGGTGACCAGCCTCAACGACACGCGGGTGCTCTACTCCGAGCCGGCGAAGTGGATCGCGCGGTTGCGGGCCACCGCCCCGCAGGGCGACTACCTGCTCAAGACCGAGATGGGCGCCGGGCACGGTGGCCCGAGCGGGCGCTACGACGCGTGGCGCGAGGAGGCGTTCATCAACGCCTGGATCCTGGACCGCCTCGGTCGCGCCTGACCGACCCCGGCATGATCGCGCCCGATCCTGGACGCCCCAGGATCGGGCGCGATCATGAACCGTTCAGGCGCGGCTCGGGCCGAGCTGGAGTGGTCACGGCCTAGACTTCCGGCGTGACCGGGGCACCTGATGATGACGGCGGGTCGGCCGACGAGGTCCGCCGGCCGAGCATCGCGGTGCTCGCCCGGGATCGCCGTGTCTGGCTGATCCTCGCCGTGGTCGCCGGCCTCCTGGTGTGTTGCTGCTCGGCGGTCGTCGGCGCGCTGCTCGCGCTCTCCGCCGGCCTGCTCGGCGCCTGACGGGGCCTGCCGCCCCGGCTCAGGCCGTCCGCAGCTCGTCCGCCGCCGTGCTCACCCGCAGGAAGAGCAGGCCGACACCGACCGTCACCAGCACCGCCGCCAGGGCGCCGGCGCCGAGCCAGACCAGCTGCTCCAGGGGTACGGGGATCGCCCGCTCCGCCTCGGCGATCTGCACGATCCGGGTGTACTGGTCGCGGGTCGCCGGATCGTCACAGAGCGCGGCCGTGGCGTCGCACACCACCGTCGACGACCCGCCCGTGCTGACGCTCGGGAAGAGTCCTCGGCCGAGCATCGTTCCCACGGTGAGCGCAAGCAGGATCGCCGGCACCGCCGGGGTCAGCGCCTGCCAGGCCACCGATGCGCTCAGCGTGGCACGGGGCACGCCGGTGGCGACAAGCGCGGCGTAGGCACGTCGGCGGGCGACGATCCCCTCGACCAGCGCGACGACCAGCCCGCCCGCCGCGATCAGCATCGCCACGGCCACGGCGGCGTCGACCAGATCCATTGTCGACAGGTAGAAGGGGTTGATGTCCGCCGCCACCCCGGCGAGGCGGCTCTGTTCCCGTTCCACCTGGTCCTGCGTGGCGAAGTACGCACGTTGCGCCGCCGCACCGGCACCGAAGATCACGGCGGCCAGCAGCGCGGCGAACGTCCGGCTGCCCGCCCACGGATCGGCCAGCAGCCGGCCCGCCGCGAGCAGTGCCGACGCGCCACGGGCGTGCCGGTGCAGCAACCGGCCACAGGTGTGCGAGATCCAACCGGTGCCGATGACCACCCCGATCATCGCGGCGAGCCCACCCGCCAGGAACAGCAGCGGCACCAGCCAGCCCAGCACCACGTCGTTCCCCTCGACCCAGTAGAGCAGCGGGCGTACGGCGACGAAGCAGGCCAGGCCCAGGCCGATCAACAGCCCGGCCCAGGGGCGCGGACCCCGCTCGCGGACGGTCCTGCGACTGACCCCGAGCGGGCTGGTCGTGACCGCACGCAGCATCAGGGCGGTGGCTGCCGCGGCCAGCACCGGCAGACCCAGCACCACCGCGACCAGCGCGCCCGTCGATGGCAGCACGTCGGTGGGCAGGGCCAGGCGACCCCGCTCGTCCGGCCGGTGCAGCAACTGGCGGCCGACCAGGTAGACGCCCAGCCCGACGAGAGTGCCGAGCAGGCTCGCCAGGCCGGTCTCCAGCACCGCCAGGCGGGTGACCTGACCGGGGGTGGCGCCGGCCAGCCGGAGGGCGGCGAGTCGTCGGTCCCGGGCCGGCGCGCCGAGCCGGGCGCACTGGCCGGCCAGCGCCAACACCGGAATGGCAAGCATCAGCAGCGCGAACGCCGTCCCCCCGCGCAACCCCGGCTCCCGCAGCAACTCGTTGCGGTACTGCTCGGACTCCGCCCAGGCATCACCCGCCGGTTTCGGGATGGCCAGCACGGTGAGCGCCGCCAACCCGGCCAGCGACGCCAGCAGGGCGCTGAGCGCGGTCAGCACCACCCTTGTCGTGTCGGTCCGGTTGCCGGCCAGCGCGAGCCGCACCAGCGTCGCCGGCCTCACCGGGAGCCGCCCGCCAACGGCACGTCGAGCCCCAGGCCGGTGTGGTCCACCAGGCCGTCGCGCAGCACGATCTCCCGATCGGCGTACGCGGCGATCCGCGGCTCGTGGGTGACCAGCACGACGGCGGTACGTTGCTCGCGGGCGAGGCGTACCAGCTGGGTGAGCACCTGCTCGCCGGTCAGCGTGTCCAGCGCGCCGGTCGGCTCGTCGGCGAAGAGCACCCACGGCTCGGTGACCAGCGCCCGCGCGGTGGCGCACCGCTGCTGCTGACCGCCGGACATCTCCCCCGGCCGGAGGTCGGCCAGGTCGGCCACCCCGAACCGTTCCAGCCAGGTGAGCGCCGCCGTCCGTGCCTCTCGCCGCCCCGTGCCGGCGAGGAGCAGGGGCAGCGCCACGTTCTCGGCCGCGGTCAGCTCGGCGACCAGCTGACCGAACTGGAACAGCACGCCGAACTCGGTGCGCCGCAGCCGGGACCGGGCCGCCTCCGACCAGGTGTCGATCCGGTGGCCGCGCCAGGTGACCTCGCCCGCGTCCGGCCGGAGGATCCCGGCCAGGCAGTGCAGCAGGGTCGACTTGCCGCAGCCACTCGGACCGGTGACCGCGACGATCTCGCCCTCGGCCACGTCGAGCGTCACACCGCGCAGGGCGGGCGTCGGGCCGTACGCCCGAACCACGCCGCGAGCCTGGAGTTGCGTCACGGATGCACCTCCCGGTGCCAGTCGGCGACGCGGCCCAGGGTGGTGTGCAGCCACCGCAGGTCGGCGTCGAGGTGGACGATCGCGAAGTCGGCCGCGAGCACGTCGCTGAGGGTTGCGGCCGGGTCGGCCTTGACCGCCGTCAACTCCCGCAGCCGCGCGGTGTGCGCGGCGCGCTGGGCTACCAGATACGACCGGGCGCGCTCGACGTCGGCCACCAGCAGCGCCACCACGACCTTGGCGAAGAGCGTGCTGGCCACGTACGGCATCGGTGGTTCCACTGTGGACAGCCACCGGTCCAGCGTGGCGCGACCCTCACCGGTCAGCGCGTACGTCGTGCGGTCCGGCCCGGAGGCCCGGTCCTGGCCGGCGGCGGCCACCAGGCCGTCCCGTTCCAGGCGGCCGAGGGTGGCGTAGACCTGCCCGAACGCCAACGGCCGAGCCCGCGGCAACCGCTGGTCATGTGCACGCTTGAGCTCATACCCGTGCCGGCTGCCCCCAGCGAGCAACCCGAGCAGCACATGAGGCGTGGACACCGGGCCCACTATTCACCGAGCGAATACCGCAAGTCAACACCCCCAACCCCCCACTCCTCCCCGGGGACTCTCCGTTGATCATGAAGTTATTGCCACCCGCACCGGCGTGTCGTGGCAATAACTTCATGATCAACGGAGTCAGCCGGTCGGGGCCGGGGTGGGGTGGGCGGGTGGGGTGGGGTTAGGGGGTTTGGGGCCAGGTGGGGGTTCGGCCGGTCTGGGTCAGGAGGCGGTCCAGGTCGGGGGTTCGGGTTTTGGTTGGGGTCGGAGGTTGGGGTGGGTCGGCGAAGACGCCCATCTTGCGGGCGGTCGGGCCCAGCTGCTCGACCAGGGCGTGCAGCTCGGCCACCGCCTCCGGGGCGGGTCGGTAGGGCTGGCCGGTCGCCACGGCGAGGTCCCAGCCGTGCACGATCAGGTCCAGCAGCGCCATGCCGCCGACGACGGTCTGCGGCAGCCCCATGCCCGGCGAGACACCCTCCAGGGTGGACGGGTCCGACCAGGCGGCGACCAGGCGGTCGGTCTCGACCACGAATCGGTCCCGCCAGCCGTCGTCCAGGTGGTCGGGTTTCTCGGCCCACTCCACAGGCCTCTTCTCGGCCAGGTCCTGGAAGTTCACCACCACCTCGAACAGGTGGTTGAGCAGATCACGGACCACGTAGTCGCGGCACGGAGTGGGCAGGTCGAGCTGGTCGTCGGCGACACCGCGTACCACGTCCACGGTTCGCGGCGCCGCAGCCGCCAGCAGATCGCTAGTCTGAGTGGCCATATGGCCAGCGTATGAGGGTGGTCTTGAAGAAATGCGACAGCGACCGCGCGGCGACAGTCGGGGCATTCTCGACCCGGCGCGGTTGCTGCGCGAGGTCCGGTTCCGCCGGCACCTGCCGGCCGAACCGTTGCGCGCGTGGGTCGAGCACTACTGGTTGATCGACTGGACGTTGAGCGCGCCCTTCGAGCAGCGGATCGTGCCGCACCCGGCGGTGAACGTGGTGTTCCGGAGCGACGGCGAGGCCGACCGCGACAACGAGCGCGCCGAGGGCAACGGCGGGAGCGACGGCCAGAGCCACCGCGACGGCGGCGCGGTGGAGTCCGGCGAGGTGGCCGGAGTGGGCCGCGACCTGTTCCGGATCACGCTCACCGGCACCGGCCGGGTCTGCGGGGTCCAGTTCCGCCCCGGTGGCTTCCACCCGTTCTGGCGGCAGTCCGTGGCCGGGTTGACCGGACGTCGACTGCCGCTGCCCGCCGGCCGGCTGACTCGCCCCGCCCACCCGGTCTGCGCGGGCAGCGACGACGACCGCTGTCGCGCGCTCGACGCGGCGCTCACCGCGTGGGCGCCCGACCCGGACCCGGGCGCCGCGGAGGCCGTCCGGCTGGCCGAGTCCATCCGGGCCGACCGGACGGTGCTGCGCGTCGACGAGTTCGCCGCGCGGCACGACGTTCCGGTCCGCCGGCTGCAACGGCTCTTCACGGAGTACGTGGGGGTCGGCCCGAAGTGGGTGATCCGCCGCTACCGCCTCCAGGAGGCCGTCGAGCGGGCCGCCGGGGCTCCGCTCGACTGGGCGGGGCTCGCCGCCAACCTCGGCTACAGCGACCAGGCTCACCTGGTCCGCGACTTCACAGCCGTCGCCGGGGTGTCACCCGCCGCGTACGCGCGCTCGGTGCACTGAGCCGCCACCGCAGCGGGCCCTCAGCGACGGCGCAGGACCACCACGGCGACATCGTCCTGGATCTTGGACGGGGCCAGTTCCACGAGCAGGCGGGCGCAGAACTCGTCCAGGTCGTCGTCGACGGTGGCCGCCACCGCGGCGAGCGCTGCCAGCCCTTCGTCGATGGTGGCGTCCCGGCGCTCGATCAACCCGTCGGTGTAGAACACCAGGGTGGCGCCGGCCGGCAGGACGAACTCCAGGTCGGCCGGTCGGGGCGCGCGGACGCCGAGCAGTGGCGCCGAGTGCTGCACGAACTCGATCTTTCCGTTCTGCTGGAGCAGCGGGGGCAGGTGGCCGGCGCTGGCCAGCCGGACCCGCCCGGTCGGCGGGTGCAGCAGAAGGACGCAGAGCGTGGCCAACTCGTTCGGCAGCAGGGTCCGCATCAGCTCGTTGACCCGGTGCAGGATCTCGCCGGGTTGGTGCCCCTCGACCGCGTACGCCCGGACCGCGTGCCGCAGCTCGGCCATCACGGTGGCCGCGTGCAGCGAGTGACCCGCAACGTCGCCGATCGCCAGCAGCAGGTGCCCGTCGAGCATCACCAGCTCGTAGAAGTCACCGCCCACCTCGGTCTGCGCGCTGGCCGGCTCGTAACGCACCGCGAGGTCCAGGCCGGCCACCGTGGGCAGGCTGCGCGGGAGCAGGCTGCGCTGGAGGGTGACGGCGATCCGGTGCTCCTCGTCGAAGGAGCGCTGCGCCTCGACCGCCGCCGCGACGGCCTGGGCGAGCTGCACGAGCACCGGCGTGCGGGCGGTCTGGGTGGCGGTGGGGACCACCACGTACAGCGGGGCCCGGTCCTCCCGTAGCCGGGCGGCGGCCACCGTCACCGTGTCGTCCGCCGGCCAGGCGAGCAGCCCCCAGTTCGCCGGGGCCTCCACCTTGACCGTGGCGCCCGTGGGCACCCCGGTGTCGTCGACGACCCACGGCACGATTGCCGCCTCGGCGCCCGGGCCGGCGCAGATCCCGGCGAGGCAGTCACCGTCGAACGTCTCGGCGATCACCGCCGCCGGGCTCTTGAAGATCTGCGCGGCACCCTCCGCGGCGACTTCGAGCAGCCGCGCGAAGGTCGCCGCGGCGTGCACCGCCACTGTGGTGTCGGCGAGGCCGAGGAGCCGCTCGGCGAGCAGTTCGGCACGCTGCCGGGCCTGGTAGTACCGCAGGACCGCCCGGGTGGTGGCGATCAGCTCCTCCGGCTCGATCGGCTCGGCCAGGTAGGCGTCCGCACCCCGGGTCAGCCCCTGGGCCCGGTCCGCGACGTCCACGGCGTGCGCGGAGACGTGGATCACCGGCATCGCCGGGTGGGACGCCTTGATCCGTTCGCACACCTCGTAGCCGCTCAGGTCGGGCAGCCGGACGTCGAGCACCACCAGGTCGATCCGGTCCGTCTCGACCCGGGCCAACGCCTCGGCGCCGTTCTCCGCTTCGAGCACCGTGTACCCGGCCCGGGTCAGCCAGCTGACCAGCAGATAGCGCTTCGTACGACTGTCGTCGACCACCAGGAGGGTCGCCGGGCCGCCGCCGTCCACCGTCACGCTCCGCCTGTGGGCAGGGAGACTGTGAACGTGCTGCCCCGGCCCGGCTCGCTGGCCAGCTCCAACGTGCCGCCGAGCAGGGTCACCAGCCGCCGGGCGTACGGCAGGCCGAGGCCGGTGCCGCCGACCCGGGTCGCGCCCGGCACCTGGTAGAACTCCTCGAAGATCCGATCGTGCAGCTCGGTCGCGATGCCCGGACCGGTGTCGCTGACCTCGAAGTTCCACCTGTTGTCGCGACGCCGGACGCGCAGCCGCACCTCGCCGCGCTCGGTGAACTTCAACCCGTTGTGCAGCAGATTGCGCAGTACCTGACCGAGCAGCACCTCGTCGGTGCGGAGCGCGGCCGGCGCGGGCGGCTCCTCCACCACGAGTTCCACCTGGGGCCGGGTGGCAAGTGCCCGCATGGTGCCGCGCAGTTGACCGAAGACCGATCGCAGATCCACGTCGGCCCAGTCCGGCTCGATGCGGCCCGACTCGGCCTTGGCGAGATCCAGCAGTTCGTTGACCAGCCCGAGCAGGTCCTCCGCCGACGAGCGGATGAGACCCACCTGGCGGGCCTGTTCGGCGGTGAGTGGGTCGGAGGAGGAGTCGGCGAGCAGACGCCCCAACCCGATGATCGCGGTGACCGGGGCGCGCAGCTCGTGGCTCACGTTGGCCAGGAAGCGGCTCTTCGACTCGCTCGCGGCCCGCAGTTGAGCCGACTTCTCGTCCAGCTCGGCGTAGAGGGCGACGACCCCCCGGTTGGTCTCCTCCAACTCCTCGGTCAGCTGGTTGTAGAGCGCCAGCACACCGCGGTTGGTCTCAGCCAGTTCGTCGTTCAGCACGGCCAACTCGTCGCGCTGGCTGCGTACCTCGTCGAGTGCCGCGATGAGCTGGCCGTTCTGCACGGTCAGTTCGTCCAGCGCGCTGCCCGGCGCGGTACGGCCGAGTTCCGCGCGGAACTCGACCAGCCGCTCCGGGGTCGGCGTCGGCGCGTTGGCCGGGACTCTTCGGGACATCCGTACGACCGTAACCCCCTCGACGGTCGACACGCTCAGTGTGTCGACCAGTCGGGACACCGCACCCGACTGCGGCTCGAACCGGCCGTCGGGCAGTGGGGCCACCGGGGCCAGGTCGGCGCGGAGGTAGAACCGCCCGTCGGCGCCGGCGTCGATGTGGAACGTGACGTCCGCGCCGCCGGTCAGGCGCAGCAGGTCCCGGGCCACCTCGCTGAGCGCGGTGGCGATCCGGACCTGGTCCTGGTGTTCGAGGCCCACCACGCCAGCCACCTCGCGGCCGCGCTGGCGGATGACGAAGATGTCCTGCTCGACCCGCAGCGCCATCTGCAGCAGCGGCGGCGCGGCCGGCTCCGCGCTCATGCCCAGGACCTCGCGACCAGAACGCAGGCGTCGTCGCGCCGCACTCCGGCGTCACGCAACAGGGTCGCCGCCATCACCAACGGGGACCGTTCGGCGAGGCCCGGGTAGTCGGTCAACCGCCAGCGGTCGACCACGCCGTCGCTGTGCATCACCAGCCGGGCGCCCGGCCCGAACGGGTAGTCGTAGCCGCGGACCGTCGGCCGCTGGTGCCCGGCGATGCCGGGCAGCGACACCAGCCCGCGACGCTGACCGTCACCCTCGACGATCACCCCGGCGATGTTGCCCAGCCCGGCGTAGTGCAGCACGCCGCCCGCCAGCTCGGCGACCGCGAGCGCGGCACCGCGGGTGTGCGACATGCTCCGGTGCAGGTGACTGACCACCGCAGCCGGTGGGCTGGCCGGAGCGTCACGGAAGGCCGCGAGCGCGGCCTCGGTGGCGGCGGCGGCAAGCGGGCCGTGCCCCAGCCCGTCACTGACAAGCACCTGGTGCCGGCCGTCGGCGAGCCGGACGGCGTACCCGTCGCCGCTTACCGTCTCGCCGGTGATCGGCCGGGTGAGCGCGCCGGCCCAGGACGGCTGGGCCGGTTCGGCCGGCCAGACCTGTACGGCGAGGACCGTGCCCCGACCGGGCAGGGAGTATCCGTCGAACCAGTTCGCCTGGCGGACGATGGCGCCGAGGCCGATCCCGAGGGTGCCGGTGGTGGAGTGCCCGTCCCGGGACGACACGGTGAGGTCGGCCATGCCGGGCCCGGAGTCGATGGCCACCAGCTCCACGCCGGCCTGCCCGGCGCGGCGGACCGGCCGGAGCAGCAGGACGCCGTCCTCGGCGTGCTTGACGAGGTTGCTGGTCAGCTCGGCGGCGACGATGGCCAGGTCGGCGATGCGCGACGCACCCATCTCGATCTGCTCGCCGAGGCGTTCCGCGGCCCGTCGTACGGCGCTGGCCGCGCTGCTGGCCTCCACGCGGAACCAGATGCCGCTGTCGGTGACCGCGTCCCCGTTCACCTGGACCACTTGGTGACCGTGATCCGCGTGCCGGTCTCCGCCGAGGTCTCGATCTCGAACTCGTCGACCAGTCGGCGGGACCCGCTGAGCCCGAGGCCGAGCCCGCCGCCTGTGGTGTAGCCGTCGGTCAGGGCCATGTCGAGGTCGGCGATGCCGGGGCCCGAGTCGGCGAAGACGATCCGCACGCCCTTGCGACGACCGTTGTCCACGGTCGTCACCTCCACGGTGCCGCCGCCGCCGTACACCAGGGTGTTGCGGGCCAGTTCGCTCGCGGCGGTGACCACCTTGGTCTGGTCGACGAGCGACAGCTTGACGGCGACCGCCACCGTGCGGACCAGTTGCCGGACGCGGACCACGTCTTCGTCGCTGCGGACCGACTGCGCCTGCGGCTGGCCCAGGTCGACGCCCGCGGTCACGGCGTGGCCGTCTCGGCGTCCGGATCGTCGTCGAGCTGGTAGTCGAGCTCGTCGGCGCGGGCCGCCGCGATCAGCTCCATGCCGCGCTCGACGTTCAGCGCGGTACGGATGCCGTTCAGCGACAGCCCCAGTTCGACAAGGGTGATGGCGACGGCGGGTCGCATGCCGACCACCACCGTCTCCGCGTCGAGGACCTTGGAGATCGACGCGATGGTGGAGAGCATCCGCCCGACGAAGGAGTCGACGATGTCCAGCGCGGTGATGTCGATGATGACGCCGTGGCAGCCGGTGGCCACGATCCGCTCCGCGAGGTCGTCCTGGAGCTGGACCGCCGTCTGGTCGGACATGTCGAGCTGGATGGAGACGAGCAGGATGTCGCCGATCTTGAGGATCGGCACGCGCTCCATCAGACGTCCCGACGCGGCTGGCGACGAGCGGTCTCCACCCCGGTGAGCCGCAGCACGTGGCGCAGCGCGTCGGCGAGGCTCGCCTTGGTGGCGATGTCGCCGAACTCGATGCCGAGCGCCACGATGGTCTGCGCGATCTGCGGACGGATGCCGGAGATGATGCAGTCGGCGCCCATCAGCCGGGCGGCCACCACGGTCTTCAGGATGTGCTGGGCGACCTGCGTGTCCACCGCGGGGACGCCGGTGATGTCGATGATCGCGTACGGGGAGCCGGTGTCGACCAGGGTCTGCAGCAGCCGCTCCATGACCACCTGGGCGCGGGCCGAGTCCAGGGTGCCGACCAGCGGGACGGCGACCACGCCCTCCCAGAGCTTGACCACCGGGGTGGAGAGTTCGAGCAACTGCTCGGCCTGGTCGGCGATCAGGCTCTCGCGGGTGCGGACGAAGCTCTCGAAGGTGAACAGGCCCAACTCGTCGACCAGCTTGGAGAAGGCGACGTAGTCGTGCAGCGCGTTCGCGCCGCCGGACTCCTGCACCAACTCGGCCAGCACGTCCTTGAGCGCGAAGATGCTGACAGTCGTCTCGGTGGCGGAGAAGCCCTGCCGGGCCCTGCCCCGGGACAGGTCGGCGAGAGCCGCGCGCAGTTCACCGGCGCTCTCCGCGGACAGGTCGATCGCGCCCTGCTCGCCGGTGCCGACGATGGCACGGTGCAGGTCCTCGACCTGCCGGCGCAGCTCGGCGTGGCTCAGTCGGCCCCGCAGCGAACCGGCAACGATGTCGGTCCACCGCTGCGTGACCTGCTCGGCGCGCCCACTCAGCAGCGCGGCGAGCCGACCACTTTCCTCGGCGTTCAACGCCATCGTGAAACCCCCCTCGACCTGGACCGGGCGGACTCTATCACCGGGAACTAGGCAACTACTTGCTCAGTAGCAACGGAATGACGATGGCCACCGGATGCCGGCTCCCGTTCTGCGTGGGAGGACGGTCGTGGGATACCGTTCCCCCGATAACAGGAGGTCTGGCGAATGTCCCTGACGGTGCACACGGAACAACGCGGCGACGTGGTCGTCGTGTCGGTCGCGGGCGAGCTCGACATGGCAACCGCACCGCAGTTGCAGGACCAGATCACCGACCTGCTCGACAAGGGCCGTAACCGGCTGGTGTTCGACCTGGCGGACGTCTCGTTCTGCGACTCGACCGGGCTGTCGGTGTTCGTTCGCGCCAAGAACAGCTGTGACGAGGCCGGCGGTGTGGTGCGGCTGGCCGCTCCGCAGCGCGGGGTGCTGCGCATCCTCGAGGTGAGCGGGCTCGTCGAGGTGCTGCACACCTATCCGACCGTGGATGAGGCAGTCGCCGGCGAAACGACTCCGGCGTCCTCCTGACCACTGTCGGGCCCTACTCGTCCTCGACGTAGCGGGGACGGGCGATCGCCATGCCCGCGGTCGTCTGCACGGCCAGTGCGGCCAGCAGGAACCCGATCGGCGCCGTCCAGCCTCCGGTGACCTCGTAGAGGATGCCGACCATCAGCGGGCCGAGCGCGGCGATCACATATCCGGTGCTCTGCGCGAACGCGGAGAGCGCGACGGTTCCCTCGGGGGTGCGCGCCCGCAGACCGATAGTGGTCAGGATCAGCGGGAACGCGCCCTGTCCGAGCGCCAGCAGGGCCACCCAGAGCAGCGCGGCGCCGTGCGGAGCGAACGCCAGCCCCAGGTAGGCCAGCGCCGATGCGGCGGTCAGGCCGAACACCAGCGGACGCAGGGTGGCGAGCCGGCCGGCGAGGGTGGGCATCAGCAGTGCGATCGGCACGCCGAGCGCTGTCACTCCGGCGAGCAGCAGCCCGGCCGCCTCCGACCGGTAGCCGGCGTCGCGGAAGAGCTGGGCCAACCAGCCCATGATCGCGTACCCGCTGAGCGACTGCGCCCCGAAGTAGACAGCCATGGCCCAGCCCAGCCGGGTCCGCGCCGGCCGGACCCGCGTCGGCGCGGCGACGGCCGCCGTCGGGGTCGCGCGCCGCGCCGACGCCCGCGTCCGCAGCGCCAGCGGAATCCACGGGAGTACGGCCACCGCCGCCAGCCCTGCCCAGACGCCCAGTCCGGCCCGCCAGGAGCCGAAGGCGTGCGCGATCGGCACCGCGCTGGCCGCGGCCACCGTCGTGCCCAGGGTCAACGCCATGGTGTACGCCCCGGTGACCAGCCCGGTCCGGTGGCCGAAGTGCTGCTTGACAAGCATCGGCAGCAGGATGTTGGCGACGGCGATGCCGGCCAGGGCCAGCGCGCTGGTGAGCACGAAGATCCAGGCCGAGTCGGTGGCCGCCCGGAGCACCTGACCGGCGGCCAGGACGATCATGGCGACCACCAGCACCCGGGCCGGCGCGACCCGGCGGACCAGCCACGGGGTGAGCGCGCCGAGACCCGCGAACGCGATTGTCGGCAGGGTGGTGACCAGACCGGCCATGGTGCCGGAGAGGCCCAGTCCGTCGCGGATCTCGTCGAGCAGGGCGCCGAGGCTGGTGACGGCGGTCCGCAGGTTGAGCGCGACCAGCAGCATTCCGACAAGCACCAGTGCGCCACCGGTCGCCGGGTGCGTCCGCCGGGCCGCGGGGCCGCGCGTCGGGCGGGTGTCGACGGCGGCGGGAGCGGGTGGGGCCGGAGCGGCGACGGGTGGCGGGGTCATGACCTCTAACCTACAATCATGGGATGAATTTCGGGCCGGTGATGTAACCAGTGCCACCGTCGGTCGATTCCCCCACCGTGCCGCCCCGCGGGCATCGCGTCCGGCAGACGATCGAGCAGCTCCGGGCCCGGATCCTGGGCGGCGAGTGGCCGGTCGGCGGGCGCATCCCCACCGAGCCACAACTGGTCGCCGCGCTCGGCGTCGGTCGCAACACGGTCCGCGAGGCCGTCCGCGCCCTCGTGCACGCCGGGGTGCTGGAGTGCCGGCAGGGCTCCGGCACGTACGTGGTGTCCACCGACGAGCTGGCGCCGGTGGTGGCCCGCCGACTGGGTGACGACCGGATGGCCGAGGTCATCGAGGTGCGGCGCGCCTTCGAGGTGGAGGCCGCCCGGCTCGCCGCGCTGAGGCGTACACCTGCCGACCTGGCGGCGCTCGACGGCGCGCTCGCCGACCGCGAGGCGGCCTGGCGCGGCGGCCGGGTCGACGCGTTCGTCGAGGCCGACGCGGCGCTGCACGTCGCGGTGGTCGCCGCCGCGCACAACGCCATGCTCGCCGAGCTGTACGCCTCGGTCGGCACCGCCCTGCGCAGCACCGTCGCCCAGGCGATGGGCAGCGCGCTCACGCCCGAGCGCTACGTCGACCACACCCGACTGGTCGAGGCGATCCGGGCCGGCGATCCGAGTCGGGCGGCGATCGAAGCCGGCGCTTTTCTGGAGGCCGCCTGAGGGGCATAGGTTGTCCGCGACGGAAAAACGGACACCTCGGGAGTACGGATGCTCAAGGGCTTCAAAGATTTCATCATGCGCGGCAACGTCGTCGACCTGGCGGTCGGCATCGTCATCGGCGCCGCGTTCACGGGCGTGGTCACCCAGCTCACCAAGTCGTTCCTCGAACCACTGATCAAGGCGGTCGGCGGGGGCACTGAACTCACCGCCGGAAAGTGGGAGATCAGCGAGGGCAACTACGTGGACTGGGCAGGGTTCATCAACGCCCTGATCACCTTCCTGCTCACCGCGGCGGTGCTCTACTTCTTCGTGGTGTACCCGATGAACGCGCTGGCCGAGCGGCGCAAGCGGGGCGAAGAGCCGCCGCCCTCGGCGCCGAGCGAGGAGGTCAAGCTGCTCACCGAGATCCGGGACGCGCTCGTCTCCGCCGGCCACACCACCCCCGGGCAGCAGCGTGGGGCGCTCGACGACGTGCTGGGTCGCCGCACCGACCCGCCGACGCAGCGCTGACCCGAACGATGCACATCGGCCCCTGCGGGATTCCCGCAGGGGCCGCACCTTCTCGTACGTGTGTTCGATAGAGTCCCGCCATGGAGCAGCGCAAGCACTGGTGGAACGGAAAGTGGGGGCGGCTGGCCCGGCGGGACGTCTTCCTGCGGGTCGACGCCGATCGGTGGCACGTCGAGCAGCGGGCCGGCGGCGCCGAGGGCATTTCCCGGTTCTACGAGTACGGCAGTGCGGACGAGGCTGAAGAGACGGTCCGGGCGCTTCTCGACGGCACGGACACCTGGCGGGAACTGTCCCCGCGCCCACCGGGCAGCTGGACCCTCCCGAACAACTGAGCGGGCCGGCAGGGCGAACGGGCCGGCGGTGCTGGCTGAGCCCGGCGGGGCGGTGACGGCGTTTAGTGACGCGCCGCCCCGGGAACCGCTGAGAGATGGACCAGCAGGACGAGCAGCAGGCGACAATCTCGCGGATCACCACAGGGATGCCGGTGATCGACTCAGCCGGCACCACTGTCGGGACCGTGGATCTCGTCCAGCGGGGCGACCCCAACGCCGTGACCGTGCAGACGCCGAGCGCCGACCCGGGCAGCAGCCTGGACGAGTTGATCGAGGCGACGGCGGTCGAGGAGCCGGACGTGCCGGCCGACCTGGCGGCGCGACTGCTGCACACCGGCTACCTGAAGGTGTCCACCGATCTGACCTCCACCGGCGCGGTCTACGTACCGGCCGACCGGATCGGGTCCGTTGCCGACGGCCGGGTCCTCCTGGCCGTGGGCGTGGCCGATCTGCCGCCCGAGGAGTAGCCCCGCGCCTTGATCCACTCGGGTTCAAGGAAGGCGCGGTATCCCAACGGACCGGACCCCCCGCCTTCCTTGAACGCGGGGTGGATCAAGGAGGGAAGACGCGCCCAGACGAGAGACGCGTACCGTCGCTGCGGCCCCAGCCGGGCGTGGCCGGTCTTGGCTACTGGCTGACCCCGACCGGACGGGGACGCGGCTTGGCCAGCAGGGCAGCGCGGCTGCTCACGGAGTGGGCGCTGGAAACCGCTGGCCTGGCCCGGGTGGAGGCGTGGGTCGAGCCGCACAACCTGGCGTCCCGGCGGGTACAGCGGAGATCGACACGGGATCAGTGATGTTGCGGTGTCCGGTCGGCGGGGACACCGCGATTTCCTTGATCTGGTGTGGATCTTTCCGGCGCGGCGGGCGGCGCGGGTCGGCGCTTGTGGAAGAGCAGCAGCATCGCGCAGCCGGCCACCAGCCCCCAGAACGCGCCGCCCACGCCGATCAGCGTGACCCCGGAGGCGGTCACCACGAAGGTGACCACGGCGGCCTCCCTGGTCGCCGGGTCGGTCACCGCCGCGGCGAGCGCGGTGGCGAGCGCACCCAGCAGGGCCAGACCGGCGACCGCCTCGATGAGGATCGGCGGCGCGACCGCTACCAGCGCGGTGGCCACGCCGGCGCCCAGCCCGAGCAGGGCCAGTCCGACGCCGGCGGTGACCGAGGCGACCCATCGGCGCTCCGGGTCCGGGTGTGCGTCGGGGCCGGCGGCCAGCGCGGCGGTGATCGCCGCGAGGTTCACGGCGTGCCCGCCGGCCGGGGCGGCCAGCAGGCTGGCCAGGCCGGTTGCCCGCAGCGCCGCCCCGAACGGCGGCCGGTAGCCGTAGCCGACCAGCACCGCCATGCCGGGTACGTTCTGCGCCGCCATCGTGACCAGGAACAGCGGGAGGGCGAGCCCGACCAGCGCGGACGCGTTCCAGGCAGGCGTGGTCAGGGTGACCGACGGGGTCAGCGTGGCACCGTCCAGCCCGGCCGGCGGGGCGGTCAGCGCGATCGCCACCACCGCCACCAGCAGCGCGCCGGGCACCGCCCAGCGGCGGGCGAACCGGTGCAGCAGCAGCCAGCCGACCACCACCGGGCCGGCCACCCTGGGCAGTTCGACGAGCGCGCGGACCGGGGCGGTGCACAGGGGCAGCAGCACACCGGCGAGCATCGCGCCGGCCACCGGTTTGGGGATCGCGGCCACCGCCCGGCCCAGCGGCGGGAAGAGCCCGGCCGCGACGATCAGCGCCCCGGAGACGAGGAAGGCGCCCACCGCGACAGGCCAACCGCCCGCCGGCGGCCCGGTCGCGACCAGCAGCGCCGCGCCGGGCGTCGACCAGGCCACGCTCATCGGGATCCGGTGCCGCCAGCCCAGCCAGGCGGCGGCGAGCCCGCACGCCACACAGAGGGCCAGCAGGCCGGAGGCCGCCTGCGCGTCCGACGCGCCCGCCGCGCGGAGCCCGGCCAGCACGACCGTGAACGAGCTGGCGAAGCCGACAAGCGCGGTCACGACGCCGGCCAGCACCGGTTGCGCCCGTCCCGCCATCCCGACCTCCCAAGTGTTCCGTTTACGGAACGACAGCGTGTAGCACGATAGCCGGGTGCCGCACCCACCACCAGCCCGTCGTCCGGGCCTCGACGTGGATCCCGCCGTCGTCGGCCGGCGGGTCCGTGCCCTGCGCGAGGAGCGGGGCATCTCGCTATCCACGTTGGCGCGGCTCGCCGGCGTCGGAAAGGCCACCCTCTCCGGCCTGGAGAACGGCACCCGCAACCCCACCCTGGAGACGCTCTGGGCGGTCACCGCGCAGCTCGGCGTGCCGTTCACCGCCCTGCTTGCCGAACCGGCGGCCGAGCCCACCGTGCACGGCACCGCGGTCACCGCCACCCTGCTGGAGGTGTTCGACGACACCGACGCGACCTACGAGCTGTACCGGATGCGCGTCGCGCCCGGCATCGTGCAGGTCTCCCCCGCCCATCAGCCGGGCGTCACCGAACACGTCACCGTCTTCGCCGGCGTGCTGCGGGCCGGCCCGGCCGACGCGCCGCTGACCGCCCCGGCCGGCGGTCACCTCCGCTGGGTCTCCGACGTGCCGCACAGCTACGCGGCGGTGGGCGACGACGAGGTCGCCGCGACCCTGCTGATGCGCTATCCGCGCCGCTGAGCCGCCCTCAGTCCACCGGGGCGGGCACCGGCAGCCGGTGCCGGACCGCCCAGAGCGCCACCTCGGTACGCGACACCGAGCCGGTCTTGCGCAGCAGGTTCGACACGTGCACGGTGACCGTACGCACCGAGATGCCGAGGGCCTTCGCCACCTGCTTGTTTGACATCCCGGCGACCAGGCAGCCCAGCACCTCGACCTCGCGGGCGGTCAGCTCGGGGTCGAGCGGCACGTCGACGACCGGATCGGCCGCCGACGCCGAAACGGTCGGTGCGGTCGGTTGACGCGGGTGACGCGGGCCTGGCAGCCGTCGCAGCAACGCCTCCGGCCCCTCGTTGGCGTGTGCGGCAAGCATTTCGGTCAACGCGTACGGGTTGCCGCCGGTGCACCGCCAGAGGGAGGTGACCAGCCGGCCGGACGGGGTGGTGCCCCCGTACACCTGGGTCAGCACCTCCGCGACCTCGGCCGGACGCAGCGGACCAAGGTGTTGGCGGACAGCGCCGCGGACGCCGCTGAGGCGGGCCAGCGCGCGGCGGGTGAGGTCCGGCGCCACCGCGTCGGTCGGCGGTCGACTGGCCACCACGAGCAGGGCTGGCAGGTCGGCGACGGTGGCCAGTTCGCCGATCAGGTTGACGCTGGCCGGGTCGAGCGCGTGCAGGTCGTCCACGACCAGCACCGCCGGGCCGACGCCGACAAGCAACTGGACGGTCCGCACGGCGAGGCGGAGCAGGGTGCCCGGGGCGTACCGCTCGCGGGGCGCGGTGGGCTGCTGGGCCAACCAGGCCAGCGCGTCCGACGGCAGTCCGAGCCGGCTGGTGTCCCGGCCGGTGAGCACCGCCGCCAGCCAGTCGTACGGGGCCGGGCCGTGCACCCGGGCCGCGCCGGAGAGGACCAGCGCGGGACGCGGCGTGAAGGCGTCCACAGCGGCCGCGACCAGCAGACTCTTGCCCACTCCCGCCGCCCCGGTGACCACCGCGACGGCGGGTGCCGAGCGGCGGGCGGCCCCCACGGCGGACCACGCCCGGTCGAGCTCGGCGAGCTCGCCGGCGCGTCCGACCATGGACACCGGCATCATTTCTCAACCCTACGCAGTAGTGCGTAGAGACGGAGGCAGGGTGTTCTTGGCAAGCTGGCACCATGACGCTGATCCTCCGCTCGGTCATCCTCAACGACATCGGCCTGGTCCGCACCAACAACGAGGACTCCGCCCTCGCCGGTGACCGCCTGATCGCCGTCGCCGACGGCATGGGCGGGCTGCCCGCGGGCGAGGTGGCGAGCGAGATCGTGATCCGGATCCTGGACGAGCTGGCTCCGCCCACCGACCCGGACGGCGCCGCCGACGCGCTCCGTGCCGTGGTCAGCACCGCCAACCAGCGCATCCACGCCGCGATCACCGTCGACCCGGCCCGCGAGGGGATGGGCACCACGCTCACCGCCGCGCTGCTGGCCGGTGAGACGCTGGTGCTGGCGCAGGTCGGCGACTCTCGCTGCTACCTGCTGCGCGACCGGGAGCTGACCCAGCTCACCCGGGACGACACG
Organism: Micromonospora sp. NPDC049275; assembly: GCF_043197115.1. NCBI lineage: Bacteria > Bacillati > Actinomycetota > Actinomycetes > Micromonosporales > Micromonosporaceae > Micromonospora > Micromonospora sp. NPDC049275. The sequence goes on from NZ_JBICSN010000001.1 coordinate 669,859, forward strand.
TTCGTCCAGGCGCTTGTCGACCAGGGCACGCTCTCCCCGGAGCAGGCCCGGTACCACCCGCAGCGGTCCCTGGTGACCCGGGCCGTGCAGGGCGCCGACACCCCGCCGGCCGTCGGCGTCCTCACCGTGGTCCCCGGCGACCGGCTGCTGCTGTGCAGCGACGGGCTCTCCGACTACGTCGAGGACGAGGCCATCGCGACGACCCTGGGCATGTACGCCGACCGTCAGCAGTGTGGCGAGCAGTTGGTGAAGCTCGCCCACCACGCCGGCGCACCGGACAACGTGACGGTAGTCGTCTCCGACGTCACGACCCGCTGACCCCGAGGCCCTGCTCGGCGGTTTACGGAGTCGGCGCGTGACACCACGGATCGGAGCAATCCGGTTGCTGGGACCTGCCTGGCAGGTTGAGATGGGCGGATGAGCATCCGACGGGTGACCGCCGACGAACGTCTCACCACGAGCTTCCCGCTTGCCGCGTACGCCTTCGAGGCATCGCCGCTCGGTGCCGCCCGGGTCGAGGAGTTCCGCGACTACCTGCCCTACAACCAGGGCAACCGGACGCTGATCGTGGAGGAGAACGGCACCACGCTGGCGTCCGCCTCGGCCATCGGCATGCGGCAGAACCTGCGCGGCGCGGTGCTGCCGATGGCAGGTGTCGCCGGGGTGGCCACCCATCCGCTGGCCCGCCGGCAGGGGCACGTCCGCACGCTGCTGCACCAACTCCTCGACGAGATGCGCGACGAGGGGCACCTGCTCAGCGCGCTCTACCCGTTCCGGCCCAGCTTCTACGCCCGGTTCGGCTACGTCGGGCTACCCAAGCCGCGTACGGTCGCGTTCTCCCCGGCCGACCTCGGGTCGCTGGTGCGCGCCGAGCTGCCCGGCGAGGTGGGCTGGGAGCGGATCGCCGCCGGTTATCCCACCTGGCGGGCGTTCACCGAACGGTGCCTCCAGACCCGGCACGGCTTCTCGGTGTTCCCGGACTACCGGGCAGCCGGCCTGCGGGACCGGGACGAGCACTGGCTGGTCACCGCTCGGGTGGCCGGCGAGGTCACCGGCGCTCTCACGTACCGGATCGACGAGCACGGCGGCACCCTGATCGGCAACGAACTGCTGGTCGCCGACCCCCTCGCCCGTACGCTGCTGCTCCAGTTCCTCGCCCGGCACGTCGACCAGGTCGAGCGCGTCACCGTCCAGGTCCCGCCGGACGAGTTGCCGGAGCTGTGGCTGACCGACCTGGACGTGCACGTCGAGGCGCGGGCGGGCCGACCGGGCTCGTCCGCCCCGATGGCCCGGCTGCTGTCGCTGGACGCGCTGCGCGGCCTGCCCGCCGGACCGGGTCGGGTCCGGGTCGAGCTGACCGGGGACCGGTGGCTGGCCGGCACGCACCTGCTCGACGGTACGACAGGGGCGTTGGAGCTGGTCGCCGGCGACAGCGGCCCGGCGCCGACGGCCACGTTGAGCGCGGCCGGGTTGTCCGCCCTGGCGTACGGGGTGCTGGACCCGGTCGAGCTGCCGTTGCGCGGGCTCGGCGACGTGCCGGCGGACGCCGCCACCGAGTTGCGCGGCCTCTTCCCGCGCCAGGTGCCGTACCTCTTCGCCGACTTCTGAGCCAGCCTCACATGCGGGTTTGTCAGCCCGGCCGGCGTGGGTACGGTCCGCGGAATGCCGGAGTGGTTGCAGGCGGGTGGATGGGGACTGCTGGCCGGGTCGGCCCTGCTGGTCGGGGCGGCGGTCGGCTTCTACGCCCGGGTGCCCCAGCGGATCATCGCGTCGATCATGGCGTTCGGGGCGGGGGTGCTGCTCTCCGCCGTGTCGTTCGAGCTGATCGCCGAGGCGCACGAGCAGGGCGGGATGCTGCCCACCGTGCTGGGCGCAACCGGGGGTGCGGTCGTCTACACCCTGGCCAACGTGGCCCTCGCCCGCCACGGTGCACGGCACCGCAAGCGGTCCGGTGACCAGCAGCCCTCCGAGGACGAGCAGCCCGGCTCCGGGTCGGCGCTCGCCGTCGGCGCGCTGCTCGACGGCGTACCGGAATCGGTGGTGATCGGCGCCAGCCTGCTCAGCGGCGGCGCGGTCAGCCTGGTCACCGTGGCGGCGGTGTTCCTCAGCAACGTTCCGGAGGGGCTGTCCAGCGCGGCCGGCATGCGCCAGGCCGGCCGCAGCCGGCGGTACGTCTTCCTGCTGTGGACCGGCATCGCGCTGATCAGCGGTGTGGCCGCGCTGGTCGGCAACACCCTGCTGGGCGGCGCGCCGCCGGAGGTGCTGGCCACCATCACGGCGCTGGCCGCCGGCGCGATCCTCGCCATGATCACCGACACGATGGTGCCGGAGGCGTTCGAGAACGCCCACCTGCTGGTCGGCCTCATCACTGTCGCCGGTTTCCTGACGGCCTTCGCGCTGTCCCACGCCTGAACGCGCCAGCCGCAGCCGCGAGGCGTCCCTGCGCGCGGCGTTGCTTAGCGGCGCATTAAGCCGGCACGGCGGATTCGTCGTGACGCCGTCGGGGCTCCTAACATCAGCCGGGTGCGCATGACGTCGCTTGCCGCCCTGCTCGTCCTCGGTGTCGCCACCGCGTCCCTGCCCGCCTGCGCGTCCGGCGACCCGGCCCCCGCCTTCCAACCCGGTTCGTCCGCCACGCCCGGGGCCCCGGCGACCGGCGACCAGGGCGTCGCACCGGCGGGCCGGGACGGTCTCGGTGGTCCCGGAGCGAGCGCGAGCCCGAAGCCGACCGCCCCGGCCGCCAAGGCGCTCGCGGCCGGCAACCCGAACGGCCACGCCAGCGTGCCGGCCGAGGCGCGCGCGGTGGACACGTCGAAGCCGACCCGGACCATCGGCACCGGCACCCCGGCGAGCTGCACCTCCGGGGCGGTGGTGAAGGCCGTTGCCGCCGGCGGCGTCATCACGTTCAACTGTGGACCGGCCCCGGTGACGATCAAGATGACCGCCACCGCGAAGGTGCGCAACGCCAACGGTCCGAAGGTGGTGCTCGACGGCGGCGGCAGGGTGACGCTGAGCGGCCAGGGGCAGCGCCGCATCCTCTACATGAACACCTGCGACGAGGCCCAGGGCTTCACCACCTCGCACTGCCAGAACCAGGACCACCCGCAGCTCACCGTGCAGAACCTGACCTTCGCCGACGGCAACTCCACAGGCGAGAAGGCCGAGGGCGGCGGCGGAGGCGCGATCTTCGTCCGTGGCGGCCGGCTCAAGGTGGTCAACTCGCGCTTCGTCCGCAACCGCTGCGACCGTACCGGCCCCGACCTGGGGGGCGCGGCCGTCCGGGTGCTGAGCCAGTACGAGAACAAGCCGGTGTACGTCGTGAGCAGCACCTTCGACGGTGGTTCCTGCTCCAACGGCGGGGCGCTGAGCAGCATCGGCGTGTCGTGGGTGGTGCTCAACAGCCTGCTGAAGAACAACGAGGCGATCGGCAGCGGCGCCAACCCGGCCAAGTCCGGCACGCCCGGTGGCGGCAGCGGCGGAGCGATCTACTGCGACGGCAACGAGTTCACCGTACGGATCGCCGGCACCGTCATCGAGAACAACAAGGCCAACGAGGGCGGTGGCGCGATCTTCTTCGTCAGCAACAACCGCACCGGCACGATGAAGATCGAGAACTCGACGCTGCGCCGCAACCCGAGCGGCAAGTTCGAGACCCCCGGCTACCGCGGCATCTTCTTCCTGGGCGCCCGCAACCCCGAGGTGATCGGCCCCAAGCCCGCCTGAACCGCCTGCCGCCGGTGCCGCGTGCCGTCGGTGAGCACGAGGTTCGGGTCACCGAGGCCGGGTTTCCTGACCCGAACCTCTTGATCACCCGCGTCAGTAAGGGTTCTTCTCGCCCGGCGGGTGGGCGTGCAGGAGGCCGCCGGGGCGGCCGGGCAGGGTGCGCGCCGCGGAGAGCGGCGGGCTGGCCGTGTGATCGCCACCGGCCATACCGGCGAACAACTCCTTGAGCGCGGTCAACGCGTCGATCTTGGGTACCCAACCCAGCTCGGTCTCTGCCCGCTCGCTGGACATCAGCGGCGCGTTCAGGCCCAACTCGACCCAGCCCGCGTCCACCGGTTGCAGCCGCGCCCGCCAGGTCAGCGCCGCCGCCACCCGCAGCACCGGCGCCGCGACCGGCACCGTCCAGCCGTGGAAGTGCCGAGCCACCAGCTCCGGACTCAGCACCGGGTCCGCGGCGAGATTGAACGCGCCGCGCGCATCACCCAGAACCGCCCGGGCGTACGCGTCAGCCACATCGTCGGCGTGCACCGCCTGCATCCGCAGCCTCGGGTTCGTCGGCACCAGCGGTATCCGGCCGAAGCGCAGCAACCGCACCGGCGCCAACGGGCCGAGAAAATAGCGGGTGATCTCCGTACCGGCGTCCCGCTGGAAGATCAGACCGGGCCGCAGTCGCACCACCCGCAGCGTGGGATGGTCCCGCTCCAGCCCGTCCAGCAGCGCCTCGACCTCCGCCTTGTGCTCGCTGTACGACGAGCCGGAGACCCCGGTGGCCGGCCACCGCTCGCTGATCGGGTGGTCCTTCGGGCCGGGCGCGTACGTGCCGACCGACGAGGCGTACACAAGTGCCGGCACCCCGGCCCGCACCACCGCCTCGAACACCGCCCGGCTGCCGTCGACGTTCGTCCGGCGCAGCACCCGCTGGTCGTGACTGGGCTGGATCTGCCAGGCCAGGTGCACCACCGCGTCCGCTCCCGCGAACACCTCGGCGAGCTGCCCCGAAGCTCCTGGCGCCCCGATGTCGCAGGAGTGCCACTCCACCTGGTCGTACGGCGTACCGGCATCCGGGCCGGGCAACCGCCGGACCACCCCGGCCAGCTCGACACCCCGCTCCCGGCGCAGCCGCCGCAGCACCGCCGTACCGACGTTGCCACTCGCCCCCACCACCACGATCCGCATGCCCGACCCCGTACCCGCCCAGCAGCCGGTCAACCGCCCTGCGCCGCGGGACGCTCTTGATCCACTCGGCTTACTGGAAGTCGGGGCATCCACGTGCGCGGGACGGCCCGACTTCCTGGAATCGGAGTCGATCAAGGCCGAGGGCCGAGCGGGTACTGACCGGGCGAGGAGCCGTCACCCGGGCTGTCCGGGCGGTCCGGGCACAATTGGGCTGTGGAACGTCACGAGTTCGGTGCCGCCGTGCGCCAGTTGCGGGAGAGTACGGCGCCTGCGGCTGTCGGGCTGCCGATCGGTCGCCGGCGGGTGCAGGGGTTGCGGCGGGAGGAGCTCGGCGAGCTGGCGGGGATGTCTGCGGATTACGTGCGCCGGTTGGAGCAGGGGCGCAGCCATCCGTCGGCCGGGGTGGTGAACGCCATCGCCCGTGCCTTACGGGTCGGGCGGGCGGAGTACGAGCGGCTCTGCGCGCTGGCCGGGTACGCCGCCGCGGACGGGCGGGTGCCGAACGAGGTCGGTCCGGGTGCGATGCGGCTGCTGGAGCGGTTCACTGACACTCCGATGTTCGTCTCCGACGCGGCGATGAATCTCGTCGCCGTGAACAGCGCGTTCCTGGCGCTGGGGCACTGGGACCTCACCGGGCAACCCTGGGAGTGGAACATCGCGTGGCGTACGTTCTGCGACCCGTTCGATGACTTCAAGCAATCCACCGATGACGCGACCGATCATGAAGCGATCCTCGCCGCCCGCCTGCAGAGCGCGCTGTTGCGCTACCCCGCCGACGCGTCGCTCGCCGCGCTGGTGGACGAGATGCGCAGCCGAAGCCGCCTGTTCGACACCCTGTGGCGTGCGCCGCGACCGGTGGCGGCCTACGAGAGCAGTGCCGCGTTCATTCATCCGGACGTCGGCGCCGTCACGCTCGTCGGCAGCCTGCTCGCCATTCCGGGCGACGATCTGACGGCTCTGCTGCTCACCGCGGCGCCCGGCTCGGCCGATGCGGCGCGTCTCACGGAGATCGTCGACGTCGCCGGGGAACCGACCATCATCAAGGTGGGCCAGCCCGGCCCAGGCTAACCGCGCCGGATCCTGTGAAGGTGAGTGACGTTCGAAGCACATCAACGGCGCTCACAGAGGCAGGTTCAGCAATGAAGGCAGTGCGTTTCCACGAGTTCGGCGGTCCTGAGGTTCTCCGCTACGAGGACGTCGAGCAGCCCACCCCCGGCGCCGGGCAGGTCCGGATCCGCGTCGCCGCGACGTCGTTCAACGGCGTCGACGGCAACATCCGGGCGGGCTACATGCAGGGCCCGATCCCGGTGGAGCTGCCGCACACTCCAGGTCTCGATGTCGCCGGCACGGTCGACGCGCTCGGTGACGGGGTGGACGACATCGCGGTCGGCGACCCGGTCGTCGGCTTCCTGCCGATGACGGGGACCGGGGCGGCCGCGGAGTATGTGATCGCGCCGGCGGAGATCCTGACGGGGGCACCAAGGAACATCCCGTTGGCCGACGCGGCGGCGTTCCCGCTGGTGGGCCTGACCGCGTGGCAGGCGCTGTTCGACCACGGCAAGCTGACCGCCGGTCAGCGGGTGCTGATCAACGGTGCCGGCGGAGCGGTCGGCGGTTACGCGGTGCAGCTGGCCAAGGAGGTCCGCGCCCACGTGATCGCCACGGCCAGCCCACGCAGCGCCGAGCGAGTCAAGGCTGCCGGCGCCGACGAGGTGATCGACCACACCACCACCGACGTGACCGCGGCGGTGACCGAGCCGGTCGACCTCGTACTCAACCTCGCGCCCGTCGCCCCGGAACAGCTGGCCGCGCTGGTCGCGCTGATCCGGGACGGCGGCACCCTGGTCAACACCACGGTCTGGATGCCGGCTCCCTCCGACGAGGCGCGCAATGTGCGCGGGATCGACCTGTTCGTCCGCAGCGACGCCGACCAACTCGCCGACCTGGCCGCTCGGATCAGCACCGGCGAGTTGCGCGTCGAGGTTGCCCAGCGGGTGGCGCTGGCCGACCTGCCCGCACTCCACACCCGGGCCGCCGCGGGTGAGCTGCCGGGCAAGGCCATCGTCCTTCCGCCCACTGCCTGACCCGCTCACCGGCGGATCAGTCATGTTCCGGGTTCTGATCCCGAGATCACCACGGCCGTAGCAGTCTCGGCCAGCAACGGGAAAGCGCGCGAGATGGCGGTGCTCTCCACGAGGATCAGACGAGTGGCGCCGCCGCCCGGCCGATCGAACCAACCGACCGCACACCCCAGGAGACGATCACGATGATTCCCGACGACGATCCCACTCGCTCGCTGACCGTGGCGAACCCCGACGATCCCGACACGACCTACATCTCCCTGGTGGGCAACACCTACGGCATGTTGATCACGGGCGAGCAGACCAACGGCGCGTACTGCCTCATCGACATGCGCGTCCCCGACGGCGGCGGACCGCCGCCGCACCGGCACGACTTCGAGGAGATGTTCACGATCCTTGAGGGCGAGATCGAGTTCACCTTCCGCGGCGAGAAGCACGTCGTGCGGGCCGGCTCCACGATCAACATCCCCGCCAACGCACCGCACAACTTCCGCAACACCTCCGGTGCGCCCGCCCACATGCTCTGTATGTGCACCCCGGCCGGGCAGGACGAGTACTTCACCCGCATCGGCGACGTCGTCGCGGGCAAGGACGCACCGGCGCCGCAGCTCACTCCGGACGAGCTCGCCGAACGCCGTCGCCGCGGTGCCGAGCTGGCCTCGACCTACCGCAGCGAGTTCCTGTGAACAGCCGGGGCACACTCGACCGCCATGGTCGGAGCACGCAGTGCCACCGGAGAAGTCTGCGTTCTCCCAGTTCACATGCGGTTGGTGGGCCGCCTGGGACTCGAACCCAGAACCTAAGGATTAAAAGTCCTCAGCTCTGCCATTGAGCTAACGGCCCGCTGCGCTTCAGGTTACCCGACCTCCTGTGCCCGGGTTGATGTCCGCCCCCGCCCAGACGAGCGATGCTGATCTACGCCCGCTGCGACTCCCGAGCCGTTCTGAGCGGCAGCCGCTCGCCCACCGACTCGGAGTCGCGGCGCATCGGGTGCACTGTTGGAGACCAGGGATCGACGACTCGCTTTCGGGCCCCACAGCGTATCGATCGAGCGGTAGCATCGCGCGTCGGAGCGCAGTGGTGCGGTGACAGAGGGAGCAACGAACCGTCATGTCCTTCGTGCCCCCACCGCCGACGAGCCGCCACTGGACCTTCACCGCCATCGCCACCGCGCTCGGCACGCCGGCTTTCGTGTGGGGCGTCGACCGGTTGTACCGGTCCACAGACCGGTGCCTGCGGGCGCACGGATCGTCGATGGGCGATCCGGAGGGCGATATTCCGGACGCGTGCTCGGGGACCAGCGCGCTCCTGACCCTGCTGGTGCTGATCGCCGGCGTCTACCTGGCGGCGACGGCGATCACCGGGTTGTGTGTGGGGATAGCGGAGGGGCGTCGCCGGCGCGGCTTCGGCCACCGGCGCTGGCTCACCGTCACCGTCGTCGGTGTCGCCGCTCCGTGGGCGCTGGCCACCTATGCCGTCGGCTACGGCATCGGCCGGCTGCTCCGGCCCCCGGCCGTCGACACCTCGTGGGCGGACGGTCGTGACGCCGCGCGTCGTACCCTCGAATTCCTTGCCCAGGGCGGGCAGCCGGGCGCTGTGCCCACGCCTGGATTCTTCGCCGAGGAGCCGGTCTACCTGGATGCCCGGCTGCACTACGCGCGGCACTACGGCGCAGCGGTCACCTACCAGCAGACCTCCGCGTTGGCGTTCGGGTCAACGGCCTTTGTCACCGGCGCCCTGCTCGCCAACGCCATCGGCAACAGCAACGCCCGCTCCCGGGCGGAACGCCTGGCCCGCCCACAGTGGCGCGACCACGAACTCACCCGGGTCGTGCTGACCCCTTCCAGGACCTGGTGCTACTCATTCGGACGGTGGCTGTCGTTCGACCACACCGGTGTCATCGAATACCACCTCGACGCGCACGGCGTGGTGCTGCTGTTCGCCGACAGCGAGCCGCTGCGCCTGAGCGGGCCGGCCGCCTGGCTGCACGCGGTCTTCTTCGCGTACTTCCGCTTCGGCGCCCCGGCACTGACCACTGCGACGTTCCTCCTGCCGATTCGTGCCGGGCAAGCCGCATCGCAAGCCGCGCCGGCTCAATCCGCATTCCGTGGCTGAGGCGAGGGCCGGGCGTGGACCAACGCGAACACGACCGGACGACGCACAGACAGTCCGGACCGCCAGGAGGCCCTCGAGCTCGGCGTCCTGATCGCGGTCGGTGGGTTGACGTCGATGTGCAGCCGGGCATAACCGTTTTTCGGACCGTCGTCGCGGATAAGGAAGATCGTCGGCTGCGGGCCGCCGAACCCTTCGCGCGGACCTATCTTGATGTAGACCGCCTCTTCGCGATCGAGCTCTACGAAGTCCAGGACCTCGCACCAGAACCGCGCCAGCACCTCGGGGTCGCGGCACTTGAGCACGATCTCGCCGATACGGCATGCCATTGACGAAACCTACTCTCAGCACGGGAACTGCCGGGGCGGCCTCACGTTGATCTCATGGGCTTCCCTGCAATTCGGCGGGGCGAGTTAGGGCGCGCGACGGCGGAAGTCACGCGCTGGTAGCTTGACGCGTCCTGCGAGAAGTGGAGTCTGTCCGTGCCCAGGATGGTGCTGCGTAGGTTGGTCGCGGTGGTGGCCGTCTCCATGGTGGCGGCGTGCGCTTCTTCAACGGCTCATCCGGCGGGTGGATCAACGGGCGAAGCGAAGCCGACGATGGGCTCGGCTACGAAGCCACCGCCCCCAGCTGTTCCGGCGACGGGCGGACCCGGGTACTCCGCGGCACTGTCCGCACGCTTGGTGGCCACGGAGTCGCTGCCGCCGGGATTCACTGTGGACATCGCGACTGTCATGGCGCGGGATGCTGGAGACAACCATTCCGGTGGGGACTCATCCTGTACGCCCGAGATGATCCCGCTGCTGTCTGCCCGTCGGCTGACCGGCACTCCGTCAGCGATCGCCGCAGCCACCCTGAGCTATGACGCGGGCCCCGATGACTTCTGGGTGGGCACCGAAGTCCTCAGGACCTACGCCGATGACGGTGCCCGACGAGCGATGGCCGACCTGCGGGCCTTCATCGACCGTTGTCCCACCGCTTCGCCGTCCGCCCAGGTCGGCGGCGGTAGCTACCGCTACGCATCGGCGCCAGGGCCTCGGTTGGGCGATGAGAGTGTCCACGTCAGCTGCACCGCGACGTCGGGCGCTGACGCACTGAAGTGCGACGTTCTGCTCGTCCGGATCGGAACCACTCTGGTGGTTGTCCAGGAGGAGAGCAACAAACCCGGCAACGACGAGCTTCTCACCCAGGTCGCCGAAGCAGCGCTGCACAGATACCAGTCGACCGAATCCTGAGCGCCGGCGGCGGCTGCGAGCGAGGCGGCAGAGCCGAATTCCAGGCAGCAGCGACTGGGCTCCGCCGTCACTCGCGTCGGGCGGGGCCTCGGAAGGCGTACGTCACAAGGCCCGTGACCGCCAGGACGGCCGCGACCATCGCCGCGGGACGGCTGGTGGCCGGCTGTCCCGGCCAGGTGGCGAGGGCGCCCCACGTGCTCGGCTGCGGGAACATGGCGGCGACGACCGCCCAGCCCAGGGGGAGGAACCAGGCGCGGGCCACGCCGGCGACCGTCGCGCAGAGTGCGGTGAGGCCCAGCAGGCCGGCGGAATCGCGGACCACAAGCGCGGCGGGGCCGAAACGGGCGCCGGTGGGCTGGGTGGCGAGCAGCACGACGAGTACGAGCGCCAGCGCGGCCAGCAGATGCACGGCTCGGCGCCACGGCCAGCGCAGTGCGGCGGTGCGTTCCAAGTCTTCGTCCGGGCCGGCCAGCGTGGTCGACAGGACCGCCACCATCAGCATGACCGTCAGTACGACGAGCAGGAGGATGGCGTCGCGCTCGATGGAGAGAGTCAGCCACAGCGCCCAGATCAGGGCTGCGCAGCCGACGGACGCGGCAAGTGCCAGGGGTACGCGTCGTGCGCGGAGGTGGAGGGTCATCGGGACAGCAGCCCGGTGGTGTCCCGGCAGGCCAGGATCGCGTCGCGTACCGCCGTCACGCGGGACAGCGCCTCCGGTGCGGGCAGCTTCTGCAGGCCCTGCCACAGCGTGACCGCCTCGGCGTTGAGCTGCGGATCCTCCTCGATCATCCCGGGGATGACACCGACGTCGGAGACCGGCTCGCGGCCGAGCAGGTGGTAGGCGGCGGCCCGTTCGACAGCCGCGTCGCGCTCGCAGTCCGGGCCGCCGTATCCGGCGCCCAGGCCGAACACCATCTGGGGGACCACCGCGTCGGGGTGGGCCAGGCCGCCGTGGTCGTCGATCCGGACGTCGATCGTGACGATGTCGGCGTCGCGGCCGGGCACGTCCCCAATGAGGTAGGCACGCCTGTCCTCGTGCGCCTGCGTGGGGGCGTCCGGCATCTTGGCAAGGACGGCCAGGCCCTGGCGGGCGAGTGGGGTCAGCGCGTCCAGCACGTTCGCGTTGACCCGGGTGACGCAGACCTTCGGCGCGTCGTCGGTGCAGACGAGTTCGCGGGCGACCGGGTCGATCGGTGCGACGAGGGCTGCCTCGTCGCGGGGGACGATCGCCGCCGCGGCGCCGAAGCCGAGCAGCACCGGCAGCGCGGCGGCCGCGAAGGCCCGGGGGCCTTTGGCGACCAGCAGCAGTACGCCGGTCAGCGCGAGCCCGCCCATGAAGATGGCGAGTACGGCGGTGACACGTGGGTCGATGGTCTGGAACGGGTAGAACGGGGTGCTGCCGTAGGCGGGGGACATGATCGCGCCCATCCAGTCCGGCCGCATGATCGCGGTGAAGAAGACAAGCAGCACACCTGCCACGGCGAGCACGGGGGCGGTCACCAGGGCGGGCAGCAGTCGCCCGATACCCAGTCCGAGCCAGGCCGCCGCGGCCAGGGAGAGCGCGCCGACAAGCGCGATGGCGACCACGTCCGGCGGGAAGTACGCGGCGGTCGAGGCGATCCGCATGCCGCCCGCGCCGAGCACGAGCAGGAAGGCGAGCCCGACCGAGGCCCCCATCGCGACGAGGACCGGCAGCATCCGACGGGCGCGGGACCGGGGTGTGGTGGCGAACAGTTCGCCGACCTTGGCCCGGTGCTCGCGGCGGCCCTGCCACGCTCCGGCGGCCAGCGCGATCGGCCAGAGCAGGATCATGTACTCCTTCGTGGTCAGCGTGAGGTCCATCCAGCCCGCCGACCAGCGTCCCGGTGCGAGGTAGAGGGCGGCGACGCCGACAGCCAACGCGATCAGGGCCGCGCCGGCCGCGGCGGAGCGCCGCAGTTCGATCCCGAGGACGCTCATCGGACGACCTCCGCGTCGTGGCCGCGGAGCAGCGCCGAGTAGCCGCGTTCGGCGGGGCTGTCACCCGGGTGGCGTTCGTCGCCCTGGGCGGCCAGGGCGGTGGGTGTGCCCTGCCACACCAGCCGGCCCTCGTTGATCAGCACGACCTCGGTGCAGGCGGCGACCACGTCCTCGACGAGGTGGGTGGAGACCAGCACGCAGGCGTCCGTGCCCAGGTCACGCAACAGCTCGCGCAGGTCGAGGCGCTGTTCGGGGTCGAGGCCGACGGTCGGCTCGTCCAGCAGCAGCACCTGCGGGTCGTTGACGATGGCCTGGGCGACGCCGGCCCGGCGCAGCATCCCGCCGGAGAGTGTCCTGAGGCGGGCGTCGGCCTTGGCGCTGAGCCCGACGCGGTCGATCGCGCGCTGCGTGGCCGCCGGGATGTCGGGCTTCGGCATCTCCTTCAACCAGGCCAGGTACGACACGAACTCACGCACGGTGAACCGCGGGTAGTAGCCGAAGTGCTGCGGGAGGTAGCCCAGGGATCGGCGGGCCTGGCGCAGATCCGCGCGACCGTCGACCGAACTGCCGAGCACTGTGAGTCGACCTCCGGCCGGCTTGAGGACCGTGGCGAGGGCACGCATCAGCGTCGTCTTGCCCGCCCCGTTGCGCCCCAGCAGGCCGTGGACGCCGGCGCCCAGGCTCAGGTCGAGCCCGTCGACGGCCAGGTGGCGGCCGGCCCGCACCTTCAGGGCTTCGGCGTGGACGGCCCAGGGGTGGATGGTGGGGGCCGTTTCGGCAGTGCTCACCGCTCGCATGGTGGTTCCCTTCAGAACGAGGTGAGGCGCCGGAAGCTGTTGGCGCGCAGGACGGTCAGGGCGGCCAGCACGGCAGTGACGATGGCCCACCCGCCGGTGGCCGTGGGCCGCAGGAGCACCGGCAGTTCGGCGGTGGCGAGGCTGGGCGCGACCACGGCGGCGGCCCAGGCCGCCATCAGACCGATCGCGGCGCGGCGGACACCGACGAGGGAGCCGAGCAGCAGCGTCGCGGCGGTGAAGGCCAGGCAGGGCAGCAGCAGCAGCGCGGGGTTCGCCCGGCCGGGCCCGAGGGCGGCGAACGCGGCGAGCACCGGGATCACAAGAACGAGCACCGCCGCGGTACGTCGTAGCAGCATCGTCAGACCGGCCGAGGGGGTGCCGATGACAAGCTCCCAGGCCGGGTCGCCGCGTCTGCTCCAGGCGGCCGCGACTCCGGGCAGCGGCGCCAGGGGCGCGAGCAGCAACACGATCGACGGCAACTCGGACAGGGAGTACGAGAGCAGGGTCGCGGTGCCGAGCACGCCGGCGGTCATGGCGACCCACGGCAGCAGCGCGGCCACGAACCAGCGCTGCCGCACCGGCGTACGGAAGAGGGTCCTGGATCGTGGGGTGGGGCCGGCGGCGATCGCGCTGTCGACGGCTGCCGCGACCTCGGCGATCAGGGCGCGCGACTCGGCAGTGGTGCTGCCGGCCAGGCGGGCGCGGCAGTCGGCGCAGCTCTCCAGGTGCACCTCGATGGACCAGACGGTCGCCTCGTCGAGGCCGGCGTCGCCGTCGGCGTAGCGGTCGATCTCGTTCAGGGTGGGATGGACTGTCATGACAGGGCCTCCCGCAGGACGATCCGGGCGCGGCGGATCCGGGACTTGACGGTGTTCTCGGGTACGCCCAGCAGCACTGACGTCTCGCGGACGGTGAACCCGTCGAGGACTGTTGCCCGCAGCACCGCGCGGACCTCGGGCGGCAGCACGGCGAGGGCCTGTTCGAGTTCCTGCCCGACCCGGCCGGCAAGCACCTCGTCCTCGGCGGCGGGCACGACCGTCTCGACCGGGTGCACCTGCGGCATCCGGGCCTGCCGGGCGCGACGGCGGAACGCGTCGACCAGGCGGTGCGCGGCGATGGTCCACAACCAGCCGACGGCGCTGCCACTGACCTGGTCGCCGGCGAAGCTGCCAGCCGCCCGCCAGAGGGTCAGGTAGGTCTCCTGGAGGACGTCGGCGACCACGTCCGGGTCGGCGCAACGACGCCGGAGCCGCACCTCCAGCCAGGGTGCGGTACGCCGGTAGAGCTCGTCGAAGGCCCGCCGGTCACCGCGGCCCACGCGGCGCACGAGTTCCTGCTCGTCGGCCGCGTCCAGACTTCGTCTCACACGGGGTAAGACGACGACTCCCTCGCGATCGGGTCCCACATCGGTGTGACAGCCGTCACTCCCGTCGCCCGGTCGGGCGGCAATTCCGTTGCCCGGTCCCCGGATCGGCTGGTTAGGTTAGCGGCATGCCCAGCTCGTACGCGTTCCCGACGGCGTCCCCTGACGTCCTGCTCGGCGCGCTGCGACGCCGGCGGTCCTGCGACCGCCCGCGCTGAGCGCTCCTCACCTGCGACCGGCGGATCGAGCCGCCGGTCACCGCCGATCGTCCCGGTCCGCCCGCATCCCCTTTCGGTGATCCGCGAGCGACGGATCCGAGCGAGATCGGCGTACCCATGGATCTGGAGAATCTGCTTACCGACCGGCTGGCGCCGGCGTTCGCGACGGTGGCCGGCGTGCCTGTCGACCCGGTCGTGCGGCGGTCTCAGCGCGCGGACTTCCAGTCCGACGCGGCGCTGGCGTTGGCCCGGCGGCTCGGCCGGCCGCCGCGCGACATCGCCGCGCAGGTGTTGGAGCACGCCGAGTTGGCCGACCTGTGCAGCAGGGCAGAGGTCTCCGGGCCGGGCTTTCTCAACCTGACCGTCGCCGATCGGACGCTGGCGGGTCTGATCACCGCGCTCGCCGCCGACAGGCGGTTGGGCGTGCCGGTGACGGCCGAGCCGGAGACGGTGGTGGTCGACTACTCGGCGCCGAACGTGGCGAAGGAGATGCACGTCGGGCACCTGCGCTCGACGGTGATCGGCGACGCGGCGGCCCGGCTTCTGGAATGGCTGGGGCACCGGGTGGTGCGGGCCAATCACCTGGGCGACTGGGGCACGCCCTTCGGCATGCTGATCGAGCATCTGGCCGATCTGGGCGAGGCCGAGGCCGCGCAGGAGCTGTCCATGGGGGACCTGGACTCGTTCTACAAGACGGCTCGGGCGAAGTTCGACGCCGACGAGGCGTTCGCCGAGCGGTCCCGGCGGCGGGTGGTGGCTCTGCAGGGCGGCGACCCGGTGACGCGGCGGCTGTGGCGGCTGCTGGTGGAGCAGTCCGAGCGGTACTTCATGACCGTGTACGACATGCTCGACGTGACCCTGACCGAGCGGGACTTCCATGGCGAGAGCAGCTACAACGACCTGCTCGGGCCGGTGGTCGAGGAGCTGGACCGGCTCGGGCTGGTGCGGGAGAGCGGGGGCGCGGCCTGCGTGTTCCCGCCCGGCGTGATCGGACGGGACGGCGAGCCGCTGCCGCTGATCGTGCGCAAGTCCGACCGCGGGTACGGCTACGCGGCGACCGACCTGGCGGCGATCCGGCAGCGGACCGGCGCGCTCGGCGCGACCCGCCTGCTCTACGTGGTGGGGCTGCCGCAACGGCGGCACTTCGAGATGGTGTACGCCGTCGCCGCGCAGGCCGGGTGGCTGGCGCCGCCGACCCGCGCCGAGCACGTCGGGTTCGGCTCGATCCTCGGGTCGGACGGGCGAATGTTGCGCAGCCGGGCCGGCGGGTCGGTGAAACTGGTCGGGCTGCTGGAGGAGGCCATCTCCCGGGCGACCGCGCTGGCCCGGGAGCGGAATCCGGAGCTGGGTGCGGCGGAGGCGGCCGAGGTGGGCCGGGCGGTCGGCATCGGCGCGATCAAGTACGCCGACCTGTCCAACGACCGGCACCGGGACTACGTGCTCGACTGGGAGCGGATGCTGGCGTTGGACGGCAACACCGCGCCCTACCTCCAGTACGCGTACTCCCGGATCCGGTCCATCTTCCGGCGGGCCGGGTTGGCGGCCCGGCTCGACGCGGCCGTCTCGCTCGCCGAGCCGGCGGAGCGGGCGCTGGCCTTCGAACTGGTCGGCTTCGGCCGGGTGGTCGGCGAGGTGGCTGACAATCTGGAGTTTCATCACCTCGCCGGCCACCTGTACCGACTGGCCGCCGCGTTCAGCACGTTCTACGAGAGGTGCCCGGTGCTGCGGGCCGAGGGACCGGTCCGGGAGAGCCGACTGGTGCTCTGCGACCTGACCGCACGAATGCTCGAGCAGGGGCTCTACCTGCTCGGCATTCGGACTCCCGAACGGTTGTGACTCGGCGAGCCCGTGTCAGTCGAGCCCGTCCACTCCGGTCGAGAGCCGAATGGCCGGGCCTGCACGTCGGCCAGGTCAGGGTGGACCGGGACGGCGTGGACGGGATGTGCCACCGGTCATGCGGAGTCGGTTCCGGTCGACGTGCGGGCGTAGGTCAGGAACAGCGCGCCGCTGTCGAGGACCGTGTGCTCGGTCAGGTGCCAGGTACGTGGAGCGAAGATGGCGTCGCGGCCGAACAGCGGAATGCCGGTGCCGACGGTCAACGGAGCGAGCTTCACGATCAGCTGGTCGATCTCGGGATAGAGGGCGCCGGCCAGGGTGCCGCCGCCGATCACCCAGATGTCCTTGCCGTCGTGCCGCTTCAGTTCCCGTACGGTGGCGATCGGGTCCTCGGACACGACCTCGACGGCCGGGTCGGGGCTCCCGTCCATCGTGCGCGAGAAGACCAGGTGGCGCAGGTGCGGGTAGGCGTCGGACACACCGGCCTGCAACCCCACCTCGTAGGAGTGGCGCCCTTCCAGAACGGTGTCGAACCGGCTGCCCTCGTCGGTGATGCCGAACGCCTGCCTCGCCGCTCCGGGCAGGGTTTCCGGATATTCGGCGACGAGGTGGCGCAGGTAGTCGTCCGGAATCGGCCAGAACCCACCCGGGCCGGTGGGGTCGGCACCGTCGGGACCGGCGATGAAGCCGTCCAGGGTGGAGGCGATGTAATACACGAGCTTGCGCACGACCATCTCCCTGCTCGAGTCACCCGGATGGCACCCGCGGCCTGCGCGGAGACGTCCGGACTACAAGATCAATCCCTGTAGCTTGTCAGGTGCGGCTCAGGCATGTCGACTTCGACGTCGCCTTCAGCCAGCTGCGGGCCGCGACCCCGAGATGCCAGCAACGACCTGAGCCGAAGCCGACGTGGCTATCCTCTTCAGGTGCTGGTCCGTGTGGAGATCGTTAGCACGCGTCCGGCACTGCGAAGGGACTTTCGACATGCCCCGTGTCGTACCGGCAGTCATCCGCGCACTCGACGTCCTCGAACTGTTCCTGGACTGCCCCCAACTGTCGGCCCGTCAGGTGATGGAGCGACTCGACCTGCCCCGCACCACGGTCCACGAGCTGCTCGTCACGCTCGAGGCTCGCTCGTACCTGATCTCCGTACCGGGCCAGCCGGTGCAGTATCGGCTCGGTATGCCGCTCTTCCAGCTGGGCGCGGCGTTCGCCGGCCGGCTTGACCTGGTACGCGAGGCGCAGGGGGTCGCCCGGGACGTGGCATCGAAGTGTGACGAGGCGGTGCACGTGGCCGTGCTGGACCGTGCCGATGTCATCTACCTCGTCAAGTTCGACAGCACGCACCCCGTCCGGATGGTCTCCGGTGTCGGGCTGCGGCTGCCGGCCCACTGCACGGCGGTCGGCAAGGTGCTGCTGTCGGCCCTCGATCAGGCGGACCTGGATGCCGTCCTGTCGAAGGACGCTCTGCCGGGGATGACGCCGGACAGCATCACCGACCCGGACCTTCTCCGCGCGCATCTCGAACGCGTCCGGGTGGAGGGCGTCGCTGTCGATGTCGGCGAGTCGGACAGCGCGATGCGCTGCGTCGCGGCGGCGATCCGGGACCATTCGGGTGCCGTCATCGCAGCGATGAGCCTGTCCGCGCCGATCATTCGCTGGACGTCTCAGGTGCAGATGGAGTGGACCGGACTGGTTCGCGAGGGCGCGGCCGCGCTGTCCGCCCGCATGGGCTACCGGGCCCAGCCTCGATAGCCGGCCTCCTGTTTTCGGCTCGAAACGCCATCGAAACATTGACATTTCTCACGATGCTGCTCTAGCGTCGCGACCACTCGATCCGGTATCTCGAACTCAGTTCGAAATCTCGAACGGCGGTGGTCCCGTGACCCGACCGAACTGGAACGCCAGAGGCACCCCCTCGGCCCGGTCGCCGATCGCCTCGACCTCGTCGCGCTACCCGGCGAGCGGCACGCGGATTCTCCCGCGCGCCGTCGCAACCCCGCCAACTCCCCCGACGGGTTTGCGAACGCACTGATCTGTGCGGGCGGCCCGTTCGTGGTCGCCGCACGAGACACACCTGGAACACAAGGATCGCGGTGTTCGTCAGGCACGCCTTCGGCGTGCAGTGGTGCGGGACTCTGAGGAGGCGAATGTCCATGGAGAAGAATCCAGCCTGGTCTCGACGCGGCTTTCTGGGGATGGGAGCGGGGGTGCTCGGCGCGGCCGGTCTGGCCGCGTGCGGGGGCAGCTCCGACTCGCCCAGCAAGGTGCAGCCCGAAGTTCCACAGGAGCTCATCGACGCCGCGTCGTCGATGAAGGGCTCCTCGATGGGGATGCTGTCGCAGAAGCTGTACTCGACTGCGGCGAACGAGGCCCTCGACAGCTCGATCAAGAAGTTCGCGGACACCACCGGAACGAAGATCGAGAACAGTCTGGTCCAGGCCGACGCCGGTGACGTGGTGGCCAAGATCGACGCCGAGGTCAAGGGCAGCGTGGCGCGCGACCTGGCGTTCATGACCGACTCGCGGTTCGTCGCGCAGTTCCAGGCGCTCGGCGACCTGGAGGACGTGACGGACGTCGTCCAGGCCCTGACCGCCAAGTACGGCCAACCCTCCGCCGAGGCGACGAACTACTGCGTCTTCGACGGCAAGTGGTTCGCCATCCCGTACCACTTCATCGGGATCGGGTCGTTCCTGCGCAAGGACTGGATGCAGGACAAGGGCATCTCCCCCAAGGACATCTACAGCTGGGAGGAGCTGCGGGACCTGTGCCTGGAGATCTCCGATCCGACCAAGCGCCGGTTCGGCTGGGGCATGACTGTGAACCGGTCCGGTGACGGCAACGGCATGATCGAGGCGCTCATCAACGCCTACGGCGGCTCGATCGCCTCCAACGACGGCCGGAAGGTCACGTTCAACTCCCCCGAGACCGTGCAGGCGGTGACCTTCCTGGGCGACATCTACACCAACTCCAAGTACAAGCCGATGCTGCCACCGGGGATCGCGAGCTGGACCGACACCAGCAACAACGAGAACTGGCTCGCGGGCATTCTCGGTTACACCCGCAACCAGTTCAGCGTCTACGCGGACTCGCGGACCAAGAAGAACCCGGTGCACGCGAACACCCACGTGTTCTCCGACTGCATCGGGCCGGCGACGAACAATCCCCTGCTGCTCGGCCAGTCGCAGGGCTTCGTCGTCTTCAAGGGCGCCAAGAACCCGGCACTCGCCAAGCTCCTGGCGCAGTACCTGGTCAGCGCGCCCGCGCTGCTCGGGGTGGCGAAGGAGGCACCCGGTCTGGTGATGCCCGCCTGGGAGAAGGTCTGGGACGCCGACCCGTTCTTCACGAGCGGCGACCCGGCGTTCCCCATGCTGCGCAGGATCACCGAACTGAAGCTGCCGCTGAACACGAAGAACGGCCTGACCTTCCCGCAGAAGGCCAGCGCGGGCCAGCAGGCGGTGGGGTCGGCCTACGTGCTCACCGACATGATGCAGCGGGTCGTCCAGGGCACCGCGCCGGCGCAGGCCGTGGCGGACGCCCACGCGAAGATGGTGCAGATCTTCAACCAGCAGGGGCTGCGGCAGTGAGCTCGGTCCGTCACGCACGGGTCCCGGCGGCGCGGAAGTCCCCGCCGTCGGGACCCGGCTCTCTCACGGCGGTCCAGCGGCGGCTGGGGCGGGACTGGCGGCTGGCCGCGCTGTTCCTGGCACCGATGGCCGTGCTTGTCGGCGGGCTCGTCCTCGTGCCGATCGCCCGGTCGATCATCACCAGCACCACCGAACGGCACGGGCCGGACACCGTGTTCGTCGGCCTGGACAACTACCTCGCGCTCGTCGGCGACGACCAGTTCCACACCGGCGTGGTGAACTCGTTCGTCTTCACCGCGTACGCCGAGGTCTTCAAGGTCGTGTTGGGGTTGGCCGCGGCCCTGCTGCTGCACCAGCGACGCCGCGGGCGTGCGGTGCTGGCCGGGCTGCTCCTGGTGCCGTGGGTGGTGCCGACGGTGGTGACGGCGTTCAGCTGGCGCGCGCTGCTCGACCCCATCTTCGGCAGCGTCAACACGCTGCTCACCGCCACCGGGATCGGGCCGCTGCTCGCCGACGCGCACCTGGTCGACAGTTGGCCCGCGGGCTGGCTGTCCGATCCGTCGCTGGCCATGCCCTCGGTGATCCTCGTGAACGTCTGGAAGGGCGTGCCGTTCTTCACCGTGTGTTTCCTCGCGGGGTTGAAGGCCATCCCGGCGGACCTGTACGAGGCGGCGACGATCGACGGCGCCTCGTCCTGGCGGCGGTTCGCCCACGTGACGCTGCCCGGACTGCGCCACGTGATCACCGTGACGGTGACCCTGTCGTCGATCTGGACGTTCAACAACTTCGACCTCGTCTGGTTGCTGACCCAGGGCGGCCCGGGTGACGTGACAGCGCCGTACGTGCTCGTCGCGTACTCGAAGGCGATCCTGCAGTTGCAGTACGGCGCCGGCGCGGCCGTCACGCTCGTCATGCTGCCGGTCATCGGCGGCCTGGTGTTCGTCCTGGTGCGGTTGCTGCGTCAGGACAGCGGCGTCAGGCTGCCCGGACGACGTCGGGCAACGCGGTGGATCGGCACGCGGAGCTGGGCCGCACCGGCGCGCAGGGCGCTGCCGTGGGTCGTCACCGCGGTGGTGACCGGTCTGCTGGCCTGGGCATCTCCGCAGATCTTCTGGAAGGCGGCGGTGGTCCTCGGGGTGATCCTGCTGATCGCGGCGGGGGTCGGCCGGGTGGTCTCGGCCCTCTCGTCGCGGGGCGGTCGCCGGTCGTCGTCGGTGGTGTCGGGCCTGGGATCCGGTGTCGCGCTGGCCGGGTTGCTCTTCTTCGTGCTGGGCCCGCTGTACTGGATAGCCGTCACGGCCTTCAAGTCCGAGGGCCAGGTCGTCATGCGTACCGACGATCTGTGGCCGACGCCGTGGACCCTGGAGCAGTTCGGCGCCCTGTTCGACAACCAGCCGTTCGGCCGCTGGTACCTCAACACGCTGCTGGTGTCCGCGGCGTCCACGGCGGTGGCCCTTGTCTGCGCCGCCCTGGCGGGCTACGCGCTGGCCCGACTGCGGTTCCGGGGGGCGCAGGGCTTCACCGTCACGGTGCTGCTCACCTACGTGATGCCGGGCGCGCTGCTGTTCATCCCGCTTTACCAGATGCTCATCGGCGCGCGCCTCACCGACTCGTTGTGGTCCCTGGTGGTGACCTACCCGACCTTCACGCTGCCGTTCGCCACCTGGCTGCTGGTGGGGTACTTCTCGTCGATCCCCGTCGAACTGGAGGAGGCCGCGCTCGTCGACGGCTGCAGCCGCCTCCAGGCGTTCGGCCGGGTGGTGCTGCCGCTGGCCAAGCCCGGGCTGCTGGCGGTGGCGCTCTTCACCCTGACCAACGCCTGGAACGAGTTCCTCTTCGCGTTCGTGTTCATCACGAAGGACGAGTACAAGACGCTGCCGGTGGGGATGCAGTCGATGATCGCCGGGGACGTCGTTCCGCAGGGACAACTCGCCGCGGCGTCGCTGCTCGTCAGCATCCCCGTGGTCATCATGTACGCGCTCGGGCAGCGCTTCCTCACCGAAGGGCTCACTGCCGGCGCGGTGAAGGGCTGACCGGGTACGTCCGGTCACGAGCGTAGGCGCGGACGGGCATCAGGTGTACGCGAGCAGGAAGTCCACGGTGCCCGTACCGCCCGGCTGGCCGGGCGGCGTCTGAAGAGCGGGTTCGCTGTTCAGGACATAGAACCCGCCGTTACCGACCAGGCGAGGGGTGACTGTCAGCGCCTGGTCGGCCATGTTCGCCCCGGTCGGTAGCACTACGCTGTCGCGCAGCCGCATGAACAGGTTGGGGTTGTTCAGGTTCGAGACGTGGAGTACCCGGTATGAGCGGGGCGCCGGCATCCCCGTACTCGTCAGGCCCCAGATGGGAACGATCTGGTTTCGCCAGTTTGCCGGGTTGTTGGTGATCGAGTTGTCGTAGGCGTTGAGCTGGGTCTGGATGCCACTGTGGATGCCCGCCAGGTGGATGTGTAGTTGGTCCTGGTCTCGGGTGTTGGCCGAATTGACCCCCAGACCGATGTTCGGGTAGACGACATGCGAGGGTTGGCCGGGTTGGGCGTTGATCCATGCGTCCAGCCAGTAGTTGGGTGCGGCGGCGGTCGCGATGAACGGGCACTCGATGCCACTCACCCGGCAGGTCGGCAGCAGCAGGAAGTTGTGACTGTTCTGCGGCATGCCGTTCAGCACCACATAGTCGGACGTCGTCCGCAGGCAGTTGGTCGGTGGCGTGGTCCTCGTGCCCAGGCAGACCTGCACTTTGTCCCAGAGTTCGTACCTGCCGCCGGACTGGCTCGGAAAGCCGCACAGGGCCGACGGCGTCGGGCAGGTGGCTCCGCCCGGGTCAGGCGGGGAGGGCTCGGGGCCCTGCCCACCGTCGGCCATCCCGCCGTCCGCCCCGGCCAGCGCCAGAAGTCCGGCGGCACCGGTTACCCCCGACAGCTTGACGAACTGGCGTCGATACATCGGATCGGCCCGTTTGTTACCGCTCACGGTCACCCTCCGCCACTCCGGTCCAAGGCCCCTGCCGCTCTCCAGCCCGGACACCAGTGGCAGGAATTCGGACTTGCAGGGCGGAACGTGTCGACGTTAGGACGAATCATCTTCGCCCTGCCGGGTGACCGGCAGCGAGTCCCCTGATCGTGGCCGCCCCGGCGTCGTCACGGCCTGGGCCCGGTCAGGGCGTGGTCGGCGTGCGTGGGCCCGGCCGTTGGGCGGGTTGGAACAGCTCGACGAGATTGCCGGCGGGGTCGGTGAGCAGGATCTGGCTGCGTGCGACACTGGCTCACGTGCTGCCGCCCCATCTCGCACGTGAGCTGGAGATCCTGCGGAAGGCGTACCCCGGGGAAGTGCCGGACGAGGACTGTCGAGGTAGATCGGGGCCTCGGTGATGCCGCCGTAGATCACGGCCAGATGCCTCTCGGGGCTGCTGAACAGCTCGCAGGTCAGCTCCGAAGGCGAGCGCGTCGGCGGACGGAGGTCCGAGGCGCAACCTTCCCTGCTCGGCGTACTGACTGGCGGCATGGACCGTGCCGTCGAGCAGGTGTAGCCGGTACTCGGCGGTGAAGCCGACGATGTCGCTGACGAGTACCGGGGTCCGTCGGTCGACCGCGTCCGGGCCGGGCAGGCGGGAACCGTCCGTATAGATCATGGCTTGGATGTTCTTGTCGTTCGGCGACTTGATGAATGCCGGCCGACGGAGTTCGTAGGCATCGCCGATCG
Organism: Micromonospora sp. NPDC049275; assembly: GCF_043197115.1. Classification (NCBI taxonomy): domain Bacteria; kingdom Bacillati; phylum Actinomycetota; class Actinomycetes; order Micromonosporales; family Micromonosporaceae; genus Micromonospora; species Micromonospora sp. NPDC049275. The sequence goes on from NZ_JBICSN010000001.1 coordinate 693,644, forward strand.
TGACCAGAGTGACCTCTCGGTGCGTGAACTGCCGGGGTAGTCCAGCCAGCCAGTCGTGCGGAGCCTCCAGCGGGGCGATCCCGAGCCGTGCAGCGACGGCGTCGGCGAAGGTCGGCCCTGCATGCAGGTGGTCGGCTTGCAGACCGACGGGCACAGTGAATGTGGGTAACTGCACGGTGTGCAGCCCGCGTCGACGGGCGGCATCGCGCAATCTCTCGGCCGATCCGGTCAGACGCGGTGGCAGGACGAGTGTCACAGACGAGGATCCTGCCGTCCCAGCCGATCCGAGGCGAGACAGGCGTACCCATGGATCCGGAAAAGCTACCGACCGACCGGCCTACCGGCGTTCGCGACGGTGGCAGGCGCGCGCCGGTGGATCCGGTCGTGCGGCGTTCCCAGCGGCGAGTTGTGCGCGGGTTCGAGCGCCATGCCTCGATCCAGAGAATGCCATATCGCTGTATGGTGTGCGTATGGCGGTTAAGAAGGTAACGGTTACGCTCCCTGAGGAGTTGGTAGCGGCGCTTGGTGCCGCGGCCAGGGAAGACGGCGTCCCGTTGTCGCGGTTGGTCGCGAGTGCTGCGGAGAGCGAGCTCCGGCGCCGCATCGGGCGGCGGTTGGTCGCGGACTGGCAGGCCGAACATGGGGCGTTCACGGTGGAAGAGATAGCTGCGGCGCGAGCTGAAATGGCCGCTGCCGACGCTCAGTCGCTCAGCGGGCCCGGTCAGGCAGCAGCGTGAGCGTCCCTTACGTCTACGACGCCGGGGTGCTGCTCGCCATGGACGCCAACGACCGGCGCATGTGGGCGATTCATCACCTGGCCGTGGAAGAGGGGCGTCGCCTGCTCATCCCCTCCGTTGTCGTAAGCCAGGCGTGGCGTGATCCTCGCCGCCAGGTCCAGCTCGGCCGGTTTCTGCACAGCTGCGAGATTGTCCCGATCGGCGTGGAGTTGGCCAAGGCTGCCGGCCTCCTGTGCGGCAAGGCGGGCACCCGTGATGTCGTCGACGCCACCGTGGTCACCGTCGCTCTTGCCCGCGGTGCGATCGTCTTCACCAGCGATCCCCAGCACATCGCGCACCTCTCGGCGTCTTCGGACGTCAAGCCGGGGCTCGTCATCCGCCGTCTCTGATCAGGGAGGGTTTGCGTGGCCGAGGTGCGAATAGCGCTCGGTGTCGTAGGACACCGCGATCGCCTCGATGAGGTTGCGGTTGGTGTCGAGCCGGACCGCGCTCCGGTCAGTCAGCAGTTCCGGGCCGGTGGTAGGTGAAGAGGGCGGCGTGGTCCAGGACGGCCACCACGAGCACCACGAAGGTGGCGACCGCGCTCACCGCCACCAGCGGCAACCGCAGAGCGGCGGCCGCGCCGGCCAGCACGAACAGGGCAGCCACCCGGGGCCAGGACAGCCGCCGGTGGATCGCCAGTGAGAACAGGATCCGCCCGACGAGGAACAGCGTCGGCCCGCCCAGGATGGCCATGATCGCCCTCATGTCGCCGGCCTCGGTTGGGTGGGCGATGCTCAGTTCGGCCCCGACGGCCGTGACCACGATGCCGGCGACCATCACCAGGTGCAGGTAACCGGTGACGACACCGAGCCGGGACGGGTCGGCGTGCTCGATGGCCGAGCCCAGGTGCCGGCCGGCGGGCGTCACGTAGAGCAGGCCGATCAGCACGGCGGTGGCGAAGACCAGCAGGAAGGCGGCGGTCTCGGCGGGATCCAGGTCGGTGCCGGCGTACGACAGGCCGGCGACCAGCACGAGTTCACCGAGCGTGATGATCATGATCTGTTGGTAGCGCTCGGCGAAGTGCGCGCCAGCGAGGCGCAGCTCCTGCTGACGGGCGCGACCCAGCATCGGCGTCGGCCAGCCGAGCCGTGGTCCGGACAGGTCGACCGCGAGGGCGAGCACCCAGAGCGGCACCCGCCACTGCGGCAGGAACACGCCGGCCAGCCACGGCACGGCGGTGACCGTGTACCAGCAGAGGATCCGCAGCGCCCGGCGCTGCCGTGGATGACCGCGCAGCGCCGCAACGGTGACGACGCCCCGGACGAGATGGACCCCGACGTACGCGCCGGCGAAGAGGCCCGCCCGTCCGTGCAGCCCCTGCGGGATCGCCACCCCGGCCAGCAGGCTGCCCATCGTGGCGGCGACCAGTACTCCGCGGATGGCCGGGGTCTCCGGGTCGTACCAGTCGGCGGTCCAGGTGGTGGTCACCCAGATCCACCAGACGCCCGCCAGCAGCAGCGCGGTGCGCAGCGTCCCACCCCACGTGAGGTCGTGGAGCAGGTGTTCGGCCAACTGGCTCAGGGCGAGCACGAACGCCAGGTCGAAGAAGAGTTCCAGGAACGAGGCGCTCAGCGGCGCGTCGCTTCCCCGCAACAGCCGCTCGGGTCTGCTCGCCATCGGCGCTCCTCCCGGTGGCCGGCGCTGGGTCCGTCGTACCACCCGAGGCCCGCCACCGGAGGCGAAAGCGCGTCAGCGGCGGACGCCAACCCCGGCGTAGCCGTGCGCGTCCCCGGCCTCCTGCTCGTCGTCCGGTCGCCACCGGGTGGTCTCGACCAGACCGGGCTCCACCAGGTCGTAGCCGTCGAAGAAGCGCAGCGCCTCGGCGTGGGTGCGGGGAACCAGCGGGGCGCTGCTGGTGCGGTAGACGGCCTGTCCGCGCTCGGCCACCTCCGGCGGGACGCCGTCCAGCGTCAGGTGCGACAGCATCAGGTGACTGCCGGGGACTGTGGCGTCGCGCAGCCGGGCGACGGCGGCCCACGGGTCGTCGTCGTCCGGCACGAAGTGCAGCACCGCGAGCAGCAGCACGGCCACCGGGCGGTCCAGGTCGAGCGTGCCCCGCACCTCCGGGTGGGCCAGCAGGTCGTCCGGCCGCCGCAGGTCACCCTGGACGACGGCCGTGCCGGGCACGTCCGTCAACAACCGCCGGCCGTACGCGACGGCCACCTCGTCGTAGTCGACGTAGACCACCCGGGCGTCGGGCGCCACGGCCCGCACCACCTCGTGCACGGTCCCCTGGGTGGGCAGACCCGCGCCGATGTCCAGGAACTGGTGGACACCCTGCGCGGCGGCGTACCGGACGGCCCGCCGCAGGAAGTGCCTGTTTGTCTGCGCGGCGAACCCGGTGCCCGGGAAGATCTCCAACACCCGCTCGGCGGCGGCCCGGTCGGCGGCGAAGTTGTTGCTGCCGCCCAGGAAGTAGTCGTACATCCGGGCGACGTTGGGTCGGGCGGTGACGTCTGTGGTGTCGGGTGCCGGCTGGTCGGTCACGAGGGGTCCCTTCGACGCGCGGTCGGATCTCGATGTCTAGCACCCGGAGCGACGACCCGCTGACCCCTCGTGTCGTTGATCCGGCTGCGCCCCTGGTCAACGCCGACCACGGTGGGGGCACCGAATCACCGAGGGGGGACGCCGATGACCGGTCAGCGGGAAACCGTGCGGGTCGAGGATGACCTGTTCCGCGCCGTGTACGACTCACCCGCGTCGCTGCCCGGCCAGCACCGGTGGACCACACCGGAGGCGGACGTCAGGCGTCTGGAGAAGCTGCTCGGCATGCCGGCGCGCAGCATCGGCGCCCCTCTGTGGGTAAGCGGCGACGAGCCGGACTGCCCGAAGTGCGGCCGGCGGATCACCTGGTACGACATCGTCTCGTCGGCACTCACCGGCCTGCACGACAAGAACATGATCGCCACGGTCATCCTCGGCGAACAGAGGTACGTCAACACCGAGGTGCCAGAGGCCATCCCCGGGGTGCGCTGCGCCGACTGCCACACCGCCATCGAGGGCCTGCGCAGCTTCAAGTGCCACAACTGGGCGTACGCCTTCGAGGCGCTGGAGGCCGTCCGCGAACGCATGGCCGGCGGGCCCACGGCGACCTGAGCCGCTGAGCGCCCTGAGCGGCGGTTGGTCGGTGGCGCCTGTGCGATCGCTGACGAAAGTCGTGCGGCCGGCTCGACCTTCGACTCCTGTGCTGCCCCCTGCCGCGTTCCTAGGGTGTCTCCAAGATGAACGAGGTATGAACATGTAGTGAGGTGATTCATGGCCGACAACGGCAGCACTGACGTTCCAGAGATCAGCGCCGAGTGGTACCGCGACATCGTCGACGCCGCCGCCGGCAGCCCCGACCCGGTGCGGTGGTTCGTCGGGCACGCCACCGAGGGCGTGATCCTGCTCCTCGGCGCGCTGCTGGTGGTGGCCGCGGTGCGCCGCCTGGCCGGCGGCCCGCACGACCGGGCACTCGCCCTGGTCGCGCCGCTGCCGACCCTCCTGGCGTACGCGAGCAGCGAGTGGCTCAAGACCGTGGTGGACGAGGACCGGCCGTGCCGCTCGGCGGGCCGGGCGATCATCGCCGGCACCTGCCCGCCACCGGGCGACTGGTCGTTCCCCAGCAACCACGCCACGCTTGCCGGCGCGCTGGCGATCACCACTCTCCTGCTCTCCCGCCGACTCGGGCTGGTCGCGCTGCCGCTGGCCGTGCTGGCCGCCTTCTCCAGGGTCTTCGTGGGCGTGCACTACCCGCACGACGTGGCCGCCGGCCTGCTGCTCGGCGCCCTGGTCGCCGCGGTGGCGACCCCGCTCCTGGCCCGCCCGACCACCGAGGCGCTACGCCGCCGCACGGAAGCCCGGCGCCCGGTACCCGACCTGGCCAGCCGACCCCGCTCATAACCACGAGTTACCTAACAACGGTCTTGCGCGAATCGGGCGGCCTCGGCTGACCACACACCGGGGCGGTTCGCCGTTGGATGCATACCCCGGCCTTCATGACGTACAACTCGCGCTTGGACGTAGCCAACCCCTTCGCGTCCAGCACGTACCCGGTGAGCCAGATCCAGTCGTGGTAGGGGTCGACCTCGCCAACGGACACCACGCGCAGCATCAGCGCCCGGTCCCCCGTGAACTGCACCGAGCAAGCCGCCCCAATGAGCACGACATCTCCCGGCTTCACGTCAGCCACCCGAGGAACCGGCGGTACACGGCGTCGGCGAGAGCCGCGCAGGGCCAGGGACGTTCGCAGGCGTCGCACAGCCAGAGCGGCAGAACCGGGCCGTGCGCGGTCATCAGCTCTCACCCGGCCAGTGGTCCCGGTTGATGGGAATCTTGTGCCTGGTGCGACACGGCAGCTCGTTCCCGCACTTGCAGACGTTCCGCCACTTGATCCACGACCACACCGGCCTATGCCTGCGGGCCAGAGTCATGGCTACCGCCGCCAGATACTCCGCATAAGGGACGCGTCGAGTCACGTACCTACGGTCGCCGCCCCGATCGTATTAGTCAACTGGCAATAGCCAAAAGGAAAGGGTGAGTCGCCTTACGTTCGGGCTATGGACCGAGGGCCGGGTCAGCTCATGGGGCCGTACGAGATCGCGGAGCGCCTGGGCGTCTCGCGGCAGCGGTTCCAGCAGCTCGCCCGGTACCCGACCTTCCCGAAGCCGTACCAGGAGCTTCGGGGTACCAAGGTCTGGTTGGCCGAGGATGTCGAGGCGTGGATCAAGAAGTACCGCCAGCCGCGTCCAACCGAGGACGACACGCCGGGCTGACCGGGCAGCAGGCCGCGACCTGCCCGGCCAAGCTACCGACGCCACCAGCGGAACAGGTCGGATACGGCCTTCACGATGGCAGCCCGCCCCTTACATTGAGCACCCCTCAGGCGCAGGTGGTCAGGTGACCAACAGAGCGCCCACCGTGCCGAGGAGCAGGAACGGGCCGAACGGCAGGTGGGTGCTCCACCGGACCCGTCGGGCGGCCAGCAGTCCCAGGCTCACCAGCGCGGACAAGCCGAACGTGAGCAGTAGCCCGAGCACGAGGACGGGCCAGCCGTACCAGCCGAGCAGCCCGCCCACGCCCAACGCCAGCTTGGCATCGCCCAGCCCGAAGCCCCGGCGGCCGAGCAGTAGCGTGCTGGCCGCGAAGAACAGCGCCAGTCCCGTACCGGCGGCGACGGCTCGCAGCCACGGACCTGCCCCGGCACCGGCGAGCGCCGCCGCCCCCAGCAGCAGCCAGGTCCCGCCCGCGGCGGGCAGGGTGAGTCGGTCGGGCAGCCGGTGCACGGCAAGGTCGACGACGACCGCCGGCAGCGTCCAGCCCAGCCACCAGGCCAGCGCCGGCAGCGCTCCGAGTGGCGGGCCGACGAGCACGAGCAGCGCCACGGCCGCGAGCGCGGCCACCTCGATCGTGCCAGGCGGCGGCCCGATCCGGGCGCGGCACCCGCCGCACCGGCCCGCCGGGCCGAGCGCGGGCCACGGCCTGGTCAGGCTGATCACGCCCCCGCAGGCGTCGCAGCCGGTCCGACTGGGAGCACCCGGGGGTACGGCGTGACGCACGACGGCCAGTCGCAGCAGGGGGGTGACGAGCAGACCTGGCCACACGGCGGCGAGCCGGAGACGGCCAGCACCTGCGGCGGTGGCCGGGGAGCCGGCCGACTCGGACGGTTGGTTGGTTGGTTTGGCCGTCAGCGCCACGTCGAGCCCGCCGAACGTCGGGCGACCGACTCGAATGGTGAACACGGATCGTGACTGAACGTTCGCTCGGGTGTAGCGGATAGCGCGGAAAGGGACGTCCGCCACCGGTGGCTCACCCCTCGGATCGGACCAGTCGACACGCGTCGCGGCGTGGCCCGAGTTGCGGGTTGGATGCCGGGATGCGGGCGGGATGTCCCGCTTCCGCAAGGGGCCCAGGGGTCACGGCGGATCAACCCGCGCCAACGAGGCCAGGCCGTCGACGACCCCTCGACCAGTCGCCGTCCGGAGTGCGGCACGGGCACCCGCCACCACCACCCATCATCACTGAGAGTGTTCACTTGACTTGCCTCTGTTGCATCGGCGACCGTCAGCCTATGCTCGCCCCTTGGGTGTGACGCAAGCCTCACAGCAACAACCGGAAGATACGGGACCTGCATTTGTAGAAGATCCGTAACGGTGAATGCAGAAGCGCAATGAACAGCTCCGGAGACACTGATCCGGGCGCGCTTCCGCATGCCCGGCGGCGGCGCTTCGTCGCCACGTCGGGCGATCACAAGGAGGGCTCGACGGTGCGCGGACGGCAGCTCAGGCGAGCGGCGATCTGCCTGCTGGTGATCGCGGCGGCGGCGCCGGTCACCGCCTGCGGCAGCGGGCAGGAGGCGGTGGATCGGCCGGCGACGACGCGGGACGAAGGAGTGCGGGCGGATTCCAGCGCCGCACGGGAAGCGGCCGAAAAGGCGGCGCTCGAGGCGTACTCCGGTTATCTCGCGGCCTCGCGAACGGCGAGTCGACGCAGTGATCCACACGCGCCGGAACTGTCCCGTTTTCTCGCTGATCCGCTGCTGACTCGCGTGCAATTGTCCATTCGCGACGCAAAGGAGCACGGTGCTGTGCGTACCGGGACACTGGCGTCCGATCCCAGCGTGACCGCCGTCAGCCTGGACACGGACCCGGCCAGCGTGGAGATCCAGGACTGCCTGGACGCGACCGGCTACCGGCTGGTCTACGCCAAGGACCAACGGGTCGTCGCGGGCAGCGGTGGCGGCAAACACCTGGCCACCGCCACCGCCACCCGCTATCCCGACGGTCGCTGGCTGATCAGCTCCGGCTCGGCGCACCCGGACCAGCCGTGCTGACCCGGGGGCGGAGAGCCCGTACCGGCGTGGCCCGACGGATGCTCGGCGGAGTCGGTCTGGCGTTGCTGCTGGTGGTCGGCGCGACCCTGCCGGCCGCCGCCGCCCGACGGGCCGACCCGGGGGTCGAATGCCCGCCCGGCCAACCGGACTGCAACGTCTGGGACGACGAGCCGGGCACGCCCGGCGGCGGCGGCGACAACGGCGGTGGCGACTCCGGCGGCGGTGGAGGCGGCGGCGGTGTCTGCCAGTGGGGCGGGCGGACGATCCCCTGCTACGACGACGTGCTGGGCTGGTTCAACAACGGTGACGGGTGCTACTACAAGCTCGCCGTGCCGCAGCCGCCGGCAGCCGAGGGCCAGCAGTGGTACGTGCAGACCTGCAACGGCGGCGACCTCGGCGCCCAGAACACGGTGCTGCTCGACGGGCCGCCGGCCGGCTTCGGCGCTCCGCCGGACCCGGAGGAGCTGGCCCGCCGGGCCCTCGCGTCGATCAAGCTGCTGCCGGCCCGGCTCAAGGTGGCGCCCCGCAAGGACATCGGCCCCGGCCTGGTCGGCCTGCCGGTCTGGATGTGGGCCACCCCGAGCGCCAGCTACTTCGGGCCACTGCGCGCCTCCGCGAGCGACCGTGGGCTGACCGTCTCCATCGAGGCGACTGTCGACCGGATCGTCTGGAGCATGGGCAACGGCGACACGGTCACCTGCACCAAGGCCGGCACCCCGTACGACGCGAAGGGCAAGCGTGCCGGCAGGACCTCCCCGGACTGCGGCTACGACAGCGGCTACCCGAAGGCCGGCACCTACCGGGTGGGCGCCACCACGTACTGGACGGTGCGCTGGTGGACCGGCGACGGCGACGAGGGTGACCCGATCGCGCAGACCCGGACCAGCGGCACCGTGCCGGTCGTGATCAAGGAACTCCAGGTGGTGACCAGGTGAGCGAGCCGGTTCTGCGAGCCCCACAGTCGGGAATGGAGATCGAACGGTGAGTCTGGCTACGCGCAACGCGACCGGGCCGGTGGACGCGCCGGTCAGTCCGCCCAAGGTGGTCCGGCAACGCCGCGTCCGCCCCGGGCTGCTGGGTCTCGCCGTACTCCTGATCGCCCTTGGTGGGCTGGGGGCCGCGTTCGCGGTCACCTCGGTCCGCGCCACCGGCAGCTACCTCGCGGTGGCCCGGCCGGTGGAGGTGGGTCGGGAGGTCAGCGCCTCCGATCTGATCACCGTGCAGGTCGCCGGGGGCCGGGGGTTGCGCCCGGTGCCCGCGGGTCGGCTGGACGAGGTGGTCGGCAAGCGGGCAGCGGTCGCGCTGGTGCCCGGCACCCTGCTCACCCTCGGGCAGGTCACCGACGACCCGCTGCTCGGCCCGGGTCAGCAGCAGATCGCGCTCGGCCTGAAGACCGCCCAGGTACCGGCCCGTGCGCTGCACCCCGGAGACAAGGTGCTGCTGGTCAGCACCCCCGACGACAACGCCACCGGGGGGGCCGCCGGTGCGGGCACCCGGTTCACGGCCACCGTCATCGACATGGTCAGCCCGACGGACGACGAGAGGGTGCTGTACCTGGCGCTGCTCGTCCGGGACGTACCCGCCGTGGTGGCACTGTCCGCCCAGGAGCGGATCGCCGTCGTACTGACCGAGGCGGCCTGAGCATGGCGATCATCGCGTTGGTGTCGGCAAAGGGTTCACCCGGTGTGACCACCTCGGCGCTGGCCTGCGCGTTGACCTGGCACCGCCGACTGGTCCTCGCGGAGTGCGACCCGGCCGGCGGGTCGATCCTCGCCGGCTACCTGGGCGGTCAGCTGGACGGGCCGCGCGGCATCGGGGAGCTGGCCGTCGGGGAGCTGCGCGACGGCAACCTGGAGAGCGCCTTCTGGTCCCAGCTGGTCGACCTGGACGCGCCGCGCCGGGAACGGCTGCTGCTACCCGGGTTGGTCGACCCGGCCCAGGCCGGCAGCGTCACCCCGCTCTGGCAGCGCTTCGCCGACTACTTCAACGCGCTGGACCGGGGCAGCCCCGGCTACGACGTGCTCGTCGACTGTGGCCGGCTGCACGTCACAGGCCCACCGTGGCCACTGCTGCGGGCCGCCTCGGTGGTGCTGCTGGTGACCCGGGCCCACCTGCCCGACCTGTCCGGCACGCGGGCGGTGGTCACCACGATCGAGCGGGACTTCGCCGAACACCGGGTGCCGCCGGGCACCCTGCGGCTGCTGCTGGTCGGCGACGGGCACGGGCGCGCGGAGATCAGTCGAGGGCTGAAACTGCCGGTGATCGCCCGGCTGCCGCACGACCCGCGTACCGCAGGGGTGCTCGCCCTCGGTGGAACCGTCCGGTCCGGACGGCCGCTGCTGCGCGCGGCCGCCGCGTTGGAGGTACCGGTCGGTGCGCTGCTGGAACGCCGGCGGGCACGGCTGGCCTGGCCGGTGCAGCAGGGGGTGCCGGATGCGGTTTGAGCCCGTCTCCACCGACCCGCGTCGGCAGCCGCCGAACGCGACGTCCACCGCGCCCCCGCTGACCCCGCCGAACGGCCGGCACCACCAGTCGGCGGCGACACCGCAGCCGGCGCCCACGGCCCCGCCTCCGCCGGAGGTGGCGCCGCGACCCCGGATCGATTTCCAGCTGGTCCGGGAGCTGCGCCGGGAACTCACCGAACGGCTCACCCTGTGGCAGCGCGGGCGGGAGTTCACAGTCGACGAGGAGGACACCGAGCGGGCCCGACTGGCCGTCACGGTGGTCGCCGAGTACGCGGACGCGGTCCGTCGCGCCGGGACACCGATGGCCGCCGGCGAGGAGCGCCTGCTGCTCGACCAGGTGACAGCCGAGCTGGTCGGTCTGGGCCGGCTGCAGACCCTGCTTGTCGACGACACCATCGAGGAAGTGCACATTCTCGGCTGCGACGTGGTGCGGATCACCCGGCACGGCGGCGGGGTGGACTGGGCCGAGCCGATCGCCGACAGCGACGCCGAGCTGGTGGAGATCCTCCAGGCGGCGGCGCGTCGGGCCGGCGCGACCGAGCGGTCCCTGTCCACCGTGAAGCCCACCCTGGACCTGCAACTGCCCGACGGCAGCCGACTGGCCGCGGTGTTCCTGGTCAGCCACCGTCCGTACGCGGTGATCCGCAAGCACAACACCCTGGACGTGAGCCTCGACGACGTGGCCGGTGCCCGGGCCGACCTGGACGAGATGATCGACCCGCTGCTGCGCGACTTCCTGCGTGCGGCGATGCGCGCCGGGTTGAACATCATGGTCGCCGGGCTGGCCGGGGCCGGAAAGACCACGATCATCCGGGCGTTGATGAACGAGATCCCGCCCGACGAGCCGTACGTGCTGCTGGAGGAGAGCCGGGAACTGTTGCCGGCGCGCCGCCGCGATCGGCACCGGGCGGTGATGAGCTTCGAGTCGCGGGAGGGGCACGGCGAGCGCGGCTTCGACGGCCGGCCGGCGGGCGAGGTGACGATTGCGGACCTGATTCCGCTCTCGCTGCGCATGGGCGTGCTGCGGATCATCGTGGGTGAGGTGCGGTCCCGGGAGATCGTGCCGATGCTCCAGGCGATGACCACCAGCCGGGGCTCGATGTGCACCATCCACGCCCGTACGGCGGCCGGGGTGGGTGAGCGGATCGTCGAGCTGGCGCTGGCGCACGGCCGGGAGATGACAGTCGACCAGGCCCGCCGGATGGCCGGCAACGCCCTCGACCTGATCGTCTACGTCACAGTCGAGGACGAGAGCGCGATCGGCGGCCGTAAGCACCGGTTCGTCTCGCACGTGGAGGAGGTGATCGGGGCCGGTGAGGCCGGACGGATCACCACCACCACCGTCTTCGGTCCCGGCCCGGACGGTCGCGCGGTCCCCCGGCACCTGCCCGAACGGGTCCGCGACCAGTTGCTGCGGGTGGGGTACGACGTCCGACTGCTGACCCGCTGGATCGAGGCCGGCACGGGTGCCTGGCGGCGACCCCGACAAACCCGACTGGCTCGGCGGTGACCTGATGGGAAACAGCCTTGAGTTGATCGCGGTGATCTCCGGGGCCGCCTGTGTGGCCGGGTTGCTGCTGGCGGTCGTCGCGCTGGTGGGCACCCGCCGCCCTGCCAAGTCCGGCCCGGGAGCGGGGCCCGGCCTGAGCCGCCTCTGGCGCGGCTCCGGCGCCACTCCCGCCGAGCGGCGGGCCTACCAGATGCTGCTGCTCACCGCGGTGGTCGCCGGGGCGTTGGCCTTCCTGCTGACCGGGCTGCCGGTGGTGGGCCTGCTGGTGGCGGTGGCGGTGCCCGGCGCTCCGTGGCTGTTCGCGGTGGGTAAGGCCGAGCAGCGGGCGATCGCCCGGATCGAAGCGGTTGGCGATTGGACCCGCCGACTCAAGGACGTCTCCGGCACGGGTCAGGGCCTCCAACAGGCGATCATCAGCACGATCGGCAGCGTGCCACCCGGCATCGAGGACGAGGTACGGCTGCTCGCCGCCCGCTTGCAGGCCGGCTGGCTGGCCCGTTCCGCGCTGCTGGCGTTCGCCGACGAGATCGGCGACCCGGTCTGCGACCAGGTGGTGGCGGCGCTGATCCTGCACCTCGCCGACCGGGGCGAACGGCTGGGCGACGTGCTGGGCTCGATCGCCGGCGCGGCGGCCGCGGAGGTGGCGACCCGCCGGGAGATCGAGGCCAAGCGCACGCAGCCCCGGTTCGCGGTCCGCTTCCTGACCGGCATGACGCTGGCGACGCTTGCGTACGGGCTGGTCAACACCGAATACATCAAGCCGTACGGCACACCGACGGGTCAGGTGGTGATGGCCGCGCTCGGCGCCGCCTTCATCGGCCTGCTGGCCTGGGTGCGCTCGATGAGCCAGCCGCAGCGGCCGGCCCGGTTCCTGCCGGCGCCCGACCCCCGCGAGGTGATCGCGTGAGCGCGGACAGCGTGGCGCGGCGCGGCCCGAGGAGGCGGTCGTGCTGATCCTCAACTGGCACCTCGCCGTCGCGGTCTGTGGCGGGGCGACGATCGGGTTGGGCCTGTTCCTGGTGATACGAGAGCTGGTGCCGGCGACACCGGCGCTCGGGCCGGCGCTGCGCCGACTGCATCAGCCGCCGGGCACCGGCCGGGTGGCCACGCCCGCGTCCCGGCGACTCGACTGGCTGACCGGGATGTCCCGCTGGTTGCGGCCGCCGCAGATGCAGCTCGCCCTGATCGGTCAGACCTCCGAGCAGTACGCGCTGTCGGTGCTGCTCTCCGCCCTGATCGGGTTGGCCACGCCGACTCTGCTCGGGGCGGCGCTGTGGCTGCTCGGCGTCCCGTTTCCGCTTGTCGTGCCGGTGCTCGGCAGCCTCGGCCTGGCGCTGCTGGGCGGCCTGCTGGCGCACCGCGCCGTGCTGACCAAGGCCGCCACCGCCCGCGACGAGTTCCGCCAGGCGGTCTGCACCTATCTCGACCTGGTGGCGTTGCAGCTCTCGGCGGCGCACGGGCCGGTGCAGTCCTTGGAGCGGGCCGCCGCGGTCTGCGACGGCTGGGTGTTCGACAGGCTTCAGGAGTCGCTGCGGATCGCCCAGATGCAGATGCACGCGCCGTGGGAGGAACTGCGTGACCTCGCCGACAAGATCGGTATCCCGGAGCTTGGCGACGTCGGCGCGATCATGCGCTCCTCCGGCAGCGAGGGCGCGCAGGTGCACGAGACGCTGCGCAGCCGGGCCGACTCGCTGCGCGACCAGATCCGCACCGACAACCTCGCCCGGGCGGAGGGGGTAACCAGCAAGCTCGACATCCCGGGCGCGCTACTCGTCTTCGTGCTGCTCGGCTTCGTTCTCTATCCGTTCATCTCCCGCGTCTGACCCCGTCCCCCGGAGGAGTACCTCATGTCCATACTCAGCTACCTGCACGTCGTGCTGACGACGCGCCTGGCCGACCTGCGCCGGGACGGTGAGCGCGGCGACAGCCCGGTGCCCACCGCGGTGATCATCGCCGGCCTGGTCGTCGTCGCCATGGCCGTCACCGCTCTGGCCCTGACCAAGGCCAACAACTGGATGAACGGCATCCCGAGCTACACGAAGCCCGGCCCGTAGCCGGGATGTGTCGAGTCGTGCTGTCGAGGTTGCGCCGGGCGGTCAACGCCGCCCGGCGCCGCCTCGCGGCCGTCGACCCGCAGCGGGGTGCCAACCCGGTGGAGTTGGCCGTGGTGATGCCGCTGATCCTGGTGCTGCTCTTCGCCTCGATCCAGATTGCGGCCGTCTTCCTCGCCCGTTCCACCGCGTTGCACGCCGCGCAGAACGGGGTCAACGCCCAGCGGCTGTACGACGCGTCCGACGGTTCCGGGAAGGCCAGCGCCACCCGGTTCCTGAAGGCCACCGGCGGCTGGCTGGTGGGCTGGGAGACGACGGGCCCGACCTGCGTGACCACCGACGTCGACGTGACCTGCACGGTGACCGGCCGGTCCCTGTCGGTGGTGCCCGGTGTGGACTTCGCGATCCGGCAGACCGCGCACGGGCCGGTGGAGCGGGTGACCCCGGTGACGCCCCCGTGACCCGGGCCGCCGAGCGGGGCTCGGTCTCCATCGAGGTGGCGGTGCTCGCACCCGCGTTCATCGCGCTGATGGTGCTGGCCGGGGTGGCCGGACGCAGCGCGGTGGCGGCCGAGGCGCTCGACACCGCCGCGCACGACGCGGCCCGCGCCGCCTCGATCTCCCGGACGGCGGGCGATGCCCGGAAGGCGGCCCGGGACGCGGCGCGTCAACAGTTGGACTGGCGGGGTCTGGCCTGCACCGACGCTCCGACGCTGCGGTTCACCGGCTCGGTTGGCGGCAGGAATACCAGCTTCGACAACGCCTACCGCAGCGCGGTCGGGCAGAACGCGACGGTCACCGTCGAGATCGCCTGTCGGGTGTCCCTCCGCGACCTGCGGCTCGCCGCCGTGCCCGGAATGCCCAGCGAGAACCGGATCGTGGCGCGGTTCACCTCGCCACTGGACCGCTACCGGAGCCGGGGATGAACGCCCGTCCGCTGTCCGGCGACCACGGGCGGATCAGCATCTTCCTGGCGGTGGCGATGGTAGGCGTACTCGCCATCGTCGGGCTCTCCTTCGACGGGGCCGGGCAGCTGCGCACGCTGCAACGCGCCGACAACCTGGCCGCCGAGGCGGCCCGCGCGGGCGGGCAGGCAATCGACCGGGCCACCGCGATCGAGGGTGGGCCGACGCGGATCAACCAGCCACAGGCCCGCGTCGCCGTCGCCGACTACCTCACCGCCGCCGGCGCCACCACAGGCCACACCGTCACCTTCCCGCAGATCGCCGGGGAGACCGTCGTCCAGGTACGCGTCACGATCACCTACCGCCGCTCGATGCTCGGGCTGTTCGGCTTGGCCGACCAGGTCACCGTCACCGGCGAGGCGACCGCGCGGGCCATCACCGCAGGACCGTAGGAAGGAAGGCCGCCATGTCCGCATCGGGTCGGTCCGTCGTACGGCGGACCGGACGCGTCCTCACCGGCGTCGGCGCGCTCGTCGTGCTCTGCGCTCTGGTGCTTGGCGCGCCGGTCGCGCTGCTCGCCTTCGCGGGCAATCCCCTGCCCGACCATCTGCCCACCCTCGCCGAGGTGGGCACCGCTCTGACCAGCCGCGACGACGGGCAGCTCTTCCTGCGGGCCCTGGCGCTGGCCGGCTGGTTCGGCTGGGCCACGTTCGCCTTCTCCGTCGTGGTCGAGTTGGGTGCGCAGACCCTGCGCCGACCGGCGCCGAAGCTGCCGGGGATGAGCCGCCAGCAGAAGGCCGCCGCCGCGCTTGTCGGTTCGGTCGCGCTGATCCTCGCGGCCAGTCCGGCCGCCGCCAGCGCCGCCGCGGTCTACAGCGGTCCGGCGTACGCCCAGCCGAGCACGTCGACAAGCGCCGCCCGACTGCCCGGAAGTGGGCCGCTCGGGGTGGCCGGGAGCAGGCCGATCGCGACGACCGGCAGCGGCCCGCTCGGACTGGTCGCGCCACCTGGGCCGAGCGCCGGTGACAAGGCCGCTCCGGTGTATCGGGTGGCGCGGGGCGACTACCTCGGCGAGGTGGCCGAGCGGTACCTCGACGAGTTCGGCGACTATCGACAGCTCGCCAAGCTGAACCGGCTGGACGACCCGGATCGGATTCGTCCCGGCCAACTGCTCCGGCTGCCGGCGGAGGCCACCGACCAGGGCGCTCGCCCGCACGCCACAGGCAAACTCGTGGGCCGGCCCGCCGCGCCCAAGCCGCCGGCCCCACGACCGTCACCGCAGCCGGCCGCCCCGGAACGGGCCGAGCAGGCACCCCCCGGCGGTACGGAGTCGACGGGTCAGGCACCCACGATGACCGTCGGCGCGGCACGTGCCGGAACCACCGACCGGGTGAACCGGCCACTGGCGGTGTCCGCCGTGCTGGCCGTGGCCAGCATCGTCGGCGCGCAGATCGGCGCGGTTCTCGGGCTGCGCCGCCGCCCGGCCACCGCCGGTGCGGCACCTCGGTTGACGACGACCACCCGCGCGCCCCGAGGCGGCGTGGGTCGAAGCAGCGGCAGCGCCCGCACCGGTCGTCGGAGCAGCGGCGCCGCGTGGGCCGCCAGCCGTGCGGCAGCCGCCACCGCGAGCACGGCGCCGCCGACCGGCGGCCCAAACCTCCGCGGCGTGCCGGCCTCGACCGGCGACGAAGGCTGGGCCCGCGACGAGGGCTGGACCGGCGAGGATGGCTGGACCGGCGGTGACAAGCGCGGACTGGCCGCCGGCGGGCCCGGCTGGGATGCCGCGCCGGACGAGCCGTCGACCGGTCGGCACCGACGCGGCTGATCTGTCCGGAACACCGACACCGCGATCAGGGCGGCACCAGACCGACGGCCGGGCACACCCGCGCCGCCCGGTCGTGCTCGGCAGAGCGTGTCAGGGCAGGCGGGTCTGGAGGACGCCGTTCTGAATGCGGGTGGGCAGGATCTGCTGGTCGTTGCCGGACGGCCCCTGCATGACCTCGCCGCCGTTGAGTCGGAACGCGCTGCCGTGCCACGGGCAGACCACACAGGCGTGGCCGTCGATCTCCTGGACCTCGCCCTCGCCGAGCGGCCCGCTCTGGTGCGGGCAGCGCTCCAGCATCACGGTGACCTCGTCACCGTGGCGGTAGAGGATCACCGAGATGTCGTCGTCGACCTCCCGGGTGATCAGTGTGCGCTGCGGCAGGGTGGCCATGTCGGCCAGCGAGTGCCAGCCGTCGGACATCCGGTGCAGCTCGGACACGCTCTGGTTGACCTGGGCGCCCTGCTTGTACGCCAGGTGTCCACCGATGTACGCGCCGAGGCTGACTGCGGAGAGGCCGAGGAAGCCGAGCGCCCGCCCGACGCCCTGCCGCCCGGAGAGCCGCGCCGCCAGCGAGCCGGCGTAGAGGCCGACGCCGACGGTGTTCGCGGCGGCGTGCACCAGGCCGACCCGGCGCTGGTCCCGGGAGAGCGCCGCCCAGTCGTTCAGGCCGGCGACCGCCGCCGGCAGCGCGCTGACGGTGCCCAGGCCGACAAGCACGGTGGCCGGCCGGCGCTGACCAGGCATCAGGTCCAGCACGGCGGCGCTGATCCAGGCGCCGACCGGCACCTGCACCATCGCCGGATGCAGCGGATGCCCGAGGGTCACCCCGTGCAGCAGGTCCCGCAGCCGCCGCGGACGCAGCGTGCCGAGGACCACCTTCTGCAACCGGTCACCCGCGCGGTCCAGCCGGGAGTCCTGCTCGACTTTCGTCAAAAGTGCTCGCACGAGTACCGACTTCCCGGCGATCGCCGTCGCAAACCGGTCGGCGGCGACAAATCTGCCGCGCCGCCCACGCCGCCGATCGCGCCCGTTCTGCTCCGAGAATCCGTGACACAAGCCGCGAACCGGCAACCGGAAGTGCAAGATCGGCGGGGATTGTGGGGGTGGGGTCGGACGGGCATGCTGGTTCGATGGGTGTGCGGGTGGAGCGGGTCGGTGCGGTCGCCACAGTGGTGCTCGACCGGGCGGCCGCGCGCAACGCCGTGGATGGGCCGACCGCGCGGGCGCTGGCGGACGCCTTCCGCTCGTTCGACGCCGATCCAGAGGCGGCGGTGGCCGTGCTCTGGGGAGCCGGTGGCACGTTCTGCGCAGGTGCCGACCTCAAGGCGATCGGCACGCCGAGCGGCAACCGCGTCGAGCCGGAGGGCGACGGCCCGATGGGTCCGACCCGGATGGCGCTGAGCAAGCCGGTGATCGCGGCGATCTCCGGGTACGCGGTGGCCGGCGGCCTCGAGCTGGCACTCTGGTGCGACCTGCGGGTCGCCGAGTCCGACGCCACGCTCGGGGTGTTCTGCCGACGCTGGGGAGTGCCGCTCGTCGACGGGGGCACGGTCCGGCTGCCCCGGCTGATCGGTGAGAGCCGCGCCCTGGACCTGATCCTCACCGGGCGGGCGGTGCACGCCGACGAGGCGTACGCCATGGGGTTGGTCAACCGGGTGGTGCCGCCGGGCCAGGCGCGGGCGGCGGCCGAGGAACTGGCGGCGGAGATCGCCCGGCATCCGCAGACCTGCCTGCGCAACGACCGGGCGGCCGTGCTGGCCGGCGCCGGGCGACCCGAGGCGGAGGCACTGGTGACCGAGTTGGCGTACGGGATGGATTCGCTGGCCACCGACGCGGCTGCCGGGGCGGCCCGGTTCGCCGCCGGCGAGGGCCGGCACGGCGCGATGCCGCCGGGAGGGTGAACCTCCCGGCGGCATCCGGTACGGCCTGGGTCAGTTGCGGTTGATGGTGAAGGTCGAGGTGGTGTTCCTGATGTCCACCGCGTTGTTGCTCAACTGGAGGTTGTTGAAGGTCACCGACCCGACGGCCGGCCCCTGCCCGGACTCGGGCATCTCGTTGACCCAGATGCCGAAGCCGGACTTGGCGTCGTAGGCGTCACCGCTCTTGCGGGCGCCGCTGATCGAAATGTTGGTGAAGACCGTGTCGGTGACCGGGAACTGCGGCTGCCCACCGACGTAGTTGGTCTGGAACATGATGCCGCTGTAGGTCGGGTCGACGATGTCCACGTCGCTGACCCGGATGCCCTGGAACACCTTCGAGGCGGAGAAGACCCAGATCGCCGGGAAGGTCTGCCCACCCCAGAAGTGCCCACCGGCCCGCACGATCGAGATGTTCTCGAAACGGGTCGGCGGGCTCGCGCCGAAGCCGTTCATCGGGTAGCCGAAGTCGAGCGAGCTGATGGTGATGCCGGAGTAGACGAGCGTGTCCGCGATGTAGATGTTGCGGAACGTGTTGCCGTAGCCGCCGTAGACGGCCACACCGGCGGCCCGCCAGGTCAGGGTCGAGGACAGGTTCTCGTAAATGTTGTCCCGCATGTCCGCGCCGCCCGCGTCGATCGCCGAGAACAGCGCGAAGCTGTCATCGCCGGTGGCCCGGGCGTCGTTGTTGCTGACCAGGTTGTTGGTGCTGCCGTTGGTCATGTTGACGCCGTCGGCGAACAGGTTGCGGATCCGCGAGTTCTTGATCGTCATGTAGTCGGTGTTGGCGCCCCAGTAGAGGCAGACCTGGTGCTCGGCCCAGATGTTGTCGATCACGATGTTCGACACGTTGGCGAAGTCGAACACCTTGCCCGGCCCGTCGATGCGCGAGGTGTAGTTGCCGAAGTAGGCGAAGTTCGCGAACGACGATCCGGCCGCCGAGTTCTCGGCCCGGAAGCCGATGTCGGTGTTCTCCTGGCCGGAGGGGGCGTTGAACCGGGTGTACCAGGGCCCGGCGCCGGTCACCTTTACCGCCTTGCCGTACACCTGGAACTTCGACGAGGTGGAGTAGTTGCCGGCGGGCAGGTACACCCCGATCAGGTTGCCTGTGGTGTCCATCCGCACCCGGTCCAGGGCGTTCTGCACGTCCTGGTGAGTGAAACCGGCCGGCGTCGCGTAGCGGGCCGAGTCCGGGTTCGCGATCGGCGAGACCTGCTCGGTGTTGATGAAGTCGATCGCGTAGTTGGTGGTGTTGGCCGCGTCCTTCTGGAGGCGGATCTTGCTGCCGGCCGGCACCGTCGAGTTGAGCATGACGTTGGCTTCGTCGTAGATGTGCCGCGGGCCGCCAGCGCTCGGCGTGTTGCCCGGGCTCGTCTCGTTGCCGTACAGCCAGGCGTAGCGGGACGTCAGGTCGATGGCCTTGTGGAACGTGCCGTTGACGTAGATGTTCAGCGTCGAGTTGATCCCGCCGCCGCCCGACGCGTCGGGGATGGAGAAGCGGGTGACGAGCGTGTTGGTGCTGGCCCGGGTGGTGAACTCGACGTAGCTGCCGGTCGAGTTGAGCGTCACCGCACGTCGGCCGGACGCCTCGCCGGCCAGGTCGCCGACGGTCCGGTTCGGGCCCACGACTGCCGCGCCGCCGCCGACCACGCCGTCCTCGGCCTCGTACATGTCGTACGGCATGTTGGCGCCGCGCCCGACGAAGAGCGGACGGTCGCTCGTGTTGTTGCCCTGCTTGACGGGCAGTTCGTTGCCGTCGGCCGCGAGCACGACCCGGACTGTGTACTTGCCGTTCGCGGCCGTCCAGGTGCCCAGGTTGACCGGGCCGACGGTGGCCCCGGCGTTGATCACGCCGGAGTACGAGCCGGCCAGGGTACGCACGACGGTGCCCGACTCGTTGAGCACGGTGAGCGTGATGCCGTGCGACCCGGACGCGGAGGCCACGCTGCCGGCGTTGCGGATCGACACGGAGAAGGTGACAGTGTTGCCTGCCGACGGGTTGCCCGGCGACCAGGCCACCGCCGAGGCGACCAGGTCACTGGTGGCGACCGGGCTCACCACGAGCGGGCTCGGGTTGGAGTAGCTGTTGTTGGTGTCGTCCTGCTCGACGACGGCGTTGGCCTCGTCGACCTTCGCGCTGAGCGGGTAGCTGCCCGCGTCGCGGGTGCCGATGCTGGCGCTGACAGTGGTCGAGGCGCCGGCCGCCAGGCCGCCGACCGACGCGGTGCCGACCCGGGTGGAGCCCAGGTAGAAGTTGACGTTGGTGGCCCCGGAAGCCGCCGAGCCGGCGTTGCGCACGGTGGCCGAGAGCGTGATGGTGCTCGTCTCCACGGGTGCCGTCGGGCTTACCGACATGCCGGTCACGGTGAGGTCCGGGTTCGGCGCGGGGGTGCCGATGACCTGGAACTCGGCCACCTGCCCGGCCGGTGCGCCGGTGTTCGAGGCGATCGAGAGCCGTACGTCGGCCGCGGCGCCGGAGACCGGGATGGTCACCGTGTTACCGCTGCTCGGGTTGAAGGTGTAGTTCGCCGCGCCGACCAGGGTGGTGAAGCTCGACGAGCCCTGGTCCCGGCCCAGCACGGTGATGTTCTGGGTACGCGCACCCCAGGAGGAGTCCGGGTTGAGCTTCAGCACGACCTGGCTGAGGCTGGCGTTCGCGCCGAGCTGCACGGTGAGCGTGCTCGGGTTGCCGTTGCCCTCCCAGTAGGTGGCCACGTTGTTGTCGTTGGCGTTGGTGGCCACGAACGTGTGCACGTACCCGGAGGCGGTGATCGGCTTGCCGACCGCGAGGTTGGTGCCGGTCGGCGGGGTGCCGGTGCCGGTCCGGGTCACGGTGTTGCTGTTCGACGACTGGTTGCCGGCCGCGTCCCTGGCCCGCACGTAGTACGAGACGGTGGCGCTGTCCGACTGGCTGTCGGTGTACGTCAGCGTCGAGCCGCTGACGGTCCCGCGCAGCGCGCCACCGGCGTAGACGTCGTACCCGGTCACGCCGACGTTGTCGCTGGACGCCGACCAGGTGAGCCGGATCTGACCGCTGGCCGGCTGGGTGTAGGCCAGGTTGCCGGGCGCGCTGGGGGCCTGGGTGTCGGTGCTGCCGCTGGCGCCGTACACCTCGACCTCGGAGAGCTGGGCGGCCGGCCAGCCGGTGTTGCCGGTGACCTGGACCCGTACGTAGCGGGTGCTGGCCGCGGTGAAGCTGACGGTCGCGGTGTTGCCGGTGCTCGGGTTGAACGTGTAGCCGCCGGACGCCTTCAGGGTGGTGAAGGACGAGCCGTTTGTGGAGCCGAGGATCGACAGCGTCTGCGTACGGGTCTGCCAGTCCGACGACGGCGGCAGCTTGAGCACCACCCGGTCCACGCTGACGGTGGCGCCGAGGTCGGCCTGGATCCACTGCGGGAACGCGTTGTTGGCGCTCTCCCAGTAGGTCGAGGCGTTGCCGTCGTTGGCGTTGCTCGCCACGTAGTTCTGGTTGTAGCTGCTGGCGCTCATGGTGGCGGAGAGCCCGGCGAGCAGGGCCGCGCGGGCGGACCCGGCCGGGGCCGGCGCCGGCTTCGCCGCCGGGGCCGCGCTCGCGGGGGTGAGGGCGGGGACGGCGGCGAGGAGCAGTCCGGCGACCGCGCCGGCGAGCAGCCGGACCGGCAGCCGGCCGGCTCGGTGGGCTCGGTGGGCTCGGTCCGGTCGGGGGACGGGACCGGACGAGCCGGTACGCGGGGTGCCTCGGGTGGGGCCGTTTCTCGACATGGGTGGCTACACCTCTTTCGGGGGTGGTGTGGGTGCGTTGCCCGGTGACGGGTGCAGGGGTACGCCCGTCGTGCCGCGACAGGTGGGGGACGGTGCGGTGTGGGACGGGTGCGCTCGGGCCCTGCGCCGCGCTGCGCCGGGCGTCCGACCGGTGGCCCCCGCCCAGTCCGGGCGGGGACCGTCGGCCTAGCTGGAGTAGACCTCGAACTCGCTGAGCTGACCGGCGGGCCAGCCGGTGTTACCGGTGACGGTCAGCCGCAGGTACCGCTGGCTGGTCGCCGTGAAGGTAACGGTGACCGTGTTGCCGCTGGCCGGGTTGAAGGTGTAGCCGGCGGACGCCTTCAGGGTGGTGAACGACGAGCCGGTGGTGGAGCCGAGCACCGCCAGCGTCTGCGTACGGGTCTGCCAGGCCGACGACGGCGGCAGCTTCAGCACGACCCGGGACACCGAACGGGTGGCGCCGAGGTCCACGGTCAGCGACTGCGGGAAGGCGTTGTTGGCGCTCTCCCAGTAGGTGTTGGCGTTGCCGTCCACCGCGTTGGTCCCGGCGTACACGTCGGAGTGGCTGGTCTCGGTGACCGACCGTCCGGCCGCGAGGTTGCCACTGGGCGGGGGCGTGGTCGGCGGTGCGGTGGTCGGCGGTGCCGTCGTCGGGGGTGCGGTGGTCGGCGGTGCCGTGGTGGCGGTGCCGCCGTACACCTCGATCTCGCTGAGCTGGGCGGCCGACCAGCCGGTGTTGCCGGTGACGGTGACCCGGATGTAGCGGCGGTCACCGGAGGGCAGCCCGATCGAGACGGCGTTGCCGCTGCCCGGGTCGAAGACCCGGCCGGCGGACGACGCCAGGGTGGCGTACGACGACCCGTCGGTGGAGCCCAGGACGGACAGGGTCTGGGTGCGGCGTTCCCAGCCGGCGGGCAGCTTGAGCACCACCCGGTCGACCGAGCGGGCCGCGCCCAGGTCCACCGTCAGCGACTGCGGGAAGGCGTTGTTGGCGCTCTCCCAGTAGGTGCCCGCGTTGCCGTCCACCGCGTTGCCCGCCGTGTAGTTCTGGTTGGTGCTGGTAGCGGTCGTCGACCGGTTCAGCGCGAGGTTTCCGCCGCTGGGTGGCGGCGTGGTCGGCGGCGCGGTGGTCGGGGGTGCCGTGGTGGGCGGCGCGGTGGTGGGGCCGGTCGTCGGCGGGGTGCTGGGACCGCCACCCCACTGCGGCTCCGGCCACGGCCCGCAGTACGGGGTGGACGTGTACCAGCCCGAGTTGCCGCTGCCCTGGGTGATCTGGAAGCCACCGCCCACGCAGTTGTGCATCGGGTTGCTCTGCGCGATGTTGGTGGCCCGCACGTTCGTGAAGGACACCTGGCTGGGTGCCTGCACCTGGAGCGCGTACGTGCCGGCGCCGTCGATCCGCACGTTCGTGAGGTTGATGCCGCTGGTCTGGCCCTCGATCCAGTGCAGCGCGGCGTACGAGCTGTCCAGGATGTCGGTGTCGGTGATGTTGATGGTGGCCTGCTGGAACGCCTCGTTGAGGGCGGAGAACCAGATCGCCCCGACGCCGAAGTTCCAGTTGTAGTCCGAGTTGCCGTTGCGGATCAACGTGTTCCGGGCGATCGTCCAGGTGCCCCGGACCGCCGTGTCGCCCTGCACACCCGGGTAGCGGTTGGCGACGTGGATGCCACCGCCGTTGGTGATCGAGTCGGCAGTCACGTTGTCGGAGATCGTGATGTCCCGACCGCCGTAGCTGACCAGGTGGTTCGCCAGCAGCGTCACGCCGATGGTGTTGTGCGTGAACGAGTTCTTGACGTTCGGCACGCTCTGCGCCCACATCGCCAGGGCGTCGTCGCCGGTGTTGCGCACGAACGTGTTCGTCACGGTCGAGTTGGTGACGCCGGTGTGGAAGTTCACCCCGTCCGCCGTCTGGTCCAGGATCCGGCTGTTGCGGATCGTGAAGTTGTCCATCGGGCCGTCCATCCACGCCCCGACCTTGGTGTTCTCCAACCACAGGTTGTCCACCACCGAGTTGGTCATCGCCCCGCCCAGGGCGTTGACCTGGTCCTCGTCCACCCGCTCACGGATGTCACCGATGATGGCGAAGTCCCGCAGCGTGACGTTGCGACTCGGCCCGCCGGCCTCGTGCGACCGGATCTCACCCGTGTAGCCGCCGCCGGAGACGTACTTGCCGTAGATGCCGGCGGCCCGCTTGCGGTCGGTGGGGTGCCGCCCGCCGAGCACCGAATACCAGGGACCGGCGCCGCGCAGGGTCACCCCGTCGACCACCACGTGGTCCCAGAGGGTGAACGTGCCGGCCGGGATCCAGACGGCCCGGCCCTGGGCCTTACCGGCGTCGACAGCGGCCTGGAACTTCGCTGTCGAGTCCGTCGCGCCGCTCGGGTCGGCCCCGAAGTCGGTGACCACGTCCAGCACACCGGAGGGCTTGCTGATCGGTGCGCCCACCAGCTCGAAGTCGGCCAGGTCGATGGTGAACGTCGGCGACTGGGCGGTCGAGGAGACCTGCAACCGGATCTTCGTACCGGCCGGGTAGGTGGTGCCGAACATCGCCCGGGTCTCGTCGTAGAAGTGGTGCGGGTTCGTGTCGCCCGGGTTGTTGTTGAACGGGTATCCGCCGTAGTACCAGCCGTACCGCGAGGTCACCGGCACCGACTTCAGCAGGGCGCCGTTGGCCCGCAGGTCGAGGGCGGCGTCCCGCCCGGTGCCGGCCGAGCTGTCCGGCAGGCTGTGCCGGAAGGTGACCGCGTTGGCCGGGGCGGTGAGCGTGAACTCGACGTACTCACCGACGGAGTCGAGGGTGACCGCCTCGCGGCCGGACGCCTCCGACGGCAGCGTGCCGTAGCGACGGTCCGGGCCGATCTTCGTGCCGTTGTGCGCGGCCTTCTCCGCCTCCTGTTCGACGAACGGGACTGTCGCGCCACGGCCGGAAATGTCGAAGGGGGACAACCCGGCCGCCGAGGCCGGGGTGGCGGTGCCGGTGACCGCGAGGGCGGTCACCGTGGTGGCGGCGAGCAGGGTGGCGGCGATCGCGGCCAGCCCGACGCGTGCCGGGTGTCGGAGGTGGTGCGGGGTGGCGGTGGTGTGGTTGGCCATGAGCTGCGCTCTCCCTTTCGTCAGGCAGGCCAGGTCCCCCGTTTCGGTGCTGCGGCGTGGCGGTGTCTCCCCCTCGTTCCTCCTTCCTCTGCGTCGTGCGCGGGTGGGTGGTGCCGGCGGCGGGACGGGACCGCCGGCACCACGTCGGTCGATCAGGTCAGGGCGCCGGCGTCCGCGCGCGGTCCGTCCACCTCTTCGGGGGTACGCAGCCAGACGGCCGTGTCCGAGGGCAGCAGACCGTCGTCGAGTGGGCCACTGGCCAGCAGCAACTCCCCGTCAGGCAGTGGCACCGCCGCGTCGGTGAGATTGACCAGACAGCGGAAGCCACCGCCACGGCTGAAGGCAAGTACGCCGTCCGGGGCGGGCAGCCAGGTCAGCTCGCCGTCACCGAGCGCCGACTCGCCGCGCCGGAGGTGGATCGCCGCGCGGTACAGCTCAAGCATCGAGGCCGCGTCGCCGGTCTGCGCCAGCGCCGTCCGGTCCTTCCAGTCGGCAGGCTGCGGCAGCCAGGGCGCCGCCGCGCCGTCGGGGCTGAACCCGAACGGCGGCTCCTCACCGGCCCAGGGCAGCGGCACGCGGCAGCCGTCGCGACCGGGATCGACCCGGCCGGAACGCTCCCACATCGGGTCCTGACGCAGCGCGTACGGGATGTCCTCGACCTCCCAGAGCCCCAGCTCCTCGCCCTGGTAGACGTAGGCGGCGCCGGGCAGCGACAACGACAGCAGCGCGGCGGCCCGCGCCCGGCGGGTGCCCAGCTCCAGGTCGGTGGGGATCCCCTCGCGCTTGGCGGCGAAGCTGAACGTGGTGTCCGCCCTGCCGTAGCGGGTGACGTGCCTGGTGACGTCGTGGTTGGAGAGCACCCAGGTGGCCGGCGCCCCGACCGGCGCGTGCGCGCTCAACGTGCCGTCGATGCTCTCCCGCAGCGCCGCGGCGTCCCAGGCGCAGCCGAGGAAGTCGAAGTTGAACGCGGCGTGCAGCTCGTCCGGGCGCAGGTAGTTGGCGAACCGCTGCCGGTCCGGCAACCACACCTCACCGATCAGCGCACGCTCGCCCGGGTAGGAGTCGGCGACCCGCCGCCAGCCCCGGTAGATGTCGTGCACCCCGTCGAGGTCGTGGAACGGGTGCTGGTGGTCCGGTCGGACCTCCGGCAGCTCTCCGTCCTTCACCAGCAGACCGGCGGAGTCGATCCGGATGCCGTCCACGCCCCTGTCGAACCAGAACCGCAGGATGTCCTCGAATTCGGCCCGTACCCGGGGGTGTTCCCAGTTGAAGTCGGGCTGCTGCGGAGCGAACAGGTGCAGGTACCAGTCGCCGGGCGTGCCGTCCGGGTTGGTGGTGCGGGTCCAGGTCTCGCCGCCGAACTCGCCGATCCAGTCGGTGGGTCGTTCGTCGCCGTTCGGGCCCCGGCCGGGACGGAACCAGAACAGGTCCCGCTCGGGAGCTCCCGGGCCGCCGGCCAGCGCGGCCTGGAACCACGGGTGCGCGTCGGAGCAGTGGTTGGGCACCACGTCGACGATGGTCCGGATGCCGAGGTCGTGCGCCTCCGCGATCAGCGCCTCGACCTCGGCCAGGGTGCCGAAGACCGGGTCGATGTCGCGGTAGTCGGAGACGTCGTAGCCGGCGTCGGCCATCGGCGACGGGTACCAGGGACTGAACCAGATCGCGTCGACGCCGAGCGCGGACAGGTGGTTCAGCCGGGACCGGATGCCGGCGATGTCACCGATGCCGTCGCCGTTACCGTCGGCGAAGCTCCGGGGATACACCTGGTAGATCACGGCTCCACGCCACCACGGACTTCTGTCAGCTGTGGACACGAGCACCTGCTTTCTGCGTCAGTACGTCGGCGGGTTCGCCGGACCTGGTTATGTGTCGGGGCGAACGGTCGTTGTTCGCCGCGCGGTTGACTGCGGTCGTGGGCTATCCCTTGATGCTGCCCGTGGTCAGACCGGACATGATGTTCCGCTGGAAGATCAGGAAGATGATGACAGTCGGGATGGCGGCGATGACCGACGCGGCGATCACCACGTTCATCGGGGTGCCACCCGCGAAGGTGTAGATGCCGACGCTCACCGTCCGGGTCTCCGGCGACGGCATGACCAGCTTCGGCCAGAGGAAGTCCTTCCACACCGCCGTCACCGCGAAGATCGAAACGACGCCGAGGATGGGACGCGACAGCGGCAGGATGATCGACCAGAGCGTGCGCAGCGACGACGCCCCGTCCATCAGGGCGGCGGCCATCAGCTCCTCCGGGATCGAGTCGAAGAACCGCTTCAGCAGGAAGATGTTGAACGCGTTCGCGACCATCGGCAGCCAGATGGCGAACGGCGAGTCGAGCAGGTTGATGTGCAGGATCGGCAGGTCGAGCACCGTCACGTACTGCGGAACGATGAGGACCATCGCCGGGATCATCAGGGTGCCCAGCATCAGGCCGAGGATCACGTTGCCGAAGATCGGTCGCAGCTTGGACAGCGAGTACGCGGCCGCGCTGTCGAGGACGAGTTGGAACAGCACCGCCCCGATGGCGTAGTAGAACGTGTTGAACAGCAGCTTGGCGAGGGCCAGGTTGTTCCACGCGTCGATGTAGTTCTGCGGCTGCGGGTCCTTCGGGAACAGCGACGGCGGGGTCTGCGCGATCTCCTGGCCGGACTTGAGGGCGCCGGTGACCATCCAGTAGAGCGGCCCGAGGAAGACGAGCGTGAAGCCGGTGACGACGACGATCAGCAGCGTCCAGTAGATGACCTTGCCGCGCCCCCTGCTGAGCTGGGAGTGGGAGATGAGGGTCCGGGTTCCGGAATCCTGTGCCATTCCTCGCCGTCCTAGTCCTGTTTCGCAGTCAGCCGCACGTACACGGCGGAGAAGCCGGCCAGCACGACGAGCATGATCACGCCGAGCGCGGCGGCGCCGTTGAGGTCGTTCTGGAAGAACCCGTGCTGGTAGATGAGGTACGCCACCGAGGTCGCGGAATCCTCCGCGCCCGCGCCGTTGGCGAGGATCAGCGGCTCGATGAAGAGCTGCATCGTGGCGACGATCTGCAGCATCGCCAGGAGCGCGAGGATCAGCCGGGTCTGCGGGATCGTCACGTGGCGGATCCGCCGCCAGATCCCCGCGCCGTCGAGCTCCGCAGCCTCGTACAGCTCGCCGGGAATGTTCTGCAACGACGCCAGGTAGATCAGCACGGCGCCACCCATGTTCATCCAGGTGGACGCGATCACCATGGCCGGCATGGTCATGTCCGGCGACTGCATCCACTGCGACGTGGGCAGGTGCAGCGCCTTGAGGACCGCGTTGAACAGCCCCGCCTCGCTGGGGTCGTACGCGTAGAACTTGAAGAGGAACAGCGCCGAGGCCGGCGGCAGCATGACCGGCAGGTAGACCAGGACCCGCAGGTAGCCCTTGGCGTGGCGGAACTCGTTGAGCAGGATCGCCACGAAGAACGGCACCGCGTACCCGAGCACGAGCGCGAGCACCGTGAAGTAGAGCGTGTTCTTCCAGGCGGGCCAGAAGCTGGGGTCGGCGATGAGACGGGAGTAGTTGTCCCAGCCGACCCAGGTCGTCTCGCCGCGCCTGGTCCGCTGGAAGCTCATGACGATGCCGCGGATCATCGGGTACCAGGAGAAGACCACGAAGCAGAGCACGGCGCCGATCAGGAACGCGTGCCCGGTGAGGTTGTCCCGTACCTTGCGGCCGAGGCTCGTGCGCTGCGGCCCTGTCGCGTACGGCGACATCGGGCGACCCGGTTTCCTGGGGGCCTGGGGGACGGCGGTGATCGCCAAGGCAACTCCTGCGGAAGTCAGTGACGCGGACGGTGCGACGCGGGGTGTGGGGGCCGTCGGGCCGGCCCCCACACCTGCCGGTCACTTCTCGGCGGCCAGGAGCTGGTTGACCTTCTCTTCGGCCGTCTTGAGCAGCGCGTCGATGTTGGCGTTCGGGTTCGTCAGCACCCCGGACATCGCGGCGTCGAGGACCGCGTAGATCGCCTGCGCGTTGCGCGGCTCACCCTTGATCGGCACCGGGGTCGCCTCGAAGATCGCGAAGTTGGTGGTGTCGACGTTCGCGTTCGCCTTGCGCAGCTCGAGTTCCTGCTTCTGCGCCTCGCTGCCGTTGGCGAACAGCAGCGGCTGGGGCAGACCCACCGGGTAGTTCTGCGGCTTGGCCCGGACGTAGTCGAACTGGCCCTTGCCCGGCGTGAGCTTCTGGTACGCGATCCACTTCAGACCGGCCTTGACCTGCTCCGGAGAGAGGTCCTTCTTGAAGAAGTAGCCCTCGCCGCCGCCGAGCGTGCCCTTCGCCGGACCGTCCTGGCCGGGCAGCGGGGCCATCGCCCAGTCCTGGAACTTGCCCTGGAACTGGCTGACGATCGCCTGGGTGGCGTCCGGTGCGCCGATGAACATGCCGACCTTGCCCGCGCCGGCGTTGGTCAGCAGGTCACCCCACTGGAGCAGCTGGCGGGAGCCCATGCTGTTGTCGCCGTACCGCATGTCCTTGATGTTCTGCAGGACCTGCTTGCCCGTCGCGTTGTTGAAGTCGGCCTTCTTGCCGTCCGGGGTCAGCACCTGGCCACCCTGGGAGTAGAGCAGCGAGGTGAAGTGCCAGCCGCCGGTGTTGCCGGCGCTGTACTCGGAGTAGCCGGCGATGCCGTTGCCGAGGGCGGAGATCTTCTTGGCGGCGGCCCGGACCTCGGCCCAGGTCTTGGGCGGGTTGTTGACGTCGAGCCCGGCCTTCTGGAACAGGACCTTGTTGTAGACCAGGCCCATCGAGTAGTTCTTCACTGGGACGGCGTAGAGCTTGCCGCCGTCGCTGAAGGCCTCCTTGAGCGCCGGGTCGACGCTGTCCCAGGTGGGGATGGTGTCCTTGTTGACGACCCCGGTGATGTCCATGGCCTGACCGGAGTCGAGCACCTGCTGGAGATCGGTCATGTACCCGTAGAACACGTCGGTCACGGTGCCGCCGGCGAGGCGGGCGGTGAAGTCCGGCGGGTTGTTGCACTGCTCGCCGACGCTCACGCTCTTGACGACGATGTCCGGGTTCTGCTTCTGGAACTCGACGACGTCGTCGTTCCAGTTCTTCAACAGCTCTTTCTGGGCGCCGACCGGCTGGCAGTCGACCGTGATGGTGACCTTGCCGCCGGCGGTCGCGCCCTTGTCGTCGCTCTTCGTGGAGCATGCCGTGAGGCTGAACCCCAGGCCGGCCACGAGCGCCAGCGCCGCAGCCCTTCGGTATTGCGGTACGGACATCTGTCCATCCCTTCGGGAACGGGTGTCTCCATGAGGTGCGCTGATCTGCGGTGATGCGACCTGACGCCCAGTAGCTGCGCCGGAGCCAGGTGTGAGTGGAGTCACTGTAACGAGGCCGACTCATTTCAGCAAGGTGTCGACTGTGTTCTGAAAAGACTCGACATCCTTACGGCAGACACCGACAGAGACGTGTTTTAGGCCGGTTTTGCCGGCCTTCGGTCCCATCTGGTCCGGCGGTCGCGGCGCACTGTGGGCGACCACGAAAAACCGGCCGCCGACCGCGGAAGCGGTCGACGGCCGGCGGAGGCTGTCGGTCAGTACGGCCGGGGCGCGCTCAGCGGCCGGGCGCCGGCGCGGTGGAGCCGCGCACCACAAGCTCCGGCTCGAACAGCAGCTCGTCCTGCAGGACGCCGGCACCCTCGATCTGGGTGACCAGCAGGTCCACCGCGGCCTGCCCCATCGTCTCGATCGGCTGCCGCACGGTGGTCAGCGGCGGGTCGGTGCAGGTCATGAACGCGGAGTCGTCGAAGCCCACCACCGAGATGTCCGTGGGCACCGCACGCCCGAGCCGCCGGGCGGCCCGGATGGTCCCCAGGGCCAGCACGTCACTGGCGCAGATGATGCCGGTGACCCCACGCTCGACCAGCTTCGTCGCGGCGACCCGCGCGCCCTCCATCGAGAAGCTCGAACGCTCGACACACTCGGCGTCGGCCTCGCCCCAGCCCGCGACCTGGACCATGGCGTCCAGCTTGCGACGGGACGGCACGTGCCCCTCCGGGCCGAGCACCATCCCGATCCGCTCGTGGCCGAGCGAGCGCAGGTGCCCGTACGCCTGCTCCACCGCCACCGCGTCGTCGGTGGAGACCCGCGGAAAGCCCAACTCGTCCACGCCGGCGTTGACCAGGACCACGGGAAGGCCCCGGTCGGTCAACCGCCGGTAGTGGTCGTGCCGCGCGTCGGTGAGCGCGTACGAGCCACCCGCGAAGATCACGCCGGACACCTGGTGGTCGAGCAGCATCTCCACGTAGTCCATCTCGGACACGCCGCCGATGGTGCGGGCGCAGAGCGCCGGGGTGTAGCCCCGCTGGGCGAGGGTGCCGGTGACCACCTCGGCGAGCGCCGGGAAGATCGGGTTCTGCAGTTCCGGCAGCACCAGCCCGACCAGCCGGGCACGCTCGCCGCGCAGCTTGGTCGGCCGCTCGTAGCCGAGCACGTCCAGCGCGGTGAGCACCGCTGTCCGGGTCGTCTCGGAGACACCGTCCCGGCCGTTGAGCACCCGGCTGACGGTGGCCTCGCTGACGCCCGCCTTCTTGGCAACTTCGGTCAACCTCTTGGTCACGGCCGCAATCGTACGTCACCCTAATGAAAGAAATGAACAGCCGGACGGGCAAATCTTGCTTTCAGGTTGTCGTGGCTTGTCGCCGTTCCACGTCGTCAGGACAGGTTGCGCAGCGCGTCCTCGATGGCACGGTGGAACGTCGGGTACGCGTAGATCATGTGTCGCAGTTGACTCAGCGGCACGGCCGCGTGCACCGCCACCACCAGCGCGGACAACACCTCACCGCCGGCCGGGCCGACCGACGTCGCGCCGATCAGCACGCCCTGGTCGGCATCCGCGACGAGCTTGATGAACCCCTCGTCACCGACGCGGTGAATCCACCCCCGCGTCGAGCTGCCCAGCTTGGTGAAACCGACCTGCACGTTGATGCCGCGCTCACGGGCCTGCTGCTCGGTCAGCCCGACCGCCCCGACCTCGGGATCGGTGAAGGTCACCCGGGGCAGCGCGCGGTAGTCGGCGCGCGGCACGGTGCCGGCCGACCCACTCGACCCGCTGGCGGCCAGCGAACTCGACGCCCCCATCGCGCCGCCGACGACGCTCGCGGTCCCGCTGGCGTCGGCCCCCGCCGTCGCCTCCCGGGCGTGGGCCAGCAGGTCGGCCACAACGATTCCCGCCTGGTACATGGCGATGTGGGTGAACGCGCCCTGACCGGTCAGGTCACCCACCGCCCAGATGCCGTCGGTGACGTGCAGCCGGTCGTCGACCGGCAGGTAACGCTGGCCGGCGTCCACACCGACGGTGTCCAGCCCCAACTCCTCCAGGTGCGCCCGACGGCCGGTCACCACGAGCAGTCGCTCGGCGGTGAACTGCGCGCCCCCGACGCCGTGCAGCGTGAACCGGTCGCCGTCGTGCGCGACGCGTTCGGCCCGTACACCGGTGTGGATCTCGACGTCGTCGGCGCGCAGCGCCGCGGCGGCCACCTCGGACGCCTCCGGCTCCTCGACGGCCAGCACCCGGTCCAGCGCCTCCACCACCGTGACGCGGACGCCGAAGCGCGCGAAGACCTGCGCCAGCTCCAGCCCGATCGCGCCACCGCCGAGCACAAGCAACGACTCGGGCAGCTGCTCGACCTCGATCGCCTGGTGGTTGGTCCAGTACGGCGTGTCGGCCAGGCCGTCGATCGGCGGCACCGACGCCCGGGTGCCGGTGCCCAGGACGACGCCGTGCCGGGCCTGGAACACCTGGTCACCGACCCGGACGCGCCCCGGGCCGTCGAGCCGGCCACTGCCCCGGACGAACCGGCCGCCCTTGCCGGTGAACCGCTCCACCGCGACCTTGTCGTCCCAGGTGTCGGTGGCCTCCTCGCGGATCCGCTTCGCCACCGGCGCCCAGTCCGGACTGACCTGCGCCGTGCCCGCGAGCCCGTCGACCCGACGCGCCTCGGCCAGGGCGTTCGCCGCCCTGATCATCATCTTGCTCGGGATGCAGCCCCAGTACGGGCACTCGCCACCGACGAGGTCCCGTTCGATGCCGACGACGCTCAGGCCGGCCTCGGCGAGCCGCCCGGCCACCTCCTCGCCGCCGACCCCGAGCCCCACCACGACCACATCCACCAGCTCCGGCTCCGCCATCGGAACAGCATCCCCCAGCGGCCTCGCCCCGACCACCTGGGTCCGGAAAAGTCGGCACGGTCAGCGCGCCCCACCGCCTACGGTGATCCGATGCACGCACGCTTCGAACCCGTCCGGGACCACTTCCACGACCTGCTCGCGACCGGCCGGGAGTCCGGCGCCAGCCTGACCGTCTGGTACGACGGTCAGCCGGTGCTCGACCTGGTCGGCGGCTCCCGGACCGGCGACGGGCCCTCGGCCCAACGGTGGCGGCCGGACACGCTTGTAAACGTCTACTCGGTGAGCAAGCCGGTGGTCGCGCTCTGCCTGCTGCTGCTCGTCGACCGGGGACGGGTCGACCTCGACTCGCCGGTCGAGAGGTACTGGCCGGAGTTCCGCACCCCGGCAACCGTGCGGCAGGTCCTGTCGCACACCGCCGGGCTACCGGCCTTCCCGGTGCCCCGGCCGGCCACCGCGGTCGCCGACTGGGCGCTGCTGGCCGGCGACCTGGCGGCCGCCGACCCCGAGTGGACGCCGGGGTCGCTTGCCGCGGAGCACGCCTGGACGTACGGGCACCTGGTGGGCGAGCTGGTCCGCCGGGTAGACGGCCGCGGCCCGGGCCGCTTCCTGGCCGACGAGATCGCCGGTCCGTGGCAGCTCGACCTCGGCTTCGGGCTGGCCGACGCCGACCAGCGCCGCTGCGCGGACCTGCGCTACGGCGACCCGCAGTGGCCGATCCGGAAGCTCGGCGAGCCCGGCTCGCTGCGGGCACGGGCGATGGGCAATCCGGCCGGCGGGCTGGACCTGGCCGTGCTGAACAGCCCGCTCTGGCGGGGCGCCGAGATGCCGGCGGTCAACCTGCACGCCACCGCCGGCGGCCTGGCCCGGCTCTACGCCGGCCTGCTGGCCGGAGGCGTCCTCGACGGCGTACGGCTGTTCAGCACCGAACTGGTGGCCGAGGCGACAGGGGTCCAGTACGACGGGACGGACGTACTGCTGGACCGCCAGGTCCGGTGGACGCTGGGCATGCAGTGGGAGCCGGACGGCAGTTGGGGCATGGGCGGGCTCGGCGGCAGCAGCGCGTGGGCCGACCCCGAACGCGGCTACACCCTCGCGTACGTCACGGCGCGGCTCGCCGACCACGACCGCGTCGAGGAACTGGCCGAGGTGCTCCACTCCTGCCTCTGATCAGCGCAGCCAGACCGGGTCGGTGCCGGGCACGGCGAGCGGCGGCGGATAGTCGAGCGTGCGGCGGACGGCCTCGGGCAACTTCCACGGCTGGTGGATCGCCTTTCCCGACACCGTCGACAGCTCCGGGACCCAGCGGCGCACGTAGTCGCCGGCCGGGTCGTACCGCTCGGCCTGCCGGACCGGGTTGAAACCCCGGTACGGCTTGGTGTCGTTGCCGGTGCCGGCGACCCACTGCCAGTTGCCCGAGTTGTTGGCCACGTCCCCGTCGAGCAGCCAGCGGAAGAAGACAGCGACACCACCCCGCCAGTCCTGGCCCAGGTGCTTGGTCAGGTAGCCGGCGGTGATGAGTCGCGCCCGGTTGTGCTGCCAACCCTGCGCCCGCATCTGCCGCATCCCGGCGTCGACGATGGGCATTCCGGTCCGCCCCTCGGCCCAGGCGGCCAGGGCATCGTCGTCGTAGCGCCACTGCTCGGTGGCGCCCCGGCGGTAGGCGGCCGTCGAGATCTCCGGGAACGCGGCGGTGACCTGGTAGTAGAAGTCGCGCCAGCAGACCTGCCGAACGAAGGGCCCGGCCCGGTCGCCGGCCCGGTTGGCCACCGACAGCGGGGACACGCAGCCGAACCGCAGGTACGGGCTGAGTCGGGAGGTGTCGTCGCCGGCCATGTCGTCGTGCTGGTCGTCGTACCGGCCCAGCTCGGGCAGCCAGTCGGTGAGCCGCTGGCGGGCGACCCGCTCGCCACCGGTGGCCGCGTCCGGTGACTCCCCGGCCGGCGGCGTCGGCACCCGACCCACGCGCACCCCGTCGGGCAGCGCGATCCGGCGGGGCGCTGCCAACTCGTCGCGCCACCGCGCGGCAGCCCACGCCCGGTGGTACGGGCTGAACACGCGATAGTGCTCGCCTCCGCCCCCGGGACGCAACGCACCCGGCTCGACCACCGTCAGCCCCGGAAAGAGCCGCAGGCGAAGCCGGTGCCGCTCACACTCGGCGCGCAGTCGCCGCTCGCGCCGACGGGCGTAGTGGCTGACGTCGGCGGAGAGCGCCACGGCTGTCGCGCCGACATCGCCGGCCAACCGGATCGTCTCGGCCACCGGGTCCCCGCGGCGCACCACCAGGTCACCGCCGCGCTCGCGCAGCGCGTCGCGCAGGTCGGCGAGCGCCTGGTGCAGGAACCGGGTGCGATTGGCCGACAACCCGGCCAGCGCCGGGTCGAGCACGTACAGCGGCACCACCCGGTCGAACGCCGCGCAGGTGGTGGCCAGCGCCGGGTGGTCGTGCACCCGCAGGTCGCGGGTGAAGAGCACGATCGCCGTGCCCGCCGTCACCGGGCCGCCGGCTGGACCGTCGGCCCGGGGATCGTGACCGGGGTACCCGTCGAGGTGAGCAGAGCGCGGGCGGCCACCGCCATCCGCCGCCGCTGCGGCACCAGGGCCCGGCGGGTGAAGACGTCGTAGTCCTGCGCTGCCACCTCGTCGAGGATGCCGCCGTAGAGCGCGTACGCGGTCCGCATGCACGCCTGCGACGCCGGCGCGAGCATGGTGATGCCGGGCGCGGCGGCGGCGTAGTGCGCCTGGGCCCGGGTCACCTCGTACTCGATCAGCTCGCGCGTCCGGGGCGTTCCGCGCCCGCGGGCGCTGGCCTCGGCCAGCTCGTCGCGGGTGACGCCGAACTTCGCCAGGTCCTCGTCGGGCAGGTAGGTGCGACCCCGGTCCAGGTCCTCGGCGACGTCGCGGATGAAGTTGGTGAGCTGGAAGGCGAAGCCGAGCTGCCGGGCCGGCTCACGGGCCGCCGACGGATCGCTGCTGCCCAGGATCGGCAGCATCATCGTGCCGATCACCGCCGCCGAGCCCTCCATGTAGTCGAGCAGGTGGTCGTAGGTCGCGTACGAGGTGACGGTCAGGTCCATCGCCATGCTCTTCAGAAACGACGCAAAGTCGTCCCGGTCGAGATCGAAGACGGCGATCGTGTGCAGCACCGCCGGCAGCAGCGGGTCGTCGACAGGCGCGCCACGCAGACCGGCCACGAAACGGCTGGCCCAGTCGTCGAGACGGGCGGCCCGCTCGGCCGGTGGCAGGTCCTCGGTGCGATCGACGATCTCGTCGGCGTAGCGCGTGAATCCATAGAGGGCGTGCACATGTCGTCGTTTCCACGCGGGAAGGAGCCGGGTGGCGAGATAGTAGGTACGCCCGTGCCGTTTGTGCAGCTCACGACACCGGTCATAGGCAGCGGTGAGATCCGTGTCCACCGGCCCTCCTCAATTATCGACGCACCAATCGACGCAACTCGTACCCTAGGGTACGCTCGCCCACATGGCCAACGACGCAGTAGCGGGCAACGCGACCCGTGTGGCGCCGGCGGCCCAGGGCGACAGGGACGATCCCGTCCGCGCCGTCCTGGCCGCGTACACCCAGGACCTGATCACGGCGGTCGACGAGACCCTCTCCACCTTCCTCAGCGCCGAGGTCGACGCACTCACCGAGATCGACGCGGCCATGGGCGGCTTCGCGTCCGCCGCACGCGAGGCCGTGCTGGTCGGCGGCAAGCGGATCCGCTCCACGTTCGCCTACTGGGGCTGGCGCGGAGCTGTCGGCGGCACCGAGCCGCTCGCACCGGTCCTGCCCGCGCTGGCCGCGCTCGAACTGCTGCACACCTTCGCGCTGGTGCACGACGACGTGATGGACGCCTCCACCACCCGCCGGGGCCGGCCCACGGCACACGTCGCGCTCGCCGCGCAGCACGTCGCCGCCGGCCACCGGGGCGACCCCGGCCGCTTCGGCGAGGCGGGCGCCGTCCTCATCGGCGACCTCTGCATGGTCTGGGCCGACAAGCTGCTCGCCCGCGCAACCATCACCCCGGCCCGGCTGTTCGAGGTCCGCCGCTGCTACGACCAGATGCGCGTCGAGACCGTCGCCGGTCAGTACCTGGACGTGCTCGGCGAGAACGACCCGACCAGCTGGTCCGTCGACCGGGCGCTGCGCGTGGCCCGCTACAAGACCGCCAGCTACACGGTGCAGCGACCGCTGCTCTTCGGCGCCTTCCTGGCCGGGGTGACCGCGGACGCCGCGCTCGTCACCGCGTACACCCGCTATGGCCTGGCCGTCGGCGAGGCGTTCCAACTCCGCGACGACCTGCTCGGCGTCTACGGCGACCCGGCGGCGACCGGCAAGCCGGCCGGCGACGACCTGCGCACCGGCAAGCCGACCACGCTGCTCATGCTGGCGCGGCAACTGGCCACGCCCGGCCAGCTCAAGGCCCTGGAGCAGGCCGACGGCGAGCCGATCGACCGACTCGCCGACCTGGTCGCCGAGACCGGCGCGGTGGCCCGGGTGGAGCGGATGATCGCCGAGCGGGTGGGTGACGCCCTGGCCGCGCTCGACAGCGCACCCGTGGACCGGACGGCGCGCACCGCGCTGACCGGGTTGGCCGCCGCCGCCACCAGCCGGCGGGCCTGATGAGCGATCTTTTCGAGGAGGTGGTCACGTGCGGACGGTGACGGGACGGACGGACCGGGTGGTGGTCGTCGGCGCCGGGTTGGGTGGGCTCGCCTGCGCACTGCACCTGGCCGGCAGCGGCCGCCAGGTGACTGTGCTGGAGCGCGAGCCGGTCCCCGGCGGGCGCGCGGGCCGGCTCTCCGTGGACGGGTACGAGTTCGACACCGGCCCGACGGTGCTCACGATGCCCGACCTCATCGCCGAGGCGCTCGGGGCGGTCGGCGAGGAGCTGCACGACTGGCTCGACCTGACGCCGCTCGACCCGGCCTACCGGGCGT
Source organism: Micromonospora sp. NPDC049275 (assembly GCF_043197115.1). Classification (NCBI taxonomy): domain Bacteria; kingdom Bacillati; phylum Actinomycetota; class Actinomycetes; order Micromonosporales; family Micromonosporaceae; genus Micromonospora; species Micromonospora sp. NPDC049275. The sequence continues at coordinate 731,820 of NZ_JBICSN010000001.1, forward strand.
ACTACCCGGACGGCTCGACCCTCGACGTGCTCACCGACACCACGCGGATGGCGGCCGAGATCTCCCGGGTCTGCGGGCCGCGGGAGGCCGACGGCTATCTGCGCTTCGTCGACTACGCGCGGGAGCTGTGGCGGCTGGAACGGGCCGACTTCATCGAGCGCAACCTGGACGCGCCCACCGACCTCATCACCGGCAACCTGCTGAAGCTGCTCACCGGTGGGGCCTTCCGCCGCCTCCAGACAAAGATCAACCAGTTCTTCCGGGATCCGCGCACCCAGCGGATCTTCTCGTTCCAGGCGATGTACGCCGGGCTCGCCCCGCACGACGCGCTGGCCATCTACGCGGTCATCGCGTACCTCGACTCGGTGGCCGGGGTCTACTTCCCCCGCGGCGGCATCCACGCGGTCTCCCGGGCGATGGCCGGCGCGGCCGAGAAGCACGGCGTGCAGATCCGGTACGACACGACAGTGACCCGGGTCCAGACCGCGAACGGCCGGGCCACCGGCGTGCTCACCGCCGACGGTGAGCTCGTGCCGGCGGACGTCGTGGTGCTCAATCCGGACCTACCGGTCGCCTACCGGGACCTGCTCCCCGCCGCGCCCGCGCGACGCCTCACCTACTCACCCTCCTGTGTCGTCCTGCACGTCGGCTCGCGGCAGGGATATGCGAAGATCGCCCACCACAACATCCACTTCGGACGCGCGTGGAAGGGCACCTTCGATGAGGTCATCCGCAGGGGCGAGCTGATGACCGATCCGTCGCTGCTGGTGACCAACCCCAGCCGGACCGACCCGTCGGTGGCCCCACCCGATCGGCACACCTACTACGTGCTCGCGCCCGTGCCCAACCTCGACCGGGCGCCGTTCGAGTGGCGGGGCGACCTGACCAGGCGCTACGGCGACCAACTGATCGGCACTCTGGAGGAGCGCGGGTACGTCGGCTTCGGCGCCGGGGTCGAGGTGTTGCAGGCGATCACGCCCGCCGAGTGGGCCGAGCAGGGGATGGCTGCCGGCACCCCGTTCGCCGCCGCGCACACCCTCTTCCAGACCGGGCCGTTCCGCCCGTCGAACCTCCACCGCGACCTGTCGAACGTCGTCTTCGTCGGTTCCGGCACCCAGCCGGGTGTGGGCGTACCGATGGTGTTGATCTCCGGCAAGCTGGCCGCCGGCCGGATCACCGGAGAAGGCCGATGACCAGTCGCGAGGATCACCTCGTCGAGCTGGTCGACGACGCCGGACGGGCCCACGGCGACACCACGGTCGCCGCCGCCCACCAACCGCCCGGGCAACTGCACCGGGCCTTCTCGGTGCTGCTGATCGACCCGGACGGCCAGGTCCTGCTGCAACGACGGGCGGCGGTCAAGACCCGTTTCCCGTTGCGCTGGGCCAACTCCTGCTGCGGCCACCCCCGACCCGGCGAATCGCTTGCCGAAGCGGCCAACCGACGGCTGAAGGAGGAGCTGGGCACCGGCCCGGTCGAGCTGACCGAGGTCGGCGTCTACGTCTACTACGCCGAGGACCCGACCACAGGTCGGGTCGAGTTCGAGTACGACCACGTGCTGCGCGGCGAGTTTCTGCCCGCCGCGCCGCTGCGCCCCGACCCGGACGAGGTGGCCGAGCTGCGCTGGGCCGACCCGGCCGCCCTGGAGGCCGAACTCGACCGCGACCCCCGGTCGTACGCACCCTGGCTGGGCGGGGTGGTGAACCGTCTGCTGCGCCCCTCGGGTGCTCCGTCGGGCGCCCCCGGCTCGACCATGACCCCGTCCGGATCGTCGGCGGATGACGCGGCGGAGCGGTCGGGTGGCCGATGAGGCGCTGAGCGCGGGCGCCGTCGCGCGCCGGCTGGGGGTCGCGGTCACCACGCTGCGCACCTGGCACCAGCGCTACGGGCTCGGGCCCAGTGAGCACGTGCCCGGCCACCACCGCCGCTACACCCCCGCCGACCTGGCCCGCCTCGAAACCATGCGGCGGTTGACCGCCGAGGGCGTGAGCCCCGCCGAGGCGGCCCGGTGGGCGCGGCAGGCACCGGACCGTACGTCCGTGGACACCGTCGCCCGGAGCCGGATCCGCCCGCCCGGACGCGACGGCGGGGGTGCCATCCCGGTGGGCCGCGCCGGCCCGGCCGCCCGGGGCCTGGCCCGCGCCGCCATGCGCCTGGACGCGGCGGCGATCAACGAGACCATCGCGCACACGATCGCCGCCAGCGGCGTCGTCGCCACCTGGGAGACCCTGCTACGCCCCGTGCTCGCCGGCATCGGCGACCGGCACGCCACCACCGCCGGCCTGATCGAGGTCGAACACCTGGTCTCCCGGTGCGTGTCGGAGGCCTTCGCGGCAGCCAGCCAGGCCAACGCGCCCAGCGGCCCCGCCCGGATCCTGCTCTCCTGCTCCGACGAGGAGCAGCACACCCTCCCCCTGGAAGCGTTGGCCGCCGCGCTCGCCGAGGCCGGGGTGAGCTACCGGATGCTGGGTGCCCGCGTGCCGGTGGCCGCCCTCGTCGAGGCGGTCAACCGCACCGGACCGGCGGCCGTGGTGCTCTGGTCCCACACCCGACCCACCGCCGATCCGGCCCAGCTCAGCGCGCTGCTCGCGGCGCCCCGCCGCCCGCTGCTGATCCTCGCCGCCGGCCCGGGCTGGCGGGCCGACACGCTCCCCGCCGGGGTGGTCCGGCCTGTCGACCTGGCCGAGGCGGTCTCCCTCGCGGTGGCGGTCCGAGACTCGCTGGACCAGTCGCGGGAGGCGTGACCGGCCTGTCGGTCCCTCGGCCGCTTCCACTACCGTCGAGGACGTCCGCCTGCCCCGACCCCCGGGAGCGAACAGATGCAAGCCCGCGCCGCCCTGGCGTCCGTCCTCGCCGTGGTGCTGGTCTTGTCCGGTTGCGCTCAGCCAGACAGCACCGTCCACGCCGCTGGCGGGCCGCAACCCGTCGAGTCGACCACTCCGACCACCCCGCCCACCCCGACGCCGAAGCCCACCCGCACGAAGCCACCGAAGCCGCCGTTGCGACCGCTGCCGGCGAAGCTCCCGGCCGGGCTACGGCGCAACACAGGCGTACGTCCCGTCGCCCTGACCTTCGACGACGGGCCCAGCCCGGCCTGGACGCCGAAGGTGCTCGACCAGCTGCGGGCGGCCCACGTGACGGCCACCTTCTGCGTGATCGGTTTCGAGGCCCAGCGACACCCGGACCTGATCCGACGGATCGTCCGGGAAGGCCATCAGCTCTGCAACCACAGTTGGCGGCACGACCTCGACCTCGCCCGCCGACCGGAGGCCGAGATCCGGGCCGACCTGGCCCGCACCAACAAGGCCATCCAGACGGCCGCCCCGGGCACGCCGGTGTCCTTCTACCGGCAGCCCGGCGGTCGGTGGACGCCTGAGGTCCTGGCCGTGGCGAAGGATCTCGGCATGCACCCGCTGCACTGGGCCGTCGATCCGCAGGACTGGGACAAGCCGAGCGCCGACACGATCGCCAAGCGGGTCCACAACGCCGCGCGTCCCGGTTCGGTAGTGCTGCTGCACGACGGGGGCGGTAACCGGGGCGCGACCCTCGCCGCCTGCCCGCGCCTGATCGCCGACCTGAAGCACCGCTTCGGGATCACCCGACTCAGCTAGATTGGGCCTGACCTGCGGTTATACGGTTCACAACGGCTTCAGCGATACCGATTTTGTCGTCCCGCCAGGCATCACGTATGCTTTCCAAGCCTCCGGCGGGGCCGGATGGGAGCAAGTCCGCTTGAAGTTGCGAATGTGCAATGATGGCGGGGCCGCCCTCATCGTCTAGCGGCCCAGGACGCCGCCCTTTCAAGGCGGTAGCACGGGTTCGAATCCCGTTGGGGGCACGACCGGCGCAAGCCGGAGCAACACAAGCTAGGTCCTGTGGAGCAGTTGGAGTGCTCGCCGCCCTGTCAAGGCGGAGGTCGCGGGTTCAAGTCCCGTCAGGACCGCAGCGCTGACGCCGCGCCTTGCGCGGCGTTCTGCGTATCGGAGCAGGTGACCCTGCCGGCGATTCGTCCGGTTGGCAGGTAGCATGAGCCGAGCAACACGGCCAGGTAGCTCAGTTGGTACGAGCGTCCGACTGAAAATCGGAAGGTCGGCGGTTCGACCCCGCCCCTGGCCACATAGCCTTTCGCCGGGCTACAGGAGCGCCGACCAGCGGAAACGCGGTCGGCGTTCTGCTTTTTTTCGTCCCGGAGCCGTGATCGCCCGGCCCGTCCTTGATCCACTCGGTTTCGGCGATATTGCGGTGTCGCAGCGACCGGGATACCGCGATTTCGCCGAACTCGAGTCGATCACCGCGGCCCGAGGCGCACGACGGCCTGCGCCGGCCGTGATCACTGATCGCGGCGGCCCTGGTGCCGGTGCTGGGCCATCCCGCCCTGGATCGCCTCCCACACGCTGCGGCCGGCCTGCCGCAGGGTCTCCCCGGCCTGCTCGGCGAGTTGCGCCGCACTCTGAGCTGCGGCATACGCCCCACCCGCCACACCACCGTCACCCTGGTCACCCTCGCCCTGACCACCGCCGCCCTGGCCGCCACGGCCTTGGCCACGGCCGGCGTGACCACCACCGCCCTGACCACCACCGCCCTGGCCACCGCCGGCCTGGCCACCGCCGGCCTGGCCACCGCCGGCTTGACCACCACCGGCTTGACCACCACCGGCTTGGCCACCGCCGGCCTGACCGCTGCCGCCGGCTTGGCCACCGCCGGCCTGACCGCTGCCGCCGGTCTGACCACCGCCGGTCTGACCACCACCGGTCTGACCGCTGCCACCCTGACGGGCCTCGCCCTGGTCGCTGCCGCCAGCCTGGTTGCCGCTGCCGTGACCGCCGACGGCTTGCCCGGCGGGCCTGCCACCACCGCCGTCCTGGCCGCCCCGACCCTCGCTGGCGGGACCCCGGGACCCGCCAGGACCGGAGGGTGGGGAGCCACCCTGCTGATCGGCGGGCTTACCGGTCGACGAACCAGCCGGTGCGGGCCGGTCTTCCCGCGGACCGCCTTCCGGTTGCTGCCGGCCCTGGGCCTCAGGCGGCCGTTGCGCCCCGGACCCCTGCCCCGCCGAGTTCGGCTGCGCCTGCGCGGAGGCCCGATCCACCGGCCACCGGCCCTTCAGACGCGACTCCGGCGGCTGCCCCTCCGGCCGGGACTCCGCCGGGCGGGCGCGCTGTGCTCGCGTCTGGTCGCCGAGTTCGCCTGGCAGGCCCGCCTGTCGGGCCAGTTCGTCGCGTACCCCGGAGTGCTGTGCCAGGGCGGTGACCCCGGCGGCGCCGGCGGCGGTCAACTGCTCGGTACCGCGATTGACGTCCTCGAGCGCGCCGCCGGCCGCTCGGGACAGGGATTCGATGACCTGCGGGTTGTTGTCGATCGTGTCGAGTGCCCGGCCCAGGAGTGCCACCAACGACTCCAGCCGTACCCGTAGCTGCGCCTCGGCGTGCACCCCGTCGATGTCCAACTCGACGCCGTGCAGGTGGACCCGTACGCCGGCGTCGAGCTGGAGCAGGTTGGCCAACCGGACGCGCAGCGAGATGTCGGCGTCGAGCCCGTCCACGGCGAGTCGGATCGAGTCGACCGAGACGTTCGGGATGTCGAGCAGGACGTCCGGATCCCCGGCGTCGACGTCCCGGTTCGGACTCCGCTGCTGCGCGTTCTCGCTCATGCTCTCCCGCTCCCGTACGCGGACCCGGTCCTCCGGGCCGTTCGGCGCGGTTACCCGCTTTCCGGCGGGGCATCCCGTCCGTGACGGCTCGGCAACCCACTGTCTGGAACAGAGCACCTCGCGAAGCTGCACACCGAGGCATCAGCCGGTATGGTCCGGGCCTATGGGACAGGGGATGGCTGATCCGGCCGACATCCGGCAGGACCTGGAGCGGTTCTCCTTGCGGTGCAGTCTCCTCGCCCCGGGTCCCGCCGAGCGGGCGTTCGCGGTCTTCACCGATGAGCTGACCGACTGGTGGGTCACCGAGTACACGTGGTCCGGTCCGGAGGCCCTCGCCGAGCTGGGCATGGAGCCACGGGCCGGCGGCATGCTCTACGAGATCGGCCCGTACGGCTTCCGCGCCGACTGGGGACGCGTGCTCACGTGGGATCCGCCGCGGCGGCTGGTCTTCGCCTGGCAGATCGGTCCGGACCGGGTGCCGGTGCCGGACCCGGCGAAGGCGAGCGAGGTCGAGGTGCTGTTCCTTCCCGACGGGCCGGAACGGACCCGCGTCGAACTGGAGCACCGCCACTTCGATCGGCACGGGGAGGCGGCCGAGGGATACCGCAAGGCGCTCACGGCGGGCTGGCACGAGTTGCTCACCCGCTACCTCACCAGGGTGTCCCGCCCCTATCCCGCCGATCCTGCCTGAGCGTGGCCCGGGCCCGATCCCGAACCGCGGTCAGCGGTCGAGTTGTCGACCGGCCCGGCTGCCATCCAGGCCCCGACCGCCCAGCTGCGCGCGGCTCCCGGCCTCGGCCCCGGAGCCGAAGCCCGTGCCGCCGAGCCGGCGCGCCGGTGCGGTTCGCAGTCGCGGGTACTCCTCGGTGAGTCGCCGCTGCACCCGATCGGAGCGGTCGGCCAGCACCAGCGCCACCGACGGGCCACCCGACTCGCCGGCCGCCGCCGTCTCGGCCGCCCAGAGCCGACCCCCGATCACCTCCGCGAAGCCGGCGAGCCAGGACCGCCGGAAGGCGGCCGGATGGTCGTCGGCGGGCACCGCCGTGGCCGCCAGACCATGCGCGGCCTGCACGAGCAGTGAGGTGAAGAGCAGGTCCACCCGTTCCAGGTCGCTGGCGAAGCCGAAGAGGTGCACCGCGAACCCGTTGCCCTGCCGGCGACGGACGCAGCGGCAGCGCAGCGGTTCGGCGACGGCGGCGAGCAGGCCTACCTTGTCCCGGGCGTACGGGGCGACGATGTCGAGCACCCGGTCGCCGACCGGGTCGGTGGTCGGGTCCCGTACGGCGAGCAATGCCCTGTCGACGCCGTAGCGGGCGATCAACTCCGTCGCCTTGGCGGTGAAGGCCGCCGACTCGGCGGGCGTGCAGGCCGGGTCCTCGGCCTGGGCGAGCAGCTTGCGCACCTTGCTGAGCATGGCCTCGGACATGCCCACAGAGCTATCACACACGGCGGACGATCTGGGACCACGGCCACATTGATCGATCAGTATCATCGTCACGGTCAGCTCGACCGTCCAATACGGACTGTCAGTTAACCGTTTCCGGAGGCACGCATGTCATCCCCGACCGCCCGCCTGCTCGCCGTCGCCACGGCCGCCGCGCTGCTCGCAACCGGCGCACCCGCCCAGGCGGCTCAGGCCGCCGCACCGGCCGCGCAGGCCGCCGACTCCACCGACTTCACCTCGGGGCCGAACCTCTTCGCCCCGCTCGCCACCTGTTACGGCGGGGCGGTGCGCTCGTTCTTCCAGACCGGCGGCTACGGCGGCCAGGCCGGCCCGTACCGCACCACCAGCCGGTGCCGCGACATCAACGTGCGCAACGCCAGCGCGTACGGCACCGACGCCTGCGTGATCTTCATCGACAAGACCGGCAACTGCAACTACTGGACCTACCTGCCGGCCAACTCCGGCTGGATCACCGTAGCGACGAACGTCCGGGACGGGGTCAACTTCCGGGTCCGCTTCGAAACAGTCCGCTACGAGTACGAGCCACTGGTCGCGTACCACGCCTTCTGAGCTGTCCGTGCTGGCGCGGCACCCCGCCGGGGCGCCGCGCCCGCCGGGGCGTGGTCAGCCGGCGCGGCTGCGCAGGGTGGCGATCGTCGAGCCGGCGAGCGTGAGCAGGCAGTCGGAGAGCTGCCCGTCGGCGGCGGCCGCGCCGAACAGGGCCTCCCCGGTCGACACGTCCCGGTTGGCGTACGCGCTCACGAAGCGAGCCACCCAGCGGGTGTCGTAATCCGCCTGCTCGATGCCCGGGAAGTCCAGCGCGCATCCGCTGCTCGGCGGGGCGTCGCCGACCATCGTCGCCGCCAGACACCAGGCGACCCCGTACGCGCCGGGCAGGCCGGCCCGGTCGACGACCGCGTCGAACGCACCTGTCACCGCTTCCCCATCGCCGGCCAGCGCCGAATGGAGCACGGCGGTCGCGTCGTCGAACGTCTGCTGTGGTAGGTCCGTCACCCAGCGCACAGTAGGACGGTGGGTCAAGGCCCAGCATTTTCGTCACTCTGTGTGTTCGACGCGAGCGACCTGCGCATTTCGCCACCTCCACGGTCCCGCAGCCGGCCCCGGCACGCTAATGTGCGCAGCGGACCTTCGCCGGAGGAAGGACGACCATGCTCGTATCACGCCGCTCGCGGGTGGCCACATTGGCTGCCTGCGCGACGATCCTGCTCGCCACAAGCGCTTGCGGGGATGAAAAGGCCGAAGAGGGAAGCGCCCAACAGGTGCGCCTCTACGGCACGGACGGCAACATGCTCAACTCCTACCCAGCGGAGTTGAAGGAACGCGCTGATCTCGTCGACGGGATGAAGGGGACCACGCCACTCACCCAGCTGCCCGACGACTTCAAGAGCCGGCTACGGTCCGTCAATCCGGCGCTGACGGACTACCTGTACTCCGCCGAGACGTACGACGCAGTGGTGATCAGTGTGCTCGCCGCCCAACTGGCTGGCAGCACCGACCCGGCCGCCATCGCCAAGCAGATCGTCGGCGTGACCAACAATGGTCAGCGCTGCGAGGACCCTGCCACGTGCCTCGCGCTGGCCCGCTCCGGGCAGGACATCGAGTACCGCAGCGTCTCGCTGAGCCGTGCCGGCTTCACCGACAAGGGCGAGCCGGCCACCGCGAGCTACGCGACGCTGACCTTCGACGGCCAGCAGATCAACGACGGCAAGACCGAGTTTGTCGGCGCGGGCGCCGAGTCCGCAGCGAGCACCAAGACCCCGCCGAAGGCGAGGAAGCCGCGCCCCGGCAGCAACGACGACCAGCAGCCGCTGATCGTGGGTGGCCTGCTGCCGAAGACCGGCGACCTGGCGATCGCGTACCCGCCGATGGCGGCCGCCGCGGCGCTGGCGATCAGGGACGTCAACGCCGCTGGCGGGGCGCTGGGCAAGCCGGTGACGTGGAAGGACGGCGACGACGGCACCAGCACGGCAGTGGCCAAGGCGACCGTCGCCAAGCACGTGGCCGACGGGGTCAGCATCATCATCGGCGCCGGCGCCTCGGGCATCTCTCGGGAGGTGCTGCCGGACGTCGTCCGTGCCGGCAAGATCCTCTTCTCGCCGTGCAACACCGACGCCAGCCTGACCGACATCGAGGACAAGGGCCTCTACTTCCGCACCGCCCCGCCGGACAGCCTGCAGGGTCGGGCGCTGGCCGACGTCGTCCTCCGGGACGGATCGCAGAAGATCGTCATCGTCGCCCGCAAGGACTCCTACGGCCAGGGCCTCCAGGCCACCGTCCGTGACGAGTTGGAGAAGGCCGGCATCGCCGCCGACCGACTCAAGCTGCTCACGTACGACCCTCCGGCCGACGCCAAGGCGGCCCCCGTGGACTTCACCGGCGGCGCGAAGGAGATCAAGGAATTCGGGGCGGACGCCGTACTCATCATCGGTTTCGGTGAGTCTGCCCAGGTGATCCGGGCGATCGCCGACTCCGGGATGCAGATCCGGCACTGAGCACCACCGCGGACCGCAGCGGCCGCACCGGCTTCGAAGCCGGTGCGGCCGTTCCGTGTCAGCGGGCCCGGCGGCGCTCCAGGAACTCGGTCATGCGGCGGTGCTTCTCCTCGTCCTCGAAGAGCACGGCCTGGCTGACCAGATCGAGCTGCGGATGTGCGGCGGCGGGTGCGTCCACCGCCAGTTTGGTGAGCCGCAACGCCAGCGGTGAGCCCTGCGCCATCTCGTCCAGCAGCCCGTGCGCCACCGCCAGCAGCTCGCCGGGCTCGTCCACCACCCGGTTCACCAGACCGATCCGCAGCGCCTCGGCGGCGTCCACCCGCCGGCCCGTGAACAGCAACTCCTTGGCCCGGCCCTCGCCGACCAGAGCGGGCAGCCGGTGGGTCGCGCCAGCGCCGGCCAGGATGCCCAACCGCACCTCCGGCTGGCCGAAGACCGCCCGCGCCGTGCACGCCCGCAAATCACAGGCGTACGCCAGCTCAGCGCCACCGCCCAGCGCCGGACCGTCGACGGCTGCCACGCTCGGCATCGGCAACGCTCGGATCCGGGCGAAGGCCGCCGAGTTGATCGCCGCCAGGGCGTCCGCGCGGCCCCGCTCGCGGAGCTGACCGATGTCGGCCCCACCGGCGAAGATGCCCTCGGCACCGCCGGTCAACAGCAGCAGTCGGGGGCGTGCCTCCAACTCGGCGCAGACCTGGTGCAGCTCGCCGATCAGGTCGGCGTCGATGGCGTTGCGCTTCTCCGGCCGGCTCAGTGTCACCACGAGCCGATCCGGCCGCTCCTCGATCCGCAGACCGCTCACCGCTTGACGCCGCCTTCCCAGTGGTAGAAGCCGTGCCCCGACTTCTTGCCCAGCCGCCCGGCGGACACCATCTCCACGAGCAGTTGCGGCGGCGCGAAGCGGTCACCGTACGCGGCCTGGAGGGTGCGGGCGATGTCCAGCCGCACGTCCAGGCCGACCAGGTCGGTGAGTTCCAGCGGCCCGATCGGGTGCCGGTAGCCCAGCACCATCGCCTTGTCGATGTCTGCCGGGCTGGCCACCCCGTCGGCGACCATCCGGATCGCCTCCAACCCGAGGGTGACCCCGAGCCGGGAGGTGGCGAAGCCGGGCAGGTCGCGTACGACGACGGGGTCCTTGCCGAGCCGGCCGGCGAGCGCGACGGCAGCCGCCGTCGTCTCCTCGGCGGTGGCCGGGCCGACCACGATCTCCAGCAGGGCCATCGCCCAGACCGGGTTGAAGAAGTGCAGGCCGAGGAAGCGCTCCGGCGCGTCCAGGCCCGCGGCCAACTCGCCGATGGCGATGCTCGACGTGTTGCTCGCGAGCAGGGCCGGGCTCAGGGTGGCGGCGTCCCGCAACACCGTGCGCTTGAGGTCGAGCCGCTCCGGCACCGCCTCCACGACCACCCCCGGAGCGGGGGCGACCTCGCCGAGGCTCGGGCGCAGTGTCACCCGCTGCCGGTTCACTGCGGCCTCGTCGGCGGTCAGCTTGCCGCGCTGCACCGCCCGCTCCCACAGGTCGGCGAGCCGGGTCAGCGCTGTCGCGCCCCGCGCCGGATCCACCTCGACCAGCTCGACGGCATGCCCGGCCCCGGCCGCCACGTACGCGATGCCGAGCCCCATCGTGCCCGCACCGACGACCACGAAACGATCGTTCATCACGCCTCCCTGTCCGCCCCGGTGGCGCGCGGGGTCCCCGCCACGCCGGCCCGGGTGCCCGGCCCGCTCCGCTCGCTCATGGTGCGACCCTAAACAGCACGACGACCCGCCGATGCGTGGGGGAGCGCGCGATCGGGTACGTACGGCCCGTCAACTCAAGGGAAGGACCGCATCGAGATGAGCCAGGCACCGGAGAGCGTCAGCACCGACTCCGAGATCGTGGAGACCCGGGGCGACGAGCGGGTCGACCTGCTGCGCGCCGACACCAACAACGACGGCAAGACCGACGTGTGGGTGGTGGACACCGACGGCGACGGCAAGGCCGACCTGTTCCAGTTCGACACCGACGGTGACGGCAAGGTGGACATCACCATGGTCGACATCGACGAGGACGGCACCCCCGACGAGGTGGTCGACGGCGATGGCGGCCTCCCGCCGGAGCAGCTGCCCCCGACCGTCCAGGTCTGATCCGCCGACAGGGGGCCCTCGATGAGGGCTCTCTGTCGGATCAGGCGGCGAGGCGCAGGGTGGCCAGGTAGTAGGGGGCGTCGCGGTCGTCCACATCGGTCAGCCGCCAGCCGCTGCCGCGCACCAGCTCGGCGAACTCGTCCGGCGAGCAGACCAGGTAGTCGAACCACTCGGTGCCCAGCTCCCGATAGCGCAGCCGGAGCCTCAACTGGCCACCGAACCGTCCCCGGCGGCGGTTGAGCTCGTGGTAGCCGGTGTGCACCGGATCGGTGGTGCCGTACGGGTCTGTGCCGTGCGCGATGATCTGCGCCCCCGGTCGTGCCAGCGCGGCGAGCGCGGCCAGGAACCCGGGTGCCCGGTCCCTGCCCTCGAACAGACCGAGGTTGTTGCCGAGCAGCAGGAACGTGTCGTACCGCTGGCCGTCGGCGACGTGCGTGTCCACCGTGCCGTGCACGAGCCGGCGTACGCCGCGACGCCGGCTGACCTCCAGCGCCCCCGCCGAGGTGTCCAGCCCGGTGACGGGTACGCCGCGCTCCTGGAGCAGCAGCGCGATCCGGCCGGCGCCGGTGCCGACGTCAAGCGTCTCACCGCGGACCCGGTCCACGGCCCGATGGTCGTACGGCTGCCACTCTGCCGGCCCGTCCAGGTAGTGCGCCGCCGGGGCGCCGTTGATCAGACCGTCCTCCCGTTCGATGATCTCGATGACCGGTCGCGGCAGTCGACCACCGACCAGCGGCCGGGGCCCGACCCCGGTGGCCACGGCCAGTGTGTCCCGCAGCAGTTCCCCGAACACGTCACCGATTAGAGGCTCCCCCGTCACGCCGTTGATGCTATCCAGCCCCTCGGAGGGCCACACCGGTCGTATCCTGGCGGCGTGACCACGCTGGACCGACTGTCGGCCGAGAAGTACCTCCTGCTCACGACCTTCCGCAAGGACGGTCGGGCGGTGCCGACCCCGGTCTGGGCGGTCCGCGACGGTGAGGCGTTGGCGGTCTGGACCCGGGCCGACTCGGGGAAGGTGAAGCGGATCCGCCACAACGGCGAGGTGACAGTGGCCCCGTGCGACGTGCGGGGCCGACCGCACGGGGCGGAGGTGCCCGCCCACGCGACGATCTCCGGTGGCAGCGACACGGGCCGGATCCGCGACCTGCTCAAGCACAAGTACCGGGTGATAGGTCGATTGAGCCTGCTCGGCAGCCGGTTGCGCCGCGGCGAGGGCGGCACGGTCGGCATCCGGGTCACGTTGACCGAACCGAAGGGCTGAGTCCGGGCATGGAAAGGGGCGGCGGACCGAGATCCACCGCCCCTACCGAAAAAACGTATGCCGCTCAGTCGCCCTGCCGCTGCTGCGGGATCTGACCCTGCAGCAGCGCCCTGACCTCCGACTCGCGGTATCGACGGTGGCCACCCAGGGTACGGATGGCACTGAGCTTGCCCGCCTTCGCCCACCGGGTCACCGTCTTCGGGTCGACACGGAACATCGACGCCACCTCGGCCGGCGTGAGTAGCGGCTCTGGTTCGTGCGTTCGCGATGCCATCGGTCACTCCTCCACATGTATAGACATCGGCCGGGGTCCCGCCGGCCGACGCGTCTCCCATGGTCCGGCTAGTCCCCGATGTCCGACATGGGCCGAACGGATGAAGGTCCCTAGACGGACGGATGAACCATGCCCGATTTTTACGACTTTTACACGGCAGAAACTACCTTATTCGGACTCATGATCACGGTTCGTGATGCGTCAACTACGAGCACACCTCACCTTGGGAGCGCTCCTAGGGGCGAAATGCCTTAGTTGCACCGCTCCAGCAGCTGTACGGCACGCCAGCGGGCCACCAGCTTGTCGTACGCGGCTGACGCCTCCTCGGCCTCGCCCCGCGACAGCCCGGCAAGGCCGCCGGCGACCAGCTCGGGCGAGTCGTCCGCGGCGAGGGTCTCGTCGGAGAGCAGGTCGACCAGGCCGCCGTAGTCCAGCTCCACCACCGAGCGCGGGTGGAACTCCTCCAGCCAACGGGCCGCCTCCTCCACCGCCTCGGTGATCGGCGCCTCGCCCACCGACTTGCGCAGCACCGACAACGCCCGCGACGAGCGGCGACGAGCCTTGGAGATCTCCGTCCGGTAGCGCAGCGCCCGCCGCCCCGGCTCGGTGACCTGATCCCGCTCCGCCGGGTCGAAGAGCACGAACCACCGCAGCGGGACGCCCCACGTGGCGATCTGCTCGTGCACCCGTGGCACACCGTGCTCCAGCACCCGGGCGCCGCTGCGCCAGTCGTCGACGACCGCCCTGGCCTGCCCGGCGAGCACCGGCGGCACGAACGCGTCGGCCAACACCGCAGGCACCCCGTCCCGGGCGTTGAGAGCCGCCTCGGCGACCCGGATGCGCAGGTTCCAGGGGCAGACCAGCAGGCCGTCGTCCGTCTCCAGGACGTACGCCTCCTCGGGCAGGTCCGGCAACCGGGTCCAACCCGCACCCAACGCCTCGATCACCGCCGTTCGCTGGCGGCCGGGACCCTCGACCGGGGCTACCGCGCGCCCTTCCGAGGCGTAGCGGCGCCAGTAGCTCTGCCGGTCCCTGTCGAAGGCGGTCAGCGGCTCGTACACGCGCAGGTAAGAAGCGAAGAGCGACGGCACCGCGCGATCCTCCCACGAACCGCACCCCTGCGGAGCCAGCGGCCGGACCACGTGCGCCGCAACGTGGGACGACGGCGGCACGTCGGGCAGCCGCACGGCGGCCGATACTAGGCTCGACCGCACCGGCAGCATCCCCGCCGGCGTCCACCAGGTCCGCGTCCCACAAGGAACGCACACCACTGTAGGAGCCAGTCATGGGCGTATTCGCGAGCACCGACGACCCGGTATCGACAGGTCACGAACAGGTCGTCTTCTGCCAGGACAAGCAGAGCGGTCTGAAGGCGATCATCGGGATCTACTCCACCGCGCTGGGGCCCGCGCTCGGCGGCACCCGCTTCTACCCGTACGACAGCGAGGACGACGCGCTCGCCGACGTGCTCGACCTGTCCCGCGGAATGGCGTACAAGAACGCTCTCGCCGGCCTGGACCTGGGCGGCGGCAAGGCCGTCATCTGGGGCGACCCGGAGCAGATCAAGAGCGAGGCGCTGCTGCGCGCGTACGGCCGCTTCGTGGAGTCGCTGGCCGGCCGCTACTACACCGCCTGCGACGTCGGCACCTACGTGGCCGACATGGACATCATCGCCCGCGAGACCCGGTACGTGACGGGCCGCAGCGTGGAGCACGGCGGCGCCGGCGACTCGTCCATCCTGACCGCGTGGGGTGTCTTCCAGGGGATGCGGGCCGCCGCCGAGCACGTCTGGGGCACGCCGAGCCTGCGTGGCCGGCGCGTCGGCGTAGCGGGCCTCGGCAAGGTCGGCAAGTACCTGACCGGGCACCTGCTGGAGGACGGCGCCGAGGTGGTCGCCACCGACGTCAACCCGAAGGCCCTGGCCTGGGTACGCGCCAACCACCCGCAGGTCACCCTGGTGGACGACGCCACCGCGCTGGTCGCGGCGGACATCGACGTGTACGCCCCGTGCGCGCTGGGTGGCGCGCTTAACGACGACACGGTGCCGGCGCTGCGCGCGAAGGTGGTGACCGGAGCGGCGAACAACCAGCTCGCGCACCCGGGCATCGAGAAGCTGCTGGCCGACCGGGGCATCCTCTACACGCCGGACTACGTGGTGAACGCCGGCGGCGTGATCCAGGTGGCCGACGAGATCGAGGGCTTCAACTTCGAGCGGGCGAAACTGCGGGCCACCCGGATCTACGACACCACCCGCGAGATCCTGCACCTAGCGGACGCCGAGGGCGTGCCCCCGGCGGTCGCCGCGGACCGGCTGGCCGAGCGGCGGATGGCCGAGGTCGGTCGCCTGCGCACGATCCACCTGCGCTGACCATCTGGGAACGGAGGCGGATCGACCGGGATCCGCCTCCGGGCCTCTCTCGCCGGTCCGACTCGGTAAGCTGAAGCCGGGTCAAGTTTGGCGTGTTTTGTCCGGTGTCACGGGTGCTCTTCGTTCCGCTCCTTACCAGGTACACTGGGTGACGGCCGGATCGCCGCGACGCGCAGAGCCGGCCGACGGTAACCCGAGGTGCCGAACGATGGCATCCCCATGTACCGTAAGAGCCACGAGAGATGCCTGACGTCATCGGGGCCCGCCTTCGGGCTGCCCCGCATTCTGTGCGAGGGGGTCGAGCCATGGGGCGCGGCCGTGCTAAGGCCAAGCAGACGAAGGTGGCCCGGGAGTTGAAGTACCACTCCCCGAACACCGACCTCACCGCCTTGCAGCGCGAACTGGCGGGTGCTGGTAAGTCTGAGCACCACTTCGACGACGACTCAAAAGAGTTCGTCGACGACGATGATGAGAATCACGCGGACGACGACCCGGATCCCTGGGTCCGACCGACCCGCTGACCTCTCGACGCAGCTGAGCACGCGGTAAGCCCCGCGTGCTCACGCATGTGCCCATCGGGAGCGAGATCGGTGCGATCATCAGGGGCCTGCCCTGGCCGGAGGTCACTCCGACCGGCCGACAGGCCCCTGATCACCGTCGGCCTCAGCGCGGCCGGTTGTTCCAGTTGTAGAAGGTCGGGATGTTTTCGAAGTGGTTCCAGGCGCAGACCGCGCTGACGCCGTCTCCGCCCGACACCTCCGCCCGCAGCCGCCGTGCGTCCTCGGCCTCCTGAAGCAGCGCGACGAGCCCGGGGGCGGCCTCCCGCACCCGCTCGGTGACTCCGTCCGGGGCGTCGTCCGCTTCGCGCTCAGGCCGCCGGTGACTGGTGGTCTCGGGCATGCTCCAACACTCCCTCCAATAGGCGGATCTTGCTGTTGCGGCAGTGCTCGGTCTCCGTACCGTCAAAACGCCCCAGCTCGAAGTAACGGTTGGCGGCATGACCGCCGCCACAGAAGCCGAAGTACGGGCACGACGCCCGGCACGCCTCCACGCCCGTGAGGAACTCGCCCACCCAGGGCGTCGACGCCGCGTCCGTCAGGATCCGGGCCAATGGGGTGGCCAGCACGTTCCCGCTGCTGAAGTCGCCGTAGTGCGGATCGGTGAAGCCCGCCAACTCCGGCGAGAGCACGGTCACCGAGCCGTCGTGCCCGATCGTCGGGATCGGGTCCAGCCGACGGGGCAGGACGCCGTCCGCCGCGCCGTCGAGCACCGCCGCCGCGTACCGCAGCGACCACTCGATCTCGCGCAGGTGGATCCGGGGCTCCTTGCGCCAGGCCGACACCAACTCGGCCCAGAACGCCGTCACCGCCGCAGCGTCGTGGCTGTTGTCGCGGGTGTTGACGCCCTCGGTCTCCTCGATGTTGATGCCCAGCACGTCGCAGCCCAGCCCGAGAAAGTAGTCGTACAACTCGGCGGCGAGCCCCGGCGCCGGCTGGGACACCACGGCCAGCGCCGAGAAGGGCAGTCCGTGCCGGCGCAGCGCCGCCACGCCGCGCAGGATCCGGTCGTACGCCGGCTGACCCCCGCGGTTGACCCGGTCGCCGTTGCGTTCGGCGGGCCCGTCAACGCTCACGCTCACCCGCACCTCGTGCCGGGCGAAGAAGGCGCACCACTCGTCGTCGATGAGCGTGGCGTTCGTCTGCACGTGGTGCTCGACCTCGGGCCCGAAGGGCGCGATCAGGTCCGCCAGGTGCTCCCGGCCGGCGGCCAGCGGCTCGCCGCCGTGCCACACGACGGAGAAGCGACCGGCCGCCGCCCACGGGTTTACCGACGCCGCCACCGCCTCGGCCACCGGCACCGGCATCCGTCGGTCAGCGGCCCGAAACGGCAGGTAGCAGTACGCGCAGTCGAGGTTGCAGAGGGTCGTCGGCTGCATGACGACGTACGACGGGACCGCGGCCAGACCGCGCATCCCGCTGAACGACACCTCACCAGCAGCCATCACCCTCCTCCACCCAGCCCGAGCCCTTCAGGCTAGGCGGCACTGGCCACTCGGGTGAAGCCCTGATCAGGTGCCCGTACGATCACCGGAGCGTGATCAGCCGCGAGTGTGCTGACCCACCATCTGCACGTTGCCGGTGCCCTCGATGATCTCGCCCGCCTGCCACGCCTCGACCCCACGGCCGGTGAGCGTCGCCAGGGCCCGGTCGGCGTCCTCGGCCGAGACGATCGCGAACATGCCGACGCCCATGTTGAAGGTCGACTCCATGTCGTGGTCGTCGATCCGGCCCTTCGACTGGATCAGGTCGAAGATCGGCTGCGGCTTCCAGGTGGACCTGTTGACCACCGCGTCGACGTGCTCCGGCAGCACCCGTACGAGGTTGCCGGGAATGCCGCCGCCGGTGATGTGGGACAGCGCCCGCACCTCGGCCTCGGCGATCAGCTTGAGGCAGTCCTTGGCGTAGATCTTGGTCGGGGTGAGCAGCTCCTCGCCCAGGGTCCGCTGCCGCCCGAAGTCGTCGATCACGATGTCCAGACGCATCCGGGCAGCGCCGAGCAGCACGTGCCGGACCAGCGAGTAGCCGTTGGAGTGCAGACCGGAGGAGCGCATGGCGATGACGACGTCGCCCACCTCGACCCGGTCCGGGCTGAGGATGTCGGCTTCCTCGACCACGCCGACGCCCGTCGCCGAGATGTCGTACTCGTCCGGGCGCAGCACGCCGGGGTGCTCGGCGGTCTCCCCGCCCAGCAGCGCGCAGCCCGCGTACCGGCAGCCGTCGGCGATGCCCGCGCCGATCTCGGCCACCTTGTCCGGAACGACCTCGCCGGTGGCGATGTAGTCGAGCAGGAACAGCGGCTCGGCGCCACAGGCCACCAGGTCGTCGACGACCATCGCGACCAGGTCGATGCCTACCGTGTCGTGGATGTCCATCTGCTGGGCGATCACCAGCTTGGTGCCCACACCATCGGTGGAGGACGCCAGGATCGGGCTCTTGTACTTCTTCGTGTCCAGCCGGAACAGGCCGGCGAAGCCGCCGAGGTCGCCCAGCACCTCCGGGCGGCGGGTCTCGCGCACCTTCGACTTGAGCAGCTCCACGGCGCGGTCGCCCGCGTCGATCGAGACCCCGGCGTCGGCGTACGAGACCGAGCGTTTACGGGCCTGCCGACCGGCACCACCCGTCCACGGCTGGTGGTCGCCGCCGGCGCCCGTCGGGCTGCTTCCTGCGCCGCTGCGCTCGGACACGTGCGTCACGGTTCTCCCCTTTGTGGTTCTCGGTGCCGCGCCGGCGGTGGCCGGGCCGCGCCGGTTGGTGCTACGGGCGGTTTGCGGTCACGCCACCCGGAGTGGCGACGAGCGGGCCGAAGCTGTCCGGGGCTTCCGGCGTCGCGTCGGCGACCCGGCGGCCCATCCCTTCGAGCACGTGCTTGCCGATCAGGTTGCCGGCTGGCAGCTCGATCGGGTACTCCCCATCGAAACACGCCCGACACAGCCGGGTCTTCGGCTGCTCGGTCGCGGCGATCAGGCCAGGAAGCGATACGTAGCCCAGCGTGTCGGCGCCGATGGAGCGCCGGATGCCGTCGTTGTCCAACCCGTTGGCCAGCAGCTCCGCCCGGGTGGCGAAGTCGATGCCGTAGAAGCACGGCCAGCTGACCGGCGGCGAGGAGATCCGGACGTGCACCTCAAGAGCCCCCGCCTCGCGCAGCATCCGCACGATGGCCCGCTGCGTGTTGCCGCGCACGATCGAGTCGTCCACGACCACCAGCCGCTTGCCGCGGACGTTCTGTCGCAGGGGGTTGAGCTTGAGGCGGATGCCCAGCTGACGCAGGGTCTGCGACGGCTGGATGAAGGTGCGACCCACGTACGGGTTCTTCATCAGGCCGGCGCCGTAGGTGATGCCGGACGCCTCGGCGTAACCGATCGCGGCCGGGGTGCCGGACTCGGGCACCGGGATGACCAGGTCGGCCTCCACCGGGTGCTCCTTGGCCAGCTGCCTGCCGATCTGCACCCGCGCCGCGTGCACGTTGCGCCCGGCGATTGTCGCGTCCGGGCGGGCGATGTAGACGTACTCGAAGAGGCAGCCCTTCGGCTCCGGCGCGGCGAACCGCGTGGAGCGCAGCCCCTCCTCGTCGATCGCGATCAGCTCACCGGGCTCGACCTCACGCACCACGCTGGCGCCGACGATGTCCAGCGCGGCGGTCTCGCTCGCCACCACCCAGCCACGCTCCAACCGGCCGAGCACCAGCGGGCGGACGCCGTGCGGGTCGCGGGCCGCGTACAGCGTCGACTCGTCCATGAAGACGAAGCTGAACGCTCCGCGCAGCTGCGGCAGCACCTCCAGCGCGGCCGCCTCGACCGACAGGTCCGGACGGCTGGCCAGCAGCATGGTCACCAGCGAGGTGTCGTTCGTCGAGCCGTCCGCGACGAGGCCGCGCTCGGCGACCTCCTTCTCCAGCTCGGCGGTGTTGACCAGGTTGCCGTTGTGGGCCAACGCGATGGTCGTGCCGGAACTCGTCGACCGGATGGTCGGCTGGGCGTTCTCCCAGTTGGAGGCGCCGGTCGTGGAGTATCGGGCGTGCCCGATCGCCAGGTGGCCGCGCAGGCTGGCCAGGGTGGGCTCGTCGAAGACCTGGGCCACCAGGCCGAGATCCTTGTAGACCACCACGCCCGAGCCATCGCTCACCGCGATGCCCGCGGCCTCCTGCCCGCGGTGCTGTAGGGCATAGAGGCCGAAGTAGGTCAGATTGGCGACCTCTTCACCGGGGGCCCAGACGCCGAAGACGCCGCAGGCGTCCTGGGGGCCGGGTCGTTGGGGGTCAAGGTCGTGGCTCAGCCGGCCGTCGCCTCGGGGCACTACCGCTCCCTCACGCTGGTCTGGACCGGCCTGGCGGGGATCACGGTGCGGATCCACACTCCTCGGCCGGGACCACTGTCGTCGCCTGACAGTGTACGCGAGTCACCGTCAATACAGATAGTCACGATTTCCCTGCCGAGAGTTACGATCACTCGGACATCCGGGCAGCTAGAGGGGCAGGAATGCCGAGAGGTCCGCCCGAACGCCGCTCATCTGCACGCGACCGTCGGTGACCGCCTCCATCCACCCGATCCGCCCGGTGGCCACCTCCAACCAGGTCTGCGGAGACATCTCGACGACGTTCGGTGGGTTTCCCCTGGTGTGTCGAGGACCGGGAACGCACTGGATCGCACCGTATGGTGGGACGCGCACCTCCACCGATCGGCCGGGGGCGCGCTCCGCGAGGACGGCCAACAAGGACCGGACCGCCTCCCGGAGTACCGGCCGTTCGGGTGTACGACCCTCGTCAAGCGCCGACAAAGCCGCCGCTACGGCGGCGGACTTACTGTGCGGAGAGGA
The DNA here is from genome assembly GCF_043197115.1 of Micromonospora sp. NPDC049275. NCBI lineage: Bacteria > Bacillati > Actinomycetota > Actinomycetes > Micromonosporales > Micromonosporaceae > Micromonospora > Micromonospora sp. NPDC049275. Next base: position 752,829 of record NZ_JBICSN010000001.1, read on the forward strand.
CACGACGGGACGATACGACGCACAGGTGAAGCACCCGACTCTGGCCCTGGGTCGCGCCGATCCAGTCAGACAAGGCATAGTGGCCGACGGCGTATTCGTACCGTGATGATCCCCGGCCCGGCGCCCCGCCGGTCAAGGGAAGTCAGCCCGGAAGGCGGTGGACGTGTCAACACACCGACGTGCCTGGAAGCAGCGGGCCGGTGTGGTCGTAGCGCTGGTTGCCGGCGCTCTGCTCGCCGTCCCCGCCACACCAGCCCTGGCCGCACCCAACGTCACAAACGTCTCGGCCTCCCCAGGCACCGTCCAGGCCGGCGGCGAGACGACGGTGAGCTACAAGCTCAGCTTCGACGACCCGGTCGTGCCCGCCGACATCACTGTCAGCTCTGACAACTCGAAGCTCCAGTGCGTCGATGGCTGCTCGCAGGGGAACGTGACCGAGGGCGGCACCTACACAGCCAAGTTCAAGTTGGCCGACGATGCCTCGAACGGGTCCGCCCGCATCACCGTCAAGGCTAGTGCTGGGCTCGGAAACGGACAGGGCTCGACCACTGTCAACCTCACCGCCAAGGCGGCCCCGCCGACGCCCCAGCAGAACCAGACTGTGAAGTCGGTCTCCGGCAAGGTCGTCAAGAAGGCCGACAACAGCGCGGTGCCGAACGCCCTCGTGATCCTCCAGGACGGCGCCGGCCACCGCTACGACACGTTCAGCGACGATAGCGGCAACTTCCGGATCAACGGCACGACCGACAAGCCGATCGCTCCGGGCCGGCTCACCGTCGGTGCCAGCTTCGACAACATCAACGCGGTCAAGAGCTTCAACGCCAGCGCCGGACAGTCCATCACCGGCCAGCGGATCAGCCTGGAGATCGCGGTCGCCGCGACGCCCAGCGCCACCCCGTCCGCCAGCGCCGAGGCCACTCCCACCGAGGAGTCGACCGAGGAGGGCACCGAGGAGGAGGCTTCCGAGGAGGCCAGCCCGGGCGCTGCGGCGAACGCCTCCAAGGAGGACGACGGCGGCGGCATCAGTTCGTACCTGATCATCCTGCTCGGCGGCCTGCTCGTCGCGGCTGGTGTCGGCACGATCGTGCTGCTCTGGATGAAGCGTCGCGAGAGCGGCGACGACGATGACGAGTCGGCGACGGCCGGAGCGGCTGGCGGGGCTGGCGCCGTGCCGGCGGCCCGGGGTGCCTTCCACGGCGCCGACGACCGGACCCGGGTGGTCAACCGCCCCGGAGGCGGGCCCGACCCGACCATGGTCGGCGGCGCGGCGCTGAGCGAGGCGCCGACGATGATGCACCGCCCGGTGGTCGAGGACGTCCCGCCGGACCCGTACGGAGCGCCTGCACAGCCCTACGGCGCGGCGGGCCAGCAGGGCTGGGGAGGCGCCGGCTACGGCGACGAGCCCGCCCCGGGCGGCTACGGCGCCGGTGGCTACGGCAATGCGCCCTCCTCGGGCGGCGGCTACGGCACGGCGGCAACGCCGGATGGCGGCTACGGCGCCAGGGCTGATGGCGGCTACGGCGCTGGCGGGGTTGATGGCGGCTACGGCGCCGGCGGAGTTGATGGCGGCTACGGCGCCGGCGGAGTTGATGGCGGCTACGGCGCCGGCCCGGCAGGGGACGCCTACGGCGCCGTGCCCGGCTCGGGCGCGGGTTACGGCGGCGCGGCGGCCCCGAGTGGCGGCTACGGCAGCGCGCCCTCCTCCGGTGGTGGCTACGGCAGCCGTGACTACACGGCTCCGGCCGGTGCAGCGGGCTACCCGCCGGCTCCCGCCGGTGCGGCCGGCTACGGCGAGCGCTTCGACGAGCCGACCGGCCGGTACACAGGTGACAGCACCCAGTACCCGGCGCCCGCCGACCCGTACGCCACAGGCGTCTACCAGCCGGAGCAGGCTTCGAGCTACGGCCAGCCCGATCCGACGACCCCGTACAGCGGCGGTCGGACGGCGGAGCCGACCGGCGGCTACGGCCAGCAGACCAGCGCTTACGACCAGGGCGGCTACGGTCAGCAGCA
>NZ_JBICSN010000001.1:754938-1153144 GCF_043197115.1 Micromonospora sp. NPDC049275
GCAGGGCGGCGGGTACGACCAGCCGGGTTACGGCCAGGAGCCCCCGCAGCAACGCGGCGGCTACGACGACCGGGGCTACGACCAGGGCGGCTACGGTCAGCAGCAGGGCGGCGGGTACGACCAGCCGGGTTACGGCCAGGAGCCCCCGCAGCAACGCGGCGGCTACGACGACCGGGGCTACGACCAGGGCGGCTACGGCCAGCAGCAGGGTGGCCGGGCCCGGCCGGACGGTCCGCCGCCCACCGAGCGGGGCGGCCGACGCCTCGACTGGCTGGACGACTGACTCAACAGAAGCAGCACCACGACAACGGCCGTCCGGAGATCCGGGCGGCCGTTCCGTTGCTGTCGCTGGTCGCCGAGCCCTCGATCACCGCACCGGCTCGTCGTGATCGACTCGCCTTCCAGGAAGTCGGTGTGTCGAGGTGTGGCGGACGGCCTGCTTTGCAGGAAACCGAGTTGATCCCGCAGACAGACCGACGTGCGGCACCGTCCAGGCGCGGCGGCCGGCGACCCGCGTCGGTCAGGCGGCGGAGAACACGCCCTGACGGAGGACCGGCACGACATCCGACACGTCGACCCGGACGGCGATGTCGACGTCGGCGCCGAAGCCGCTCTCGGTCAGCTCCCGACCGGACACGCTGCCACGCACCGCGGCGGGGACGTCCGGGGTGCTGGCCAGCGCGGCGAGCGCCATGGCCGCCTCCACGGAGAGGCCACCCGGCACACCGGACAGGGCGTCCAGCACGCTCGCCGCGCCGAGCTGGTCCTCGACCGACGGCCGTAGCGACCCGTCCGGCCACCGCTCACCCGAGGCGATGACCCCGATCGGGGCGTCCGACGTGCCGTACCCCTGGCGGCGCAGCCAACGCCCGACGGCGCGGGAGTTGCGCAGGCACGCCGCGACCACCGGCAGCCCGGTGGCGCTGGCGGCGGCGCTGATCGCGGAGCCGTTCGGTGAGGGCAGCACCAGATCCGCCACGACGGGCGCGGCGCTCAGCGCGGCGGGCGACAGCGACCACGGATGGTCGGCCGTCACCAGGCGACGACCCACCGCGGCGACCGCGCCGACCCGCACGGCGTACTCGGCGGCCTGCTCACCCCACGGGAACGGGTGCACCCGCATGCCCCGGGCAACCGCCACCTCCACGGCGGTGGTGAACGAGAGCACGTCCACCACCACCAACGCCGCGCAGACCCGGCCGAGTTCGGCCGCCCCGGTCAGGCCCCAGTCGAAGCGGGCGCCCGAGCCGGGCTGGCCGTGGACGGCCGCCGCCAACGCCTCAGCGCTCGTCAGGCGACGGCTCGGCGGCACCGGGGTCAGACTCGGACGACTCACCCGGCTGCTCCGACCCGACCGGGTCGACGGCTCCGGTGTGCGGGGACGGACCGGCCGAGGCGATCGGCTCGGAGAGCACCTCCGACGCGTCCACCGGCTCGGCCGGGGTGCCCGGCAGCGGCACGCCCTCGACCGCGCCCGCCACGCCGGCAGCCGGCGCGGGCACCTCGACGGCGGCAGCGCCGCCGAAGAGACGCGGCAGCGTCTCGGTGTGCGCGGCCCGCAGCTCGTCCAGACCGATCCGGAACTGGCCGTGCACCTCCAGCGCGCCGCCCGTCGGGTCGGTGACGCCGATCAGCTCGAACGGCACCCCCCGCTCGGCGCAGAGCGCGGCGAACGCCTTGTCGTGGCCACGCGGCACCGACACCAGCGCCCGCGTGGCGGACTCGCTGAACAGGTAGACGAACGGCATCGAGCCGCCGGCGAACTGCTCCGGCACGGCGATCCGGGCACCGACGCCACGCCGCAGGCAGGACTCGACCAGGCTCTGGGCGAGACCACCGTCGGAGAGGTCGTGCGCGGAGGCCAGGTGACCGACGCGGGCCGCCTCGGCCAGCAGCTCGGCCAGCGCCTTCTCACGAAGGAGGTCGACCTGCGGCGGGATGCCGCCGAGGTGCTCGTGCGTCACCCAGGCCCACTCCGAGCCGGACAGCTCCACGTTCGTCTCGCCGAGCAGGTAGAGCTGGTCGTGGTCGCCACCGGGGCGCGGGACGAAGCCCATCGGCACCCGGTCGGCGACGTTGTCCAGCACGCCCAGCACACCTACCACCGGGGTCGGGTGGATGGGCGCCGCGCCGGTCTGGTTGTAGAAGCTGACGTTGCCGCCGGTGACCGGGATGCCCAGCTCCAGGCAGCCGTCCGCCAGGCCGCGCACGGCCTCGGCGAACTGCCACATCACGCCCGGGTCCTCCGGGGAGCCGAAGTTGAGGCAGTCGGTCACGGCGATCGGCGTCGCGCCGGTCACCGCCACGTTCCGGTACGCCTCGGCGAGGGCCAGCTTGGCACCGTTGTACGGGTCGAGCCGGGCGTACCGGCCGTTGCCGTCGACCGACAGCGCCACGCCGAGCCCGGTCCGCTCGTCGAGCCGGATCACGCCGCCGTCCTCCGGCTGGGCGAGGACTGTGTTGCCCAGCACGTAGCGGTCGTACTGCTCGGTGACCCAGGTCTTGTCGGCCAGGTTGGGCGACGCGATCATGCGCAGCACGGTCTCCCGCAGCGCGTCCGGGTCGGCCGGGCGGGGCAGCGTCTCGGCGCGGTCGGCCTGGAGCAGGATCAGGTCGGCCGGCTCGCGCATCGGCCGGGCGTAGACCGGGCCGTCGTCGACAAGCGAACCCGGCGGCACGTCGACGACCAGGTGGTCCTGCCAGGTGATCAGCAGTCGACCAGGACGGCCGTCCGGCTCGGGCGGGGTGACCTCGCCGATCGCGGTGGCGAGCACGCCCCACTTCTCGGCGGTCTTGAGCACGGCGTCGAGCTTGTCCGGCTCGACGACCAGCAGCATCCGCTCCTGGGACTCGCTGGCCAGGATCTCGTGCGGGTCCATCGAGGGCTCGCGCAGCGGCACCCGCTCCAACCAGACCCGCATGCCGGTGCCTGCCGCCGCGGCGGTCTCGGTGAGCGCGCAGGTCAGACCGGCGCCGCCGAGGTCCTGGATGCCGACCACCAACTGACCGTCGTACAGCTCGAGGCACGCCTCGATCAGCAGCTTCTCGGTGAACGGGTCGCCGACCTGCACGGCGGGGCGGCGTGCCTCGCTGCCCTCGTCGAAGGTCGCGCTGGCCAGCACCGACACGCCACCGATGCCGTCCCGGCCGGTCTTGGCGCCCATCAGGACGACGACGTTGCCCGGGCCGGCGGCGGCCTTGTTCTGTAGCCGGCTGACCGGCAGCACGCCCAGGCAGAGCGCGTTGAGCAGCGGGTTGCCCTGGTACGAGGGGTCGAACACCAGCTCGCCGCCGATGTTGGGCAGGCCGAGGCAGTTGCCGTAGCCACCCACACCGGCGACGACGCCGGTGAGCACCCGGGCGGTGTCCGGGTGGTCCGCCGCGCCGAAACGCAGCGGATCCATGACCGCGATCGGCCGGGCACCCATGGCGAGGATGTCCCGGACGATGCCGCCGACGCCTGTCGCCGCGCCCTGGTACGGCTCGACGAAGCTCGGGTGGTTGTGCGACTCGACCTTGAAGGTCACCGCCAGCTCGTCGGAGACCTGCACGACGCCTGCGTTCTCGCCGATACCGGCGAGCAGGCGGTCGCTGTGCGGGGCCTTCTCACCGAACTGGCGCAGGTGCACCTTGCTCGACTTGTAGGAGCAGTGCTCGCTCCACATGATCGAGTACATGGCGAGCTCGGACTGGGTGGGGCGACGGCCGAGGATCTGTCGGATCCGGTCGTACTCGTCGTCGCGCAGGCCCAACTCGGTGTACGGCTGCAACTCGCCCGGGGTGCCACCGGCACGCGGCACGGTGTCCACTCCGTCGGTCCAGTCGGCGGTCGCCGGCCGGGCCGGAGCGGCTGCCGGGGCGGTGGGCTGCGCCAGCGGCTCGGTCGGCTGCGCCGGGGCGGAGTACGCCTCCGGTGTGTCCCGTACCGGGTCCGGATGGGTGGTCATGACCTCTCCTCGCTGCGCTCGTGCCCGCCTGAACGACTTCTCGCGTTCACGACCCCGCCCTTCGTTCGCGACTGCGGGGCTCGCAGGACCGGCTCACTCCTCGCGCTCACGCTGGCGCCCCCACCAGGTGCTTGAGGACGGAGGTGAAGAAGCCGAGGCCGTCCAGCGAGGGGCCGGTGAGCGCCTCCACGGCGTGCTCGGGGTGCGGCATGATGCCGACAACGTTGCCGGCGGAGTTGGTGATGGCCGCGATGTCGCGCAGTGACCCGTTGGGGTTGCCGCCGACGTAGCGGGCCACGACCCGTCCCTCGGCTTCGAGCTGGTCCAGCGTCGCGGTGTCGGCGACGTAGCAGCCCTCGCCGTTCTTCACCGGGATGAGGATCTCCTGGCCGGGCTGGAACGCGTTGGTCCACGCGGTTCCGGCCGACTCGACGCGCAGGACCTGGTCCCGGTTGCGGAAGTGCAGGTGCTGGTTGCGGGTGAGCGCGCCGGGCAGCAGGTGCGCCTCGCAGAGAATCTGGAAGCCGTTGCAGATGCCGAGCACCGGCAGGCCGCCCCGGGCGGCGTCCACGAGCGTCTCCATCACCGGCGCGAACCGGGCGATGGCGCCGCAGCGCAGGTAGTCACCGTAGGAGAAGCCGCCGGGCAGCACGACCGCGTCCACACCGTGCAGATCCGGGTCACCGTGCCAGAGCCGGACCGGCTCGGCGCCGGCGATGCGGACGGCGCGGGCCGCGTCCCCGTCGTCGAGCGAGCCGGGGAAGGTGACCACACCGACCCGGGCGGTCACGAGCGGGCGTCCGCGGTCTCGTCGGTCTCGACCAGGCGGACGGTGAAGTCCTCGATGACCGGGTTGGCGAGCAGCTTGTCGGCAATCTCCCGGGCCCGGTCCAGGTCCGGTTCACCGGTGAAGTCGATCTCGATGCGCCGGCCGATCCGCACTGAGGCGACGTCGCTGACGCCGAGCCGGGGCAGCGCGTTTGCGACGGCCTGGCCCTGCGGATCGAGGATCTCGGGCTTGAGCATGACGTCGACGACGACGCGAGGCACTGGGCACTCCTGACTGTGTACGCAGTTGGGTGCCGACCCACAATGGGCGAGCGCAGCCAGCGTACCTGGCAGATACCGCTGCGGACGCACCGGCCGGGCGCAGTCCAGGCAGTGATCCACATAACCGGCTTCGGGGACGACCGACGGGGCGGGACAGGCGGCCCCACCAGGGCAGATACGGCGCGCCGGGTAGCCGAATCGTTACATTGGCTGATCTCGATGACCTTGTTGAAAACGATGCTCGTCGGCCCTGCCACACATTGATATAACTTGATGTTCGTGCGGGTCGGCAGCGTCTACCGCAGCATCAGCACCGCGGCGGCGTCCCTGGCCGGCGGCAACCCGCCCGTCGGATCGACCAACTCGATCTACGGGTGGGGCATGGTCTGCTACCGCGGCTGCTCCGCATCCAGCAAGCTCAAGACGGCCGCCCTCCAGGTGACCAGCACCGACGTCACCGACGCGTACAACCGGGCCTGGATCACCTCGGTGGCCGGTGTCCGACCGTTAGCGCCCGCGCGGCGCGGATGGTCGACACCGCGCCGACCGTCCGCGCCGCGTCGTTTTGCAGCATCCGATCAGGTGAACACGGCACACGATCGGGTCGCGCAACTCCTGACAGCATCGGAACCGTGCTGGTCGTGACGACAGAGCAACTGCCCGGCTACGAGATCCGCCAGATTCTCGGTGAGGTGGTGTCATCGATGGCCAGGACGCGCAACCCGTACCGCGAGGGGGTCAAGAACCTGCGCGGTGGAGCGTACGACCCGATGGCGCCGGACAACCTGACCCGCTGGCGCACCGACTCGGTGACCCGCCTCGGCGAGGAGGCCCTGCGGCTCGGCGCGAACGCGGTGATCGGCATGCGCTTCGACAGCCGCGACTGCGGTGAGATGTGGATGGAGATCTGCGCGTACGGCACGGCGGTTGTCGCCGTACCCAAGATGCCCGAGGTCATGCCGGCCGACCAGCCGGCGGTGGCGGCGGAGACCGCCACCGAGCCGGCCTTCGCGGAGTCCCTGGGCGGCATCGCCGAACCGGCAAGCGCCCCCAACCTGAGAACAGCAGCAGAAACCCCCACAGGCGAGTAACGCCCACCCCGCACCCACCCCGGTCAAGGCCGGTTGATCATGAAGTTATTGCCCTGTGCATCGGCGTGTCGCGGCAATAACTTCATGATCGACGGGGGGCGGGGGCCGGGGGGAGGGGGCCGGGGGGGAGGGCGGGCGGGGGGGGGTTACAGGATTGGGGGTGGGCTGTAGGTTGCCGCCTTTGGGTGGGTTTCGACCACAGTGGTGATGCGGCGGGTTATCGCTTCCACCTGGGTCTTCGCTGCGCCCACGAAAGCGCTGCGGTCGGCTACCAGGGTGTCGATGTCGGCTCGGGACAGGCCGAGGCGGCCGTCTGCGGCCAGGCGGTCGAACAGGTCGTTCTCCGGGGCGCCCTTCTCGCGCATGGCCAGCGCCACGGCGACCGCGTGTTCCTTGATCACCTCGTGTGCGACCTCGCGGCCAACGCCGCGCCGGACGGCCGCCACCAGGATCTTGGTGGTGGCCAGGAACGGCAGGAACCGCTCCAGCTCCCGGTTGATCACCGCCGGGTACGCGCCGAACTCGTCGAGCACGGTCAGGAACGTCTGGAACAGCCCGTCGGCGGCGAAGAACGCGTCCGGCAGAGCCACCCGCCGAACCACCGAGCAGGACACGTCCCCCTCGTTCCACTGGTCACCGGCCAGCTCGCCGACCATCGACAGGTAGCCCCGGATGATCACCGCGAAGCCGTTCACCCGCTCCGACGAGCGGGTGTTCATCTTGTGCGGCATCGCGCTGGAGCCCACCTGGCCCGGCTTGAAGCCCTCGGTGACCAACTCCTGACCGACCATCAGCCGGATCGTGGTCGCCAGCGACGACGGTGCGGCGGCGGTCTGCGCCAGCGCCGACAGCACGTCGAAGTCCAACGAGCGCGGGTAGACCTGCCCGACGCTGTCCAGCACCCGCGCGAAGCCCAGGTGCTCGGCGACGCGGCGCTCCAACTCGGCCACCTTGTCGGCGTCGCCGTCGAAGAGGTCGAGCTGGTCGGCGGACGTGCCGACCGGGCCCTTGATGCCGCGCAGCGGGTAGCGGGCGATCAGATCCTCCAGCCGGTCGTACGCGATCAGCAGCTCCTCCGCCGCCGACGCGAAGCGCTTGCCCAGCGTGGTGGCCTGCGCCGCCACGTTGTGCGAACGACCGGTCATCACCAGCTCGGTGTGCTCGTACGCCAGCCAGGCCAACCGGGCCAGGGTGGCCACCACCCGGTCCCGGATCAGCTCCAACGAGGCGCGCACCTGGAGCTGCTCGACGTTCTCGGTGAGATCCCGCGAGGTCATCCCCTTGTGCACGTGCTCGTGCCCGGCGAGCGCGCTGAACTCCTCGATGCGGGCCTTCACGTCGTGCCGGGTGACCCGCTCCCGCTCCGCGATCGAGGCGAGGTCGACCTGGTCGAGCACCCGCTCGTACGCCTCCACCACACCGTCCGGGACGGGCACCCCGAGGTCGCGCTGGGCGCGGAGCACGGCGAGCCAGAGCCGCCGCTCCATCCGGACCTTCTCCTCCGGTGACCAGAGGGCGACCAACTCGGGTGAGGCGTACCTGTTGGCGAGCACGTTCGGGATCGTCACGTGCCTCAGTCTTTCATGACCGTGGACGCGGGCCCGGAAGAGGACGTTCCGGCGGCTCACCGGCAGCGACGCCGTGGGAGGCCGCCGGCCGACGCTGTGCGCCACCCGACGGCCTCCAGCGACCTTCTAACCGAAGCGGTCGGTAAGGGCCACCGCCGGATCGAGCGCGACGGCCCGCTGTTGGGCGGCGGTCACGGCGAACTTCCCCTTCGCGTCCGCTACGTGCGTCACCGTCAGCCAGGCGCCGTCCCGGCGCGACAGGTGGACGGTCCGAAGCGCGTAATCGCGGCGGGAGGTATCGGTGGTGATGCGGTAGCGCTCCCCGTCCGGCCCGTCACCCGTCTCGCAGGTGTAGGTCCTGGTGGGCTCGGCGCAGGTCAGGTCGCCCGAAGAGCCCGGATCCCGCCGCTGGATCCGCACCAGGAACACCCCGGCCACCCCGTCCACCAGGACCCTCCCCTGGCCCACGTAGCTGTCCGCCGTGTTCTCCGCAGGCCGGCCACTCCAGCCACCCCCCAGGTCGTTCGGAGTCACGGCGACCCCCCTCCCCTCCGCCCCCGTGACACCCGGCACATGCCGTTGCAACGAGCCGAGGACCGCGCTGTCGATCCACCGCCGGCGCGCTTCCGGGTCGCCCTGCAGCGGATGCGCGGCCGGCCCGGCCACGGCAGGGTCGAGCGCCAGGGCGGTCAACTGCTCGATGGACAGCGGCGGGTTGTCGTCGTCACCCCTGACGCTCACTATCAGGACCACCCCGTCGGGCCGCGCCACGAACACGTCGCTGGACACGGCGAGCCCCTCGGAAGTGCCCCGAGCCGGTCCGCGGGCCGGGTTGCGGGCCGAGGTGGTTCTGATCTTCTCGCCGGCCGGGCCGGTCGTGATGGCGCAACCGCTCATCCGGACCGCATCGGCGGTGCAGGGATCAGGCGATTCCCCCTCCTCGATCTGGACGAGAAGGTAGCCGGTCCGGTCACCTGACCGGACCCTGCCCTGCCCCATGTATCCCGACGGGGTGTAGCCGCGCGTGGCCGCGCCGGACAACCAGGCACCCCCCTTGTCTCCCGGTGCCCACTCCAGGTCGGGTGCCACCCGCCCGACCGCTTCGAAAATCGCCAGATCCATCTGTGTGAACCGCTGGCCCGACTGCGGTTCCGGTGTGCGTACCGCCGGTTTCGTCGGTTTCGGTGCCGCCGGCAGCTCAGCCCTGGGTCGGCCCACGACGGCGGCCGCGCCGAAGGTGACGGCACCCACAGTGACTACCGCTGCCGCCATCACCCCGAGCCGACGCAATCGGATCCTCCGGCGCTGCCGGGCGATGACCCGTTCCACGTCGATCGTGGTGGGTGGGATCTCCCCGACCGACTCCCTGAACATCGTCCGGTAGCTCATGCGTCCTCTCCCCTCAACGCCGCATCGACCGTCGCCAGCGTGCGGAGGCTCTCCAGGCCGCGTGCCGCCTGGCTCTTCACCGTTCCCGCGCTGATCCCCAGTGCTCTGGCGGTCTCCTCGACCGACAGGTCGCAGTAGAAGCGCAGGACCACCACCGCCCGCCGCCGCGGCGAAAGCTGCGCCAACAGGTCCAGGAGCAGTTCCCGGTCGGCCAGCGCCGCCTGCGGCAGGGCCACGTCGGCCTGCTCGGGCAGCTCGTCGGTGACCTTCTCGCGCCGCCACGGCCGGCGCCGCTCGTCCAGCCACGCGTTGGTCAGCATCCCCCGCACGTACGCGTCGACGTGTTCCATCGTCCGGACGCGCCGCCAGTGCTGGTAAAGCTTGCCGATGGTGATGGAGACCAGGTCGTCTGCGGTGTGCCAGTCCCGGCAGAGCAGGTACGCAGTGATGCGCAGGGGCTCCAACCGGGCGCTGACGAACTGCCGGTAGTCGTCCTCGTCGGCCCGATTCACCGCGCTGGACCTTGCGTTCGCCTCATGCCTGGGGAACGGAGAGAAGGGCCGGAAAGGTTGCTCGCCCAGCGTTGCTCGGCCGGCCTCGATTCCGCACCGGTGTGCGGCGCGTGGTGGCGGACGGCCCGCGACCGTCCCCCACCACGCGCCCGTCAGGTCAGTTTCCGGCGAGGGCAACGGCCGGATCGAGAGCGATGGCCTGCTGCTGCGCGGCGGTCAGCGGGAACTTCCCGTCCGGGGGGTCCCCGGCGAGAGTGACCGCCAGGACGGACCCGTCCTTGCGCCGGACAGTTACCGTCCGCTCGCCCGCGACACCCGAGCCCTCCCGTCTGGTGTTGGTGACGGTGCGGTAGCGCTCGCCGTTCGGCCCGACCCCCGCCGTGCAGCGGTAGGTCTTGGTCTGCTTTCCACAGGTCAGATCACCGGAGAGGCCCGGATCCTTCCGCCAGATCTGCACATCGAAGCGTCCGGTCTCCGCGCCCACGATGATCCGGCCCTGCCCCCAGTACGAGTCGGCGGTGTTCTCGCCGCCGCTGTCGCCCCACACCGAGGCCAGGTCGGTCGGGATGTCGTCGGCGCCGCCCGCACCCTTGACCGTGGGTGCCTGCCGGCGCAGCGCCGCGAAGACAGCGTTGTCGATCCGGATCTGCTCCGCGGACTTGGTCGGGGTCGGACGAGGCTCGGCTGAAGGCAGCACCACCCCGGGCGGCAGCGGGGCCAGCGCGACGGCGGGATCGAGCGCGACGGCCGTCTGCTGGTCCACCGACAGCGGGAACCGGCCATCCTGCCTCATGTTCTGAAGCCAGACCCCGACCATTGCGCCGTCCGGCCGGAGGACCAGCACCGTCCGGTCGTTCTGGGCGTAGAGCTTGCCGCCCCGGCCCTTCTCGCGGTGCTCAAATCCGACGGTCCGGAGGCGCTCACCGTTCGGGCCGGCGCCCTTCTCGCAGATGACCGTCGTCGGATTGGGGCCCTCTTCGCAGCTGCGGTCGCCAAAGCTCCGAGCCCCGTCCCGGTGGACCTCCACGGCCAGGCGAGCCCCGACACCACCAACCGTGATGTCGCCCGTCTGGTCGTAGCCGACCCGGGTGCCCGCCTCTTCATCGAAGGACGATGGGGGCAGGGGGCGGTCAGGGTCGGGGACACCGAAGGGGCGGACCCACGTCACGGCCGGTGCCTCCCGAGCGACGGCGGCGACGACGGCCCGGTCGATACGGGCCTTGTCCTCCGGTGTGCCGGGCGTGGTGGTGATCGTCGGACCGGCGGGATCCCCGGTCTTCGGCACGCTTCCCGGAGTCAGCACCGTCACCGCCGCGACAACCGTCAGCACCGCGGCGGCCGTTGCGCCGGCACCCCAGCGGCGCGACCGCGCCCGCCGCTCACGCCGAATCACCCGCTCGACGTCAACGCCGGAGACCGGGGAATCGCCGATCGCCTCGTCCAGAACCTGCCGGTAGCTCATGCCCACTCCTCACTGGTGCGACGCGACGGTGCCTGGGCGAGGGCACGGAGGGTGTCGAGGCCGCGGGACGCCTGACTCTTCACGGTCCCCGTGCTGATGCCCAAGGCGTGGGCGGTTTCCTCGACCGAAAGGTCGCAGTAGAAGCGGAGGACGATCACCGCCCGGCGTCGCGGGGGCAACTCCTGGAGCAGCTTCATCAACGCGGCCCGGTCGACCAGATCCATCCGGGGCAGATCCACCTCGGCCTGCTCGGGCAGCTCGTCGGTGGCCCGCTCCCGTCGCCACGGTCGGCGCCGCTCATCCAGCCACGCGTTGGTGAGCATCCCCCGCACGTACGCGTCGACGTTCTCCGCCGCGCGGACCCGCCGCCAGTGCCGGTAGAGCTTGCCGATGGTGATGGAAACCAGGTCGTCGGCGGTGTGCCAGTCCCGGCACAGCAGGTACGCCGTACGGCGTAGCGGCTCCAGCCGGACCGCGACGAACTGTCGGTACTCGTCCTCGTCAGCCTGGTTCACCCTGGGGTGCCTCCCGCCCGGTGCGGGTACCCGCTCACGCGGCCAGCGCCAGCACGATCGCCGCATCTCGTTGGCGCCATCAGGTCCACCTTGTCCGCGCGCCGGTGGTAGCCGTCCGGCGGGCACTTCTTCGTCTCATGTGCAGGGGACGAAGCGTCACGGCGGCGAGGTTGCCCGCCCGTCGGAGTTTCTGCCGTCGCTGACCCGACCCGTTGTCGTTGCGTTGCCCGACAGGGCGGACAGGAGACGGCGAATACGCCATGATCTGGTTTCTCCGGCCGATCCCGGCCGTCTCCCTTCGCTGTGAGAGACACCGTATGCGCACATCACGCCTCGCCGGGCTCGCGGCGATCGCGCTGCTCGGCGGCACGCTACTGCCGTCCGCTAGCCCCGCCCTCGCCGAGACCACCGTCCTGTACGTCAACAACCTCGTCCCCGAGCGCTGCACCGACACCGGTGTCGGCGCAGTCGACCAGCCCTTCTGCACCATCGGGGCGGCCGTCGCCAGAGTCGGCCCGGGCCAGACCGTGACGGTCGACGGCGGGCCATACGCGGAACGGTTCAGCGTTCCCGTCTCCGGCACGGCGGAACGGCCGATCACCATCCTCGCGGGCGTGTCCGCCACCAACGGTTTCGTCCGGCTCACCGGGCCGACCGCCGGTGCCGTCGTCCACCACCAGAGCCACGTCACCATCAAGGGCTTCCGCATCGTCGGCACCATGGAGGCACCGGCCGTCGACATCGAGGACTCCGACGGCATCGTCCTCGACGATGTCGGCGTCAGTGCCACCGGAGCATCGACCCACCCCGCGTTCCGGCTGTCCGGAGTGACCGGAGTGACCGTACGGGGTGCCATCGGCGTCGGCACACGGCTTGCCACGGGCCTGTTCCTGGACGCGGCGAGCAGTGGGGTGACCATCACCAAGGCCACCTTCAGCAACAGCGACGCCGACGCCGGAGCGGGCGTGGGAATCGACGTCGAGGCTGCTGACACCAGGATCCTCGCGAGCACTGTGGCCGGCTTCCGTGGGACGGCCATCGCCGTCCGGCCGGGTGCGATCGACACCGTGATTGCCAACAACCAGATCAACCGCGGCTACGGTGACGGCATCCAGATCCGGGGGGCGATCGGCACCGCCGTCAGCAACAACCTCGTGCAGGATCGCTGTGGCAACGGTGTCCGTGTCGACGGCACGTCCGACCGCATCTCGGTCCAGAACAACGTGGTCATCAGGAACGGCGGCCCCAACAACACGGGTCTCTGTGCGTCGTCCTCGACCGACGGCGTGGAGATCGGGGTGTACGCCGAGTCGCGCGGAAAGACTGTCGTCGACTACAACAACACCGGTAAGTCCACCGGCTACGCCTGGGACCGGCCGATGACCCTGGAGGAGTTCCAGGCCGCCTCCGGACAGGGCGCCCACGACAGCTACGACTCCAGCGAGTGGGGGCGTGTCGACTCGGCGAACTCGGCTGCTCCTGGCTTCCCGGCGACGGACGTCCTGGGCCGCAGTCGCGGCGACGACCCGTCGAGGGCGAACACGGGAACCGGGCCCGTTCCCTGGGCCGACCGCGGCACGCACGAATCGCTTCCCGCTCCGGTCGTGCTGGCAGCCCTGACCCAGGAGCCCGGGACCGGGTGGGTCACCGCGGACGCCTCGGCCACCCGGGCCGGCTTCACGCCCGTCGTGTCCTACCGGTTCGACTTCGGTGACGGGACGGTCGTGACCCAGCCCGGGCCGGTGGCCCGACACCAGTACGGCTCGCACGGGACGTTCCGGGTCACGGTCACCGCCACCCTCGCGGACACCATGACGGCGGCGAGGGCGTACAGCGTGAGCTTCCTGCCCAGCGCCGGCACGATCGGTCTGCTGTCCCTGGCCCACAACCACTATCTCGGTGTCGGCAACGCGGCACACCAGAGCCCCGTTCTGGTCGCCGACCGCACGTCCCTCGCGCCGGCCGATGCGTTCGACCTGGTGAACGTCGGCACCAACCAGGTGGCGCTGCTGGCCCACCGCACCGGCGCCTACGTGAGTCCGGACCTCTTGGCGGTCGACGTGCTCTCGGCGGGCAGTTCGTCGGTGGGCCCGAACGAGACGTTCACCGTCACCCGCTACACCGACGGCAGCTTCAGCCTCAAAGCATCCAACGGCCGGTACGTCAGTGTGTACAACCCCGGTGACGCGTTGCGCACCAGCACCTATGCGGTCACCTACGCGGAGAGGTTCCACCGGGTGAACCTCGCCGACGCCAACCGGACCCTGCGGACCGCGACCGTCAAGCGGTTCGTGACCGCCGACACCGCCGCGTCGAAGCCGCTGATCGCCAGCAGTTCCGTCCTCGACAAGAACCAGCGGTTCGACTTCGTCGATCTCGGAGACGGCAAGGTGGCGTTGTTCGCGCACGCCAACAACCGCTTCGTGTTCGCGCCGAACGCCGGCGCCCTGCCGCTGATCAACGCCAGCGGCCTGGTCAGCCCCTGGGGGACGTTCACGCTGGTCCGCAACACGAACGGGACGGTCAGCCTCAAGGCGACAGTCAACAACCGTTACGTCAGCGCGGGCCTGGGGTCGTCACCATTGACCGCCGACCGCACCTCGATCGGCTCGGGCGAGCGTTTCGTCCTCAGCTGATCCACCACGCGCCGGCGCCCGTCACGACGATCCGTGGCGGGCGTCGGCCGTCGGGGCGGTTCAGCGCTCCAGGATCGCCGTCACGCCCTGGCCGCCGGCCGCGCAGATGGAGATCAGCCCGCGTCCGCTGCCCTTGGAGGCCAGCAGCTTGGCCAGCGTGGCCACGATCCGGCCGCCGGTGGCGGCGAACGGGTGCCCGGCGGCCAGCGAGGAGCCGTTGACGTTGAGCCGATCGGTGTCGATCGCTCCCAACGGAGCGTCCAGGCCGAGCCGGTCCTTGCAGAACTCCGGCGACTCCCAGGCGGCGAGGGTGGCCAGCACCTGCGAGGCGAACGCCTCGTGGATCTCGTAGTAGTCGAAGTCCTGCAACGTCAGCCCGGCACGGGCCAGCATCCGCGGCACCGCGTACGCGGGGGCCATCAGCAGCCCCTCCTCGCCGTGCACGAAGTCCACGGCCGCCGTCTCCGACCAGCTGAACCAGGCAAGCACCGGCAGGCTGTGTTCCCGCGCCCACTCCTCCGACGCGAGCAGCACTGTGGACGCGCCGTCGGTGAGCGGCGACGAGTTCCCGGCGGTCATGGTGGCCTGCTCGGCGTCCGGGCCACGGGTGCCGAAGACCGGCCTGAGCGAGCCGAGCTTCTCCAGGGTGCTGTCGGGGCGGAGGTTCTGGTCGCGGGTGAGCCCCAGGTAGGGCGTCATCAGGTCGTCGAAGAAACCCCTGTCGTACGCGGCGGCGAGCCGCTGGTGCGAGCGCAGCGCCAGCTCGTCCTGCGCGCGCCGCTCGATCTGCCACTGCACGGCGGTACGGGCGGCGTGGTCACCCATGGACAGGCCGGTACGCGGTTCGGCGTTGCGCGGGATCTCCGGCTTGAACGGCTGGAGCGGGCGCAGCTTCGCGGCGATCTTCACCCGCTGGCCGAGGGTCCGGGCCGAGTTCAGCTTGAGCAGTGTGCGCCGCATGTCCTCGTTGACCGCGAGCGGCGCGTCGGAGGTGGTGTCGACACCGCCGGCGATGCCGACGTCGAGCTGACCGAGGGCGATCTTGTTGGCGACCAGGATGGCCGCCTCCAGGCCGGTGCCGCAGGCCTGCTGGATGTCGTACGCGGGGGTGTGCGGGTCGAGCCGGGAGCCGAGCACCACCTCGCGGGTGAGGTTGAAGTCGCGGGAGTGCTTGAGCACCGCGCCGGCCACCACCTCGCCGACGCGTTGCCCGGCCAGCCCGTAGCGGGCGATCAGGCCGTCCAGCGCCGCGCCGAGCAGATCCGCGTTGGACGCGTCCGCGTAGCGGGAGTTGGAACGGGCGAAGGGGATGCGGTTGCCCCCGATGACCGCAACCCGCCGGATGCTCTGCACGATCCGCCTCCTCGACAAGTGTTGCTCGAACCCTACTCGCCAGTAGGCTACGCCCATGACCGACAGGTACGCGAGCTTCGTCCAATCGGCCGCCGGCCGAACGCTGGTCAAGCGCCTCGGGCTGCCCGACCCGCCGCGACTGCGCCGACACCACCCCGGCGACCCGCTGCTGACCGGGCCGGCCCTGCTCGGTGCGGCCGGCGGGGGCCGGCTCGCCGAGCCGGTCACCGCGATCCTGACCGCCGCCGGGGTCGAGCTGCGCGACACCGGCACGGCCGCGCCGCAGGACCGCTTCGGCGCCCTGGTGTACGACGCCACCGGCGTCACCGACTCGACCCAGCTGCGCCAGCTCTACGACTTCTTCCACCCGCAGGCCCGGGCGCTGCTGCCCAGCGGCCGGGTGATCGTGCTCGGCACTCCGCCGAGCGAGTGCCCGGCGCCGCGCGAGGCGACGGCACAGCGCGCCCTGGAGGGGCTGGTCCGCAGCATCGGCAAGGAGTTCGGTCGGGGCACCACGGCGCAACTCGTCCAGGTAACTCGCGACGCCAACGGCACCAGCCTCGAATCGACAGTCCGATTTCTGCTCTCCGGCCGGTCCGCGTACGTCTCGGGGCAGGTGATCCGGGTGGGTACCGGCGCGGCGAGCGCCCCGGCCGACTGGGACCGCCCGCTGGATGGGCAGGTCGTGCTGGTCACCGGGGCTGCCCGGGGCATCGGCGCGGCCCTCGCCCGGGTCCTCGCCCGCGACGGCGCACAGGTGGTAGCCCTGGACGTCCCGGCGGCCGGTGACGCCCTCGCCGCGGTGGCGAACGACATCGGCGGTACGGCGGTGCAACTCGACCTGACCGCGCCGGACGCGCCGACCCGGCTCGCCGACCACCTGGCAAGCCGACACGGCCGGGTCGACGTGGTGGTGCACAACGCCGGCATCACCCGGGACAAGACGCTCGGCCGGATGGACGCCGACCGGTGGGACCAGGTCATCGACGTCAACCTGTCCAGTCAGGAGCGGATCAACGACGTGCTGCTGGAGCGGGAGCTGATCCCGGCCGGTGGCCGGATCATCGGCGTCTCCTCCATCGCCGGGATCGCCGGTAACCGGGGGCAGACCAACTACGCCACCAGCAAGGCCGGCGTGATCGGCCTGGTCGACTCGCTCGCCCCGGCCCTGCGCGACCGGAACATCAGCGTCAACGCGGTGGCCCCCGGCTTCATCGAGACCCGGATGACCGCGCGCATCCCGCTTGTGGTCCGCGAGGCGGGCCGACGGATGAACAGCCTGGCGCAGGGCGGTCTGCCGGAGGACGTGGCCGAGACGATCGGCTGGCTGGCCTGGCCGGCCAGCGGCGGGGTCAGCGGCAACGTGGTCCGGGTCTGCGGCCAGAGTCTGCTGGGGGCGTGATGGCGAAGAGGAGAGAGCCCGCGAGGGAACCCGACGACCTGTCGGTCCACGACCTGATCGAGGGCCCGACCGAGATCCTTTCGCGGGAGACGCTTGACGCGATCCGCCGGCCGGAAGCGGCCAGCACCGACCCGAGCGTCGAGCAGACCCACGACCTGACCGCCTCGGCAGCCGAGGTGACAGGTGACCTCGGCGGCGACGGTCCGGCCGGAACGGGCGGCCGGACCCGCGTCGAGCTGCCCCGGATGCCCGCGCCCGGCGCGCTGTACCGGCGGGCCGCGCTCGGCACGCTGCCCGGCCTCGGCGGTGGACGGCGCGGGGTCGACCTGCCGGCGGTCGAGTTCGCCGTGGCGGGGGTGCGGATCGACCGGGCGCACCTGGCCGACTACGACCGGGTCTGCGGGTTCCGGCTCACCGACCGGCTGCCCGCGACGTTCCCGCACGTCCTGGGCTTCCCGCTGGCCCTGCGGCTGATGACCGCGCCGGGCTTTCCCCTTCCGCTGATCGGCCTGGTGCACGTCGGCAATCGGATCACCACGCGCCGCCCGATCACCGCCGACGAGACCCACGACTTCACGACGTACGCGGAGAACCTGCGTCCACACGACCGGGGGCGGCAGGTGGACGTGGTGCTTGTCGGCTCGGTCGACGGCGAGGAGGTGTGGCGCGGCGTCTCGACGTACCTCGGTCGGGAGCGCAAGGCCGATGCGGGGCGCGACCGGAGCGAACGTCCCGCGGCACCGGCCGCCACGGCCCGTTGGCGGGTGGAGCCGCGCGTCGGCACGGAGTACGCGCGGGTCTCCGGTGACCACAACCCGATCCACACCTCCCGGCTCGGGGCGCGGCTGTTCGGCTTCCGTCGGCCCATCGCGCACGGCATGTGGAGCAAGGCGCGCTGCCTGGCCGCGCTGGAGACCCGGCTGCCGGACGCCTGCACCGTCGAGGTGGCGTTCAAGCTGCCCGTACCGCTGCCGAGCACTGTCAACTTCACCCTCCTGCCGGACGGCGGGTTCGCCCTGCACGACTCGCGCGGCCGACCGCACCTGGCGGGCCTCGTGCGCTGACGCGCGGCCAGCCGGCCCCGTGCGCTGACGAGCGCCCCCTTGGCAGGGGCACTCGCATGCGCTAAGTTGTTCTCACAACGAGATGTTCTCAGAATGAGAGAGACGCGATGAACGAGCAGGAGTTCCTGGCCGCGTACGACCCGCGGGACTACCCGTCGGTCGCCGTGACAGTCGACGTGGTGGCCCTGACCATCCGCGACGACGCGCTGCACCTGCTGCTGATCCGGCGCGGCGAGGCACCCTTCGCCGGCCACTGGGCGCTGCCCGGTGGGTTCGTCCGCCCCGACGAGGACCTGACCGCCGGTGCCCGACGGGAGCTGGCCGAGGAGACCGGGCTCGGCGGGGAGGGGCTGCGCCGCGTACACCTGGAGCAGTTGGGCAGCTACGGCGCTCCCGACCGTGACCCGCGGATGCGTGTCGTCTCGATCGCCCACCTCGCGTTCGCCCCCGACCTGCCCGATCCGGCCGCCGGCACCGACGCCGACGAGGCGATCTGGCTGCCGGTGACCGCGCTGACCAGCAGGCAACTCGCCTTCGACCACGGCCGGATCATCGACGACGCGCTGGAGCGGGCCCGGTCCAAGCTGGAGTACACCCCGCTCGCCACGCGCTTCCTGGCCGCCGAGTTCACGATCAGCGAGCTGCGCGCCGTCTACGAGACGGTCTGGGGTCACCCGCTGCACGCCGGAAACTTCCACCGCAAGGTGCTCTCCGTCCCGGGCTTCGTGGAGAGCACGGGCACCAGCACCGAGCGCGGTGGTTCCCGGGGTGGCCCCCGCGCCCGGCTCTACCGGGCCGGCGACGCCCGCCTGCTGCACCCGGCGCTGCTGCGCCCCGCCCGTGAGGAGACGGTGCGATGAGGGCGACCGAGGCCATCGGCCTGGTCGCGGCGGCCCGCACCGACGCCGACCTGTTCGGCGCGGACCAGCCGGCCCGCCGCTACCGCGAGCTGGTCGCGGCCCTGCACCCCGACCGCCTGCCGACCGACCCTGCGGTACGCGCCGAAGCCCTCGACGCGTTCGTCCACGTCACCACCCGGTGGCAGGCCCGGCGGGTCACCGTCCTCGGCGACTACCGGCTCGGAGCCCCGGCCCACTCGGGTGACCTGGCCGACCTCTACGACGTCGGTGCCGACCGGCTGCTCAAGCTCCCCCGACGACCCGCCGACAACGACCTGATGGCCCGCGAGGCACACGCGCTGCACACCATCGCCGAGCGCGGCGACCCGCGTTACCTGCCGTACGTGCCCCGGCTCATCGACGAGTTCCCGCACCGCGACGCCGCCTCCGGTGCCGAACGGCGGATCACCGTGCTCGCCACCGCGCCCGGCCTGCACGACCTGGACGAGGTGCGGCGCGCGTACCCCGACGGGTTGGACGCCCGCGACGTGGCCTGGATGTGGCGGCGGCTGCTGGTGGTGCTCGGCCTGGCCCACCGGGCGGGCCTGGTGCACGGCGCGGTCCTGCCGCGACACGTGCTGATCGAGCCGGACGCCCACGGCGTCGTGCTCGTCGACTGGTGCTTCTCCGCGGCCGTGGGCAGCACGATTCCGGCCCTGGTGCCCGGCCAGGAGGAGTGGTACCCGGAGGAGGTCCTCCACAGGCGGCCCTGTGGCCCGGGCACCGACATCGCCATGGCCAGCCGCTGCATGAGCTGGCTGATGGGGCCGCGTGCGCCCCGCGAACTGCACACCTTCGCGCGGGGTTGCCGGCAGCGGCACCTGGACCGCCGGCCCGACGACGCCTGGCTTCTGCTGCGCGAACTCGACCAGGTGCTGGACCGGCTCTACGGGCCGCGCACCTTCCGACCCTTCACCCTCACCCCCTAAGGAGCTGTCATGGGCAGTGGAATCTGGTCCACCGACGTGTACGACGCCGCCGACCGCTACCGGCGCTCCACCGGCAGCAGCGCGTTCTCCTACAGCGACAGCGGCGCGCGAACCGTGCACCCCGCGCTCGACCCCCGCGACGCGAGCCGGGAGAGCCGCGACTCCGACGAGCACCCGCAGTCGACGCCCATCGCGGTGCTCTTCGACGTAACCGGCTCGATGCGCAGGGTGCCGCGCGCCCTGCAGACCAAGCTGCCGCAGTTGCTCGGGCTGCTGCAACGGCAGGGGTACGCCAGCGACCCGCAGATCATGTTCGGTGCGATCGGCGACGCCACCTGCGATCGGGTGCCGCTCCAGGTCGGCCAGTTCGAGTCGGACAACCGGATGGACGACGACCTCGGCCGGATCGTGCTGGAGGGCGGTGGCGGCGGGCAGATGAGCGAGTCGTACGAGCTGGCCCTGTACTTCATGGCCCGGCACACGGTCACCGACAACTGGGAGAAGCGCGGCCGGCGCGGCTACCTGTTCATCATCGGCGACGAGCTGGCGTACCCGCAGGTCAAGGCCCGTGAGGTGGCCGGCCTGATCGGCGACGACCTGGGCGAGGACGTGCCGCTGCGGCAGGTCGTCGACGAGGTGACGCGCCGCTGGGACACCTACTACCTACTCCCCGCCGGCAGCCACTACGCCGGCAACGCCACGGTGCTCGACTTCTGGCGGGACCTGCTCGGGCAGAACGCCGTCGTGCTCGACGACCTGGACGCGGTCTGCGAGACCATCGCACTCACCATCGGGCTCGGCGAGCAGGCCATCGACCTGGACGAGGGCCTGCGCCACCTGGACCACGCCGGTTCCAGCGCCACCGGCACCGTGTCGAAGGCCCTGGCCCGCCTCGGCCGGGGACGGCGAGCCGAGGTGTCGACGCTGCCGGCGTTCCGCGACACCACCGGCGGGGTGACCCGGCTGTGAGGCACGTGGCGGTGGTCGACCTCGGCTACGGCGACGCCGGCAAGGGCACGGTCGTGGACTGGCTCTGCGCCACCCGCCAGGTGCACACGGTGGTCCGCTTCAACGGGGGCGCGCAGGCGGCGCACAACGTCGTGCTGCGCGACGGGCGACACCACACGTTCGCGCAGTTCGGCGCGGGCACGTTCCACCCCGGTGTCGGTACGCACCTGTCCCGGCACGTGGTGGTGGACCCGCTGGCACTGGCCGCCGAGGCCGACCATCTCGCCACGGTCGGGGTGCCCGACGCGCTCGACCGGCTGACAGTCGACGGGGACGCACTGCTCGCCACCCCGTACCACCGGGCCGCCAACCGGGCCCGGGAGATCGCCCGGGGCGCCGACCGGCACGGCTCCTGCGGGCTGGGGGTGGGCGAGGCCGTCGCGTACGGTCTCGCCCACCCGGACGACGCGCCCCGGGTCGCCGACTGCCGCAGCCCGGGTCTGCTGCGCCGCCGACTGACCGCCCTGCGGGACCGGCTGACCGCCGAGCTCGGCCCGCTGGACGCGCCGCCGGTCGAAGACTGCCTGCCCGCGTTCACCGGGTTCGCCGGGCGGGTCGTCATCGTCGACGAGAGCTGGCTCGCCGGGGCGCTGCGCGCCGGGACCTGCGTCTTCGAGGGCGCGCAGGGCGTGCTGCTCGACGAGTGGCACGGCTTCCACCCGTACACCACGTGGAGCACCACCACGTTCGCCAACGCCGACAGGCTGCTCGCCGAGGCGGGGCTGACCGGCGACCTGACCCGGCTCGGGGTGCTGCGGATCGTCACCACCCGACACGGCGCCGGCCCACTGGTGACCGAGGACCCGGCCCTGCCGCTCGCCGACCCGCACAACCCGACGAACCCCTGGCAGGGCCGTTTCCGGTTCGGCCACTTCGACGCGGTCGCCCACCGGTACGCCCTCGCCGCGGCCGGCGGCGTCGACGGCCTGGCGCTCACCCACCTCGACCTCGCCGGCCCCGACCTGCGGATCTGCCGCCGCTACGACACCACCGACCGGCTCACCCCCGGCCCTCCCGGGGATCTGGACCGGCAGGCCGCACTCACCGCGCGCCTGCTGCGCTCCCGCCCGGTGTACGACGAGCCACCGACGGACTGGGCCGAGGCGATAGGCACGGAGCTGGACACTCAGGTGGCGCTGACCTCGCACGGCCCCACCGCCGACGACAAGACCCCGTGCGGTCCACTGCTCACCCCACCCGCCCTGGTGCACGCCGACTGACAAGTCGGGGCCGTGATCCGGCGACTCGCCCACCGGGTAGGTCGCGCCCGGCAAGCATGGGGGCATGGACGCCCTGCTCGACCTCCTCCGTGGGACGGTCACGTCGCCGTGGGTCTACTTGGTGATCTTCGGGCTCACCGCGGTCGACGCGTTCTTCCCCGCGGTGCCGGGCGAGGCGGCGGTGATCACCGCGGGAGTGCTCTCGGCGAGCGGGGGGCATCCCAGCCTGACCCTGGTGATCGTGACCGCCGCCACCGGCGCGCTGATCGGCGACCACGTCTCGTACGCCATCGGGCGGGGCGGGGGCGCCCGCCGACTGGCCCGCCTCCCCGACGGCAGCCGCCGGCGGGCCAGCTCCGAGTGGGCCCGTCGGGCCGTGGACCGGCGCGGCGGAGTCATCCTGACCACCAGCCGGTACGTGCCGGGCGGGCGGACCGCCGTCACCCTCACCATGGGCGCGGTGCGCTATCCCCGCCGGTCATTCCTGCTGTACGACAGCATCGGCGCGATCACCTGGGCGCTGTACTGCGGACTGCTCGGCTACTTCGGCGGGTTGGCTTTCGAACGCGATCCGGTGAAGGGTCTGCTGGTCGGGGTGGGAATCTCGGTGGTCGTCACGTTCGGGCTGGAGGGGATCCGGTGGCTACGTCGCAGGGTCCGCCGCCACGCCTCCTCCCGCCACTGACCCCGCGCCCGTCACAGCAGGTCGGCGTCGTACACCAGGATGGCCAACTGCACCCGGTTGCCGGCGTGGAGTTTCGCCAGCGACCGGCTGACGTGTGCCTTGACGGTTGCCTCGCTCATCGTCAGCCGCCGGGCGATCTCCGCGTTGCCGTGCCCGCGCGCCACCTCCCGGACGATCGCCAGCTCCCGCTCGGTCAGCGGTGCGAGCCGCGCACGGGCCGCGTCCCGGCGGTCCGGACCGCGCTCGGCGAACGAGCTGATCAGACGCCGGGTCACCGTCGGGGCGAGCATCGCGTTCCCGGCGGCCACCGTGCGAACCGCGGCGGCCAACTCGCGGGGCGGGGTGTCCTTGAGCAGGAAGCCGACCGCGCCGGCCCGCAGCGCCCGGTGCACGTACTCGTCGAGGTCGAAGGTGGTCAACATGATCACCTTCGGGCCGACGGCGACCACCTCGGGCGCGACGGTCAACCCGTCGACGCCCGGCATCCGCACGTCGAGCAACACCACGTCGGGGCGTAACCGCTGGGCCTGCTCCAACGCGCCAGCGCCGTCCGCTGCCTCACCGACGACCGTGATGTCCTCCGCCGCTTCGAGGATCAGCCGCAGCCCGGCACGGAGCAGTTGCTCGTCGTCCACCACCACCACCCGGATCACGCCGCACCCGCCAGCGGGATCAGGGCCCTGACCAGGAAGCCGCCGTTCACGGGAGTCGCCTCCAACCGGCCGCCGAGCAGCTCCACCCGCTCCCGCAGCCCGAGCAGCCCCTGCCCGGCACCGGGCAGCGTCGACCCGCCCTCGGACGGGCCGTTGCGGACCAGCACCTCCAGCCCGTCGGGCAGGTAGCGCAGGCAGACGGTCGTCTCGGCGTCGGCCGCATGCTTGCGCACGTTGGTCAGCGCCTCCCGGACCACCCGGTACGCGGTACGCCCCAGCGTCGCGGGCAGTGCCGTCGGCACGCCCTCGTCCCGCCGGGACACCCGCAGCCCGGCGGCACGGGACTCCCCGATCAACTCGTCCAACGTGTCGAGCCCTCGCTCCGGCGTCACGGCCGGTCCGGCCTGGCGCAGCACACCCAGCACCTCGCGCAGGTCGGTGAGCGCCTGCCGGCCGGTCGTCCGGATCAGCGCGGCCGCCTCGACGGTCCCCGGGTCCACGGCGGTCACCTCCAGCGCCCCGGCATGCACCACCATCAGCGAGACCCGGTGCGCCACCACGTCGTGCATCTCCCGGGCGATCCGGGTCCGCTCCTCGGCGCGGACCCGGTCGGCGCGGGCCTCCTGCTCGCGTTCCAGCCGCTCGGCCCGGTCCCGCAAAGCGGCGAGCGTGTCCTGGCGGGCCCGCACCCAGAGACCGAAGACCAACGGAAGCCCCACCAGGCAGGCGGCGAGCAGCAGCACGTTGCCGGTGGCGGCGGTGGTGATCCGGCGGACGCCACCCACCGCCAGCCCGACCAGCACCCCGCCGGTCAGCACCAGGGCCGCCCCGGCGAGGTAGCCGGCGAGTTGGCGACCGCGCAGCCGCAGACCCGCCTGGTACGAGGCCAGCACCCCGGCGGCCGCCGCGGCGAGCACCAACCAGCCGACCGCCGCGGCCAGGAACAACGGCCAGCGACGGGTCCGGACCGTGCCGGCGGCCCACGCGGAGCCCAGCGCGATCAGCAGTACGACCGCGCCCGGCAGCGGCGAGCGGACACCGATGTCCCCGGTCGCGCTGGCCCAGACGGCTACGGCGACCAGGACGGCGAGCAGCGGCGGGGCGTACCGATGGACGACCTGCCGGAGAGCGACGGCGCTGGATGCCACCCAGCGAGCCTAGGGCGCGGCCGGCGGATCGGGTCGCCCCGCAGCGGCGTACCCGGGTGAGGTGGGGGATGACCCCGACCCGCAGTCCGGGCCGGCGGCTACCTAAGTAGTGGCGCCCACCTGACCGCTGGCCGATGTCGGCCAACGCCGCCCCCACCAGCATCGGGATAATGGATCTACTCGACCTGCTGCACGACACGATGTCCTCGCCCTGGGTGTACCTGGCGATCTTCGCGATCGCGGTGCTGGACGGTTTCTTCCCGGTGGTGCCGAGCGAGACGGCAGTGATCACCGCGGGGGTGTTCGCGGCTTCCGGAGCGCCGTACCTGCCGGCGGTGATCCTGGTGGCCGCCGTCGGGGCGCTTGTCGGCGACCACATCTCGTACGCCATCGGGCGGGGCGGCGGCACCCGGCTGCTCGACCGGCTGCCGCCCGACGGTCGACGCCGAGCCGCCATCGACCGGGCCCGTCGGGGGATCGCCACCCGGGGCGGGCTGATCCTCACCGTGGCCCGCTACGTTCCGGGCGGCCGGACCGCGGTCACCCTCACCATGGGTGCGATGCGCTATCCCCGGCGACGGTTCCTGGTCTTCGACGCGTTGGCCGCCAGCTCGTGGGGGCTCTACTCGGCGCTGGTCGGCTACCTGGGCGGACTGGCCTTCGAGCAGGACCCGCTGCGTGGTCTCCTGCTGGGTCTGGGCCTCGCCCTGACGGTGACGGTGGTCGTCGAGGTGGTCCGCTGGCTCCGCAACCGGCGTCGTGCGGCGCGGGCCGGCGAGCCGGGCAGCGACGCTGTCTCCGCCGGGGCCGTCAGTCGGCCGGCGGACGCCAGGTGACGCCGTGCAGGAGTTGGGCGGCACCGAGCCAGGCCACGTTCATCATCCGGGTGGCCGTCTTCTCCGGGTCCGCCTCCGGGTGGTCCGCGAGCCAGTCGGCAAGCGACTCCGTCGCCCCCACCAGGGCGTACGCGACGACCTCCAGGTCGACGGCGGCGATCTCGCGGCCCTCTTCGCGCAGCGCGTGGTCGAGCATTCCGGCGACCACCTCGACCAGCCGGGCCCGCATGGTGGCCAGCTCGCCGGCGAACGGCTGCTCGCCCCGGGCCTGCCGGTAGAGCACCGCCCAGCCGTCGCGGTGTGCGCCCACGAAGCCGAAGAACGCCCGCAGCCCACGCCAGAGCCGCTCGTCCGCCGGCAGGTCGGGAGCCGCCGCCCCGGCGATGGCCTGCATCATCCGGGTCCCCTCCCGGTGCAGACAGGCGACGAACAGCTCCTCCTTGGTGCCGAGGTAGGCGTACACCATGGGTTTGGAGATGCCGGCGTCCTCCGCGATCTCGTCCATGCTGGCGGCGTGGAAGCCACGTCGGGAGAAGACCTTGACCGCCGCGTCGAGCATCTGCTGCTCGCGGACAGCGCGCGGCAGGCGCTTGAAGGCGGGGACGCTGGACACCTTGCGAGCATACCTACTCGTGCGTAGGGTTACGCACGAGTAGCCAAATCTTCCGGAAGGCGCACCTGATGACTGACTTCGACCCGGCCAACTTCGCCAACGTCGGCCCCAAGGAGTTCGCCCAGCTGGTCAAGTCCACCCCGGATGACAAGATCGCCCAGGTGATGGCCGGCGACCTGCGCGGCAAGGTCCTGGGCGAGGTGTTCGGCCGGATGCCGTCGCTGTTCCGCGCGGACCGGGCCGGCTCCACGAACGCGGTCATCCACTGGATCATCACCGGTCGCCCGGACGGCGGCAGCGACACCTACGAGGTGGTCGTCGCCGACGGCAAGTGCCAGGTGAACGAGACCCCGCAGCACGACCCGAAGCTGAGCCTCACCATGGGTCCGGTCGAGTTCCTGAAGATCGTCTCCGGTGGGGCCAACCCGGTGATGATGTTCATGACCGGCAAGCTGAAGGCGAAGGGCGACCTCGGCCTCGCCGCCAACATCGCCAACCTGTTCGACATCCCCAAGGCCTGACATGGCCGAGTTCTCGCTCGACCTGAACGAGGAACAGCGGGATCTACGCGACTGGGTGCACGGCTTCGCCGCCGAGGTCGTGCGCCCGGCCGCCGCCGAGTGGGACGAACGCGAGGACACCCCCTGGCCGGTGATCCAGGAAGCCGCCAAGGTCGGCCTCTACGGCTTCGAGTTCCTCGCCACCTGCTGGGCCGACCCGACCGGGCTCTCCCTGCCGATCGCCAGTGAGGAACTCTTCTGGGGTGACGCCGGCATCGGCCTGAGCATCTTCGGCACCTCGCTCGCCGTCGCCGCCATCTACGGCGCCGGCACCCCCGACCAGCTGGTCGAGTGGGTGCCGCAGTGCTTCGGCGACGTCGACTCGCCGGCCGTCGCCGCGTTCTGCACCAGCGAGCCGGAGGCCGGCTCCGACGTCGGCGCGATGCGTACCCGGGCCGTCTACGACGAGGCCACCGACGAGTGGGTGCTCACCGGTCAGAAGGCGTACGCCACCAACGGCGGCATCGCCGGAGTGCACGTGGTCACCGCCTCCGTCGACCCCGCGCTCGGCTCCCGGGGGCAGGCGGCGTTCGTCGTACCGCCCGGCACCCCCGGCTTGGCCGCGACCCGCAAGCTGCGCAAACTCGGCCTGCGCGCGTCGCACACCGCCGACGTCTTCCTCGACGGCGTACGCGTACCCGGCCGCTGCCTGCTCGGCGGACGCGACGCCCTCCTGGAACGCCTGGACCGGGCCCGCTCCGGGCAACGGGCCACCGGACAGGCCGCGATGCGTACCTTCGAGCTCTCCCGACCCACGGTGGGCGCGCAGGCGCTCGGCGTGGCCCGGGCCGCCTACGAGTACGCCCTGGACTACGCCAGGGACCGGGTCCAGTTCGGACGACCGATCATCGAGAACCAGGCCGTCGCGTTCGCGCTTGCCGACATGCGGATGGAGATCGACGCCGCCCGGCTGCTGGTCTGGCGTGCCTCCTGGATGGGTCGCAACAACCGCCCGTTCACCGCGGGTGAGGGTTCGATGTCCAAGCTCAAGGCCGGCGAGGTGGCGGTGTCGGTCACCGAGAAGGCGGTGCAACTGCTCGGCGGGGCCGGCTTCCTGCGCGACCACCCCGTCGAGCGCTGGTACCGCGACGCCAAGATCTACACCATTTTCGAGGGTACGTCCGAAATCCAGCGACTGGTCATCTCCCGGGCGATCTCCGGCATGCAGATCCGCTGACCGTAGGGGTGGTAGAGCGAGGGCCGGGTATTCCGGCCCTCGCTCTACCGCTGGGTCGCGACGATAAGACCTGGGCGCCTAGATGCACCACTCCGGCCCGGGCGTGCATCCCTCGTCGACGAACCGGGCGGACGAGGCGCTGTCATTCTTGACGTCACCCCCGAAATTGGCCCACCCGTAGGGCTTGACCCGCTGCCACCGCCCCCCGTAGTTGTTGTGCTCGTAGACCCCCAGGTACTGATTCGTGTTGTTGAAGACGGAGGACGCCTGGTCATTGAGGTTCACACCGTTGTGGAACTTGTGATCAGAGAAGTTGGCGACGCCGCCGCCACCCTGGACCAGACCCGCCAGCGTGGCCGGGCTTCCGTGGCCGTCCTTGTCCTGGAAGAAGCACACCTGCCTCGCCGGGCACGCGTAGTCCGCCGAGGCAGGCGAAGAAATCGCGAAGAGGGAGCCGGTCACGGCTACGACAATTCCCGTCCCTGCGGCAAGAGTACGCCTTTTCAACAGGTTCACTGAACCTCCACATATTCGGAAGCGCTACTTGGGCGATGGAAGCGCTCGACGCCCTTTCCATCGCAGGCCTTCGTTCCCGAACGTACGCGGGCGGTCTGGAAGAACTGTTTATGTTCACTGAACGGCTCCGGCTCCGGCTCGCCCGAGGCGATTGCCTGTCAATTCCCAGCAATGGCACCATTTCGCTTTCACATTGTTTGATCCACGGCCACGCGAGACTCGACTCGTGGTCACGCCGACCACGGCGGCTTCGCGGGGCAGCGGATTCCACGATCCGTGCCGTCTTCATCACCCCACGCCGACGCCGACTGGGCCTCCAGCCACGCCCGGTGCATGATCAAGGGACGACACCCTGACGGGCGGGGACATCGACTGCCCGTCCGCGTACCACCCCTAGGAGGTCTGCGGCATGGACCTGCCGTTCATCGTCACCACGCTGACCAGGCGCGGCCTGCTCAACCCGGGCCGCCCGGTCCGGATCGCCTCGCAGCTCAACGCGCTGCGCACCTGGGGTTGGAGCCTCGCCGGCGAACTACGCCAGGCAGCCGCCCGAGACCCTGGCCGGCCGGCGATCATCGACGAGGACGGCGTCGAGCTGACCTACCAGGCGCTCCTCGACCGGGCCGAACGCATGGCCCGGTCCATGCGGTCCCGGCTCGGCGTACAGGCCGGCGACCGGATCGGCGTGCTGTGCCGCAACCATCACGGACTGATCGAGACGATCGTCGCGGCGACCCTGCTCGGCGTCGACGCGGTCCTGGTCAACACCGGGCTCTCCGCCGCCCAGCTGTCCACCGTCGCCGAGGAGCAGCGACTGCGGCTGCTGGTGCACGACGACGAGTTCGCCGAACGGGTCCTCGGCCTCCCCGCCGAGTTGCCCCGCCTCGACGAACGCGCGCGCGAGGAGCTGGTCGCCGGAGCGCTGCCCGGCGAGCTGCACCCGCCGGAGCGCGACGGCCGGATCATCGTGCTCACCTCGGGTACCACCGGGGCGCCCAAGGGTGCCCGCCGGCCCACACCCAGCGGCTTCGGACCGCTCGTGTCCATCATCGACCGCATCCCCCTGCACGCCAAGGACCGGGTGCTGATCGCCGCCCCGATCTTCCACACCTGGGGATTCGCTGCCCTCCAGGTGTGCTTCGCGTTGCGGGCCACAATCGTGCTGCACCGCCGCTTCGACCCGGCCGCCACGCTCGCCGCGCTCGTGACACACCGCTGCGACGCCCTCTTCGCCGTACCCGTGATGCTCCAACGGCTGCTGGAAGTGCCCCCACCGGACCCACGCCCCCCGCTCAGGGTCGTCGCGGTCAGTGGATCGGCCCTGCCGGGCGGGCTCGCCCCGAAGTTCATGGACACGTACGGAGACGTCCTCTACAACCTCTACGGCTCCACCGAGGTCTCCTGGGCGTCCATCGCCGGCCCCCCGGACCTGCGCCAGGCACCCACCACGGCCGGCCGACCGCCGCACGGCACCCGCCTGGAGATGCTGGACACCGACGGCCAGCCGGTCCCGCAGGGACAGGTCGGCCGCATCTTCGTCGGCAACGAGATGCTCTTCGAGGGCTACACCTCCGGTGCCAGCCGGGAGACACGCGACGGCCTGCTCGACACCGGCGACCTCGGTCGACTCAACGCCGACGGGCTGCTCTTCGTCGACGGCCGGGCCGACGACATGATCGTCTCCGGCGGCGAGAACGTCTTCCCCTCCGAGGTGGAGGACCTCCTCGCCCAACTACCGCAGGTACGCGAGGCCGCCGTGATCGGCATACCCGATCCCGAGTACGGGCAGCGACTGGCCGCGTTCCTCGCCCTGCACCCCGGCGAGACCCTCGACCCCGAGGCGGTCCGGGAGTACGTCCGGCACTATCTGGCCCGGTTCTCCGTACCGCGGGACGTGGTCTTCGTGAAGTACCTGCCCCGCAACGCCACCGGCAAGGTGCTCGCCGGGGAACTACGCCGCTACTACGGCTGACGACCACTCAGCCGCTCAGGCCGGGCCCCGCTCAGGCCGGGATGGTGATCCGGCCGTCGATCGCGGCGGCGGCAATGTCGGTGCGGTGCTGCGAACCGGCCAGCTCCACGCCGCCCACCAGCGCGTACGCGGCATCCCGGGCGGTCGCCAGGTCGGGGCCGGTGGCCGTACCGCAGAGGACCCGGCCGCCGGCGGACAGCAACGCGCCGTCGCTGGCCCGGCGGGCGGTGCCCGCGTGGATGATGCCCGGCCGATCCGCGCCCGTGATCACGTCGCCGGTGCGCGGCGCCGCCGGGTAGCCCTGCGCGGCGAGCACCACGGTGACCGCGCTGCCGTCCCGCCACAGCAGGGGCGGGTGCTCGGCCAGCGTGCCGGTGGCCGCCGCGTGCAACAGCCCGCCCAACGGGGTCTCCAGCAGGGCGAGCACGACCTGGGTCTCCGGGTCACCGAAACGCGCGTTGAACTCGATCACCCGGGGGCCGGTCGCCGTCATCGCGAGGCCCACGTAGAGCAGGCCCGCGAACGGGTTGCCCCGGCGGCGCATCTCGGCGAGGGTCGGGTGGACCACGTCGCGCATCACACCGTCCACCAGGTCGGACGGGGCCCAGGGCAGCGGCGCGTACGCGCCCATGCCGCCCGTGTTCGGGCCGGTGTCGCCGTTGCCGATCCGCTTGAAATCCTGTGCGGGCAGCAGCGGCAGCGCCGCCTCGCCGTCGGTGACCACGAACAGGCTGACCTCCGGGCCGTCGAGGAACTCCTCGACCACGACCCGGCCGCACTCCGCGGCGTGCGCCAACGCGGCGGACCGGTCGTCGGTCACCACGACGCCCTTGCCGGCGGCCAGCCCGTCGTCCTTCACCACGTACGGGGCGCCCAACTCGTCAAGCGCCCGCGCGGTGCTCTCCTCGTCCGTGCAGACGTACGCCCGGGCGGTCGGCACACCGGCGGCGGTCATCACGTCCTTGGCGAACGCCTTCGAGCCCTCCAACTGGGCGGCCTCGGCCGACGGGCCGAACACGGCGATGCCCTTGGCGCGTACCGCATCGGCGACACCGGCGACGAGCGGCGCCTCCGGCCCGATCACGACCAGGTCGGCGGCAGTCTCCACGGCCAACGCGGCCACCGCGGAAGGGTCGGAGGCATTGACGGGCCGCAGCTCGGCAACCGAGGCGATCCCCGGATTACCGGGCGCGGCAATCAGCGCCGAAACAGCCGGATCGCCGGCCAACCCAAGCGCGAGAGCATGCTCCCGCCCACCACCACCCACCAAGAGAACGCGCACAACCAAACATCCTACTGTCCGCCCCACCCACCCCGTTGATCATGAAGTTATTGCCCGCGACCTCGGCGTGTCGTGGCAATAACTTCATGATCAACGATGTCGGGAGGCAGCGATTGCCTGGCGGACAGTCCACGGGATGTAATCGGGACGGAGAGTGTCCTGCCAGGTGAAGCGGAGGATTGTCCAACCGGCGTTGACCAGCCGGTTCTGGCGACGGCGATCAGTGAAGACTGCTTCGGGAACGCCATGCGGGCCGCGACCGTCGGCCTCGGCGATGACCAGGGGACCACGCCATCCCAGGTCCCCGATGCCCAGCAGATAGCCGTCGTGGTCGCGGACCTCCAGTTGCAGCGCATCGGGCGGCACTCTGCCGTCGACACAACGAAGCCGAGCGCGCGTCTCGAGCGGCGACTGCGCCCGCCCATCCGCCTCGCCCAGGTAGCCACGAGCCGCGACCGCACCACGTCGGCCTCGGACGAGCTGCGGGATGGAGTGCAGATCGTCTGCGGTGACCAGTCGACGATTCAACGCCGAATCCAACACACTCACCGCCGAGAAACGATCAACCCGCAGGCTCACGTCGGCGAGAGTCCGAAGCGGCTCGGTGGTGGTGATTCCATCCAATCGGACGAGATGCTCGGGCGGAATGACCAACTGATGGACCACCACCTCCGGATGGGCGACCCGGGCCGGCCTGGCAACCCGGCCCGGCACCGACAGATCGATCACCTCGGTGGCCCGCAGACCGGCCAGCCCGTGCAGTTCTGCCGCCGTGGCAAGCACTGCCGCGGCCGACGGACCGAAGGAGGCGACCGCCGCCCTGATCCGTGCCCGTCTGGGCACTCCGTCATAAAGATCGGCGTCCACGAGATAGCTGCCACGTGCCACGAAGCGCCATCGACCGCTCCGGCAGAGTCGCTGAACCTCATGCGTGGTGAGGCCTGCGGTTCGCGCCTCCCCGAGCGTCACGATCCCGTCCCGCGCGGCCGCAATCCGCCGCGCACCTTCCAAAGCGTCCACGCGGCCACCCTGACCTACCCGGACGCCCCAAACCCACCCCTGTGGACAACCACGGACCCGCTGTGGATAACCAGCCGATCAGTGCATGTTGATCATGAAGTTATTGCCACGACACGCCGAGGAGAGTGGCAATAACTTCATGATCAACGCGGGCGGGGCGGGGCGGGGCGGGGCGGGGCGGGGCGGGGCCGGGGCGGTGGCGGGGGGTGGGGGGTGGGGGTGGGGGTGGGCCCGGGGGGGTTTAGGGGAGGAGGGGGTGTTGGACTACGTTTTCTTCTCGGCCTGGGCCTACGCCGATGACGCTCACCCTGGTGTTGCAGAGTTCCTCGACCCTCGCGATGTAGCGGCGGGCGTTCTCCGGGAGCTCGTCGACGGTGCGGGCCTTGGTGATGTCCTCCCACCACCCGTCCAGCTCCTCGTAGATGGGCGTGGCGTGGTGGAAGTCCGTCTGGCTCATCGGCATGTCGTCGACCCGCTTGCCGTTGATCTCGTACCCGACGCAGATCGGCACCTTGGGCAGCCCGGTGAGCACGTCCAGCTTGGTGATGACCAGGTCGGTGACGCCGTTGAGGCGGCAGGCGTAGCGGGCCACGACCGCGTCGAACCACCCGCACCGGCGCTCCCGGCCGGTGGTGGTGCCGTACTCCGCACCGATCTTGCGCAGGTGCGCGCCGTTGGCGTCGAACAGCTCCGTCGGGAACGGCCCGGAGCCGACCCGGGTGGTGTACGCCTTGCTCACCGCGATGACCTGGTTGATCGCGGTCGGCGGGATGCCCGCGCCCACGCAGGCGCCACCGGCGGTCGGGTTGGACGACGTCACGAAGGGGTACGTGCCGTGGTCCATGTCCAGCATGGTGGCCTGGGCACCCTCCAGGAGCACGGTCTCGCCGCGGTCCAGGGCGTCCCAGAGCATGGCCCGGGTCTCGGCGATGTACGGCTTGAGCCGCTCCGCGTACTCCAGGTACTCCTCGACGGTGGCCTCGAGGTCGATCGCCTTGCGGTTGTAGACCTTGAACAGCATCTGGTTCTTCTCGCGCAGCGCGAGTTCCAGCTTCTTGCGCAGGATGCCCGGGTCGAGCAGGTCCTGGAGCCGGATGCCCATCCGGGCGACCTTGTCGCCGTACGCCGGGCCGATGCCCCGGCCGGTGGTGCCGATCCGCGACGAGCCGAGGTACCGCTCGACCACGCGGTCCAGCGCTCGGTG
This sequence comes from Micromonospora sp. NPDC049275, assembly GCF_043197115.1. Lineage (NCBI taxonomy): Bacteria > Bacillati > Actinomycetota > Actinomycetes > Micromonosporales > Micromonosporaceae > Micromonospora > Micromonospora sp. NPDC049275. The sequence continues at coordinate 788,650 of NZ_JBICSN010000001.1, forward strand.
GTGCGGCATGATGAGGTGTGCGTCACCGGAGATCCGCAGCCGGGACACGTCCACGCCGCGCTCGGCGAGACCGTCGATCTCGGCGAGCAGCACCTTCGGGTCGACCACCACGCCGTTGCCGATGACGATCATCGCGCTCGGCGAGAGCGCCCCGGAGGGCATCAGGTGCAGCGCGTACTTCTGGCCGTCCGGGGTGATGACCGTGTGCCCGGCGTTGTTGCCGCCGGAGTAGCGCACGACGTAGTCGACCCGCTCACCCAGCAGGTCGGTAACCTTGCCCTTGCCCTCGTCGCCCCACTGAGCGCCGATGAGCACGATCGCTGGCATCTTTTCCGCCTCCAGAAGGCTCGGGTGCCAGGTGGCGACCGGTTGGCGAGCCCGGGGTGTCAGGTTAACAAGTAGTGACGGCGCGACCGGCAGGGGTCGCGTCGAGAGGCAGGAGGCTCCTTCGGTGTACGACGTGGTGCTGCTCACCCTCGCGTCGGAGCGCGATGCTCCCGGGGGCTGCGGCAGCGGCGGGGCCTGCTGCGGCGGCGCGACCGGAACCGACACCGGCGTCGACGCGGCCGACGCCGGCAAGACGACCGGGACCGACAACGACAGGACGACCGCGGCCGACACCGGCAGGACGACCGCGGCCGACGCCGGCGGGGCATCGAGTGACGTCTGCGCCACCGATCGGCCCCGGGTGCCGGTGCTGGCCTGCGCCGACGCGCTTACCGCCCGGGGCGCTCGTGTGCAGACGGTCACCGCCCGCTCGGACGCCGAAATCGACGCGGTGTTGACCCAGCTCGACGGTCCGGCCCGCCCGGACGGTCTCACCTGGCCGGATTCGGACGGCAAGACCCGGCTGGTCGTCGCCACGGCGAGCGACGCGCAGTTGCGCGCCGTGCTGCGCCGGCTCGTCAAGCGGTACGCCCCCGCGTCGAGCAAGCGTCCGGCCGACCTGCGCGGCGACCGGACCCTGCCCGACCTGCCGCCGGTCGCCGTACTCCCGCTCGACCCGGCGCGCGGCGGCGCCCACCGGGACCTGGCCGCGCAGCTCGGGCTGCCCCGCGACCCGGCGGCCGTGGCCGCTGCCGTGTTGGACGGCACGCCACGCCGCCTGGACCTGCTGCGCAACGACGGTGGCTCGGTGACCCTGGACGGGGCTCTGTTGGGCGCCGCCGACGACGCGGGCCGCCCGCTGCACTGGCGGGCCCGGGTGGAGGTGGACGACGCCATCCTCACCGACGGCGACGAACCGCTGCTGGCCTGCGCGATCGGCAACGCCGGTGGGTACGCGTCGCTCGACGACGTGACGCTGCTGGCCGCTCCGGACCCGGCCGACGGCCAGGTCGAGGTCGCGGTGGCCGTGCCGGTGGTCGTCCGGTCGGCGTTGGGACGCAAGCGGGTACGCCTGGAGGTGCGGCGGGCCCGGGGACGGGCCGTCTCGGTGCTGCCCCGGGAGGGAAAGGTGCCCTACCTCGACGATGGCGTCGAGGGTGAGCTGACCCGCAAGCGGTCCTGGTGGATCGAACCGGGCGCCTGGGCGGTCTGGGTGGTCTGACCCCGGCTGTGCCGACCGGCCCCGGTCGTCCGGTGGGCCTATCCTCGCAGGAGGACTGGGGAGGAACCGTAATGGACAAGAACGCCGACCGGGCGCAGGTGCCCGGCCAGCAGCCGGTGCCGGAGCGGGACATCGAGCCACTCTGGCCGCCGGATCCAGCCGAGCGGGGCGCGGGTGACGTGGTGCCGCCGTGGGCGGCCGTCGCCGAGCAGCGGGGTGGCCCGTCGCCGTCCGTGCCATCGTCGACCGTCGCGCCGCCGGTGGCAGCGCCGCCGATCGGCCGTCCGCCGGTTCCCGGACAGCCGGGGGCCGCAGCCCTGCCGCCGCCGTCTCCGTCGGACTACCCGTCGCTGACCGGGGCGGTGCCGCCGCCGAACGGCTGGGGCGCCACCGGCCCGAACGGTGCGGGTACGGGCTGGGCACCGGCACAGCCGAGCTGGCCGCCGGCCGACCCGCCAGCCACTCCACCCGCGCCGGCCAGTTCATCGGCGCCCGCTACCCCACCCGCGCCCGCCATTCCGCCGGCGCCGGCCATTGCGGCCGTGCCGCCCGTCGCGTCGACGTCACCGGTTCCGCCGGGGGTGGGCGCTCTCCTCGGCCCAGGCGGCGATACGTCACAGGCGGCCCCCGGCGCTCCGACGACCGACACGGTCCTGCCGGCGACCACCTCCGCGTCAGCGAGCACCGCGGCAGGGGGACCTGGCACCGCAACCGGCGGACCGGGCACCGCGGCAGGGAAACCGGGCACCGCAACCGGCGGACCTGGCACCGCGGCGTGGTCGACCGACACCGCCGCTAGCGGAGCGCCGGGCACCGCAGCCGGGGCGACGGGCAGCGGGACCGGAGCGGTGCCGGCGGACGAGCGCGGCCCAGGTCAGGTCGCCCACTCGCCGACGGCGTCGGGCGGCGTCGACCTGGACCTGCCGTTCTCCCTGGACCGCCCGACGGCAGCAACAACTCCCGTCGACCGACCGGCCGTGGCAAACCCGACCGCAGCGGGCCCAGACACCGCAGGCACCTCCACGACAAGCCCGGCCGTCCCAGGCCCGGCAGTCGCAGGCCCTTCCACCACAGACCCGGCCGCGGCGGGCCCGGCAGCGGCAGGGGCGGGGCCGGCGCCGCAGGGTGACGAAGCAGCCGGTACCGGGGAGGACGGCCCGGCCGTCGGGGCGGTGCGGCCGGCCACCGAGTCCCCCTGGGCGTATCCGCCGCAGCGGCCGACCAACCTGCCCCCGTCGGCAGAGGATCAGGCCACCGTCGCGCCACCGCCGATTCCCGCGCCACCACCGATCCCCGCGCCACCGCCCGTGTTCGACCAGGGCACCGGGGCGGGGCAGACGTACGCCGGTCAGACCTACTCCGCCCAGACGTACCCGCCGGCGGTCCCCGGCCCGGCGCCGGCCGAACCGCCGCAGCAGGGCGCGGTGCCGACCCCGCCACCGGGGCCCTTTCCGCCGTCGCCGGGCTGGTATCCGCCGCCGTGGCAGCAGGGCGCCGCAGCGGTCCCACCGACACCGCCGCAGCAGTATCAGGAGACCGACCCGGTGGCGCGGGTGCCGGCCACCGGTTACCCGGACGCCACCTGGACGCCGGAGACAACTGCCGCGCCGACGGCCGAGGACTTCGCCCGCCGCCGGCAGGTCCGGCCCGCCGACCCGGTGGCCACCATGGGCGTACGCGCGGTGGTCAACAAGATGGGTCTGGTCCGGCTCTCGCCGGGGCGGCACGAGCAGGAGCTCAAGCGGGACATCGAGATGGTGCGCCGCAACTTCGGTGGGCTGCGGCAGGTGACGGTGGTGAACCCGAAGGGCGGCGCCGGCAAGACGGTGGCCATCCTGCTGCTCGCGATGACGTTCGGCCAGAAGCGCGGCGGCTACGTGCTGGCCTGGGACAACAACGAGACGCAGGGCACCCTCGGGATGCGGGCCCAGCAGGACTTCCACTCCCGCACGGTGCGGGACATGCTGCGCGACCTCGGGCAGTTCCAGGGGGCGCACGGTCGGGTCGGTGACCTGTCGCAGTACGTCCGCTCGCAGGGCGAGGGGATGTTCGACGTGCTGGCCTCGGACGAGTCGGCGACCGGTGGCGAGATGCTGACGGCTGCCGCGTTCGCCGAGATCCGCGAGGTGGTCAGCCGGTTCTACAAGCTGATCTTCGTGGACACCGGGAACAACGTCCGGGCACAGAACTGGCAGGCGTCGATGGATGCCACCGACCAGCTCGTGGTCACCATGTCGGCCCGTAACGACTCGGCGGAGACGGCCGCCCGGATGCTCGACCACCTGGAGCAGAGCGGCAGGCATCGGCTGGTCCGGCAGGCGGTGACAGTGGTGTCGATGCCGCCGTCCCGCAAGGAGATCGACCTGCCGGCCATCCAGGAGCACTTCGCGGCCCGGACCCGGGCGGTGCTGCTGGCGCCGTACGAGCGGCTCATCGACAGCGGCGAGCCGATCCGGTACGGCGGGCTCTCCTCGGCCACCCGGGACGCCTGGTTGAAGATCGCCGCAGCGGTCGCCGAAGGGTTGTAGCCGCCCAGGGCCGGCCCGGCGTCGGGCCGGCCCTGGGCCGGTGTCAGTTGCTGGCCAGCGCGTCCGCCGCAGCCGGGTCGCAGTCGCGCAGGAACTGGGCACAGCGGGCCGCCTCGTCGGCCTCGCCGATCTCGTCGGCGGCCCGGGAGAGCACGTACAGGCAGCGGAGGAAGCCCCGGTTGGGCTCGTGCGACCAGGGCACGGGCCCGTGGCCCTTCCAGCCGCTGCGGCGGAGCTGGTCCAGGCCACGGTGGTAGCCGGTGCGGGCGTACGCGTACCCCGTCACCACCGCACCGGCGGCGAACGCCCGGGCCGCGAGCGCACCCCAGGCCGCGCTGAAGGTCGGGAAGCGGGCCGCCACCTCGGCGAACGCCTCGTCGGTGCCGGCCTCCTGGGCAGCGGCCAGGGCGGCGTCGGCCTCGTCGTTCGCGGGCAGGAGGGTGGCCGGTGGCTCCGGCAAAAGGTTCTGCATCGCCCCATTCAACCCGCTGGACAGGGCGACACGCGAGCGGGTCGGCCGACGCGTTCCGCTGAACGGCTGAGGAGTTGGTCACGCCTGCGGCCTATGCCGCTGCCAGGTGTTTTCCACTACAACTAATGGTCCGGAGCCTCCCCAGGACCCGGTTACGCAGGAGCCCGGTGGCCACGACCACCGGGCTCCTGTCGTTTCCGCCCCGCCCGGGGTTTGGCCGGCCCCGTCGAAGGGGCAGGATGGCCGGGTGCCGACCCCACCTCCCACGGACGTCATCGAACCGCACCTGCACGCCGACGAGATCCAGACCCGGGACGAGTTCGACAGGCGACTGGTCACCGGGCGCCTGACCGGGCTTACCGTGCAGGGGCTGCGCCTCGACCTCGCCCCGGTGCCCGACCTGACCGCCGTCGAGGTCACCGGCACGCTCTTCGTCGGCTGCCGGTTCGCCTCCCGGGAGGTCGGCGCAGACCTGGTCCGGCGAGGCGCGAACGTGGTGCCGCCGTTCTCCGGTCTGCCGTACCCGACCCAGCCGGCGCACCTCTACACCCCTGACGACCTGGCCGCCGGGTTCGCCGAGGGTGGGTTCGCCGGGATGTACGACACCCGGGTGTACGAGCACTACCGGGCGCACGGCGGGGCGCTGCCGGACGTGAAGGAGGCGCTCGGTCAGCGGCTGCACGACCACGGCGTGGACAACGCGCTCGCCGACGCCACCCGCGCCTGGCTGGGCGGGTACGGGCCGCAGTCGGTGGTGGGCATCATGGGCGGGCACGCGGTGCGGCGCGGCAGCGCGGCGTACCGGATGGCTGCCGTGCTGGGGTGGGAGCTGGCGCGGGCCGACCGGCTGGTGGTGACCGGCGGCGGTCCCGGGGTGATGGAGGCGGCGAACCTCGGCGCGTACCTGGCGGACCGGCCGGCGGCGGACCTGACCGGGGCGATCGACCTGCTGGCCACCGCGCCCGACTTCACCGACCACCACCGGTACACGGCAGTAGCGTTGACGGTCCGGCAGCGGTACGCGATCGTGCCCCGCCAGCGTGCCGGCGACGCCGGGTGGGCGCGGAGCGGTGGGCTGGCGATCCCGACCTGGCTGTACGGGCACGAGCCGGCGAATCTGTTCGCCGGGCGGATCGCGAAGTACTTCTCGAACGCCATCCGGGAGGACACGATTCTGCGGCTCGCCCGGGGCGGCATCGTGTTCGCGCCGGGACGGGCGGGCACCGTGCAGGAGGTGTTCCAGGCGGCGACCAAGACCTACTACGGCACCGACGGGGCCAGCGGCGCGTACATCTTCCTGGACCGCGACTACTGGACGCGGGAGTTGCCGGTGGAGGCGTTGCTGCGCCCGCTGCTTGCCGCGTCCCCGTTCGGTGACCTGTCGACGACCATCCACCTCACCGACGACGTCCACGAGGCCGTCCGCCTGCTGACCACCTGACGGCGACGGCCGGCTCCCCGAGAGAGAGCCGGCCGTCGGTGGACAGTCGTTACTTGGTCATCGTGGTGCCGGTGGAGCGCAGGTCCTCGCACGCCTGGACGACCCGAGCGGCCAGGCCGGCCTCGGCGGCCTTGCCCCAGGCCCGCGGGTCGTACAGCTTCTTGTTGCCGACCTCGCCGTCGATCTTCAGCACGCCGTCGTAGTTGCGCAGCATGTGGTCGGCAACGGGCCGGGTGAAGGCGTACTGGGTGTCGGTGTCGATGTTCATCTTCACCACGCCGTAGTCGAGAGCCTCACGGATCTCGCTCAGCAAAGAGCCCGAGCCGCCGTGGAAGACCAGGCTGAGCGGCTTGTCCTTGCCGTACTTGGCGCCGACCGCCTCCTGGATCTGGTTCAGGATCTCCGGGCGGAGCTTGACGTTGCCCGGCTTGTAGACGCCGTGCACGTTGCCGAAGGTCAGCGCCGCCATGTAGCGGCCCTTCTCGCCGAGGCCGAGCGCCTCGACCATGGCCAGGCCGTCATCGGTGGTGGTGTAGAGCTTGTCGTTGATGGCGTTCTCGACGCCATCCTCCTCGCCACCGACCACGCCGACCTCGATCTCAAGGACGATCTTGGCCTTGGCGGCCTCGTCGAGGAGCTGCGAGGCGATCTGCAGGTTCTCCGCGACCGGCACGGCGGACCCGTCCCACATGTGCGACTGGTACAGCGGCTGCTCGCCGCGCTTCACCCGCTCCTGCGAGATGCCCATCAGCGGACGCACGAACCCGTCCAGCTTGTCCTTCGGGCAGTGGTCGGTGTGCAGGGCGATGTTTACCGAGTACTTCTTGGCCACCTCGTGCGCGTACGCGGCGAACGCGACAGCGCCGGTGACCATGTCCTTGATCGAGGGACCGGACAGGTATTCGGCACCACCGGTGGAGACCTGGATGATGCCGTCGCTCTCCGCGTCGGCAAAGCCCTTGAGCGCCGCGTTCAGCGTCTGGGAGGAGGTCACGTTGATCGCGGGGTACGCGTACCGGCCAGCCTTGGCGCGGTCCAGCATCTCCGCGTAGGCCTCGGGGGAAGCGATGGGCATGTGATGCGCTCCTTACTTACCACTCTCGGCCGTGCTGGCCGCTGTTGTTCTCGTGTGCGCCGGACCGCGCTGTCCTCCGCCCGGCAGTATCCCGCAGGTGCGGTGCGCCGGACTAATCGAGGGGGGTGTCACCCGCTCACCGGGTGTCCAGACGGTCCGGCACGATGACGCTGATCAGCCAGGTGACCACTGTCATCACGATCGCCCCCCACAACGCCGCCCAGAAGCCGTCCACCTGGAACGGCAGGTCGAGCCCGCGGGCGATCCGGTCGGTGAGCAGGAAGAGCAGCGCGTTGACCACAAGCGCGAACAGGCCCAGGGTCAGCAGGTAGAACACACAGCCGACCACCCGGATGACCGGCTTGAGCACCGCGTTGATAACGCCGAAGATGAGCGCCACCACGATCAGCGTGAGCACGGTGTTGCCACCGGAGCGGCCGTGCACGTCGACGCCGGGCACGATCAGCGTGGTCACCCACAACGCGACAGCGGTGATCGCCAGTCGGATGAGGAAGCCCACGCCACCATCCTGGCATCGGCGCGCGCCGTCACGGGGTGATTCGGCCGACTCGGCTTCCGCGCGCGGCACCGACGCAGCCCGTACGGTGGTGGGAATCGTGCCCCGACAACCCGGGAGGGACCATGGGTCAGCCCGATGAGGACTTCACCCCCGGCGACCACCTCGCCGCGGACGAACGCGACCACGAGGCGGAGCCGGCCGACGCGGTCGAGCAGGCCGCAGCGGTCGACCCCGCCGACGTCGACCCCGAGCCACAGCGCGGCCTGGAGGTCGACGACTGGGACGCGATGGAGCAGGCCCGGGTGGTCACCACCGACGAGGACGACTACCGCTGACAGCTCAGCGGGCGCTGTCGACAAGCTTCGGGTGGCGGGCCGCCCAGTCGCCCAGCCGGTCCTCCCGCAGCGCGGTCAGGAACTCCGGCGCGAGCTTCGGGTCGGTGCGCAGGTAGCGGTTCTTCTCAAACACCCCGGCGACCGGCAGGCTGAGCCCGACCGGATCGACGGTCCGCAGGGTGGGGACGAGCCGCAGCAGGTCCAGCACAGCGCCCCGGTCGGGTGACACCACCAGGTCCGGGCCGACGGTGGTCAGCAACTTGGCGAGGCGTACCGGATCGGTGAGCACGCCCTGGTCGGCGGCCTGGCGCACCAGGCCGGCGGCGAAGAGCCGAGCGTTGCGGTCCCGGTCCTGGCTGCCCTCCGGCAGGCCGTAACGCTGGCGGAGCAGGTCGACCGACGCGGCGCCGTCGAGGCGTTGGCAGCCGGCCGGGAAGAGCCGCTTCGTGTGGACGGAGCTCACCGCTTCCGGCAGGCAGGTCGGGACGCCGCCAACGGCGTCGGTGAGCGAGCGCACCGCGCGGTACGTCAAAACCACGCCGGCGTCCACCCGGACCCCGGTCAGCTCGGTCACCGTACGCCGGGTCAACTCGTACCCCTTGGTCAGCTCCGGGCGGGTGAACCCGGCCCCGAACGGGAACGCGGCGTTCAGCTTGTCGGTTCCCTGCCCCGGAATCTGCACCCCCAGGTCACGCGGCAGCGACACCAGGTAGGGGCGGCTGCGGTCGGCCGGGATGTGCACCAACAGCAAGGCATCCGCGCGTGCCGTCGTCCGCCCGTCGCCGTCGATGCCGAGCAGCAGAATGTTCAGCGCGCCGGTGGGCGTCGGCCGACCGGACTCGCCGAGCAACTCGGCGGCCGGCGGCGACCCCGCACGCTCCGGAGTCAGCAGGGGCACCCCGAGCCCCAGCACCCCGAGCAGGGCCAGCGCGGTGCCACCGGCCTGCCAGCGGCGACGGCGACGGCGTCGCCTGATCGTCAGCCGGTCGATGGCGGCGCGCAGCGGACCGGTCGGCGGGGTCAGCGGCTCGTGCCGGGCGAAGGCGGCCCGCAGGTCATCCTCGATCATGAGCCAACCTCCACGTACTCGGCCCGGAGCGTGGCCAGCGCCCGGGAGATGGACGAACGTACGGTCCCGACGGCGCAGCCGAGAATGTCGGCGATCTCGGCGTCGGGCAGATCCTCGTAGTAGCGCAGCACGAGGGTGGCGCGCTGCCGGCGTGGCAGCCGGGACAGCCAGGTCCAGATCTGGTCCCGGTCCACGGCGGACTGGGCGTGGTCGGCGGACGACGGCAGGGACTCGTCGGGCTCCCCGCGCAGCAGTACCCGCCGCATCCACGAGCCGCGCTTCCAGTCGACGTACTGGTTGGTGAGCATCCGGCGTACGTACCGCTCGGGTGAGTCCGCGTGGGCGACCCGCCGCCAGTTGAGCTGGACGCGGACCATCGTCTCCTGCACCAGATCCTGCGCCTGGTGCGGATCACCGGTGAGCATCACCGCATACCGCAGCAGCGGGGCAAGTCGCGAGTCCGCGAACTCCTCGTACGTCACTGCACCTCCCGAGGTCCTGCACCAGATGACGGAAACGGGTGGACGGAACGTTGCGCCCGCGGGTGGTGGGATCCGGTCCGGCGCGGCGCGGACCACGAGCTTCGGTACCCTTTGTGGCCGTGGACACAGCTGAGAAGACCCGCGCCCTCACGGAGAGCGTCGCCCTGAACCCGCTCGATCCCAAGGACCTGTTGCAGACCTTCGGGCTGGTCGGCGTCTGGGTGATCCTCTTCGCCGAGACCGGCCTGCTGGTGGGTTTCTTCTTCCCCGGTGACTCGCTGCTGTTCCTCGCCGGTGTGGCCGCCTCGCCGGTGGCGGATGCCATCTTCGGTGACGGCACCCGGCTCTCCCTGGCCGGCCTGCTGATCGGCGGGCCGATCTGCGCGATCCTCGGCGCCCAGCTCGGCCACCTGCTCGGTGCGCGGTACGGCCGACGGATGTTCGAGCGGCCCAACTCGCGGCTCTTCAAGAAGGAGTACGTCGAGAAGGCCGAGTACTACTTCCAGAAGTTCGGTCCGGCGAAGGCCGTGGTGCTGGCGCGCTTCATTCCGATCGTGCGGACGTTCCTCAACCCGGTCGCCGGGGCGCTGGGCATGCCGGCGCGACAGTTCCTGCTGTGGAACATCGTCGGCGCGGTGCTCTGGGTGGACGGCATCCTGCTGATCGGCTACCTGCTGGCCGATCGGATCTACCGGGCCATCGGCGACAAGATCGACCACTACATCCTGCCGGTGGTCGCCCTGATCGTCCTGATCTCGGTGCTGCCGATCTTCTTCGAGTTCCTGCGGGACCGGCGGGCGCGCAAGCGCGGCGAGGCGGTCGCGGTGGTCGCGGCGGCCAGCGCCGCGGGCGCGGCCGAGGCGGTACGCGAGAAGTTCGACCACGACGAGCACCCGCACGACCGTCGGCGTCCGGGGCACGGCCAGGAACGCTGATCCCAGATACGACGACGGCCGGCCCCCTGGTGAGGGGGTCGGCCGTCGGCATGTCAGGCCCGCCCTGCGGCGGTGCGGCCGAGGACGAGCAGGTATCACCCACCGGTGGCGCCACCCCTGGTTCGCCACCGGACACCGCCCCGGCATGGGACGGTGCGCAGCGCCTACGTCAGCGGGCCTTCTTGGTGGCCCGCTTACGCGGCGGGGTCAGCAGGTCGGCGATCGTCGCGATCGCACTCGGGACCAGCCGGTAGTACGCCCAGACACCGCGCTTCTCCCGCTCCAGCAAGCCGGCCTCGGTGAGGATACGCAGGTGGTGACTGACCGTCGGCTGAGAGAGGCCGAGCGGCGCGGTCAGGTCACAGACGCACGCCTCGCCCTCGGGGGCCGACTGGATCAGGCTGAGCAGCCGCAACCGAGCGGGATCCGCGAGGGCCTTGAGGACCCCCGCGAGACGCTCGGCATCGGCACGTTCGATCGGCTCACCGGCAAGCGGCGAGATCTGAGGCATTGTCATTTCGGCCAACGCAGTTCCCACGTATTCCATCCTTCCACCAGCAGCATCGATCCGCCTGCATATCAGCAGATCCGAATCGGCAAACTTTTACGCCACAAGGCCGAGGTCAGCCAACGTATAGGCCGCCCTGTACGGCAATCCGGCGGCTCGCACCGCGTCGCCGGCGCCTCGATCAACAATAACCGCCACGCCCACGACTTCGGCTCCGGCCTCGCGAAGCGCCTCGACAGCGGTCAACACACTTCCGCCCGTTGTGGACGTGTCCTCCACCGCCAACACACGGCGGCCGGCCACCTCCGGTCCCTCGATTCGTCGCTGCAGACCGTGCGCCTTGCCCGCCTTTCGCACCACAAAGGCGTCCAGGGCACGGCCGGTCGGAGCAGCGGCGTGCAGCATCGAGAGCGCGACAGGGTCCGCGCCCAGGGTGAGCCCACCGACGGCCTCGTACTCCCAGTCGGCGGTGAGATCGAGCAGCGCTCGACCGACCAACGGAGCGGCCTGGTTATGGAGCGTGACACGTCGCAGATCGACGTACCAGTCTGCCTCGCGCCCCGAGGAGAGCACGACCCGTCCGTGGACCACAGCCAGGTCGGTAATGAATTTACGCAGGTCGTCGTGGTCCCCCATGGCGGTAGAGGTTACTGCGCAAGTCTGAACGGCGTCTGCACGGCCCTCCCCGATCGGCCCGACGAGGCACCGATGGTTGGCGATGTTCGACTACGCTCAGCGACCGGCCTGGAGGCGGTGCGCCAACGCCAGACGGCGGCGTTCTAGACGAGACCCTGCGTCGACGGGTCAGCGCTTGTTGGGGCCGGTCCGGCCACGGGTGTCGCGGGCGACCGCCTGGAGCAGCCGGATCGGCGCGTGTCGCAGACCGGCGACTGCCACCTTGTACTTCCACGCCGGGATGCTTACCAACTTGCCTTTTCGCAGGTCACGAAGGGCTTCGTCGACGACATCCTCGGCTCGCAGCCACAGCCACTCCGGCGTCTTCGACATGTTGATGCCGGCCCGTTCGTGGAATTCGGTACGGGTGTAGCCGGGGCAGAGAGCCATCACCCGAACACCGAATGGACGTGCCGACTGGCCGACGGAGTCGCTGAAATTGGTGACCCACGCCTTGCTGGCCGAGTAGGTCGATCCGGGCATCACCGCGCCAAACCCCGCAACCGAAGAGACATTTATCACTGCCCCGTCGCGCCGTTCGGTCATGGGGCGCAGGGCCGCCAGGGTCAGTCGCATGACGGCGTGCACGTTGAGCCGGAGCAGGCGTGCCTCGTCCTCCGCTGTGGAGCGCAGGAACGGCTTGTTCAGGCTGATGCCGGCGTTGTTGACGAGCAGGTGGACAGGGCTGTCGGACGTCAGTCGCCGCTCGACGGCGGCGCAGCCGTCATCGGTGGACAGGTCCGCCGACAACGTCTCGGCCGGACGACCGTGCCGCGCACCCAACTCCGCGGCCATCTCACCCAGTCGGCCAGCGTCCCGGGCGACCAGCACCAGGTGCCAGCCGTCGGCCGCCAGGCGTCGGGCGAACGCCGCGCCGATGCCGGCCGTGGCGCCGGTGACCACTGCCCGTCGCTCGGCGGTCGTGGGGTCGAGCGTCACGGGCGGGTCCTCACCTGGGCGGGTACGGGGGTGTGGCGGGCTGCTGCGGGGGTTGGTGCGGTACGGGCGGGAACGCGTGTGGGGCGGACGGCGGGGTGGATGCCGTCGGACGGTGTCGACCGAACCAGGCGTTCGCCGCCGGCAGGGTCAGCAGCGTTGCTACCACAAGGTAACCGAGGGCCTGCCCGACCGAAAGCCCGGCGTTGAGCGGAATCCACCAGGACGGGTACGCGTCCGCGATGAGGCCGAGCAGCTCGGCGGTGGCCCGCTCGTCCGCGCCCAACCGCAGCGGCGCGGCCCGCTCGCCGACGAGCACCGCCACGCTGCAGCAGCCCGCGAGCAGGCCGAGCCCGCAGACCACCCAGGCGGCCACCCGCACGCCGCGCCGACCCGTCAGCAGCCCGAGGGCCAGGCCGGCGAGCACGGGCGCGGAGAGGGCGGCCACCACCGCGGTCAGAACCGCCGACGCGCGCAGCAGGGTCACCACGTCGTCGATCTGCTGCGAGCTCGCCGAGGTGTCGCGAGCGGCGGCCCGGAACGCGTCGACGGTCCGGCCCAGCACGGTCAGGTCGACGACGGCGTACGCGAGTGCGCCCAGCGCCATCACCAGCAGCACGGTCGAGGCCAGCAGAACGACGGCGGGCCGGCGCGGCGGTGCCGATTCGGGGTACGACACGACGAATCCCTCCGGTAGGCGTCGGGTGCAACCTACTCGGAGGGATCGTCGGCGTCGTGCTTATCCAGCGGTCAGCTGGTCGACGGCGGGGTCGGTCCGGGGCGGTCGCCCGGCGGCGTGTCGTCCGGCCGGTCGGTGCCGGACGGGCCCGACGGCGGCGCGGACGGCGGCGTGCCCGGCTGCTCCGATCCGGGTGCCTGACCCGGCGTCGACGGGTAACCCGGCTCGCCACCGGACGGGTAACCCGGCTGGCCGGTCGACGGGTAGCCCGGCTGGCCGGACGCCTGCGGGTAGCCCGGGTAGCTGGCGCCGGGGGTCGGGGGCTCCCAGGCCGCGGTGGGCTTGCGGAAGAACTCGTTCGACTTGGGCAGTGCCAGCAGGATGAGCGCCGCCAGCAGCGCGAGCAGGCTGATCACGCCGAGCAGGATGCTGACCGGGGTGATCCAGGATGGCAGCGCCTCCTCGAGGCGGCGCCGGACCTCGTCGCCGCTCGGCATGTCGCCGCCGCTGTTCCCACCGGTGGCGAAGCTGCCACCGCCCGCGCCGTTGAGCACGGTCCCACCCGTGCAGCAGACCATGATGCCGCCGACGATCCAGGTGGTGATGCGCGAACCGTTGCTACCCCGGTTGTTGAACATGGCCAGCACGGCCAGCACGACCGAGAACAGCACCACGAGAATGCCGGCGCCCAGGGCGAACGCGAAGACGAAGTCCGCCACCTGGTCGGCGCCATCGGTGGTACTGCTCGAGTAGGCGTCGCGGAGCACGTCGCGGGTCTTGCCGATGGTGGACAGGGTGACGATGAGACTGATCACCTGGCACGCCAGGAACAGGTAGAGCAGATAGCTGGAAATGGTCACGGTGGATGGCCGCTGACGGGCCGGCGTGCTCTGGGAATCGACCACGATTCTCCTTCCCTAGATCGGGCCCACACCGTATCGGCAACCGGCCAATCCGGCATGCCGTGCCGAACGCGGCGCGCGCGTCGGGTCGCTCAGCGCCCGTCGTCGGTGGGTCGGATCGCCAGGTTGGCGGGGTCGAGCAGGTCGCCACGGGCGACCCGCCAGCCCTCTTCGCCGTACGCCTCGAAGGAGAGCCGGGCGTTCCCACCCGACTGGTAGTCGTGGTAGCGCATCGTTCCGGCCGGCGGCAGGCCGGTCTCGCCGGTGGCGGTGTAGCGGGCCTGCCCGGTCTCGGCCCAGGTGTACCGCAGCCCGCCGAGGTCGATGGTCGGTGCGCCGGGGGTGACCGTCGCGCCGGGCTCGGCGGTCCACAGCACCAACTCCAGCTCGGGGCCGCCGTCGCCCTCCACGGAGAGCCGGTGTGGCGTGCCGGAGGCGTCGTCGAGGAGGTGCTGCACCCAGCTCCAGTCCCCCTCGACCAGGCGGATGGTGCCGCTCACGACGTACTCCCGCTGGCCGATCCGCACGCGATCACCGGGCGCCAGTCGGTGGGCGCCGTCGCGGGTGGGCCCGGTGGCCGGCGGCACTCCGGTGGGCCGGGCCGCGGCCCGCCGCCGGGTCCGCACGACGATCACGAGCACGACCACGATGAGTACGACAAACGCCGCCACCAGGTACGCAAGCGCCCCGTCCACCCGACCACCTCCCCAGGTACGTCGGCGCAGACGGTAACAACCTCGCGCACCGAATTGAGTCGTGTCGTGACCGAAAGCTCAGCTACCGACGGCAGCCGACGTGTCGCCCGGCGTGGTCATTGTGGATGCCCGGACGCCCTGCGCTCTTCCACGCTGGTGCGGCCGGCGGGTGGTGTCGCGGCAGGGTCACGCTGCCGCGAGTCGCTGGGTGGCGTAGTCGCCGAGGGTGGAGCGCCCCATGACGCAGCCGACGAAGGTGGTGAACTCGGTGCGGTCGTCCCGCAGCGACGTCCACGCCGCCCGGGCCGCCGCCGGGTCGGCGCGCTCCAGCAGCGTCGCGGCGTACGCCCGGCCGGCGGGTGAGCCCTCGGCGAGCAGCCGGTCGAGCTGCCGGCGTACCTCCTCGGGGTGGTCGTCGAGCGCGGCCTCGACGCGGTGGTACGCCTCGGTCACCGGCAACGTCGCGCCCGCGATCCCCACCCCACCGAAGGCGAGCGTCTCGGCGACGACCAACTCGTCAACAGCCGCACGAAGTTCCCGCTCCCAGGCCGCACGCATCCCGAACATGCCCCAACCCTTTCCCTCCCCGCCCACCTCTCACCCTGTTGATCAAGAGGTTTGCGCCATGAGAAGACGTCCCGTGACGCAAACCTCTTGATCACCGCTGGTCAGGCGGGGGTCACCGTCAGGGAACTGGTGCCGGGGGTTTGGTCGACCTTCACCGTGTTGCCGTCTCGGATGGTGCCGCTCAGCAGCGCCTTCGCCAGTTGGTCGCCGATTGCGGTCTGGACCAGGCGGCGCAGGGGGCGAGCACCGTAGATCGGGTCGTAGCCGTGCTCGGCGAGCCAGTCCCGAGCGGCATCGGTGATCTCCAGGCCGAGCCTCCGGTCGGCCAACCGCCGTCGCATCCGGTCGAGCTGGATGTCGACGATGGAGCGCAGGTCGTCCCCGCGCAGCGCGGCGAAGACCACGATGTCGTCCAGCCGGTTGAGGAACTCCGGCTTGAAGTGCGACCGCACCACGGCCAGGACGCCCTCCCGACGCTGCTCCTCGGCCAGCGTCAGGTCGCTGATCACCGACGAGCCGAGGTTGGACGTGAGGATCAGGATCGCGTTGCGGAAGTCCACCGTGCGGCCCTGCCCGTCGGTGAGCCGACCGTCGTCGAGCACCTGGAGCAGGATGTCGAAGACGTCCGGGTGGGCCTTCTCCACCTCGTCCAGCAGGATCACCGAGTACGGGCGGCGGCGCACCGCCTCGGTGAGCTGCCCGCCCTCCTCGTAGCCGATGTACCCGGGTGGGGCACCTACCAGGCGGGCCACCGAGTGCTTCTCCCCGTACTCGCTCATGTCGATGCGGACCATCGCGCGCTCGTCGTCGAAGAGGAACTCGGCGAGCGCCTTGGCCAGCTCCGTCTTGCCGACACCTGTCGGGCCGAGGAAGAGGAAGCTGCCCGTCGGGCGGTCCGGGTCGGCGACACCGGCCCGTGCCCGGCGTACGGCGTCGGAGACCGCGCCGACGGCCTCGGCCTGGCCGACCACCCGGCCGCCCAGCGACTCCTCCATCCGCAGCAGCTTGGCCGTCTCGCCCTCCAGCAGGCGGCCGGCCGGGATGCCGGTCCACGAGGCGACCACCGCGGCGATGTCGTCCGCGCCGACCTCCTCCTTGAGCATCGCGCCGTCGGCCTGGAGCTGGGCCAGCTCCTCCTCGGCCTGCTTCAGCTCGACCTTGAGGGCCGGGATGCGGCCGTAGCGCAGCTCGGCGGCACGCTCCAACTCCCCGTCCCGCTCGGCCCGCTCGGCCTCGCCGCCCAGGCGCTCCAACTCCTCCTTGGCGGTGGAGAGCTTGGTGATGTGGCTCTTCTCGGTCTGCCAGCGCTCGGAGAGCACGGTGAGCTGCTCGCGCTTGTCGGCCAACTCCTGGCGCAGCCGCGCCAACCGCTCGGCGGACGCGGCGTCCGGCTCCTTGGCCAGCGCCATCTCCTCGATCTCCAGCCGGCGGACCGCCCGCTCGATCTCGTCCACCTCGACCGGACGGGAGTCGATCTCCATCCGGAGCCGGGACGCGGACTCGTCGACCAGGTCGATCGCCTTGTCCGGCAGGAACCGGTCGGTGATGTACCGGTCGGAGAGCGTCGCGGCGGCGACAAGCGCGGCGTCGGTGATCCGGACGCCGTGGTGCACCTCGTAGCGCTCCTTGAGCCCGCGCAGGATGCCGATGGTGTCCTCGATCGTCGGCTCACCGACAAGCACCGGCTGGAAGCGCCGCTCCAGCGCCGGGTCCTTCTCGATGTGCTCGCGGTACTCGTCGAGGGTGGTCGCGCCGACCATCCGCAGTTCACCACGGGCCAGCATCGGCTTGAGCATGTTGCCGGCGTCCATCGAACCCTCGCCCTTGCCGGCGCCGACGACCGTGTGCAGCTCGTCGAGGAACGTGATGACCTGCCCGTTGGAGTTCTTGATCTCCTCCAGGACGGACTTCAGCCGCTCCTCGAACTGGCCCCGGTACTGCGCGCCGGCGACCATCGCGCCGAGGTCCAGCGAGACCAGCTTCTTGTCGCGTAGCGATTCGGGCACGTCGCCGGCCACGATCCGCTGGGCGAGGCCCTCGACGATGGCGGTCTTGCCGACGCCGGGCTCACCGATCAGGACGGGGTTGTTCTTCGTACGTCGGGAGAGCACCTGGATCACCCGGCGGATCTCCGAGTCCCGGCCGATCACCGGGTCGATCTTGCCGTCGCGGGCGCTGGCGGTCAGGTCCACGCCGTACTTCGTGAGCGCCTGGTAGGTCTGCTCCGGATCGGCGGTGGTGACCCGCCGGTCGCCACCCCGAACGGTCGGAAAGGCGGCGACCAGGGCCTCCTCGGTGGCGCCTGCCGACTTCAGCGCGGCGGACACCGCACCGCCGACCTGGGCCAGGCCGGCGAGCAGGTGCTCGGTGGAGGTGTACTCGTCGCCGAGCGGCCGGGCGATCTGCTCGGCCGCGCCGATGGCGTTGACGAACTCCCGGGCCAGGGTGGGCTCGGCGATGCTGGAGCCCCGCGCGGCCGGCAGGGCGTCGACCGCACGCTGGGCGGCCCGACGCAGCTCGGCGGGGTCGGCCCCGACGGCGCGCAGCAGGCCGGCGGCGGTCGAGCCGTCGGTGTCCAGCAGGGACAGCAGCAGGTGCCAGGGCTCGACTGTGGCGTGGCCACGCTGGTTGGCAAGCGCGACGGCGCCGGTGATGGTCTCGCGGCTCTTGGTGGTGAGTCTTTCCGTGTTCATGGGCTCCCCCGGATCGGCGTTGTCCACTGGGTTGGACACAACCAGAGTTGAGCGTATTCCACTCAACCCTACCGCTGTGACGCCCATCACTCCCGCAGGCGCCACCGCCAGTCGAACTCCCCGGCCGCCGGGGGCGGGCCGGGCAGCGGATCGGAGTCCGCCGCCGTCGACAGTCCACCCAGCAGCACGGCGAGCTGCCGGCGGCGCAGCTGACGGGTCCGCTCCGGATCGGGCACCCGCACCGCCGCGCACGCCTCCAGGACCAGCCCCAGATCCTGCACGACCACGTCCGCGCGCAACCGCCCACTGGCGTGCGCCCGCTCGACCAACGCGGCAGCCAGCTCGCTTGCGCGCAGCGCGTCCCGGCCCATCTCCTCGGTCGGCGTGAAGGTGCCGGCCAGGTGGACGGTGAGCGAGTGCACGTCGGCGTCGACCACCCCGGCCAGGAACCCCGCGAACGCGGCCCAGTCGTCCGGCTCGGCGAGCGCCCCCTCGGCCAGGGCGAGGTAGCGGCGCAACCCGTCGTGGCAGAGCTGGCGCAGCAGGGCCTCCTTGCCCGCGTACCGCCGGTAGAGCGCGCTGATGCCGACGCCGGCGCGGTCGGCGACGGCGGCGATCGGCGCCTTCGGGTCGTCGAGGAAGACCGCGCGGGCGGCTTCGAGGATGACCTCGTCGTTGCGGGCGGCCTGGGCGCGGCGGCCGGCAAGGGGCCTGGGGGGCGTTGACATGTCGTCAGCCTAACAGTGGAACGGATCGTTCCGCTCTGCTACTGTGATTGCAGAACGAAACATTCCGTTCCGAAGGAGAGTTCGAGATGACCGGCACCGCGATCCGTCCGTTCCGCGTCGAGATCCCGCAGACCGCCCTCGACGACCTGGCCGTCCGCCTCGGTCGGACGAACTGGCCCGCCGCGCTGCCCGGCACCGGCGACGCGTACGGCATGAGCGCCGATCGGGTGCGCGCCCTCGTCGACAGGTGGCGGGACGGGTTCGACTGGCGGACCGTCGAGGCCCGACTGAACGCCCACCCGCAGTTCGTCACGGAGATCGACGGCGAGCAGATCCACTTCCTGCACGTCCGGTCGTCCCGCGCGGACGCCACCGCCCTTGTGCTCACCCACGGCTGGCCGGGCTCGGTGCTGGAATACCTCGACGTGATCGGCCCGCTCACCGAGCCGAACGACCCGGCCGCGCCGGCCTTCCACCTGGTCATCCCGTCGCTGCCGGGCTTCGGGTTCTCCGGCCCCACCCGCAGCGCCGGCTGGAACCGCTTCCGCACCGCCCGCGCCTGGGCCGAGCTGATGAACCGCCTGGGGTACGACAGCTACGGCGCCATCGGCAACGACGCCGGCTCGATGGTCGCGCCGGAACTGGGCCGGATCGACGCCGAGCACGTCCTCGGCGTGCACGTCACCCAGCTCTTCTCGTTCCCGTCCGGCGACCCGGCCGAGTTCGCCGGACTGTCCGAGGCGGACCAGGCCGCGCTGGGGCACCTCCAGTGGTTCTACGAGAACAAGTTCTCCTTCAACCAGGTGCACAGCCAGCAACCGCAGACCCTGGCGTACGGCCTGGCCGACTCGCCCGTCGGGCTGCTGGCCTGGAACGCCCAACTCTTCGACGAGAGCCTGGACGACGACTTCGTCCTGGCCAATGTGGCGCTCTACTGGTTCACCGGCACGGCCGCCTCGGCGATCCGGTTCTACTGGGAGGACGCGCACGCAGGTGAGCAGCCGTCCGAGCCGACCACGGCACCGACCGCGCTGGCCATGTTCCCCGGCGACTTCCAGTCCATCCGCCGCTTCGCCGAGCGGGACCACGCGAACATCGTCCGCTGGACGGCGTACGCGACGGACGTCGAGGGCCGCGGTGACGTCGGCGGTCACTACGCAGCCCACCAGGCCACCGACGTCCTGGTCGGCGACATCCGCGAGTTCTTCGCCAGCCTCCGCTGACCAGTCCGCGCCGCGGGTGCCCGCCCACTCACCCGGGCGGGCACCGACGCGTCGACCGCCGCTAGATCCACTCGACTTCCTGGAAAGCGCGGTATCCGGGCCACCGGGATAGGGCGATTTCGCCGAAGTCGAGTGGATCACCCGGGGCGGTGCTCGGTGGCGGGTCAGCGGCCGGCTCGGCGGGGCAGGCGGGCGGTGCAGGAGTTGCCCCATGCCCCGTGTTTCGGACCGCCAACGCATCGCGCAGGACATCCGCGACAAGATCGCCTCTGGCGAATACTCGCCCGGGGACAAGTTGCCCTCGCTGCGCGAGATGACCGCGCACTACGGCGTGTCCGCCGAGCCCGTCCGGTCGGCCCTGTTGATCCTGCAGGCAGAGGGCCTGATCGAGGGCCATCAGGGCAAGGGCACCTACGTCACCGACAAGCGGTAGATCTTGGTAGGAAACTGCCCCTAGAAGGGCACTTACCGTCCAAGATCTCGCGCGGTGGGCGCGGCGGGTGGGTGCGCTCGCTGCAAGATCTGCCTTTTGTTTACCTAGCGGTAGCCTGGACGGGTGCGAGTACGTGTCGAGCAGACCGCCTTACCGGGGATCGGGGTACGCCACGATCTGGTGACGGAGTCCGGACGCCGCCTGGGCGTGGTCTCCCACCGCAATGGCCGCCGTGATCTTGTCCTCTACGACCCGGATGATCCCGACGCCTGCCAGGCGGACATCCCGCTTACCGACGACGAGGCGGAGGCGCTGGCCGACATCCTCGGCGCGTCGCTGATGCTCGGTCAGCTCTCCGGGCTGCGCGAGCAGGCTGCCGGTCTGCTCACCGAGCAGATCGCCATTCCGGCGGGGTCGCGGTACGTGAACCGCAAGCTCGGCGACACCAAGGCGCGTACCCGCACCAGCGCCTCCATCGTGGCGGTGCTGCGCGACGGCACGGTGAACGTGTCGCCCGAGCCCTCCTTCCGCTTCGCGGCCGGTGACGTGGTGGTAGTGGTCGGGACCCGTCAGGGTCTCGACGGCGTGTCCGCCATCCTCGCCGACAGTGACCCGGACGGCTGAGGCGGATGCACGATTTCACCACACTGCTCATCGAAGTCGGTGCGCTGCTGCTGCTGCTCGGGCTGCTCAGTCGGCTGAGCCGGCGCTTCGGCCTGTCGCCCATTCCGCTCTACCTGCTCGCCGGGCTCGCCTTCGGGCACGGTGGGCTGCTACCCCTCGACGCCAGCGAGGAGTTCTTCGCGGTCGGCGCCGAGATCGGCGTCATCCTGCTGCTGGTGATGCTCGGTCTGGAGTACTCGGCCAACGAACTCGTCGGCAATCTCCGCTCGGCGGCACCGGCCGGCCTGATCGACGGGGTGCTGAACGCGCTACCCGGCGCCATCTTCGCCCTGCTGCTCGGCTGGAACTGGGTGGCCGCCCTGGTGCTCGGCGGCATCACCTGGGTCTCCTCGTCCGGGGTCATCGCCAAGGTCCTCGCCGACCTGGGTCGGCTCGGTAACCGGGAGACCCCGGTGATCCTCTCGGTGCTGGTGATCGAGGACCTGGCGATGGCGCTCTACCTGCCGCTGGTCACCGCCGTCCTGGCCGGCACCGGCCTGCTCGGCGGCGGCATCGCGCTCACCGTCGCGGTGGGCACGGTGCTGATCGTGCTCGTGGTCGCCATCCGGTACGGCCACCTCATCTCGTCCGCCCTGTCGGCGAAGGACCCGGAGGCGCTGCTCCTCGGCGTACTCGGCCTGACCCTGCTGATCGCCGGCCTCGCCGCGTCGCTCCAGGTGTCGGCGGCGGTCGGCGCGTTCCTGGTCGGCATCGCCCTCTCCGGCCCGGTGGCGCACCACGCCACCGAGTTGCTCTCGCCCCTGCGGGACCTGTTCGCGGCGGTGTTCTTCGTCTTCTTCGGCCTGACCACCGACCCGCAGGACATTCCGCCGGTGCTGCTGCCGGCGCTCGCGCTGGCCGTTGTCACCATGGCGACGAAGACGCTCACCGGTTACCTCGCGGCCCGCCGGGTCGGTATCGCCGAACCCGGTCGCTGGCGGGCCGGCCTGGCGCTCGTACCCCGAGGGGAGTTCTCGATCGTCATCGCCGGCCTCGCGGTCGCGGCCGGCAGCGTCGAGCCGCGGTTGGCCGCGCTCGCCGCGACGTACGTCCTGATCACCGTGGTGACCGGGCCGATCCTGGCGCGGCTGCCGGACTTCCCGTGGTTCAAGCGGTGGCTGCGCAACCGCGCGGCGGCCCAGCGGCGGGACCCGGTGCCGATCCACGACTGACGCGCACCGCCGCTGCCGTACCCTTCGGCGCGGCAGCGGTGGTGGCCAGGACACCCGAACGGGCGTTCGGGCCGCCCCGGCCGGCGGATGCCGAATTGCTCCCTGCGGGTACTACCGCAGCAACCGGCGGCGGGTTACCGTTTCGCCCCAGCAGCCACGGTCCGCAGGCAGCGTTGCCAGACGCGGGCGAGAGCGGAAGGTTGGCCGGTGAGCGTGCAGGAGTCGACGTTCCACGGCTTTGCCAACCCCGTCGATCCGACGCCGGCGGAGTTGCGAGCCTGGGCGTTCCAGCCCGATTCGGTGCCGTTGGCTTCCATGCCACCCGACTGGGACCTGCTGGTCTCCGGCGACCGCCTGGTGCTGACGCTCTTCGAGCTGGCCATGGACCCGACCTGCCCCGCGCGGCGCTTCGCGCTGCACTGCCTCTACATCTACGCCGCGGACGGCATCCGGACGAACTTCCGCGCCCACCCCAAGCGCCGCTTCCGCAAGCTGGTCGAGCAGGCCGAGCGCGACGGCGACGAGCTGATGAGGATCTGGGCGCACAACGGCCGCGTGCTGCTGGCCCGACCGGATCTCTTCGTCTATCGGGACTGGTGCGAGGGCGGCCTGGTCCGCGAAAACCGCCGCCTCGGCTGAGATCCCATCCGAACACTCTTGGTCAACTCGCCTTCCCGGAAATCGGGCTTTCCCGCTTAGTCGAACACGACTTCCAGGAAACCGAGTGGATCAAGGCGAACGGGCCGGGACCCCCCGTGGGTCCCGGCCCGCACGTCGGCTACCGGATCAGTCCTGCTTGCGCTCGGTCTCGGCTCGACGATGGTCGCCGTCGGACTCCTCGGCGAATCGCCCCTCGATGATCCGATCCCGGAAACTTCCCTCGGTCACCCTGTCGAACTTCTCCCGGACGGTGTCGGCCAGGTCTTCCAGCCGGTCCTCCGTCTGCTGGGCCACTTTCTTCGCCGGCTCCGCCATCGCTCCCCCAACCGCGCCGATAGGCCCGAATTAAGGCGATAGGACCCGTATCGACAGGCTAACGGAAGCGGCCTGGCCCGCGCCGGAAAATCCGGCACGGGCCAGGCCGAGGAAACAGGGTCAGCGATCGGGCGTACGGCGGGGACGCCAGACCACCAGCGCCGTGGACGTGCGGTTGGTCGGCACCAGATCCCGGCCCGGGAAGCGGGCCAGCGACTCCAGCTCGGCCACCCGGCGGTACGCGGCGTCCAGCTCCGCCTCCAGCCGCGCGACCCGCTGCTGCGCCTGCTCCAGCAACCGCTCCAGCCCGATGATCCGCTTGACGCCGGCCAGGTTGATCCCGTCGTCCTGGCTGAGGCGCTGCACCTCGCGCAGCAGCACCACGTCCCGGACGCTGTACCGGCGGCCACCGCCGGCCGCCCGGCCCGGCTGCACCAGCCCCAACCGGTCGTACTGGCGCAGGGTCTGCGGGTGCATCCCCGCCATCCGTGCCGCCACCGAGATCATGAGCACCTTGGCCTCGTAGGCAGGGTCACCCGAACCGAGGAACTCGCCCGACATCCCGCTCACCTCCGCGTCCATCCCACCGGACTAACCGACCCGACGCACCCGGGCGTCGAGATGTTCCCGCGCCGCCGGCGGGCTCTGCTCGGCGAACGCCTCAAGCGCCGCCCGCGCCTCGTCGGACAGCCGGGCCGGCACCACCACGTCCAGGGTGACCAGCAGGTCACCGGCCTGCCCGTCGCGACGGACCACACCCTTGCCCCGGGCCCGCAGCACCCGCCCGCTGGGCGTGCCCGGCGGAACCCGCAACGTCACCGCGCCGTCGAGCGTGGGTACCCGCAGGTCCGTGCCGAGCACGGCCTCCGCGTAGGTCACCGGCACCGTCAACGTCAGGTCGTCTCCGGTACGCCCGAACAGCTCGTCCGGCCGGACCTTGACGTGCACGAACAGGTCGCCGGCCGGGCCACCACGCTCGCCCGGCTCACCGCGCCCGGCCAGCCTGATGCGCTGACCGTCGGCCACACCGGCCGGGAAGCGCACGTTCATCGTGCGGGTCTTGGTGACCCCGCCGCTGCCGTGGCACTCCGGGCACTTCTCCTCCACCACGGTGCCGACGCCCTGGCAGTTGCCGCACGGCTCGGAGAAGCTGAACGACCCCTGGTTGCGGGTGGTGACCCCGGCGCCGTGACAGACCGGGCAGGTACGCGGCTGGGTGCCGGGCTTGGCGCCGTTGCCGTGGCAGGTGTCGCAGACGCCGGGAGCGCGCAACGTCAGTGGCAGGGTCACCCCGCGCACCGCGTCACCGAAGTCGAGTGCCACCTCGGTCTCCACGTCCCGGCCGCGCGCCGGACCACGAGGAGCGGCCTGCCCACCGGCCTGCCCGCCCGAGAAGATCGAGCTGAACAGGTCCTGGAAGCCGGCCCCGCCGAAGCGGCGGTCACCGCCACCGGCAGCACCGCCGCCGAACAGGTCGGAGACGTCGAACGGCATCCCGCCCGGCTGGCCGCCCGCCCGGGCGTTGCGCCGGAACGCGCCCGAGCCGAACAGCGACCGCATCTCGTCGTACTCCCGGCGGCGGCCGGCGTCCGACAGCACGTTGTACGCCTCGGACACGGCCTTGAACCGCTCCTCGGCCTTCGGGTCGCCCGGATTGTGATCCGGGTGCGACTCCCGGGCCAGCTTGCGGTACGCCTTCTTGATGTCGTCCGCGGAGGCGGCCTTGTCCACGCCGAGCACGGCGTAGAAGTCCTTCTCGAGCCAGTCCTTCGAACTCACCGGTCCACCACCTCCTCCTTCCGACCGTCGTGGCCCGGCCGTCCCGCCCACCGCTGTGCGGGGGACGGGACGGCCCGGTCACCGTCTCGCACTATTCCGGATCCGCGACCGCGACCAGCGCGGGGCGCAGCAGCCGCTCACCGAGCTGGTAGCCGCGTCGCATGACCTGCACGCAGGTCGGTTCGCTGACCTCGGCCGAGGTCTGGTGCGCGACCGCCTCGTGCCGGGTCGGGTCGAACGGGTCGCCCTGCTCGCCGAAGGCGTTCAGGCCGAACTTGCCCAGCGCGGTGGTGAGCTGTTCCGCCACCGTTCCGAACGGCCCGACCAGGTCGCCGTGTTCCCGGGCCCGGTCCAGGTCGTCGAGGATCGGCAGCAGCGCGGCCAGCACCGAGCCGGTCGCCTGCTCCTGCACCAGGCTGCGGTCCCGGTCGACCCGCTTGCGGTAGTTGGCGTACTCCGCCGACACCCGCTGGACGTCTCGGGTGCGCTCGTCCAGCTCGGCCCGGAGCGCCTCCAGCTCAGCGCCGAGCGACGTGCCGACACCACCGCCGTCCACCGGCTGCGCCGGGGCGTCCACCACCGGCGGGCCGGACGGCTCCGGCCCGTCGGTGGCGTTGACCTCGACCTCGATCTCGTCGACCACGACCTCGGCGTCCTCGACGAGGCCCTCGGCCGGTGCGCCGGTCTCCGCGTCCGCGGCGGTCCCCTCCGGCTCCGACGTGTCGGTGAGCTTGCGGTTGTTGCGGATGACGACCCGCTCCCCGTCGCCGGTGGCCGGCTCCGTGGGCGCGGAGCCACCCGGCGTCGACCCGGTGTCGCCCGGGTCGGCGGCTCGTGGCTTCTGCGTCATGCGGCTACCTCATCCCCTTCGCCGTGGTTACGTGTCGGAGGCCGATTGTCACTTCTTGCCGTCCTCGTCCACGATCTCCGCGTCGACCACGTCGTCGGCGCCACCTGCCGTGCCGGCCTGCGGACCTGTCGCACCGGCCGCACCCGGACCGGCCTCGCCGCCCGGCTGCTGCTGGCCCTGCTCGGCCTGCTGGGAGTAGAGCAGCGAACCGGCCTGCTGGGAGACCTGCGCCAGCTTCTCGTGCGCCGTCTTGATCTTCTCGATGTCCTGACCGCCCAGGGCGCCGCGCAGCTCACCGAGCGCCTCGTTGAGCTGCTCCCGGTTCTCGCTGGGCAGCTTGTCGCCGCTCTCGGCGAGGAATTTCTCGGTCTGCCACTGGAGCGCCTCGGCCACGTTGCGGGTCTCGGCGTCGTCGCGACGGCGCTTGTCCTCCTCCGCGTGCTCCTCGGCGTCCCGGCGCATCCGCTCGATGTCGTCCTTCGGCAGCGAGGAGCCGCCGGTGATCGTCATCTTCTGTTCCTTGCCGGTGCCCAGGTCCTTGGCGTGCACGTTGACGATGCCGTTGGCGTCGATGTCGAAGGCGACCTCGATCTGCGGCACGCCGCGCGGCGCCGGCGGGAGGCCGGTCAGCTCGAAGGTGCCGAGCTTCTTGTTGTACGCCGCGATCTCCCGCTCACCCTGGAACACCTGGATCAGCACCGACGGCTGGTTGTCGTCCGCCGTGGTGAAGACCTCGGAGCGCTTGGTCGGGATGGTGGTGTTGCGCTCGATGAGCTTGGTGAAGATGCCGCCCTTGGTCTCGATGCCCAGGCTCAGAGGAGTCACGTCGAGCAGCAGGACGTCCTTGACCTCACCCTTGAGCACGCCGGCCTGCAGGGCGGCGCCGACGGCGACGACCTCGTCCGGGTTGACGCCCTTGTTGGGGTCGCGACCGGTGAGCTGCTTGACCAGGTCGGTCACGGCGGGCATCCGGGTCGAACCACCGACGAGGATGACGTGCTCGACGTCGGAGATCTTGATCCCGGCGTCCTTCACGGCCTGCTCGAACGGGCCCTTGCAGCGGTCCAGCAGGTCCTGCGTCATCCGCTGGAACTCGGCGCGGCTGAGCGTCACGTCGAGGTGCAGCGGGCCGGCCGCGCCTGCGGTGATGTACGGCAGGTTGATGTTGGTGGTGGTGGCGGCGGACAGCTCGATCTTGGCCTTCTCGGCGGCCTCACGGAGGCGCTGGAGGGCCATCTTGTCCTGACCGAGGTCGATGCCGTGCTCGCCGCGGAACGTCTTGACCAGGTGGTCGATGATCCGCTGGTCCCAGTCGTCGCCACCGAGGTGGTTGTCACCGCTCGTCGACTTGACCTCGATGACGCCCTCGGCCAGCTCCAGCAGCGACACGTCGAAGGTGCCGCCGCCGAGGTCGAAGACCAGGACGGTCTGCTCCTTGGAGCCCTTGTCCAGCCCGTACGCCAGGGCGGCCGCGGTCGGCTCGTTGACGATCCGCAGCACGTTGAAGCCGGCGATCTCACCGGCCTCCTTGGTGGCCTGACGCTGGCTGTCGTTGAAGTAGGCCGGGACGGTGATCACCGCGTCGGTGATCTGCTCGCCCAGGTACGCCTCGGCGTCCCGCTTGAGCTTCATCAGCGTCCGGGCCGAGATCTCCTGCGGCGTGTACTTCTTGCCGTCGATGTCGACGGACCAGTTCGTGCCGACCTCGCGCTTGACCGAACGGATCGTCCGGTCCGGGTTGGTCACCGCCTGGCGCTTGGCGACCTCACCGACGAGCACCTCGCCGTTGCGGGCGAACGCGACGATCGACG
This sequence comes from Micromonospora sp. NPDC049275, assembly GCF_043197115.1. Classification (NCBI taxonomy): domain Bacteria; kingdom Bacillati; phylum Actinomycetota; class Actinomycetes; order Micromonosporales; family Micromonosporaceae; genus Micromonospora; species Micromonospora sp. NPDC049275. The sequence goes on from NZ_JBICSN010000001.1 coordinate 816,345, forward strand.
GGGTCGTCCGCGAGCCCTCAGCGTTGGCGATGACGGTGGGCTCACCGCCCTCGAGAACGCTGACGCAGGAGTTCGTCGTGCCGAGGTCGATACCGACCGCACGTGCCATCTTCGCTTCCTCGCTTCGTAAGGTTGTGCAGGTGACGGGCGTCGCCCGTGGGCTGCTGGCGGGCACCGCCCGCAGCGGACCCCACCACAAGTTGAGTGAACTTGACTCAATAGTGCCACGCGCTGGCGAATCGTCAAGTCGAGTTGAGCCGACCCGACGCAACCCAGCCGTTATTACCGTCCGGTTGTCTTCCCTTGCATCGGTCGGGCACGCTTTAGCGGTGACGACGCACGGCGATTCCGCCACCCGTTCCGGCGCGCCCGCCGTCGCAGCCCGCACCGGCCCGCCGGACGCCGCGGAGGAGCCGCCCGCCACCACCGGGGACGACAGCCTCCCCGGCGCGCTGTCGGGCCTCCGGGCCGCGATCGGCGCCACCCGCTATCCGCTCACCCTGCCCTCCGCCGCCTCCGCCCGGCACACCGCCAGCGCCCTCACCGACCAGCTCGACGACTACCTCCTGCCCCGCCTCGCCCGACTGGACGCCCCACTGCTCGTGGTGGTCGGCGGTTCCACCGGCGCGGGCAAGTCGACCCTGGTCAACAGCCTGGTCAAGGCCCGGGTCAGCGCCGCCGGCGTGCTGCGGCCCACCACCCGCTCCCCGGTGCTGGTCTGCAACCCGGCCGACGCGTCCTGGTTCCGGCAGGGCGACCTGCTGCCCGGCCTGACCCGCACCACCGAGCCGAGCGACGACCCACGGTCCCTGCACCTGGTCACCGCCCCCGCCCTGCCGCCGGGGCTGGCCTTCCTCGACGCGCCGGACATCGACTCCGTCGTCGACGCCAACCGGGCGCTCGCGAGCCAACTGCTCGCCGCCGCCGACCTGTGGCTCTTCGTCACCACCGCAGCCCGGTACGCCGACGCGGTGCCCTGGGAGCTGCTGCGCAGCGCGCGGGCCCGGGGCGCCGTGATCGCCATGGTGCTCGACCGGGTGCCCGCCGAGGCCAGCGACGAGATCGCCGCGCACCTGGCCGAGATGCTCGCCGCACAGGATCTGGGCCGAGCGCCGCTGTTCGTTCTCCCGGAGACCTGGGTCGACGGTCAAGGGCTGCTGCCCGAGGGTGTCACGGCGGCGCTGTCCGACTGGTTCGCCCGGCTGGCCGCCGACGCCGACGCCCGCGCGGCGGTGGTCCGGCAGACCCTGGACGGCGCGCTGGCCGCCCTGCACCCCGCCGTCGAGGAGCTGGCCGACGCCGCCGACGAGCAGGTCACCGCCGCCGACGGTCTGGACGAGCGGGTCCGGGCGGCATACCGGGGTGCCGAGCGGACCGTCGAGCAGGGCCTTCAGGACGGTCGACTGCTCCGCGGTGAGGTGCTGGCCCGCTGGCAGGAGTTCGTCGGCACCGGCGAGTTCTTCCGCACGTTGGAGGCCCGCATCGGGCGACTCCGCGACCGGGTGGTGGCCGCCGTCACCGGCCGGCCCGCGCCCGCCGCCGAGCTGCGCAACGCCATCGAGTCGCAGCTCATCACCCTGCTGCGGGGCGTCGCGTCCGAGGCCGCCGAATCCGCGTACACCGGGTGGAAGGCACACCCCGCGGGAGCGGACCTGCTCGAGCCGGGGCTCGCCCACCCCAGCGACGACCTGCCCGAACGCGCCGAACGGATGGTCCGGGACTGGCAACGCGCCGTGCTGGAGCTGGTCCGGGTCGAGGGCGGCGACAAGCGGTTCGTGGCCCGAACGGCCGCGTACGCGGTGAACGCCACCGGGCTCGCCGTGATGATCGCCGTGTTCGCCTCGACAGCGTTCATCCCCACCGGGCTGGAGCTGGCCACCGGTGCCGGCACGACAGTCGCCGCGCAGGCCGTCCTCCAGGCGATCTTCGGTGACCAGGCGGTGCGTACCCTCGCCGCCAAGGCCCGAGTCGACCTGGTGGCGCGGGTCCGGACGCTGCTGGACGCGGAGGCCCACCGCTTTCTGGCCCGCACCACCGAGGCCCGGCCCGCCGAGGCGGCCGGCGACGCGCTGCGGCGGGCGGCCGGCCGGGTCGAGCTGGCCCGGCACCGCAGCGGCCTGGCCACCGCCGACGGCCTGCCGGTCGGCGACGAGGAGGGTTCGCGGTGACAAACATCGCCGGCCGGGTACGCGAGGCGTTCCGCGGCGACCAGCGTGTCGACCCCGACGCGTTGATCGCCCGCCTGGACGCCGTACGCCGGTTCCTGACCGCCGTCGACGGCCTGCTGCCGGACGCCGAACTGGTGCCCGCGCACACACTTGTCGAGCGGGCCGGCACCCGGCTCGCGCTGTCCCGTGACCACACGGTGGTGGCCCTCGCCGGCGCCACCGGCAGCGGCAAGTCCAGCCTGTTCAACGCGCTGGCCCAGCTGGAACTCTCCCCGGTCGGGGTCCGCCGGCCGACCACAGGTGTGACACACGCGTGCGTGTGGGGGCCGTTGGAGGGCGCCAACCGGTTGCTCGACTGGACCGGGGTGCTGCCCCGGCACCGCTTCGTCCGGGAGAGCGCGCTCGACGGGGACGACGAGACGGCGCTGCACGGGCTGATCCTGCTCGACCTGCCCGACTTCGACTCGGTCCAGCGGTCCCACCGGCTGGAGGTGGACCGGCTGCTCGGCCTGGTCGACCAGGTGGTCTGGGTGGTCGACCCGCAGAAGTACGCCGACCGGGTCATCCACGACAGTTACCTGCGCGAGTTCCACAGGCACCGCGACGTCACAGTGGTCGTGCTCAACCAGGCCGACCGGCTGTCGCCGACCGAGCTGCCCCGCGTCCTGGACGACCTGCGCCGGCTTCTCGACTCCGACGGGCTGACCGGCGTGCCGCTGCTCGCCACCACCGCCATCGACCCGGCCGGGATGGCCGGGCTGCGCGCCGCGCTGGAACGTACGGTCGCCGAACGGCAGGCCGCCCTGCGTCGGCTGGCCGGCGACGTCGACTCGGTCGTCGCCGGGCTCGACGAACTGGTCGGCTCGGCCCGACCGGCGGGCGGCCCGGAAGACACGGCCGTCGACGCGCTGAACCGGGCGCTGGCGGGCACGGCAGGTGTGCCGGCGGTGACCGAGGCGGTGGAGAAGGCGTACCGGCATCGGGCCGGCGCGGCCACCGGCTGGCCGCTGGTGCGGGGCTGGCGTCGGCTCCGACCCGACCCGCTGCGCCGGCTGCACCTGCCCGGCCCGTCCGGTGACGCGGCCGACCCGGCGGAGAGCCTGGTCGCGGCGACCTCGGTGCCCGACCCGACCGCCGCCCAACGCTCGGCGCTCGGTCTGGCGATCCGCGCGGTGGCCGACCGGGCCGCCGCCGATCTGCCCGCCGCCTGGCCGGCGGCTGTCACCTCCGCCGCCCGGTCCCGCCTGGGCGACCTACCGGACGCGCTGGACCAGAGGATCGCCGGCACCGACCTCGGCCTGGGCCGACGGCCGCTGTGGTGGCGGATCGTCGGCGGTGTGCAGTGGCTTGTCACCCTGGCCGCCGTGGTCGGGTTGGGCTGGCTGGTGCTCGGCTACGCGCTGCGGGCGCTCGGCCTGCCCGCGCTGGACAACCCGATGGTCGGCCAGGTGCCGCTGCCCACACTGCTGCTGCTCGGCGGGCTGCTGGCCGGGCTGCTGGTGGCAGCGCTGACCCGCCCGGTGGTGCGCTGGGCCGCCCGCCGGGCCCGCGGCCGCGCCGAGCAGCGGCTGACGGCCCAGGTCGCCCGCGTCGGCGAGGAGTACGTGCTCGCCCCGGTGCGGATTGTGCTGGCCTCCTACGCGCAGGCACGCGACGCGCTGCGGGACGCCGCCCGCCGCTGACGCCTCTGCGTACGCCCCGACCGGCGTAGGGTCGAAGCATGGCCACGCCTCAGACCCCTTACGACGCGGTGCTGCACGCCGCACGCGACGTGACCAAGCTGGAGTCCGCCCTGGACGCCGAGATGCTCGGCAGCGCGCTGCTGGGCAGTGTCTACGCGATCGCGGAAACCGACCGCGACACCGCCGTGCGGGAGTTCGTCACCGCGTTCCTCGCCGCCACGGCCCGCCGTCGGATCGCGGCGGCCACCACGATCCGGCAGGTCTTCGCCACGCTCGTCCCGACCGCCGAGGGCGCCGAGCGGGTGCGTCCGGGCAGCCAGGCGCCCGCCTGGTCCGGTCAGCTCGGCCGGGTGCACCTCACCGGCAGCTGGGCGTACGGCGACGTGTACGGCGACCAGACCTCCTACCTCGCCACCTTCGCGTACGACGACGCGGCAGGTGGCCCGGAGCACGCGCTGGTGGCCCTCATCGACCACAACATCGGGATCACCAAGGACATCTTCGTCGGCGGGCCGGCGGAGCGGATCCTGGACCAGGTCCGGCAGATGTGCGCCGACGACGAGCTGACCTGGTTCCGCACCGAGGATCCGTCCCGGCTGCGCGGCGAGGTGGCCCGTCACCTCTCGGTCACCGACGACCTGACCGAGCTGCCCGACGAGGGTTCGCTCGCCACCGACCGCGCGCTTGTCGGCGCCCGGTTGGCGCTGCTGCCCACGGCCGCCGATCCGACCGGCCCGGCGGAGGTCGAGCCGCTGTCCGCCGCCGAGCGCACCGACCTGGTCCGGCGGTTCCTGGCGGCGCCGGAGGCCGCCCGGTTCGGGCTCGACAGCGTCGACGGCCCGGAACTCGCCTCGCTGCACTTCTGCCTGAGCCTGCTGCTGGACCACTCGGCCTCCTTCCCGGACGCCGACCCGATGCGGTGGAGCCCGGCGGTGTCCGGGCTCTTCCTGCTCGACTGGGTGCACCGCCGTGCCGTGCTGGACATGGACGACGCGGCGATGCTGCCCCGGGTGCTGCGCGCCTGGGCCCGGTACGCGTCGCGGCAGCGCGGCCTGCCTGAGGCGGCCGCGACGCGCACCGACGAGGCGATCGAGGAGATGGTGCCGGAGTTCGCCCGGCTCTACTCGACTGGCGAGCGGCGCAGCCCGGCCACGGCCGCTGTCGCGCAGTTGATGGCCGACGGCGTGGACCCGGACGACCCGGCCGCGCTGGACGCCTGGATCGAGGCGAACCGGCACCGCCTCGCCGACGACGGCGCCTGACGACCGACAGGGCGGGCGGCCCCACGCCGCCCGCCCGGAGACGGTCGCCCGGTGCAGTCTGGAGACGGTCGCCCGGCGCAGTTCGCCCGGCGACATCGCTCAGCGCAGTGGACCGAAGACGACCGCGGCGATCAGCGCGCCGAGCACACCGCCGGCGAGCACCTGCGACACGGTGTGGTCCCGCAGGCGTACGCGGGACCAGCCGACCACGCCCAACAGCGGCGCGGCCACGAGGAAGCCACGCCCGAAGGTCAGCGCCAGGATGATCAGGGTGCCGGCGGAGACCGCCGAGTGGATCGACATCTTCCACCAGTGACTCACCGAGACGGCCACCACGAGGCCGACCAGCCCCGCCACCGCCAGCGCCAGCAGCGGCCGGGGCGCGCCGAGGACGACGAGCAGGGCGAGCCCGGCGGCGACCGAGCCGAGACCGACCAGCAGCGGCACCCGGCGCTGCTCCCGAAGGCCGATGTGGTGGTCGGTGAGCCGACCACGGCGGACCCCGCCGACGATGTAGGCGAACGGGATGCCGGTGACGAAGAGCGTCGCGAGCAGACCCCAGAGCAGCCCGCGACCACTGCCCCTGGCGCTGTGCCAACTCACGGCGATCATCAGCAGCGACACCAGCACCGCCGGGGCGGTCAGCTCGGTGACCAGTCGGGCGACCCGCAGCCCCGGACCGGGCCGGGCGGCGACCGGGCGGGGTTCCGCACCGCCGCCCACGCCACCCCCTCCGGTACGCGCCTATCGCCCACCGCCGCCGTCTCGGCGTCGCCTGCTCGTCACCGTACCGCCGGGGAGAGAGTGGGATGCGTGGGTCCGGCACCCGGGCCCCGGCGCGCCGACGCCTTGCGCGAGGCGGGCGGGGCCGAAGCGCTGCGCGAGTGCGACACCGTCGGTGACGGCGCGGTGGTGGGCTCGGGCGGGCTGGCCGACGGGCCCGGGGTGATCGACGGATCCGGGTCGGTCGACGGCGGAATCGTGCTGGCGGGTGCGGAGAGGGTGCTGGTGGGGACGGCCGTGGCGGACGACGAACCGGTCGCGCTGGGTGACGTCGGGTCGGTCGGCGTCGGGCTCGGCGTGGGCGCTTGCGTCGACTCGGGGTCCGCTGAGCCGGTCGGTACCGGCGACGGCGACGGGCTGGACGGCGGCGGGGGCACGGCCGGCGGGGCGCTGCGGGTGGGTCGCGGCGCGGGCGGCGCAGGGGGCGCAGGCTCCTCCCGGCCAATGGGCACCCGGTCGTCGCCTGTCGGGCCGGACCACGACTCGTCCGGGAGACGCCAGGGAGCGGCGGGGACCCACTCGGCGGTCGCGGTCGGGCCGGCGCTGGGTGTGCCGGGTGACGGCAGGGTGAGTGGCGGCGGCTGACTGGTCACCGGCATGGGGATGACCACCGGCCCGACCGACGGGGTCGGGATGAACGGGGTGCTGGTGTCCGGTAGCGCGCTGCTGCCCGGGGTGGCCGAGCCCGCGCTGACCGCGGCGAGGACGGGCATCGACGCGGTGCCGGCCAGCAGGGCGACGGTGAGCAGGTATCCCCGGGCGGGGCCGCCCGCGCCCGGTGCCCGGTGTGACCCGATCACCCGGCGGTAGCCGCCCGGAGACCGGTGGCGGCCGAGAGCGGGTGTGCCGGGACCGTCACCTGGCTCGTCCACCGCACACCCCTTGTCGTCGCTGTTGGAGCACACCCGGGGCGTCCTCCGGCGAGAATCCGGCCAATCACCCGATCGGTACGTTCCTGCGGCAATCAGCCTCGCCCAGTTACCCTGCGTCAGCCAACATCCACCGCGTGTCGACACGCGGCACTGACCGAACGGTGACGAATCAGCACCGGATCGCCCGGTGGACGCAGGGCGCAACGATGGCGACAAAGGCCCCCAAACCGTGGGCGGTCGGAATGCGGGGCGGGCGTACTGTGGGCGCGCTCACCTGCTCTGCGAATATGGAGCACGACGGCAACGCAGCCGTGACCTCCGCGCACCCTCGCGGCAGGCGCGGCCCGGCGCCGGCGCTCCCCGATCCGGGTTCGGCCAGAACCCGGCTCACGCCGTGCGGCAACCCCCACCGGGGCTAGGCGCGGCCGCCAGGAACCGGTCCGGCAGCAGCCGGGCAGGCGCACGAGTTGCGTGGCCGGGTGACCCCCCGGTGCCGACGCAGACACGACAGGGAGAGACCGATGGCAAAGGGCGACCCCGGGGGCACCACCCGCGGCAGGCGGGCTGCACCCCGCTCCAGGAAGGGCGCAGCCGGTAACCAGGAGCTGGTGCAGCTCCTCACCCCCGACGGTGAACGGATCGACAGTGCCACCGGGCCGGACGGCACCGAGTACCGTGTCGACTTCACCGATGAGGAGTACCGCGGGCTCTACCGCGATCTGGTGCTGGTCCGCAAGCTCGACGCCGAGGCGACCGCTCTGCAGCGCCAGGGCGAGCTGGGCCTCTGGGCCAGCCTCCTCGGCCAGGAGGCCGCGCAGGTCGGCTCCGGGCGTGCGCTGCGGACGCAGGACATGGCTTTCCCGACCTACCGGGAGCATGGCGTCCTCTACTGCCGGGGCATCGACCCGATCATGCCGCTCGGCCTGTTCCGCGGTGTCGACCAGGGCGGCTGGGACCCGAACGAGTTCAAGTTCAACATGTACACGATCGTCATCGGCGCGCAGACCCTGCACGCGACCGGGTACGCCATGGGCATCACCATGGACGGCAAGGTCGGCACCGACGACGGCGAGGCCGCGATCGCCTACTTCGGCGACGGCGCCACCAGCCAGGGCGACGTGAACGAGGCGTTCGTCTGGGCCAGCGTGTTCAACGCGCCGCTCGTCTTCTTCTGCCAGAACAACCAGTACGCGATCTCCGAGCCGCTGGAGCGGCAGACCCGCGTCCCGCTCTACCAGCGTGCCGCCGGCTTCGGTTTCCCCGGCGTACGGGTGGACGGCAACGACGTGCTGGCGTCGTACGCGGTCACCCGCACGGCGCTGGACAACGCCCGGCACGGGCAGGGCCCGAGCCTGATCGAGGCGTACACCTACCGGATGGGCGCGCACACCACCTCCGACGACCCGACCCGTTACCGGATCGCCAGCGAGGTCGAGTCGTGGCAGGCGAAGGACCCGATCGCCCGGGTCAAGGCCTTCCTGGAGAAGCAGCAGATCGCCGACGCGGCCTTCTTCGCCGAGGTCGACGAGCAGGCCCGCCGCGAGTCGGTGCACCTGCGCGAGCGGGTCCTCAGCATGCCCAACCCGGAGCCGGTGACGATGTTCGACCACGTCTACCCCAACGGGTCACCGCTGCTCGACGAGCAGCGCGCGCAGTTCAACCGCTACATGGAGTCGTTCGAGGGGAGCGCCCACTGATGGCCACGGAGACGCTCACCCTCGGCAAGGCCCTCAACACCGGTCTGCGCCGCGCCCTGGAGACCGACACCAAGGTCATCATCATGGGCGAGGACGTCGGCAAGCTCGGCGGCGTCTTCCGGATCACCGACGGGCTCCAGAAGGACTTCGGCGACCAGCGGGTGATCGACACCCCGCTGGCCGAGTCCGGCATCATCGGCACCGCCGTCGGCCTGGCCATCCGTGGCTACCGGCCGGTCTGCGAGATCCAGTTCGACGGCTTCGTCTACCCCGCGTACGACCAGATCGTGTCGCAGGTGGCGAAGATGCACTACCGCTCGGGCGGCCGGCTCAGCATCCCCATGGTCATCCGGATCCCGTTCGGTGGCGGCATCGGCGCGGTCGAGCACCACTCCGAGTCGCCGGAGGCGTACTTCGCCCACACCGCCGGCCTGAAGGTGGTGACCTGCTCCAACCCGCAGGACGCGTACGTGATGATCCAGCAGGCCATCGCCTCGGACGACCCGATCGTCTTCCTGGAGCCCAAGCGACGCTACTGGGAGAAGGGCCAGGTCGACCTGGACGCGCCGCTGTCCGACGCGTACCCCCTGCACTCGGCGCGGGTCGTGCGGCCCGGCACCGACGTGACAGTTCTGGCGTACGGGCCGATGGTGCGGACCTGCCTGGACGCCGCGACGGCCGCCGCGGAGGACGGCCGGGAGTTGGAGGTCATCGACCTGCGCTCGCTGTCCCCGCTGGACCTCGCCGCCGCCTACGAGTCGGTGAAGCGCACCGGCCGCGCGGTGGTGGTGCACGAGGCGCCGTCCAACATCGGCCTCGGGGCCGAGTTGGCCGCCCGGATCACCGAGGAGTGCTTCTACTCCCTGGAGTCACCCGTGCTGCGGGTGACGGGCTTCGACACCCCCTACCCGGCCGCCCGGGTGGAGGAGGAGTACCTGCCGGACCTCGACCGGGTGCTCGACGCCGTCGACCGCACCTTCGGCTGGTGAGCGACATGTCCCGGATCAAGACGTTCAACCTGCCCGACCTGGGCGAGGGGCTGACCGAGGGCGAGATCCTGGCCTGGCTGGTCAAGGTCGGCGACACCATCGAGCTGAACCAGCCGATCGTCGAGGTCGAGACGGCCAAGGCGGCGGTGGAGATCCCGGCGAAGTGGGCCGGGCAGGTGCAGGCGATCCACCACCCGGAGGGCACCACCGTCGAGGTCGGTACGCCGATCATCGCGATCGACACCGACCCGGGCGCGGGCCCGCTGGACACCGCCCCGTCGACCACGGCCACGCCCACCGGTGACCTGCCCACCCCGTCGGCGGCCTCGCTGGCGGCCGTCGAGGTGGCCCCGGCCGAGGGCATGATCGAGCCGGGTCTGATCGGTGGTGTCGCCCCGGGCGGGCGGACGGCCGTGCTTGTCGGCTACGGCCCGCGTACCACCGCCGCGAAGCGCCGGCCCCGCAAGGGTGCCGTCCCGGCGCAGGCCGAGGCGCTTGTCGCACCGGCGACTGTGGCACCGGAGCCTGTCGCACCGGAGCCGGTCCGGAACGGGCACGGCGGTCCGGCGATGGGCGGGCTCGTGTTGGCCAAGCCGCCGGTCCGCAAGCTCGCCAAGGATCTCGGCGTGGATCTGAGCACGCTTACCGGGTCGGGACCGCTGGGCTCGATCACCCGGGAGGACGTACAGCAGGCCGCGAGCGGGGCTGCGGCGACGGCCGAGCCGGTCGCGGCCAGCTCGACCGCGACGAGCGCCGCGAGCTTCGGCGCCGATCGTGAGCAGCGCATCCCGGTCAAGGGTGTCCGCAAGCTCACCGCCGAGAACATGTCCCGCTCGGCGTTCACGGCCCCGCACGTGACGGAGTTCCTGACCGTCGACGTGACCCGGGCGATGAAGGCACTGGAGCGCCTGCGGGGCCGGCGGGAGTGGCGTGACGTCCGGGTTTCGCCGTTGCTGCTGGTGGCGAAGGCGGTACTGCTGGCGGTCAAGCGTCACCCGATGGTCAACTCGACCTGGGCCGGCGACGAGATCGTGGTGAAGGAGTACGTCAACCTCGGCATCGCGGCGGCCACCGAGCGCGGCCTGATCGTGCCGAACGTGAAGGACGCCGGCCGGCTCTCGCTGCGCGAGCTGGCCGACGCGCTGAACGCCCTGGTGCAGACGGCGAAGTCCGGCCGCACCTCGCCTGCGGACATGTCCGGCGGCACCCTGACCATCACCAACGTCGGGGTGTTCGGGGTGGACACCGGAACGCCGATCCTGCCGCCGGGTGAGTCGGCGATCCTCGCCTTCGGCGCGGTACGGGAGATGCCGTGGGTGCACAAGGGCAAGGTCAAGGCGCGGCAGGTCACCACGCTGGGGCTGAGCTTCGACCACCGGATCATCGACGGTGAGCTGGGCTCGAAGTTCCTGCGCGACATCGGCGACTTCCTCGCCGACCCCGAGGCGGCACTGCTCGCCTGGACCTGACCGGTCCGAAACGCCAGCCACGGCCGGTGTGCCACGGGTTAACGCCCGGCACACCGGCCGTGTCCGTTGGGCGACGGAACCGTCGGCCAAGAACCCTGTTGACCTTTGATTGTTAGGCAGGTGTCTCAGCTCACCTAATAATCGATGGAAGTTGGCCGGGTTCTGCTGTTGAATGGACGCATCAGGGGCCGACAACCGAATAGCCAGGGGGACCCAAGCCATGAGCATGATCGAGCGAATCCGCAACCACCGCGACGCCAACCGCCGCGCCCGTGCCATCGAGCACGCGCTGCGCTCGGCCAACTCGCCGGCCGTTCGCGAGGAACTCCTCGTCATCGCCCAGCGTCACATGAGCTGACGCTCCACGACATTCCGCACCTCCTCCAGATCGATGGCCCACCCGGCTCACCGGGTGGGCCATCGGCGTTCCGCCAGCACCTGACACCGGGATTCCGCCCTGCCGCAGCGCCCGGTACGGTGGGCTTCGGTCGCCGCCCGCCGGCCCGGCCGACGCCGAGCCGATAGAAGCTGCTCGACACCACCCGGCGACGGGGAGTGACGACCGATGCTCCTTGGACGCCGCGTGCGCCCAACGGATACGGTGCGGGGAGCCGGCACGGCGGTACGCCGGTGACGCCGGCAGCCATGCCGAGGAGACCGATCGGCACCGGCGGCCGACATGTGATGGAGGAGGCGCACCCATGACGTCCGAGGGCCCGCACCGCCCCGGCCAGGAGCCGGACGAGGTGTCACCGGGCGCCGGCGGACCGGCGTCGTACGGCGACCGCCCGGCGCAGCCGGACAACGGCTACAACGCCGCCGGCCCCGACCTGGGCTGGGCGCCCCCGCCACCGGCGCGGCCGAACCCGTCCGCCACCCCGGCCTGGGCGACCCAGTCCGAGCAGCAGCCGCCGAACCCCGCCTGGGGTGCCGCCGCCGCACCGCAGCCCAGCGACCCGGCACAGCCCGCGTGGGCCACCGGTGGCGCGCCGGAGCAGGGACAGCCCACCCCGTGGACTCCCCCGCAGCAGGGCTGGACGCCACCCGAGCAGGCCGCGCCCGCCTGGTCCGCCGGTTCCCCTGAGCAGCCCGACTGGGCGCAGGCCCAGCCGGCCGCCCGGGGCGCCGCGCAGGTGCCCCCGGCCACCGCCGCATGGCCCGCCCAGGACGATCCGTCCCGCTCCGGCGGATGGGCTGCTGGCGCGGCGCAGGCCAACCCGCCCGCCGCCGACTGGAACGCCGAGCCGGCGCAGCCCGCCGGCCGAGCCGGCGCAGCCGGCCCGCAGGACGACCCGTCCGGGTCCGGCGGCTGGGCCGTCGGTGCCGCAGCCCGGGAGGACCAGCCGGTCTGGACGCCAGCCGAGCAGGCCCCGCAGGCCTGGGGCCAACCCGCCGGGCAGACCGAGCAGCCGTCCCCCGCCTGGGGGCAGGCCGAGTCGGCCGGTGCCCGTGGCGCGGCACAGGTCCCGGCGCCGAACTGGACCGCGCAGGAGGAGGCTCCGCAACCTGCCGCATGGGGTGGCGCCGAGGGCCGCCCGCAGCAGCCGGACTGGGTGCTCTCGCCGCAGGACCAGCCGGCCGAGCGTCCGGAACCGACCGCATGGCCCCAGGCCGAGCAGGCCGGCCCCGGGACCGCCCGGGCCAGCGTCAGCGTGCCCGGCAACGACACGACGCCCGGCTGGGCCGCCGCCGGCCCGGACAACCCGGTGCAGGCCAGCTCCGGCGTCGCGGAAGTGCAGCCGTGGGCGCCGGGCGAGGTGTGGGGCCGCGCCGAGGCGGAAGCCTCCGCCCAGTCGCGCGGTGGCTGGGACGCCGACCGGGCCGACGAGCCGCCCATCTACCAGCCCGCGCCCGCGCCGGGGATCTCACCCGCCAACGCGGTGCCGCTGCCCCCGCAGGAGCAGCGCGTGCCGGGCGCCAGCCTCGCCGCCGCCCCGCCGGCCGACTACGCTCCCTCGACGCAGTACCCGCCGATCCCCGAGCAGCCGGCGTACGCCGAGCGGGAGACCCCGGACGCCGCCGCACCGTACGAGGCCGAGCCGGCCGCCTGGGGCCGGGCCGAGGAGGCATCGGCCAGCGCCGCCGTGGTACCTGCCCCGCGTACCTCCCCGGAGTCCGGGGCGGGCCGCGCTGTCGTACCGGCCTCGGACGCCGAGTCGGCCGCCGGCGCGGCGGGCCGCGCCTCGGCGAGCGCCTCGGTACCGCTGGCCAGCCGGGTGATGCCCCCGGCCGACCAGGCCATGCGGCCGACGAGCGCCGCCACGCCACAACCCCGGGTGTACGGCCGCCCGGCTCGACCCGAGCCGGACAACGAGCCGGAGCAGGCGGCCCCGGACGCGTTCCAGGCCGACCCGGGTACCGAGCGTTCGGGCCCGCCCGACTGGCAGCAGGCCCCGGAGCGCCCCGCCACGCCCGACTGGCAGCAAGACGCCGGCCACCAGGGCACGCCCGACTGGCAGCAGGCCCCGGACCGTCCGGCAACTCCCGACTGGCAACAGGACGCCGGCCGCCCCGGCGCACCCGACTGGCAACAGGCCCCGGAGCGCCCCGCCACGCCCGACTGGCAACAGGATGCCGGCCGCCAGGGCGCACCCGACTGGCAACAGACGCCGGAGCGCCCGACCACGCCCGACTGGCAGAACGGACCGGATCGGCAGGGCTTCCCCGGTTGGGGCGACGATTCGCCGTCCGAGCCGCAGTTCGACGACCGGGACCGCGCGTCGGCGCCCAACGGGTTCGGCGAGCCCACCGCCGCGGCCGCGCCGCCGGCGTTTCCACCCGGAGTTCCTTCCTTCGTCGACGCGCCCGGCAACAACCGGCCCGTGAACGGGGTTCGACCGCAGTCCGGCAGCGAGCGCCCGCCCGACCGCTTCGGGGCACCGGCTGCGGGCACCGCTGCGGTGGGCGGCGCGCCGAGCTTCGGTGGGCCGGCCAGCGAGCAGGCACCGGGCGGCCAGTTCCCGGCCTTCCCGCCGCCGCAGCAGCCGGTGCCGTCCTGGGGCCAGGAGGCCACCGAATCGGACCAGGGGCGGTTCGACGCGTTCAAGCCGGACGCGGACGAGCCCAAGGTTGAGGCTCCGACGCCGAAGGTGCGCAACGGGCGGGTCCTGGCCGCGGTGCTGGTCGCCGCCGTGCTCATCCTGGCGGTGCCGCTCGGCCTGCTGATGCTGCTCGGCAAGTTCGACGGTGGAGACGACTCCAAGGCCTTCGACCCGGCGGTCGGCACCTGCGTGAAGCAGGTCGGCCAGGGCGCGTCGGCGGTGAACTGCGGCGAGGCGGGCGCGTTCACGATCGTCTCCAAGGTGGACGCGAAGGACAAGTGCGCCGACCCGGTCCAGCCCCACGTGGTGCTGCCCGGCGAGGGCGCCAACCGGGTGCTCTGCCTCAAGCCGGCCACGAAGTAGACGCACCGACGGCGGGGCCACGGTCAACCGTGGCCCCGCCGTCGTCGTTCCCGCCCGCTTCACCAAACTCGGGCACAACAGATGCCTGCGCACGCTCGTCGTCGCTTCCTTGATCGGTGGCGGCTGAGCGGTTCGACACGCCGAGCGTGGCCCTGCTGAGCTGCCAACGATCACCGGGACGGCACCGTGACACCCTGTCGTCCGGGTCACGGGGGCCGGGTCCGCGGGGCGTGGCAGGCTGACAGGCATGGGAACGACAGCGCGCGTACGGGCACCGGAGCTACGGGGCCGGCAGTGGCTCAACACCGGCGGCAAGGACCTGACCCTGCAGGATCTGCGCGGAAAGATCGTCCTCGCTGATTTTTGGACCTTCTGCTGCATCAACTGCCTGCACGTGCTCGACGAGCTGCGGCCGCTGGAGGAGAAGTACGGCGACGTGCTCGTCGTGATCGGCGTGCACTCGCCGAAGTTCGAGCACGAGAAGGACGCCGACGCGCTTGTCGCGGCCGTCGAGCGGTACGGCGTGCACCATCCCGTACTCGATGATCCCGAGCTGGACATGTGGCAGCAGTACGCGGCCCGGGCCTGGCCGACCCTGTCGGTGATCGACCCCGAGGGTTATGTGGTGGCCACCATGGCCGGCGAGGGCCACGCCGAAGGGCTGGCCCGACTGATCGACGAGCTGATCGCCACCCACGAGGCGAAGGGCACCCTGCACCGGGGCACCGGCCCGTACGTCCCGCCGCCGGCCCCGGAGACGGCGCTGCGCTTCCCAGGCAAGGCGGTGTTGCTGCCGGACGGCAACCTGCTGGTTTCCGACTCGGCCCGGCACTCCCTGGTGGAGGTGGCCCCGGACGGCGAGACGCCGGTGCGCCGGATCGGCTCGGGCGAGCGGGGTCGGGCCGACGGGCCGGCCGAAGCGGCGACGTTCTCCGAGCCGCAGGGCCTCTGTGTGCTGCCCACGCACGTCGCCGAGGTCGCCGGTTACGACCTGGTGGTCGCCGACACCGTCAACCACCTTCTGCGCGGCGTACGGCTGGAGTCCGGTGAGGTGGTCACCGTGGCCGGCAGCGGCCGGCAGTGGCGGGCCTCAGTCGACGACCACGCGCACGACGCGCTCTCCGTGGACCTGTCCTCACCGTGGGACCTGGCCTGGTACGACGACAAACTGATCATCGCGATGGCGGGCATCCACCAGCTCTGGTGGTTCGACCCGATCAAGCGGACCGCCGGCATGTACGCGGGCACCACCGTGGAGGCGCTGCGCGACGGCCCGCTGGCCGAGGCGTGGATGGCGCAGCCGTCGGGGCTGTCCGTCTCCGCCGACGGCGTCCGGCTCTGGATCGCCGACAGCGAGACCAGTGCCGTCCGGTACGTCGAGAACGGGGTGCTGGGCACCGCCGTCGGGCAAGGGCTCTTCGACTTCGGGCACGTGGACGGGCCGGCCGAGTCGGCGCTGCTCCAGCACCCGCTGGGGGTGTGCGCGCTGCCGGACGGCTCGGTGCTGATCGCGGACACCTACAACGGCGCGGTGCGCCGCTTCGACCCGGCCACCGGCCAGGTGTCCACCGTCGCGGACGGGCTGGCCGAGCCGAGCGACCTGGTGCTCACTCCGGCCGGTGAGGTGCTGGTGGTGGAGTCCGCCGCGCACCGCCTGACCCGGCTGGCGCCCGGCGCGCTGTCGGCGGCGGGTGCGAGCACCGTGGACGGCCCCCGGCATCGCACCGAGCGGAAGCCGACCGACGTGGCGGCGGGCGAGGTCACGCTGGACATCGTCTTCACGCCCGCGCCGGGGCAGAAGCTGGACGAGACGTACGGGCCGTCGACCCGGCTTGTGGTTTCCGCGTCCCCGCCGGAGCTGCTCTTGGAGGGCGCCGGCACCGGTACCGAGCTGTCCCGTCGGCTGGTGCTCAATGGCGAGGCGACCGGCGGGGTACTCCAGGTGACCGCGCAGGCGGCGACCTGCGACGCGGACGTCGAGCACGCGGCCTGCCACCTGACCCGGCAGGACTGGGGCGTACCGGTGCGGGTGGTCGACGGGGCGGCGTCCCGGCTTCCGCTGGTCCTGCGCGGCCTCGACGCCTGATCGGCCCGGCGGCCTCGACGCCTGCTCGGCCCCGCGCCTCGACGGCTAGGCGGCGAACGGGGCGAGCGGGACGTCGGCGTCGATCAGGGAGGCGCGGACCAGCTCGGTGGCGGAGACCGCCCCCGGTGTGTCCCCGTGTACGCAGATCGACTCCACCGGGCAGGGGATCACGGTGCCGTCCACCGCCACGACGGTCCGTTCGGTGGCCATCCGTACCGCCCGGGTGGCCACCTCCTCCGGATCGGTGATCAGCGCGCCGGGTGCGCCGCGCGGCACCAGCGACCCGTTGGGCAGGTAGCCGCGGTCGGCGAAGGCCTCGGCTACCACGGGCAGGCCCGCGCCGACGGCGAGTTGGGCGAGCGTCGAGCCGGGCAGGCAGAGCACTGGCATTTCGGGGTCGTGGCCGCTGACTGCGGCGACCACCGCCGCCGCCTGGGACTCGTCGGTGGCGGCCGCGTGGTAGAGCGCCCCGTGCGGCTTGAGGTAGCGGACCCGGATGCGGAAGAGCCGGCAGAACGCGTCCAGCGCGCCCAACTGATAGGTGATCTCGTCGCGCAGCTCGGCGAAGTCGTATGCGATGCGCCGCCGGCCGAAGCCGGCCAGGTCCCGGTAGCCGACCTGCGCGCCCACCGCGACGCCGCGTTTCGCCGCGCCCTCGCAGACCCGCCGCATGGTGGACGGGTCTCCGCCGTGGAAGCCACAGGCCACGTTCGCGGAGGTCACCAGGGCCAGCAGCGCGTCGTCGTCACCGAGTCGCCAGATGCCGAATCCTTCGCCCAGGTCAGCGTTGAGGTCCATGAAATCTGACGGTAGTACCTGGCCGGGCCTGCGCGAGCGGGGTCACGTCGGTGACCACTCCGATGACCGGGTAACCGCCGGTGGTCGGATGGTCGGCGAGGAAGATCAGGGGCTGGCCGTCCGCCGGCACCTGGACCGCGCCGAGCACGATGCCCTCGCTGGGCAGTTCGCCGGCGACCGCGCGGGGCAGGGCCGCGCCGGCGAGCCGCGCGCCGACCCGGTTGCTGACCGGGCTGACGGTGTACGGGGTGCCGAACAGCAGGCCGAGGGCGCTCGGGGCGAACCAGTCGTCGCGGGGGCCGAGGCGCACGCTCAGGCGCAGTTCGGATGCGGGTGGCGGGCCGACTGTCACGTCCACCGGGGCGGGTTCGGCAAGCGGCACGCCCAGCGGCAGCCGGTCGCCGTCGCGCAGCACGGGTGGGCCGAGCCCGGCGAGGGTGTCGGTGGCACGGCTCCCGAGCACCGGCGGCACGTCGATCCCACCGGCCACGGCGAGCCAACTCCGTACGCCCCGACGGGCGGGGCCGACGCGCAGCACGGTCCCGGCCGGCACGGTGAGCGGACGGCCGGTGTCGCCCGGACGGTCGCCGGCCCGCACCGCCACCTCGGCGCCGGTGATCGCCACGGTGGCGGCGTGGGTCAGCCGCAGCGTGCAGCCGGTAAGCGTGATCTCCAGGCCGGCGGCCTGCTCGGGATTGCCGACCAGCCGGTTGGCGAGCCGCAGGGCGGTCGGGTCGAGGGCCCCGGAACGGGGTACGCCGAGGTGCGCCCAGCCGGGTCGGCCCAGATCCTGCACGGTGGTGAGCGCGCCCGCGCGGAGCACCTCGATCTCGGCCGGACGGGTCATGGCGCCACCATCCGAACCCGGGTGCCGGGGCCGAGTCGGGCGGGCGGGTCGCCGTCGACGTCGAAGAGGGGCAGGTCGGTCCGCCCGACCAGCAGCCAGCCGCCGGGGGACGCGCTCGGGTAGATGCCGGCGTACGGGCCGGCGAGGGCGACCGAGCCGGCCGGCACCCGGGGTCGGGGGGTGGGCAGCCGGGGCAGCGCCAGGTCGGCGGGGAGCCCGGTCAGGTACGGAAAACCGGGGGCGAAACCGCAGAACGCGACCCGGAACCGGGTGCCGGTCAGGCGGCGCAGCACGGCCGGAACGTCGACGCCCCAGTGCTCGGCGACGAGGGGCAGGTCCGGCCCGTCGAACTCGACCCGAACGACGACGCCGGCCGGTACGCCGTCGCGGGCAGTGGCGGAGGTGGCAGTGACGGCAGCGGTGGTGACCGCTGGTGCCCAGCGGGACAGCAGGTCGGCTGTGGCGGCGGGGTCGGGCAGGCCGTCGAGCAGGATGGTGCGGGCCGCCGGCACGATCTCGACGGCGCTCAGGTCACCCTGCTCGCGGCGGCGCCACAACTCTGCCCGCCACGCTTCGACGAGGGCCGCCTCGGGGATGTCGGCCGGGGCGACGCAGTCGAGCAGCAGGGCGTGCACACCGACGGGTCGGATCCGCATCGGCTCATCCTCGCCGATGTCGTACCCGCACGGTGTTCACGGTGACGGTGCGCGGTGTCACCGGCCTGACTACTTGAAAGTAACCTACGGTGCCGTAACCTGATGCCGTGACCACCTCCGCCCCGCTTCGCCTGAAGCCGGTCGACATCGGCAAGCCCCGGATGCGCGGCTGGCTGCACACGTACGCCTTCTTCGTGGCCGTGGTCTGCGGCATCGTGCTCTGCTCGATCGCCGCCACCCGGCCGGGCTGGGCGCCCCTGGTGAGCTGCGCCATCTACAGCCTGACCGTCTGCGGGCTGTTCGGCACCAGCGCCCTGTACCACCGTCGCGTGTGGTCGGAGCGCGGCTACCAGGTGATGCGCCGGATGGACCACTGCATGATCTTCGTGTTCATCGCCGGCACGTACACCCCGCTCTGCGCCATGTTGCTCTCGACCCGGCAGGCCACTGTGATGCTGGCCCTGGTCTGGGGTGGCGCACTGGCCGGTGTGGCGCTCAAGGTGATCTGGCCGCACGCGCCGCGCTGGGTCTCGGCACCGCTCTACCTGGCGCTCGGCTGGGTGGCGGTGGCCATGCTGCCGCAGATTCTGCACGGCGGAGGTGTCGCGGCGCTGGTGTTGCTGATCACCGGTGGGGCCATCTACAGCGTCGGCGCCGTCTTCTACGCGCTGCGCCGCCCCAACCCGTGGCCCACAGTCTTCGGCCACCACGAGTTCTTCCACGCGTGCACCCTGCTGGCGGCACTGTGCCACCACATCGCGATCTACTTCGCGCTGTTCGCCTGAGGCCACACACACGCGAGCCGGGGCCCCGCCACGCTGCGGGACCCCGGAGTGTGCGCGTGCGGGATCAGACCGGGCGACCCGGCCGACGCACCTCGCGGTACTCCTGCATGACCTGGTCGCCCTGGACCGGCACCACCCGGTCGGCCACCACGCGCTCCTCGCGGACCGGGGCGGCGACCACCGTACGGCGGCGGCTGTTCCAGAAGTAGAGGGTGGTGAGCAGGCCGGCGACACCGGCGAGCATCAACACCCAGCCGACCACGGTCAGGTCCAGCCAACCCAGGTCGGCCTCCACGGCGAATGCGAAGATCGCGCCGAGCGCGATCAGGAAGATGCTGCCACCAATGCCCATGTCTCGCTCCTCGGCTCTAACCTGGCGTACGGCCCGCCGCGGCCGTTGGTAGGGGGTGCGGCATCCCTGGACTTACCCCGGCAGGGAGATCGCCAATCGGGCAAGCTGGTGGCATGACGGACAGCCACGTCGAGACGCGGACACTGGTGTTGCTCCGGCACGCGAAGGCCGAGCAGGGCGACGAGGGCACGGACGACGCCGGGCGCGCGCTCAGCGCTCGCGGGGAGGCCGACGCGGCGGCGGCCGGCGCCTGGTTGGCCCACCACGACCTGCTGCCCGACGTGGTGATCTGCTCGACCGCACGCCGCACCCGGCAGACCTGGCACGGGGTGGCGATGGGGATGGCCGGTTCACCGCCGGAGGGTGGGCCGACAGGTCCCCGCCCGACCGTCCGCTATGAGCCCGGCGCGTACGACGCCCACCCCGAGGAGCTGCTGGCGCTGGTCCGCACCGCCGATCCGACGGCTCGGGTCGTGCTGCTGATCGCCCACAATCCGGGCGTATCGCTGCTGTCGGCGCTTCTCGACCCGGAGACGTCGGACGAGGAGGGTTTACGGACCGCCGAACTGGCCGTGCACCGCGGCGCGGCCACCTGGACCCAGTGGGGCCGAGGCGGGGCACCTGTCGCGCAGCGGCACACGGCACGCGGCTGAGCCACCCGCCGGGCGCGACGGGTGGCTCAGGCGTACCTGCTCAGGCGATCAGGAGGGTGGCGCGGTCGGCGGCGGCGGGTCCGGCGGCGGTGGCATCATCGCCGTCGGATGGGACAGCCGGTTCTCCTCGACGATGAGGGTCCGGGCCCGCTTGCGCCGGTCCTGCCAGAACCAGAGGGTGGTCAGCAGCACGGCCAGTCCGGCCAGGATGAACACCCAGCCGACCGCGCGCAGGTCTATCCACCAGACGTTGGCCCTGATCGCGAAGGTCATGATCGCGCCGAGCGCGATGAGAAAGATGCCGCTTCCTACACCCATGTGCGCTGCACTCCCCCGTGCGGTGGCTCTGGGCGTTCCCTTTCGAGGTCACGCGACGGTTACCCGCCACGTCGCCTGCCTACCCGACCCGGCTCGCCCAATGCGGCGACCGGGTGTGCTGAGCCGGCGACGGCCGGCGGGACAGGTGCCCGCCGGCCGCCGGTGCAGGTACCGGGTGGTGCGACCCGGAACCGTCAGGTGTGCCGTGGCACGGTCAGAAGGCCTCCTCCGGGAGGTCCATGATGTCGAGGTCCGCGCCCTCGATGATCCGCCGGTCGGCGCCGATGCGCGGCAGCACCTCGCGGGCGAAGAATCGGGCGGCGGCCACCTTGCCGGTGTAGAACGCCTTGTCGGCGGCGGAGACGTCGCCGGCCAGCGCCTTGAGGGCGACGTCGGCCTGCTTCTGCAGGAGCCAACCCACGACCAGGTCACCAATGGCCAGCAGGAACCGCCGGCTGCTCAGGCCGACCTTGTAGAGCGCGCGGGTGTCGCCGCCCTGCGCCTCGCCCAGCCAGCCGGTCAGCACGCCGAGGATGTTCTGGATCTCGGCGAGCGCCCTGCCGAGCGCCGCCCGCTCCTCCTTGAGCTGGCCGTTGCCCGCCTCGGAGGAGATGAACTCCTGGATCTCGCCGGAGACCGCCAGCAGCGCCTTGCCGTTGTCCCGGACGATCTTGCGGAAGATCAGGTCCAGGCTCTGGATGGCAGTGGTGCCCTCGTACAGGGTGTCGATCTTGGCATCCCGGACGTACTGCTCCAGCGGGTAGTCCTGGAGGAAGCCGGAGCCGCCGAAGGTCTGCAGGGCCTCGTGCCCGAGCAGCTCGTACGCCCGCTCCGAGCCGACGCCCTTGACCAGCGGCAGGAGCAGGTCGTTGACCCGCTTGGCCAGCTTGGTGGCCTTCTCGTCGCCGGCCGCCTCGGCGATGGCCACCCGGTCCTGCCAGGTGGCGGTGTAGAGGACCAGAGCACGAAGGCCCTCGGCGTACGACTTCTGCAGCAGCAGGGAGCGGCGCACGTCCGGGTGGTGGGTGATGGTGACCCGCGGGGCGGTCTTGTCCGCCTGCTGGATCAGGTCGGCGCCCTGCACCCGGTTCTTCGCGTACTCCAGGGCGTTGAGGTAGCCGGTGGAGAGGGTGGCGATCGCCTTGGTGCCGACCATCATCCGGGCGTACTCGATGATCATGAACATCTGCCGGATGCCGTCGTGCTTGTCGCCGAGCAGCCAGCCCTTGGCGGGTACGCCGTGCTCGCCGAAGGTCACCTCGCAGGTGTTGGAGACCTTCAGACCCATCTTGTGCTCGACGTTCGTCGCGTAGACGCCGTTGCGCTCACCCAGCTCGCCGGTGGTCTCGTCGAAGTGGAACTTGGGCACCACGAAGAGGGAGAGGCCCTTGGTTCCGGGGCCGCCGACGCCCTCCACGCCCACCGGGCGAGCCAGCACGTAGTGGACGATGTTGTCGCTCAGGTCGTGCTCGCCCGAGGTGATGAACCGCTTGACGCCCTCGATGTGCCAGGTGCCGTCCGGCTGCTGGACGGCGCGGGTGCGGCCGGCCCCGACGTCCGAGCCGGCGTCCGGCTCGGTGAGCACCATGGTGGAGCCCCACTGCTTGTCGATGAAGAGCTTGGCCCAGCCCTTCTGCCGCTCGGTGCCCTCGACGTGCAGCACGTGCGCGAAGGACGGGCCGGAGGCGTACATCCAGACCGGCGCGTTCGAGCCGAGCACCAGCTCGGCGAGGGCCCACCAGAGGGCGCGCGGCGCGTTGGTGCCACCCAGCGCGGGCGGCAGGTCCAGCCGCCAGAACTCGGAGTCCATGAACGCCTGGTACGACTTCTTGAACGACTCCGGCAGCGGCGCCGTGTGCGTGGCCGGGTCGAAGACGGGCGGGTTGCGGTCGCTGTCCGTGTAGCTGGCGGCCAGGTCCTCGCGGGCGAGACGGTCCACCTCGGCGAGGAAGCTCCGGGCGGTGTCGGTGTCGAGTTCCGAGTACGGCTCCTGGCCGAACGCCCGGTCCGCCCCGAAGACCTCGAACAGGTTGAACTCGAGGTCCCGAAGGTTGCTCTTGTAGTGGGTCATGCTCGCTGGCCCCGCTTCCGGACAGGTGTTACCGATCAGTAACCCCGACTGTATTACTCGCGGGTAGGCAGCGACAAGCCGATCACCCAAGTGACGGCGATTACACAGTTCCGCGCCGCCGCCTCGGCTCAGCTCTCGGCGGCGCCGACCTCCCAGCTCGGGACGGCCGATGTCGCGCCCGTGCGCGCGCCGACGTACTCCATCAGGACCAGGGCGATGTCGTCGTCCAGGTGCCCGTGCACCCACTCGACGAGGGCCGTCTCCAGGGAGGCGAGCCCATCGGCGACCGTGCCGTGCCCGAGCAGCCGCCACGCCCGGTCGGCGGTGGGAAAGAACTCGCCGTCGCGCCGGGCTTCGCCGAGACCGTCGGTGAACAGCAGCAGGCGGTCGCCGGGCTCCAGGCGTTCCACGCGGGGGCGTACGACAGGCATGAATCCGAGCGGCGGCGCCGGCGCCGGCGGCTCCAGCGGGATCACCGCGCCCCGGCGCAGCAGCAGTGGCGACGGGTGCCCGCAGTTGACGATCGTGAGCGTCCCGCCCCGCTCCTCCACCAGCGCGGCGGTCACGAAGTCCTCGTCGCCGACGTTGCGGGCCACCGCACGATCCAGGTCGGCGACGACGGCGCGCAGGTCGGCCCGCTCATAGGCCACGTGCCGATACGAGCCCAGGACGATGCTTGCCAGGCGGACCGCGTCCAGACCCTTGCCACGCACGTCACCGATGATCATGCGGACGCCGTACGGGGTGTCGATCGCCTCGTAGAGGTCGCCGCCGATCTCGGCGGTGGCGGTCGAGGAGATGTAGCGACCGGCCACCGAGAGCATGCCGACCTGCGGCCCGAGCGGGCGCAACACCGCCTGCTGGGCCACCGAGGCGAGTTTGGTCAGCTCGGCGATCTGCTCCGCCTGCCGCTGGCGGATCGAGGCCACCGCCACCGCGAGCGCGCTCACGAGCGCGACGCCGAACGCGTTTACCGAGGTCACCAGCATCATCGTCGGGTCGAGCAGGGCGAAGCCCACCCCGATCAGGGTCGCCACCGCACCGACACCCAGCACCACCCGCCAGGCTGCCAGGGCGGCGGCCAGGAGCGGGGCGGCCGCCAGAAGTGCGACATAGTGCGCCCGGCGGCCGTCGGCCGCCTCCAGCCCCGAGACGATCGCGAGCAGGACGAGGGCCGCGCCGAGGCCGGCGCGGGATCCGGGGCTCAGCGGGCTACGGCCCGACTGGAGGAGTCGCGTGGGTACGAGGGACAGCATGCCTGATCCACGTGAACCGGTGAATGAACCTGGCCCGTCGTCCGAGGGTGTTCTGTCCGGCCGGCCCAGGCGCGCGGCCGGAACGGCGCTCCCGGCTGCGCTCAGCCGAGGACCTCGTAGCGGACGGTGAGCGCACCCACGTCGGTCGAGGCGATGGTCGCGAACGCGGCGCGGGACAGGTCCAGGCAGCGACCCTCGATGAACGGGCCACGGTCGTTGATCCGCACGACTACCGACTTGCCACTGCTCGGGTTGGTCACCCGGACCCTGGTGTTGAACGGCAGAGTCTTGTGCGCGGCTGTCAACTCGTTCGGGTTGAACGACTCGCCGTTGGCGGTGAGCTGCCCGTCGGAGTAGAAGGAGGCGCCACACGAGCCGCTCTCCAGCACCTTCGCCGCCGGCGTGGTCTTCTTCGCGGTCGGGCGCGGCTTCGGCGCCGCGGTGCGGGCCTTGCCCCGGGAGGCGGCCTGCGCCGACCGGCTGGCGGATGGGCTGGCCGTCGCACTCGGCGAGGCGCTGGCGCTCGGGGAGGCGGTCGGAGAGCTGGGGGCGAGGCTGGCGGGGGCGGTGGTCGGGGTGAGATCGAGAGCCGCCTGGCTCGACTGCCCGGATCCCGAGGTCAGCTGGACGGCGCCGACGGTGCCGCCGACGGCGAGGGCGACGCCGACCGCCGCGGTGGCCGCGATGCCCGCCGGAGAGGAGAAGATGCGGGTACGGGAGTGCCTGCCTACCACCGGCCGGTCCTTTCGTCGATTGAACAAACCGGGTCGGACCGTAACGAGAGAAGCACTTCCGAAGTCAACGTGATCATGGTGTTATGCCCGTATTTGCCATACTACGTGTAGCCGATCATCCGAGCCCGGGTGGGTCGACCGGCCCGGGTGGGGACGCGCCGAGCACCCGTGCCGCACGATGGACCGATGCCCGCTGAGCTGACCGAACGCCTGGCCGCCCTGTTCCGCTGGATCGACCCCGGTCCCGACGCCAGCCACCTGGTCAGCGACATCTCCGGCTGGTGGCGCGACCCCAGCGTGCTTGCCGAACTGGGACCGGCGCTGGTGGCGCCGTACCGGGCCGCCCGCCCGACAGTGGTGCTCGCCCCGGCGGTCACCGGCCTGCTGCTCGGGCCACTGGCCGCCACCGCCCTCGGGGTCGGCTTCGTGGCCGCGCACAAGCCCGGCGACGGCAGGTTGCCGGCCGGCCCGCTCACCTGGGCGCAGAGCCCGCCGGACTACCGGGGCCGGCAGGTCGACCTGGCCGTCCGGGACCGGCACCTCGGCCCCGGCGACCGCGTTCTGGTCGTCGACGACTGGGTACGCACCGGCGCGCAACTGCACGCCCTCTACGACATCTGCGCGAGGCGCGGCGCGCAGGTGCTCGGCACCTCGGTGGTGGCCGTCGACTGCCCGCCCGAGACCGCCACCGCGCTGCGGATCACCGGCCTGATCTCCGGCACGGATCTGCCCTCTTGACCTGAAGCCCGCTTCACCTTCGACGATCGACGCATGAGCGACGGAATCCTCGACGAGGCGTACGACCGACTGCACCGGACCGGCCCCGAGTACGAGGGCTGGCTCTCCAACCACGGGCCGATGGCCGTCGAGGCGCTGGCCCGACACGGGCACGGGCAACGGGTGCACCGCTGGCTGGACGACTACCTCAGCCGGCTCGACGAGCTGCCCCGCGGGCTGCGCCCGATCGACGACTGGCAGGTGGCGCTGGGCGACGCGAAGCGGGCCGGTGACTGGCTGGCGTACTTCGACAGGCACCTGCGCGAGCAGCCGTGGCGGGACGTGCTCGGCACCTGGTGGCCCCGACTGCTGCCCGGCATCGCCGCCGGCGCCACGCACGGGGTGATCCGGGTCGGGCACGCCGTACACGCCCTGCACCTGCACGACGAGAGCCCGCAACGGCTCACCGAGTTGGGTCAGGCCCTCGGCTACTGGGCCGCCCGCTGGCAGCCGGTGCCCGGCGCCGACCGGTTACTCACCGCCGCCACGTCCGGCCCGCCCGAGGCCCAACCGGACAGCACGGGACCGGACGTGGCCGCCGCGCTGGCCGGACTACCCCGGATCGACCACCAGACCGGGGGCATCCGGGAGCGGCTGGGCCGGCTGGTGGGCGTACCCCGATGGGAACCGGCGCTCGCGGCGCTGCACCCCGCGCGGACGCCGACCGAGGCGGAGGACGGGCTCGCCGCGCTTGTGCACCGCGCCGGCCTCGACTACCTGCGCTACGGGCACGCCGAGCCGATCATGCTGGTGCACGCGGTCACCGCGCCGACCGCCGTGCTGCGTACCCTCCCGGCACTGGACCGGGCGCTGTGGGCGCCGAGCCTCGCCGCGGCCTGGGCCGCGACGGCGGCCGTGACCTCGGTGTACGCCCCGACCGACGGGATCGCGCCGCCGTCGGTGGCCACCGGGACCCCGGCGGAGGTCTTCGCCCGCGCGGCCCGGCACGGCGACGCGCACGTGGTCAAGCTCGCCGACGCGGTCCTCGACGCGCACGCCGCCAGCGGTGACCGGCGGCTGCTCGACGCCGCGGGCTACGCCGCGCAGCTGATCTGAGCTGCGCCGGCCGAATTACGGCGGCGGTGCCGGCCGCGCTGGCCTAGCCTCGGCAGGATGTGGCCTCGGATCGGTGCTCTGCGCACGCTCGCCCTCGGCACCCCCGGCGAACTGCGGGCGACCCTGAACACCCTGGTGCTGGCCGGCGTGAAGACCGCGACGGCCGGCCGACTCGCCGAGTACGCGGAAGAGGGCGAGGAGTTGGAGCAGGTCGGCGAGCGGCTCGCGCTTGTCGACGACAACGACGCGCTGGCCGGCGTCGTGGAGATCACCGGCGTCGAGGTGGTCCGCTTCGGCGACGTGCCCTGGGAGTTCGCCCGCGCCGAGGGCGAGGGCGACCGCTCGATCGAGGAGTGGCGGGCCGGGCACTCGGCCTACTGGGCGCGGCTCGGCACCCCCGTCGACGACGACACCCCGATCGCCTGCCTGCGCCTGCGGCTGGTCTCCGGTGGCGAGGGTGGCGTGGCCAGCGGCGATCTCGGCACCTGAGCCCTCGCCACCCGCGCGCGGCCGCCGTTCGACGCGCTGCCTCAGGCGCGCAGCTCGGGTAGCAGTCGCGTCGCCACGTCGGCCAGGACGGCCTCGTCGCCCGCGTACCAACTGCTCGCGCGCGGCCAGTGCGTCACCACGTCGGTGAAGCCGAGTTCGGCCGCCCTACCCACCTGGTCGGCGAAGAACTGCGCGCTGCTGAGCGAGAACACCGGCGCCGCGTCCATCGACAGGTAGCGGTCCAGCGTCGCAGGGTCGCGGCCGGCCTCGTCCAGCGTCCGGTCCATCCGCTCCGACAGCGCCGCCACAGTGCCCCACCAGCCCTCCACGTCGTCGGCTTCGGTGCCGGTGGTCACCCAACCCTGACCGAACCGGGCAACCAGCCGCATCGACCGTGGGCCGTTCGCGGCGACCACGAACGGCACCCGGGGCTGCTGCACGCAACCGGGGTTGTTGCGGGCGTCCACCGCGGCGAACCACTCGCCACGCCAGGTCGTGCCATCCTCGCGCAGGATCAGGTCCAGCAGCTCGGTGAACTCGGCGAACCGGTCGACCCGCTGCCGTGGCGGCAACGTCTCACCGCCCAACACCGCCGAGTCGAAGCCGATGCCACCCGCGCCGAGCCCCAGCAGCAGCCGGCCGTCCGAGACGTCGTCCACCGTGGTGATCTGCCGGGCGAACGCGGCCGGGTGCCGAAAGTTCGGCGACGCCACGAGCGTCCCCAGTCGGATCCGGGATGTCACAGTCGCGGCGGCGGTCAGCGTGGCCATCGAGTCGAACCACGGGCCGTCCACCAGGTCCCGCCAGCCCAGGTGGTCGTACGTCCAGGCGTGGTCGAAGCCCCACTCGTCGACCTGCCGCCAGCGACGCTGCGACTCCGCCCAACGCTGGTCCGGCAGGATCACGATGCCAATCCGCATGATCGCCAGCCTAGCCGCGCCCGATATACCTGCACTCGGAGCGCGACAGCGATAGCCCGTCGAGTCGCGCGGATGCGCCGACGATGCGGGGCATCACGGACGCCGGGCTTTCGCTACCGTTCTGCCGTGGATCCACGGTCACGGCGGGCCGACACGGCGCGAGTCCTGGGCACCGTGTCGCTGGTTGCCGGCTTCCTGACGACGCTGCTCACCATGTCGTCCGGCAGTGGCGGGCTAAAACCGCAGCTCCTGGCCGCCTTTCTCATCCTGACCGGCATCGGTCTGCGGATCGAGGCGGCGATCATCGACCGCAGGCCATAACCCCTCCTGCGTGACTCAGGTCACAGTTGGTTGCGGTAGGGGCGCCCGGATCGGCTCCGACCTCCCTGCGAGCAGGCACCCGCATGGTGCCGCCCGCGGAGAGGAAGAAGCAACATGACGAAGGTGACCGCACAGCTGTCGGTGTCGGTGGACGGGTTCTACGCCGGCCCGCTGTTCCACGGCGACGGCGACTGGACGGACTCGGCCGAGGCTGCCGGGTTCTTCCGGGTCACCCGCTGGGTGACCGACTCCGTGGCGTGGCGCGAGCGACAGGGCTTCGCCGGAGGCGAGCAGGACACCAACTCCGACGTGATGGCCGAGACGTTCGGCGCCGCCGGCGCGTACGTCATGGGCCGGCGGATGGCCGACGGTGGCGAGGTGCCCTGGGGCGAGGAGCCGCCGTTCCGCGCGCCGGTCTTCGTCGTCACGCACCGGCCCCGCGAAACCCTGCAGCGCGGCGGCGGCACCAGCTTCACCTACGTCACCGACGGCGTGGCCAGCGCCGTCGAGCAGGCACGCGCGGCGGCCGGCGGCCGGAACGTCGCCGTGGCCGGGGGCGGCAGCCTGGTGCGGCAGGTACTCAAGGCCGGCCTGCTCGACGAGTTGGAGCTGCACGTCGTACCGGTCGTGCTCGGCACCGGCCTGCGGCTGCTCGACGCGGACCTCGACCTGGGTGACAAGGAGGCCATCGAGCTGACGCCGACCCGGGTCATCCCCACACCGCAGGTCACCCACATCCGGTACGCGGTGAGGGGCCGAGCCCCACTCGTGCTCGACGACCGGGGCAGCGGCGGCGGCCCGACGGCCACGAAGTGAACCGGACCTCGGGCCTCAGCCGCCACCCGCCCTTCCGCCCGTCGGATGTCGTCGGCGCCCGGCCCGGCGGAGCGCTGCGTGGCGCCCGCGCCGGTGAGCGCCCGATGTCCGTCGGCGGGCCGGGCCCGGCCGCCGTCCCCACGGTACGAGGAAGGGCCCGGCCGTCGTGGCCGAGCCCTTCCCTACGCCCTACCGGGCCGGCGCGGCCCGCCGCGCCGCGCTGGTCGTGGTCCTACCGGTTGGCGGCCTGCCGCGCGTTGCGCACCACCTCGGCGACCGCAGCCCGCTCCACGTCCTGCGCGGCGCGTGCCGCCGCGGCGTCAGCCGCCGTCGGAGCACGCCTCAGCGTGACGCCCACGTCGGTGGGATTCGTGACCGAGGTCGAGCCGAGCGGACCGCCGATCCACGTCCCGACCTGGGACGCCTGGCGGTTGGTGACCACCGCGGCCGCACCGAACACCAGACCCTCCTTCACCGCGCCGCTGGTCTCGTCGAGCGAGTCGCGCGCCGCGACACCGAGATCGGTCGCCGTTCCGGGGGTGAGCAGCAGCGGGCCGTTCAGGGCAGCCATCAGCGCCCCGCCGGCGAGCCCGTCCGGCCAGTCCGCACCGGTCGCGATGCCGGCGTACTGCTGGCCGGCGAAGAAGATCTGCGCCACGTAGGCGGCGGTGCCGTAGCGGTCCGCCTCGAACAGACCGTACGCGTTCGGGTCGAACGACAGAGCGGCCGCGGAACCGTCCCGTCCGACGCCCCACACCGAGGGAGTGGTCAGCGAGTCCAGGTAGGACTCGGTTGCCGGAGGCAGCGCGGATCCGTTGCTCAACACCACCACGCCGTGGGTCGCGCCCGGGAACATCTCGCTACCGGCCACGGAACCAGCGGTGAGCGCGTCCGGGAAGTCCATGCCGGACGCCACGAACACGAAGGCCGGGTCGACGTCGGCCTCCTTCGCGATGGCGACCGCGGTGCCGAACCGATCCGCGCCCGCCAGTCGCTTGACCTGGAAGCCCAGGGCCCGGACCTCGTTCTCGACGGCGCTGGAGAGCGCGCCGGGGCTGCCGAGCAGGTAGACCGTGCCACCGGGGGTCAGCACCCGCTGGATCTCCGCCTGGGTGCCCGCCTCGAGGCCGGTCGGTGGGGTCATCAGCAGCGGCGCGCGCTTCGCCCCCGCCAGACCCGAGCCGGCGAGCGCGTCGGCGAAGGTGTCCGACCGGGACAGCACCACCGCTCCGGCCTTCTCCCGCCGGTCGTTCGGGTCAGCGGCGGTCGCCCAGTGCGACCGGGAGACCTGGACCGCAGTGTCGAACCGGCTGGCGCCGGAGAGCCGGGCGACCCGGTCGTTCTTTTGCGGCTGGTAGGCCGGCACCCCACCGGTGGTGGAGACGACGGTCGGCGTACTTGCCCGCGAGCCGTCGGCCGGCGCGGTCGCCACCGTCGTGCCCTGACTGAAGGCGATAGTCCCGCCGTCCGGGGACCAGGTCGGGTTGTCGTGGGCCGCTGGGTTGCTGGTGATCACCACCTCGTTGGCACCAGTGAGGTCAGAGGTGATGATCTGGCCATCTCGGACGAACGCGACCCGGCGGCCGTCCGGCGACAGCGCCGGGTTGGCGCCGTGCTCGTCCACCACGGTGACCCGGTTGAACTCCGGCTTGGCACCGTCGTAGAGCAGCACGGCCGGCTGGCCGGTCGGCTGACCGCTGCCGTCGTCGTCCTCCCGCTGGAAGACGATCGTCTGACCGGGGCCGGCATCGGGGTTCCGGTAGTGCTTGGTGGAGTCACCGACGTAGATCGTCTCGGCCCAGCCGCCCCAGGTGCTCTCCGAGATCTGGATGGTCCACCTCGAGTACGCGGAGGTTTTCCACATCTGCGCCCAGACCACGCTGCTGCCGTCGCCGAGCCAGGACGTGCCCGCCCGCTCGATGTCGCTGAGAACGGAGTAGTTGACCTCCCGGACCGTGTCCGCGCCGGTGTACCGGAGGGACTTGATCTTGCCATCGGGGGCGTGGTAGATCAGCCGACTGCCGTCCGGCGACCAGGACACGTCCCGCATCGCCTCACCGTCGGGGTTCTTCAACGTGGATCGGGTCGTGCCGCTGATGACCTGGACCGAACTGCTGCCGTTGCTGATGGTCAGGACCTGGCCGCTGCCGGGCAGGCTGGCGTGAGCGGCCGGCGTGGCGACCACCAGGCCGGTGGCGCCGATCGCGAGCGCCGAGGCGATCGCGAGCGCTCGGCGTGGAGACGTGGATGACAAAGTGGAACTCCCCGTTTCGTGCGGTACGCCCGTCGGAGGAGACGGGCGGAGGACCGGGTTGACGTGACGCTGGGAAAGCCTCGCGTCGATGTGAAAGGCGGAGCGGGCGGGCCCGAATGGGGCGCGCGGCAACGCGGCCGTCACAGCTTAGCGATCCACCGCCGACCGGGTTGTCCGGCAAAGCGGGTCAAACGTTCCGGACTCGTTCGACAATGGTGCGGGTGGCAGTCCAGTCAGTCATCAATCGCCGCAGAGACAGGAGGAGCCCGGTCGAAACGACCGGGCTCCTCCATTGCGCAACGCCGGCGGACCGGCGGGTGTGTACCGCCTAGCGGCGGGTCTTCCGCTCCGTCAGAGCCTTCGCCGCAGCGACCGCCTGCTCGGGCGTACGGACGCCGGCACCGCCGGTGGTGCGCAGCCCCGCCGTGGAGCGGGCACCCGCAGCGATGCGGACGTTGGTCGGGTTGTCCACCCGGCTGAAGCCGAGCGGGCCGCCGATCCACGTGCCAGCCTGGGTCTGCTGGCTGTACGACACGACCGCCGTCGATCCGAAGATCAACGCGGTGTTCACCGAGGCGCTGTTCTCGTCCAGCAGCCACTGCGCCTCGACGCCCAGCGTGCCGCTGGTGCCCGGGGTGAGCATCAACGGGCCGTTGAGCAGACCCATCAGCGCACCGCCGGCGAGGGCGTCCGGCCAGTTGGTGCCCGTGGCGAGGCCGATGTGCGACGACCCACCGAAGAACACGTAGCTGGTGAGGAGCGCGGTCTCGTAGCGTCCCGCACCGAAGAGGGGAATCCCGGACGGGTCGTACGCCTCGGCGGCCGCGGCGGCGCCGCGTCCGATCCCGAAGATGACGCGGTCGGTGTTCGACAGCGAGTCCAGGAAGCTCTTGGTCGCGGTCGGCAGCGCCGAGTCGTTGGTGAGCACCACCACGGCGCTGGTGCCGCTGCCGGGAGCGTCGAACGAGCCGGCCGCCGCACCCGCGGCGAGCGCGTCCGGGAAGTTCATGCCGGTGGCGAGCAGCACCAGGTCCGGCGTGGGGTCGATGGCCTTGGAGATCTCCACCGAGGTGCCGAAGCGGTCGGCGCCGGCCAGCCGACGCACGGTGTAGCCGAGCCCCTTGACCTCGTTCTCGACCGAGGTGGAGAGGGCACCCGCGCTACCCAGCAGGTAGACGACGCCACCCGGCGCCAGCACCCGCTGGAGTTCGGCCTTGGTGCTCGCCTCCAGGCTGGTCGACGGGGTCAGCAGCAACGGTCCCCGCTTGGCGGCCGCCAGCGCGGAGCCGCTGAGCGCGTCCGCGAAGGTGTCCGAACGGGACAGCACCACCGCGCCGGCCTGCTCCCGCGTGTCGCTCTGGTCGGTCACCGACTTCCAGTGCGACTGGGACACGGCGGCAGCCGTGCCGAACCGGGACGCACCGGAGAGCCGGACCGCGCGGTCCTTGCGCCGCGGCTGGTAGGCGGGGACGCCAGCGGTGGTGGAGACCACCGTCGGGTTGGCCGCCGTCGTGCCGTCGGCTGCGGCGGTGGCCACCTGGGTGCCCTGGCTGAAAGCGATCTTCTTGCCGTCCGGCGACCAGGTGGGGTTGTCGTGCGCGGCGGCGTTGCTGGTCACCGCCACCTCACCTTCGCCGGTCAGGTCCGAGACGATGATCTGACCGTTGCGCACGAAGGCGATCCGGTCCCCCTGGGGGGAGATCGACGGATTGGCCCCGTTGTCGTCGACCAGGGTCACCCGCTCGGCTTCGGGCCTGCTGTAGTCGTAGAGGATCACGGCGGGGGTGCCTGTCGGCAGGCCGGAACCGTTGTCGGCCTGCCGCTGGA
This sequence comes from Micromonospora sp. NPDC049275, assembly GCF_043197115.1. Taxonomy (NCBI): domain Bacteria; kingdom Bacillati; phylum Actinomycetota; class Actinomycetes; order Micromonosporales; family Micromonosporaceae; genus Micromonospora; species Micromonospora sp. NPDC049275. The sequence goes on from NZ_JBICSN010000001.1 coordinate 849,687, forward strand.
AGACGACCGTCGAATTGGGGCCGCCGTCCGGGTTGAGATAGTGCTGGCCGTCCTCCGGCGAGAGCTGGCCGCCGTAGGCGCCGGAGCTGCTGGGCGCGACCCGGACGACCCACTTGCCGCTCGAACCGGCCTTCTCACCCCAGACGAGGCTGCCGCCGTCGCCCCGGTAGGAGGGGCTGGTACGGGTCACCCCGTCCTCGGGCGGAGCGACGTACCACAGGTCGCCCTTGCCGTCGAAGCGGATCGACGTGATGCCGCCGTCCGGATCGATGTAGGCAGCCCGGCTGCCGTCCGGCGACCAGGAGGCGTTAGCCATCGTCTCGCCGAACGGGTTGTTGAGCACGGTGCGCGATGCGTCACCGATGAACTTGATCGACGTGCTCTTGTTGCTGATCGTCAGGACCTCGCCGGAGCCCGACAGACTGGCGTTGGCGGCCGGCGCGCCCGCGATGAGCGCGGTGGAGCCGACTGCGAGGGCCGAAGCAAGCGCGGCGGACCTGCGAAGGGATGAAGGCAAGGGAACTCCCTGCTGAAAGAGAACGCCGTAGGTTTCCACCCGTCCACCGGCTGATCCGGGGCGGGGCGGCGCAGATGCGAGAACCTTAAGAGATCCTTTGCTCCCCCGTCGCCCTGAGGGAGAGTCGGTCGGGTGAATTGACCATACAGAGGAGGCTCAATCGGCCGACCGGTCTGCCGGCGACGATCCGGGCCGTCCTGAGCGAACGCGTGATGTCGTCCCCGAGGGAGGACGGACGGTACATCGCATCGTCGGCGATCACAGTAGGGTCCGTCCGAGCGCCCCTGGGCAGCCGGGAGAGTCCGGCCGCCCCACCGGAGAGATCGCGCCCCTCTACTCGGGAGTCTCCTTGCTTCAACATCTCATCCGTCGCCCGGCCGTCGCGGCCGCGGTGCTCGTCGTCGGTGCTGCCGGGATCACTGTCGCGAGCCCGGCGCACGCGGCGCTGCCGAGCACCGGCGGCCGACTGACCATCGCCGACGGCAGCACCACGGTGCATGGCCCGGTCTCCCTGACGACGTCCTATCCGATCGACCAGATCGCCTGGTCCCCGGACGGCAGCCGGGGTGTCTTCGTCACCGACGACGGCTACGTGGCCACCGTCAGGTGGAACGACGGCGAGAACGTCTATCCCATCCTCGACCCCGACACCGACCCGACCGCCCAACGCACCGACGTGCAGTGGATCGGCAACGGCGACCGGGTGATCTGGGCGGAGAAGACGGCCGGCACGCCGTCGCGAATCGAGCAGAGTGTCAGCTCGTTCGGGTACCAGCCGGTCCGGGTCACTCCCGACGACGGCATGCACTACCTCAATCCGGACACCAACCTCAGCTTCCGCCTGGTCGTTCAGCGCCAGGCCGACAGCGGTGGCGCTCCGACCGGAACGCCGGAGATCGGCATCATCAACTTCGGCACCTACCAACGGATCACCACTGACGCCAGCAACCCGTCGATCTCGCCGGACGGCACCCGGGTCGCCTTCGTCCGGTCGGACGGCACCCACCGGCAGATCTGGGTCAGCAACCTGTCCGGCGGCGACCTGGTGCAGGTCACCAGCAACCCGGTCGACCACGACAACCCGACCTGGTCTCCGAGCGGCCAGGTGATCGCCTTCAGTCAGGGCGACACGGTGGCCGAGGCCACGGCGAGCGGCAGCACCGCCGACACCCCGACCGTGACCGCGAAGGCCGGCCTGCCGGCGTACCAGCCGCTGCGGCGGGACCGGGTGGTCCGGCTCTCCGGCACCGACCGGCACACCACCGCCGTGAAGATCTCCCAGTCGCTCTGGCGGGGCGTCGGGACGATCGGTGGCCAGCAGGCGGAGGCCAAGTCGGTTGTCCTGTCCCGTTCGGACGTGTTCGCGGACGGGCTCGGCGGCGCGGCGCTGGCCGTGGCCAAGCAGGGCCCACTGCTACTCACCCCGCCCACCTCGCTCGATCCCAATGCCAAGGCGGAGATCCAGCGGATCCTCCCACCAGGGGGGACCGTCTACCTGCTCGGCAGCACCGGCGCGCTGAGCCAGAGCGTGCAGGATCAGATCAAGGCGCTCGGCTACCAGACGGTCCGACTGGCCGGTGCCGACCGGTTCGGCACCTCCATCGCCGTCGCCAATGCCATCGACACCAGGCCCGACGTGGTGCTCACGGCGACCGGCATGGACTATCCGGACGCGCTCGCCGCGGGTGCCGCCACCGGCGGCCTCCTCGCGGACGGAAAGACGGCCGTCCTGGTGCTGACAAACAACGCCACGCTCGCGCCAGCCACGAAGACCTACCTCGACGCGCTGCCGGCCGGCACCGAGATGTACGGCATCGGCCTGCACGCCGCCCAGGCCAGTGCGGCGTACGGCTCGGTGCCGGTGGTCGGTGACAGTCGGTACGAGACAGCAGCGCTGACCGCGTGGGCTTTCTTCGGCGGCGAGAACCACGTCGGTATCGCCACCGGCAGCGACTGGCCGGACGCGCTCGCCGGTGGGGCCATGATGGGTACGCTGCGCGGGCCGCTGATGCTCACCCTGGGGACCAGCACCCAGCTCAGCCCGGAAGCCTCGGAGGTACTCGACGAGTTCAGCGGCTCGGTGCACACGGGGCTCATCTTCGGCAGTGAGCCGGTGGTCTGGGCAGAGCAGCAGAGCGCGGCGGGCGCGCTGCTGAGCGGCCCGTCAGGCTACCTGTCGGAGGACAACACTTCAGCCGTGCGGACCGGCACGCCCGCTGGTGCGCGTACGGCGGCGCCCGGGCCTCGCCGGTCGACTGCCGAGATCAAGGCGGCGGTGGTGGCCGGACAGAAGCGCCTCAGCCGGTAGAACCCAAGAACGACACAGCCCCTGCTCGGACGGGTTCGTCCGAGCAGGGGCTGTGTCGTTTTCGCTCTGCGGACTAGCGCCCGATGTTGGTGGGGTTACTCAACGAAGTCGCCCCGAGCGGCCCACCGAGCCAGGCCCCGATCTGCGTCTGCTGCGACGTGCTCACCACCGCGGACGAGCCGAAGACCAACCCGGTGTGCACCGACCCGCTGGATTCCTTGAGCAACGAGGCCCCGTGGGTCGCGAGGGTGACGTCGTTGCCCGGGGTGAGCATCAACGGGCCACCGAGCACGCCCATCAGCGCGCCGCCGGTCAACGCGTCCGGCCAGTTGGTTCCGGTGGCGAAGCCCGTGTACCGCTGGCCCTCGAAGAATTCCAGGGCGACGTCTTGTGCCGTCTCGTACCGGCTCTCGCCCCAGACGCCACGAACGTACGGACCGACCGGGTCGTAGGCGTAGGCCGCTGCCCCGCCCTGCTTCCCGATGCCGTACAGCATTCGTTGGTCCCTCGGCTGCGAGTCGAGGAACGCCTTCGTCACCGGAGGAATCACCTCGTCGCGGGTGAGCAACACCACGGCGGACTCGTAGCGCTCGAAGTCCGCGTTGGTGGCACCGGCGGCGGCACCAGCGGCCAGAGCGTCCGGGAAGTTCATCCCCGTGGCCAGCAGCACCTGATCCGGTCTCGGATCGATCGCCTTCGCGATCTCCACGGACGTCGCGAAGCGATCCGGGCCGGCGAGCCGCTGCACGGCGTAACCCATGGCCCGGACCTCGTTTTCGACCGCCGTCGACAGCGCCCCGGTGCTACCCAACAGGTAGACCGTGCTGTGTCCGGGCACCAGGATCCGCTGCATCTCCGCCTTGGTCGTCGCCTCCAGCCGAGCCGAAGGCGTCAACAACAGCGGGCCGCCCTTCGCCGCCGCCAGTGCCGTGCCACTCAGCGCGTCGGCGTAGGTGTCCGACCGCGTGAGAACCGCCGCGAACGCCCCACCATCGCCCCACCGCGCCCGGGACACCGCCACCGCCGTCTCGAACCGGCTCGCGCCGGACACCCGCGCGACCCGCTCCTTGCGCTGCGGCTGGTAAGCCGGCACACCGTTCAGACCCGGCACCGCCGACGGCGCGGCCGTACCGTCCACCAAGGCCGTGTACACCGGCCACGCACCCGTCGAGGTAACCCTGCTGAACGCCAACGAGGTGCCGTTCGGCGACCAGGTGGGGTTGTCGTACTGGACGTCGGCGGGGGTGATGGTCACCTCGTTGTCACCGGCGAGATCGGACACGACGATCCGGCCGGCGCGAACGAAGGCCACTCGGGAACCGTCCGGCGAGATCGACGGATTGGACCCATTTTCGTCGACGAGTCTCCAGCGCTCGAACCCCTCCTGGGCGCCGTCGTACAGCATGACGGCCGGCTGGCCGGTCGGCAGACCCGAACCGTTGTCGTCCTGACGCTGGAACGCCACCAGCTGGCCGGGGCCGCCATCCGGATTCAGATAGTGCTTCCCGTCCTTGGGCGAGAGCCAACTGTTGCCCAGCAGCCCTCCGACCCGCTCAGTCGCCACCCGCCAGGGCGAGCTGGCGGAGTTCTTCTCCGACCACGCGACAGCGCTACCGTCGGCCCACCAGGTCGGGCTGCCGCGTCGAACCCCGTCATCCGGCGGCGAGTTGACCGTGTAGCGGATCGCGCCGTCGTTGAACCGGATGCGTTTGATGCCCGCCTGCTGGTCGAGGTAGACCGCCTGGCTGCCATCCGGGGACCAGGCGGCGTCCGTGATGGTGTCCGGCGAGCTGAGGGAGGTCCGCGACGGATCCCCGTGGAACGTGATGGCGGTGCCGCCGTTACTGCTGGTCAGCACGCCGCCCGAGCCAGGGAGGCTGGCTGTCGCAGGTGTACCGCCGGACAGCAGAACGGTCGTGGTGATTGCGAGGGCCGACGCCGCAGCGACCGGACCCCGAATCAAGGATCGAGGCACGTGGAGACTCCTTGCTGGGAAGCGTGCTCACTCCGTGCGTCGCTGCTTCCGACGAGGGCGGCACACGCGAGACTCTATAGTCGACGATCGACTTCCTGGTCTCCATGATCGACAGTGCGCCGGTTACCACCGGCAGGCCGGGTTGTCACCAGCATCGGCTCCACGATGTGGACCGCTCCCGACTCGGCTTCGCACGCACGGACCCTCCTCCGGCCGGCCCGACGGCACGCCCCAGGGCGGGCTGCCGAGACTGGTCCTGAGGCCGTATCGTGCACCTGCCGCCGCGCCGCAGATGTGATCGTCCGCCTGGGCCCGGCTGTCCCATCTACCTCCTCCGAGGGGATCCCCTTGCCTCGACCCCAGCTCCGACGGCCGCTCGCCGCGACGATGGCGCCGGTTCTCGCCACCGTTGCCGTGGCGTTCGCCGTCACTCCGACTCCGGCCACCGCCTCCACCGGCCTCATCGGCAACCCCTTCGCGCCTACGGCCAGCAACGGCAGCAGTTCCATCACCTTCGCCGACGGTCGGATCCTGACCAACTCCGCCGGAGAGAAGATCAACTACGCCTCCTGGTCTCCCGACGGCAGCCGCGCCGCCTTCGTCAACCAGAAAGGCGCGATCCTCACCCTGCGCTACGACGATCCGGACGATGTCCACACGGCGGTCTGGCCCGAGACCGACACCCAACGCCGTGACCCGCAGTGGATCGGGCGTACCGATGAGCTGGTCTGGGCGGCCAAGCCGCTGGGCCGCCCCTGGCGGCTGGAGCACACCCGAAACCTGAACGGCATCGAGACCGACGCCATCAGCCCCGACGACGGCCGGAACTACACGAACCCGGACAGCGACAACGCCGGTACCGTCGTCGCCCAACGTCAGCAGAGTGACGGCAGCGGCAAGCCGGCAGGCGTCCCGGAAATCGGGGTGATCACCTCCCAGCGCTTCGAGGAGATCGCGGCCAACGCCAGCAACCCGACCATCTCGCCCGACGGACGCAAGGTGGCGTTCGTCCGCGACGGCCACCTCTGGAACATCGACCTTCACAGCGGGCTCGAGAACCGCGTCACGCCGGACGGCGCCAGCTACGACAATCCCCACTTCGCGCCGGGCGGCGACTTCGTGATGGCCAACCAGCGCGTGGAGGGGTCCGCCAGCTCGTCCGTGGTGAGGGTCTACGCCATCGGGGGAATGCAGGACAAGGTCTACCCCCTCGACGGGCTCAGCGGCGTGCCGGCGTACCAGCCGCAACTCCTGGACCGCACGGTGCGGGTCGCCGGCCAGGACCGGTTCGGCACCGCGGTGGCCGCATCCCAATCGCACTGGGGGAAGTACGACGACCCGGCCGACGTCCGACCGCGGGCCGGCGCCGTCGTGCTGTCGCGTTCGGACACGTACGCCGACGCGCTCGGCGGCTCCGCGCTCGCCGCGGCCAAGAAGGGGCCGCTGCTGCTGACCCCGCCCACCGCGCTCCAGCCGCAGACCGCCGACGAGATCCGCCGGGTGCTCCCGGACGGCGGCACCGTCTACCTGCTCGGCAGCGAGGGTGCGCTGTCCAACACCGTGCGCACCGCCGTCGAGCGTCTCGGCTTCAGGGTCGTCCGGCTGGCCGGCGCCGACCGCTTCGCCACCTCGATCGCGATCGCCAACGCCATCGACCCGACCCCGGAGGAGGTCCTCGTCGCGACCGGCATGAACTTCCCCGACGCGCTGGCCGCCGGGGCCGCGGCCGGATCGCGCAACCGGCCTGGCACCGACACTTCCGCTGTGGTGGTGCTGACCAACGACGAGAAGCTGTCATCGGACACCAAGGCCTACCTCGATGCCCGGGCCGCCGGGGGCAGCCAGCTCATCGCGGTCGGCAAGCAGGCAGCCGCTGCGGTCGACCCGTACCTGACAATCAACTTCGCCGGCCGGGACCGGTTCGAGACCGCCCTCTCCGTCAACGTGCAGTTCTTCGGCAGGGGCGGCACCGTCGGCTTGGCCACCGGGATGGACTGGCCGGACGCGCTCGCCGGCGGCGCCCTGATGGCGACCCTGAACGGCCCTCTCATGCTGACCGTCGGCACCCAGGACACGCTGCACCCGAAGGCGAAGGAGTACGCCGACCTGCTCAGCGGCGCGGTTGACACCGCCGTCGTCTTCGGCTCGGCGGGCGTGGTCAGCGAGCCGCAGGCGGTCGAGCTCGGCAGGTGGATCGGCGGCCCGATGGGCAGCTCGATGGCCACCAACGGGACCTACTTGAAGTAGCGGCATCCCGCGAACGATCGGAAGGGCCCGGCGAATTCGCCGGGCCCTTTCCTCTCTCGGGCTCCGGCCGACGGCGCGAAGGGCAGCGCGCTGGCGTTCATGGGGACGACGTGGCCCACCGGCCAGTTCGACGGTTGTCAATGAGCACGGACCACATGTCACGGCGAGGCAAGATAACGCCCGAACCCGTCCTGGCCGAGGGGGCCGGTCGGGAGGTCACGGCGGTCTCCGGCGGCGAGCCGGTGCGACGCATGATGGAGACGCCCGCCGATCCGGTCAATTGACAGACGTCGATTATCGCGGTCGACTGGCGAGGCCCGCATCCCCCGGCTCACCCAGGAGGACCCTCTTGCGTACGCTCCTGACCCTCGCCGCGGCCGCCGTCTGCGCCGCCGGTGCACTGGCCGTCCCCGCAGCGGCGGCGCAGGCCGATCCGGCCGGCACCGCCCCGACCGGCGCGACCGTCCCGGCCGACGCCTGCGCCAGTACCGTCCAGATCCAGTCGCTCACCTTCAACCCGCCCCGGGTGGTTGCGGGCCAGGTCGTCAGGGCCACGGCCGTCGGGCAGAACTGCACCGCCCAACAGCAACAGGTCTCCACGGCGATCTACGGCCGGTTCGTCGGCTCCACCCCCGGCATCCCCACCGGTTGCCCGGCCCTCCCCTCGCTGCCCGGCTGGACGGTCACCGTCGATCCGGGCGCGACCTTCAGCTGGCAGGAGGGTTACCACGTGCCCTCCGGCTGTACGGCCACCGGTCTGCAGGTCACGGTCTGGGTAGAGGACGACGCCACCGGCGGCGAGCTCACCCAGACCGCCACGGTGCCGATCGACCCGCCGCCGGCGGCACCCTGCACCGTGAGCTACCGCACCGGGAGCGAGTGGCCGGGAGGCTTCACCGCCCAGATCACCATCAAGAACACCAGCACCGTGCCGGTCAACGGTTGGACGCTCGGCTTCACCTTCCCCGGTGACCAGCACATCGACCAGTCCTGGTCCGCCACCGCCCAGCAGAGCGGTGTCACCGTCACGGCCCGGAACGCCAGCTACAACCCCCTGGTGGCGCCGGGCGCCTCGGTGGTCTTCGGCGTCCTGGGCACCTGGCAGGCCAGCGACGCGGTGCCGACCGCGTTCACGCTCAACAACGTCAGCTGCGCCGCCGGGTAGCCCGCGCACCGGACCGCAGCACATGAGTGGCTATGTGGGCGGGGCACCCGAGGCGTTCGTGTTCACCGGCGAGAGCCGACGGAACCTTGGCGGCCCGAGGCGAGCTAATGGCCCACTAATGGCCCAGCCCTGTTTCGGCATGACCTAGAAACGCGGAAGCCCTGGCGGGACATGAGTCCTGACCAGGGCTTCCGTACGTGGAGCGGGTGACGGGAATCGAACCCGCACTGTCAGCTTGGGAAGCTGATGTTCTGCCATTGAACTACACCCGCAGGCGGCACCACTGTACCTGAGGCACCGGGCCGGTGCACCCAGGTACCCCCGCGCACCCGTCCCCCACCCGCCGAGGCCGGGAGATGACGGCAGGTCGCCTCCGCACCACCTGCAGACACGAAAAAGTCTCCGCGCGGCAACATGTGTCCGTTCTCAAATGCGTCGATGGGTTGTAACGTCTGCCACACGTTCCCAGCCACGGCGTGACACACCCCCTGCCGCGCCGCCAGAAAGAGGTGGGCCCATGGGACTCCGTCCCAACCTGCTGACCCGGCGTGCCGCCGGTGTCGCATCGACGACCCTCGCGCTGCTGCTGAGCACCGCTGCGGTGGGCGTCGTTCCGGCTGCTTCGGCCTTCTCCGCGGCGCCTGGTGGCGCCTGCGCGGAGCCGACCGACAGCCACACCAACGCCCGGGTGAGGCCGGGCGCGGCGAGCACCCACGAGCCCAACGAGCTGACCGCGAAGCAGGTCCGCGAACGCGAGGCCGACCTCGCGACGGCGCTGCGCGAGCGCGCCAACTTCCGCGCCGGCGCAGGCGCCACGACGCTTGCCACCGTTACCATCCCGGTGGTGGTGCACGTGATCCAGCGGGACAGCACCAGGGCCGGCGGCAACATCCCGGACTCGCTGATCACCTCGCAGATCAGCGTGCTCAACCAGGCCTACGCGGGCGGGACCGGTGGCGCGGCCACCGCCTTCTCCTTCCGACTTGACAAGATCAACCGGGTGACGAACCCGTCCTGGTACCCGATCGTCGACGGCTCGTCGGCGGAGCGCTCGATGAAGTCGTCGCTGCGGGTGGGCGGCAAGAGCACCCTCAACATCTACCTCGGTGAGCTGAGCGACGACCTGCTGGGCTGGGCGACCTTCCCGCAGCGCAAGCTCAGCAGCATGGACGGCGTGGTCGTGCTCAACGAGTCTCTCCCGGGGGGCGCCGCCACCAACTACAACCAGGGCGACACCGGCACCCACGAGATCGGGCACTGGCTGAACCTCTACCACACGTTCCAGGGTGGCTGCGGCGGCTCGGGTGACAGTGTGGGTGACACCCCGGCCGAGGCGTCACCGGCCTACGAGTGCCCGACCGGGCGGAACACCTGCTCGGCGGCCGGCCTGGACCCGATCACCAACTTCATGGACTACACCTACGACTCGTGCATGTACCAGTTCACCCCGGGGCAGGCGAGCCGCATGCTGACCGCGTGGAACGCGTACCGCGCGGCGTAGCTTCCCCCGCGTACACCCGGTGCCGGCTCCGTCACGACGGAGCCGGCACCGGCGTTTTTACCGGATCGGGCCCGCGGTCAGGCGGCCGTGCACTGGACGTCACGGCTGCGTCGGGTCGGGCGCGTCTGCGGTACGGAGAGAGGCGCGGCCGGTGCCGGCGGGGATTGCGGATCCAGCCAGACCCGCACTGCCGGGCGGCCCGGAGTGACACCCGGAACGCCTGTGATGTGCTGCTCGCGACGGGTCAACATCGCCACGTCGACTGTGAACTCGAACAACCGCCAGTCGACCTGCGGCTCGGCCCGGGCACTCTGCGCCAACCGGGCCACCCGGCCCGGGTCGGCGACCGGCCAGGCGTGGCCCGCCACGTACGCCTCGTCGTCGCTCTCCTCCGAAGGGAAGGAGTGCAGCGCGTAGCGGCCGTCCCGTTCGAGGTCACGGCGCTTCGGCGAGTCGATGATGAAGCAGAAGAGACCCTCGTCGGTGATGACCGGGGAGACCGGGTGGACCCGGGGCCCGCCGTCGGCGCGGACCGTGGCCAGATAGCCGAAGCCCGGCCCGTACTGCTGCAGGAGAACGCGGATCCCGTCGGCGAGGCGGGGCTCGTCGGCGGCGAATTCGGACCAGGAAGCCATGCCGGCATTCTATCGAACAAATGTACGAGGAGCGACCTCAACACGCTGGTCACCGCGGCCCTCGCTATGGTGGTCCGATGCTGCTCTCCGACCGTGACCTGGTCTCCGAGATCAAGACCGGCACGCTGGGCCTGGAGCCGTTCGAGCCCACCCTGGTCCAACCGTCCAGCATCGACGTCCGACTCGACCGGCTGTTCCGGGTCTTCAACAACCATCTCTACACCCACATCGACCCGGCCATGCAGCAGGACGACCTGACCTCGGTGGTCGAGGTGCCCGACGGCGAGCCGTTCGTGCTGCATCCGGGGGAGTTCGTGCTCGCCTCGACACTGGAGGTGATCTCGCTCGGCGACCAGCTCGCCGGCCGGCTGGAGGGGAAGAGCTCACTGGGCCGCCTCGGCCTGCTCACCCACTCCACCGCGGGGTTCATCGACCCGGGCTTCTCCGGCCACGTGACGCTGGAGCTGTCCAACGTGGCGAACCTGCCGATCACCCTCTGGCCGGGCATGAAGATCGGCCAGCTCTGCATCTTCCGGCTCTCCTCGCCGGCCGAGCACCCGTACGGCTCGGTGGTCTACGGCTCGCGGTACCAGGGTCAGCGGGGGCCGACGCCGAGCCGCTCCTGGCAGAACTGGCGTGCCTGGCCGACGCGCTAGGAGACGACGAGGGCCCGCCGCGTTGAGATCGCGACGGGCCCTGCTGCGTCCGGCGTCGGTCAGCCGGGACGGCCGTAGCTGTGGATCGGCCCGTCGTCGACCTTCTTCATCTTGACGGGCTGACCGGCCTGGGAGGCGTGCACCACCCAGCCGCCGCCGACGTACATGCCGACGTGGTGGATGTCGCTGTAGTAGAAGACCAGATCACCGGCGCGCAGATCGCCCCTGCTGACGTTCTTGGTCACCCGGCTCTGCGCTGCGGCGTTGTGCGGCAGCGACACGCCGGCCTTCGCCCACGCGGCGAGCATCAGCCCGGAACAGTCGTACGAGTTCGGACCCTCGGCACCCCACACGTACGGCTTGCCGATCTGGGCGCAGGCGAACTTGACAGCCGTGCCCGCGGCGCCGCCGGGGTAGCTGGCCGGGCAGGGCGCCGGACGCAGCGAACCGCCGCCGCCGTTGCCGTACACCTTGAGGCGCAGCTTCTGCAGCCTGTCGATCTCGTCGTTGATCTGCTTCTTCTTCGCCGCCAACTGCGCTTCGGTCCGGGTCAGCTGGACCACCATCTCGTCGAGCGGCGCCTTCTGCCGGGCCAGCTCGTCGCGGAGGTCGGCGACCTGCCGGACGTCCTCCTGCTGGTTGTGGGCGAACCGGTCGAGCATCTCGAGCTGCCCGACCACCTCGCTGGGCGACCGGCTGCCGAGCATCGTGTTGACAGTCGACAGGTTCTCGCCCATGTACGCCCGCACGGCCAGCGCGCTGACCTTGGTCATCGCGGCGTCGACCTGGCGTTCCAGGGGCGTGATGCGAGCGGCGAGCGTGTCGGCCTGCTTGCGCTTCACGGCCAGGTCCGCGCGGGTGGCGTTGTGCCGTTCGATGACCGGTTCGAGCTTGTTCCAGTCGGCGTCGATCTGGCGCTCGATCTCGGCGACGGACGGGTCCGCGTGCGCCGCCGTGGCGCTGCCGGTGAGGACGACGGCGACGCCGATCACTGCGGCAAGGGCTGTGGTGAAGCGGGACCAGCGTGGACGCGGCATGGTCGACGTCGGGTTGGCCGAAGCCGACCGTTCGGACGACGGCCGCGGGGCATGGAGGGCCACCGGGGTTCCGTACTCCTTCTTCCTGACCGCCTACCGGGTTAGCTGACGGGTTCGGGCGGGAAGTTGGCGCCCTACCGCATTGGCTGCGGATTCACCCCGGGGGAACCTGGGTCCCCGGCTCGCTCGCAAGCGACTCGGCGGTGTCGGTCCGTTACCGCCCGGATGGGCAGACCTGCTACCGGGCCGACAAATGACCAGAGTAGAGACGGCCGTTACCGATCCGCAACCCGTACGGCCGTGACACTCCGTACCGATTGGAGGGGATCACCGAGCGTACATGAAGGTTTCTTTCTGCACGCTTTGATAGATAGAAAGGTATTGACGCGGACTCCCGGCCGGCGCGAAGGTGACCAGACCGATACCAGCAAATCTAGGGGGTTCGATGGAAAGTCCAACCCTGTCCGCCGGCCGGCGCGCGCTGCTCGTCGTCGCGGTGGTCACCGCAACGACAGCCGTACCGCTGAGCGCCGGTCCCGCCTCCGCAGCGCCGGCCGCCGACCGTCAACAGCAGTACGTCGCCGCGTCGACCGAGTACGGGGTGCCGACCGCCGTATTGCTCGGCGTCTCCTACCTGGAGTCCCGCTGGGACAGCAACGCCGGCACCCCGAGCACCAGCGGCGGCTACGGGCCCATGCACCTGACCGACGCCCGCCACGTGGCCGCCCTACCCGCGCGCGGCCACCACGACGCCGGCACCGAGGATCCGCGCGGCGACGATTCACGTGCCGTCCGGGCACCCGCACCGGCTACCGATCCCGCGCCGCCCAGCGCCGCGTTGCAGACCGTCGACGCCGCCGCCGCGCTGACCGGCGCCGCCCCCGAGGCGCTGCGCACCGACGCCACGACCAACATCCGGGGAGGGGCGGCGCTGCTGGCCGCGTACCAACGGGAGGTGGGCGCCCCGGTCGGCGCCGGCACCGACCCGGCCACCTGGTACGGCGCGGTGGCCCGCTACGCCGGCGCGGACAGCGCCGACGCCGCGGCGGCCTTCGCCGACGAGGTCTTCACCACCATCGGCGCGGGCGAGACCCGCGTGACCGACGACGGCCAGCGGGTCACGCTGCCGGCCCGCGCGGTACGACCCGAGCGTTCCTGGCTGGACCGGCTGGGCCTGCGACGACTCGCCCGCCCGGACGGCCTGGAATGCCCCCGGACCGTGTCCTGTGAGTGGATCCCCGCCCCCTACGAGGCGTTCGGCGACGGCGACTACGGCAACCACGACCTCTCCGACCGGCCCGCCCGGCAGAAGATCGAGTACATAGTCATCCACGACACCGAGGCGAGTTGGGCGACCACCCTGCAACTCGTCCAGGACCCGACGTACGTGAGCTGGCACTACTCGCTGCGCTCGGTGGACGGGCACATCGCCCAGCACGTCAAGACCAAGGACGTCGCCTGGCACGCCGGCAACTGGTACGTCAACGCGAAGTCGATCGGGCTGGAGCACGAGGGCTTCGCCGCGCAGGGCACCTGGTACACCGAGGCGATGTACCGGACCTCGTCGAAGCTCGTCCGGCACCTGGCGCTGCGGTACGGCATCCCGCTGGACCGCCAGCACATCATCGGCCACGACAACGTGCCCGGCACCATCGCGTCGACAGTGCGCGGGATGCACTGGGACCCGGGCCCCTACTGGGACTGGACGCACTACTTCGACCTGCTGCACGCGCCGCGCCTGGACACCGGCACCCCGGCCACCGGGCTGGTCCGGATCGACCCCGACTACGCGACCAACCAACCGGCGTTCACCGGATGCGTGACAGCCGGAACGCCGTGTGCGCCGCGCGGCTCCTCGTCGGTGGTGCTGCACACCGCGCCGTCCGAGGACGCGCCGCTGGTGAACGACATCGCGCTGCGCCCGGACGGCACCCCGAACACGATGGACGTGTCGGACCACGGCGCCCGGGCCTCCGCCGGCCAGACGTACGCCCTGGCCGGGCGGCAGGGCGACTGGACGGCCATCTGGTACCTCGGGCAACGGGCCTGGTTCCACAACCCGGCGTCCGCGCCGACCGCCACCTGGACCGTCGGCGTGGTGGCCACCCCGAAGGCCGGCCGGGCCACCATCCCGGTGTACGGGCGGGCGTACCCGGAGCAGGCGGCCTACCCGACAGGCGTTCCCTACCAGGCGATCTCGCCGCTGCAGTACACGCTGGCCGCCGGGCAGCGCTACGCCGTCGGCGCGGTGCTGGGCGGCGAGTACTACCGGGCCAGCACGTTCGACGGCTCCTCGCCCGGCGACTGGACGGTGATCCGGGGCAAGAACCGGTACGCGCAGATCCAGTTCGGCCACCGCATCATGTACGTCGACCTCGCCGACGTGCAGTTGCTGCCGTCCCCGGTGGGCGCGCCCCGCTGAGAGACGCCTCGCCGAGAGACGACGACGGCCCCCGGGTGACCGGGGGCCGTCGTGGTGCGCGAGGTGGATCAGCCGGGTCTGCGGAACCCGGCGACGGGCATGGTGTTGATGCTGGACACCTGCACCGGTTTGCCGGCACGTGGCGCGTGCACCATCTGGTTGTTACCCAGATACAGCCCCACATGACTCAGGCCGGAGAAGAAGAAGACCAGGTCACCGGGACGGGCGTCGGCGCGCGAGACCGCCTTGCCCTCGTTCCACTGGTCACCGGTGTGGTGGGTGAGGTAGATCCCGGCCGACTTGTAGGCGTACTGGGTCAGCCCCGAGCAGTCGAACGAGTTCGGGCCGGTGGCGCCCCAGACGTACGGATCGCCTACCTGCTGGCACGCGGTCTTGATCGCCTTCTGGGCGGCCACGGCGAGCACACCGTTGATGGTCGGACAGCCGACGGTCTTGACAGTGGTCTTGGGCATCGACGCCTCGAGCTTCTTGATCTCGGCGTCGATCTGCTTCTTCTTGGCCGCCAGCTCGTTCTGCTGCTTCGTCTGCGTGGTGATCAGCGCGTCCAGCTTCTGCTTCTCGCGGTCGTACTTGGCCCGCACGGCCAGGACGCCCGCGACCTGCTTGCGCTCCTGCGCGGCCAGCCGGTCGAGGAGGGTGAGCTGCTCGGTGAGCGTGTCCGGCTTGGCGCTGACCAGCAGCGCGCCGATCTCCTGCGACGGGCCCGACATGTAGTAGCGGGAGGCGAGGTCACCGACCCGGCTGAGCGCCAGTTCGCTCTGCAGTGCCAGCGGCTCGATCTTCTTCTGCAGCGCGGACGACTTGCTCCGGTTGACCTTCAGCTGCGCCCGCACCTTGTTGTACTGCTCGATGGTGGGCTCCAACTGCTCCCACTTCTTGTCGATCTGGGCCTCGATCTCGTCGACCGTGGGCTCGGCCTGCGCCGGCACGGCGAGCATTCCGGCACCTACCGCGGCGGCGGCGACCAGTACGAGCAGACGGTGGGCGACCCGGCGCAGACCGCCCGGCCGAGCGGACAGTCCCGGGGCGTGACGATGAGGGGGCATGGTTGCCACCGGCACCGACTCCTTTGCAACCGACCGCCGGGCGCCTCGCGTGAGGGAAGGGCCGAGGCAGACGACCCACAGCGGTCGGTGCCCCACATTAGGGAAGCGCCGCACCGGAATCAAGGCGAGCCGAGTCACCATCACTGTGGCGCAACCGCTTGCACACCAAGGGTGCTGGTTGATTAGCCAACGATTGCGGTCAATACATCATCGAGCGTGACCACACCGAGCGGACGCCGACCATCGCTGACCAGCACCATGTGTCGCCGTTCCCGGCGCATCGCCAGCAGCAGATCGGCAAGCGTACGATCCGGCGGCACCACCGCCAGCGGCCGGTAAACCTGCGCCGGCACCGGTGCCCGGCGACCCTGCCCGGCGTAACCGAGCACGTCCTTCACGTGCACGAAGCCCAGGACACGCCGGGTGGACCGCTGCACCACCGGGAACCGGGACCGGCCGGTCCTGGTCGCCAGCACCTCCAGCGACGCCGGAGAGACGTCCTCGGCAACCGTGACCACCGTCGACCACGGCTGCAACGCGTCCGCCGCGGTCCGGGTGTGCAGGGCCAGGGCGCCGGTGATCCGGGCGTGCTCCTCGGCGTCGAGCAGCCCCTCGGTACGCGCCTGCGACACCAGCCCGGCCAACTCCTCGGCGGTGAACACCGTCTTCACGGCCTCGGTCGCCTCGATCCGCCAGAACGCCAGCACCCGGCGCGCCGCCCACTTCATGGCCAGCAGCAGCGGTTTGGTGGCCACGCAGAACGCCAGCATGGCCGGGCCCAGCCAGAGAGCGGAGACCTCCGGACCGGCAAGCGTGATGTTCTTCGGCACCATCTCGCCGACCACCGTGTGCAGGAAGACGACGACACCGAGCGCGAGTACGAACGCCACCGGGTGCACCGCACGCTCGGGCAGGCCGACGGCGTGGAACGGCGACTCCAGCAGATGAGCCAGCGCCGGCTCGGCGATCGCGCCGAGGCCCAGCGAGCAGACCGTGATGCCGAGCTGCGCGCCGGCGATCATCAGCGGGATCTGGTTCATCGCCGACAGCGCCCAGCGGGCCCGCTTGGAGCCGGCCGCCAGCGGCTCGATCACGGTCCGCCGGG
Source organism: Micromonospora sp. NPDC049275 (assembly GCF_043197115.1). Lineage (NCBI taxonomy): Bacteria > Bacillati > Actinomycetota > Actinomycetes > Micromonosporales > Micromonosporaceae > Micromonospora > Micromonospora sp. NPDC049275. The sequence goes on from NZ_JBICSN010000001.1 coordinate 866,322, forward strand.
ACGCGATCAGCGCGAACTCACTGCCCACGAAGAACCCGTTGCCGAGGAGCAGCAGCACGGTCACCAGCAGCTCAGTCATCGGTGTCCGGCTCCGCCGGGCGCAACACCCGGACCTGCTCGATCCGGTGCCGCTCCACCTCGACCACAGTGAACTCCCAGCCGTCCGCGTCGACCGTCTCGCCGGCCAGCGGAATGTGCCCGAGCCGCGCCAGCAGGAACCCGGCCAACGTCTCGTACGGCCCCTCGGGCAGCCGGAAGCCGGTCTGCTCGGCCAACTCGTCGGAGCGCAGCACCCCGTCGACGAGCACCGTACGCTCCCCGCCCGGCACGGTCAGCTCGATCGGCCCGGCGTCGTCCACACTGGCCGGATCGAACTCGTCGGCGATCTCTCCGACCAACTCCTCGACGAGGTCCTCGATCGTCACCACGCCGTCCGTGCCGCCGTACTCGTCGACCACGATGGCCAGGTCCGCCCCGGCCGCCTTCAACGCCGCCAGCACGCCGTCCAGGTCCAGGCTCTCCGGCACGTACACCGGCTCCCGGGCCACCGAGGCGACCATTGTCGACGCCCGCGCCGCCAACGGCACGCCCAGCGCGTCCGGCACGCCTGCCACACCGGTGACCAGGTCCAGGGTCTCCTCGTACACCGGGAAGCGGGTCCGGCCGGTCCGCCGAGACTCTTCGAGCAGCTCGGCCACCGTGGCGGTGGCGCGCAGCGCGACCACGTCGACCCGCGGCGTCATCGCCTCGGCCGCCCGTTTGTCGCCGAAGCGGATGGTGCGGCGCAGCAGCATCGCCGTGTCGCTGGGCAGCGCGCCCGCACGGGCCGAGATGGCCGCCAGCAGGCCCAGCTCCTCCGGTGAGCGGGCGCTGGCCAGCTCCTCCTGCGGCTCCACGCCGAGCGCCCGGACCAGCCGGTTCGCCGAGCCGTTCAGGCCCCGGATCACCCAGCCGAACGTCCGGGAGAAGGTGTGCATCGGCCCGGCGGTGGCCAGCGCGGCGGGCATCGGCTGGGCCAGCGCCGCGTTCTTGGGCACCAGCTCACCGAACAGCATGGAGATGAGTGTGGCCAGGGCCAGCGCCAGGAAAGGGGTGAACCGCTCGGTGTTCTCCCCGGCCAGCGGGCGCAGCAGCGGAGTGAAGATCCGGGCCAGGGCCGGCTCGGCCAGGTAGCCGGTGAGCAGCGCGGTGATGGTGATCCCGAGCTGCGCCCCGGAGAGTTGGAAGGACAGCTCACGCAGCGCGGTGCGGACCTTCAGGGCGGCTTCGTCGCCGGCGGCGGCCCGACGGTCGATCTCCGCCCGATCGACCGTGACCAGGGCGAACTCGGCCGCGACGAAGAACGCGTTGCCGGCGGTCAGCGCAACGAAGCCGACCAGTGGCAGCAGCGTGGTCAAGAGCAGGCCGTCGATATCGCCTCACCTCGGCGCGATTGTGCCACGCCGGGTCCGCGAGGGCCGGGGCGGTCGGGCACGGCGGCGGCACCCCGTGGGCGCCGCCGCCGTCCGATGATTTTCGGGGTACGCCTCAGCCGGCGACCGGCGCGGACTCCTTGTCGCCCCGCGGCTGATCCGGCTTCACCGAGCGGAGCAGCACGCTCGCCACGTCGATCACCTCGACCTGCTCGCCGGCGCCCTTGCCGTTGACCCCGTCGTTGAGCATCGTCGAGCAGAACGGGCAGCCGACGGCGACCGTCTTCGCCCCGGTGGCCATGGCCTCCTCGACCCGGTCCACGTTGATCCGCTTGCCGATCTTCTCCTCCATCCACATCCGGGCGCCGCCGGCGCCGCAGCAGAAGGAGCGCTCGCTGTTGCGCGGCATCTCGGTGATCTCGCCCTCGATCGCGTCGCCGAGGACCTCACGAGGGGCGGCGAAGACCCGGTTGTGCCGGCCCAGGTAGCAGGGGTCGTGGTACGTCACGCCACCGTCGACGGGCTGCACCGGCGTGAGCTTGCCCGTGGACACCAGGTGGGCCAGCAGCTGGGTGTGGTGGACGACCTCGAACTCGCCGCCAAGCTGGCCGTACTCGTTGCCCAGCGTGTTGAAGCAGTGCGGGCAGGTTGCCACGATCTTGCGCTTGGCCTTCTCCCGGCCCTCGAACGCCTCGTTCAGCGTCTCCACGTTCTGCTGGGCCAGCATCTGGAAGACGAACTCGTTGCCGATCCGTCGCGCCGGGTCACCGGAGCAGGTCTCACCCTCGCCCAGGATCGCGAAGCTCACCCCGGCCTCGTTGAGCAGGGTGGCCACCGCACGGGTGGTCTTCTTGGCCCGATCCTCGAACGCGCCGGCGCAGCCGACCCAGAACAGGTACTCGAAGTCGTCGACCTCACCCACCCGGGGCACCTCGAAGTCCAGGCCCTTGGTCCAGTCCTCGCGGGTGTTCTGCGGGGCGCCCCACGGGTTGCCCTTGTTCTCCAGGTTGCGCAGCATCACGCCGGCCTCGGAGGGGAAGCTCGACTCGATCAGCACCTGGTAGCGCCGCATGTCGACGATGTGGTCGACGTGCTCGATGTCCACCGGGCACTGCTCGACGCAGGCGCCGCAGGTGGTGCAGGACCAGAGCACGTCCGGGTCGATGACGCCGCCCTCCTCGGCCGTCCCGATCAGCGGCTTGTCACCCTCGGCGAGAGACAGCACGTCCAGGTGCGCGAGCTGCGCCTGGGTGGCCTTCTCCTCGCCGGTGAGGTCCTTGCCGCCGCCGGCCAGCAGGTAGGGGGCCTTGGCGTACGCGTGGTCGCGCAGGCTCAGCACGAGCAGCTTGGGCGACAGCGGCTTGCCGGTGTTCCAGGCGGGGCACTGCGACTGGCAGCGACCGCACTCGGTGCAGGTGCTGAAGTCCAGCAGGCCCTTCCAGGTGAACTGCTCGACCTGGGCGACACCGAACTGATCCTTCTCCGGGTCGGCCTCCTCGAAGTCGAGCGGCTTGCCCTGGCTCGTCATCGGCCGCAGGGGGCCCAGACCGGAGCCGGCCGGCTTCTCCGGGTCACGCTTGAAAAAGATGTTGGGAAACGCCAGGAAGCGGTGCCAGGCGACGCCCATTGTGACGTTCAGCGAGATGACGATCAGCCAGGTCATCGAAATAATGATCTTGATGGCGGCGGCGACGCTCACCCCGTCCGCCCAGTCCGGCAGTACCGCGCCGACGGCGTGGCTGACCGGAGTGGCCCAGAACGGGAACTCGAAGTGGTCCGTGGCGACCTTGAAGCCGCGGATCACGAACCCGAAGATCAGGACCAGCAGCACGATCCACTCGACAAAGTAGCCCTGCCACATCGTCGAACCGGTGAACCGGGACCGGCCGCCGGGCCGGGTCGGCCGGTTGCGGAGCCGGATCGCCATCAACACCAGGATGCCGACCAGGCCCAACACCCCGATGATCTCGGTGACCAGGCCGAAGATCGTCCAGTGCCCGATGATCGGCAATCCGCCGTCGGTGGTCGCCACCTCGAAGTACGCCTCGAGCACCAGCAGCGACAGCACGATGAAGCCGACCATCACGAACCAGTGGGCGGCGCCCACCACGCCCCACTTGAGCATCCGGGTGTGGCCGGCGGTCTCCACCAGCATCTTCCTGGTGCGGGCGCCCTTGTCGGCGAACCGCTCCGGAGCGGGTTGCCCCAGCCGGATGACGGCCGTCATCTTCACGACCGCGCGCACCGCCAGCCACACCGCCACGGCGGTGATGCCGGCCGCGAGGATCGTGGTGACGATCTGGACGCTGCCCATCGAGTTGGCCTCCCCGGTCTGCTGCCTGTCGAGCGGTTCAGCAACCGGGACCGGGGCAGGACGGAGCCAGCGTCGCACCGCTGCCACACCTGCGACCGGACCGGTCGATGACCTCGCTCCGCTCGGTCATGCAGTGCAGCCTACGCGCAAGGTTACCCAGCAGTAACGTGAGTCATCTCGCAGTAGGCCACGCTGCCTGCGGACACCATAGGGTGCCCGGCCCGGTCCTGCCGGGCAGGGGCGTGGTGGGTGACCTGGATCCTTCGGTGTGGGGGCGCCGGCTCACAGGTGTGACGGCGCCCGGACCAGGCTCAGCGCCAGCGGGAGAGCAGCACCAGCGACGCGACCATCGCGCCGAAGCCGACCGCCAGGTTCCAGTACTGCCACGAGGCGACCGGGTACTCCTGCTCGGAGAGGTAGTAGACGACCAGCCAGCCGATGCCCGCGACGATCAGGGCAACCGCGGTGATCGGCAACCACACCGGGCTAGGCTTGCGCGACGCCGCCGTCGTCGTCGGACGGACGTCCGTCGGCGGGGTGTACACCTTCTTCTTGCGGACCTGAGACTTGGGCACGGCGCTCTCCAGAGGGGGTGACGACCTCGTCCGGCCTGACAACCGGACGCGGAGGCGACGGTTCATGGCCAATAATGTTCGACAGCTAGCGTAGTCCCGAACGGCCGCCTGGACCACGAATGGGGTCAGGCAGGTACATGGAGTGACCGAAAAGGGCGGGACTGTTCGCATCACCGGCCCGGCCGGCACGCGCCAGTCCCCGACACGCGGAAGGAACGCTCGGTGGAGTACACATCCGGCGCCGCCTCCTGGCAGAAGGTCCTCCGACGGGCCGTCGCCGGGCTGCTGCCCCGGCGGCCGCGCCAACGCCGACCAGGCTGGTCGATCGGGGTGCCCCTGATCGCCGCCGCAGCGGGGTTGCTGTTCACCACCACCGCGACCACGGCCGGCGGCACCGCTCTACGCGAGGACCGGCGGCCCCAGCTCAACCAGCTCATCGAGGAGCGCGAGCAGCAGGTCGCGACGAGCGAGGGCCGCGCTGCCACCCTGCGCGACGAGGTCGAACGACGCACCAACACACTTGCCGACTCGGACGCCCCGATCAAGGCCCAGCAGGCCCGCGCCCAGGGCAGCCTCAAGGCAGCCGGGTTCACCGCCGTCACCGGCACGGCCGTGACCGTCGAACTGAACGACGCGCCCCAGCACGACGACGAGGCCCACTCCGACGCCACGAACGACGACCTGGTCGTACACCAGGGCGACGTGCAGGCGGTGGTCAACGCACTGTGGGCGGGTGGGGCGCAGGCCATGTCAATCATGAACGTCCGTGTGCTCGCAACCAGCGCGGTACGCTGCGTCGGTAACACCCTGCTGCTCCATGGTCGGGTGTACTCCCCACCGTTCAAGATCGTAGCAATCGGCGATCCCGCTGCCCTTCAGCAGGCCCTCGCCAGCTCTGAGGGAGTCCGGTTGTTCAAGGACGCAGTCGACGACTACCAACTCGGCTACAAGGAGTCCGTCTCCACCGTGACCGTTCCGGCCTTCGAGGACTCGACCGCGCTGCGCTCGGCGACGGTGCCCCGGTGAGCGGCCCGGACGAGAGCCGCGACGGGCGGCACCGGGACCAGGCCGACGAACCGACCGCCTTCCTGCCCAAGGTCGACCGACCCGAGCCGACCCCGCAGCCACCCGAGCCGACCTCGCAGCGGCCCGAGGCGACCCCGCAGCGGCCCGAACCGACCCCGCAGCGGCCCGAGGCGACCCCGCAGCGGCCCGAGCCGACTCCGGGTCGGCCCCCGACCGGCAACTGGCCTGAGCCCGTGCTGCCCAGTCGGCCACGGGCGACGCGTCCGGCGGCAGCTCCCGAGCCGCCGAGGGCCGCCGACCCGCCCCCGGCCGACCGCTCTGCCCCGTCGCAGGTGGGCCGTCCCGGCCCTGGCCCGCGCACCGATCACCCTGCCCCGCCCAGCGCCGGCCGGCCCGACCCGCAGCGCGCTCCACAGCAGCCGAGCCCGGCAGCTCCACAGCAGCCGAGCCCGGCAGCTCCACAGCACCCGAGCCTGGCGGCACCGCCGCCCTGGCCCGGCGCCGCAGCGGCCGGCTCGGCTCCGCACGGCGGGTCCGGCCAGCCCTCCGCCGTCGCTCCTGGCCGACCGACGACGCCCCCCTCGCAGGGGCCGGTCCGGCCGGCCACCCCGGGCAACGACCCCAGGCGTGTCCCGGCTCCCGACGCCGCACCGAACCGGCCGGCGACCGCCAGCGGCCCGCCCGGCGTCCCGACCGGGCCCGGCGGCGCTCCGAGCACCCCTGCACGACCGACGACTCCCGGCGGCCCCACCCGGCCCGCGGCGTCCGGTGCCTCGACCATCCCCGGCACGTCGACCCCGGCCGGCGCCTCGACTACTCCTGGCGCCTCGACCCCGGCCGGCGCCTCGACCACCCCCCGCGCCTCGACCCCGGCCGGCGCCTCGACCACCCCCCGCGCCTCGACCCCGACCGGCGCCTCGACCACCCCCCGCACCTCGACCCCGGCCGGCGGCGATGCCCCGACCGCGTTCATACCGAAGGTTGGTGGGGCCGCACGCCCGGCCAGCGCGTCGGGCAGCCCGGTCTCGCCAGCCGGTCCGGGCCGGCCGGACGACCCGAATGCCACCGCGCTCATCCCCGCCGTACCGTCCGGGCCGGCACCCCGACCTCCGGCCATGGACTCCACGGCGCTGATGGGCGCCGTTCCCCGTACGGCAATGCCTGACGAGCCGGGCGGCGCGGACGACGGCGCCGCCGAGCCTCCCCGACCCCGACGGGGCGAGCGGGTGGTCCAGCTCCGGCCGCACCAGACCGGCGAGGGCTACAAGAGCGTCTACTCGGAACTCACCCGCCCGTCATTCGGCTCCCGGCTGCGCGCCGGCGTCCGGGTCACCGGCGAGGTGCTGATCACCTTCGGCCTGGTGGTGCTGCTCTTCGCCGGCTACGAGGTCTGGGGCAAGTCGGCCATCGTCGACGCCCACCAGAACGACCTCAACAGCCAACTCGCCCAGGAGTGGGGTGGCGCGACCGACCCCACGGTCGCCCCGGCGGCCACGCCGAGCGCCAAGCCGTCACCGGCGGTGCACGGCAAGCCGATCGCGGGCCTCTACATCCCCAAGCTCGACAAGAACTGGGTGGTGGTCGAGGGCGTCACCCAGAACGACATCCGGTACGCCCCGGGTCACTACCCGACCAGCGTGCTGCCCGGACAGGTCGGCAACTTCTCCGTCGCCGGCCACCGCAACCGGGCGACCTTCTGGCGGCTGGACGAGCTGAACGACGGCGACGTGATCGTGGTCGAGAGCAAGACCGACTGGTTCGTCTACCGGGTGTCGCAGACCCGGATCGTCAAGCCGACACAGGTCGAGGTGGTGGCCCCGGTGCCCGGCGAACCGGACAAGAGGCCCACGAAGCGGATGCTGACGCTCACCACCTGCAACCCCAAGTGGGACAACTACCAGCGCCTGATCATCCACGCCGAGTTGGACCACACACAGTCCAAATCAGCGGGCCGCCCGATCGAGCTGGGAAACTGATCCGATGTACGCGTTCATCTGGCGCAAGCTCCCATTCGGCCTGGCCGGCAAGCTGGCCGGCTCGGTGCTGCTCGCGGCCGCCACGGTGGCCCTGCTCTGGTACGTGGCCTTCCCGTGGGCCGAGCCGCTGCTGCCGTTCGACGACGTGCAGGTCACCCAGGACTCCGGCGTTCCCGGCGACCCGGGCGGCGGGGACGCGGTGACCGGGGAGACGCCGGCCGGCGACGAGCACGACCTGCCGTACAACACCGACCAGAACAACACCCCGCCGCCCTCCCCGAGCAGGTGACCGTGCGCGTTCTGGTGATCGACAACTACGACTCGTTCGTCTTCAACCTCGTGCAGTACCTGGGCCAGCTCGGTGTGGACTGCGACGTCCGCCGCAACGACGAGATCGACGTCGCCGAGGTCGGCCGGGTGGGCGCTGCGGGCATCCTGCTCTCACCCGGGCCGGGCAGCCCCGACCGCGCCGGCATCTGCCTCGACGTCATCCGGGCGTACGCGGGCGAGCTGCCGATCTTCGGCGTCTGCCTCGGCCACCAGGCCATCGGCGAGGCGTTCGGCGCGACAGTCACCCGGGCCGCCGAGTTGCTGCACGGCAAGACCTCCGAGGTACGCCACCGCTCGGTCGGCGTGCTCGCCGGCCTGCCCGACCCGTTCACCGCCACCCGCTACCACTCGCTCGCCGTGCTTCCCGAGACGCTGCCCGACGAGCTGGAGGTCACCGGCTGGACCGGCTCCGGCGTGGTGATGGCGATGCGACACCGGACGCTGCCCATCGAGGGCGTGCAGTTCCACCCGGAGTCGGTGCTCACTGAGGGCGGCCACCTGATGCTCGCCAACTGGCTGGCCGCGTGCGGTCACCCGGAGGCGCTGGAGCGCGCACCGGCGCTGGCCGCCGAGGTCGACGCCCGCCGCCGGGCCGCCTTCGCCACCGCATAAGCGGCAGCCAGCGACCGGTCAGCTTCTCAGCGCGTCCTGCACTGCGGTGTTCACCGACGACCGGACCGCGGGCGGGCGACCCCGGAGCGCGTCCCACGCGGCCTTGCCGCTGGCGAAGTAGTCGCGGACGGCCTTCCGAGCGAGCAGGCCAGACCCACATCCATCGCACCGGGCGGCCACCCCGTCGACGTCGAGGCCGAGGTGTCGACAGAGCGTCACCGCCCGGGACAGGTGGTAGGACTGCGTCACGACCAGAGCCCGCTCGACGCCGTACACGTCGCGCGCGCGGACGCAACTGTCGTACGTGTCCAGGCCGAACGGGTCCGCCACCACCCGACGCGGATCCACGCCGAGCCTGTCGGTCAGGTGCGAGGTCATCACCGTCGGCTCGTCGCCGGACGTGCCACCTCCGTCGCCGGAGACCAGCACCACCCGCGCCCGCCCGGTACGCACCAGCTCGGCAGCGGTCTCCAGGCGGCCGACCAGCCGTTCACCCGGCTGTCGCCCGTCCCCCGCCACGGCGGTACCCAGGACGATCACCACGTCGGCGGCGGGGGCGTCCGCCTCGCCGTACGTGTGCCCGCGCGCGCCTGTCGTCGTCCACAGCCACGGAACGCTGCTCAGGACAAGCACGACCACGCCCAGCGCAGCTCCCCACCGGAGGCGCCGTCGCCAGCGGGCCGCCCTCGGCCGGCCGACTGACCGAGAGCGCCGCGCCCAGGCGCGGACGACTACTCCTCGGGAAGCCGGATCGGCGGCGGGAAGATCGGCTGGCCGGAGCCACCACCGGTGCCCGGCGTCGTCGGCGTGCCGCTCGGCGTCGGCGTCGGCGTCCCTGGCGGGCTGGGCGTCTCCTCGACCTCCTCCGGCTGGCTCACCTTGATGATCACCTTGGTGCCCTGCGGCTTCTTCTCCTTGCCGTTCGGGCTCTGGTCGGTGACCTTTCCGGCCTGGTCCGCCGGCACCTCGGGGCCGGCCTGGATGCTCACCACGAAGCCAGCGTTGCGCAGGTTGCGCGTGGCCTCGTCCACGCTCAGCCCGACGACCTCCGGCACCTCACGAACGTTGCCCTTCGACACCTCGAGGGTCACCTTCGTGCCCTCGGGCACCTTCTGGCCCGACGGCGGGTTGACCTTGACGACGATGCCCTCGCTCTCCGGGCTGTCAACCGGCTTGACCGTGGCGTCGAGCTTGACCTCCTTGAGGCGAGCGACGGCGCTCTCCTCCTTGCTGCCCTCGAGGCCGGGCGGGACGGCCACGTCGGGCTTGCCGCCGCAGAGCTGGATCGTGACCGTGCTGGCCTGCTTCACGCGAGCGTTCGGCTGAGGGTTCTGGCCCACCACCGTGCCCTCGGCGCAGGTGCTGTTCAGCAGCGGCTCGCCGAGCACCGGGTTGAGGTTTGCTCTGCTGATCTCGGTGAACGCGGCGTCCCGCGTCTGTCCGGCGAGGTCCGGCACCGACTTCAGGTCCTTGTCCCCCTGCTGACTCCACAGCAGGGCGGCCACCAGGGCGATCACCGCCAGCACGCCGACCCCGCTGAACAGGGCGATCAGCAAGGAGGACGCCTTGCGCTGGCGCGGGTCGCCGACCCGGGCCGGAACCTGCCGGGTCTGCGGCCCGGTGGCGGCGGGCGCGTAGCCACCGCCGCCGGCCGGGGCCATCGCCACCGTCTCGGCCTCGCGCAGCACCGGAGTGGCCAGCACCGGTCGACCGGCGGCGGCGCGGAGCAGGTCGGCCCGCATCTCACCGGCGCTCTGGTAGCGGTTGAGCGGGTTCTTCGACAGCGCCTTGAGGACGATCGCGTCGACCGCCGGGGTGACGTCCGGGTTGATGTCGCTCGGCGTCGGCGGAGTCTCCCGTACGTGCTGGTAGGCGACGCTGACCGGGCTGTCCCCGACGAACGGCGGGTGCCCGCAGACCAGCTCGAAGAGCACGCAGCCGGCCGCGTACACGTCGGAGCGGGCGTCCACTGCCTCACCGCGCGCCTGCTCCGGCGACAGGTACTGGGCCGTGCCGATCACCGCGCTGGTCTGCGTCATGGTGGTCGCACCGCTGGCCAGCGCGCGGGCGATGCCGAAGTCCATCACCTTGACCTGGCCGGTCTGGGTGAGCATGACGTTGCCCGGCTTGATGTCCCGGTGGATGATGCCGTGCCGGTGACTGAACTCCAGCGCCGCGCACATGTCGGCGCAGATCTCCAACGCACGGCGGGGCTGCAGGCGGCCCTCGGCGCCGAGGACCTCCTTCAACGTCCGCCCGTTGACGAACTCCATGACGATGAACGGCAGCGTCTCGCCGGTCGGTGCGGTCTCCTCGCCGGTGTCGTAGACCGCCACGATCGCCGGGTGGTTGAGCGAGGCGGCGTTCTGCGCCTCCCGGCGGAACCGCATCTGGAAGGTCGCGTCCCGGGCGAGGTCGGTGCGGAGCATCTTGATCGCGACGTCCCGACCGAGTCGGAGGTCGCGACCGCGGTGCACCTCGGCCATGCCGCCATAGCCGAGCAGCTCGCCGACCTGGTACCTGCCACCGAGCAGGCGGGCCTGCGCTGTCATCGCGTCTGTCGTCCTTCGCTCGTCGTCGTCCCGCCGTCACCCGGCCGGAGTCGTACCTCACGACGGTACGACGTCCGGGTCGCATCGTCGCGTCCGTCGAGCCGCAGCGCGCCGGACGTCACGGTCTGTCCAGCCGGCGTCCCGGCCGCGCCGTTCTGGCTCTGCTTGCGCAGGTTGTAGGAAATCACGCCGGAGCAGAGCAGGACCAGCAAGGCCAGCAGGACGGCGAGGAGCACCATCCCGGGGCGGGACCGGCGCGGCTCGGGCGCCGGCAGCGCCGGGCCGGCCTGCCGGGCGTACGCCGGTTGGTGTTCCTGTCGGGTCTGCGCCGGCGGCACCGAGGCGGCACCGCGCGGGTAGTTGGCCGGGCCGGCCGGCGGCCGCGCGTGCGGTACGGCCGGTGCGACGGCGGTGGGGCGGGGCTGCTGGGCCGGCGCGACAGCGGTCGGGCGCTGCCCGACGGGAGGCTGCCGGTGCGGGGAGCCCGGCGGCCGGAGCTGCTGCGCCTGCGGCACCTGAGCCCGCCCCGGAGCGGCGGGTGAGGACGGCGCGACGGAGACCGGGCCGGAGTGACCACCTGCGCGAGCCTGCTGGGACAGGGCGGCCTTGAGCTGGCGGGCCACCCCGGCGAGGGCGGCGGCGGTCGGCCAGCGGGCGGCCGGATCCTTGGCCAGCGCCCGTTCCACCACTGCCCGGACCTGCGGCGGGATGTCGGACGGCAGCGGCCGGGGCGTCTCCCGGACGTGCCGCATGGCGATGTCGAGCGGGTTGTCGCCCTCGAACGGTCGCCGCCCGGCGAGGCACTGGTAGGCGACCACGCCGAGCGCGTACACGTCGGACGCCGGGGTGGCCACCTGGCCGGTGGCCTGCTCCGGAGAGATGTACGAGGCGGTGCCGAGCACCGAGCCGGCGGCGGTGAGCTGGCCGACGATGTCGGAGCGGGCGATGCCGAAGTCGGTGAGCACCAGCGTGCCGTTCGGCCGGACCAGGAGGTTGCCCGGCTTCACGTCGCGGTGCACGATGCCCTTCTCGTGCGCGGCGTGCAACGCGTCGGCGGCCTGCGCGACAAGCGCCATGGTCCGGGCCGGGGTGAGCCGACCGACCCGGCTCAGCGTGGACGACAGGGCGTCGCCCTCGACGTACTCCATGACCAGGAAGGCGATCTGCTGGTCGTTGCCGAAGTCGTAGACGTCCACGACGCCGGGATGGTTGATCGTCGCCATCGTCCGGGCCTCGCCGCGGAACCGCTCGGCGAAGTCGGGGTCGTCGAGCAGCGCGGGGAGCAGGCTCTTGACCGCTACCGTCCGGCCGAGCACCTGGTCGGTGCCGCGCCAGACGTCGCCCATGCCGCCGCTGGCGATCCGCTCGTCGAGGCGGTAGCGGTTGCCGAGCTGGACGCCGGGGCTGAGCATGTCAGCGGCCCCCGGGGTCGGCGATGGCGGCCCGCATGATCTGGCCGCCGATCCGGGCCGCCTCGGCGCTGCCGCCGCTGCCGGCCTGCTCCAGCACCACGCACACGGCGGAGATGGGGTTGCCGTTCTTGTCCAGTGCGAAGCCGATGAACCAGCCGTGGTCGGGTCGGTCCGGGGCGGACTGCGCGGTGCCCGTCTTGCCGCCGACCGTGTAGCCGCTGATCGCCGCCTTCTGGCCGGTGCCCTTCTGGACCACGCTGACCATCATGTCGCGCAGGTCGGCGGCGGTCTGACCGCTTACCGGTTGACGCAGGTCCTTCGGCTTCGCCGTGTAGTAGCTGGTGGTCCGGTCCGGGGCGAGGAGTTGCCGGACCAGGTACGGCCGCATCTGGCTGCCGCCGTTGGCGACCGCTCCGGCGATCATCGCGCCCTGCAACGGGGTCATCCGGACGTTGTTCTGGCCGATCGAGGACTGGGCCAGCGCGGCCGGGTCGGTGTTGCCGTCCGGGTTCAGCATGTCGCCGGTCCGGCTGGCCGCCGTCCGCAGACCGCCCTCGCCGAGCTGGCCGACCGTGAGGTCCTCCTGCTCGAAGCCGAACTGCCGGGCCTTCTCCTTGACCTTGTCGGCGCCGAGCCGCACGCCGAGCTGCGCGAAGCCGGTGTTGCACGACTCGGTGACCGCCTCCAGCAGGGTGACCTGCGGCTCGGGGCAGATCGACGCGGCGGCGTTGCGGATCGGGGTGCCCGAGGTGGGCGGGGTGTAGCTGGAGCCGGCCGGAATCGGGGTCGTCTTCGTGACGCCGTTCTCCAACGCCGCCGCCGCGACCACGATCTTGAAGGTGGAGCCCGGCGGCAGCGTCTCGGAGAGGGCCCGGTTCTTGAGCGGACCGTCCGGGTTCTGCTCCAGCTTGTTGATCTCGGCGGCGGCCTCGGTCGTGTTGTGGCTGACCAGCGGGTTCGGGTCGAAGCTGGGCATCGACACCAGGGCCTGCACCGCACCGGTCCGCGGGTCGATGGCGATCGCCGCGCCGCGCTTCGCATCCACCTGGTTGTTGCGCATCTGGTCGTACGCCACGTCCTGCGCTCGCTTCGAGAGCGTGAGCAGCACGTTGCCGCCACCGGTCTCGTCGCCGGTGAACATGTCCTTGAAACGGTCGCCGATCAACTGGTCGCTGGTGCCGGCCAGGAAGTCGTTCTCCACCTGCTCGATGCCGGTGTCGGCCAGGTTGACCGGCTTGTAGCCGAGCACGTGCGCGTACTTCGCGCCACCCGGGTAGGTGCGCTGGAACTTCAGCTTGCCGGTGGTCTCCTTGCTGGTGGCCACCGCGGTACCGCCGGCCTCGATGTTGCCGCGCTTGCGCTTGTAGTCGGCGACCTGGACCCGGCCGTTGTAGTCGCTGGTGCGGTATTCATCAGCCTTGTAGGCCTGGATCCAGTTGAGGTTCGCGAAGAGCAGACCGAACAGGACCATGACGACGATGCCGACACGGCGCAGGGGTGCGTTCACGGCTTGATCACCTCCGTGGGAGCACCATGCAACTGCTCGGGCGAGCCGCCCGAGGGCCGGCTCGCCTTGCCGGAACTACCCGTCACCGGTCGTCGCGCCCCGTCGGAGACGCGCAACAGGACCGCGATGAGCAGCCAGTTCGCCATCAGCGACGAGCCACCGGCGGACAGGAACGGTGTGGTCTGGCCGGTAAGCGGGATGAGCTTGCTGATGCCGCCGACGATCACGAAGACCTGCAGGCCCAGTGTGAAGGCGAGACCGCCGGCGAGCAGCTTGCCGAACGAGTCACGGACCGCGAGCGCGGCGCGCAGGCCCCGCTCCACGATCAGCAGGTAGACCACCAGCAGCGCGGAGAGGCCGAACAGGCCGATCTCCTCACCGATGCCGGCGAAGATGAAGTCGTTCTGCACCTCGGGCAGGATGTCCGGCTGACCGCCGCCCGGCCCGGCGCCGAAGAGCCCGCCCGTGCCGAGGGCCAGCAGACCCTGGACGAGTTGGTAGCCCTTGTCGGTCGGGTCGGCGAACGGGTCCAGCCAGATCTCGGCGCGCAGGTAGAAGTTGGCGAACGGACCACCGACCGTCGAGCCGAGGACGTACGCGAGATAGGCGCCGCCGAAGAAGAGGAGCAGACCGATCAGCAGCCAACTGACCCGCTCGGTGGCGATGTAGAGCGTCACCACGAACATGCCGAAGTAGAGCAGCGAGGTGCCCAGGTCCTTCTCGAAGACCAACACCAGGAGGCTGATCAGCCAGACCACCACCACCGGGCCGAGGTCGCGCCCACGCGGGAAGTCGATGCCGAGGAACCGCCGGCTGGCCAGCGAGAGCACCTCACGCTTGCGCACCAGGTAGTAGGCGAAGAAGACCAGCAGCGCCAGCTTGGCGAACTCACCAGGCTGGAGCGAGAAGCCGCCGACCCGGATCCACAGCTTGGCGCCGTTGATCTCGGAGATGCTGCGCGGCAGCACCGCCGGGAGCATGACCAGCACGATGCCGGCGAGCCCCAGGGTGTACGCGTACCGGGAGACCGAACGGTGGTCACGCATGATCGCGAGCAGGCCCGCGGCGAGGATCACCGCGGCGAGCGTCCACGCGAGCTGCCGGCCGCCGATGCCGGCGAAGGTCGCCAGGTCCTCCCGGTCGGCCGGGGCGGCATCGCCCAGGTCGATTCGGCGCAGGAAGCCCACCCCGAGGCCGTTGAGCAGGGCCACCGCCGGCAACAGAGCCGGGTCGGCGAACGGGGCGAGGAACCGGATGACCAGGTGCAGGCCGAGGAAGACCGCGCCGAGGGCAGCGGCGGGCATCCAGAAATCCGGGGTGACCGTGTCCAGAAGGTTCGCCTCGACGGTCGCCATGTACGCCGCCACCAGCACCATGGCCAGCAGCAGCAGGGACAGCTCGGCGTTCCGTCGGGACCGGGCCAGGCGTACGCCGGACTCCCCGCCCGTGGTGGCGGGCGAGGGTGCCGGTGTGGCCGCTACGGTCACGGGTGGAGTCCTTGGGATCTCAGCCGACGCTCACTCGGGAGACCGGCAGCCGGCCGGGTCGAGCGCCGGCGGTGCCGAGTCGGAGGGCGTGACGTCGGGTGTGGTGGTCGGATCGGGCCCGCCGGTGGTGGCCGCGTTGGTCGGGCTCGCGCTGACGACCCCGTTCACCGAGGCGCCGGGGCTGACGTTCGGCGTCGGGGACGTCCCGGGCGGGGTCACGCTCGGGGTGGGCGTCGGCGTGCCGACCAGCGCGCCCGAGTCGGGCGGGCAGACCGGCTTCAGGTTGGGGTTGCTCGGGGTGTCGCTGGTCAGCTCGGCGAGCTGGCGCTCGGCGTCCGGCTCGTTCTTGGCCCGGATGCCCACCTTGACCGTGTCCTGGGCGGCGACGGTGAGGTCGTCCAACCGGGTGCCGCTGGTGCGGTGCACGGTCGAGAGGTCCATCCCCGCGATCTGCCCCTGGATGCCACGGAAGACGGCGACCTGCCCCTCCTCGGTGGCGCCCACGTAGTACTGGCGTTGGGTGTACGTCCAGCCGCCGAAGAGCCCGCCGCCGAGGATGACCAGGAGGGCCAGCGCCATGGCGGTGGTGCGTACCGGACGGTGCTTGCGGCGCTCCGGCTCGTCATCGGCGGCCGCCGGCTCCTCGGGCGCGGCGGGGCGCGGCGCGGAGAGCGCCGAGGCCCGGGCGGCCGGGGTCGAGTCGTCGGCGGAGGTGGCCATGCCCCGGTCCCGGGCGGCGGCGCCGCCGACGATCGGGGTCGCCTCGACGATGTCGTGGTCGGTGGCATCGGCGATGATCACGGTGATGTTGTCCGGACCGCCGCCGCGCAGCGCGAGCTGCACCAGCCGCTCGACGCACTGCTGCGGATCGGTGTACTCCCGCAGACTCTCGCCGATGGTCTCCGCGCTCACCACGCCGGAGAGGCCGTCGCTGCAGATCAGGTACCGGTCGCCGGGCAGCACCTGGCGCACCGAGTACTCCGGGTCGATGTCCCGGCCGTCCAGGGCGCGGGTCAGCAGCGACCGTTGCGGGTGGCTGCTGGCCTCCTCGGCGCTGATCCGGCCCTCGTCGACGAGCATCTGGACGTACGTGTCGTCCTTGGTGATCTGGGAGAACTCACCGTTGCGCAGCAGATAGGCCCGCGAGTCGCCGATGTGGACCATCCCCAGCTTGCTGCCGGAGAAGAGGGTCGCCGTCAGCGTGGTGCCCATCCCCTCCAACTGCGGGTTGGCATCCACCGTGTCGCGGAGCTGTTGGTTGGCGGTGCCCACGGCCGAACGCAACGCGTCGACGAGAGCGTCCCCTGGGACGTCCTCGTCGAGCGGCGCCATGGCACCGATGACGATGTTGCTGGCGACGTCACCGGCGGCCATGCCGCCCATGCCGTCGGCAACGGCGAGTAGCCGCGGCCCGGCGTAGACGGAGTCTTGATTGCCGTCACGGATCAGACCGCGGTCGCTGTGGGCCGCATAGCGCAGGGTCAGAGTCATGGCCGTAATTCGAGGGAAGTGCGGCCGATCCGGATCGGCACGCCGAGGGGTACGGGGGTTGGTCCGGTGACCTTAGCGCGATCTAGGTACGTGCCGTTAGTCGAGCCGAGGTCCTCGACGTACCACTGGCCCTCGCGCGGCACGAGTCTCGCGTGCCGCGCGGAGGCGTAGTCGTCGGTGATGACCAGCGTGGAATCCTCGGCCCGACCGATGGTGATCTGCGCTTCACCGAGGGTGATGCGGGTGCCGGCCAGCTGACCTGCGGTGACCACCAACTGGTGGGCCGCCCTGCCCCGCTTCACCTTCGCCGGTTTGGCCGCCTGCCCCGTCGAGGCGCCAACCGCGCGTGGTGCCGCCACCAGGCGACCGGACCGGGCCCCCGCGAAGAGATCCCGACGGATCACGCCTACCACCGTGAACACGAAGATCCACAGCAGGATCAGGAACCCGAACCGGGCAACGGTGATGACCAGTGCCGGCAAGGCGGCTCAGCCGTCCACGCGGAAGGTCAGCGTCGTGGTGCCGAGCTGGACCATGTCACCCGGGTTGAGGGCGACGGCGGAGACCCGCTGCCCGTTGACCATGGTGCCGTTGGTGGAGCCCAGATCGGTCAGCACAACCTGGCCGCCGTCGAAATCCAGCCGGGCGTGTCGCCGGGAGATGCCGACGTCGGGCAGGCGCAGGTTCGCCTGGTCGCCGCGACCGATCACCGTCGACCCCATCTGGAGCGGGTAGGTGCGTCCGTCACCGGAGACCAGCCGCACGTTGCGGCCGCCACCGTGCCCAGGCGGCGGGCCGTAGCCGCCACCCTGGTCGTACGCGGGGTACGCGGGCGGGCCGGCGTCGTAGCCGGGCGCCGACACGGGGGCGACCTCGCCGCCGGTGTAGACCTCGGCGGTGACGCGGAACATTCCCGTGTCCAGGCCCTCGCCCCGCTCGATCTCGACGATCACGTCGCCGTAGACCGTCCAGGCCTGCTCGCCGATGAACTCCGCCTGCGACTGGGCCAGCTCCTGGGCCAGTGCGGCGGCGTACGGCGCCAGACGACTGTGGTCGAACGGCGAGAGATCGATCACGTAGCGGTTGGGCACCAACGTGCGCCCACCGGCCAGGATCGCCTTGTGCGCCTCGGCCTCCCGCTGCATGGCGTTGAGGATCTCCACGGGGTGGACCACCCCTTTGAAGACCTTGGCGAAGGCCCCTTCGACCAGGCCTTCCAGACGCTTCTCGAAGCGTTGCAGCACGCTCACCGGCTCCTCCTCGGGTCCCGAGGACATGATGGTATCCGGCCGGCGCGCGCGCAGCTCACACGCCGCTCGGCCGGCTGCTCCGGGCCCGCTCGGAGGGACCGGGACCGCCGTGCTAATCTTTCGTCCGCCACGAACGGTAACCGCTCGTGGCGAGCGACTGGGACAGCGTAGTATTCCCGGGGCCCGTTGGTGACAGCGGGTTCGGGGCGGCTAGAGTGTTCCGGGTCGTGCCACGGGGATGTGGCGGAATGGCAGACGCGCACGGTTCAGGTCCGTGTGCCCGAAAGGGCGTGGGGGTTCAACTCCCCCCATCCCCACCAAAAGACGAGGGCTCCGCGAGATGCGGGGCCCTTCCGTCATATTCGGGGCGTGCCGGGCATCACGCTATGCTCCGATGGTTTCTGCCTCCGATGGACCAGGAGTGGCGTGTGAGTGTCGCGTTGGTGACCGGGTCTGGTGGTCTGATCGGCTCCGAGGCGGTCCGGCACTTCGCCGGCCTCGGCCTGGACGTCGTCGGCATCGACAACGACATGCGGCGGTACTTCTTCGGCGAGGACGGCTCCACCTCGTGGAGCCTGGAACAGCTCGGCCGTGACCTGGGTAGCTCCTACACCCACTACCCGGTGGACATCCGGGACCGGGACGGTCTGGAGCAGGTGTTCAAGAAGTACGGCTCGGACATCGCCGTGGTGATCCACAGCGCCGCGCAGCCGAGCCACGACTGGGCGGCCAAGGAGCCGTACACGGACTTCGACGTGAACGCCGGCGGCACGCTCAACATCCTGGAGAACACCCGTCGCCACGCGATCGAGGCGCCGTTCATCCACTGCTCGACAAACAAGGTCTACGGTGACCGGCCCAACAGCCTGCCGCTGATCGAGCTGGAGACCCGGTACGAGCTGCCCGAGGACCACCGCTGGTACCAGGGCATCACCGAGGAGATGTCGATCGACCACTCGCTGCACTCGGTCTTCGGCGCCTCGAAGGTCGCCGCGGACGTGATGGTGCAGGAGTACGGCCGCTACTTCGACATGAAGACCGCCTGTTTCCGGGGCGGCACCCTGACCGGCCCGGCCCACTCGGCCGCCGAGTTGCACGGGTTCCTGGCCTACCTGATGCGCTGCGTGATGGAGGGCCGGACGTACAACCTGTTCGGCTACAAGGGCAAGATGGTCCGCGACGCGATCCACTCGCACGACGTGCTGACCGCGTTCGAGGCGTTCTTCCGGGCGCCCCGCTCCGCCGAGGTCTACAACCTCGGCGGCGGCCGGCACTCCAACACCTCGCACATCGAGGCGTTCGCGATCGCCCAGGAGATCACCGGCCGCGAGGCGCAGATCAACTACGTCGAGCAGAACCGCACCGGCGACCACCAGTGGTACGTGAGCAGCATGGCCCGGTTCGAGGAGCAGTACCCGGAGTGGAAGATCACGTACGACGTGCCGATGATCCTGCGGGAGATCTACGAGGCCAACGTGGACAAGTGGGTGCCGCAGTCATGACGTCCAGGACCAAGCGCAACGTGCTCGGCGTCCTGGTCGACGCCACCGACTACGCCACGGCGACGGACGCGGTGGTGACCGCGGCGCACGAGCGCCGGCCGCTCGCGCTCACCGCGTTGGCCGTGCACGGCGTGATGACAGGTGTGCTGGATCCGGCGCACAATGCCCGGCTCAACTCGTTCGACGTGGTCACCCCGGACGGGCAGCCGGTGCGCTGGGCGCTCAACCTGCTGCACCACGCCGGGCTCACGGACCGTGTCTATGGGCCGACGCTGACCCTGCACGTGCTCTCCCGCTTCGCCGACGAGGGCCTGCCGGTCTACCTGTACGGCTCGACCGAGGAGACGCTGGCCAAACTCATCCCGGCGCTGGAGCGGATGTTCCCCGCGCTGAAGATCGCCGGGGTGGAGCCGTCGAAGTTCCGCGCGGTCCAGCCGGGCGAGGATGCCGAGATCGCCGACCGGATCCGGTCCAGCGGCGCCCGGCTCGTCCTGGTCGGGCTCGGCTGCCCGCGCCAGGAGGTCTTCACGTACGCCATGCGCCCGCTGCTCGACATGCCGCTGATGGCTGTCGGTGCGGCCTTCGACTACCACGCCGGGCTGCTGCGCCAGCCCCCGCCGTGGATGCAGCGCGCCGGCCTGGAGTGGTTCTGGCGGCTCGGTCTGGAGCCGAAACGACTCTGGCGCCGCTACGTGATCCTCAACCCCGCCTACCTGACCCGCCTCGCCGGTCAGAAGACGGGCATGTGGAAGGCCCGCCCGCCGGCCCCGGCCACCGAGCGGCCGGCCACCTTCGCGGTCTGACCCCTTTTCGGTACGACACGAGGCCCCACCCGGATGTCCGGGCGGGGCCTCGCTCGTCGGAGGCGGTCAGACGGTGAGGGTCCAGGAGTTGAGGTAGCCGGTGTCGGCCGAGTAGGTGTCGCGCACCTGAAGTTGCCAGATGCCGTCGGCGGCCTCACCGGACACGTTTGCCGTGTACGTGGTGTTCACGTTGTCGGCGCTGTCCGAGGTGCTGCTGTTCTTCAGCCGGTACGCGCTGCCGTCCGGGGCGAGCAGGTCGATGACCAGATCACCGCGGTACGTGTGCACGATGTTCACCGCCACCGTGGAGGCCGACGAGGCGTTGCGGCCACAGCCGGAGATGGTGATCGGGCTGGTCACCGCCGCACCGGCGTCCGGGATCGACACGTCGGTGCCGTTGGTGCCCGTGCAGCCGGTGGGCGGCGGGGTGGTGCCGCCGCTGCCCACGTAGAGCAACAGGTTCGGCGAGCCCGAGCCCGCGTTGGTCACCACGTTCGGGGTCGCGTTGGCCACCAGTTGGTTGCGCACCTGCGCCGGGGTCCAGCTCGGGTTGGCGCTGGCCACCAGGGCTGCCGCTCCGACCACGTGCGGGGTGGCCATCGAGGTGCCGCTGATCGTGTTTGTCGCGGTGTTGCTCGTGTACCAGGCCGAGGTGATCGACGAGCCCGGCGCGAAGATGTCCAGGCAGGTGCCGATGTTGGAGAACGACGAACGGGCGTCCGAGCTGGTCGTCGACCCGACCGTGATGGCCTCCGTGGTCCGCGCCGGCGAGGTGTTGCAGGCGTTCGCGCCGTTGTCGTTGCCGGCCGCCAGGCCGTACGTCACGCCGGAGGCGATCGAGTTTCGGACGGCGGTGTCCAGCGAGCTGTTGGCGCCGCCGCCGAGACTCATGTTCGCCACCGCCGGCTTGATCGCGTTCGCGGTGACCCAGTCGACACCGGCGATCACGCCGGCGTTGGTGCCACTGCCGGAGCAGTTCAGCACTCGTACGGCGACGAGCTGGACGCCCTTGGCCACCCCGTACGAGGATCCACCGACGGTGCCGGCGACGTGCGTGCCGTGCCCGTTGCAGTCGTCGGCCGACCCGCCGTCCACGGAGTCGTAGCCGGAGGTGGCCCGGCCCCCGAAGTCGTTGTGGGCGAAGCGGATGCCGGTGTCGATGATGTAGGCGTGCACGTTGCTCGCCGTGTTCGGGTAGGTGTAGGAGCTGTCCAGCGGCAGGTTGCGCTGGTCGATGCGGTCCAGGCCCCAGGAGGGCGGGTTGGCCTGCGTTCCGGAGATGGACACGGTGTGGTTCTGCTCGACGTACGCGACGGCCGGGTCGGCGGCGATCCGTGCCGCCGCCTTGGCGCTGACGGTGACCTCGAAGCCACGCAGCGCCGTGCCGTAGGTGCGGGCGACCCGTCCGCCGTGCCGGCCGGTCAGTCGCTGGGCGGTGTCACCGACCCGGCTGGAGGCCACTGCGGTGTCCTTGAGGACGACGATGTAGCTGTCCGGCACGGCGGTGGCTCCGCCGGCCTCCCGGACCACGCCGACGGGCTCGGCGGCCAGGGCCGGGGTGCCGACGGCCAACACGGTCGCGGCGGCCACCCCGACCAGTACGGACCTGCGTGGAAGACCCATCTTCCTACCTCCCTCCGACCGGCGGCGAAGCGCGACCACCGGTACCACATCTATCGACAGATGCCGATCAGGCTGAGGGTAGATCGATGAGGCGGGGCAGATAAACATGCCGAAACGTCCATCACCCCAATGGGATGCCCCCTACGGGCTCGGCTTCCGGGGTCAACGAGGGTCCGGCCCGGATTTGCCGCACGTCGATTCGGGAAAGACTCTCCGACATGGAGAGTCAGCTCACCATCCTGTTGCCGGTCGCCGCCATCTGGCTGGCCGCCGGGGTCCTGGCCGACCGGCTGCCCCAACTGCGCGACGCACGTACGCTGCGTCGGCGTACCGGATGGTTGCTGGCGCTCGCGCTGACCGGCGTGGCGCTCGTCGCGGCGGTGTCCATCGGCGGGCTGTTCAGCGGCGGCACCGCGCCGGTGGACCGGGCCGCCGCCGGGCTCGCCCTCGCCACCGGGCCGGCGATCGTGGTGGCCGCCTGCTCCGTACGACGGATCCGCCGTCTGTGGGCCGGCGCCGGGGCGTTCGACACAGCGCCCGGGACGCCCGCCCCGCACGGGCTGCGCGCCGCCGCCGCACACCCGCTCGTCGGGTTGCCGTTGCAGGTGACAGCCCTGGCGACGCTGCCGGCGGTGATCGCGGCGGCCGGTGCGGACCTCGGCGCCGAGCCCGGGGTCACCGGGCCGGCGATCACCGTCGGCGCACTCGCGGTGGCCGCCATCGGCGTGCGACACGCGCTGCGGCACAGCCAGCTCACCGAGCGGGCCCAGCCCGCCACGTCCCGCTCAGCGGGAGCGGCCGGCCCCCTGCACGTATAGCAACTCCAGGATCGCCCGCGTCGCCTCGAACCAGCGGTCCAGCCAGCCCGGCGGCGGGATGCTGCCCTTCGGCGGCAACTCCAGCAGCAGGCCGCGCAGCAGCGGGTGGTCGGCAAGTGAACCGCTGGGCTCCAGCGGCCAGCCGGTCGCCGGGAACGACGGCTCGACCAGGGGGTTCGGGTCCAGCGACGGCAGCGAGAGCGGCGCCTCGCCCCCCTCCGGGGCCGACATCTCCCGCCCGTTCAACTCCTGGTCGGTCGAGACCACCTCGGTCAGTACGGTGTCCCGACGCGCCCCGCGGTACTTGCCACCGAAACGCTCCGGCTTACCCGGACCGTTGGTGAGGTTCTCTGAACCGATCGTCGTCATCCGTCTCGCCTACCTCGCTCGGGTGCGGGTCGGTGCGGCGGGTCGTGGACCAGCGCCGTACCGACGGGTTCAACGAGGCGGACCCGCTGTGGCGACGGGAATCCCGGCGGAACCTCGCCGGGGCCGACGCCCGCCGCGGGTCGTCGACGCTGCCGAAGACGGAAGGTCCCCGCCCGGTCGGGACCGGACGGGGACCTCAACTGCTCACTCGGTCAGACCGAGCCCAACACACCATCCCTGGTTCCGGCGACGAAGGCGTGCCAGTCACCGGGAGCGAAGACCAGGGCCGGGCCGGCCTTGTCCTTCGAGTCCCGCACTCCGACCGCCCCGGTCACGTACGCCACCTCCACGCAGTTGTCGCAGTTCGGCCCGCTCTTCGAGCTCTTGAACCACGTCGCCTGCGTCAGGTCCACGGGGAACCCCTTGGTCGCCATTTCGGCTCCTCTGCCAGTTTTGCGATGTGTGCGATGGACTCCTCTGGACGAATGGCCGCAGCGCGGATGTGATCGAAGATGAAGCTGTACTTCTGCAGTTCGTCGCTCTTCTCGAGGAAGAGCCCACCCGTGGCGTTCTCCGCGTACACGACATCCGGATCACCGGGCTCGGGGAAGCTGAGGATCGTGAAGGTCCCGTCCATGCCTGCGTGCGCGCCCACCTCGAAGGGGAGGATCTGGAGCGTCACGTTCGGCAACTCGGCCACCTCGACCAACCTCCTGAGTTGGCCGCGCATCACCTCGTCCCCGCCCACCGGCCGACTTACCACCGCCTCATCGAGCACCACCCACAGATCGACCGGATCGTCCTGGGTCAACAACGACTGACGGCCCAGACGGACACGCACCCTCTGGTGTACCTGATCGGCGGTGAAGTCCGGACGGGCGGCGCGGATCATCGCCCCGGCGTACTCCTCGGTCTCCAACAGGCCCGGCACGACCTGCTGTTCGTACGCCCGGATCGAACTCGCCGCCGCCTCCAGCCCGACGTACGCGCCGACCAGCACCGTGCTGTACGGGTGCCACCAGCCCTTCTGCCGCGCTTCCCGGGCGATCTGGACAAGTTCGTCACTCTCGGCACCCACGACGCCGTAGATCCGCAGCATGTCCCGCACGTCGCGCGGAGTGGCCGTGGTGTGCCCGGTCTCGATCCGGGAGACCTTGGACGCCGAGCACTCCAACTGCTCGGCGACCACCTCGATCGTGATCCCGGCCGACTCCCGCTGCCGGCGCAGCTCGGCACCGAGCCGCCGCCGTCGGATCGTCGGGCTGCGCCGCTCACTCATCGCGCGGCCTCGGTGTTTCTGGTCCTCGCCGCTGGTTGCTCGACCCCACTCTCGGGCTACCTCCGGTCGACGCGCCACTGACTGGCGCTCGCCGGGGGCGCGACCGTCGACCGGCGAACGTTCGCGACGAGGGGTGGTGCCGGTCATCGGCCGGCCGCGACGGGCGACACCGGCCCTCAGTGTGCCGTCCACACGCGGATGGCTTCAAGCGCCGCTTTGCGTGGCGGACTCACGTATCGGCAAAAGTCGACGTGCAACTTGCATGAAGCACGTCGCTGATGCACTCTGTCCGTATGGCACGGATCACTCAGCGTCTCCGTCCGCTCTCCGGGTGTGGTGACCCCATCGACCCCGGATGGCCGGACCGGGCGCGGGCCCAGGCTGTGCCATCAAGATCTGCGCCGGGGTGATGACCCCACCGCTGCAAGCCAGCTGACTGCGGCGGTGGGCGCGGTTCCCGGAAGCAGTCAGGTGATGGTCGGGTGGCGGCACGCCACCAGCGGGTACGGCCCGACCACCACCACGCACCAACCGGTCCACGAGGCGAGATCCCGTCACCGGGCCGAGACATCCCAGACCAGTCACCCGCCGGCACGACGCCGGCTCTCCCTCCCCAGGAGCCCATGTGCTTCCCCGCTCCGGTGACGTTCTGCACGTGACTCGCGCGGCGAGTGTCCAGTTCCTCAGGCCGATCATGTTCCGCGTGATCCGGGTGCTCGACTGGCCGACCTACGACGGTTGGCTCTGGCTCGACGGCTACGAGCTCAACGCCGCCGGCGACGCCGTCAACCGACGATCGATCTTCGTACAGCGGGAAGGACTGCAGCAGGTGCAGGCCGCGCCGGAGCCCCGCCCGCACACCGTACGGACCCGACGACCGGTCACCCGTACGCCGGTCAGAGTCGGCTGACCAGCGCGAACCGCCGCGGGTAGGCGTGCCGTCGCCATAGAATCGGTACGCCCACCCCGGCACGTTCCACCGCACGTCCAGGACCCTGAGCCTGGGATGGTCATGGTCAATCAGCCCGCCGTGCGGCGGCACCACCGCTCCCGTATCACCTACGCTCTCGGACTGCTCGCCCTCCTCGGGGCCGTGACCACCATCGTGGTCCTGGTCCGCGACCCGGCGTTGTCGTCCACCCGGCTGGCCGTTCCGGTGCCGGCCCCGGAGATCACCGTGGTCGACTCCCACCCGCCGACCGATGGATTCGGCTGGCTCGGCACCGATGTATCCGACGGACGCGTCGGAGCGACGGACCCGACCGCTGGCACCGACCCGACCACTGGGACCGACCCGGCCGCTGGCGCCGGCGGTGGCGGTCAGTCCGACGGACGGCAGGAACTCACCGAGGCCGCGCCGGCCGGGCACGCCGCCACGGACGTCCACCGCTCGCTGTTCTGGTCCGGGATCTTCGGCCTCACCATCTCGCTCGCCGGCCTCGGACTCGTCGGCACCCGCCGCCGGATGTGGTGACCGGTCACGGCGTGGTCGTCACCGTCGGGTCCGGACTGGTCGGGCCGGTCCCGGTGGAGGGCCGGGCCTGGGA
Source organism: Micromonospora sp. NPDC049275 (assembly GCF_043197115.1). Classification (NCBI taxonomy): domain Bacteria; kingdom Bacillati; phylum Actinomycetota; class Actinomycetes; order Micromonosporales; family Micromonosporaceae; genus Micromonospora; species Micromonospora sp. NPDC049275. The sequence continues at coordinate 892,207 of NZ_JBICSN010000001.1, forward strand.
GATCACCAGCAGCACCTCCTCGTCGGCCCGCACCGTCGCACCGGCCTCCGGATCGGTGCTCACCACCGTCCCCGGCGGCAGCTCGGACGGGCGGTACACCGCTCGGTAGCTCAGGCCGAGGCGGTCCAGCAGCCCCTCGGCGGTGGCCTGCGTCAGCCCGGCCAGCGGCGGCACCGGTATCTGCGCCTCCTCGGTGGTCGCAGCCGGGCTGCTCGGCGAAGCGCTGCTGGGCGCCGCCGAGGTCGGGGCGCTGCTGCTCGGCGCGGCGGTGGCACTGGGCGGCGGGACAGACGGCGTCGCCGGGTCGTCGGAGTCGTCGTCCCGCGCGGTGAGCACGACCCACAGAGCCGCCCCGAGCAGCCCGGCGAGCAGCAACGCGAGGACGCCCCAGAGGATCGGCAACCACCACCGCCGGCCACCCTGCTCCTCGACGTACCAGTCGGCGGCCGGTTCGGCCGGTCGGGGCGCCCGCACCTCGGCCCGCCCGGACCACGGCGGCGTCGACCGCTCCGCCGGCATCCGCGCCGTCCGGTCACCCGGCGACCCCGAGGCGGCCCGGTCGATAGGCATCGTCTCGTCCGGCGACGCGGTGGGTTCGGGCGGCGACCCCGAGGCGGCCCGGTCGATAGGCATCGTCTCGTCCGGCGACGCGGTGGGTTCGGGCGGCGACCCCGAGGCGGCCCGGCCGATAGGCATCGTCTCGTCGGGCGACGCGGTCGGTTCGGGCGGCTGTGGCCGGTTGCCGCCGGGGGGCGGCAGGGGGCGCGTCCGGTCGTCCTCGGGCTCTCCGGCCGGCGGCTCCTGGCGGTCGTCGCTCATCGCACGTCCTTTCCCGAACCGGGCAGGCGCCATGGCCCTCGACCGTCAACATAACCGCCCACGTCGACATCAGCCGGTATTGATCGACTCGGTCTTGGTGAAGTCGTGGTGTCCCGGTACTCCGGACAGCCCGATTTCCAGGAAGCCGAGTGGGTCAACCCGACGCGCCGACGGGACGGGTCAGAGGGTGGGCTTCGTGGTCGGCTGGCCCGGCGGGGCCGCGTCCCCGCACCAGATGCTGACCTCGTCGTTCCAGCGGGCCGGGCCGTCCTCGGCCGGTTCCTGCCGGCTGACCTTTCCGCTGCGCCCACTGCGGTAACGCGGGTAGAGCCCCTCCTCGACCAGCTCGTCGGCCGCCTTGGCGCAGTGGTCGCCGACCACGTCCGGCACCTCGGCGGCGGGGGCCGGACCGGCCACCTGCAGTTGGACCGTGGTGCCCCGGGCCACCTCGGTGCCCACTGCCGGCGAAGCGCTGTCCACCGTGCGGCCGGTGCCGCCGCCGAAGACCAGACGCCAGCCCAGCCGCTGCTCACGCAGCATCTCGCGTGCCTGCACGAAGTCGACGCCGATCACCGGCGGCACGGTCAGGCCGGTCCCCTTGGTCGTGGAGTCCGTCGTCCGAGGGGCGGACGGCGTGGTCCGGCCGGGAGCCGGCCGGGACGAGGTGGCCCGACCGGTCGGCGTACCGGCCGTGGTGGCCACCGCCTGCGGGTTCGCCGGAGATTCGTCGTCCTCGCCGGCCAGCAACCAGCCGCCTGTCGCACCGACCACGGCCAGCAGCACCGCGACCAGCCCACCGCCGAGCAGCACGCTGGCCCGGCTCCCACCGCCGCCGGCCCGGCCTCCGGCGGAATCCTGCCGACCCGTGTTCGCGTCCGTCATACCGTCCACCGCCTCATCACCGGCGACCGTACCGTTCGCCGCCCATCACGTTGTGCCGACGGTCCATACCGGCGGGTCACTGCGACTCGCCGCACCGACGACGGGACGTTACGCTGCCCGGCATGGCCAGACGGGGCTGGGGAGTATCGATCGTGACGGCGATCGGGGTCGCTGCCGGCGCGGGCGCCGCACAGCTCGGCTTCGGCTACGGGCTCGGCGTCATCACCTGGACGCCCACCGACGCCGGGGCCAACGACACGGCCTGGGCGGACGGCCTCGCCTGGGCCACCTGGCTCGCCGCCAGCTCGACGGTGCTGGGCGCGGTCTGCGCGCAGCGACTGCACCAGCGTGCCGTGCTCTCGGCGGTCGACAGGCGTGCGATGCGCCCGGCGGTCGCCCAGCCGGCCGTCGACGCCGAACCGGTGGCGCCGGCCTCGGCGGCTGACGCCACGCCGACGGCGTCCGCCCCGGCGAGCGAGGCGCGGCTGCCGCAGTCGGCGGTGCTCGACGACGAGCGGTCGATCCGGGCCGCGGGCACCGACGCGACGCAGGACCAGCCGACCTCGCCGGTCGATCGGGTGACACCCGTGGTCGACACGCTGCCCGCCGAGCGCGGCGGCCTGCTCCGCAGGCTGTCACTGGCGCTCGGCGCCGGGCTCGGTGGACTGGTCACCGTGCTGCTGGTCGCCGTACCGGCACGGGTCGCCGTGGGCACCGACACCGGCACGCCGCAACGGGTCGCCGCGTTGCACGCGGCGCTGGGCATCCTGATCGGCGTGGCCGTCGCGCTCTGGGCGCTGCGGTCCCGCAGCGCCGCGCTGAACGTCACCGCGACGGCCGCCTGGCTCTGGCTGCTCGCGGTGGTCTCGGTCATCGACGGGGTACGCGTCGGGCGCGGACTCACCGGCGCCCAGCTCGGCACGTGGCAGCTCGACCCGGACCACGCGCGGTACTGGATCGGGGGCCAGCTCTACTGGCCCGGCGCGCTGCTGGCGCTCGTACCCGCGCTCCTGATCGGCGCGCTCGCCGCTCGGGGTGCCGCGCGCTCGGACGGGCACCGGACCGGCGCGGTGGCTTCCGGCGCGGCCGGGCCGCTGCTCGTCGCGCTCGCCTACCTGACCACCGTGCCGCGGTGGGCCACGCTGGGGCCCGCGCAGTTCTCCACCCAGCTCATCGCCCCGTACGCGGTGATCGCCGGTGTCGGCGGCTCGATACTGGCCGCCGTCCTCACCGAGCGAGCCGGCCGCAGACGCGCTGCCCACCGACGGTCAGCCGCCGCGGGTACGCAGCCCGTCCCGACCGCCCCGACCCCGACCGAGCCCGATCCGACCACCCGACCGAGCGCGCGGATCGATCCCGCCTCGGCCGGCGCGACCGTACCGTCGTCGGACCGGGCGGACAGCGCTGAGACGGACGCCGCCAGGGCGGACAGCACCGGGGCGGACAGCCCTGCGCCTGCGCTGGACACCTCGACCGGTACGGCCCCTCGGCGCGGCAGGACCGCGTCGTCGACGACCAGGGCGGAGGCCCGGTCGGACGGCACTACCGCCGTACCCCGGGTGCCGGCGCCCCGACCGTCCCCGGAAGGGACGGCGCCGGCCGAACCCGCCACCACCGGAGCGACCGAGGACCCGGCACCCCGCCGTGCCCGCCCACCCCGCAGGAGCACCCGCCCCGCCGACTGACCGCGTCCGGCTCGGCGGTGCGGTGGGGATCAGTCGACGGGCCAGGTGTGGACCGGCTCGTTGGCGCGCTGGAGTTCCGCGTACCGCTGCACCATGTGGTGCAGCGCGGCGCTGCGGTCCATGCCCCGCTGGCGCTCCGCCGCCCAGACCGCCTCGGTCTGCCAGACGGCACCGTTGCGGCCGGTACGACAGCGCTGCTCGATGATGCCGAGCAGCCGGTCCCGCTGTGCCGGGTCGACGCCGAACCCGTCCAGGCCTGTCGCGGCGACGGGCAGCAGGTGCTCCAAGACCAGCTTGGTGACCGGCACGTCACCGAACCGGGGCCAGTGCAGCACGGCGTCCAATCCACGTCGGGCGGCCGAGTGGAAGTTCTCCTCGGCCGAGCTGAACGTGAGCTGACTCCAGATCGGCCGGTCCGCCTCGGCCAGGCCACGGACCAGCCCGAAGTAGAAGGCGGCGTTGGCCAGCATGTCCACCACCGTCGGCCCGGCGGGCAGTACGCGATTTTCCACCCGCAGGTGCGGGCGGTCGTTCATGATGTCGTAGACCGGGCGGTTCCAGCGGTAGACGGTGCCGTTGTGCAGCCGCAGCTCGCCCAGTTGGGGCACCCCACCGGCGTGCAGCACCTCCACCGGGTCCTCGTCCTCGCAGATCGGCAGCAGCGGCGGGAAGTACCGGACGTTCTCCTCGAACAGGTCGAAGATCGAGGTGATCCACCGCTCACCGAACCAGACCCGGGGGCGTACGCCCTGAGCCTTGAGCTCTTCCGGGCGGGTGTCGGTCGCCTGCTTGAACAGGGCGATCCGGGTCTCGGCCCAGAGTTGGCGGCCGTACAGGAAGGGCGAGTTCGCCCCGACCGCCACCTGCACCCCGGCGATGGCCTGGGAGGCGTTCCAGTAGTCGGCGAAGCTGTCCGGCGCGACCTGGAGATGGAACTGGAGGCTGGTGCAGGCCGCCTCGGGGGCGATCGAATCGGTGTGCGTGCGCAACTGCTCGACGCCACGGATGTCGAGTTCGATGGCCTCACCCCGGGCGCCGACGATCTGGTCGTTGAGCACCCGGTAGCGCTCGTTGGTGGAGAGATTGTCCTCGACCAGGTGCCCCTCGGTGAGGGTGGGCAGGATGCCGACCAGGACGATCTTCGCGTCCGACTTGGCCGCGCGCTCGTCGGCCCGGCTCAGACTGCTGCGCAGGTCGTGTTCGTAGTCGGCGAAACCGGTGCCCTCGATCAGTCGAGGCTCCGCGTTCAACTCCAGGTTGAACTGACCCAGCTCGGTCTGGAACAGCGGATCGGCGATCTCGGCGAGGATCTCCTCGTTGCGCATCGCCGGCTCGGCCTCCGAGTCGACCAGGTTCAGCTCGATCTCCAGGCCGGTCATCGGCCGGTCGGCGTCGAACCCGAAGTCGTCGAGCATCAGGGCGAAGACGTCCAGGCACCGCCGAACCTTCTGCCGGTAGCGGACGCGGTCCTCCCGGGTGAAGGCGCCCTGCGAGACGTCCCTGCCCATGTGTCCTCCCGAGCGCCGGCGCGGTCGGGATCCTGCCGTCCCGGAAAGCGCATTGTGAACCATTAACGGTAAGAGCGCTCGCCTGGCCAGGGCCAGAGGCCGACGACTGTGATCCGCCCCGGCCGGGGTGGATGCGCTCGTGGCGCCATCTCTACCCGGTACCTGACGCGCCGGATCCCGTCCGGGTGGGAACAAGTCGTGACAAATCCCACGCGTACGGCACCGACGACGACGGGCCCGCGCCGACGTGCGGCGCGGGCCCGGCGTACCGGTGATCCGTGGGATCAGGCCTGGCGGACGGCCTCGCCCTCGATCTCGATCTTGATCTTCTTGCCGACCAGCACGCCACCGGTCTCCAGGGTGACGTTCCAGGTCAGGCCGAACTCCTCGCGGTCGATCTCGGTGCTCGCGGAGAACCCGAAGATGTCCTGGCCGAACGGGCTGCGACCCACGCCCTCGAACTCGACCTCCAGCTCCACCGGACGGGTGACGTCCTTGATGGTCAGCTCACCGGTGAGCACGAACTCGTTGCCGCTGCGGGACTTGACGCCGGTGCTGCGGAACTCCAGGGTCGGGTACTTCTCGGCGTCCAGGAACTCGGGGCTGCGCAGGTGCGCGTCCCGGTCGCCCTGGGTGGTGTCGATGCTGGCAGCCTGGATGGTCGCGACGACCGAGGACTGCAGCGGGTCCTCGGCGACGGTGACGGTGGCGGTCGCCTCCTTGAACTCACCGCGGACCTTGCTCACCATCATGTGCCGGGCGACGAAGCCGACCCGCTTGTGCGCCACGTCCAGCATGTAGGTGCCGGCCGCCGGGATGGTGAGACCGTCCCAGTCGCGGGTAACCGCATCGATGCTGCTGGTCATGCTGGTGTCCTCCAGAAGATTGTTTAGTAGCCCAACGACTGCTTGAGCAAATATAACCGCAACAACATTCCCCGTGTCAAGGACTGGTAGGGTTAACGAGTGACAAACGTGTTCGACGACCCCCGGATCACCGCGGTTGGCCTCCTCTACGAGGTCCACGCCGGGCTTTCGGCCCGGTTCGCCGCCCAACTCGAGGAGCACGGCCTCTCCTCGGTCGAGTTCGAAGTGATCACCCGGCTGGCCCGCTCGCCGGGCAACCAGCTGCGGATGACCGACCTCGCCGCGCAGACCTCCCTGTCCACAAGCGGGGTGACGCGCGTGGTGGACCGGATGGAACGCGACGGGCTGCTGACCCGCCGGGCCTGCCCGAACGATCGCCGCAGCTCGTACGCGGTGGTCACAAAGGCCGGCATGCAGCGGCTCGACGAGACGCTGCCCGGCCACCTGCGGATCATCGAGCAGTGGTTCACCGGCCAGCTCGACCCTGCGGCCCTGGCGGCACTGCTCGACGGCCTGCGCCGGGTGCGGGACGCTGTCCATCCCGGTGCCACCGCCGGCAGCACCGATCAGGAGACGGCTGACGCCGACGACTGCGACCCGGCCTGACCGTAGGGGCCGGAGCACCGGCAGAAAGACCGGCAGAACTGACTTTGCAGACCGGACAAACCTCTTGAAGAGCACCTTCTGCCCGAGCGGCGGTGGCAGGCTTTCGTCCACCGGGGAATCACCGGGGGGTGACGGCGCGGGCGAACAGCGAGGGGTAGCACCAAGGGGGCTCTTCGCTCGCGCCACTCCCCGTCCGACCTGCCACCCACTGGTGCTCGACTACCGCTCGGCGGGCCCACCCCGCGCGGCCATCAGCGCATAGAGCAATCCGGACTCCTGCGGCAGCAACAGAATGCCGCTCTCCTCGCAGGCCCGATCGAGGCGATCGAGGACGCTCGGGTCCGACGTGCTCGCGGCGAGGCCCACCAGCGCCTCCACCACGTCCCGCCGATCGTGACCGGCCTCGGCGGCAGCGGCGAACCACTCCGCCGCCAACTCCCGGTCACCCCGGTGCAGTGCCAGGTTCCCCTCGATCAGCGCGCAGATTCCCGCCTCCGGCCCGCCCCAGGACAACACCGTGTCGTCCGAGCGTGGTCGCGGGAGCCCGACCCGCTCCACCCACTGCTGCCCGGGTACGACAACTGTCGCCTCGGCGGACCCCGCGCGGAGTTCACTGAGCACCTCGGTCGCCTCCGCGGCACGCCCGTCCTGCGCCAGCGCCAGACCGACCGTCCCGAGCACCCGCCGTCGATGCCCCGGGTCACCCAGCTCGAACAGCGCCGCCGCCGCGCGCCGGCCCTGGTCGACCGCGTCGGCGTACCGGCCCTCCAGGCGGGACACCTCGGCCCGGTTGGCCCAGGCCAGCACCCGCAACCGCTGCTCACCACCCTCGGCGGCGAGCCGGTCAACGGCTGCCAGCCGACGGCGTGCCGCGCCCAGATCACCGACCCGGATCTCGTGCCAGGCGAGGCTGTTCTGCGCCACCGCCAGATCCCGGGTCCGTCCGTTGCGGGCAGCGAGCCGGAGCACGGCCTCGGCCTGCTCCCGAGCCTCGTCGTGCCCGCCGACGGTGGTCAGCAGCGCACCGAGCACACTCCGCGCCTCCAGCTCGCCGGTCACGTCGCCCGCCTGTCGGAACGTCTCCAGCGCGGCCCGCGCCGTCGACAACTCGTCGGCCTCCGCGCCGTGCTCGGCGGCGAGCCGGGCCACTCCGAGGCTGGCCCAGCCGCGCAGGATCGGATCCGCGTCGGCGGTTCGGGGGTCGGCCAACAACCGCCGCAGCCACTGCCGCCCGGCCACGTCGCGCCCCCGGAAACGCCACCAGCGGGGTAGGCAGGCCGCCAGGCGGAGCGCGGTCAGCGGGTCGTCGGTAGCCGCGTGGGCCAGGGCCGTACTGATGTCGCTGCTCACCTCGTCGAGCCGGTGCACCGCGTCGAGCATCCGGGGGCCGGCCAGGTCGGAGGCGGTCCGCGCCACGAGGCGGGCGACCACCTCCGCATGCCGACGCCGTACGCAGGTCAGCTCGCCACCACCAACGGCCTGCTCGATGGCGAAGTCACGGACCGCGTCGAGCAGGCGGAACCGGAACGGCCCGGTGCCGCGCACGCTCAACAGGCCGAGCTCGACGAGGCGGTCCAGCAGCGGGACCGGATCGATCGCGACAGTGCCGTCGCGGTCGGCCTCGTCGGCGAGCATCTCCTCGGCCATCTCCACCGACCACCGGTTGCCGAACATGGCGAGCCGCCGCAGCGCGTCGCGCTCATCCGGCGCGAGCAGGCGGTAGCTGGTCGCCACCGCGTCTCGCAGGGTCACCGCCACCGCTGCCCGGGTGGCATCGGTGGCAGGCGGGCGGCGGGTGGCCGCCTCCGGGCCGTCCCAGCGGGTATGGGCCGCCGGGTCGGCCGAGGTGGTCAGGTCGAGCACGCGGTCGCCGTACCTGTCGAGCAGTTCGGTGAGGTCGAGCAGCCGGCCCCGGGCGGCCATCAGCTCGATGGCCAGCGGCAGGCCGCCCAGCCGACGGACCAGGGCGGCCAACGCCGGCAACTCGTCGGGGGTCGGCGGATCCCGACGGACCTGGGCGAGCCGTGCGGTGAACAGCGCGACCGCCGGCCACGAGCCGAGCGTGGCCGGCCCGGCGTGCTCGGCGTCCGGCGGCGGCACCTCGAGCGGGGCGACCGGCCAGACGCGTTCGCCGCGCAGCCCGACCGGGTGCCGTCCGGTGACCAGCACCCGCAGCGACGGCAAAACAGTGCCCAGCCGGTGCAGTGTCTCGGCCACCGGGCCGGGGGCGCGCTCGACCGCGTCCATGACCAGCAGCGCCGGCCGGCCGGCGAGCCGGGCGACGAGTTCCGGCAGCCGGGCCGCGCCGAGGACGGTCATCGTGGCGGCGAGCACGTCCGGCCCGTCCGAACCCTCGCCCACCAGCACGCCTGCCACACCGCCCGGATGTGCGCGGGCCACCGCGTGGGCAACGGCGAGCGCGAGCGCGGTCTTGCCGACCCCGGCCAGCCCGACCAGACTCACCAGTCGGGGGCTGCGCTCCGCGGTCAGCATTCCGGCCAGCTCGCTGACGTCGCGGTCGCGGCCGATCAGGGCGACCGGTGGTGGGAGTGCGACCGGAGCGGCGGCCCGGGCGGCTTCGGGCGTCGACGTGACACCGGGCGTGCCCGAGATGACGTCCGTTCGGGGCGGCTCACCGCCGGCGGCGCCGCGGGCCGCGGCCAGGAACGCCGCCCGGTTGGCGGCGTCCAACTCCAACGCCGTGGCGAGCAACTCGACTGTCGTACGCTGCGGTCGAACCGAGCGGCCGCGCTCCAGGTCCCGCACCGTCCGCACGCCGACCCTGGCACGGGACGCCAGCTCCGCCTGGGTCAGGCCGGCCGCGCGCCGGTGGGCGCGGAGCAGCTCCGGCAGCCCGGTACGACCGGCCGGGCTCCGCGACCGATCATGATCCGGAGTCATGGGCACGAAGAGTACGGATCGACTCCGACCATCGGCAGTCGAACGTCGTCCTGCCGACGCCCGCTCGCCGATATCCGACAGCCGAACCGCTGGCCGGCTGGTCGCCTGACCGGCCCGCGCAGCCCTCAGCACGACCGCTCGACGAGATCTTGGACAGTTTCCGTTATCTGCTAACGGAAAGTGTCCAAGATTGCGAGGGCTTACCTCCGTGGATGCCGAGACGGGGGTGTGGGTGGGTCAGAGGCCGAGGTCGCGCGCGATGATCATGCGCTGAACCTCGCTGGTGCCCTCGCCGATCTCCAGGATCTTGGAGTCCCGCCAGAAGCGGGCGACCGGGTACTCGTTCATGAAGCCGTAGCCGCCGTGGATCTGGGTCGCCTCCCGGGCGTTGTCCACGGCGATCGTGCTGGCGTGCAGCTTCGCGATGGCGGCCTGCCGCTTGAACGGCTCACCGGCGAGCATCCGGGCGGCGGCGTCGTAGTAGGCCAGCCGGGCGGTGTGCGCCTTCAGCTCCATGTCGGCGATCTTGAACTGGATCGCCTGGTTGGTGCCGATCGGCCGACCGAAGGCGTGCCGCTCCCGCGCGTACTTGATCGACTCGTCGACGCAGCCCTGGGCGAGGCCGACGGCCAGTGCGGCGATCGCGATCCGGCCCTCGTCGAGGATCCGCAGGAACTGCGCGAAGCCCCGACCTCGGGCGCCGAGGAGGTTGGCGGCGGGCACCCGACAGTCGTCGAAGGTCAGCTCGTGGGTGTCCGAGGCGGTCCACCCGACCTTGGAGTAGCCGGGAGCCACGGTGAACCCGGGCGTGCCGGTGGGCACGATGATCGTCGAAAGCTCCTTGGACCCGTCCGCGTTCGTGCCGGTCACGGCGGTGACCGTGACCATGGCGGTGATGTCGGTCCCCGAGTTGGTGATGAACGCCTTGGACCCGTTGATCACCCATTCGTCGCCGTCCAGCACGGCGCGAGTCTGGGTGCCGGCGGCGTCCGAGCCGGTGCCCGGCTCGGTGAGCCCGAAGCCGGCCAGGGCCTCCCCGCTGAGCAGCTTCGGCAGCCACGTGGCCTTCTGCTCCTCGGTGCCGAAGCGGTAGATCGGCATCGCGCCGAGTGAGACCGCCGCCTCCAGCGTGATCGCGACGCTGGAGTCGACCCGGGCCAGCTCCTCCAGGGCCAGGCACAGCGCGAAGTAGTCGCCGCCCATCCCGCCGTGCTCCTCGCCGAAGGGCAGGCCGAACAGGCCCATCTTGCCCATCTGCCGGATCACCTCGTACGGGAAGGTGTGCTGCTCGTAGTGCTCGGCGATGACCGGGGCGACCACCTCGCGGGCGAAGTCCCGCACGCTCTCCCGCAGCGCCGTTTGGTCCTCGGTGAGCCGGAAGTCCATCTCATCCTCCTGTGTGGACGGCCGCCCGGGCGCTCGTGACGCCGCGGGTGGATCGCTGTGGGGGGTGGGGCGACGGTCAGACGGGGGTGACGCCGTGCCGGCGTCGGGAGAAGTGCCGATCCTTGGTACGGGCGGCGGCGAAGCGACGGACCAACTCGGTGCGCAGGTCGTGCGGCTCGACGATGGCGTCCACCACCAGTTCGCTGGCCAGCCGGACGACGTCGATGTCCTGCTCGTACTCGGCGCGCTTGGCGGCGACGAAGGCGGCCCGCTCGTCCGCGTCGGCGATGGCGGCGATCTTGTTGGCGTAGACGGCGTTCACGGCGGCCTCGGCGCCCATCACGGCGATCTTCGCGGTCGGCAGCGCGATGGTGGCGTCCGGCTCGAAGCCGGGGCCGGCCATCGCGTAGAGGCCGGCGCCGTACGCCTTGCGGACCACCACGCAGATCTTCGGGACTGTCGCCTCCGAGATCGCGGTGATCATCTTTGCGCCGTGCCGGATGATGCCCTGCTTCTCCACCGCGCTGCCCACCATGAAGCCGGGTACGTCGCTGAGGAAGAGCAGCGGCACGTTGAACGCGTCGCAGAGCTGCACGAACCGGGTCGCCTTGTCGGCCGAGTCGACGAAGAGCACACCGCCCTTGAACATCGAGTTGTTGCCGAGCACGCCGACGACCTGGCCGTCGAGACGACCGAACCCGATGGTCAGCTCCTTGGCCCACAGCGCCTGGATCTCGAAGAAGGAACCCTCGTCGAGCAGACCCTTGACGTACCGCCGCATGTCGAACGCCTGCCGCTCGCTGGCCGGCACGAGCGCGGCCAGATCGGCCTTCGCGGGCGCGGGGACCGCCGGCGCGGCCGGCGGCGCCTGGGTCCAGTTCGCCGGCAGGTACGACAGGTAGGTCTTCACCACGTCGAGCGCGTCGGCCTCGGTCTTGCAGAGGAAGTGCCCGACACCGGACTCGGCGGTGTGCACCTTGGCCCCGCCCATCGCCTCCAGGGTCGTCTTCTCGCCGGTGACCATCTCGACCATGCGGTCGGAGCCGAGGTACATGCTGGCGTTGCCGTCGACCAGGGCCACCACGTCGCAGAACGCCGGAATGTACGCCCCACCGGCGGCGCTCGGGCCGAACAGCGCGCAGACCTGCGGGATCGAGCCGGAGGCGCGGACCTGGTTCCAGAAGATCTTGCCGGCGCCCCGCCGGCCGGGGAAGAGGTCGACCTGGTCGGTGATCCGGGCACCGGCGGAGTCGACCAGGTAGACCATCGGCACGCCGGCGCCGTACGCCCGCTCGATGATCCGGATGATCTTCTCGACGGTCCGGGCGCCCCAACTGCCGGCCTTGACTGTGGAGTCGTTGGCCATCAGGCAGATCTGCCGGCCGTCGATCGTGGCGGTGCCGGTGACCACGCCGTCGGCGGGCAGCCCGTCGGCGAGCGCGTTGGCGTAGAGGCCGTCCTCGACGAACGAACCCTCGTCGACAAGCAGCGCGACGCGTTCGCGTGCGAAGAGCTTGCCCTTGGCCTCGTTGGCCGCGTGGTACTTGTCCGCGCCGCCGGACCGGGCCCGCTTGCGCAGTTGCTCCAGCGCCTCACCGTCGAGCGTCACGCCGACTCCCTCGCCCGTACTGACCTGAACGATCGTTAGGCTATCGCATTCGCGCGCCTCCCGGCGACCCGCGACCGACCGACGCTTCCGCAAAGTAAACATTGAAATCTATTAATCTCTGTGGATAGGCTCCTGGCACCCCCTCCCGGATAGGAGTCAGCGATGACCTCACGACTCGGTCGGCTCACCGTCGCGCTTGTCGCGACGGCAGGTGCCACGCTCGGCGTCACGGTCGCCAACCCCGCGCCCGCGTCCGCCGCGATGACCATCTGCTACAACACCAGCCAGGCAGGCGCCTACGCCGGCACCGCCAACCAGTCCGCCTCGATCTGGAACAACGCCACAGTCAACCTGACGCTCTCCGCGAACTGCGGCTCCAACCTGCGGATCTACCAGATCACCGGCGGCGGCTCCTACGCCGTACGGACCAGCCTCGGCAACGGCCGGGTCTACATCGACACCCAGCAGGCGGCGCAGTACAGCCCGCTGCGGATCGTGACCCACGAGATCGGGCACATCCTCGGCCTGCCGGACAACTACAACGGGAACTGCTCACTGCTGATGTCCGGCGGCAGCGCCGGCACCAGCTGCACCAACCCGTACCCGAGCACCGCCGAGGCGAACCGGGTGAGCAACCTCTTCGCCGGCACGCTCAGCGCCACCGAGCGCAGCTCCGCCCGCAGCGCGGACATCTTCCGCGACAGCTGGCCGAGCATGCTCACCCCGGTGAGCTGACCGACCTGACACCGGGAAGGGGCCGGCGTGTTCGCCGGCCCCTTCGCCGCGTCCTCAGCTCGGCAGCGGCGTGAGGCGGGTACGCGGACCCGCCCGCAGCACCCCGGACGGCAGCTTCTTGCCGAGCAGCTCCTCGGCCAGCTCGGCCACCTCGATCAGGGCATCCAGGTCGATGCCGGTGTCGATGCCCATGTCGTGCAGCATGTGCACGGCCTCCTCGGTGGCGAGGTTGCCGCTGGCCCCCGGGGCGTACGGGCAGCCGCCCAGGCCGCCGACGCTGGCGTCGAACTCGGTCACCCCGAGCTCCAGCGCGGTCAGCAGGTTGGCCAGCGCCGTACCCCGGGTGTTGTGGAAGTGCAGCAGCACCGGCACGTGCGCGTTGCGGTCGCGTACCGCGGTCAGCAGCTCACGGACCCGACGCGGCGTCGCCATGCCTGTCGTGTCGCCGAACGCGACCCGGTCCGCGCCGTCGCGGACCACGCGGTCGACGATGCCGGCGACCCGCTTCGGGTCGATGTCCCCCTCGTACGGGCAGCCGAAGCTGGTCGCCACGATCACCTCGACCCGCGCCGAGGCACCGTGCAGGAGGTCGATCAGCTCCGCGATGTCGTCCAGCGACTCGTCGGTGGAACGGTTGACGTTGCGCCGGTTGTGCGTGTCGCTGGCCGACACCACCACCTCGATCTCGGTGAACCCGGCGGCCAGCGCCCGCTGCGCGCCCCGGGTGTTCGGCACCAGCGCCGAGTAGCGCACCCCGTCGGCCTTCCTGGCCCGCTGCCACACCTCGTCGGCGTCGGCCATCTGCGGGATCGCCCTGGGGTGCACGAAGGACACCGCTTCGATCCGGCGTACACCGGTGCCGGAGAGCGCGTCGAGCAGCCGCACCTTGGCGTCGACGGGAATCGGCTCCTCGTTCTGCAGCCCGTCCCGCGGCCCGACCTCGCGGATCGACACGGAGTTCGGCAGGTCCGTCATGGGTCACCTCACTGTCTGCTCTGCTGGGGCAACGGTAGCGACATCGGTCCGCGTAGCTGCCAGCGCCACTGTCGGCACGGACAGGCGGTGCGACGGCCACCCGTTCAGGTGGCCCTTCCGGGTAACACCCGACCACCCTTCGGGGGATGAATCAGGCCAGACGGATGTCATCACCGGCAGTGCCATGGAACTGCGGGCGGCAGGGTGGCTACGTTGGTGCCGGCGTGACGGACGGGGCCGGCCAACGGCTCGACCCCGCCGTCAGGACGCCTCCGGTGGTCAGCGCTGCGACGGTCCTTCCAAGAGCTCCGCAGCGCATCGGAGTGCGGTCGAGAGGGCGCCGGCGCATGCGGCGGCGTCCTCCCGACCCACGACCAGAGCCATCACCACGGCGCCATCGGTGCCGAGAGACACCTTCCGCAGAATGCGGACCCCTCGTCGTCGTGTGTTCGGCGGCCACAAACCATTACCGTTCATCCCTCTTCCTCCGGCAATCGGTCCGCAATTGCGGCGCGGTTAACGTCGATGGAAGTTCCACGACCGCTGCCATGATCGACAACCAATCCGGATCGGCGTCGGACGTTTCCATCTCCCTGACAACGACCCGACCCGATGAGCACGACGATCTTGTGACCGGGTTGCCGCAGGACTACCCGGCCAACACGAGAGATGGCGGCACAGTCATCACGACCCGGCCACATTGGTCTGGTGTAAGGGCTGAACGCAGGTTCAACGTGACGACCCGGCCAGCCACCCGGCCAGAATCTGACTGGCGACACAGCCTCGGATACGCGGTTACTTGATCTGAGGCGGTACAAATGTTGATCCGACGCCAGGTGAGCTTGGAAGGACCGCGTGGCGCGGTTTGCGGGGACGCCATGACCACTGGATTGAAAGGAACGATGTGAACGCCGAGGCTCCTGTGCCGCTCTCAGCAGAACGCACCCAACGACACCGACTGGTCCCGCGATCGACGCTCGAAGCGCAATACCGTCGGCGCTATCACAACCCCGCCGTGGCGGCGTACGCGCTGGCGGTCCGCGACATCGTGGAGACCTGCCCCGAGATCGGGCCGATCGACACCTGGCAGAGGCTGGCGGACCGGATCTACACGCCCCAGTCCGATCCCGACCGGCCCGCCCGGATCAGGAAGCAGACTCTCCTGCGCAAGAAGCTCTCCCGGCACTTCACGGCCGAGAGCAAGGGTCCGCCCTGGCAAACGGTGGTGCTGGTGCTGAAGCACGCGCTGCCGGCAGAGCTCCGGCCGGAGAAACAGGCCCAGTTGGCCGCGTTGTACGAGCAGGCCCGGGGCGAGGAGCCGCCGACCGGTGACCACCCGGGACGGGCCGAGGATGCGACCGGGGCGTTTGCCGCCTCGGCCGTCGAACGGGATCTGCGTCGGGAGAATCACGAGTTGAAGCAGCAGCTGGCGGACTGCATGGTGGAGGTCAGCAAGCTTCGAGCCGACAAGGCGTTGACGTCACTCGGCCGCGGCCCGACGTCCGACGACCTGCCTCGACAACGCGAACCGTTGAGCGGTTCGCCGGCCCGGACCTCCAACACCAGACACTTCCCGACGGCCCAGGCCCGAGGCGGCGGTTCGGTGGAGAGTCAGTACCGGGCACCGCGGCTGGACACCGTCACCTTCGGGCTGCCCGGGCAGAGCAGGGGCGAGTCGCACTACTGGGTCGGGCCGAGCAGGCACGGCCGGCAACCGGATGGCGGCGCACCGAGCAACCTGCGCGACCACCTCTGACGAGCGGCACCAGGCCGGCCGCCGGCAACGGCGATCGAGAGGTTTGCGTCATCCGGGAGCAGAATCCCGCCGACGCAAACCTCTTGATCACCGGGTGGGGGGTCGGGTCAGCGCATGCGGGAGACGATGCCGGTGTCGTAGGTGCCGTCGAGGAACTCGTCGTTCTCCAGCAGCTCGGCGAAGAAGGGCAGGTTGTTCTTCGGGCCCTCGATCTGGAACTCGGCGACAGCGGCCTTCGCGCGTCCGATCGCCTCGTCGCGGGTGTCGCCGCTGAGGATCAGCTTGGCCAGCAGGCTGTCGTAGAACGGGGTGACGGTGTTGCCCTCCGTGTAGCCGGAGTCCACCCGGACGCCCGCACCGGTCGGCTCCACCCAGGTCCTGACCACGCCGGGACCGGGCAGGAAGCGCTTCGGGTCCTCGGCGTTGATCCGCAGCTCGATGGCGTGCCCGCTCGGCGCGAGCGCGTCCGGGTCGAACGTCGGGGCCAGGCCGACGGCCACCCGCAACTGCTCCTCCACCAGGTCGATGCCGTAGACGTACTCGGTCACCGGGTGCTCCACCTGAAGCCGCGTGTTCATCTCCAGGAAGAAGAACTCGTTCGTCTCAGGGTTGAGCAGGCACTCCACAGTGCCCGCGTTGCGATAGCCGACCGCCTCGCCGGCCCGCACGGCCGCCGCCAGGAGGCGAGCGCGCAGCTCCGGCGAGACCGCCGGGGACGGCGACTCCTCGACCAGCTTCTGGTTGCGTCGCTGCACCGAGCACTCCCGCTCGCCGAGCGCCACCACCCGGCCGTCGGCCAGGCCGAGGATCTGCACCTCGACGTGGCGTACCCGGGGGAAGTACCGCTCGATCAACACCGAACCGTCGCCGAACATCCGCTCGGCGAACGCGCGCACCTTGTCGTACTCGATGCGCAGCGCGGCGTCGTCGACGGCCACGCCCATGCCCATGCCGCCGCCACCGGCGGCGGCCTTGACCATCACCGGGTAACCGATCTCCGCGGCGGCGGCGACCGCCGCGTCCAGGTCGGCGGCCGGGTCGGTCGTGCCGGGCGCGACAGGGACCCCGGCCGCGGCCATCAGGTTCCGGGCATTGATCTTGTCGCCCATCGCGGTGATCGCGTCCGCGCCGGGCCCGACCCAGATCAGCCCGCTCGCCTCGACGGTACGGGCGAAATCGGCGTTCTCCGACAGGAAGCCGTAGCCGGGGTGGATGGCCTGCGCGCCCGTCGACTTCGCGGCGGCGAGGATCGCCTCGACGTTGCGGTAACTCTGCGCCGGGTTCGGAGGACCGATGAGGACTGCCTCGTCCGCCTCGGTGACGAAGGGCAGGTCGGCGTCGGCCTCCGAGTACACCGCGATCGCGCGGATGCCGAGCCGCTTGGCGGTCCGGATGACCCGGCGGGCGATCTCGCCGCGATTGGCGACCAGCAGTGACTCGATCATGTTTCCTCCTGGCGTCCGGATGTTGGGACGATGCCAGGGAACCATGACCGGCCCACCCCTGACGAGCCGGGGCTCAGGCGAGCAGCGCGGCCGGGGCTCAGGCGAGCGGCGCGGCCGGGGCTCAGGCGAGCAGCGCGGCCAGGGTCGCGCCGCGCAGCAGCTCGGCGCGACGGCGACGGTCCACCTCGCCGCCGAGGAACGGTGTCGAGTTCATCAGGCCGAACGCGGCGTGCGCCAGCACCCGCGCCTCGCCGTCGGGCATGCCCGGGTGCAGCGCGGTGAGCACCGTCACCCACTCCTCGACGTACATCCGCTGCAGGCGGCGGATCCGTCGTCGTGGCTCCTCCGGCAGGCGGTCCAGCTCGTGCAGGTGCAGTGCGATCACCGCCGGGTTGGCCAGCGCGAACTCGACGTGGAAGTCGATCAGCGACTCCAGCACGCCGCGCGGGTCGTCCGGATGCCCAGCGGCACGTTCCCGCCCACCGGCCAACAGCCCCTCGCTGACCGGGATCAGCGCGGCAGCCAGCATCGCCTCCTTGCCGGCGAAGTGGTGGTAGAGCGCCGGGCCGGTCACCCCGGCCGCCGCACCGATGTCGTCCATCGACACGCCGTGGTAGCCACGGGCGGCGAACAGACCGACCGCGATCTCCAGGATCTCGTCCTTACGGGACCGGCGCCGGCCCGCACCCGCCGCACCCCGTGCCTGCTGCTCCACCGTCACCGGGCAAGCGTAGACCGCGAGCAGACCGCGGTGGGGCGGCGGTTACCGCTCGGTCGCGCACACCACGCCGCCGGCCGGCACCCTCCCGGGCGGAGCCGACCGGACGGCGGAGAGGTCACTCGTCCGGATCGAGGTCGTGCTCCGCGCGCAGCGCGGCGGACTCCGTGTGTCGATCCAGCAGGTCCAGGGCGCGAGCCAACAGCCAGGCCGTCTGACGGACCGGCCGCGAACCCGCCGGGAGCCCTCCGAGTACGCGGCGCAGCAGCGGCTCCGCCTCGGCCGGCCGATCCAGGCGCAGCAGCAGCTCACCGACGAGGATCTCGACCTGGGCCGCCTCACCGAACGCCTCGATCGACCGCAGCCGGTCCGGCACCCCGGCGAGCCGGTCCAGCGCCTCGTCCGGCCGTTCCTCCCCGACCAACACCCGCGCACCGGCCTCGGACGCCATCGCCAGCTCGTACGTCACAGGCGGCTCCGGCTCCGGCTGCCCGGCGAACGTCGTCGCCAGCCCGTCCAGCAACTCGACGGCACGTACCGCCGCCGGCCGGTCGTCGGCCCAGAACCAGGCGTACGCCTCCCGCCGGCGGGCACGCAGTTCGTCCAACGGCAGGTCGGCGAGCCGGTACGCCGTGGCGGCGGCGGCGAAGCGCTCGGCGGCGACGGCGTCCCGGTCGGCGTCGTACAGGATCCCGCCGGCCTCCTCCAACACCTGGGCCCGGTGCGGGAGGTTGTCCGGGCCGTCCAGGTTGGTGGCCAACTGCTCCAGCAGGGCCAGCGCCGGATCGATCTCGCCGAGTCCGGCGTACACACCGGCCAGCAGGTGCCGGCAGCGGTCGGCCTCCGCCTGGGCGCCCAGCCGGTCCAGGCCGAGCACGGCCTCCTCGGCGACCTCGGCCGCCTCGGCGAGGCGACCCACCACCCGGTACGCGTTCGCCAGCTCCCAGCGCAGGAAAGCGTCCCCCTCGGCGCCGCGCTCCACGCACAGCGTCACCGCCTCGACGAAGTCGTCGACCGCGTCGGCGGCTCGGCCGGCGGAGAGCAGCGCTCGGGCGCGCGCGACCCGGACCGGCAGCTCCGCGTCCGCCGGTGCGACCCGCAGCGCCTCGTCACAGGCGGCCACCGCCTCCGCCGGGTCGTCGACCGTTCGCGCGTGGGCCAGGCAGGCCGCGGTGACCAACTCGTCGATGCCCAGCTCGCGGCCGATCCGGCGAGCCTCCTCGGCGGCGGCGCGGGCCTCGTCGACGCGGTCGGACTGCTCGAGAAGGTGTGCCCGGTGCAGGGCGATCCGAGCCGCCAGGTGCCTGTCGCCGCCCGCGTCGGCCGGCGTCCGGTCCAGCGCCGCGAGTGCGTCCGACCACCGTTGCCGGTGCAGCAGCGCCAACGCCAACCGGTCGTGCGCCGCGGCCCGCTGGCGGGCGTCCCCGAGCCGCTCCAGCACCTCGGCGGCCTCCCGGACCAGCGTGAGCCCCTCCTCGGCGTGCTCGTCGGCCCGGGTCAGCAGCACACCGAGCCGCCCGGCGATCACCTGGGTGGGCACCTCCTCGCCCGTCGAGCGGTACAGGTCCAGCGCCGCCCGGTTCAGCTCGACCGCGCCCTCGATGTCGTCCTCGTCGCCGCGCTCGGCGGCCCGCAGCGCCAGCCGGTGCGCGACCGTCCGCGTCGGCAGGTCGGCGGTGCCGAACCGTTCGTCGCACGCGGCCAGCATCGCCTGGAACGTGGCCCGGTCGTGTCGGCCCCAGCTCTCCTCGGCGAGGGTCAGCAACTCGTCCGCGTCCGCGTCGGCGGGCACTGTCACGGTGGGCGCCTCGGCCCGCTCCCGGCCCGGCCGGTCGGCGGACGCTGGTGTGCCCACGGGCAGCGGAACTGTCGGCTCGTCCCCGGTCGGCCGGGCCGGACGGCGGCGGACGCTCGCGGAGAGTGGCAGGTGCTCGCCACTGGGCTGGACGGCGAGCCGGCGGGCGATCCACTCGGACTGGTGGGCGGTGCCGTTGCGGGCGTCGAAGCGGGCGGCCAGCGCGGTCGCGGTGGCTGCCAACTCGTCGGCCAGGGTCGGCGCGGGCACCTCGGCGGCCGGTCGGCCCTCGGCGGCCCGGCGGTACACGGTCGCCGCACCCGCCTGCCGCAGCGCCGCGGCGGCCGTCGCCGCGAAGTGCATGGCGGCGGCCGGCGACGGCGGCCGGTCCAGCCAGTCCAGGTGCCGCTCCACCAGCTCGACCGCCCGCGCCTCGTTGCCGGTAAGCGTGCAGAACTCGACGTGGTCACCGATGTCCCACAGGTCGGCGAGGTTGCCGCGCAGCTTGCGGTACGCCTCCCGATGCGCGTCGCGCGCCGAGGAACCCCGACCGGTACGCAGATAGGGCAGCAGGAGCGCCGTGAGGATCGCCTGCGGCTGCTCGGTGCAGGTGAGCCTGCCGGCGAGCACCGGCTCGGCGAGCGCCACCGCCTCGGCGTCCCGCCCGGTGTCGGCGAGGTAGCCCACCTGGCTCGTCGGGTCACAGCCGGCGCAGTCGGACAACTCGTCGCGGGGCGTGGTCTGCCACAGCCGGTACCAGTGCGCGGCGGCGTCGGCGTCGCCCACGTGGTCGGCGACCCGGAAGCGGTGCTTGTGGACGGTCTGCAGGCTGTGCCCGCCGGCCCGGTAACGCCGCTCCATGTCGTCGAGCACCGCGTACGTGCGGTCCAGTGGCACCTCGGGGAACTTCAGCAGGCCCGACACCATGTACTTGAAGTGCCACAGCAACTGGTGCAGGTGGCGCTGGTGGTAGGGCTGCGGGTCGCGGTCGAACTCGGACAGGCACCAGGAGAAGGTCACGAACGACTTCGCCGGCTCACCGCCGTAGACGTACCCGGTGGTGGCCTGCATCCGGGTGACGAAGGCGAGGTGCCTGTCGTCGGCGGCGTCCACCCGGCGCAGCAGTTGCTCCAGCGCCGCGATCTGCCCCGCCCCGTACGGCATGTCGGCGATGCCACGCAGCACCCGCCACAGGTCCTCGTCGCTCATTGTCACTCCCGTCCCGGCACGGCCCGGCCGAGCAGGCCGAGGAAGGAATCGTTCAGCAGCGCGGCGTCGGCAGCGCGGATCGGATGGTGGCCGAGCAGCAGCGCCTGCCCGTACAGCGCCTCGATGGCGAGCCCGACCAGCTCCGGGTCGCCGAGCGACGTGACCCGCCGTACCAGTGGGTTGCGATGGTTGAGCACCAGTTGCGGGCGGTCCGGTGGGGCGGTGGCGGCGAGCGCGTCGAGCACTCCGCCCCACAGCTCGTCGGCCCGGTCGCGGCTGGCGGCGAGCTGGTCGTTGAACGCCGCCGACCGGCTGACCAGATAGAGCGCGGGCAGCGAGACCGGGTCGTACGCCCGGATGACCACCTCGCAGCCGGAGCGTTCGACGGCCCGCTGCGCGGCGGTGAGGAACGGCCGAAGCGCCAGCTCCACCTGCGGGTCGAGGGCCTCGAACCGGGTGGTGAGATCGCTCGGCTCCAGCCGCTCGATGAGCACCGACCGGTCCACCGCCGGCAGCCGCTCGATCAGCTCGGTGTCGTACGTGTAGCCGGCGTTCACCACCGCCAGGTCCTGGGCGGCGGCCACCGCGGCGAGTTGGCGGAACTCGTCGAGGCTGGCCGCGTAGCGGAGCACCCCGTGGCGTTCCCGGAACTCGGCGAGGGTGAGCGTGCCGACGTTCGTGTCCATCGGCCACCACCTGTCGACCAGCCGGAGCATCTCGTCGTCGTGCAGCGCCAACGCCTTCACGCCGAGGTGGTGCACCTGGAGGAACTCGGCCAGCCGGTGCGGGTCGTGCCGCGCCAGCCGGACCAGCCAGCCGCGTACCTGGTCGCCGAGCGCCTCCCGGGTCGCGGTCAGCAGGGTGTCCTCGTAGAGGGCCTCGCGGCTGGCCGTCGGGCGCAGCTCGGTCGCGTCGACCACGCAGTGCGCGAAGAACGCCCAGTCCGGCAGCAGACCGTCGGCGTTCTCGGTGAGCAGCATCCGCTTGAGGTAGACGCGGTGCCCGGCCCGGGCCGCCGGGTTCACCGGCGTGGGCAGGATGACGGCGACGCCGGTGAGCCCGGCCTCCGGCACGGCCAGGGGCAGCACGTCGAACGGTTCCACGCCGAGCGTCTCCCGGGCGTACCGGATCAGCGCCGCCCGGTCGAGCGGTGCCCCCGGCGCGGTCGACCACGGCGGTTCGCCGGTGGTGGTGACCGTGTCACCGACCCGGACGGTGACCGGCAGCAGCGAGCCGAAGAGCCGCGCCAGGTCGGTGACGGTCGGGGTGGCGAACCACTGATCGGCGTCGCGGCGGGGCACGAGCGTGACAGTGGTGCCCGGCTCGGAGCGGGCGGCCTCCGGCGGTGCCACTGTCACCGCGTAGCGACCGTCGGCGTACCCGGTCCACCGGACCGTGGGGTTGTCGCCGTTGCGGGTGAGCACCTGGATCTCGTCGGCCACCAGGAAGCAGGAGAGCAGGCCGATGCCGAACTGGCCGAGGAACTCGTGCCGGGAGAAGCCCAGCTCGTCGCGCTTGGAGCTGCGCCCGATGGTGGCCAACAGCTCGTGCACCTGCGCCTCGGTCAGGCCGACGCCGGTGTCGTGCACGCGCAGGGTGCCGTCGCCGGTGAGCTCCGGTGGCTCGATGCGAACCAGCGCCGGCGCGTCCGGCTCGGTCGCACGCCGGGCGGTGATCGCGTCCACCGCGTTCTGGAGCAGCTCACGGACGTACACCCGTGGGCTGCCGTAGAGGTGATGACTGAGCAGGTCGACCACGCCACGCAGGTCGACCTGGAAGGTGTGGTCCACGCCTGAGTTCTCCCCGGTCCCGATGCCGGCGCCCACCGTACCGATGATCACCGACTGCCCGCGTCCCCCTTTCGCCCGGCGGCTTGACCCTCGACCCGGTCGAACCGGCACGGTCGGCGCCATGACCTCCTCCGCTCTGGGCCGGGACTTCCGGCTGCTCTGGACCGCCGCCGTCTCGTCCCGGTTCGGGGATGCGCTGCGTACGCCGGCTCTGGCCCTGCTGGCCGCGACGGTGACCCGCGATCCCCGGATCATCGCGGCGGTCACCGTGGCCGGGCAGTTGCCCCCGCTGCTCTTCGGCCTGCTCGGCGGCGTTTACGCGGACCGCTGGGACCGGCGGCGGACGATGGCAGTGGTCGACGGGGTACGCGCGGCGGTGGTCGCGGCGCTGGCCGTGACGGTCGTCCTCGACCGGGCCGCCGTGGTGACGCTCCTGGCTGCCGCGTTCCTCCTCGCCGCGCTGGGCACACTCTTCGACTCGGCCTCGTTCGCGCTGCTGCCCACCGTCGTGCCGCCGGCCGCGCTGCCGAGGGCGAACGGGCGGCTCCAGGCGGGAAGCGCGGTGGCAGGCGGTTTCCTCGGTGCGCCGGCCGCCGGTGTCCTCTTCGCCACCGCTCCCGCCCTGCCGTTCGCTCTGGACGCCGTCACGTTCGCGGTAGCGGCCCTGCTCGTGCTGGCCCTCACTCCGCCTGCCGCCGTGGGCACCGGGCCGGCGATCCCCTGCGGGTCGGTGTGGAGCGAGATCGTCGAGGGGATGCGCTGGCTGCGCGGGCACCGGACACTGTGGCGGGTCACCCTGCTGGCCGCCGCGTGCAACCTGGCGATCAGCGGTCTCATGGCGGTGCTCGTGCTCTACGCCCTGGACGTGCTGCGGGTGCCCCCGGCCGGATACGGACTGTTCGCGGCGGGCGCCATTCTCGGCGGCGTGGGCGGGGCGCTCGGGGCGGGCCGACTCGCCGCCCGGCTGGGCACGGTGCCCGCGCTGCGGGCGGTGCTCGCGGCGCAGACCGTCGCGCTCGTCGGGTTCGCGCTGGCCCGGCAACCGGTGCCCGGCGGGATCGCGCTGGCCGTCTTCGCCGCCGGCACCGTGGTGTGGAACAGCCTGTCGGCGTCGTACGGGCAGCGGCACGTGCCGGGCGGGTTGCTCGGTCGGGTGGGTGCCGCACAGCGGATGGTCGGGTTGCTCACCGCCCCGATCGGCGCGGCGCTCGCCGGGCTGGCCGCCGCCGCGTACGGGACGGTGCCGGTGACGATCGCGGCGGCCGGCACGTTCGCGCTTGTCACACTGGCGGCCTGGCGGACGCTTCGGCCGGTCGCGTCGGTGCCGACGGCCGCTGTGCCGACCAGCGAAGGGGCAGTGGCCCGGCACTCGTCGCGGTGAACGACTCAGCTCGGTTCCCGGTGGGACAACCCGGACAGGCGCAGCGCGACCCGCCGACGGGCCGGTGGGACGGCGCCGACCAGCCGCAGCAGCCCGTCGCGGAGCGGGCGGCGGGCCGGGGAGGCGGTGGCCATCCGGGTCAGCCCGGCGGCGAAGCTCAGCACGTCCTCGGCCATCGGGCGGTGCCGGGCGCTGTAGTCGTCGAGCAGCGTCTCCGGGCCACCGCCGAGCACGTCGGCAAGGGCCGTACCGACGGCCACTGCATCGCAGATGCCGAGGTTCATGCCCTGCCCACCGGCGGGGCTGTGCACGTGCCCGGCGTCGCCGGCCAGCAGCACCGGACCGGACCGGAAGGTGTCGGCGATCCGGTGCCGCACCAGGAACCGGGAACCCCAGAGCACGTCGGTCACCCGGTCGGGTCGCCGCGCCGGGCCGCGCTCGTCGAGGAGCGCCTGGAGGTACGCCGCGTCCGGCTCGCGCGGCGCAGTCGGCACGGCGGCGACCAGCCGGACCACCCCGTCCGGCAGTGGTGCCCAGACCAGGGGCCCGGGGCGGGCGAGGAACAGCGCCGCCTCGTCGCGGGGCAGCACGCTTTCCACCCGCACGTCGGCGAGCACGAAGGACTCCTCGTCGCCGGGACCGGCGAAGCCGATGCCTGCCGCCCGCCGGACCGTGCTGTGCAGGCCGTCCGCGCCCACCACGTACCGGGCGCGCAGCTCCGCACCGTCGACCCGCGCGAGCACTCCGTCGCCGGTCGGGGTCAGGTCGGTAAGCCGGCACGGCCGCCGCACCCGGACGCCGAGGTCGGCCAACCGGGCGACGAGCACGGCCTCGGTGACCGCCTGGGAGACCAGCAGCGCGTAGGGGAACCGGGACGGCAGTCGGTGGAACGGGACCGACAGCAGCGTCCGGTCCCGGTCGCGGACGGTGAAACGCGGCGCACGCACCCCCTGGGCCACCAGCGGCGCCGCGACGCCGATCCGGTCCAGCACCTCCAGGGTGTACGCGTGCACGACTGCCGCGCGGGACGTCTGCGGCGGTTCGGCCTGCTGGTCCAGCACTGTCACGTCGACCCCGCGACGGGCCAGCGTCAGTGCGGTGGCGAGGCCGGTCGGGCCGGCGCCCACCACCAGGACGTCGGTATTCGTGGGCAGCACGGCCACCTCCGGAACGACTGTTGCCAACACGTGTTGGCAAACGCTCGTTGGCAACGCTAGGACCGCGGTCGTTGTGTGTCAACAGTCGTTGGCATACGGTCGTTGACATGACCGCGTCCACCCACCCGGCCCACCCCCGCCGCTCGGACGCCACCCGCGCGGCGATCCTGCGCGCCGCCCGCGAGCGGTTCGCCGCCGACGGCTACGAGCGCGCCACGATCCGGGCCATCGCCGCCGACGCCCGGATCGACCCGTCGATGGTCATGCGGTACTACGGCAGCAAGGAGGGCCTGTTCGCGGCGACGGCCGAGTTCGACCTCCGCCTGCCCGACCTGACCGCCGTGCCGTCCGAGCAGCTCGGCGAGGTGCTGGTCCGGCACTTCCTCGCCCGGTGGGAGGGCGACGAGACGCTCGTGGCGCTGCTAAGGGCCGCCAGCACCAACCCGGGCGCCGCCGAGCGCATGCGCGGCATCTTCGCCGACCAGCTCACCGCGGCCGTGGCCACGTTCGGCACCGACCCTGCGCTGACCGCCCGACGTGCCGGCCTGGTGGCCAGCCAGATCCTGGGCCTCGCCCTCACCCGCTACATCGTCCGGCTCCCACCGATGGTGGACATGACCCCGGAGGAGCTGGTCTCCTGGACCGCACCGACCCTCCAGCGCTACCTGACCGGGCTGCCGCAGACCTGACCCAACCTTTTACCCCTGCCCGTGCGTCTGTCGGGTGACGCGCACCGCGACGGCCGGAAGGGGTGCGGATGGGATCGACGGCGAACGAAGGCCGCGACGGCTACCTCGCCTTCGTGGAGAGCAACCAGCACCGGCTCCTGCGCGCGGCCTTCCTGATCTGCGGCAACCGGCACCAGGCCGAGGACCTCCTCCAGGACGCCCTGCTGAAGTTGGCGCTGCGCTGGACCTCCGTCCGCGACGGCGATCCCGCCGCCTACGTACGGACCATCCTCTATCGGGACGCGGTGTCGTGGTGGCGTCGGCGACGACGGGAGTGGCTCAGCGCCGCGCCGCCGGAGCAGGTGGCCCCCGACCGTGACGGCGCCCTGCGGCTGACGCTGCACGACGCGTTGGGGCTGCTGCCGCCCCGGCAGCGGGCCGTCCTGGTGCTGCGCTACTACGAGGACCTGACCGAGGTCGCCACGGCGGAGGCGCTCGGGGTGACCGTCGGCACCGTGAAGAGCCAGTGCCACATGGCGCTGCGCCGGCTCCGCGAGGTGGCCCCCGATCTCACCGGCGACGGCCCACCGACCCCCTCCGGCGACCCGACCACCGGCCTGGAGGTGAACCGGTGAACGAGCAGGACCTACGCCACCTCTTCGCCGTCAGTGTGGAGGACGTGCTGCCCAGCAGGCCCGCGACAGCCGGTTGGGACCGGGCGCGGCGCACCCGTCGGACCCGGCGCGCGATAGGCGCGGCCGCCCTGGCCGTGGTGCTGGTCGGCGGCGCCACGGTGGCCGTCCGCCGGCCTTCGCCCAGTCCGCCCCTGAACCACACGGTGGCGCCGACAGTAGTCCCCACCCACGCCGGCCCGGTGCAGCGCCCGCCCGCCGAGCTGACCTTTCCCCCCGACCCGCTGAATCGGCTGACCGGCCCGGCGACCGTGCGACTGTCCAAGCAGCCGGTCCAGCGGGCGCTGGCGCTGTTCCAGCCGGTGGACGAGGAGTACCACGCGGACGGGCCGGTCCGGATCCTCGGCGACGACGGAGTCGTCCGCAGTCTCGACGTGGTGACGCTGGCGCCCACTCGGGACGCCGACGGCAACGAGGCGACCGCCGTACAGCCGGGGGTGTTGTCCCCGGATGGCCGCTGGGCGGCCTTCGCGCAGACCAACGAGCTGATCATGATCGACCTCACCACGGCGGGCGTACGCCGGGTTCCGCTCGCCGGCTACCTGGAGTTGGTGGTGTGGGCGCACGACCGGGTGCTGGTCGGCGGCAGCAACCGGACCTACGCCGTGGAGCGCGACACCGAGGCGGCGGGCACCATCGACGTGTCGGCCGGCAACGTGGTCACCCCCGATCCGGAGGCCGGCCGCGAGGCGGCGCTGATCGAGATGATCGGCCAACGGGGCAGCCTGATGCTGCGCAGCCGGGACGCCAACGACGCAGCGGTCCGCTCCGAACAACGGATCACCGACGACGTGCTGCCCCCGCCCTACGCGGTCAACGAGTTCTACGGCCGGGGCTGGCTGCACGGCGGCCGACTGGCGACGGCCGCCATGATCACCAACAAGGAGATCGACGGCGCCGAGGGGGCGGCCGTGCTGGACTCCCGTACCGGCGCAGTGACCCACCTGCTCGACCTGGGCCGAGACCGCGCCAAGGGCTGCTGCCCGGTGTTGGGCTGGGACAACAAGGGCAACGTGCTGCTCCGCCTGGAGCCGGCAGCCCTGGCCCGCTGGGATCCGGAGACCGGCGAGATCACCGGAGTCATCCGTGATCTGCGCGGCGTGCTGGTGCTGGCCGGCTGAGGGTGTCGAACCCTCAGCCGGCCAGCTTCCGGAGACCGGTCAGGCGGCGATGCCGCCGGGCTGGTCACCCTTGACCACGGGTGCCCGGACCAGGTTGCCCCACTCCGTCCACGAGCCGTCGTAGTTGCGCACCTGCGGGTAGCCCAGCAGGTGCCGCAGCACGAACCAGGTGTGGCTGGACCGCTCACCGATCCGGCAGTACGCGATCACGTCGTCGTCCGGGCTCAGCCCTAGCTGGTCGGCGTAGATGGCCTTCAGCTCGTCGGCGGACTTGAACGTGCCGTCCTCGTTCGCGGCGGACTTCCACGGCTTGCTGACCGCACCCGGGATGTGCCCGCCGCGCAGCGCGCCCTCCTGCGGGTAGTCGGGCATGTGCAGCATCTCCCCCGTGTACTCACCCGGGGACCGGACGTCGACGAGCGGCCGTCCGACGGCGATGTGCGCCATCACCTGCTCGCGGAACGCCCGCAGCGGCGCGTCGTCGCGCAGCGGCACCGGGTAGTCCGCGCGGGGCCGGGCCGGCTTGTCGCGGGTCACCTCGCGCCCCTCGGCGATCCACTTCTGCCGGCCGCCGTCGAGCAGCCGCACGTCCGCGTGGCCGAAGAGCGAGAACACCCAGAGGGCGTACGCGGCCCACCAGTTGAAGTTGTCGCCGTAGAAGACCACCGTGTCGCCCCGACCGATGCCCTTCGCGGCGCACATCTCGGCGAAGCTCGTCGCGTCGAGGTAGTCCCGGGTGACCTGGTCGTTCAGATCGAGGTGCCAGTCGACCTTGACGGCGCCGGGGATGTGACCGGATTCGTAGAGCAGGACGTCCTCGTCGGACTCGACCACGACGAGGCCCTCGTCGCCCAGGTGCTGGGCCAACCACTCGGTGGTGACCAAGCGCTGCGGGTCGGCGTACGCCTGGAGGCGGGGATCAGGATCGTTCGGCACAGACATGATCCCCAAGGTACGCCGGATCGCCGCCCGCGACCGCTGTAACAGGCCCGGCCCACCACCCGCACGGGATGGTGGGCCGGACCGTGGACGTCGTTCGGTTACCTCGCCGACTCGGCCTCGGCGGCTTCGGCGACGAGGAAGGTGTACGCGCGCTCCTGCGACACCGTCCCGTCCGCGAGGACGGTGCGGACCATCAGGGTGTGCGTGCCGGCCTGCTCCGGGGTCCAGGTGACGACTGCACCGCCGTTGATGTCGGCACCGATCACCTGCTCCGGGCCGTCGTCGAAGCGGTACCGGAACTCCGTCGTACCGGGCACCTTCGAGCTGATCAGGAAGTCGCCGGCCTGGCCCGGGCCGCCCACCGGCTCGCTCGGGCCGTAGAGCAGCCCCTGGACGCTCGGCAGCAGGTCACGGACGACGAAGGTGAAGTTCGCCGAGTCCGACTGGGTGCCGTCCCGGTCGACACTCCAGACGGTGAGCGGAGTCAAACCCGCCTTCGTCGGCGCCCACGTCACCGAGGCGGTGCCGTCGGCCGCCGCAGCCACGGTGCTGGTCACCGTGCCGAAGCGGTAGCGGTAGCTGACCACGTCGGACTGGCGCGGAGTGAAGGTGAAGACCCCGGGAACGCCCTGGCCGCCACTGGTGGCACCCTGCTGGTAGACCGTCGCCGAGATCTTCGGTGCCGTGGTCAGTTGGAAGTTGCGCGTCGCCGTCGCGGTCACACCGTCGGCGGTCACGCTGGTAACCGAGAGGGTGCGGCTGCCGGCCCGGGTAGCGGTGACGGTGAACGTGGCGGTGCCGTCGGCCTCGGCCTGCACCGTCTGCTCCGGGTCGCCGTCCAGGCTGAAGCGGTAGCGGACCACCCCGGGCATCTGCGGCGCGACTGTGAACGTGGTCGGTACGCCGACCTCGGTGAGTCTGCCGGTGACGATCGGCGCGACGTCGCTGGCCCGGAATTCGTACCGTGCCTCAGGTGACCGGTTTCCGGCCGCGTCCACGCTCACCACGGTGAGGCTCCTGGGCCCGGCGTTCGGGGTGATGGTGACAGTGGCCGTGCCGCCGGGCCGGTCCGCCGACACCGTCGTCTCGAGTCCTCCGTCGAGCCGGTACCGGAAGGCGATCGCGTCCGCCGCCGCACCGGCGTCGAAGGTGAACTGGCCGGGCAGCGCCGGATGCCAGGTCCCGTCGGCGGGGAAGTCGGTGGAGGAGACGATCGGCGCGGTCGCCGGGCCCTGGAAGTCGGTACGGAAGTAGCAGAGGCCGCTCCACCCGCCGGTGGCCCGGCTGTCCGCCGCCCGCACCTGCCAGGCGTACACGCGGTCGTGCGTGAGGGTGTCGCGGTTGAAGATGACGCTGGCCCGCTCGCCGTCCCTACCGTTTCCGGTCCGCTCGACCCGGGCCGACGGCTCGTCGACGGGCCAGAGCGCGAAGGTGGTCGTCAGCAGGTCGGTGCCACCACCGCTGTTCTCGTCCTGGTCGTGCAGGATCGCGGAGAGCGCCAGGTCACCGCCCCGCTCGAACTGGTACGGCTCCGCCGTCGTGCACGGCGTCCCGGAGGTCTGCTGCTCGGTCGGCACGCCCGGCCGGTGGTTGTAGTCGATGGAGATGCCCGCCGCACTGGCGTAGCGGCGACCCAACGTGGGATCGGCCTCCGCCCCGGCCGGCAACCGGAGCGCCAGGGTGAGCGTCGAGGCGCCCTCGGCAACCGCCTGCCGCAGCCCTTCGACCGCGTTCCACTCCACGTACGGCGCGGGGCAGCCGGCGCCGGCCGGCAGCGTGGCCGTGTCCAGCTTCGCCACCTCCGCCGGCGGCTTCGCCCAACTCGACGTGGCGCTGTAGGCCGCGGTGCGCCACAGCTCCACCCCCGGCCACTTGGTGCAGTCGACGACCGAGGTCTCCTTGACGGAGAAGACGGCCGACTCGATCTCCGCTCCCCGGTAGCGGGAGATGTCGAACGTGAAGTAGGCGCGGGCGGTGTGCTTGCGCCCCCGGTCGTCCTTCCAGGACCCGACCGGCACGTCGCCGGCCTGGTCGATGGTGATCTTCGTGGGCCGGTGCGCGTCCGTGTAGGCCCACGAGTTGTTCTTCTCGTACCGCATGTCGTAGGCCGCTGCCGGCGTGGCCGTGAGCGTGAGCATCCCGCCGGCAACAGTCATGGACAGCGCTGTGGCCAGCAGCGCTCGGACCGGTCTTGCGGATGTCGTCGT
Source organism: Micromonospora sp. NPDC049275 (assembly GCF_043197115.1). Classification (NCBI taxonomy): domain Bacteria; kingdom Bacillati; phylum Actinomycetota; class Actinomycetes; order Micromonosporales; family Micromonosporaceae; genus Micromonospora; species Micromonospora sp. NPDC049275. The sequence continues at coordinate 923,060 of NZ_JBICSN010000001.1, forward strand.
GCTGGGCATGAGGGTCATCCCCCATCCACCTTTCCCCGATGTCCCCGCCTTCCGATCAGCGGGGGCAGCGGATGCTATCGGGGCCGGCCGACATCGGGCGACCCCGATTAGACGAAACGGTCCACCGTGGAGCTGGCCCGACCTGTTCAGGTGCGGCGGTGGACGATCCGCCCGGCTACCACGGTCACCAGGCAGGCGCCTTCGACGTCGTGCACCGCGAGGTCGGCCCGCCCGTCCGGACGCAGCGTCGGCGCCACGGCGGTGGGCAGCACCAGCAGGTCGCTCCGGTCGACGGCGGCCCGCAGCGACGGGTCGGCCAGGTGCTCGGCCAGCACCGCCGTCACCCCGTGCCGCAGCAACGCGTGCACCCGCTCGCGCGGGGTGGGCGCCGTCGGCAGCGGGCCGTCGTGCAGCAGGCCCGGACCCAGCACGCCCTGCCATCGGCGTACCCGCACCCCCGCGTACGTCTCGCTCAGCTCGGCCAGCGGGCCCACCGCCTCGACCCGGTCGCCGCCGACCAGCACAGCCTGGCCCGGCACCGGTTCGCCGTCGGGGGTACGCCGGAGCAGCGGCGCGCTGTGCAGGGTGAGCACGCTCAGTCGGTGATCGGCCCGAGCAGCGGGCGCTTCGCGGTCACCGTGTCACCGGACGACCGACCGGTGAGCCGCCGCCTGATCCAGGGGGCCAGGTGCTGGCCGGCCCAGCGCAGGTCGGACGCGCGGGCGGCGAGCCACGGTGACGGCGCCGGATGCGGCGGGACCATCAGCCACTCCTCGTCGCAGCCCACGCCGAGCGCGTTCAGCACCTGCCCGGCGACCCGCCGGTGCCCGGCCGGGGAGAGGTGCAGCCGGTCGGTGCTCCAGAGCATCGGGTTGAGGAAGGTGTCGTCGGCGTACAGGTCGACCAGGATCGCGCCGTGCCGCTCGGCGGTCTCACCGACCGCCTGGTTGAGCAGTTCCACCCGGGGAGCCACGAGACGTTGACCGGGCAGTCGTGCCATCACGTCCGCGAATCGGAACAGCAGCACGTCCGCGCCACCCGAGCGCAGCTGCCGGACGACCTCGTCGAAGCGGGAGACCAACGTGTCCGGGTCGAAACTGCGCCGCAGCACGTCGTTGCCGCCGGCCGCGAAGCTGATCAGATCGGGCCGCATGGCCACCGCGAAGGGCACCTGCTCGGCCACCACGCTGGGGAAGAGCCGCCCCCGGATGGCCAGGTTCGCGTACCGGAAGTCGGGGCCGGCCTCGGCGGCGAGGCGGGTCGCCACCAGATCCGCCCAGCCCCGGTAGGTGCCGTCCGGGTACGCGTCGTCCATACCCTCGGTGAAGCTGTCCCCGACCGCGACAAAACTGCGCCAGCGCACCCCGCGCCCCCCTCACCCGTTGCCTGCGGCGACCAGTCTTCCACCGGAGGTACGCCGGACGGCGCCCCGATCCACCGACGTGGCGGATCGCACTTGATCGACACGAGATCGCCGAAAGCGCGGTATCACTTCGCCTCGGACACCGCGGTTCCGGTGAACTCGTGTGGATCACCCCGGCATCAGTCGGCTATCCGGCTGGCGGCGGAGTGTCGTGGCTCGCATTCAGGCCCCACAATGGGGGCCGGTCACCGGACCGCGCTGTGGGGAGGGCCCAGTTGAGTCAGGCAAGCGAGCCGAGCCCCGCCGGGCCGGCCCCGGCGGTGCCCACATCGCCGCGCAACCCACGGACCCGTCAGATCCGGCTCGTGGGGCTCGTCGTCGCGCTGGCCGTCCTGGCCGCCGCCCTCGTCCCGATCGTCCTCGCGATGGGCCCGCCGACCCGCGACGAACTGCTGGAGGACGCCGGCCTCAAGGGCAAGCAGCAGCTCGTCATCGGCGTGAAGGACGACCAGCCCGGCATCTCCCTGCGGCTCCCGAACAACACCTGGAAGGGCTTCGACGTCGACATCGCGTACATGATCGCGGCGTACCTCGGGTTCGACCACTCCCAGGTGCGGTTCCTGCCGATCGAGAGCGAGGACCGGGCCCGCCGGCAGGCCCGGGACAATGACGGCTTCGTCACGGTCGACCTGGTCATCGCCTCGTACAGCATCAACGCGAAGCGCGAGGAGGAAGGTGCCGTCTTCTCCGCGTCGTACCTGCACACCGAGCAGTCGGTGGTGACCTTGGAGAGCTACGCGGGACAGGTGAGCAGCCTGGAGGATCTGACCGGGCAGACGGTCTGCTCGCTCACCACCTCGACGTCGATCCAGCGACTCGCTGAGGCCGGCGCGAAGCCGGTGGGCCGTAACCGGATCAGCGAGTGCATCCAGGAGATGTACGACGGCAAGGTGAAGGCCGTCACCACCGACGCGGCGATCCTCGCCGGCTTCGTCACCGGGGACCGAGAGGGCACCGACGGTCAACGCTTCCCGGTCACGCTGAAGAACGTGAAGCCACTCAAGCACTGGGACATCGGCTCGTCCCCGCGGGAGCGGTGGGGTGTCAACACCGGCCCCAACAAGGCGCTGCGTGACCTGGTCGACCTCGCCCTCTACGAGTCGGCGAAGGACGAGAACAACTCGACCTGGGAGAACGCGTACAACGCCAACCTGCGTTGGCAGCAGGGATACAACCTCCCGCAGCCGGTCGCGGAGCAGCAGCAACCCGATCCGAGGAAGGTGGAGGTGCGACAGTGGCCGTGGGAGAGGATCGCGCTGCCACCTCCGGCGTACCCCGGATCACCACCATCTCCGACAAGGCCGTCCGCCCGCGCCGGATGGCGGGGGCGCGGCAGGCGCAGCAGTGGCTGCTGACCCTCCTCCCCACCTTCCCCGTCCTGCTCCTGGTGCTGCGACTGTGGCAGCTCAGCCAACAGGACATGTCGACGATGCTGCTGCTGGTCCAGTACGTCAGCCCACTCGGCCTGCTCAGCGCCCTGCTGATCGCCCTGGTGTGGGCGTTCCCCGTGGTCGTGCTCACCTTCGGCGTCCTCGGTCGACTGCTCCGGCTCAGCGCTCCGGACCGGTTCGACCCGGAACGGTCCCTACTGGCCTCCGGGACAGCACGCACCCCGGGCTGGGTGATCACCGCGGCCGTCGCGTTGGGGGCGCTCACCTGGCAGCTCCGCTTCCTGCCGTCGCTGCTGATGCTCGGCCTCTGGCTGCTGGCGCTGCGCACCCGCTACCTGCACCCCGACCAACCGACCCGGATCCTGGTGGTCAGCGTGGCCCTGCCGTTGGCCGCGGCGGTCCTGGCGTACACCGTGCTGGGCCCGGCCATCTGGGCGGCGTACCAGCATGACGAGCTGGCCACCGCCGCGCTGCTGGCGGTGCCGCCCGCCGCCACCCTGCTGCTCACCGGCCCGATCCCCGGCTGGATCGCTCCGACACTTACCCACGGCCTGGCGTTCACTGTCGCCGCCGTGCTTCCGGTGGTGATGGGCGCGGTCTTCCTCCGGGTGCCGCTGCTGCCCACCGCCGCCGTCGAGGTGGTCCCGAAGGAATCGACCGCGACGGCCCCGCAAGCCTCAGCCTCGTCGGCCCCGGGCGGCCCGGCCACGCGCTCGTCGGGAGGCGCGGCCTCGGCCGAGGCCGTGACCGTTCCGGGGGACGGCGGCGCGGCAACCCCGGACGGCCCCCCGTCGGCCGCCGACGGCCGGCAGGTGGTGCTCGGCGCGCTCATCGCGGTGACCGACACGTCGACGATCGTGCTGGACCGGACCGCCACCGTACGGTTCCTGCCCAACGGGTGGGTCGAGTCGCAGGTCCTCTGCCCACAGCCGGCGGCGGTTCCGTACAGCCTGGTGTCGGTACGTGGCTGGCCGGTGGAGGAGACCGCGCTGAACTGGATGATGCCCCGGCGGCCGGTGGTCGACCCGGACGTCCGCTGCGAGGGCCGCCTCCCCGGCGTCAGATGACTCCAGCGGCAACCTGCCGTCGGGCAACGCGGCCGAATTGGATCGTGGAGTCGGGACTCGCGGTACTAATCTGCGCGAATGCTGCTACGCATGTCGACCCTGTTGCTGCGGACCCTGCGCGAGGATCCGGCCGACGCGGAGGTGCCGAGCCATCGGCTGCTGCTGCGCGCCGGTTACATCCGTCGCGCCGCACCGGGCGGCTACACGTGGCTGCCGCTGGGCAAGCTCGTGCTCGACCGGATCACCGAGGTGGTACGTGCCGAGCTGGTCGCGATCGGCGACCAGGAGGTGCACTTCCCGGCGCTGCTGCCCGCCGAGCCGTACCGGACCAGTGGCCGGTGGACGGAGTACGGCGACCTCCTCTTCACCCTCGCCGACCGGCGCGGCGCCGAGCACCTGTTGGCGCCCACCCACGAGGAGATGGCGGCGCTGCTGGTCAAGGACCTGTTCACGTCGTACCGGGATTTTCCGGTGACGCTGTTCCAGGTGCAGACGAAGTTCCGCGACGAGGCGCGGCCCCGGGCCGGCCTGCTGCGTGGCCGGGAGTTCCTGATGAAGGACGCGTACTCCTTCGACCTGGACGAGGCGGGGCTGCGGGACGCGTACGCCCGGCACCGGGCGGCGTACCAGCGGATCTTCGACCGGCTGGGCCTGGACCACACGGTGGTGCACGCGATGTCCGGTGCGATGGGCGGCTCGGCGTCGGAGGAGTTCCTGGCCGCGACCCCGGTCGGTGAGGACACGTACGTCGGTTGCACCGCCTGCGACTACGCGGCGAACACCGAGGCCGTCGTCACCCGGGCACCCGCCGCCGGCGACCCCACCACCGCGCCCGCGGCCGAGGTGTACGACACGCCGGAGACCGCGACGATCGCCAGTCTGGTCGAGGTGGCGAACGCCCGCCGCCTCGGTGACCGGGACGACTGGAGCGCCGCCGACACCCTGAAGAACGTGGTGTTGACCGTTCGTCAGCCGGGCGCCGAGCGGGCCGAACTCCTGGTGATCGGGCTGCCCGGTGACCGGGAGGTCGACCTGAAGCGCCTCACGGCCGCGTTGGAGCCCGCCCAGGTGGCCGTCTTCGACGAGTGGGCCGAGCATCCGGAGCTGGTGCGCGGGTACATCGGGCCGCAGGTGCTCGGCAAGCTTGGTATCCGCTACCTCGTCGATCCCCGGGTGGTGACCGGCTCGGCGTGGCTGACCGGGGCCAACGAGCCGGGTCGACACGCGACGGGCGTGGTCTGCGGGCGGGACTTCACGCCCGACGGCACGGTGGAGGCGGCCGAGGTGCGGGCCGGCGACAGGTGCCCCGCCTGCGGCGACGGCGAGCTGACCATCCGGCGGGGCATCGAGATCGGGCACATCTTCCAGCTCGGTCGCCGCTACACCGACGCGTTCGCTGTCGACGTGCTCGGGCCGGCCGGCAAGCCGGTCCGGCCCACAATGGGTTGCTACGGCATCGGGATCTCCCGGGCTGTCGCGGCGATCGCCGAGCAGCACCACGACGACCGGGGACTCGTCTGGCCGGCGGCGGTCGCGCCGTGCGACGTACACCTGGTGGTCGCCGGCAAGGGCCCGCAGCTGGACGCGGCGCTGGACCTCGGCGGACGCCTGGCCGCCGCCGGCCTGCGGGTGCTTGTCGACGACCGGACGCACGTCTCGGCCGGGGTGAAGTTCACCGACGCGGAGCTGATCGGCATCCCGCGCACCGTCGTGGTCGGCCGCCGACTGGCCGACGGGTACGTGGAGTTGCGCGAGCGGGCCGGCGACGGGCGCGCGGAGCTGCCGGTGGACGCCGTGGTGGAGCGGATTGTCGACGAGGCACGCCGGGAGCGTGGGAACCTGGTGTAGCCGCCGCGTCACGGGGTAGTGCAGTCGGATCGGGTGATACGTCTTCGGAGGATCTCATGACCGGTTACCGGGTCAGCGACGTGATGACCAAGCAGGTGGTGTACCTGTCGGCCGAGACCACCCTGGACGAGGCGGCCAGGGTGATGAAGGAGGCGGACATCGGCGACGTGGTGGTCACCGACGGCGCCACCCTCGCCGGCATGCTCACCGACCGGGACATCGTGGTCCGGGCGGTGGCCGAGAACAGCTCACCGGCGTCCACCACCATCGGCTCGATCGTCACCCGCGAGGTGGTCATGATCGAGCAGCACTGCACGGCGGGTGAGGCCGCGGCGCTCATGCGGGACCGGGGCATCCGCCGGGTGCTGGTCTGCGACAGCGACCGCAAGCTGGTGGGGATCGTGTCGCTCGGCGACCTGGCCATGCAGCTCGACCCGACAAGCGCGTTGAGCGAGATCAGCGAACAGTCGCCGACGGTCTAGGAACGGCCGGCGGTAGCCTCGACTCATGGCTGACATGCCGGCCCGACTGGCCGAGATCGTCGACGAGTTCGCTGCCGCGCCACGCGACCTGGTGCTGGAGATGCTGCTGGAGTACGCCGACGTCATCCCGCCGCTTCCCGCCGACGCTGCCGGGCACGAGGGCATGGAGCAGGTGCCCGAGTGCCAGACAGCGTTCTTCCTGCGCGCCCAGGTGGCAGCGGACGGGACCGTCGAGACCCTCTTCGACTGCCCGCCGGAGGCGCCCACCACCCGGGCGTTCGCCGGGATCCTCGCCGAGGGTCTGGCCGGCGCGAGCGCCGAGGAGGTACTGGCCGTGCCGGACGACCTCTACCAGCGGATGGGCCTGGCCCAGGCGATCAGCCCGCTGCGGGTACGCGGCGGCACGGCGATCCTGGGCCGGCTCAAGCGGCAGGTCCGGGAACAACTCGACTGAGCGGGCAGTTGCCACCGATCATGGAGATCGAGATCTACGCCGACGTCGTCTGCCCGTGGTGCTACCTCGGCAAGCGACGACTGGATGAGGCAATCGCCCGCTACGACGGCGAGGTGACCGTCCGGTACCGGCCGTTCCAGCTCGACCCGTCGCCGGTGCCGGCGCCCCGCCCGGTCATCGACGCGCTGGCGGAGAAGTTCGGCGGGCCGGAGCGCGCCCGGCAGATGATCGCGCGGGTGGTCCAGGCCGCGGCGGGTGACGGGCTTCGGCTGGACTACGACCGCGCGGTGGCCGCGAACACCTTCGACGCACACCGCCTGGTCGCCTACGCCGCCGAGCACGGTCGGGCGGCCGAGATGGTGGAGGCGCTGTACCAGGCGCACTTCACCGAGGGCGTCGACCTGGGCTCGCGGGAGGCGCTCGCCACCGTCGCCGGCGGCATCGGTCTGGACGCCGCCGACGCCCGTCGGTTCCTCGACTCCAACGAGCGGGCCGCCGAACTCGCCGCCGAGTTGGCCGCCGCCCGCGACCTGGGCATCACGGGCGTACCGACGTTCGTGCTGGCCGGAAAGTACGCGGTGAGCGGCGCCCAGGAGACGGAGACGCTCCTCGCCGCGCTGGCCGAGGTCGAGCAGCGGGAGGCCGCGGCGCGCTAGCGATGTTTCACGTGCAACGGTATTGATGTCGGCAACTGGTCAGGCAGGCCTGGCCAGGCCCTCCACCACCTGCGCACCCGGCAGCGCGCCCAGCGCCGGCCCCGGCAGCGCGATCTTGCTGTGCCGTACGCCCGAGCCGATGATCACGTGCGGGGTGGCGATCACCCGCGCGTCCACGAGGATCGGCCACTGGGCCGGCAGCCCGATCGGGGTGATGCCGCCGTACTCCATGCCCGTCAACTCGACCGCGTCGTCCATCGGGGCGAAGCTCGCCTTGCGCACGTCCAGCGCCCGCCGGGCCACGCCGTTCACGTCGGCCCGGGTGGTGGCCAACACGATGCAGGCCGCGTAGCGGACCACACCCTCGCGCTTCCCGGCCACCACGACACAGTTGGCCGACACGTCCAGCCCCACCTCGTACGCCGCACAGAACGCCGCCGTGTCGGCGAGATCGGCGTCGATCGGCGCGACCAGCACGTCGTCGACGTCCACCGGCGCGTCGGCGGGCCACTGGGCGATCGCCTCCGCCACCGGCGCGGCGAGCAGATCCAGGCGGGCTCGGGCCGGTTCGGTCTTCAACGTTCCCATCACGGGTGCGATCCTCGCACCCGCGCCGCCGGATCGCCCGCCGACTCCCGGGCCGTCTCGTGACACCACCTCCACGTCGCGGCTCAACTGCCGGCGAGGAACGCGTTGTCGCGCAGGAAGGTTTGGTCGCGGGCGGCCGCCAGTTCCTCCTCGCGCCGGGCTCGGGCCCGCTGCAGTTCCAGGTCCTCCAGCGCGTGCCGGACACCCAGCCGGATCACGCCGTAGAGGAAGACGAAACCGAAGACGTAGAGGATCACCGTGGTGACGACAACGAACATGGCGTCACCGTAAGACGAACGTGAACCGACATCCCTCTCATCTCCGCGTGGTTCCCCCGTACGTGTCCGCGAGGTGGTCGGCCCAGGTACGCGTACCGCGCGGCAGCGCCTCGGTGACCAGCCCACCGGCGCGCAGCTCACGCCCGAGCCGGCCGGGAATCCGTACCGGCAGCAGCGGTCGGCGTGACCCCCGCGCCTCCCGCCAGGCACGGACCGCCTCGTCGAAGCGGAGCACCTGCGGCCCACCGAACTCCTCGATGCCACCGAGCGGGCCGGCGGCCAGCCGGGCCGCGAGCCGGGCGGCCACCTCACCGGGGTCGACCGGCTGGGCGAGCACCGCCCGGTCACCGAGCACCGGGCCCAGCCGCGCGCTGGCCGCCACCAGCTCGTCGAGGAACTGGGGAAACTGGGTGGCGCGCAGCACCGACCACGGCACCGGACCGGCCGCGACCACCTGCTCGGCCGCCAGCTTGTGCCTGTAGTACGGGATCGGCACCCGGTCCACCCCGACGATCGAGATGTAGACCAGGTGCGGGACGCCGGCCGTGGCGGCGGCCACCACCAGCCGACGGGTGCCCAGCACGTCCACCTGGTGCGTACGCCCCCTGGGCGAGGACGCCAGGTGCAGCACCGCGTCCACCCCGGTCACCGCCTCGGCCAGCCCGTCCCCGGTGGCCAGGTCGACCACTACCCACTCGACGTCCGAGCCGGTACGCGGCCGGCGGCTGCTGGCCCGCACGCTCATGCCGTCGTCGCGCAGCCGCGCCAGCACGTCGCTCCCCAGACGACCACCAGCCCCGGTGACCAGAACCCTCATCGTCCCCTCCTCCTCCGCGGACCCGTCGTGCTGATGACGGCCGCGCGACGGCACACGTGACGGCTCACCCCGAGCGGATCAGGTCCAGCACTGTCAGCAGCGCGAAGAACGCGATCACGATCTCGTTGACGATCCAGGAGTGCCCCTCGGCCCACTCCCGCATCCGGGCCAGCACCCGCGCCGCCTTCTGCCCGAGCAGCACCAACGCCAGCAACGGCACCGCGAGCAGGAGCACGGTGAGCAGCACGAACGGCACCAGGTGCCACCACGGGAGGTCGTGTCGGGCCACTGTCGCGCCCACAGTCGCCATGGTGAGGTCGTCGGTGGGTGTCACCACGAAGAGGAGCGCCCCCGTCCGCGCGGCCCAGCGTGGACCGGCGTGGCTGACGCTGCCCAACCAGCGCGGTGGCCCGGACCGGTTGCGGCGCAGCCAGACCACCAGGGCCAGGCTCACCAGCAGCGCGAGCACCACCAGGTCGATGGCCGGGCCACGATCGATCCTGCTGGCGGCCTCGCTGGCGTCGGTCGCCAACCCGCCCAGCAGCCGGGTCAGCAACCAGCTCACTGCCACCCCGGCGGCGACCACCAGGCCGGCGCCGGCGAGGAAGCCCAGCGACGCGGCCCGGGGCCGGTCGGACGACGCGAGGAAGACCGCCACGACCAGTTGGGTCCCGGCGACCATCACCACGGCCAGCGGCAGGACGGTCAGGAAGTTCATCGCCTGCCATCCTCGCGCCCACCCCGCACGGACACGGCGGATCCCCGGCGGATCACCCACCCGGCCGTGGGGTCCCGTCCACCACCACCCGGCCGGCCAGCAGCACGCCGAGCAGTGCCAGACCGGCCGCCACCACCAGGGTCACCACGTAGCTGGCGGAGCCGGGCGCGCTCCCGGCGGCCAGGACGGCACCGGTGAGCGCCAGCACGGTCGCCGCGAAGAGCGAGTCGCCCAGTTGCAGCGACGAACTGTTGCGCCCCTGCTCACCGGGTGCCGACAACTCCAGGGTGAGCACCGACAACGACGGGTACAGCAGGCCCATGCCGAGCCCCGCCACCGCCCAGCCCAGCACGGCGACGGCCACCGGCAGCTCGGGTCGCACTACCAGCGCCACAGTCGCGGTGCCGGCCGTGATGCAGCACAACCCGACGCGGGGCAGGGTGGCCCGGGAGGCCGGCTGCGCAAAACGGCCCTGTGCCCAGGAGCCCACCGACCAGGCCAACGCGCCCACCGTGAGAACGAGGCCGGCCGCGGTCGGCGACAGTCCCCGCTGCCGGGAGAGCATCAACGGGATGACCACCTCCGCGCCGACGAACGCCGCCGACGCCAGACCACGCAGACCGACAACTGTGGGCAGCCCGCGGGCCGCCCGCAGGAACCCCTGTGGCAGCAGTCGCGGAGCGCAGACCAGCAGGCCGGCCAGGGCGACCGCGATCACCGCCGGGGCCGCCGCGCCGCGCTGCTGTCCCCCGATGTGCAGCAGTGCGGCGCTCACGCCCGCCCCACAGGCCCAGCCGATGCGGGCCACCGCGCCGGCCGGCGGCCGGGTCGGCACGGTCCGGTCGAGCGACCGCAGGCCCGGCTGGATCAGCAACACCGCCGGGACGGCCACCGCCGGCACCACGAGAAAGACCCAACGCCAGCCCAGGTATTCGACAATCAGACCGGCGAGCGCCGGCCCGACAAGCGACGGTACGACCCACGCCGCCGCGAACGCGGCGAAGATCCGCCGATGCAACTCCTCCGGGTACGCCTGCCCGACGATCACGTAGAGCGCCACCGACAGCAACCCGGAGCCGAACCCCTGTACGACCCGTCCGACCACCAGCGCGGTCATCACCGGCGCGGTCCCGGCGATCAGCAGCCCGACCACGAACCACCCGACGCCGTGCCACATCGGTCCTCGTGGCCCCCGTGCGTCACACCAGATCCCGGAAACGACCATGGCCAGCACACCGGCGGCGAACGGGCCACCGAACGCGATGCCGTACAGCGCCAGACCGTCCAGGCTGCGCGCGACTGTCGGCATGGCAGTGCCGACCGCCAACGCCTCGAACGCCAGCAGCGACACCAGGGCGACGCTGCCCACAGTCATCGCCCGCAGCCGGGGTACGAACAGCCCCGCGGGGGCCGGTACGGGGGTGACGGTTCGGCTCGACATGCACCGAGCCTGCGACCTCAACCCGCATTCATGTCAACAGGTGGTGACCCGGCTCTCGTCAGGCTTCCTGGAGCGCCTCCCCGACGCCGCGTACCAGTCCCGACAGGTGCTGGTCCGCCAGGACGTGCCCGGCGGTGATCACCAGGGCGAGCGGCCATTCGATCACCTGCAACGCGGCCAGCACACCGAGCCCGGCGTAGTAGGCGATCTTGTCCGGTGGTGGCACCGCCACCTCGCCCAGCATCGGCAGCTCGAACCGTCGGCGATACATCCGGACGTTCTCGTGTGCGCCGTTGAGATGTCGCGTCAAGGTGCTCATTCCGGCCTCCCCCGTGTCCGGTAGTGGTCGTCGGTTTCCACAGCCCACCCCGTCCATGCGCGGCCGACCCCGCAAAGTTCCGGCGCTCCAAGGGGCATAACGGACGCCAGGTCGGGAAGCCAGGCCGCCGGACGTGAAGCGGTGGGAGGACGAGATGACCGACGGCACCAGCAGCGACAACGGGACGTCGGGTCGGCGTCCGTCCGGCCGTACGCCTCGATGACGGCGGCGGGTCGCGTCGCCGGCCGCCTCCTGCCGTCCATCGGCGTGCCGCACCTGGTCGGGGAGGCGTCCCGGACCGTCGGGTCCGCGGCGACCCGGCTGGCCCGGACGGCAGGGCTGACTCGGCGTCGCGTCTGGTCGCGCCCCGGCCGACACCACATCGAGGTGCACGGCGTCTGTCAGGACGGCGGCGATCGGTTGGCCCGGCAGGTGGAGACCGCGTTGGAGCGGGTGCCCGGAGTGGCCTGGGCCCGGGTGAACGCCCCGTCCGGCCGGGTGGTGGTGGCCGTACAGGCGCCCGAGCCGAGACTGCGGGACCTCATCGCCACCATCGACCGGATCGAGCGGACCTGCGACCACGAGCCGGACCCGGAGATTCCGCCCCCACACCCGCCGGAGGAGGGGCCGCGAACCCCACGCACACTGGGCGCGCTCGCCTCGGACGCGCTGGGCCTGACCATCTCGGCGGCCACCCGACTCCTCCCGTTCGCGCCGCTGCCCGGCGAGGTCGCCGGCCTGCTGGCCGCCGGTGACCTGCAACCGAAGCTGCACGCGTTCGTGGGCCGGCGGCTGCGCTCCGACCCCCGCGCCGACGTCATCTTTCCGCTGGCCGAGGCGGTGGTGCAGGGTCTGACCGGCCGTTGGACGGGGATCGTTCTCGACGGCGCCCAACGGATGGTGCAGTGGAGCGAGGCGCGGGCCCAACTCACCGCGTGGGAGAAGGCCGAGCCCCGGCTGACAGGTGACCCGGAGCGCGCCACCGCGCGGTGGCCGGCGGTCGACCGTCCCCGCCCGAAGCCGGACGGCCCGGTCGAGCGCTACATCAACCGGATGTTGGCCGCCGGCACGGCGGCAGCGGTCGCCGCGACGCCGTTCGCCGGGCGCAAGCGAGCTGCCGCGCTGGGCCTGTCCGCGCTGCCCAAGGCCCCGGGCAGCGGGCGCGAGGGGTACGCGGCACAGCTCGGCCGGGTCCTCGCCCGGCGCGGGGTGATCGCGATGGACCGTGGCGTGCTGCGGGAGCTGGACCGGATCGACACGCTGGTGCTGGACGCCGCGGTGCTCGGCTCGGAGCGGGGCGTCCTCGCCGACCTGGCCCCGGCGTCCGAGGTGGACATCGACGAGGTGGCGGATCGGGCGTTCGCGCTCTTCGATCCGACCGACCCGACCGGTTCACGGGAGCGGGACGGCTGGCGGCTGGCACCCCTGGACCACCTCCCGGCGGTCGGTCCCGGTGACGTACCCGACGGCGAGCGGCTGCGCGCGGCGGGCGGGCAGTTGCTCGGGCTCACCCACTCCGACCGACTCGCGGCACTGCTGCGGGTCGAACCCGAGCCCGCGCCGGGTGTCGACGGCCTACCGGCCGCCGCCCGGCACGCCGGCCTGAAGCTGATCGTGGCCGGCGGCGACGATCAGCGGTACGGCTTCGCCGACGCGCTACTGCCCGGCGGGGATCGCCTGGCCGACTCCGTACGCGCGTTGCAGCGCGACGGGGCGGTGGTGATGCTGGTCTCCGGGGACCGGGCGGCGCTCGGCGCGTCCGACTGCGGGCTGGGCATGTCCGCTCCGGACGAGTTGCCCCCGTGGGGAGCGCACCTGCTGGTCGGCACCGACCTGCGGGTGGTCGCCCTGGTCATCGAGGCGACCGGGGCGGCCCGGCGGATGACGCAGCAGAACATCAAGCTCGCCATGGCGGGCACCGGACTCGGGGCGCTGGGCGCGTTCACCGCCCCACCGACCCAGCTGCCACACCGGTCGCTCGTCGCGGTCAACGGCGCGGCAGGGTTGGCCTTCGCCAACGGGGTCTGGCAGGCCCGCCGGTTGCCCGACCGGTCGGACACTCCGGCGCCGGTGGCGACCGCCTGGCACCTGATGCCGGTCCGGACCGTGCTCGACCGTCTGGGCACCACGCCGGACGGGCTGGCCAGCGCGGAGGCGCACCGCCGCCACGACGGCCAGGGGCCGGGCGGCGGCGACACACCCGCCGGTGGTGGCCTGCTGCGGGCGTTCCTGGACGAGTTGTCCAATCCGCTCACCCCCGTACTGGCCGCCGGTGCGGTGCTCTCCGCGTCGTTCGGCTCGCTTGTCGACGCCGCGTTGGTGGGCAGCGTCGTCGGCGGGTCTGCCCTGATCGGGGCGGTGCACGAACGCAACACCGAACGGTCGCTGGCGGAGCTGCTGTCCCGTTCGGCGGTGACCGCGCGGGTCCGCCGCGACGGCGCCGAGCGGGTCGTCGCGGCCGAGGACCTCGTCCTCGGAGATGTCATCACCCTCGAACCGGGAGACTCGGTACCGGCGGACTGCCGGGTGCTCGAATCGGTCGGGTTGGAGGCGGACGAGTCGTCGCTGACCGGCGAGTCGCTGCCGGTCGCCAAGAGCAACCGCGCTGTCGTCGCCGCGGCCATCGCCGACCGGCACTCCATGCTGTACGAGGGCACCACGGTCGCCGCCGGCCACGGAACCGCCGTGGTGGTGGCGACCGGCGTCGACACCGAGTCCGGGCGCAGTCTGGCGCTGGTGAAGCAGGCGCCTCCGACCAGCGGAGTGGAGGCCCGGCTCGGCTCGTTGACAAGCGCCGCCATCCCGTTGGCCGCCGGGTCGGCGATAGCGGTGGCCGGCGCGGGACTGCTGCGGGGCGTACCGCTGGCCGAGACGGCGGCGACCGCAGCGAACCTCGCCGTGGCGTCGGTGCCCGAGGGGTTGCCGTTTCTCGTCAGCGCCGCGCAGCTGGCTGCCGCCCGGCGGCTGGCCGAGCACGGTGCGTTGGTCCGCAACCCGCGCACCATCGAGGCGTTGGGCCGGGTCGACGTGCTCTGCTTCGACAAGACCGGCACCCTCACCGAGGGTCAGTTGCTGCTCGCCGGGGTCGGCGACGGGGTCGGCGACCGGTACGCCCCGGTGGACCGGCTCGACGACCGGCTCCGGTTGACCCTCGCCACGGCGCTGCGGGCCACCCCCGCCGCGGCCAAGCCGGAGGATTTGGCGTTGCAGACCGACCGGGCGGTCCGGCGGGGCGCCGCCACGGCTCAGGTGGTGGAGCAGACCGGCGCCGCCGGCTGGCGCGCGGCCGGTGGGCTGCCGTTCGAGCCGTCCCGCGGCTACCACGCGAGCATCGGTGAGGCCGAGGGTCGCCTGCTGCTGAGCGTCAAGGGCGCCCCGGAGACGGTGCTGCCGCGTTGCGCGACACGGCGTATGGACGGTCGGCAGGAGCCGCTCGACGACGCCGGCCGCGCGGAACTGCAACGCCTGCTGGCCGACCGGGCCGGAGCGGGGCACCGGATCCTGGCCGTCGCGGAGTGCCAGGTGGACGCCGGGCAGGTCACCGACGCGGACGTCCGCGGGTTGACCTTCGTGGGGTTCCTGGCCCTCGCGGACGGGGTCCGGGAGAGCGCCGCCCCGGCGGTACGCCGGATCCGGCAGGCAGGCGTCCACACCATCATGATCACCGGTGACCACCCGGCCACGGCCGAGGCGATCGCCGCCACCATCAGCGAGCACGACGAACAGCGGGTGGTCACCGCCACCGAACTCGACCAACTCGACGACGACGCGCTCGCCGAACGGCTGGCCCACACCGACGTGGTGGCCCGCTGCACCCCGGCGCACAAGGTACGCATCATCCAGGCGTTGCAGAAGTGCGGGCGCACCGTGGCGATGACCGGCGACGGCGCCAACGACGCTCCGGCGATCCGGCTGGCCGACGTCGGCATCGCCCTCGGTCAACGCGGCACACCAGCGGCCCGGGCCGCCGCCGACCTGGTGGTCACCGACGACCGGTTGGAGACCATCATCGCCACACTGGTCGAGGGCCGCGCGATGTGGTCGTCGGTCCGCCACGCGTTGAGCATCCTCGTCGGCGGCAACCTCGGCGAGATCGCGTTCAGTGTGCTCACCGCCGCGGTGACCGGCCGTTCCGCCCTCACCGGCCGGCAACTGCTGCTCGTCAACCTGCTCACCGACCTGGCGCCGGCGTTGGCCATCGCCGTCCGCCCTCCCGCCTCGGACCGCACCGACGGGCTGCTCCGGGAGGGCCCCGACCAATCGCTCGGCGAGACCCTCACCAGGGAGATCGGGCTCCGCGCGGCGTCCACCACGCTGGGCGCGACTGTCGGCTGGACGTTGGCCCGGTACACCGGACGCCAGCGCCGGGCGGGAACTGTCGCCCTCGTCTCGCTCGTCGGCACCCAGCTCGGCCAGACCATCCTGGCCGGCGGCACCAGCCCGGCCGTGCTGGCGTCCACGGCGGCGTCGCTGGGAGTGCTGGTCGTGGTGGTGCAGACGCCGGGGGTGAGTCAGTTCTTCGGCTGCACGCCGCTCGGCCCGGTGGGCTGGACGATCGGCGCCGGATCGGCGCTCGGCGCGACCTTCGCCAACGGGGCGCTCACCAAACTGGTGGAGCATCTCCCGTCGGCGCGACCAGACCTCGCGCAGCCCGGTCCCGAGGAGACCGCCCCTTCCGGGGCTGAGGCTTGAGCGGGACCGGCTGGGGTACCGGAGCCGGAGGGAGGTGCACATGACGGCCGAGCATCCACAGGTGACGTTCATCGGCACCGCGACGACAGTGTTGCGGATCGGCGGGTTAACCCTGCTGACCGACCCCAACTTCCTGCATCGCGGCCAGCGGGCGTACCTCGGAAAGGGTCTGTGGTCGCGCCGACGCACGGACCCGGCGCTGGGGATCGCCCTGCTTCCCCACCTGGACGCCGTGGTCCTGTCCCACCTGCACGGCGACCACTTCGACCGGGTGGCCCGCCGGGAGTTGGACCGAGAGCTGCCCATCGTCACGACGCCCGCCGCCGAACGCAAGCTGCGCCGCTGGGGCTTCCGCGCCGCCGAGGGCCTGCCGACCTGGTCGTCACGAGAGCTGCACCGCGACGGTACGACAGTCCGGCTGACCTCGATGCCCGGCAAGCATGGCCCCGGCGCGCTGGACCGGCTGCTGCCCGACGTGATGGGCACGATGATCGACGTGGAACGCGGCGGGCGGCGCGAGTTCCGGCTGTACGTCACCGGCGACACGCTCAACCGGCCGCTCCTCACCGACATCCCCGAGCGCTACCCGGACATCGACGCGATGCTGATCCACCTCGGCGGCACCAAGATCGCCGGAATCCTCGTCACCATGGACGCTCGGCAGGGCGCCGACCTGGTGGAGTTGGTCCGCCCGAAGCTGACCGTGCCTATCCACTACGACGACTACCCGGTCTTCCGCTCCCCGCTGGCGCACTTCGTCGACGAGGCCCGCCGCCGCGGCTGGGTTCGGCAGGTACGCACCATCGCCCGCGGCGAGACCGCGCCCCTCACGCCGCCCGCCCTCACGCCGCACGTGTGAACGGTCGCTCGCAGCGGAGGCCGCTGGCCTTCGCCAGCCGACCATCACCGGCGACAAGTGGGCAGGCCAGCAACTCCGCCGCCGCGACGGGGCGAAGCCCCACGGTCTACCGAGTGGGCGGAAGGACCCCGTCCGCGGTGTATCGCTCTCCTTCGTCGCCCTGGAGGTTGGCTCGCAAGTCCTCGGCGAGGGCTCCGAACTCCCGGTAGGGGTCGCTGTCGAAGTGACCCTCGATGTTGATGCCACCTTCGAACCAGGTCAGCGAAACCACGCTTCCGTCAACGCAGGTGTACTCGAAGATGGGCTGGCGGTCCTCGTCCCAGCCGAGCCATCCGGCTGCCCTGAGCGCGGGGTTGCTCTCCGCGTAGGACAGCCATTCCTCCGGAGCGATGGGATTCTCTTCGCTGTCGTAGTACTCCTCGGCCCGGCTGATGTGTATCTCGTATCCCACGCTTCCTCCGCGTAGTGAGCTGCCCCCGACATGATCCTCAAGGCGCTCGCGGAGGCCTTCACGGTGGCCGACGGCAGGGGCCGCGGTGAGGGACAATGCGCCGATGGACGATCACCGACGCTGCCGTCTCTCCGTCAGCGACGACGAGCTGGAGTTTGCCGGTCCGCCGGCTGCGCTCCGCGCCCTCAGCCGGCTGCTACGCCATCATGCTGAGCCCCTTGAGGTGGCGGTGACCGACGGGGCCGTCAGTCAAGAGGCGACCGCGGGCCCGCTGCTTGTCAGTCTGCAAGGCGGGACCAGGCTGCATTTCTCCGGCGGGCGTGAGTATCTCGACATTATCTGGGACGCGCTCGATGGTGTGGCTGAGCAAGCCGAGACCGCCGATGACCGGACCGTCCACCGGCATCAGCACATCGAGTATTTTCCTGGTGACGACTACCGCGCGCCGGACTCAGTCCCATTGGTCATCGCGTCCGACTGGCCAGAAGCGTAGGTGCAGGACTGGGGTGCGGTGGCACTGACTGTAACCAGGGCAACTGAGCAACCAAGGCCGACTGTCGCGCATGTGCTGGGACTGATCTGTCAAGCATCAGGTGGGACTAGACAACTGCTACCTGTGCTCGGCCGACCGCTTCGGGTGAGGGTGACCCAGCGAGGACGGGTGCGATGCCGGCCGCGATCGCGGTGGTGAGACGACTTCGTGGAGGTTGGTGGAGCCCAGGGGACTCGAACCCCTAACCCCTGCCTTGCAAAGGCAGTGCTCTGCCAGTTGAGCTAGGGCCCCGTGAGCGGCGACGGCGTCATCGCCGCCGGACGTCAGCGCAGGTCGGGCGCGGTGGTCGCCTCGTGCCACAGGGCACGCTCGTCGTTGGCGGCCTTGACCTTGTTGAAGACGACGGCAGCCACGCCGACGACGCCGGCCAGGATCAGCAGCTTCTTGAACATGGGGCGACCCCTCGCGCTCGACTAGCGTCGGACGATGTGCGGTGGGGCTAGATGGAATCGAACCATCGACCTCAGAGTTATCAGCTCTGCGCTCTAACCGACTGAGCTATAGCCCCGCGTTGCGACGAGCAAGATTAACCCATGCGCTCCGCCGGCCCCAAATCGGGGTCCGACCCTGCGAGCCGGGCCGTCGCCGCCTGCAAAACCTACCCGAGCACGGGACGCCGGAGCGACCGCATTCCGCGGTGCCCCGGCGCCCCGGTCACACTCAGTCCCGCTCGGCGAGCGTCAGCTCGATCCCGCCGACGAGGTCGGCGCAGACGTTGTAGACGAACGCTCCCAGCGTGGCCAGCGCGGTGAACAGCACCACGTTGACGAGGCCGATAAGCGCCGAGCTGAGGATCACGCCCTTGGCGGTGATCTGGAAGCCGTTGGTGCTCTGCCCACCGCCCGCGTTGACCAGGTCGCTGAGGCTGTCGTTGACGCTCTGGAACACGCCCATCGCGTCCAGCGCCAGGTAGAGCACCGACGTGGCGACCACCACGACGATGAACAGCACCACCGAGACGGCGAACGCGAACTTCATCACGGACCAGGGGTCGATCCGCTTGAGGTTCAGCCGGGCCCGACGCGGTCCGCGAGACGCCGCCGAGCTGACCGAGGTACGCGCGGCGCGTACCGCCTCACCGACGCGAGCGGCCCCGACGGCCGACGTGTTGCCGATCCCCGGCGGCAGGCCACCACCGCTCGCGGGCCGACCGCCGGCGGCCGTACGCCCCGGGTCCGGCTGGCCCATGCCCGGCATGATCCGGGGCTGGGTGCCGGTGGACCCGGTCGATGTCGCCTGACCGGGTCGGGTGTTGATCGGCTGGGTGGTCGTCGGCCGAGCAGGGGTCGGTGCGGCCGCCGTGGGGGCCACCCCGGCGGATGTCGGTGCCTCGGCAGCCGACGTCTCGGCCTTGGCGTCGCCCGAACCCCCGTCCTCGCCCGGCTGCTCCGGGGGAGGTGTCATGCCGGGAGCCCGGGTGAATTTCGGGGCAGGCGCGTCGGCGGGAACCGTGGCCCGGCCCACGGCCGCGCGGCCGGTCGCTGGTGTGCCGCCCTTGGCGGCCTCCTCGTCGACCGGGTTGGCCGAGGTCCCCGTGTTCCCCGACTTCGCCTGTGTCTCCGTCATTCAACTAGTCCTGTTCGTCAGGCTCGTCGGCATTGCGAGCAATCGCCACGATAGTCACGCCGTCCGGGAGGTCCATCAGCTTGACCCCCATTGTGTTCCGGTCACGCGTACGGCGTACAGGCTTCACCGGAGTCCGGATGACACCACCGTTGCTGGTGATCGCGAACAACTCGTCGTCTGGGTCGATCACCACGGCACCGACCAGACCACCGCGCCGTTCGGTGATCTTCGCAGTCAGCACGCCCTTACCTCCCCGGCCCTGCACCGGGTATTCCTCGATCGGGGTACGTTTCGCGTATCCCCCGTTCGTGGCCACCAGGACGTCCAAACCGTCCCGAACGACCTCCATGGCGAGCAGGACGTCGTCGTCCGTGAAGCGCATGCCGATCACGCCCGAGGTGGCCCGGCCCATCGGCCGCAGCGCCTCGTCGGAGGCGTTGAACCGGATCGCCTGCGCCTTCTTCGAGACCAGCAGCAGGTCGTTCTCCGGCGCCACCAGCGCAGCACCGACCAGCTCGTCCTCATCGCGCAGGTTGATCGCGATGATTCCGCCGGAACGGTTGGAGTCGAACTCCTCGAGCCGCGTCTTCTTCACCAGGCCGTTCTTCGTGGCCAGTACCAGATAGGGGGCTACCTGGTAGTTCGGGATTTCGATGATCTGCGCGATCTGCTCGTCGGGTAGGAAGGCGAGCAGATTGGCCACGTGTTGGCCCTTGGCTACCCTACTGGCCTCCGGCAACTCGTACGCCTTGGCCCGGTACACCCGGCCCTTGTTCGTGAAGAACAAGATCCAGTCGTGCGTCGAGCATACGAAGAAGTGGCTCACGATGTCGTCCTGCCGCAGCGTGGCGCCACTGACGCCCTTGCCGCCGCGCCGCTGCGAGCGGTACAGGTCGACCTTGGTCCGCTTGGCGTACCCGGTGCGGGTGATCGTGACGACCACGTCCTCGCGGGCGATGAGGTCCTCCATGGAGACCTCGCCGTCGAACGGAATGATCTGCGTCCGGCGGTCGTCGCCCCACTTGGCGACGATCTCGCCCAGCTCCTCCGAGACGATCTTCCGCTGCCGCTCCGGCTTGGCGAGGATGTCCTTGAGGTCGGCGATCTCGATCTCGAGCTTGGCCAGGTCGTCGACGATCCGCTGCCGCTCCAGCGCGGCGAGCCGGCGCAGCTGCATGTCCAGGATCGCGGTCGCCTGGATCTCGTCGATCTCCAGCAGCCGGATCAGGCCCTGCCGGGCGTCGTCCACGGTGGGCGACCGCCGGATCAGCGCGATCACCTCGTCCAGCGCGTCCAGCGCCTTGCCCAGACCACGCAGGATGTGCGCCCGCTCCTCGGCCTTGCGCAGCCGGAACGCGGTCCGCCGGCGGATCACGTCGATCTGGTGCTCGACGTAGTAGCGGATGAACTGGGCCAGGTTGAGCGTGCGCGGCACCCCGTCGACCAGGGCCAGCATGTTGGCGCCGAAGGTCTCCTGAAGCTGGGTGTGCTTGTAGAGGTTGTTCAGCACCACCTTGGCGACCGCGTCGCGCTTGAGCACCAGCACGATCCGCATGCCGGTACGCCCGGAGGACTCGTCGCGGATGTCGGCGATCCCGGCGAGCTTGCCCTCCTTGATCAGCTCGGCGATCCGCTCGGCCAGGTTGTCCGGGTTGACCTGGTAGGGCAGCTCGCTGACGACCAGGCAGGGGCGGCCCCGCTTGTCCTCCTCGACCTCCACCACGGCACGCATCCGGATCGAACCACGACCCGTGCGGTACGCGTCCTGGATGGCGGTCGTGCCGACGATCAGACCGTGCGTCGGGAAGTCCGGACCCTTGACGATGCCGAGCAGCGCCTCGAGGGTCGTCTCCTCGTCCTCCTCCGGGTTCTCCAGGCACCACTGCACCGCCGCGCCGATCTCCCGCAGGTTGTGCGGCGGGATCTTGGTGGCCATGCCGACGGCGATGCCCTCGGAGCCGTTCACCAGCAGGTTGGGGATCCGCGACGGCAGGATCGTGGGCTCCTTGGCCCGGCCGTCGTAGTTGTCCTGCAGGTCGACGGTGTCCTCGTCGATGTCCCGCAGCATCTCCATGGCGAGCGGGTCGAGCTTGCACTCGGTGTTGTGGCTGACGAACCCGTCGGAGACGAACGAGTGGTCGTCGGTGTCGACCCGGACGCTGTAGACCGCCTGCACGCCGGCATCCGTGATCTGCGCCACCTCGGCGTAGTAGAACCGACCGTCGACGAGCGGCTCGACCACGTCGAGCACCTCGGAGTTGGTGATCCGGGCGGCGATCTCGTCGCGATCCCGCTCCCAGCGCTCCACCCGGTCCACGTTGTGCCGGCGCAGCCAGTCCCGCTCGGTCCAGCGCTGCGCGCCGTGCTCGCGGATGAACTCACCGACCAGCGGCACGTGGTCGCTGGAGAGCGCGGTGCTGCTCGTCGGCACCTGGGCCAGCTCGGCCTCCAGCTTGGCCTGCTTCCGACCGAGGAAGCCGACGTGCGCGGCGAAGATCCGGGCGTCACGGCGGTTGGTCACCACGACCTTGATCTCGCCGCTGTCGTAACGGGTCTGCCGGCTGATCACGCCGAACTCCAGCAGCAACTGCTGGACCTCGCGGGCCAACCGCTCACTGCGGGTCGAGTACGAGATCTGCATGGTGTTCCGCGGCAGCAGCGAGGACGAGCCGTCGCCCTCGAAGAGCGCCTGCAGGAACGCCCGCTTGATCGCGGCCGGCCCCTGCCAGACGAACTCGGGAACGAACTTCGCGGCACTGCGGGCCCCCACCAGGTCACCGAGGAGGCTCTTGCGCAGCGCGGTGAGGTCCTGCACGTCGATTTCGTGCAGGGTGCTGCCGGAGGCGATGACCCGCTCGCTGACGTAGCGGGGCCCACCGACGGCCAGGTCGTAGGCCGCGAGGACGCGGACGAAGAACTCCCGGTCGACGTTGTTGAACCCGGCCCGCCCCGGGGAGACCCAACCCTCGCTGACGAAGGCACCGGCGAGGACTGCCGCCTCGACGTGCTCCAGCATCGGGTAGCCGATCTCGTCCGGCACCGAGCGCTGGAGAACGACCCGGTCGCCCGGGGAGATCTCGGCGAGCAGCTTCCACAGCAGGGTCGGCACGCCGGCCACGTCCACCAGGCAGAGCACCGGGTGGTTGTGGGTGCCGGTCAGCTCGTACCCCTCGCGGGTGCGCAGCCGCAGCGTGGGGTGCTCACCGGAGTGGAAGAACTTGGAGGCGCGGACCAGGTCACCGTTGCGGTCGCGGACCTTGAGGTCGATGTCGGTCTCGCTGGACGGTGCCGCGTCCGGCACGACGTCGCCGATCCGCACACTGCCGTCGGCAGTGCGAATACGGACATCTCCGGTGATACAGTAACGCATCGCCGCAGCCGGATCATTACCCGGCGAGCCGAAGTTGCCGTTGCCGTCGACAAGCGGATACCGCAGTGACCAGGGCTGTGCCATCCGGACCAGCGCGTCGTAGATCGCCGAGTCGCCGTGCGGGTGGAACTGGCCCATCACGTCGCCGACGACGCGGGAGCACTTCACGTAGCCGCGGTCCGGACGGTAGCCGGAGTCGAACATCGCGTAGAGGATCTTGCGGTGGACCGGCTTGAGGCCGTCCCGGACGTCCGGCAGCGCACGCCCGACGATGACGCTCATCGCGTAGTCGAGGTAGGAGCGCTGCATCTCCACCTCGAGCCCGACCGGTTCGATCCGGTCGTGCGCGACCACCGCGGCGATGGCCTCGGCGGGGACCTCGGGCTCGTTCGGTGTGGACTCGGGAGAATCGGTCACTGTATACCCTTATCAGACTCAGAGTCGTTTTCGTGCTGTGGATAACGGCTGTGGATACCGGCCAAGCTGTGGATAACTCTGTGGACCGGCGGGCCGGCCGGGTGCTCCCCGACCGGCCCGCCGCGGTCCGTCAGATGTCCAGGAACCGAACGTCCTTGGCGTTGCGCTGGATGAACGACCGGCGCGCCTCGACGTCCTCACCCATCAGGACGCTGAACAACTCGTCCGCGGTTGCGGCGTCGTCGAGCGTGACCTGACGCAGGGTACGAGTCGCCGGGTTCATGGTGGTTTCCCACAGCTCGGGATAGTTCATCTCGCCGAGGCCCTTGAAGCGCTGGATGTCGTCCGGCTTGGCGTTCGGCTTCTTCTGCTGGCGCAGCGCGATGAGCCCGTCCCGCTCGCGGTCGGAGTAGGCGTACTGCGCGTCGTCGCCCCTCTTGTTCCACTTGATCTTGTAGAGCGGCGGGGCGGCCAGGTAGACGTGGCCCAGCTCGACAAGCGGACGCATGAAGCGGAACAGCAGGGTGAGCAGCAGCGTCTGGATGTGCTGGCCGTCGACGTCCGCGTCGGCCATCAGCACCACCTTGTGGTACCGCAGCTTCTCCATGTCGAAGTCGTCGTGGATGCCGGTGCCCAGCGCGGTGATCAGCGCCTGGACCTCGTTGTTCTTCAGCACCCGGTCGATCCGGGCCTTCTCCACGTTGAGGATCTTGCCGCGGATCGGCAGGATCGCCTGCGTCCGTGGGTCGCGACCCTGCTTGGCGGAGCCACCGGCCGAGTCACCCTCGACGATGAAGACCTCGGACTCGCGCGGGTCGGTGGACTGGCAGTCGGCCAGCTTGCCCGGCATCGAGCCGGACTCCAGCAGCGACTTGCGCCGGGCCAGCTTGCGCGCCTGCTGCGCGGCGATCCGGGCGCGGGCGGCCTGGGACGCCTTCTGGATGATCGTCTTGGCCTCGGCCGGGTTGCGGTCGAACCAGTCGACAAGTCGGTCGTTGCAGACCCGCTGCACGAAGCTCTTCACCGGGGTGTTGCCCAGCTTGGTCTTGGTCTGGCCCTCGAACTGCGGGTTGGTCAGCTTGACCGAGATGATCGCGGCCAAGCCCTCCCGGATGTCCTCGCCGGAGAGCTTCTCGTCGCCCTTGAGCAGCTTCTTGTCGGTGCCGTACCGGTTGACCACGCTTGTCAGCGCGGACCGGAAGCCCTCCTCGTGGGTGCCGCCCTCGTGCGTGTTGATGTTGTTGGCGAAGGTGTAGACCGACTCGCCGTACGACTCGTTCCACTGCATGGCGATCTCGAGGGACATGCCCTCCTCCTCCGCCTCGAACTCGACCACAGTCTTGTGCATCGGGTTCTTGGAGGCGTTGAGGTGCCGGACGAAGTCGGCGATACCGCCGTCGTAGCGGAAGGTGACCTCGCGGGTCTTGCCGTCCTCGTCCTCAGGGACCCGCTCGTCGAGCAGGTGGATGGTGATGCCCCGGTTGAGGAAGGCCATCTCCTGCAGGCGACGGTAGATGGTCTGGAAGTCGAAGTCGATCGTCTCGAAGACGTCCGGGTCGGGCCAGAAGGAGACCGCAGAGCCGGTGCGGTCGGTGGTCTCGCCCTTCTCCAGCGGGCTGGGCTTGGAGTTGGTGTACTGCTGCCGCCAGACGAAGCCGGACTTGTGGATCACCACGGCCATCTTCGTCGACAGCGCGTTCACCACTGACACGCCGACGCCGTGCAGACCGCCGGAGACCGCGTACGCCTTGCCGTCGAACTTGCCACCCGCGTGCAGCACGGTCAGCGCGACCTCGACGCCCGGCTTCTTGAGCTTCGGGTGGAGGTCGACCGGGAAGCCACGGCCGTTGTCGGTGACCTGGACCCCACCGTCGGCGAGCAGTACCACGTCGATGGTGTCGCAGTAGCCGGCCATCGCCTCGTCGACCGCGTTGTCGACGACCTCCCAGACGAGGTGGTGCAGACCGCGCTCGCCGGTGGACCCGATGTACATACCGGGCCGCTTGCGGACCGCCTCCAGCCCCTCGAGAACGGTGATCGACTCTGCGCCGTACTCCTGCTTGTCCTGCGCTGCCACCCTCGGCCACTTTCTCGCGTCGTCGGCGCCGGGAGGGCGCGTCGGGCGCGGGTTCGGCGGACAGGACGCGACGTCGGCGCGCGGACCGGTGCCGGAGACCTCCGGACAGCGGGTCGAACGCGCCGGTCGCCGCGGTTGCCCGCGGATCGCGATCGGCTCGACCCGGAGTGGAGAATGATCCTGGGGCCACCGGCCCCGTCGCTCGCCCCGCACCGGGTCTTCGTCTCACTGTCAATCCTACTGTGCGCGGGGGACAGAACCACCACTCGGCACCTTCAACGGGGCGGCTGAGATGTCCGTAGCCGGCAGAACCCCGTTACCCGCGACTCCCCCCACACGCCAGGCTCCGATCGGACGCGCCGCCGCCGAACGGGTTGACCCGCGCCCGGGCGGGTCGGGGGTCGCGGCCGAACCGTCCGTGCCGTACGTTTGCGGCGCTCCGGAAGCGGCCTTGATCTTTACCGGCCGGAACCGGGACGATCGACCCGATCGACCCGACACGTGCTCTCTAAGAGGTGACAGATGGGGCTGGACAACGTCGCGGTGCACTGGCCGCGGACCGGCCGCTTCTACGATCCGGTGGCGCCGGCCGAGTTCGTCGACTTCGGCGAGATCGTCGACCTGCCGCGGATCTCCGCGCCGACGGCGGCGCTGGCCGAGCTGATCGCGAAGACCGGGACCGTCCGGGCGACCGCGTACACCGAGTTGGTGGATCTCCTGCTCGGTCTCGAAGGTGTGTTGTATGCCACAGACGCCGCCGCCGAGGACGAGGATCCGGTGATCGACCCGGACGGCTGCTCGTGGATCGCGAGCGGCATCGAGCGGTTCGTGGCCGCGCACCGCGCGAACGGCGAGGCGGTCACCTTCGAGTCGGTGAGCACGGTGCTGCGCTCGCTGCTCGGCGACGGCCGGTTGGCCGAGCAGCAGCTGCGCTGGTTGGAGACCCGTCTCGACGCGCTGCGCGACGAGAGTGGTGATCCGCCGCAGTGGAACTTCACCTGTGCGGAGCTGGGCGTGCTGGCGGCGTTCTACCGCCGCTGCGCCGAGCGCGGCTTCGCCGTCTACGCCGACGCCTGAGCGCCCGGCCCGCTCGCTGCGGCGGTCTGGTCGCCGCCCGGGCGGTTTGCCGCGGCGATCACCTGCGTGAGCACCGCGTGCAGGTGCTGCAGGTCCTCCACGGGCAGCCCGAGGCGTTGCACGATCGCGGCCGGGATCCGCTCGGCCTGGTCGCGTAGCGCCGCACCGGCGGCGGTGAGGGTGACGGCGAGGCTGCGCTCGTCGGAGGCGTCGCGCTCGCGGCGCAGGTAGCCGGCCGCTTCGAGCCGCTTGAGCAGGGGTGACAGGGTGCCCGGGTCGAGCTGCAACAGGCGGCTGAGGTCGCGGCCGGACAGCGGCGCGTGCTGCCAGAGCGCCAGCATCACCAGGTACTGCGGGTGGGTCAGCCCCATCGGTTCCAGCAGCGGCCGGTAGACGGCCACCACGCTGCGTGCCGCGACCGAGAGGGCGAAGCAGACCTGCTGTTCCAGTGCCAACGGGTCGAGGCTCTCCGGTTGACCACTCATCGGTTGCTCTCTGGATGCATGCTGACTATCGTAACGATCGTTGGTGCACCAATCATTGCTACACCAACGTTTCGGTGTGACGTGGGCGAGAGGGCGGCAGATGAGCGAGGACGGCGCGACCACCAGGGCACCGGGCGAGGGCGGTCGACTCCTGCGGTGGGCGTTCCGACACCTCGCCGGGCCGGCCGACGGCGTCCAGGGCGCGGTGCAGGGCGGCTCGACCGCGGCCCGCGAGGCGTGGAAACGCGACCTGGCCGAGCGCAAGCGCTACACCCAGGAGCAGCGCGACCGCAAGCGAGCGGCCCGCGACGCCGAGCGGCGGCGCTGAGCGGGCGGGCTCAGCCGTACGTGTCGCGCGGCCCTCGACCGCGCACCCGACGCGGTCCCTTCTGCCAGGACGGCGCGGCCGGGCCGTGGATGTGCAGCTTGCGCACCACGTTGTGGCCGACCTCCTGGGCGATCTGCTTGAGCAGCGAGCCGGCGAGCAGCCGTAGTTGGGTCGCCCAGGCCGTCGAACGCGCCTCCACGGTCAACTCGCCGTTCTCCAGCTTGACCGGCCGGCTGTGCTGGGCGACCTCGGCGCCGACCACCCGCTCCCAGGCGCCGAACACGGTGGCCTCGGCCGCCGGCTGCTGCCAGCCGCGCGCCTTGACCAGCCGGTTCAGCACCACGCTGAGAGGCTGCGGGTCGCGCGGGTCGGGGCCGGGGCCGGAGTAGCCACGCAGCCGCCGTCCCGAGCCGCCGGCGCCGTCGGTGCCCGAGCCGCCGCCGGGGGTACGCCGGGCGCGCGCCGCCGCCTGCCGGCGGGACAGCGCCGCGTCGAGCACCGCCCGGGCCAGCTCCGGCCCCGTCGCACCCTCCGCCGGCCCGCCGCCGCCGTCGGCACCCGCCGCGCCCGGCCCGCCGCCGCCGGTCGCGCCCGCCTGTGCGGTACGCGCGTTCGCGGCGTCACCGGCCTGCCGGCCGCTGCCGGTGCGGTTGGCGCCTGCCCGCCTGGTGCCCGGTTCATCCGACACGGCGTACCGTCCCCTCGCCGACCTCGTAGCGGGTGCCGCGCAGCGCGGCCGGCACGTCGTCGTCCACGGCACAGGTGACAAGCAACTGGCTGGCCCCGCCGACCAACTCCGCTAGTCGTTCCCGACGCCCGGTGTCCAGCTCGGCGAAGACGTCGTCGAGCACCAGGACGGGTTCGATGCCGTCGGCGCGCAGCAGGTCGTACCCGGCCAGCCGCAGCGCGAGTGCGAAGGACCAGGACTCGCCGTGGCTGGCGTACCCCTTGGCGGGGAGCGGGCCCAGGGACAGCGCCAACTCGTCGCGGTGCGGGCCGACGAGGGTGGTGCCCCGTTCGATCTCGGCGGTACGGGAGGCGGCGAGCGCGGTGGTCAGCGCCTCCGCCAGCGTGGCCCGGTCGGTCGTCGGCTCGGCCAGCTCGATCGACGGCCGGTAGGCGATGCCGGCCGCTCCGCGCCCGGCGGCCACCGCGTCGTACGCCTTGGCGACGTGCGGTGTCAGCGCGGCGACCAGCTCCAGCCGGCCGGCGAGCAGCTCCGCGCCGTGCTGGGCCAGGTGGGTGTCCCAGACGGCGAGCGTGCCGAGGTCGCCGCCCCGGGACCCGCCGGTCTTGCGGGCGAGGTACGCGGTGCGCAGCAGGGCGTTGCGTTGCTTGACGACCCGTTCGTAGTCGGCCCGTACGCCCGCGTAGCGGGGTTGCCTGTTGACCAGGAGGTCGTCCAGGTAACGCCGCCGCTCGGCGGGGTCACCGCGGACCAGCTCCAGGTCCTCCGGAGCGAAGAGCACCAGTCGCAGGGCGCCGAGCACGTCCCGGGCCCGCCGCGCCGGGGACCGGCCCAGCCGCGCCCGGTTGGCCCGGCCCGGCACGATCTCCAGCTCGACGAGGAGTTCCCGGCCGTCGTGGACCACCGCGCACCGGATGACCGCCGAGGTGGCGCCCATCCGGACCAGCGGCGCGTCCGTGGCGACCCGGTGCGAATCCAGGGTCGCCACGTAGCCGAGCGCCTCGACGAGGTTGGTCTTGCCGACGCCGTTGGCGCCGATCAGGACGTTCGCCCCCGGCTGGAGGTCGACGGCGACCCGCTCGTACGAGCGGAAGTCGACCAGTTCCAGCCGGTGGACGTACACAGGGTGTGGATACCGCTCAGCGCTTGTGGACGGCGTGGCCACCGAACTGCTGGCGCAGGGCGGAGACGGCCTTCATGGCGGGTGAGTCGTCCTGTCGGGAGGTGAACCGGGCGAACAGGGAGGCGGTGATGACGTTCAGCGGGACGGCGAGTCGGACCGCCTCGTCGACGGTCCAGCGACCCTCGCCGGTGTCTTCGGTGTAGCCGCTGAGGTCGGCCAGCTCCGGGTCCTCGTCGAGGGCGCGGTCCAGCAGGTCGAGCAGCCAGGAGCGGACCACGGTGCCCTCGCGCCAGGACTTGATGACGCCCGGGACGTTTGTCACCAGCTCCGAGGCGGCCATCAGCTCGTAGCCCTCGGCGTAGGCGTGCATGAGGCCGTACTCGATGCCGTTGTGCACCATCTTCGAGTAGTGCCCGGCGCCGACGGGGCCGGCGTGCACGAAGCCGAACTCGCCCTCCGGCTTGAGCGCCTGGAAGATCGGCATGAGCCGGTCGACGTGCTGCTGGGCGCCGCCGACCATCAGCCCGTAGCCGTTCTGCCGACCCCAGACGCCTCCGGAGACCCCGACGTCCACGTAGCCGATGCCACGCTCGTTCAACCGTTCGGCCCGCGGAGCGTCGTCGCTGAAGCGGGAGTTGCCCCCGTCGATGATGATGTCGCCGTCACCGAGCACCTCGGCGAGGTCGTCGATCGTGGCATCGGTGACGCCGGCGGGCACCATGACCCAGACGGCACGCGGCGATTCGAGCTTCTGCGCCAGCTCGGCGAGGCTTGCCGCGTCGCTCAGCTGCGGGTTGTGATCGAACCCGACCACCTCGTGGCCGGCGGCCCGCAACCGCTCGCGCATGTTGCCGCCCATCCGGCCGAGTCCTACCAGGCCGAGCTGCATCTGTTCCTACCTCCGTGGATCTGGTGTTGCTGGGCGCGATCAGCGAGACACGCGGATCGGCATGATGAGGTACCGATACCCCGGAATGGCCTCGCCATCCTCGCCGGCGGGTGAGATCACCGCGGGTTTGAAGGCGTCGACGAACGACAGGACGGCGGTCTGCGCGCCCAGGTTTGCCAGCCCGTCGATGAGGTACTGCGGGTTGAAGCCGATGGTCAGGGCGTCACCGGTGAAGGTGGCCTCCATCGCCTCGCTCGCCCGCGCCTCCTCCGAGCCGCCGGCCTCGACGACCAGCCCGTCGGCGCTGAAGCTGAGCAGCACCGGGGTGGTGCGCTCGGCCACCAGGGCGACCCGCTTGACGACCTCGATGAGCGTGCTGACCGACACCCGGGCCTCGGCGTTGTGGGTGGCCGGGAAGAGCGAGCGCACCGGCGGGTAGTTGGCGCCGTCGAGCAGTCGACTGGTGGTGCGACGGGTGCCGCCGGCGAGGCCGACCATTCCCTCACCCGCCGCGCCCTGGGCGAGGGCGAGGGTGACCTCGCCGCCCAGCGGGCCGAGCGCCTTGGCGGTGTCGTTCAGGGTGCGGGCCGGGACGAGGGCGTTGATGCTGACCTCGGGGTCGTCGGGCCGCCACTGGATCTCGCGCAGCGCCAGCCGGTACCTGTCGGTGGCGAGCATCGACAGCGTTCCGCCGGACAGCTCCACGCGGACGCCGGTCATCATCGGGAGCGTCTCGTCACGGCCGGCGGCGATGGCCACCTGGGCGACCGCCGTGGCGAACGCCGCGGCGTCGACGGTGCCGGCGCTCTGCGGCATCTCGGGCAGGGCGGGGTAGTCCTCCACCGGCATGGTGGGCAGGGTGAACCGGGCGCTGCCGCAGACCAGCTCGAGGTGTGCGCCGACCGCAGCGATGTCTACCGGCTTGGCCGGCAGCGCCTTGGTGATCTCGGCGAGCAGGCGGCCGGAGACCAGCGCGGCGCCGTCGGCGTCACCCTGCACCTCGACGGTCACCTGACTGGAGACCTCGTAGTCGAAACCGGAGACCCGCAGGTTGCCGTCGGTGACGCGGAGCATCACCCCGGCGAGCACCGGTACGGATGGCCGGCTCGGCAGGCTCTTCGCGGTCCACGCCACGGCCTCGGCGAGCGCGTCGCGCTCCACTCGGAACTTCATCAATGCCTCCGCGTCGACGTCAGCGACAACTCTCTCATGCCGACCGCTGCCTACCGTCCCGCCCGACCGTGCGGGTACCCATCGCACCTTAGGGCGCGGGGACATCGGCTGTGCGCCCGACCCCATGGATCGTGTCGATGCTGACCGGCCTGTCCGGCAGCGTTCGGCCCGATCCACAGAAAGCCCAACGGTGATGATTGGTTTTTGTTCTCTTAGAAGAGATAACCCATCGTCTTCATCGCACCTGTGCAAACTGTGGAGAACTCGGGTCTGCGCAGCTCAGACAGGTTATCCACCGGTGAGTTAGCTGTGGAGAACCGGGGGGACAACCGCCTCGTGTATCCACAGCCGGACGACGACGGCCAGTTGTCCACAGTTGTCCACCGGTTGTCCACCGGTAATCCACCGACTTTCTCCCCATGCCTGTGGATGACCGAGAAGATCACCATTGCCGTTGTCCCCAGAACCTTCAACAGCTCGTGCACAGGTCGATGATCATCGGTGGATAACTTCCTCGTTGTCCCCAACCGTCCACAGCGTCGTGCACAGGGTTTTTCCACAGCCTGTGGGTAACTGGCGGAGGACGGACCGTAGTTATCCACCGACGGTGGACAACGAGCTGTGGACAACGAGTGGGCATCGAGGTGGACACGGCGTCGATCCTGTGGTCTGCACCATGTCGAGGGTCAAGCCCGAGCCTCCCGGGAGGCGTGCCGAGGCCCGCCGGAGAAGAAAAAAGAACGCCCGGCCGATGATCCGGCCGGGCGTGTCCGCCGCGTCGTGTGGCGTACCCCTCAGGTGTTCTGCTTGATCCGGTTGGTCAGCTCGGCGATCTGGTTGTAGAGCGAGCGCCGCTCGGCCATCTGCTGGCGAATCTTGCGGTCCGCGTGCATGACAGTGGTGTGGTCCCGGCCGCCGAACGCCTGGCCGATGCGGGGCAGCGACAACTCGGTCAGCTCCCGACACAGGTACATGGCCACCTGACGGGCGTTGACCAGCACCCGGGAGCGGGACTGGCCGCGCAGGTCCTCCAGGCTCACCCCGAAGTAGTCGGCCGTGGAGGCCATGATCTGGTCGGCGTTGATCTCCGGACCGGCGCCGTCGGGCATGAAGTCCCGCAGCACCTCCTCGGCGAGCGACAGTTCGACTGTCGACCGGGTCAGGCTGGCGAACGCCGTCACCCGGATCAGCGCACCTTCCAGTTCCCGGATCGAGTTCGACACCCGGGAGGCGATGAACTCCAACACGTCGGGCGGGGCGTACATCCGCTCCTGCGCCGCCTTCTTCTGCAGGATCGCGATCCGGGTCTCCAGGTCCGGTGGCTGGATGTCGGCCAGCAGGCCCCACTCGAACCGGGTTCGCATCCGGTCCTCCAGGGTGGCGAGCTGACGCGGCGACCGGTCCGAGGTGATCACGATCTGCTTGTTGGCGTTGTGCAGGGTGTTGAAGGTGTGGAAGAACTCCTCCTGCGTACGCTCGCGGTTCTCCAGGAACTGGATGTCGTCGATCAACAGAATGTCGACGTCGCGGTAGCGCCGCTGGAACGCGCTGGTCTTGTCGTCCCGGAGCGAGTTGATGAAGTCGTTGGTGAACTCCTCGGTCGAGACGTACCGCACCGATCGGGCGTTGCCGAGCGTCGTGGCGTAGTGCCCGATCGCGTGCAGCAGGTGCGTCTTGCCCAACCCGGAGTGCCCGTAGATGAACAGCGGGTTGTACGCCTTAGCCGGCGACTCGGCCACCGCCACGCTCGCCGCGTGGGCGAACCTGTTCGACGAGCCGATGACGAACGTCTCGAACATGTACTTCGGGTTCAGCCGGTTGCCGCCGGTGTCGGTGCCCGGCAGCCGGCGGTCGTCGCGGCCGCCCGTCCGAGGGTCCACCGCACTGCGCCCCGGACCGCTGTCCGTCGCACCGTCGCGGGGTAGCGGACGGATCACGTGCTGGTCCCGGGGCGACGCGGCGTCCTCGCGGTAGCGGGGCTCGTAGGGCCGGGTGTCGGGGCCGGGCGGATCGAGGCGGGCCGCCTGTTCGTCGTACCCACGCCGCTCGGACGTCGGTCGGGGCGAGCGCATCGGCTCGACGAAGGCCGCGCTGAACAGAGCCTCCTGCCCGTCCCGGCTGGCGGGGATCAGGCCGGAGCGGTGCCCGTCGACGGCCGATGCGGGAGGCGGACCCGCCGGCGCCGGCGGGACGGCGGACGCCTGTTGGCGCTGCTGTTCGGGGAAGGCGTCGTCGGCCACGGGTCGGCCGGTGTACTCGTCGCCGAGCGGGTCGGACGGTGGACCCTCGACGTCGAGCAGTTCCGGCTCCGGGGTGCTGCGGTAGACGGTGCCGGCCGGGCGGCCGGTGGCGTCCTCGGCCACCCGTACGGTCACGGCCACCTGGATCGGCCGGCCGAGCCGGCGGGTCAGCGCCTCGGTGATCGCCGGGCGGAGCCGCGACTCGATCACGTCCCGGGTGAACGCGTCCGGGACGGAGAGCAGCGCGGTGTCCTCGACGATCGCCCGGAGCCGGGTGAGCCGGAGGTAGGCACGCTGCTGAGCGGAGATGATCTCGTCGGCGAGCTCGTCGGTCGCCGCTAACCACACCGCGGCAAGGTCGGTCGTACCGGCCACCGTCGTGCCACCCCCTCGCCTCTGCTCCCGGCCGCCGCTGTCTGCCAGCCGGCCGTCCCGGGCCCGCCGCGTGCGCGGGTGGAACATCACCCACCCGGACAGCTGACCAACGGTCGTCCACAGGTTATCCACAGCCTGTGTACCGAACGATTGTGGCCGCCCGCCGGGCGCGGGTGGGACCTGCCCCCTGCCTGGACGTGCGCTGAAGCGGGTTCACCGTGCCGAACGATTCACCGGCGTGTCCGGTCTTGCCTGCGCGCGACGACCGGAGCTTCCGACGCTCACCGCAATCGGGCACGGTAACAGCGTTGTCCCTGCCCCATCAACCGGCGACGCGGCAACGGCCTTGTCGGCATCAGCGAAAACCGCCGCTTCGGTCCCGGGCGCGTCCCGATGTCCCCCGCTGTGGGTGTTTGACGGTCATTGCACCCCTGCGTAGGCTGGAGCGGCTGCTCTCTCGTCCTCTGCTAGGGTGATGGGTGCTTGCTGTCCGCGGTCGCATCCCCGCACCGCCGAGGTTCGGCTCCGCAGGGCAGCACCGATCGGTGGCCACCGTCGAGGTGGCCTGGACCACCCCACGACCCCGGCGATCCCGTCGCGCGGGGCGCGTACGAAAACGGAGAGCCTGACGTGAGCAAGCGCACCTACCAGCCGAACAACCGCCGGCGCGCGAAGACCCACGGCTTCCGGCTGCGCATGCGCACCCGTGCCGGCCGTGCCATCCTCTCGAGCCGCCGCGCCAAGGGTCGCACCACCCTGTCGGCCTGAGCCGACCGGGCCGGTCCGGGGGACGTGGGCAGTCGTGCTGGCCGCCGCACAGCGACTGCGGCGTAGCGCTGACTTCGCCGCAGCGGTTCGCGGTGGCCGACGCGTCGGCCGAGGCGCGGTCGTGGTTCACCTGACCATGCCGTCGGCCACCGGAGCCAGCACAACGACCTCGCCGGAGCCGGCGCGGCACACCGTTGCGGAGCAGCCCTCCGTTCCGGCCCGCGCCGGCTTCGTCGTATCCAAGGCCGTCGGCAACGCGGTGGTCCGCAACCGGGTCCGGCGTCGACTGCGGGCACTGGTCCGGGAGCGTCTGGACGCGCTGCCCGCAGGCAGCACCCTTGTCGTCCGGGCGCTGCCGGCGGCGGCCGAGGCGTCGTACCCCCGGCTCTCCGCGGACCTGGACTCCGCCATCGCGGTTGCCCGGTCACCCCGGGAGAGGCGGTCCCGGTGAGCACCGACCCGACCGCCACGCGCCCGACGTCAACCGGTGCCAGGGTGCTGATCGCGCCCATCATCGCGTACCGTCGGTGGATAAGTCCGGCACTGCCGGCTCGCTGTCGGTTCTACCCGTCGTGCAGTGCGTACGCCCAGGAGGCGGTGGCCCGGCACGGCGCGCTCCGGGGAGCCGCGCTTGCGGTCCGGCGGCTGTTGCGCTGCCACCCCTTCCACCCTGGTGGACATGACCCGGTGCCGGAGCCGGGCGGTCGCCGCCGTGCCGATGTGACTGGAGCACCGAATTGAGTCTCGACTGGATCTACTACGCGATTTCGTGGATCCTGCTGACCTGGCACTCCGCCTGGGACGCCATCGGGGTGCCCGTCGACGCGGTGATCGGCACCAACTTCGCCTGGATCCTGGCCATCGTCTTCCTGGTGGTCTCCGTCCGGGTGATCCTGTTCCCGGTCTTCGTCAAGCAGATCAAGTCCCAGCGGGCGATGCAGGCACTGCAGCCCAAGGTCAAGGAGCTGCAGGAGAAGCACAAGGGTGACCGGGAGACGCTCCAGAAGGAGATGATGGAGCTCTATCGGAAGGAAAAGGCCAACCCGCTCATGGGCTGCCTTCCGATGTTCCTCCAGATCCCCGTGTTCCTCGGCCTCTTCCACGTGCTGCGCCGCCTCGACCCGTTCAAGCCGGAAGACAAGAAGACGATCTACGGCTGGACCGTCGACCAGTTCAACAGCGCCTCGAACGCCAAGCTCTTCACCGCTCCGCTCTCCGGCAAGTTCGGATCCACCGCGGAGGATCTGGCCCGCCTCGGCGCCAACGGCACGACGGTCAAGGTCATCGCCGGTGTCCTGGTCCTGGTGATGATCGCGACCACCTACCTGACCAGCCGTCAGATGATCCTCAAGACCGGTTGGGCGGAGGACCCGCAGCAGCGGATGATCCAGCGACTGATGCTCTACGGCATCCCCGCGTCGCTGTTGATCTCCGGCTCGATCTTCCCGATCGGCGTGATCATCTACTGGGTCACGAACAACCTCTTCACGCTCGCCCAGCAGCAGTGGGTGCTTCGGAAGTTCCCGCCGCCGGTGACCGCCAAGAAGGCCACCGCCCCGGCGGCCACCCGGAGCCCGGTGCAGCCCGCCAAGTCGGGCGGTCTGTTCGGGCGTGGCAAGGCCGCCCCCGCGGTCCCGGTCAAGGCGACCGCGCCGAAGGTGGCAGGCCCGAAGCCGGGTGCCAAGCCGACCAACCCGAAGAAGAGCCCTCCGGCCAAGCGGCAGGGCTGATCCCCGTAGGGCCGTCGTCGGGAGTACCGGCGGCGGCCCGCCCCCGCACCGCGCAGCCGCCGTACGGTCGGCGCCGGGCGGAACCGACCGCGCACGACGCGGTCACGGGCGACACTGCCCGTACAGACGTGCCCGTGGGCACCGGCGACCTCCCGCCGGCCCCGGGAAACCAGCGGACCCGACGGTCCGCCGAGCGAGTACGGAGATGAGACCGTGACCGAGACCAGCATCCCCCGCGCCCAGCAGTCCCTGGACGAGGAGGAGACCGCGACGCTCGCGGTGGACGGCGACGACACCGAGGCCGACGAGACCGAGGTCGACGGCGACGACACCGAGGCCGCCACCGGTGGTCGTGAGAAGAAGGCCGTGGGCGAGGGCGACCTGTTCCGGCAATCCGAGATCGCGGCCGACTACGTCGAAGGGCTGCTCGACATCCTCGACTACGACGGCGACATCGACGAGCTGGTCGCCGGCGGCCGTCCGGTGGTCGAGGTGGTCGGCGCCCGACTGCAGAACCTGGTCGGCCAGCGCGGCGCCACCCTGGAGGCGCTGCAGGAGCTGACCCGGCTCGCCGTCTTCCGGCAGACCGGTACGCCGAGTCGCCTGCTGCTCGACGTCGGCGGCTACCGGGCGAACCGTCGCAAGGAACTCGCCGCCGTCGCCAAGAACGCCGTCGAGAAGGTGAAGGAGTACGGCGAGCCGGTGCGCCTGGAGGCGATGTCCGCTTTCGAGCGCAAGTGCGTCCACGACGTCGTCAACGCCATGTCCGGCGTGGAGAGCGAGTCGGAGGGCGTCGAGCCGAACCGGCGCATCGTCGTGCGGCCGGCGGACTGACCGGGTGACCCACGACGACGCCGCGGCTGATGCCGTGACCGGCCCGGGCGGTACGCCGTCCGGGCCGTCCGCTGTCCGGCACACCACCTCGGGCTCCGACAACGACCCGACGGGGTACGACGGCAGCCCGTCCTCAGCTTCCCCCGCCGACGGCTCACCGTCACCGGCTGCCCCGTCCGACGGCTCACCGTCACCGGCTGCCCCGTCCGACGGCACACCGTCGCCGTCGGACGCCGCGCTGCCGCCCGAGCTGGCCCCGGCGGCA
Organism: Micromonospora sp. NPDC049275; assembly: GCF_043197115.1. Classification (NCBI taxonomy): domain Bacteria; kingdom Bacillati; phylum Actinomycetota; class Actinomycetes; order Micromonosporales; family Micromonosporaceae; genus Micromonospora; species Micromonospora sp. NPDC049275. The sequence goes on from NZ_JBICSN010000001.1 coordinate 960,502, forward strand.
CTGACTCTCTTCGGCGACCGGCTCGACCTGGCCGCCGCGTACGCCGAGATCCTGGCCACCGACGGCGTGATCCGGGGTCTGATCGGTCCGCGCGAGGCGCCCCGGATCTGGGACCGTCACCTCCTCAACTGCGCCGCGGTGATCGAGCGCATTCCGACCGGCGCGAATGTGCTCGACGTGGGCTCCGGCGCCGGCCTGCCCGGTCTGGTGCTGGCCATCGCGCGTCCCGACCTGACGGTCACCCTCATCGAACCGTTGGCGCGGCGTACGTCGTTCCTGATCGAGGTCGTGGAACGGCTCGGCCTGACCAGGTCGGTACGCGTGTTCCGCGGCCGCGCCGACGAGGCCGCCAGCGGATCGAGTGGCCGGGAACCGATCAGCGGCGACGTGGTGACGGCCCGCGCGGTCGCACCGCTGGACCGGCTGGCGACCTGGTGTCTTCCGCTCGCCGTACGGGGCGGGCGGCTGCTGGCGCTCAAGGGATCGTCCGCCGCCGCGGAGATCGAGGAGCACGCCGATGTGGTGGCGCGGCTCGGTGGCGGTGAGGCCGCCGTACGCCTCTGTGGTGTCGGGGTGATCGACCCGCCCGCGACCGTTGTGGAGATCGTCCGCGAGCGGATGGTCGGCCCGGCCCGACCGGCTGCTGCCAAGCGCTCCCGTGGCGGGCGGGCCCGCCGCCGCTGACCAACGCGATCGGGCGTCCGGTCGGAGGGTTGCCTCGTTGTACCGGTACGGATGGACGAGGGAATGAGAACCCGACGTGGACCGGCCGCGCCCGTCCGCCGTAGGCTGACCGCGCGTCGATAATGTGGAGCGGCCGACGGACGTCGCGGACTCCGACCGCTCCCGAGGGGCCGTACGCTCCGGGGTGCGAGCGCGGGTGTGGCCAAGTTGACCGGGGCGCGGACCGACCATCCGAAGCGGGCAGGGATGACAGGTGCATGACGACGGCAGGTACGACGATCCACGCGTGACCGGGTCAACCAGCGAGCCCGTTTCACGTGAAACCGACTACCCAAGCTGGTCGCCCGGTGCCACCGGCGCGTCCATCCACCCGGCGGACACCGATCCGCCGGCAGCGCGGGACGAACCGGCGGTTCACCTCGCCGGGTCGGAGGCACCCGAGTCGACGGCTGGTCGTCGCGCATCGGACGTACCGAGTCGGCCCGTCAACGTCGCCGAGGTGCGGCACACGCTCGGTCGGCGGAACACGGCCGCGGCGGTTCGCTTCGAGCCGGCAGTACCGCACCAGCCGACCGCCGCGGCGGCACGCGACACCGTGCCGGTGGTCCCGGACGCACCGGTTGCGTCGACCGAGTCGCTGGCCGCAGTCGCGGCCGACCCCACGTACGTTTCACGTGAAACCCCGACGCGCGAAGAGGATGACCCACCGTTGGCTATGGAGGCGATGCGCGCCGTGCAGATCCTGAATCCCAGTGGCGAGGTGACCATGCCTCGACCGGACCGGACCCGGGTCATGTGCGTCGCCAACCAGAAGGGTGGCGTGGGTAAGACCACGACCACTGTCAACCTCGCAGTGGCTCTCGCCCTGCATGGCAACCGGGTGCTCGTGGTCGATCTCGACCCGCAGGGCAACGCCTCGACCGGGCTGAACGTGCCGCACCACACAGGCATCCCCGACGTCTACGACTGCCTGATCAACAGTGTGCCGCTCTCCGAGGTGGCGCAGGCGGTCGAGGGCATCCCCAATCTGTGGTGCGTGCCGGCCACCATCGACCTCGCCGGCGCGGAGATCGAGCTGGTGTCGGTGGTGGCGCGGGAGTCGCGCCTCGACCGCGCGATCGCCGCCTACCCGGGCCAGTTCGACTACGTCTTCATCGACTGCCCGCCCTCGCTCGGCCTGCTCACGGTCAACGCTCTGGTCGCCGCGCAGGAGGTGCTGATCCCGATCCAGTGCGAGTACTACGCCCTGGAGGGGCTCAACCAGCTGATCAACAACATCAACCTGGTGCGACAGCACCTCAACCCGAAGCTCGACGTCTCCACCATCCTGCTCACGATGTACGACAGGCGTACCCGCCTGGCGGACGCAGTCGAGCAGGACGTCCGGAACCACTTCGGCGACAAGGTCCTCCAGGCGGTCATCCCCCGCAACGTGCGGGTGTCCGAGGCGCCCAGCTACGGGCAGTCGGTGATGACCTACGATCCCGGTTCGCGGGGCGCAACGAGTTACTTCGAGGCTGCCCAGGAGATCGCCGAGCGGGGCGTCAAGGAGCCGGTGGGCCGGAATGCGTAGTGGGGACAAGTCGCTGGGAGGCGTGGCATGAAGAACCGTCCTCGGGGCGGTCTGGGACGGGGCCTGGGGGCGCTCATCCCGACCGGGCCGGTGCCGGGTGCCGCCGGCACCATGACGGCCGAGCCGGAGAACGGGCACGCCGACGTCGACGATGACGGCGCGACGACCGGAGCCGTGTCGACGGCTCCCGTCGTACCGCCCGTCCATCAGTCCGAGCCCACGCTCAGTCCCGTGCCGGGTGCCCGGTTCGCGGAGATCCCGGTCGACGCGATCGTGCCGAACCCGAAGCAGCCCCGTCAGGTGTTCGACGAGGAGGCACTGGAGGAGTTGAAGACCTCTATCCAGGAGGTCGGTTTCCTTCAGCCGATCGTCGTGCGCCAGCTCGACGACGAGAAGTACGAACTGGTGATGGGCGAGCGCCGGTGGAGGGCCGCCCAGGCGGTGGGCCGGGAGAACATCCCGGCGATCGTCCGAGACACCCGCGATGACGCGATGCTCCGCGATGCGCTGCTGGAGAACATCCATCGGGCCAACCTGAACCCGTTGGAAGAGGCAGCCGCATACCAGCAGCTGCTGGAGGAGTTCGGCGCCACTCACGAGGAGTTGGCTCGCCGGATCGGCCGCAGCCGGCCGCAGATCTCCAACACGATCCGCCTCCTGAACCTGCCGGCCCAGGTGCAGCGCCGGGTCGCTGCGGGCATTCTGTCGGCGGGTCACGCCCGTGCGCTGCTGAGTCTCGACGACTCTGAGGCCCAGGAGCAGTTGGCGCTGCGGATCGTGGCCGAAGGGCTGTCGGTGCGGGCGACCGAGGAGATCGTTGCTCTCACCCTGAACGACGGCCCGGCGAAGGGTCAGGCCGCCAAGCGGCGCCCGAAGCCCCACGCGCCCGCCCTGTCGGATCTCGCCGATCGGTTGTCGGACCGCTTCGATACCCGGGTGAAGGTGGACATCGGCCGGAGCAAGGGCAAGATCACGATCGAGTTCGCCACGGTGGACGACCTGGAGCGCATCGTCGGCATCATCGGCGTGCAGCAGGAGGAAGGGACCGAGGACTGACCTCCCCGTCTCCCTTAGCGGTCGCGCCTCCCCTCGGGAGGCGCGACCGTTCCGCATCCGCCCGCCCTTCACGGCACCGCCCGCGTTTCACGTGAAACGGCACCCCCGGCTCAGCACGTCAGGGCCCCCCGCCTGTTCTCGGCTGGCCGGTCTCCGGCCTCATGTGCCAGGCCGAGCCGCACGTCCCACCCGACGGCGGGTGGATGAGCGGGTGCCGGTTCGCTGGTGGCCGATGGGCGTTCGGCAGGGTGGGATAGCCGACGCCTCGAAACGACGCCGGGATCTAACCGGAAGGTCGACGCCTTCGCGGTGCAGCGGCGAGATCTGGCCGGGATGGTCGACGCCCTGGCGGTCCGACGCCTACCCCCTGGGCCGAAATGGCGACGCCTCCGTGGCGGGTGCCGAGATCCAGCCCAGTCGGCCAGGGCTGTGGCGGGTGCCGAGATCCAGCCAGGTCGGCCAGGGCTGTGGCGGTCCTGCGCCGAGGCTGTGGGGGTCGACCGGCCGGGAACTCCGAGCGCCGGCCACCCAGCGGCGGGGCTTGATCGCGAAAGTCGCCGAGTACGGGAGTACGCAGGGCAGCGGGAGTGGTCGCGTAAGTGAGGGTGGAAGGCGCGCAGCCAGTGAGTGCCAGGCCATGCAGGGCCGGCACGGGTCGACCGGTCCAGAGCCGGCGAGCCCCGGTTGTGCGAAGCCAGCGAGGGTTCGACCGCGCAGAGTCTGCGTTGGCGACGTGCAGTCGACGAGGGCTGGGCGTGCGGAACCGGGGCCCGCTCGCCGCAGAGACTAGACGAGGCCCTGCGGAGCGCGGCATCGGCCAGCGAGACGGACGGCGGGGCGATGACCTACCTTGAGCGCCGAGGGCGCTCGCAGAGCGTTTAGGTCGACCCGAGGCACCCTTCTTCGTCTCCGAGCCGGTAGCGACCCGCTGAGGGGGCGCACGGGATGCCTGCTCCTCAGCCTGGAAGGGCGATCCGTCGCGGAACCTGATTCGGCGCCGTTTCACGTGAAACGGCGACCTCGCGGTAAAGGCCGCCGGCACACCAGCCAGGGGGCGCCCCTGTCGCTCGCGAGGCCCTCGGGGCCCTCGGCCCAACACCTCGACCGAGCGGATCGGCGGCAACGACTGAGGGGCCGAAAAGTTATCCACACCCGTTGTCCACAGGCACCCCCAGTTTCACGTGAAACCCCGCGTAAAAGCGGGTGCCAGCCTGTGGATGACGGCCTGTGTTCGTGTTCTCGGCAGCCTGTGGATATCGCTCTGGCGGGCGGCGGTGACGAGATCCGCGATCGACGACGAACGCTGATCTGGATGGCTGAGACCGATCGAACAGGTAGGGACAGCGGTGCCAGACTCGGTTAGGGTCAGCCTCGTGCACGACACCCCTCCCTCAGTCCCGGACTTCACCCAATGGCCCTCGTTTCCTTTCGAGGGTGACCTCCGCGTGAAGCAGCTCGACGACCCGGTCCCGGTCGAACCGCCACGCAAGGGCGAGGGCCTCCGGGAATGCACCGCCTGCAACGCGCCCGACGACGCCTATATCTGGGTGGGAGAGCGGTGGCGGGTTCGCGCCATGGACCGGCCGACCGGCCTGCCGATGGTGCTCATCCTGGAATCGCGGACCCACCTCGACCTGGGTGACCTGCCGAACCTGCTCGCCGCCGAGCTGGGCGTGATGACGGTACGTCTGGAGCGGGCCATCAGGTCGCTGGACGGTGTGGCGCGGGTGCACGTCAACCGCTGGGGCGACGGCTCCGCCCACCTGCACATGTGGTTCCTCGCTCGACCGTACGGCCGGCTTCAGTTGCGAGGGACGTTCCTGTCCCTGTGGGACTCGATCCTGCCGCCGATCTCCGAGGAGCAGTGGCGGGAAAATCTCGCACTCGTCGCTGCCTGGCTCGCCGAGTTCGGTGGCCGGCCGCTGGCCGAGCCGCCCCGGATCCAGTGGCAGGCGCCGTCGAGCCTGCTGGCCCAGTCCGCCGCAGCGGCGGCGCACGCTGCGGCAGCTGCCCAGGAGGAGGCCGTGTCGGTCATCGAGGCGGCCGAGGAGATCCCGGAGCCAGCAGTCGAGGGCGTCGTCGGCACCGACCCCGCCGGCCTGGACGCGGCCGACCTGGATGCCGTCGACCTGGATGCCGCAGGCCCCGACGCCGCCGACTCGGACGCGCCCGACTCGGACGCTGCTGGCCCCGACGCCGCCGGCCTGGACGCCGCGGGCCCCGACGTTCCGGACGGGGACGCCGACGGCCGCCCCAGGACCCCGGCAGGGGACACCGATCCAGCAGCCACGCCCTCCGGTGGCCTCGGTGAGTCGGCAACCGACGCCATGTCGGCCTCCACTGCGTCGACGCGTTCCGACGCTCCGGCAGCAGAGCCCGTCGCCACCTCCGCACCGGAAGACACCGGCGACCCGGCAGACGACAAACCCGGCCCGGTCATCCCGTCTCCCCGCAGCGCCCCCACCATCGCCACCGAGGAGGGGCGCACCCCGCCCGACGTACGCGCGCCGCGCTGACCGTCGGCCGGTTGGGGAGAGGCCCGCACGTACGGCATCCGCCGTATGTGCGGCGGGCCGGCCGGTGGAGGGGGCGACACGGCGTCGAGGTGGCCGGCCGCGGCCGAGTCCAGGCCGGCAAACGGCCCTGGACGGGGTAGTGAGGGTCAGGCCGTGAGGCGGGCGGCGGCCCGGGTGACCAGCGAGCCGAGGAGGCGGCCGAAGTCCAGGCCGGCGGCCTGGACGGCCAGCGGCAGCAGCGACGTCTCCGTCATGCCGGGCGAGACGTTGACCTCCAGCACGTGCGGCTGGCCGGCGGCGTCCACGATCACGTCGACCCGGGACAGGTCCCGCAGGCCGAGCGCGGTGTGTGCCGCGAGTGCCACGTCGGCCACCGAGGCGGCCACACCCGGCTCCAGCCGGGCCGGAGCGTGCCACGTGGTCCGACCGGCGGTGTAGCGGGCGGCGTAGTCGTACACGCCGTTGCGCGGCACGATCTCCACCGGCGGCAGAGCCTGCGGGCCGTCTCCGAGGTCGATCACGGAGACCGCCACGTCGATGCCGGGCACGTACCGCTCCACCAGGGCTGTCGAGTCGTACGCGAAGCAGCCGACCATCGCGGCCGGAAGTGACGCGGCGTCCCGGACCACCGCGGCGCCCAGACCCGAGCCGCCCTGCGCCGGCTTGACCATGAGCGGAAGGCCGAGCCGGTCGGCGATCCGGTCCAGCACGGCGACCGCGCCCAGTTCGGAGAAGCGATCGTGCGGCAGGGCCACCCAGTCCGGAGTGGGAATGCCCGCCTCGCGGAGCACCGCCTTCGCGGAGGGCTTGTCCCAGGCGAGCCGGGAGGCTCGGGCGTCACAGCCGACGTACGGGATGCCGCACAGGTCCAGCACGCCCCGCAGCGAGCCGTCCTCGCCGGTGGCACCGTGCAGGGCGATGACTACCGCGTCCGGCGGGTCGGCTGCGAGGGCGGGCAGGAGTGCCACGTCGGCATCCCGCAGCTCGGCCTCGACGCCGACGGCACGCAGAGCGTCGAGCACCCGGCGACCGGAGCGCAGCGACACATCCCGTTCGTAGGAGAGCCCGCCGGCGAGCACCAGCACACGCAGATCGGCCGCGACTGCGGAATCGGTCACGGAGAAGCGCTCGGCAGCGGTCGTACCCATGCCGGCATCATGCCAAGTCGGGACCCGGCACGTCGGAGCCGGGCCGGCCCCGTCGCCCGGCGGCACCGCCCACGGCGCCGAAGACGCGGCGCGTCGCGATCTCCTGCTCCATGACGCCGGCCAGTCGGCGGACGCCTTCGCGGATCCGCTCCGGGGGCGGGAAGCTGAAGTTCAGCCGCATGGCGCCGGTGCCCGTGCCGTCGGCGTAGAAGCCGGTGCCGGGCACGTAGGCGACCCGGGCGGCGATGGCCCGCGGCATCATGGCCTTCGAGTCGAGCCCGTCCGGCAGGGTCGCCCAGACGAAGAGGCCGCCGGCCGGCCTGGTCCAGGTGGTGCCCTCGGGCATCAGATCGGCCAGCGCGTCGAGCAGCGCGTCGCGACGCTCGCGGTAGACCTCGCGGTAGACCTTGAGCTGTTGCCGCCACGGCATGGTGCCGAGGTAGGTGGCCACGGCGGCCTGCGCGAAACCGCTGGGGCAGAGGATCTGCGCCTCGCTGGCGATGACCAGCTTGTCGCGGACCGCGTGGGGCGCCAGGATCCAGCCGACCCGCAGGCCCGGGGCGAACGTCTTGGAGAAGGTGCTGAGGTAGAAGACGCCTTCGCGCCGCCGGGCCCGCAGCGGGGCCGGGGCCTCACCCTCGAAACCCAGCTGGCCGTACGGGTCGTCCTCGATCACGAGCAGGCCGGCGCGTTCGCAGATGTCGAGGACTCGTTCCCGGCGCTCCTCGCTGAGCGTCACGCCGGCGGGGTTCTGGTACGTGGGAATGGTGTAGAGGAACTTGACCCGTCGGCCGGCTCGGGCGAGGTCGGCGATGGCCGTCTCCAACGCCTCGGGGATCAGCCCGTCGGCGTCCATCGGGACGTGCACCACCTGCGCCTGAGCGGCCTGGAACACCCCGAGCGCGCCAACATAGGTAGGGCCCTCGGCGAGCACCACGTCGCCGGGGTCGAGGAAGAGTCGGGCCACCAGGTCGAGCGCCTGCTGCCCGCCCACCGTGACCACCACGTCCTCGGGTGAGGCACCGCATGCGGCGTCGATCCCGGAGAGCGACATCACCTCGCAGATCCGCTCGCGCAGCTCCAGGGTGCCCTGCCCGATGCCGTACTGCAGGGTCGTCACACCGTGCTCGGAGCCGAGCCGACCGAGCATCTCGCCGACCGCGTCGAGCGGCAGCGCGGCGATGTACGGAGCGCCACCGGCGAGGGAGACGACCTCGGGGCGACTGGCCACCGCGAAGAGTGCTCGGATCTCGGAGGCAGTCATCCCGCGTACCCGCCGGGCGTACCGGTCGGTGTAGTCGTCGAGTGTCGTGCCGGTCATGACCTCACCTCGATCGCTGCTCGGGTGGCTCCCGCCCCGGGTACCCCGCACGCTCGTGACCATGGCGGCGGCACACCGATTGTCGATCCTAGTCGCCCAAGGGCAGGCTGCCGCCGTACCGGAACGGATCGACCACATGCCGGACCGTCCCCGGTGTGGTGGGCATTCGCGCGTCCCCTCCCGTACGGCCGATCGGCGGCGTACGATCGCTCGTCGGGGGCAGGCAGGCGGCACTGTCGTTCCATGCCGGCCTCACGACCGAGCCTATTGTGGGGAAGCGCCATATGTCGCGACGTCTGGTCAGCCTGACCCTCGACACGCTCGAAGACCTTCCGCGCCCCTGCCGCCAGTGTGTCTACTGGGAGCTGGATCCGGTCTCCGCCGACCGGGCCTGCGCCGCCGGTGACCCCGGGCTGGAGAAGGAGGCGTGGGTCTCCCAGACCCTGCTGGAGTGGGGCTCCTGCGGCAAGCTCGCGTACGTCGACGGCATGCCGGCGGGCTTCGTGATGTACGCGCCGCCCGCCTACGTTCCCCGCTCGATGGCCTTTCCGACGTCGCCGGTCTCCGCGGACGCCGCCCTGTTGATGACCGCGAACGTGGTCGCGGCGTTCTCCGGCGGCGGGTTGGGCCGGATGTTGGTGCAGGGCGTCGCCCGGGACCTGACGAAGCGGGGGATCAAGGCGATCGAGGCGTTCGGCGACGCCAAGTTCGGTGACGCGGACGACCCCGCCGGTGGGTGTGTGGCACCGGCCGACTTCTTCCTCTCCGTCGGCTTCAAAACGGTACGTCCGCACCCTCGGTTTCCCCGGCTGCGCCTGGAACTGCGCACCGCGCTGAGCTGGAAGTCCGACGTCGAGTACGCGCTGGAGAAGCTGCTCGGGTCGATGAGCCCGGAAACCCTGCTGCGGCCCGTCCGTCCCGCCCCGGCCACCCGCTCCACCGGCGGCTGAGTCGTCAGTCGACCACCGTGCCGGCGGTGACCACCGCCCGCAGTGCGCTGACGTCGAGCGAGCCGGTCGGCACGTCCCGTTCGATCGGGTAGTACATCCGCTGCACCGCGGCCACGATCGCCTCCACCACCCGGTCCCGGAACCGGGGGTCGACGAGCCGGGCGCGGTCCACGGGCGAGGTGAGGTAGCCGACCTCGACGCGGACCGCCGGCATCCGCGTCAGCCGCAGCAGGTCCCACGCCTTGGCGTGGGTACGGCAGTCCCGCAGTCCAGTGCGCGCCACGATCTCCCGCTGCACCAGCCCGGCCAGTCGCTCACCGGTGGCCGAGGTGACCCCGTTGTCGGTTCCGTAGTGGTAGGTCGCCACCCCTTCCGCGTCCGGGTTGGCGTGCCCGTCCAGGTGCAGCGAGATGAACACGTCGGCGCCGAGTGAGTTCGCCAGCAGCGCCCGATCGGTGTCCGGCAGACACTTGTCGGGCGCCGGACCGCGGGTGAGCTGAACCCGCACCCCGGACGCGGCGAGCCGCCCCTCCAGCCGGCTCGCCAGGTCGTGGACGAGGTCCGCCTCCGTCCAGCGCAGCGGCCCGTCCGGCACCACCATCCCCGGGTCGGTGCCGCCGTGCCCGGGGTCGATGACCACCGTCTTGCCGACCAGCGCCGGCCCGGACTGGCGGATCGCGTCGGACTCACGAAGCCACTGGGGGCGACCGCCGACGACCTTGCGACCGATCCGACGCAGCGCGTCCATCGTGTGCGGCCCACAGGAGCCGTCGGGGGTGAGCCCGACCTCGCGCTGGAACTGGGCCACCGCACGGGAGGTCCGGATGCCGTAGATGGCGTCGGCGCGGCCGACGTCGTACCCCATCTCCAGCAGGCGTTCCTGCAGCGACCGGACGTCCTCGCCGGTGAGCGGCTCGGGGATCGCGTGGTAGAGGGTGCGGGCGCCGAGCCGCCAGCGGGCGGCGTCCAACGCGCCCCAGGTCTCGGAGCCGACCCGGCCGTCCACGCTGAGCCCACGGGACTGCTGGAACGCCCGGACCGCGCGTTCGGTGTCCCTGTCGAACTCGTCGGCGTGCGAACCGGCGGCGGCGAGCAGGTCGAGGCCGGTGAGGATGGTGCGGATCTCGGTGACCGCGGGTCCCCGGTCTCCGGCTCGGATCGGACGCACGCACGACCCCCTCTGCACGAGTCTGGCTGGCCGGGCGGCCCCGGCTTGAGGTTATGCGCTCCGGGGCGGTCAGGTGGCTCGGCCTGGAAAAACTCCGCTCGCGTCGGCCGGGGAGACAGCGAACCCCGCACCCGACGAGCGGGTACGGGGTTCGGTGGTGTTTCTGCGGATCAGAGGGCCGACTCGATGAGCCGGACCAGCTCGCCCTTCGGCTTGGCACCGGCGATCGACTGCACGGGCTGGCCGTTCTTGAAGACGGTGAGGGTCGGCACCGACATCACCCGGTAGGCCCGGGCGGTCTCCGGGTTCTCGTCGATGTTGAGCTTGACGATGGTGACCTGGTCGCCCATCTCGCCGGCGATCTCCTCGAGCAGCGGCGACACCTTGCGGCACGGCCCGCACCACTCGGCCCAGAAGTCCACCAGCACCGGCTTGTCGGCCTGCAGCACGTCAGCGACGAAACTCGCGTCCGTGACCGCCTTGGTATTTCCCACTATTGCCCCTCCTCCGGGATGTGTTTCCTGTTTCAGCTGAGCGTCGCGATGAACCGCTCGGCGTCGAGCGCGGCGGCACAGCCGGTGCCGGCCGCGGTGATCGCCTGGCGGTAGGTGTGGTCGACCACGTCACCGGCGGCGAAGACACCGGGCACGCTCGTCCGGGTGCTGGGGGCCTGGACCTTCACGTACCCCTCGTCGTCAAGCTCGACCTGGCCCTGGAAGAGCTCACTGCGCGGATCGTGACCGATGGCCACGAACACGCCTGTCACGTCCAGCACCTTGGTGTCGCCGGTGTGCACGTTGCGGACCCGTACGCCGGTGACCTTGCCGTCGGCGCCCAGGACCTCTTCGACGGTGCTGTTCCACTCGACCTTGATCTTCTCGTTGCTCAGCGCCCGGTCGGCCATGATCTTGCTGGCCCGGAACGAGTCACGCCGGTGGATGATGGTCACCGAGTCGGCGAAGCGGGTGAGGAAGCTGGCCTCCTCCATCGCCGAGTCGCCGCCGCCGACGACCACGATGTGCTGGTTGCGGAAGAAGAAGCCGTCACAGGTGGCACACGAGGAGACTCCGTGGCCCAGGTATTCCTGCTCGCCCGGCACACCCAGCGGACGCCAGGCCGAACCGGTGGAGAGGATGACGGAGCGGGCCCGGTAGGCGGTCTCGCCGACCCACACGGTGCTCACCGCGCCGGCGCCGGAGTCGCCGGTGTCGACAAGCTCGACCCGGGTCACGTCGTCGGTGAGGAACTCGGCGCCGAACCGCTCGGCCTGCTTGCGCATGTTGTCCATCAGCTCGGGGCCGAGGATGCCGTCGGCGAAGCCGGGGAAGTTCTCCACCTCGGTCGTGGTCATCAGCGCGCCACCGGACTGCACGCCCTCAATGATCAGCGGCTTCAGGTTGGCGCGCGCCGCATAGACCGCCGCCGTGTAACCGGCCGGGCCGGAGCCGATGATGATCAGGTTGCGGACCTCGTCCACTGCCGTCTCCCGAGTTGTGTGTGTTCGGCGTCGGCGCGCGCACCGATGCTGATCCGAGTGCCGACGCCTGGGGGGTGCCGGCAGCTGACTTCCAGAACGTCATCGTACGAAGCGGGGATTCCCGAGCCGGGCATCCGGTGGGTCAGGTCACGTGGACCCTCATCGCACCGATGACCGCGGATTCACCCTACCCGCGCCGAATACCGGCTGTCCGAGCCGGACCCGGGTACGCCACACTCGGGGCCGCTCACCCAGGCCCAGTGCGCCCCGGTCGCGTCGGTGAACCGGATGACCAGCGCCTGCTCACCCTGGAACTGCGCGTAGTCGATCACTTCGACGATCAGCGGGGCCGAGCCGTGTTCCGCCGCCACGGCCGCCAGGCAGCCGGTCAACGCCGCCTCGCTGCTCAGCCGAGCCAGCTGGTCCGACCCGTCGGGGGCAGGTCGCCGGCCCCCCTCGGCGTCCACCCCGGGCTGCTCGCGGGGTGCGCTGCTGGTGGCTCCCCGCAGCGGAGACGGCCGACTGCTCGTGGCGCTGCCCACCTGACCGAGGGTTTGCGGGCTGTAGTCGGTTCCGCTGTGCAGCGCCGGCCCGGAGGTGCGGGCCGGCCCTCCCGCTGCCACATCTCCGGGTGCGCTGGCCGGACGCTCCATGGCGCCGCTGTCCGCGGTGTTCGTCGACAGTTGGCGCAGCCCCAGACCAACCGCCACGACGGCGACCGCCGCTGCGGCCACCGGAGCGGCGTTACGGGCCCAGCGGCGCCGCCGGCGACCCGGGCCGGTGGCTCTGCCGCGCCCCGACTCGGTCGGTGACGGGCTGCCGGGGTGACGGCCGCCCTGTGCCGGGACGCCCACCGGTCTCGCGGGAGCGGCCGGCTCGGGTGAACCGGTGGCCGTGTCAATGGGCGGGGCGTCGGCCGTGGCCAGCGCGGCGGCGATCCGTTCGGCGACGGCCGAGGGCAGCTCCGGGGAGGGCTCGGCCCAGCGGGCCAGGTCGGCGCGGACCTGCGTCACCGCGGGTGCCAGCAGCGCGTACGCCTCGGCCCAGCCCGGGTCGGCTTCGACCAGCCGGGCGACCTCCGCGTGCTGTGGCGTGCCGTCCAACGCGCCGCCGAGGTAGTCAGCGAGCAGGTCGGTGTCGACCTCCCTGAACCCCTCGGTCGTCACGTGTCCTCCTGGTTGGCGTCCTGCCGGTACCGAACCGACCCCGATCCGACGCCCTCGGCCGGGCGCGGGTTCCCCGGCGTGACGTCGGGCACGTCCGCGTGCCGGCCGGCCGGCGCCGGATGCGACGACGTCACCGGTCGCAGGTGCCCGAGCAGCACCGCCATCCGGGCCCGACCCCGGGCGCATCGACTCTTCACCGTCCCCTCGGCGACACCGAGGATGCGGGCCACCTCGGCCACCGGGTAGCCCTGCAGATCCACCAGCACCAGGGCGGCCCGCTGGTCGAGCGGCAACGCGGCGAGGGCCGCGCGGACGACAAGCGCGGTGTCATGGTCCTGGATGGGCGCGGCCGGCTCGACACCGCCGGTGCCCGACCCTTCGCCGGACCTGTTCCCGTCGGGCAGCGGCACGGTGGGGTGCGCCTGCCGGCGTCGGATCCGGTCCAGGCACGCGTTCACCACGATGCGGTGCAACCAGGTGGTGACAGCGGAGTCGCCACGGAACCGGCCGGCCGCCCGATGCGCCGACAGCAGGGCGTCCTGCAGTGCGTCGGCGGCCTCCTCGCGGTCGCCGAGCGTCCGCAGGGCCACCGCCCAGAGCCGGTCGCGGTGTCGGTGGAACAGGACCGCGAAGGCGTCCCGATCGCCGGCGACGTGGGCGCGCAGCAACTCGAGGTCCGTTGCCGCGTCGCGCCCGTCCATCACCACGTCCAGCGGATGCGGTGCCTAATTCGCGGTACCCGGCTCACGACCCCTGGACCGTAATCTCCCGTACCCCCAGCTTGAAGCCACCCTCCGACGGGGGCAGCTCGGTGATCCAGAACAGCAGGTACTGGTATTTCTTGTCGGCGTCGAATCCGTTGAAGACCATTGTGGTGGCTTCGTAATCCTCGTAGGGCCGCCCGATGGGGTCCTTGTAGCTCTTGACCAACTGGTTGTCGCCAGCGGTCGTCGACGGCGGGTTGGTGGTGCCGCTGAGAAGTTGCGCGGTCGCCCCGCTGGCGGAGAGCGCCACCTGTACCGACTTGACGGAGTGCGGGCCGCCGAGGTCGAGCCAGACGCCCATGCCCTTCTTGATGTTGCCGAAGTTCGGGCGCTTGTCGTAGGTGTCGGTTTCCCAACCCTTGTCGTAGTCGCCGTCGATGATCTTGTCGGCGTCCTTGAGCTCGTTGCGCTCCGTGCTGTCCGGATCGATGATCCGGACGTCCTTCACGGTCAACTTGCGCACCTGGGCAGCGGCCTGGGTGGCCTCGCCGGCCGGGGCGCTTGCGGAGGGCGTGGCCCCGGCGGTGTCCTGCGGGTCCTTGTCGTCGCCGCCGAGCGCGCTGATCCCGATGAGCAGACCGACCAGGGCGACCGCCAGCAGGCCGGCGATGCCGATGGCGACCTTGCGACCACCGGCCGCGGCCAGCGGCGACGGCTCTTCCTCGGTGTCGGCGGCGAACCGCAGCGGCCCGCCGTTGTCGAGGTAGTGCTCCTCCTCGGCGGGCACGTCCAGCCGGGCCAACTCGGCTGCCAGCACATCGGACGACGGCGGCGCGATCTCGGCGTCGAGCAGGTCCATGGTGAGGTCGTCCAGGTACGCCGGAACCCCGGCTCGAACCTGGCGGGGCGCCGCGAGGGTGCCACCGGCGTCGCGGACCGCGTCCGGGATGGCCGCCCGACCATGGCCGGCGGTGGCCCCGCGCAGCGGTGCCTCGGTGTGCGGCCAGTGACCGGTCAGCGCGAAGTAGAGAACGCCGCCGACTGCCCGGATGTCGCTCTCCTGGCTGTCGTCGCCGTCGGTGCGCGCGTCGGCCAGGACCACGCGACCCTCGTCACTGATCATGACGGTGCCGGGGTGGACGTTGCCGTGCACCATTCCGGTCGCGTGCACGGCGGCGAGTGCGCTGGCGACGGCGTTGCCGATCGCGGTGGCCCGGGCGGGATCCAGCGGACCCTCGGCGGCAAGGTCACGCAACGACTGTCCGTCCACCCACTCACGGACCACGTACGCCCGCTCGGCCTCGTCGATAGCGTCGTAGACGCCGACCAGGTTGGGGTGGATCACCCGGCTGGCCGCGACGGCGGCCTGAAGCATCTCGGTGGCGGAGTCGCCACCCGGGTAGCGCAGCACCACAGCGACGGGGCGGCGCAGGATGACGTCGACCCCGCGCCAGACCAGCCGACCCGCGCTGTCGTTGTTGATGTGCTCGACCAGCTCGTAACGCTCGGCGAGGATTTCACCGGCCGTGGGAGCACCGAAGGTCATGACCGGCGGAGCGCTCTCGTCCGCCTCCTGACCCTCGCCGACCTGGGTCACCCGTCCTCCCTCGGTGATCGTGTCGATCGATGGACCCGCACTGCTGGGCATGTGGCTTCCCGCTCTGCCGTCGAAGGAACCGGCCAACCGGTGTCGACGCGCAGCGTCGGCGCCTGCCGTACCCGTCGAGAGCGACCTTACCCGGCTTGCCCGTCTCCCCGACATGTCATCTTCTTGCCGTACCCGGCGGGGTGCCGGGAGTCGGGGAAGTCGTCCGGTTACGACCGTTGTCGGCCACGTTGCTGGCACATGTACTAGCTCAATCTACGGCTTCACCGCAAGTGACCGACGTCGGGGCCGAGCCCGCGTGCCGCTCACCGCCACCGGCCGCGTTCCCCCCGATCGGACAGGCACGCTCATCCGTACGGCTGGTTATCCACAGGCTGATCCGGTGACTGACCGGCGAATCGCTGAGTTATCCACAGATGCATCCCCAGCCTGGTGATCCGCGGTCACGTTCCGTGTGGCGACAACTTCTGGTGCCGGGGTGCTCGCCCTCAGCGACCGAGGCGGCGGCGGACCATGCCGACCACCTCGGTGATCTCCCCGATCCGCAGCAGCATCGCGAGACCCAGGTACGTCCCGACGATCACCGCTCCACCGATCACGAGCTGGACGATGGCCTGCAGTCGGGTCGGCGTGTCGCCGCCGGGCAGCAGCTTGACCACGAGCAGGCCGACAAGCGCCGCGCCGAGCGCGGCGACCACGACCCGACCGGCGGTACGCATGATCTCCCCGAGGCCGATACGCCCGACCCGCGGGCGAAGCAGCCAGGCCGAGCCGATCGCCGCGGCCACGTAGGAGACCGCGTTGCCAATCATCATCCCCGCGCCGGCGAAGCTGGCGGAGAAGGCCACGAAGAGCACGACCTGCACGCCGATCCGCAGCGCCACCACAGGAATGTTGATCAGCGCGGGGGTACGGGTGTCCGGCAGGGCGTAGAAGGCGAAGGTGAAGAGCTGGCTCACCGCGAACGGGACCAGCGCCAGAGCCGCGGCGAGCAGCACGACGGAGGTGGCGGTGGCGTTGTCCGCGTTGAACGCGCCGAACCGGAACAGCGTGAACGCGATCGGGGTCGCCAGGACGGCGTAGCAGACCGCGATCGGGGCGAGGACCGCCGTGACCGTACGGGTGCCCCGCGACAGGTCGGCGGCGACGTCGGCGTACCGGCCGTCGGCGGCGGCGGCGCTCATCCGGGGCATCAGCGCGGTGATGATCGAGACGGCAATGATCCCGTGTGCGGTCATCAGCAGCAGGAAGACGTTGTTGTAGATGAGCGGGCCGGCGGCGTTCTCCTTGCCGGCCCTGTTCAGCAGGTTGAACAGCACGATGAGGCCGACCTGGCTCACGGCGACGTAGCAGATCATCCACGCACCGAGCCGGCCCAGCTCGCGCAGGCCGAGCGCGCGGAAGTCGAAGCGCAGCTTCCAGCGGAAGCCGACCTTGCGCAGTGCCGGCAGCAGCCCGGCCGCCTGGATGGCGACACCGAGCAGCGTGCCGCCGCCGATCAGCAGGATCCGGCCGGTGGTCATCGCCTCCGGCTTGACGATCGTCGCGCCGAAGATCGCGATGTAGAGGCCAGCGGTGGCGATCACCACGAGGTTGTTCAGGATCGGCGCCCACATCGGGGCCGCGAAGTGCCCCCGGGTGTTCAGCACCGCGCTGATCAGCGCGCTCAACCCGGAGAAGAAGATCATCGGCAGCATGAGGCGGGCCAGCCCCGTGACCAGCTGCGAGTAGTCGCCACTCGACGGGCCGCTGCCGTAGAGCCAGGTAAGCGTCGAGGCGAAGGCGACCGCGAGCAGCGCCGCGACTCCCAGGGCGAGCACCGCCAGAGTGAGCAGCCGTTGGGCGTACGCCTGGCCGCCGTCGACGTCGACCTTGCGGCGGCGCACCAGCACCGGAATCAGCACGCTGGTGAGCACACCGCCGAGCAGGAACTCGTAGACCATTCCGGGCAGGATCTGTGCGGTGGTGTACGCGTCACCGACCAGCGCGCCGCCGAGCGCCGCCGCGATGACCAGGTTGCGCAGGAAGCCCGTACCCCGGCTGACCAGGCTGCCGACCGCCATCACCGCGCTGTTGGCGGCGGCGCTCGCCTCGCCCACCTGCTCCTGTGGCGGGGCGGTCGACTCCATGGCCGGCTGGTTCAGCGGCTCGGCGGAAATGAACGTGGCGCCGTCGGAGGGGCGGACGTTGGCTCCCGCACCGCCGTCCCGCGCGGCGTTCGCGCTGCGGTAGAGCCCGCCGCTCATCTCCAGCCTCCCAGGGGTACGTCGAGCCGGGCGCCGACCCGCACGTCACAGACCATAGTCAACCCCTGCCCGTTACCCACGCCCGGCGGATCGGATCACACCCCGGCCCGATAAGCTGGCGATCCCATGTCCGAAGCCTCCGCTCCTCACGCCTCCGACCGCCGCGAACTCACCGCCGCGCAGCGCAACGCCGTCGCCGAACTGCTCCGGGTCTCCCCGGTCGCCGACGAGTTGGGCCGCCGCTTCGTCCGCGCCGGTCACGAGCTGCACCTGGTGGGCGGTTCGGTGCGCGACGCTCTGCTCGGCCGACTCGGCGACGACCTGGACTTCTGCACCGACGCCCACCCCGACGAGACCCTGCGGATCGTCAAGGGCTGGGCCGAGTCGATCTGGGAGACCGGCCGGGAGTTCGGCACCATCGGCCTCCAGCGCGACGGCCTCCGGCTGGAGATCACCACCTTCCGCGCCGAGTCGTACGACCAGGTCAGCCGCAACCCGGTGGTGGTGTACGGCACCAGCCTCGACGAGGACCTGAAGCGGCGGGACTTCACCATCAACGCGATGGCCGTCAGCCTGCCGGAGCACCGCTTCACCGATCCGCACGGTGGGCTGGACGACCTCTCCGCCAAGGTCATCCGTACGCCGAGCACCCCGCGCGAGTCGTTCGGCGACGATCCGCTGCGGATGCTGCGGGCCGCCCGGTTCGCGGCCCAGCTCCGCTTCGCCGTGCACCCGGACGTGCACACGGCGATGACCGACATGGCCGCCGACCTGGACCGGATCACCGCCGAGCGGATCCGGGACGAGTTCACCAAGCTGCTCTGCGGCGCAGACCCGATCACCGGTCTGCGGCTGCTTGTCGACACCGGGTTGGCCGAGCGGTTCCTGCCGGAGCTGACCGGCCTGAAGCTGGAGATCGACGAGCACGCCCAGCACAAGGACGTCTACGAGCACACGCTGACGGTCGTCGAGAACGCGGTCTCGTTCGAGGAGGATGGCTGCGACTTCATCCTGCGGATGGCCGCCCTGATGCATGACGTGGGCAAGCCCGGGACGAAGGCGGTCGGGTCCGACGGCCGGGTCAGCTTCCACCACCACGAGGTGGTCGGTGCCCGGCTGACCAAGGCCCGGATGAAGGCGATGCGCTACCCCAAGGAGATCACCGCGAAGGTGACCGCCCTGGTCGCCCTGCACCTGCGCTTCTACGGGTACGGGCGGGGTGAGTGGACCGACTCGGCGGTGCGCCGCTACGTCGCGGACGCCGGTGATCTGCTGCCGCGGCTGCACAAGCTGACCCGCTCGGACTGCACCACCCGCAACCGTCGCAAGGCCGCCCAGCTCGCTGCGGACTACGACGCGCTGGAGGACCGGATCGCCCGGATCGAGGCCGAGGAGGACCTGGCCCGGGTCCGCCCCGACCTGGACGGCAACGCGATCATGGAGCTGCTCGGCGTACCCCCGGGACCGGTGGTGGGGCGGGCCTGGAAGCACCTCAAGGAACAGCGCCTGGAGCACGGCCCGCTGGACCGCGACGCCGCCGAGGCCGAGCTGCTGCGCTGGGCCCGCGCCGAGGGCCTGATCACCTAACCCCGCCCTGCCGCGAGCCGGGCGATGATCGACTCGGTTTCGGTGAAGTCGTGGTGTCCCGGCACTCCGGATGGCCCAGCTTCCAGAAGACCGAGTGGATCACCACGGTGTACGCCGACGGCGCCCCTCCCGAACCGGGGAGCGGCGCCGTCGGCATTCGTCGTCAGCGGGTCTCGACGGCCGTCCCGTCGACGGAGACGGCACCCTTGCCTGTGGACGCGCCGTTGCCGCCCGGCGTGGACGCCGAGCCCAGCCGCGCCAGCAGGCCGGCCAGGTCGATGCCGGTCAGGTCGCTGCCGAGCTGGAGCCCCTGGGCCACGTTGCCGGCCACCGACTTCGTCAGCGACGACGCGCCGTCGGTGGAGATGACAGTCATCTTGTCGATCGCCCCGATCGGGGCGCTGGCCGCCTCGACCACCTGCGGCAGGACCTTGACCAGCAGGTCCAGGACCGCCGCCTCCCCGTACGCCGCGAACGCCTCGGCCTTGCGGGCCATCGCGTCGGCCTCCGCCTCGCCCTTGGCCAGGATCGCCGCCGCCTCGGCCGCACCCTCGCGCTCGACCGCCTCGGCGATCGCGGAGCGCCGCCGCTGCTCGGCCTCACCCTCCTTGGCGCCCTCGATCGCGTTCGCCTCGGCGAGCGCCGCCCGCCGGGCCCGCTCGCCCTCACCTGTGAGCCGTGCCTGCTCGGCTTCGGCCTGGGCGGCGGCGATGGTGGCCTGCCGCCGCGCGTCGGCGTTCAGCACCGCCGCGTTGCGGGCCGCCTCGGCCTCCTGCTCCACCTTGTACCGAGCCGCGTCGGCCGGCTTGCGCACCTCGGTGTCGAGCTGCCGCTGCTTGAGCTCGGCGTTGCGCTCGGCCACCTTCTGCTGCTCGGAGAGGATCGCCTGGTCCCGCTCCGCCTGGGCGAGCGGCCCGGCCGCGGCCGACTTGGCCTTGGCCGCGTCGATCTCCGCCTGGATGCCGGCCTGCTTGAGGGCCAGATTCCGGTTCGCCTCCGCGATGGCCTCCTCGGCGAGCAGCCGCTCCTGCTCGGCCTGCTGCCGCGCCCGCGCCTCGGCGATGGCCGCGTCCTTGAGCACCCGGGCCGCCTCGGGTCGACCCAGGTCCTGCAGGTACGAGCCCTCGGCGAGGATGTCCTGGAGCTGGAAGGTGTCCAGCACCAGACCCTGGTTGGTCATCGAGTGCTCGGCCTCCTCGGCGACCGCGTTGGCGAACGCCGCCCGGTCCCGGATGACCTCCTCGACGGTGAGCCGGCCGACGATCGAGCGCAGGGCGCCAGCCAGCACCTCCCGGGTGAAGTTGTCGATCTCGTCCTGCTGGTGCAGGAACCGCTGGGCCGCCGCCCGGATCGCGTCCTCGGTCCCGCCGACCTTGACGATCGCCACGCCGTGCAGGTCGGCGCGGATGCCCTGCTTGCTGACCGCGCCCCGGATGCCGACGTCGATCCGCCGGCTGGACAGGTCGAGCGACTGGAGCTTCTGCACCACCGGGAGCACGAAGACCGAGGCGCCCAGCACCACCTTCTGGCCCGAGTTGTCGGTCGACCTGCCACCGTCGGCGGTGTGCGTGGTGCGGCCCTTTCGGCCGGTGACGATGAACGCCTCGTTCGGCCCGGCCACCTTGATCCGGGAGAGGACGAAGAGCACCAGGACGAGCGCGAGGAGAACCGCGCCGCCGACAGCTATCAACAGGGGCATGGAGGGGAGTCCCGTCTACGAGGAGGTAATCAGTAGGTTTCGACGTGCACGCTGGTCTCGCTGAGCGCCTGTACGACGAAGATCTGTGCGCCGACCGGGATCGGCTGGTCGGCGCGGGCATTGAGCTTGACCGGCTGGCCGGCCACGCGTACGCGCACCTCGCCGTATCCGTTCACCGGCACCGGGGTCACCACCAGGCCGAGCGCGCCGACCAGGTCGTCCCGCGTGGGGGTGGGGTCCGTCCGCATGTTGCGCGCCGCGCGACTGAGCCGCGACGCCAACCACGCCGTGGGCACGGCCGCGAGCAGCCCACCAGCCGCCGCGCCCGCGATCATGCCCGGTGTACGCGCACCGAGCAGCTCGTTGACGATCGCCCCGCCGAAGCCGAACGCACCGGCGAATCCCGCGACCGTCTCGGTGGAGATCGGCCCGTCCACATCGGCGTGCCCGAAGTGCAGCAGCTCGCTGCCGAGCAGGGCGAGTGCCAGCACCACGACACCCGCCCCGCCGATGATCAGAAAGATGAGCGTCCCCGTGGCCACGACCCGCACGGTATCGACGTCGTGCAAAGGCGACGACCGGCCGAACGGCTCAGCGTGGTGCCACGCTCACCTCCAACTCGACCAACTGTTTGGGCAGTTGCTGGCGGACCAGCTCGCGACCCGCCGTGTCGGTGAGCACGAAATCACCGGACCCGTACGGCCGCCGATAGAGCAGCCGGTCGTCGCCGACCCAGGTGACGTCGGCGGTGGGCAGCGGGTTGACGACCCGTCCGGTGGCCGTATCCACCAGCAGCGGCTCCTGCTGGCCCTGGACGACCACCAGGTTGCCGTCCGGCGACCAGGCCCACGGCCCGACCGGGTCGCCGGGGATCGGCTCGAACCTGGTCGGTCGACCGTCGTCGGCAGAGAACATCTGCACGCCCCTGCGGGGGTGGCGGACCGACTCGGATCGGGGTTTGCCGTCCGCGGTCTGCTGCAGTGCCACCTCTCGACCGTCCCGCGTCCAGACGAAGAAGCAGTGGTCGGTGCAGAAGAAGCGCTGCCGGGACACCGGATAGGTGTGCTTCCCGCCGTCCGCGTCCACCACGATGAAGCCGAAGTGATCCACCTGGTCGGTGGTGAACAGCAGGCGCCGACCGTCCGGTGACCACGCCGGTCGGGTCAGGGCGCGGCCGACCTGGTGCCAGCGGGTCTTGCCGGTGGACATGTCGACCAGGCCGACCTCGCGCGGACGGTTCTCGTCGACGACGGCGACCAGCGAGCCGGTCGGCGCGGGGTAGATCCCGTCGTAGCGGTCGGTGGGGACGTAGCGGCCCCGGCTCCGGTCCAGCAGAAAGCCGCTGCCCGACCCGCCGCTGACCTGTGCACGGGTCACCACCCAGTCGCCGGGCAGCACCAGCGGCGCGGCGGTCCAGTTCGCACCGGGGGCGGGCCGGAGCGACGGCGATGGGCTGGCGGTCACGGGTGGCGTCGCGGGGAGCGGGGCCGACCGGGGCCGGAGCAGCACGAACGGCACGGCCGTCGCGACGACCGCGACCAGAGCGGCCGCGCCGACGGTCATCCGCCGCCGGCGGCGCAGCCGGCGACCCCGGCCGATCGCCCGGACGGCGAGGCCCGGAGCGGGCGCGGCACCGTCGGCGAGGTCGCGTACCGCCCGGCGCAGCGTCTCGTCCAGATGCGTGGTCATCGCGTCACCTCCGGGCGGTCGGTCAGCTCGTCCAGACCCGGCACCAGGTGTCGGAGCCGTGCCAGTGCCCGGGCGCTCTGGCTGGCGACCGTGCCGGCGCGGCAGCCGAGCAGCCTGGCGGTCTGCTCGACGCTCAGGTCCTCCAGGTAGCGCAGGGTCAGCACGGCGCGCTGCCGGGGCGGCAGCGCCCGCAGTGCCTCCAGCAGCAGCAACCGCAGGTCGGCCTCCTGACCGCCGTCGCGGTCCGCCGGCCGCTCCGGCAACTCGGCCACGGACACCTCCGCGCGCCGCGCCCGTCGACGCCAGCCGGAGACCTGATCGTGGTAGAGGATGCGTTTCACGTACGGCTCGGCGTCTCCCCTGATCCGTGGCCAGCGGGCGTACGCCTTGGCCAGCGCGTTCTGCAGCAGGTCCTCCGCCGCGTGCTGATTTCCGGCCAGCGCGTACGCGACGCGCAGCAGAGCGGCCCCCCGTTCCTGCACGAACGTGGTGAACTCCCCGTCGACCTCCGCCACCGTCCACCTCCGTAGCTCAGACGCTCGGCGGAAGGGAAACTTTGCCTCGTGGCGCGGGACAATGTCGGGATGAGGTGGACTGTTCTCGACTCGCCGATCGGAGAGTTCTCCGTCGGCACCGAGGCGGAGGGCGTCCGGGCGGCGCACTTCGGCCGGGTGGAGTCGGCGACCGACGAGCCCGGTGACGACGCCGCCCGGCAGGCCGTCGCCGAGCTGCGGGCGTACTTCGCCGGTGAGCTGACCGCGTTCACGGTGCCGATGTCGCAGCCGGGCGGCTCGGCGTTCGAGCGGGCGGTGTGGCGGGAGATGACCCGCATCCCGTACGGCGAGACGCTTACGTACGGCGAGGTGGCACGCCTGGTCGGTGATCCCGGTGCGGCACGGGCGGTGGGTGTGGCCTGCAACCGCAACCCGATTCCGGTGCTCGTGCCGTGTCACCGGATCGTCGGCGCGGGCGGCAAGCTGGTCGGGTTCGGCGGGGGTCTGCCCCGCAAGGTCAAGCTGCTGGAGCTGGAGGCCGGGGTCGCGCTGCGACACGCCTGGTCCTGAGCCTGGGCACGTGACGGTTGTTACAGATTTCGATACTCCGTCCTCCGCATCTCACTTTCACGTCCTGCCGTTGATCGGTGCGCGGCTTGCCAGCGGCGGCCGAAATCAACGAATGAGGAGGTAGAGGCAGTGCCGAGCATGGTTGACGTGCCACCGGAGGAGCTATACAAAAGTGGTATGGCCTTCACCCTGACGCTCAAGCCCGAAGTCGAACAGCGCCTCAAGGAGCTGGCCGAGGCCGAGCACCGCTCGATGCACAAGACCGTCGAGGTGGCGATCCAGGAGTACCTCGAGCGTCAGGAGCGCAACGAGTGGACCCGCCAGGCCGCCCGGCGGATCTTCGAGGAGGACGCGGAGTTCTTTGAGATGTTGGGGGACCGATGATCCAACCCTGGCCCGAGCCGGAAGACCTGTTGATCCTCCTGTCCGAGCACACCGGCCCGCAGAGTCGCGTGCGGGACGGCGGCATCCTCGTCGCTGCGGCGACTCGTCCACACGCCCGGGTCCTGGGGCGTGCCGTCTACCCCACCGTGCTGGACAGGTCGGCGGCGCTGCTGCACGGGTTGATGGTGTGGCGCCCGCTCGACATGTGGAATGCGGGGCTCGCCTGGGCGGCGATGCGGATCTTCCTGGTCCGCTCGGGGGTGACGCTGAACATGCCGGCCAAGGAGCGGATGGCGTTGACCGACGCGCTGGTCAACGGTGAGGTGGACTCGGTCGACGAGTTGGCGCTGCGGCTGTCGCCGTACCTGGAGATGGCGGGCTGAACGCGCCGAGGGCCGGGTCCTTTCGGACCCGGCCCTCGGCGGTGCTGCTGGTGTTCAGCGGGTCAGCGCTCGACCTCGCCGGCGATGAACTCCTCGACGGCCTGGTGGGCGTCGTGGTCGGCGTACTGCACCGGCGGGGACTTCATGAAGTACGACGAGGCCGACAGGATCGGGCCGCCGATCTTCCGGTCCAGCGCGATCTTCGCGGCACGGACCGCGTCGATGATGACGCCTGCCGAGTTCGGCGAGTCCCACACCTCGAGCTTGAGCTCGGCGTTGAGCGGGGTGTCGCCGAACGAGCGACCCTCCAGGCGGATGTACGCCCACTTGCGGTCGTCCAGCCACGGCACGTGGTCCGACGGGCCGATGTGTACGTCGCTCTTGCTCATCTCGTGCGGGATCTGCGAGGTCACCGACTGGGTCTTCGAGATCTTCTTCGAGACCAGGCGGGTGCGCTCCAGCATGTTCATGAAGTCCATGTTGCCGCCGAAGTTGAGCTGGTACGTGCGCAGCAGCTCGACACCGCGGTCCTCGAAGAGCTTCGCGAGGGCGCGGTGCACGATGGTGGCGCCGACCTGGCTCTTGATGTCGTCACCGACGATCGGCAGGCCCGCGTCGGTGAACTTCTGGGCCCACTCCGGGTCGGAGGCGATGAAGACCGGCAGGGCGTTGACGAACGCGCAGCCGGCGTCGATCGCGGCCTGGGCGTAGAACTTGGCCGCCTGCTCGGAGCCGACCGGCAGGTAGCAGACGACGACGTCGACCTGCGCGTCGCGAAGCGCCTGCGTCACGTCGACGGGGGCGGCGTCGGACTCCTCGATGATCTCGCGGTAGTACTGGCCCAGACCATCGAAGGTCGGGCCGCGCTGCACGGACACGCCGGTCGGCGGCACGTCGCAGAGCTTGATGGTGTTGTTCTCGCTGGCGACGATCGCCTCCGCGAGGTCCATGCCCACCTTCTTGGCGTCGACGTCGAACGCCGCGACGAACTGAACGTCAGAGACGTGGTAGTCGCCGAAGGTGACGTGCATGAGACCCGGGACGCGGTCGTTCGGGTCGGCGTTGCGGTAGTACTCGACGCCCTGAACCAGGGACGAGGCGCAGTTACCCACACCGACGATGGCGACGCGGACGGAGCCCATAGCGTCTGCCTCCTTCTTTTCTGTCACGGCCGCTCTTTCCTGGTCTCTCCAGGTGGAGGCGGGCTGTTGTCTTCTCGTCGGCCACCGGCCGTCCCCACGTGCGGGACCGTCGGGGCTCGGCCGGAGCGCTCGTTGGCGATGAGCTCCTCCAGCCAGCGGACCTCACGCTCACAGGCGTCCAGGCCGTGGCGCTGCAGTTCCAGGGTGTAAGCGTCGAGGCGCTCGGCCGCGCGGCCCAGCACGTCACGAAGCCCTTCGCGACGTTCCTCGATCTTGCGGCGGCGACCCTCCAGAATGCGCAGGCGGGTCGCCTGGTCGGTCCGGGCGAAGAACGCGAAGTGCACACCGAAACCCGTGTCGTCGTAGGTCTCGGGCCCGGCCTGAGCGATCAGCTGGGCGAAGCGTTCCTTGCCGTCCGCGGTGATTTTGTAGACCACCCGACCTCGTCGGCTGGTCAGCGCGGGAACCTCCTCGGCGGTGGCGGGCGTCTCGGCGGCTTCGGTGATCCATCCCGCCGCCTGCAACCTGCGCAGGGTCGGGTAGAGCGAGCCGTAGCTGATCGCCGCCCGGATCGCGCCGAGTTTGGCGGTCAGCTCCTTGCGCAGCTCATAGCCGTGCATCGGAGACTCCTGCAGGAGGCCGAGGATGGCGAATTCGAGCACGAGCCACCCTCTCTTTACCCTCCGGCGCGGAGCGGTAACCGCCGCGATGTATCGGACCGATACATCGCACGTTAGCGGGTCGCGTGGGCCAGGGCAAACCCCCGTTCCGAGGTGCTGTCGTCACGGATCGTGACCGTGGTCGCCTCGTCGAGCCGGACCGCGTACCCTTCTCCGCATGCGTACGCAGCGCCAGGTCGTCGACTACTCGCTTCAGAAGCGAGCAGTGCTGCGTGAGCTCCTCGCCGGCCGGGTCGGCACGTACGACGTGTGCGACGCGTCGCCGTACCTGAAGAACGCTGCCCGGTTCCACGGCGAACCGACCGACCGCCGCTGCCCCATCTGTCGGAGCGAGAATCTGACTCTCGTCCACTACATTTACGGGGACGAACTCAAGCAGTCCGCCGGACAGGCCCGGACACTGGCCGAGCTGCCCGTGCTGGCGATGACGCTACGTGAGTTCCAGGTCTTCGTGGTGGAGGTGTGCCTCGGCTGTGACTGGAACCATCTCGTCGAGCAGTACCTGCTCGGCCGGGACGGTCTCACGGGCGATGGCGACGGTGTCGCCGGCAGCGAGCAGGACGCGGCGGGCGCCGAGGGCGCAGGTCGGCGGAGGCGAGAGGCGCAACGGTGATCTCAGGTGGTTCGACCGGCTCCGGGGCCGTGCACATGACCCGGGACGGCCGACCACTCGTTGGTCCGATTAGCCCGATTGATACGGCAATGACCTTGGCGATCCGGCACCCTCGTGCCGGCGTCCCGGGTGAAGCAACTCACGGCAACCCGGTGGCGGCGCAGTCGCGCCCCACCGCGACCGGCAGGGTGTGAGGAATGAACTCGTACGGCGATCCCAGTTCTGCGCGCGGACGGGCCCAGTACCCGGGCCCGAACGGCGACCCCGGACCGGGTGCGGACGACGCGTACCGCCGACCAGGTGGTGACTCTCGAGCCGGCGGCTGGTCCGCCGCGGAGCAGCCCGCGGCACCCCCCGGCCGCGCCTCGGTGACACCGCCGGCCGCCGGCGGTCGTGCGTCGGTGGGTGGTTCGGCATCCGTCCCGCCGCGCGGCGGTGCCGCCGCCGGTTCCGCGTCGGTGGGTTCGGCCACCCCGGGCCGGAGCGGCCGGGCCTCGGTGCCCGTGTCGCCGGCACCCGGTGCGGCCGCGGGACACGCCGGTGCGGGCCGGGCATCCGTCCCGGTGTCGCCGGCGCCGGGCGCGCCCGCCGGCCGGGCACGTGTCGGCGCCGCTGCCGTCGGCGCGGCCTCGGCCGGCCGGGCCAGCGTCGGCTCCGCGTCCGTGGGAGGCCGTGCCGCGGTCGCGCGGGCGAGCGTCTCCCCGGTCTCCGGCGGGCCTGGTGGCCCCGGAGGGCCGGCTGGGCCGAACGGGCCGGGTCGAGGTGGCCGAGGTGGCCGCGGCGCGGGTGACCCGGCCGGGGCGGCCCGGGCCAAGAAGCGCAAACGGATGAACCTGGTGATCGCCGGCTTCGCCGTCTTCATCATGCTCGCCGGTATTGGCGTGGTCGGGTTCACCTACTACTCGACGAACGTCGTCATGCCGGACGAGATCACCCCGCCGCAGGCGACCACCCTGTACGCGTTCGACAACAAGACGATCATCGCCAAGGTCGGCTCGCAGAACCGCACGCTTGTCACCATCGACCAGATCCCGGAGTACGTGCAGCACGCGGTGGCCGCCGCCGAGGACCGCAACTTCTACCGGCACTCCGGTGTGGACTACAAGGGCATCGTCCGGGCCGCGTGGAACAACGTCTCCGGCGGTGACAAGCAGGGCGCCTCGACGATCACCCAGCAGTACGCCCGCAACGCCATCGAGAACCTCAAGGAAGACACCTACGGGCGCAAGGTGAAGGAGGCGATCTTCGCCTCCAAGCTGAACGACGAGTACACCAAGCCGCAGATCATGCAGCACTACCTGAACGTCATCTACTTCGGGCGGGGTGCCTACGGCATCCAGGCGGCGGCCGACACCTACTTCGGCAAGTCGGTGTCGGAGCTGACGCCGGCCGAGGGCGCGGTGCTCGCCGCTCTGATCAAGCAGCCCGAGCCCAGCTCGACCCACAAGGGGTTCGACCCGGCGATCAACCCGACCGATGCCCAGGACCGCTGGAACTACGTGATCGACGGCATGGTCAAGGAGGGCTGGCTGCCTGCGGCCGAGCGGCCCACCGCATATCCGACGAAGTCCCTCAAGAACCCGAAGAAGGGGGGCGGCGTCGGGCTCGACTACGGCGTCGACACGCCGTACGGCAACGTCATCAACTACGTCCGCGAAGAGATGCGGGACAAGGGCATCTGTGTCGACAAGGACGAGCAGGTCACGGACACCAAGCCCCTGTGTTCCCAGGCGTTGATGGCCGGCGGTTACCGCATCCGCACCACTATCGACACCAAGATGCAGGCGGCCGCCGTCGAGACGGCCCAGCGCAAGGCCAAGGGCTCCGAGTTGGCCGACCAGCCGAAGAACCTCATGGCCGCGGTGGTCGCCATCAATCCCGAGAACGGCCGGGTGGTGGCCTACTACGGGGGCGACAACGGCACCGGCACCGACTACGCCGGCAAGAACACCGACTCCAGCGGGGCGATAAGCGGTGGCCACTCACCCGGCTCGAGCTTCAAGATCTACACCCTGGCCGCCGCCCTCAATGCCAAGAAGGCGCTCGAGTCCCGGTGGAAGGGCAAGGCCTTCAAGCCGGAGGGCACCGGGTTCAAGGTCAGCAACGCCGGCGATGACGACCCGTCCTGCCACAACTCCTGCACGCTGCGGGTGTCCACGCTCAAGTCGCTGAACGTGCCGTTCTACTACGTCACCCAGGACATCGGCGCGGACAAGGTCATCGACATGGCCAAGCAGGCCGGCGTCACCACCATGTGGCGCACCGACACCAACCCGGCGAAGGCGTACGACCTGACCAAGACGGACCCGAAGGACATCACGCCGGAGCCGTTCTTCAACGTGGTCGGCTACGGCCAGTACCCGATCACGGTGCTGGACCACGCCAACGGTGTGGCCACCTTCGCCAACGGGGGCGTCTACAACAAGGCGCACTTCCTCTACTCGGTGGAGAAGCAGAACCCCAACACCGGCAAGTGGGACAAGGTCTACAGCGAGAAGCTGGACTCGAAGAAGAAGATCGACAAGGACGTGGTCGCCGACGTGACGTCGGTGCTGAAGGACTACCCGGCCGCGGTCCACCACCAGCTCGACGACGGCCGCAAGGCGGCCTCCAAGACCGGCACCTGGGAACTCAAGGGCGACAGCTCCGACAACGGTGACGCCTGGATGATCGGCTACACGCCACAGTTGGCCACCGCGGTCTGGGTGGGCAACGTCGGCCCCCGGAAGCCACTCATCCTGAAGGACAAGCGCAAGGTCAGTGGTGGCAACCTCCCCGGTGACATCTGGGAACGGTTCATGAACGAGGCGCTGAAGGGCAAGGAGAAGCTCGACTTCCCGCCCGCGGCGAACATCGGCGACCCGACCGCCGGTAACGGTGAGGCCGCGCCTCCGCCTCCGCCCCCGCCCGGTCAGCCGGGTGGGCCGGGTGGGCCGGGTGGACAGCCCTGTGACCCGCTCACCAACCCGTTCTGCCCGCGTACCGACGGCAACCCCGGCGGCAACAACCCCGGCGGCAACAATCCCGGCGGTCCGGGTGGCCCCGGCGGCCCAGGGAACGGCGGAAACGGTGGTGGGCTGCTGCCCAGCCTGCCACCGGCCACTCGGGACTGACCCGCACCGCACGTACGCCGCCGCCGGCTGGACGACCTGTCCGGCCGGCGGCGGCGTTTCCGTACCCCCGATCTCGGCGTCGGGACAGGACGAGAACCCCCGTCGTACGGCAGGATGCCTTTTCATGAGCACCCAGTCGACGCCCGGCATCGACGACGCCGGCACCACCGACCACCCGTCCCGCTCCGACGGGTTCGTCCGCGGCCTGTCCGGTGCCATCGGCGGGCCGCTGGGCGACCACGCCACCGCACTGGACCGGCCGGCCGGCCACGAGCGCCGATTCTGGACGGTCGTCCGGATCGTCCTGGCGCTTGCCTGCCTCACGCTCGCACTGCACTGGGTGCAGAAATCCCCGTGCCAGGACGGCGCCTGGCAGAAGAACGTCCAGTACACCCGCTTCTGCTACACCGATGTGCTCGCCCTCTACTACGCCGAAGGCCTCAACGAGGGCAAGGTGCCCTACCGGGACCACCCGGTGGAATACCCGGTGCTGACCGGCTACTTCATGGGGGCGCTGGGTCTGCCGGTGCACGCCATCGGCGACGGCGACCCGAGCATCAACCAGGGCCAGTGGTTCTACAACCTCAACGCGCTCGTGCTGGGTGCCCTCGCCGTGGCGACCGTGGCGGTGATCCTGGCGTTGCGCCGCCGACGACCCTGGGACGCCGCGTTGTTCGCGCTCGCCCCGGCGCTGGTGCTCACCGCCACCGTCAACTGGGACCTGCTCGCCATCGGGTTGGCAGCGTTCGGTCTGCTGGCCTGGGCCCGACGACGACCAGCGGTGGCCGGTGTGCTGCTCGGCCTGGCCGGCGCGGCGAAACTCTGGCCGCTGTTCCTGCTGGGGCCGATCCTCGTCCTGGCGCTGCGAGCCAACCGGCTCCGCGCCGCGCTCACCGCCCTCGGCGCGGCGGCGGTGGCAGTGGTCCTGGTGAACCTGCCGGCTTACCGCGCCAACCCGGACAACTGGGGCCGGTTCTTCGAGCTGAACACCACCCGGCCGATCGACTGGGGCACGCTCTGGTACATCGGGCGCTACCTCGACGGCAAGGTCGGCAACGACCCCGGCCAGCAGGGCCCGTTCGACTGGTTGAACGCCAACATTCCGGCCCTCAACACCATCTCGTACGCCCTGTTCGGGCTGGCCTGCCTCGGCGTGGCCGTGCTGGCGCTGCGGGCGCCGCGCCGGCCTCGGCTCGCCCAGCTCGCCTTCCTGGTCGTCGCGGCGTTCCTCATCTTCAGCAAGGTCTGGTCCCAGCAGTTCGTGCTCTGGATGCTGCCGCTTGTGGTGCTGGCCCGTCCCAAGTGGGGTGCCTTCCTGGCCTGGCAGCTCGCCGAGGTCTGCTACTTCGTCGCCTTCTACGGTGAGCTGCTCGGCGCGGCGACCAGCAAGCCGGTCTTCCCGGAGGGCGTGTTCGTGCTGGCCTCGACGCTGCGGCTGGCCACCGTGGTGGTGCTCTGCGTGTTCGTCGTCAAGGAGATCCTGCACCCCGAGCAGGACGCCGTACGGGCCACCTACGCCGACGACCCGGACGGCGGCGTGCTCGACGGCGCACCAGACGCGTCCTGGCTGGATCGCTGGCGCCGCCCAGCAGTGACAAGCGAGCCCGAACCCGAGCCCGCGATCACCACAACGTGAGACAGGGCGTCAGAGTCGGTAGACGACGGCGTCGCCGACGTCCTGGCGTGTGATGCCGAGCGACTCGACCGGTGCATCGATGGTGATCTCCCATGGCGTGCCGGGCACCTGGCCACGCAGCAGCACCACCGTGCGGACGCCGAGCGTCCGCAGGTAGTCGACGCTCGTCTGGTCGGGGAACGACTGGCTGACCCGGCGGACGTCGTCGAGCTGCCGAGGCGTGAAGCCACTGCCGCCGTTCACCACGTCCGGGAACCCACTGGTCGACCAGAGCATCACGTGCTGGTCGATGCTCTGGTTGCTGGGCAGCACCAGCAACGGTCCCTCCGCCGAGCGCATCGCCGCCGGCTGGGCCGGGACCACCGGATGCGGGGTGGCATTCAGGCCCTCGATGGTGACCAGCAGCAGCGGCAGCAGGGTGGCCATCCGCAGCCACGGCCCCGGCCAGGACGGGATCCGCTGGGCGGCCAGCTCACGGACCCGGTCGGTGAGAGCGGTGATCGCGCCCGCCGCGAGCAACGCGAGCAGCAACGTCGTCCAGAGCATCAACCGGCCCGGGGTACGCAGCGCGTTCCACCCCGGCGCGTGCTCGAAGAGCGGCACGTAGGTGAACGTGCCGTCGAAGAAGCGGGTGCCCATCGCGAAAACCATCGTCACCAGCACCCCGACGAGCAGCAGCAACCGGTGCCGCAGCCGCCAGACCGAGAAGAACAACCCACCGGCGGCCAGCGCGTAGAGCACGAAGCCCGGCAGCAGCGTCATCTCCGGATTCCCCGGCAGCGCCGCGCGGGCACCCTCGTGCAACGCGCCCCAGATGCGGGATTCGGCGGGCGCGGTCACGAAGCCGGACGCCGGCGGCGAGAAGATGCTGACGTCGCGGATCGTCCGCTCGGCGTACGGGTGCAGCTCGGTCACCTTGAAGTACGGGAACGCCATCAGCAGGCCCACTCCGGCGAAGAGCACCCCGCCCAGCACGTCGGCCACGAGGAGCCGGCGACCGAACGGCAGCGCCCGGCCGGACCTCAGCCGGCGAACTCCGAACAGCACCGCTACGACGAGCACCGCGCCGGCCAGGAAGTACGCGAACGGCAGGCCGATGCCGAAGCCGAGGCTGACCTGCCAGGCCGCCACCAGCCAGCCGGCGTACACCCAGCCGTCGTGCCGCTGCTCCGGCCGGTAGCCGTACCGCAGGGACCAGCCGTGCCCCCGCGCGAGCATCGCGAGAGCCAGCGGGATGCCGCCGTTGGAGAGCACGTGCAGGTGCCCGGCCTGGGCCAGCAGCCACGGCGCGTAGGTGTACCCGACGCCGGCCACGGCGGCGCCGATCCGACCGGCGCCGAGCTGTCGGGCCAGCGCGTACGCCCCGAGGGTGGCGAGCGCGTGCGCCAGCACGAACATGATGTTGTAGCGCAGCACCGCGTCCTGGGGGCCGCTGCCGAGCATCCCGGCGGGGGCGTAGCCGAGCAGCGTGTCGGAGAACGCGAAGCTCCACAGCTCCGGGAAGAACGTGTTGGACTGCCACAGTCGCGCCGGATCGGCCAGCAGGATGTGCCCGGACCACGCCATCTGCCAGGACTGCAGGCTCGGGTCCCAGTAGTCCTGGGGAAGCGTGTACCGCGGGTAGCGCAGCGTCGGCCAGGTCATCAGCACGGCCAGCGCCAGCGCGGCGAGGGTGGCCAGGGTCCACTCGTGGGCGAGGAACCGGCCGACGGCGCGGACAGCTCGGCTGAGTCGGCTCGGTCGCGGCTCCGGCGCCGACACGAACGCCTCCCAGCGTTCGGCCTCGACCGGCTTCGGGTCGCCGTCGGCCTTCTGCGAACCGTCGGCGTCCTCCGCCTTCGTACCCTCGGCCTCGTCGGCGTCCGTGACCACGCCACCCTTGGCAACGTCCTTCGTGCCGTCGGCCTTCGTGCCGTCGGCCTTCGCGGTGTCGGTCTTCGTGCCGTCGGCCTTCGCGGCGTCGGCTTTCGCGCCGTCCTTCGGGCCGTCGGTCTTCGCGGCGTCGGCTTTCGCGCTGTCCTTCGGGCCGCTGGCCTTGGCGGCGTCGTCCTCGGCGCGCGTCGGCGCCGGTCGGCTCGGGGCGTCGTCGGTCGGCGTGGGCCGGGCGTTCCCGGGCTGTCCGGTGGTCATGCGGCCGGGCGCTCCGTCCCGAGCTGCTGGCGGAGGAAGTCGATGTCGGCCGCCTGGCCGGAGACGCCGCCTGGAGTCTCGACGACCACCGGTGCTCCGGCGGCTCGGATCACGGCCACCACCAGCTCCGGGTCGATCGTCCCGCCGTCCAGGTTGTCGTGCCGGTCCTGGCCGGAGTTGAACGCGCCCTTGGAGTTGTTGGCGTGCACCAGATCGATCCGACCGGTGATCGCCTTCACCCGGTCGACCAGGCCGAGCAACTCCTCGCCACCGGCGTACGCGTGACACGTGTCGAGGCAGAATCCGACCTCGTGGTCGCCGATGGCGTCCCAGAGACGGGCCAGCGCGTCCAGTCGGCGGGCGCAGGCATTGTCGCCGCCGGCGGTGTTCTCGATGAGGACCGGGACGCCGAAGCCGCCGGAGTCGGCCGCGTACGCGAAGGTCTTGCGCCAGTTGTCGAAGCCGACCGCCAGGTCGTCGCCGGCGTTGACGTGCCCGCCGTGGACGATCAGGCCCCGGGCGCCGATCGCTGCCGCCGCGGTCGCGTGGCCCAGCAGCAGCTTGCGGCTGGGGATCCGGATGCGGTTGTTGAGGGTCGCCACGTTGATGACGTACGGCGCGTGCACGTAGAGGTCGACCTCGGCGGCCCGCAGCTGTTCGGCGTCCTCCCGCGGCTTGGGAGCCTTCCACCCCTGCGGGTCGGAGAGGAAGAACTGCACGGTGTCGGCGGACCGGGCGGCCGCCTCCGCCAGCGGGTCGGTCGAATCGACGTGGGCTCCGATACGCATGGCAGCGAGCCTACGTCGCGGCCCCGACGGCTGCGGTGACGGTCGGCGCGGTGTCGTCACCCTCGCGTCACCACGGCCGCTCGACGATCGTTGATGGGATGGAACCCGGCGAGCAGAGCCCGGGGCCGCGCGTGGCGGGCATGCCGCGCATGGCAGTCGGCGCTCGTCGGCCCACCGACGAGGTCACCCCCGCAGCGCGGCCCGGCGCCGCGGGGGCGACCCCTCGACGCGGCAGATCTTCGCCGTTGCAGAATCTCGGAAAATTCCGCCTTTTGCCCCAAGAAGGCACGAGAGTCGTTGTATCGTCAGATAACAACACGATAAAGCTCCGCGGGGCGTCTCCGGTCCAACCTCATCGGTGTGGTCGTTCCTCCCCAGGTCCCACCCAAGGAATGCGGACGGGACGCTCCGCGGCCTCGTTGACGGGGGCTCGCCACCGACCAGTAACGGTCGGGTGGCGGGCCCCCGTCGCCATGCGCGGCGGGTCTACCCGACCGCCCCGGGCATGATCGTCCGGACCGGGTATCCTGGTCAGGTTGTCCGCGTCCGGCCGGGTTCCCCCGGCACGTGCGGGCAGCGACGCACGACCTCCTGCCACGGAAGGACCGTGGCCGCTTAGCCCACAGGAGGTGAGCACGTCTTGCGTCATTACGAGATCATGGTGATCCTCGATCCCAGCCTCGAGGAACGCACCGTCGCCCCGTCGCTCGACACGTACCTGAACGTGATTCGGACCGCGGGTGGCTCGGTTGAGAAGACGGACGTGTGGGGCCGCAGGCGCCTCGCGTTCGAGATCAACAAAAAGGCCGAGGGCATCTACGCCGTCGTCGACCTGCAGGCCACGCCTGCTGCCGTGGCCGAGCTGGACCGTCAGCTCCGGCTGAACGAGTCCGTGCTGCGCACCAAGGTCATCCGGCCGGAGATGCGCTAAGCATTCAGTCCGGCATTCAACCCGGTTCGCCCGGATCAGCCTCCGCGACTCTGTCGTACGGCTCTGCGAGCCTGTACGACGAGACGCTGAGTGCGCGAGGAGATGGTCATGGCAGGAGACACCACCATCACGGTCATCGGCAATCTGACCGATGATCCCGAGTTGCGATTCACCCCGTCCGGTGCGGCGGTCGCCAAGTTCCGGGTCGCTTCGACGCCCCGTTTCATGGACAAGACCACCAATGAGTGGAAGGACGGCGAGCCGCTCTTCCTGGCTTGCACCGTGTGGCGTCAGGCGGCGGAGCACGTCGCCGAGTCGCTGCAGCGGGGCGCCCGCGTGATCGTCTCGGGTCGGCTGCGTCAGCGGTCGTACGAGACCCGCGAGGGTGAGAAGCGCACCGTCATCGAGCTTGAGGTCGACGAGATCGGCCCGTCGCTGCGCTACGCCACGGCGAAGGTGCAGAAGATGTCCCGCTCCGGCGGCGGTGGCGGCGGCTTCGGTGGTGGCGGCGGTGGTGGTGGCCAGGGTGGCGGCGGAGGCAACTTCGACGACCCCTGGGCTTCGGCCGCACCCTCTCCCGCGCGTGCCGGTTCGGGCGGCAACTTCGACGAGGAGCCTCCGTTCTAATGGCGCCGAGCGCCCGCGATCGCAAACCAGGAGCAAGGTCAATGGCCAAGGCTGCGGCACTTCGCAAGCCTAAGAAGAAGGTGAACCCGCTCGACAAGGACGGGATCACCTATATCGATTACAAGGACACGGCGCTGCTGCGCAAGTTCATCTCCGACCGCGGCAAGATCCGCGCTCGGCGGGTCACCGGCGTGACCTCGCAGCAGCAGCGGCAGATCGCCCGCGCGGTCAAGAACGCCCGCGAGATGGCGCTCCTGCCGTACACCGCCACGGCCCGCTGAGAGGAGGCACCGATATGAAGATCATCCTGACTCAGGAAGTGTCCGGCCTCGGTGCCCCGGGCGACATCGTCGAGGTCAAGGACGGCTTCGGCCGTAACTACCTGCTGCCGCAGGGCTTCGCGATCGCCTGGACCAAGGGCGCGGAAAAGCAGGTCACGGTCATCAAGCGGGCCCGTTCGGCCCGCGAGATCCGCGACCTCGACCACGCGAACGAGGTCAAGGGTCAGCTCGAGGGTCTCAAGGTCAACCTGAAGGCCCGCGCCGGCGACGGCGGTCGGCTCTTCGGCTCGGTCACCTCGGCCGAGATCGTGGACGCCGTCAAGGGCGCCGGCGGTCCGGTCCTCGACCGTCGCCGGCTGGAGGTGCCCGGTCACATCAAGTCGACAGGCACCTACCCGGTGAAGATCAAGCTGCACCCCGAGGTCACGGCGTCGTTCAACCTGAACGTCGTTCAGGGCTGACGACCAGCCGCACCACGACGAGGGCCCGCACCGAGCGATCGGTGCGGGCCCTCGCGCGTACGCCCCGCGCCGACCGGGTCGCCGTCAGCCGATCGGTTGACCGGTCACCGCGCTGATCAGCACCGTGGAGAGGCCGCCGCCGACCACCGCGGCGGCCAGCGCGATGGTCGCCGACCGCCACGTCGTACCGACCCGCCGCAGCAGCGCCGCCACCACCAGACTGCTCACCAACGCCAAACCGAAACGCGGCGAGCCAGCCAACAGCGACTCCAACGCGCGCGACCGCGCCGAGTCGCAGCCACCCCCGCTGATATCGGTGACACAACCGGCGGGCGCCTGCCCGTCCAACGTCAGCAACCACAGGAAGATCAACACCGACGGCACCAGGTAGCAGGCGGCGGTGTAGAGCAGCGGCCGGATCGACCCGCCGGGATCCGGGTCGAGCAGGTCGTCCTCCAGACGACGCGCCCACGCGCCCGTCGCCACCGACTCGACCCGACGCCGCACCGACGCCGTGCCGACCGGCGAACGGTCCGCCCGACGCCGCGCGCCATCCGGGGGTACGGGAGCGCTGCGCGGTCGCGGGGCCGTGTAACCCACCACTGGCGACCGAGGTGCCGACGTCGTCGTATCCATCCAGCGCGGATCGTCACCCGACAACCGCGTACCGGACCAGAAACCATTGTCCCGACTGGGCCACCCCTCGGCCGCCGTGAACCGGTCGGAACGGGGTGGGAGC
The DNA here is from genome assembly GCF_043197115.1 of Micromonospora sp. NPDC049275. NCBI lineage: Bacteria > Bacillati > Actinomycetota > Actinomycetes > Micromonosporales > Micromonosporaceae > Micromonospora > Micromonospora sp. NPDC049275. The sequence goes on from NZ_JBICSN010000001.1 coordinate 998,064, forward strand.
GTCCGGTCCCACCGGTCGTCCTCCACGGCCGAGCGCTCCCACTGGCCGGTGCGGTCCGACCGCTCCCAGCCACCGAAACTCTCCGCCTGCGACCACTGCTCGCTCAGGTCGGTGCCATCCGGGCCGGCCGGCGGCCAGGCGTGCACACCCGAGGCGTCCCACGGATCCACCGCCGGCGCGTACGACGACTCCGGCTCCGCGGCCGGCTCCGACCCACGTCCCCACGGATCCACCGCCGGACGCGTCCAGGATTCCTCTGCTGCCCGCCGGCTACGCCGCGTCGCTCGGCTCGGCTCCGGACGAGCCACCCCGTCGGCCGGGTCGGCCTCCAGGTCCCCACCGGACCAGATCACCTGCGGACGACCGGCCGGCGCGCGGCGGGGACGACGGTCCGGGGCCGCGCCGGAGACCGGCTCCTCCTCCGCCGCGTCGGCGCGACGACGACCCGCGTACCCCTGCTCCTGCGGTCGGTCGAGCGTCCACTCCCGGGTGTGGTCCGAATCGGGGCCCGCGCCGATCGCCGGTTGCTCGCGCCGACCCGTCTCGATGGCACGCCGTCGGGAACCCGTCGTCTCGCTGCTCCGCCAGCCGCCCCCGGAACTCGGACGCTCCGGTTCGACCTCGGGCTCGTCCTCGTCGGGCGCGGCGTGCCGGCCACCGCCGTCGGCGTGCCGAACCCCCGATTCCAGCGCCCACCGCGGCAGGTAGGCGTCGACCGGTTCGTCCTGCCCACGGTCGAGTGCGCGCCGCCGGCTGGAGGTGCGATAGCGCGCGTCCTCGTCGTACGGGTCGACCGGCGAGGGCAGCATGGGCTCACCCCACGAGGCGGTCGGCGGGCGCTCGCGCGGGCTGCCCTCCCCGCGTCCCCAGTCCCGGTAACTCACGGCCGGAGTGTGACCCTTCTGAACCGAAAGCGTAATCCGCTGTCCAGGTGTAGCCGTTCGCTGGAGATAGTACGGGAAGATCGTGTCACAGAACCGACCGAAATATTCTCCTCCACAGGCTGGGGACCACGTTTCCGCAGCTCAGAGGCTTGTGGCCGAGAATTCCCCAACCGTTGTCCACAGCCTGTGCACACCCTGCGCACATGCTCGTCCACCGGTGTCCACAGGTTGTCCCGAGGCTCGTCCACCGGGCTTGTTGAGTCGCTGACCTCGGGGTCCGTATGGTTGGCCCTCGACCGCCGGCGCGATGGCCCCCGATCGACCGGCCTGGTCGAGGAGAACTGTCGTACCTCGGCGGTAGAGCTGAGACCGGATCCGACGCAGTGGAGGGGGGACCCGTGTCGGTCACCGACGACAGGCGGGCGGAGTCACGGCCCGGCGGCGGCCAGCCGCCCGTGCAACGCGACGGCCAGTTCGACAAGACCCCACCCCAGGATGTCGCGGCCGAGCAGTGCGTCCTCGGCGGCATGCTGCTGTCCAAGGACGCCATCGCCGACGTCGTCGAGATCCTCAAGACCAACGATTTCTACCGGCCGGTGCACGCCACCATCTTCGACGTCATCCTGGACATCTACGGCCGGGGTGAGCCGGCCGACCCGATCACCGTGGCCGCCGCCCTCACCGACTCGGGCGATCTGGCCCGCATCGGTGGCGCCCCCTACCTGCACACCCTCATCGCCAGCGTGCCGACCGCCGCGAACGCCGCGTACTACGCGCGGATCGTCAGCGAGCGGGCGGTGCTGCGGCGGCTGGTCGAGGCCGGCACCAAGATCGTGCAACTGGGCTACGGCACCGCCAACGGCGGCAGCCGCGACGTCGACGACATCGTGGACCTCGCGCAGCAGGCCGTCTACGACGTCACCGAACGGCGGGTCAGCGAGGACTTCGCCATCCTGGCCGACATGCTCCAGCCGACACTCGACGAGATCGAGGCGGTGGGTGCGCAGGGCGGCATGATGACAGGTGTGCCGACCGGCTTCACCGACCTGGACCGGCTGCTCAACGGCCTGCACGCCGGACAGTTGATCATCGTGGCGGGCAGGCCTGGTTTGGGCAAATCGACCGCTAGTATGGATTTTGCCCGAAATGCCGCTATTCGCGCCAACCAGGCTGCCGCCATCTTCTCGCTGGAAATGAGCAAGGTCGAGATCGTCATGCGACTGCTCTCGGCCGAGGCGCGGGTGCCGCTGCACGTGCTGCGCAGCGGGCAACTCTCCGACGACGACTGGACCAAGCTGGCCCGGTGCATGGGTGAGATCAGCGAGGCGCCGCTGTTCGTCGACGACACCCCGAGCATGAACCTGATGGAGATCCGGGCGAAGGCCCGCCGGCTCAAGCAGCGACACGACCTCAAGATGATCGTGGTCGACTATCTCCAGCTGATGACCTCGCCGAAGCGCACCGAGAGCCGGCAGCAGGAGGTCGCCGACCTCTCCCGTGGCCTGAAGCTGCTCGCCAAGGAGGTCGAGTGCCCGGTCATCGCGGTCAGTCAGCTGAACCGTGGTCCCGAGCAACGCACCGACAAGCGCCCCCAGCTGTCCGATTTGCGGGAATCTGGGTGCCTCACGGCTGATACCCGGCTGATACGGGCGGATGACAATAGCGAGATCACGCTCGGTGAGCTGCTCGCCAACAGCGCGAAGGACGTCCCGGTCTGGGCACTGGATGAAGGCCTTCGCTACACCCCGCGCACCATGACCCACGTCTTTCCTAGTGGCACCCGCGAGGTCTTCCGTCTGACCCTCGCCTCGGGCAAGCGAATTGACGCCACAGCCAACCACCCGTTCCTAGCATTCACCGGATGGGTGCCCCTGGGTGAACTCTCGCCGGGAGACCGCATCGCTACGCCGCGACACCTGCCGCCTCCCATGGTCGTCCGCCCGTGGGACGAGGCCGAAGTCGTCATGTTGGCGCATCTCCTCGGCGATGGTTCCTTCGTGCGACGGCAGCCGATCCGGTACGCGAGTTGCGATGAGCTGAACCTCCAGGCGGTGACGGACGCGGCGAAGCATTTCGGGATCAGCGCCGTGCGTGACGACTATCCGGCGGCCAGAGCGACCACGCTCCGCCTGCCCACTCCGTACCGACTGGCGCGTGGTCGGCGTAACCCGATCGCGGAGTGGCTGGACAGCTTGGGGCTCTTCGGCCTCAGGTCACACGAGAAATTTCTCCCCCCGCCTCTCTTCAGCCTACCCAAGGAGCAGATCACTACATTCCTGCGTCACCTGTGGTCGACGGACGGGTCGGTGACCGTCAACACGTCAGGTCGCGGTGGACGCATTTATTTCGCATCCACGAGCCGACGATTGCTTGAGGACATCTCTCGACTGCTCCTGAGGTATGGCGTCACGGCCCGGCTGAAGGTCGTACCGGTGGTGGGTCATCGTCCGCAGTACACGCTCGACGTCTCCGGCCGCGACGACCAGTTGAGGTTCCTACGCGAAATTGGCGTCCACGGGCAGCGGTCAGAGGGCTGTACCGCTCTCCTTGCCTCGTTGGAGGCGACGGAGAGCAACACAAACGTCGACACAGTGCCACGCGAGGTGTGGGCCCGGGTCAAGGAGATCCTGGTCGAGCAGGGGATGTCCCACCGCGAGTTTGCGAAGGCCATCGGCACCGAGTTCTGCGGCAGCACCCTCTGGGAGCATGCGCCCAGCCGCTCCCGACTGGCGGCCATCGCTGGCGTTCTCGACGCGGCGGACCTGGACCTGCACGCCACCAACGACATCTTCTGGGACTCGATCGTGTCCATCGAGTCGATCGGTGAGCAGGAGGTGTTCGACGCGACCGTGCTTGAGAAGCACAACTTCATCGCCAACGGCATCGCCACCCACAACTCGATCGAGCAAGATGCCGACGTGGTCATCCTGCTGCACCGCGACGACTACTACGACAAGGAGTCGCCGCGGGCGGGCGAGGCGGATTTCATTGTTGCCAAGCATCGGAATGGGCCGACGGACACGGTGACGGTTGCGGCCCAACTGCACCTGTCCCGCTTCGTCGACATGGCCATCGGCTGAGGCGTACCCGATCGGGTCACCCCAGCAGCGGAAACCAGCCCGCCGCCTCGCCCAACTCCAGTCGGTCCCGGTCGGTCAGCGCGATTCTGCCGGTGGCCTTCAGGAGGAACTCGGTGTCGTCCCATTGGGCGGGGCGGACCGCGTCGTCGCTCAGCAGGCCGTCCATCGTGGAAACCGCGACCCGTACCGCCAGTGGGCCGGGTGGCGGCGCGTCCGGCAGTTCGGGCGTCAGGTCCAGGTGGTGCACCACAGCCTCGGTGGTCAGGGTGGCCAGGAGATCCGGTACGCGGAGCACGTGCCCCTGCGTGGTGACGTACCCCTCGGGGTCTGCCGCCGCGGCGGCTCGGACCGCCGCCGGGGCGGTCTCCTTCCAGACCCGGACGATGTCCGTCGGCCGGTCGAAGGCGGACGCCGACCGGCGGACCCACCAGGCGTGCCGGGCGGCCCCGTCATCGCCGCCCGGGAAGCCGCGCCAGTAGGACACGTCGTCGGTATCGGCGGGACCGCCAACGGGGCTGGCCAGGGCCACGAGTGCCCGCTGGGCGTCGCCGAGCACATGCAGCAGCAGGTCCGCGACGAGCCAGCCCTGGCAGCGGGTGGCTCGTTGCAGGTGCGCGTCGTCCAGGTCGTCGACCACGGCGGTGATGCCGTCGTACGCCTCGGCGAGAGCCTGGTCCTGCTGGATCTCGGTCATGCGATGCAGCCTCGCATGACGCGTCCCGACCGCCGACCATCGACCCGGGTGGGTGTGTGCCCCGGATCGGGACGCCGGGCCGCCGCGGGGAAACATGCCTCTGAGTCACAGCCCTGACTCAGAGGCATGCCGCCCGGGGATGACTCCGCTGCGAGGGCTCAGCCGAACATCTCGTCGAGGAAACCCTTGCGCTTCTTGTGCCGGTAGTGCCCGTGGTAGCCCTGGTGCTGCTGACCGTAGGCAGGCGCCGGCGGGTAGCCGTGAACGGGCGGCGGGGGCGGCGGCGGGGGGACCGCGCCGTAGCCGGGCTGGTGCTGCGCCGGGGCGTGCGGCGGCGGGTAGCCACCCGGCTGCTGGACGGGCGGCGGGTAGCCACCCGGCTGCTGCGGCGGGCCGCCGGCCTGCTGGCGACTCCAGTTGGCCTCTGCCTCGAACAGCTTTTCCAACTCGCCGCGGTCGAGGAAGATACCCCGGCACTCCCCGCACTGGTCGATGAGGACATTGCTGCGTTCGTATTGACGCATTACACCGTGACACTTGGGGCAGGTGAGGCTATCCATCACCTGACGGTACCTGGTCGAGCTAAGCGGTTGCTGTGAGCGCGTCGACGACCTCGTCGTCGGAGACCTCGTGGAAGTCGTCGTAGTAGACGCTCACCGCGCCGAAGTCAGGTGGGCGCTGGGCACAGACGACCTGGTCGGCCTCGGCCGCCAGCAGCTCGTACGCCTCCTGCGCGCCGACCGGCACGGCCACCACCACCCGGCGGGCGCCGAGCCGGCGGACGACCTCGACGGCGGCGCGGGCGGTGGCGCCGGTGGCCAGACCGTCGTCGACGATCACGGCCACGCGCCCGGTGAGGTCCAACGGTGGGCGACCGCCCCGGTAGAGCCGCTCGCGCCGCTCCAACTCGACCTGTTCGCGATGGCTGACCTCGGCGATGTCGTCGCTGCTGAGGCGGCTGGCGATCGCGTCGTTGAGCACCTGCACACCGCCCGGGCCGAGCGCGCCGAAGGCGACCTCCCGGGCCCAGGGCATGCCGAGCTTGCGGACGACAAGCACGTCGAGTGGGGCGCCGAGTCGTTCGGCGACGACCCGGGCCACCGGTACGCCGCCGCGGACGAGGCCGAGGACGACGGCATCCGGTTCGCCGACGAGGGCGGTGAGCCGCTCGGCGAGCACCCGGCCCGCCTCGGCGCGATCGCGGTACGTGGTCATGCTTTCAGGTGTACGCCGTGCGGCGGCGTTCCGCCCGCCGGTTAGACCGATGTGGCCCGACCGGGCAGATGGTCGGGCGTCGGGGTGGTCGGTGCGGTGTCCGGGCGGTGCAGGGCGGGTGCCCAGGCGAGCAGGGCCAGCGGGTACAGCAGGTACCCGAATCGGGTGGAGGGCATCAGGGCGATCGCCGCGAGTAGCCCGTACCCGCTGATCAGCGCGGTGGCGGCGGCGGTGCCCGGCGGGCGGAGCACGAGTCGGACGGCGATTGCCGCTCCGGCCGCGACCAGGAGGGTGGCGGCGATCAGCCGGCCACCGGGCAGCATGGTGGCGATCAGGTGACCGGGGAACGGGGACTGCGCGGGGCTGGTGACCAGGCCGTGGCCGAGCGGGAAGCGCAGGACGTTCTCGGTCAGCGCGTCGCGGTCGACAAGCAGGGCCGGGAGCAGGGCGGCGACGGGCAACCCGACAGCGCCGGCCGCGACCCGGGCGCCGGCTCGCCGGGTCAGACCCCAGACGATCAGGACCAGGGCGATCGGCCAGGCGAACAGCTTCAGCGCGCCGGCCAGCCCGACCGCGAGCCCGGCCCGGCCGGGCCGGCCGGCGGCGGCGAGTGCGAGAGCCAGCAGGCAGAGCGCGAGTACGGGCATGTCGTCGCCGCCGGTGGCGAGGGTGAGGGCACAGATCGGCAGGACGGTGGCGGCCTGCACGCCCCGCAGTAGCGCGGCGTCGGACCGGTGCGCCGCCAGAGGAGCCCCGCCGCTGGTGCCGGGCGTGCGCAGGGCGGCCACGGCCAGGGCGAGTGCCAGCGCGGTGCCCACCGCGAACCACACCCGTGCGTCGGTCCACCAGGTGTCGGCGAGTGCCCGGGGCAGGCCGAACAGCGCCATGCCCGGTTGGTACGGCGTGTATCCGAGAAGTTGTTCCCCGGCGGGCAGGGCGGCGATCGCGTCTCGGCCGAGGTACGGCGTGCCGTGCTCCAGCAGGCGGATGCCGGCCTGCTCGACGACCAGTACCTCCTCCTGTGCGCGGTCGGTGCGTCCGGTGGCCCGCTCGACGCTCTGCCAGAGCAGTGGGAGCAGCGCGGTGCTCGCCCACGCGAAACCGGTCACCGCCCAGCGTGCCGGCAGGCCGACCAGTCGGGACGCCGGGCTGCGCCGACGTAGGAGGAGTTGGACGATCACCGCCAGCGTGGCGGCCAGGTAGCCGGCGGCCGCGACCGTTCCCCAGGCGCGGTGCGGGAGCAGGGTCGACGTGATCGCGGTGATCGCCGCGAAGAGGGTCGAGACGGCGTAGAGGCCCAGGTCGAGGGTGAGGCCGCCGGCAGCGGTGTCGAGCGTCCGCCAACGGCGGCGGGCGGTCGGGGCGTCGGCGATCACGGGCGTCAGTCTGGCAGACGTCGCTGCTCACCCGGTTGTCCGCAGGGCTCCGGTCGGCCTCGGTCGCACCGGCGGCGACTCTGCCCTCCGTGTCGGTGCTCGCCTGAGCGGCGGTGGTGCCGGTGCGGGGCTGCCTTCGCCGGTGCTGGTGCGAGAAGCGCTGACGCCTTGCCGGGCGGCGTGCTGTCAGGCGGGGAGGTGGGGAAGGCGGTCGGGGCGGGAGCGGCCGGCCTGGCGGCGGGTCTGGCTCAGCCGGACCACCGCGCCGGTGTCGTGCAGCGGCGGTGCCAGGGTGCCGGGTTGGCCGCCCGACCCGCGCTGCAACGTGGCGAGCAGGGTGCCGGCGGGCATCGGCCGGGCGAACAGGTGGCCCTGGCCGGCAACGCAGCCCAGCTCCCAGAGGGCGCGTCGCTGTGGCTCGCTCTCCACGCCCTCGGCGACAACCGTCAGGTTCAGGCTGCGGCCCAGGTCGAGGGTGGAGCGGATGACTGCGGCAGCCTCGGCGGAGCTTCCCATGGTCGTCACGAAGCTGCGGTCGATCTTCAGTTCGTGCACAGGGATCCGGGAGAGCAGGGAGAGGGATGAGTAGCCGGTGCCGAAGTCGTCCAGCGCCAACCGGACGCCCTCGTCGCGGAGCCGGCTGAGCACCCGGTCGACCACGTCGAGTTGGCTGAGCGTCAACGTCTCGGTCAGCTCCAGCACCAGCCGGTCCGGAGGTAGGTCGTGGGCGCGCAGCCGGGCCAGCACCGAGCCCGGGAAGCGTGCGTCGAGCAGGCTGCGTGGCGACACGTTTACCGCGACCGGCACGTCGAAGCCGGCCTCGCGCCAGTTGACCGCGGCGATCAGTGCCTGGTCGAGGATCGCCTCGGCGAAGGCCGGCAGCATTCCCGAACGCTCCACCGCCTCCAGGAAGCGCAGCGGATCGATCAGCCCGTGCGTGGGGTGGTGCCAACGGGCCAGTGCCTCCGCGCTTGTCACCTCGCCGGTGCCCAGGTCGACGATCGGTTGGAAGTTGACGATGAACTCGTGGTCGGCCACGGCACGGGGCAGGTCACCGCCGAGGGTGAGACGACCCAGGTCGGCGGTGTCCCGGGTCGGGGCGTACGTGGAGATTCGCTGCCCGGCCCGCTTCGCCTGGTACATCGCCACGTCCGCGCGACGCAGCAGCTCGGCCATGCCGCCGCTGGCCGGCGCGACGGAGATCCCGCCGCTGGCCTCGACGCTGATACGCATGCCGTCCAGCTCGAACGGCTCGTGCAGGGCGGCGAGCAGCGTCTCGGCCCGGTGCGCGGCCACCGCGGGGGCCGGCAGACCCCGCAGGAGTACGGCGAACTCGTCACCGCCGAGGCGTGCCACCAGATCGCTGGACTGGGCGGCGTGTCGCAGCCGATCGGCGACCTGGACCAGCACCTGGTCGCCGGCGGCGTGGCCGAGGGTGTCGTTGACCTCCTTGAAGTGGTTGAGGTCGATCAGCACCAGTGCGGTCACCCCGTCCGCGTGCCGGGCACTCAGCTGCACGGTGCCCTGGTCGAGCAGGTGCCGTCGGTTCGCGAGGTCGGTGAGCGCGTCGTGTGTGGCGGCGTACGCGTGCTCGTCGGCCACGCGGGCAAGTTCCGCGTACGCCTGGGCGTTGCGAACGGCAGTGCAGAGCGCCGAGGCGAAGGTGCGCAGCGTGTACTGCTCCCGCTCGGAGAGCTGCACCGGCCCGCGGAAGCGCAGTCGCAGGATGCCGATGTCGACGGAGCGGTCGTGGCCTTCCAGCGGGGTGGGCACGATGGTGCCGTCTACCTCGGTGGACGTGCCGGTCGGTCCGTCGAAGGTGATGCCGGCGGTCCCGCCCCGAACGGTGCGCCCGCCGTCGCGCAGCTCGATCTCGACCTCGTCGGCGGAGAACAGCTCGGCGGCCTGGGTGACGGCGGTGGTCAGCACGTTGTCCAGGTCGACCACGTTGAGCGCGTCGGTGGTGCGGGCGAGCCGCTGCCATGCCTGCTGCTCGGTGCGGCCGCGGATGCGCGCGGAGTAGGCCAGGTGCAGGCTCAACATCAGTGGCGGGACGGCAAGCAGCAGTCGGGGATCCTCGCGGAGGATGAGCAGCGTGCAGACAGCAACGACGAATCGCACGCCGAAGCCGGCGATCCGCAGGTCAAGGTTGTTCAGGAATTGACGGGACACCCGCGTGCCGGTGGCGAGAGCGATCACCGGGATGGCCAGCAGATCGTCGAGCAGTGCCGCGACCAGGTAGATCGCCCCGAGCAGAGTGGCCAGCTCGAGCACGCCGGTAAACGGCCACTGCCAGGGGATGGCCAACGTGGTGAGGCCCGCCCCGCCGGCCACCAGAATGTTCTTGCTGACTCCGAAGGCCGCCTTGATCATCGGCAGCTTCATGATGGCTGATGCGATACCGACGCCAGCCCCGGTCGCCAGTACCACCCAGGCGGGTGGTGCCACGGCAAGCCCTATCACGATCGCCGTCTCGACCCAGGTGATGCCGTGTGTGGTCGAGCGAATTCGGATAGGTGCCATGACGATCGTGCCAAGCGCAGTCATGAAGGTCAGCGCTACGAATGTCGCACCGTCGCCTACCGAGACGGGGCGACGGGTCAACACGTTGGCCCCAGCGATGACTGTGGGAACGATTGCCATGACGACGATGAGACCGACGAGCAGCAGAAGCGACCGATCTGCCCGGGGACTCTGCGGTGACACCTGGCTCATGAAGCTCCTGTCGTCGCCCACAGTTACCTGTTGACGACAGGAGCTTACCGCTCAGTGCTACTTCGATGTCAGAACCAGTCGCTGCCGCGCATTGCATGCTCCCTCCACTCGTCCGGCCGTTTCCGTATTCCGGATCCGTTCTCGTGATGGGAGCCTAAGAGGAGTTGGGCAGTTTTAGTAGCGATAAATGTCGGTATACGCAACATTAGCCAAGCCAGCGGCCTTTGTGACGGTCTGTCCATGCCACCTGAGCGGAGCGCGGTCGTGCTGCACTGGCGATCCGCAGCTTGCGCGCTGCGGAGAGGCTATCGGCGTTGTCGCCTCCTCCCTAGTGTGGCCAGGATGTGCGCCTGGCCTCATCCGTCAGTTTGGGCTCAGGGTCAATCCGGTCGGACAGAATCTGCTCTCCGTCGCCTGGTCGGTGTGGATTTGGGGTGTCTCGTTGGGGGGTTGGCCTGCATTCTGACCACCGTTAACCTTCCCCAGTGTGATCAGCTAGACACCGATAGACGCGAATTCGGAGGGCCGGTGGAGATCAACCTGCTGGGTGGCCTGGAGGTGCTGCTTGCCGACCACAAGTTGCACCTGGGTACGCCCAAACAACGGGTAATCTTCGCGATGCTCGCGGTCCAGCCAGGCCAGTTGGTGACGTTGTCCGGCCTCATAGACGAGCTGTGGGCCGACCGTCCTCCGCGTTCCGCTGTGGCGAATGTGCGGACCTATGCGGCCAATCTTCGCCGGGAGTTCGAGACGTTAGCGCTCGCGGACGCGACTCTCGTGCGGCAGGGGAACGGCTATCGCCTCGCCTTGCGGCCGGATGTGATCGACGTCTTCCGCTTCCAGGACGAGCTTTACGCTGGCCGGGATGCTCTGGGCGCTGGCGACCTGTCGCGTGCGTCGGAACTGCTGGGCCGCGCTTTGGTGCGGTGGCAGGGTCCCATGCTCGCCGGCATCCCGCTTGGGCCCGTCCTGACGGCTCGAACCGTCGCTGCGGAGGAGGAGCGTCTTCTGGCCGTGGAACTCCTCGCCGAGGTTCATCTGCGATCCGGGCGGGATGATCTCGCAATTCCGTCACTGCGCGCGGTGACTGCCCTTCATCCGCTCCGAGAGCCGACATACCTCCTTCTCATGCGGGCCCTGCACGAGCGCGGTGACAACGCGGAGGCGCTTGTCGCGTACGACGAGATTCGCAGGCATCTGATGACGGAGCTGGGGGTGCGCCCGGGGGCCAACCTCGAGAAGTTGCGGCGCAGGATCCTCACCGAGGCGCCGAGCCGGAAACCCGTCGTCACCGGCCTGAGCAAAGGCACGGCTGGGCGCCTTGCTGGGTCCCCACCAGGACCGGTGGGTGACCCGACGACGAAGCAGATGCCCACAGTCGCAGCGGTGGATCATCTGCCTCGTTCGGTCACCGACTTCGTTGGTCGGGAGGCCGTCGTGGCCAGGCTGTTGGCGGAGACGCGGCGTGTCGAGGATCGCGTACCGGCCGTGCACGTCATCGACGGAATGGCCGGCAGCGGCAAGACAACACTTGCCGTGCACCTGGCCCGCCGGCTGAGCGACCGGTACCCGGATGCCCGTTTGTACGTCGACCTGCGGGGGCATGGCGAGAAGGACCTGATTGGACCGGCGTCGGCTCTTGTCGTCCTGCTTCGCCAGCTTGGGGTGCCGCCTGAGCGGGTGCCGGTTGACCTCGACGACAGGACGGAACTCTGGCGACGCGAACTGGCCCGCCGGAGGTCGGTGATCATCCTGGACAACGCCGCCAGCAGCGACCAGATCCAGCCGCTTCTGCCGATCGAGCCCACCGCCGTCGTGCTGGTGACGTCTCGACGCCGACTCACCCACCCGGACCTCGGCGCGTCGCAGTCCCTGCCGGTCATGTCGTCCGGGGAGGGCGTCGACCTGTTGGCCGCGAGTGTGGGGCGGGAACGGGTCGACGCCGAGCCGGAAGCAGCGGTCGAGGTGGTCCGGCGGTGCGGCCATCTTCCCCTGGCGATTCGGCTGGCCGGCGCCCGGCTGGCGCACCGACGTGGTTGGCGGTTGGCGGATCTCGCGGCACAGATGGCCGGCGCGGCGTCGGTTCTCCCTCATCTGGCCGGGGAGAACAGCACAGTCACCGGTGTGTTCGCCGCCTCCTACGAACCTCTCCCCGAGTCGACCAAGCGGGTCTTTCGCTTTCTGGGTCTGTACCCCGGTAGCCGGTTCAGCCCAACGGCGGTCGCGGCACTGACCGGGCTGACGGTGGCGGAAGCTCACGCGGCTCTCGACGACCTCACCGACAGGCACCTGGTGGAGGATCTGAACTCCAGGCAATACGGATTGCACGACCTCATGCGCCAGTACTCCGTCGAGCTATGCCTGTACGTCGATTCGGCGCAGGACCGCCGGTCAGCCCTGGCCCAACTGCTCGACTTCACCCTGGCAGCGGCACTGCGGATTGCTGAGATTATCGAGCCCGTTGTCATCGAAAGCCAGGTCAGTCATCTCCCGTTCGGTCGGCCTGAATTGCTGGAGGCTCTTGGCGAGCCGAGCGCCGAGTGGTTGGAAGCCGAGCGGGCGGACCTGGTGACGATGGTGGCGTCGGCACATGTGGCGGGCTTCCACGAGCACGCCTGGCGGCTGGCTCGTGCCCTGTGGCGATTCTGCTACATCCGCGGATACTTCGAGGACATCATCGTGACCCACCAGCAGGGGCTGGCAGCGGCAGAGGCGACGGGCAACGCCGAGTCGACGGCGCTGATGCAGAATTACCTGGCCTCCGCTTACGTCCGGACCGGCGACAATCGGGAAGCCCTGAAACACCTGACCCGCGCGGTCGAGCTTTCCAAGGAATCCCGGGACGTGCTGAACACGGCTCGCTACCAGGCCAATCTTGCCCCGGTCCACTACTGGAGCGGCAATCTGACCGAGGCGGTGGCACTCGGTATGGAACATCTGCGTGACTACCGGGGCTACGGCAACGCAGGAGCGCCGAACGCGTTACCGAACGTTGGTATCGCCCTCACGTCACTGGGCCGTTACGAAGAGGCGCTATGGATTCACCGGCGTCACCTGGCCTGGGCCCGAACCAACTCGAACGAGTTCCACGTGCTCAACGCTCTCAGCCATATCGGATCGGTACGCACCCGAATGGGAGATTTCCATCAGGCGATCAGGATCCTCAGGGCCTCGCTGGCGCTTCGCGACCGCACCGGCCACCGCTACGGCGAGGCAGAGGTACGCCTCGACCTTGGCATCGCCTACCGCGGTCTTGGTCGCTTGGCGGAGGCCAAGCAGGAGCACGAGTTGGCTCGGACCCTCGCGGTCGGTTCGGGCGAGCGGCATGTCGAGGCCGCGGCGTTGAACGAACTGGGCCGCACGCTGCGGGCACGCGGGCGGGACCGTGCGGCAGCCGAGATGCACCGCGAGGCCCTGCGGTTGGCGACGCGGATCGCACACCCGCACGAGCAGGGGCGTGCACTGGCGGGCCTCGCGGAGCATTTCAAGGCCATCGACCCGGCCGAGGCCCGGCGGCACTGGGAGCGGGCGTTGGCGATCTTCCGTCGGATGGGCGTACCGGAACGCCTCGATGTCGAGCGCCGCCTCGCCGAACTGGGTGCCAGTGTCGTCGATGCGGGGTGCTGACCTGCGCGAACGTCGCTTATCGATTTCTTATCGCCGGGCCCGGTAGCTTCTGGAACGTATCGGCGAACGGGGGAGGTTCTGCCCGTGGGCAGAACCGGGTCGTCGACACGCGCCCGCCGCCAGGTCCCCCCAGCGACTTCGGCGGCGGGTCCGGCGAGGAAAGGGGCGCGGCCCGGTGAGCGCTGTCGCACCCGGCGAGTGCCGGGCCGCGCCCCTTCCGAGCCCCTGTGCGTCGTACCGCACCGATAGGCTCACGGTCGTGACCGAACCCGCGCAGCTCAGCCACGTCGACCGTGCCGGCGCGGCCCGCATGGTCGATGTCTCCGCCAAGCCGGTGACCGGGCGACTGGCCGTCGCGTCGGGCCGTCTGCGCACCACGCCCGAGGTCGTCGACCTGCTGCATCGCGACGGGTTGCCCAAGGGTGACGCGCTGGCCGTCGGCCGGCTCGCCGGCATCATGGGGGCCAAGCGCACGCCGGAGCTGATCCCGCTCTGCCACCCGATCGCCCTGCACGGTGTCACAGTCGACCTGCGGCTCACCGAGGACACCGTGGAGATCACCGCCACCGCCCGCACGGCGGACCGGACGGGGGTGGAGATGGAGGCGCTCACCGCTGTCGCGGTCGCCGGCCTGGCCCTGATCGACATGGTCAAGGCGGTTGATCCGGCGGCCTCGGTGGAGGCGGTCCGGGTGCTGCGCAAGGAGGGCGGCAAGACCGGCGAGTGGGTCCGGCCGGAGGATCGGCAGTGATCCGGGCCCGGGTGATCGTCGCGTCCAACCGGGCCGCGGCCGGTGTCTACGCCGACACCAGCGGCCCGCTGCTCGTCGCCGGCCTGCGCGAGTGGGGCTGTCAGGTCGACGAGCCGGTGGTGGTGCCCGACGGCGACCCGGTCGGCGCCGCCCTGCGCGCCGCCCTCAGCGACGGCGTCGACGTGGTGCTGACCAGCGGCGGCACCGGGGTCACCCCGTCCGACCGGACGCCGGACGTGACCCGGGCTCTGCTGGACTACGAGATCCCCGGCATCGCCGAGGCGATCCGGTCACACAGTCGTGAGCGGGTGCCCACCTCGGTCCTGTCCCGAGGGCTGGCCGGGGTGGCCGGCCGGATGCTGGTGGTCAACCTGCCCGGCTCGACAGGTGGCGCCCGGGACGGCTTGGCTGTGCTCGGGCCGATTCTCGGGCACACCGTCGACCAGCTTCGCGGCGGCGACCACTGACCGGTCCGCGCCGGCGACCACCGGCCGGTCCGCGCCCAGGCCCGGCGGACGTCGGTCCGTCCCGATAGGCTCGGTCGGTGAGCACGGAAACCGCACCAACCGCGGACCGGGTCGCCGCGCCCCCGCCGGCAGGCTGGGAGGAGGCGCGGTCCCGGGTGTACGCGGTGGGGCTGGCCGCCGCGCTGCCCGCCGTCGCCCGTCCGCTTGTCGACACCGACGGGCTGACCCTGGCCGAGCCGCTGACCACCCGCACCGACCTGCCCGCCTTCCCCACCTCCAGCGTGGACGGCTGGGCGGTGCGCGGCACCGGACCGTGGCGCGTCGTCGGCCGGGTGCTGGCCGGCAACACCCCTACGCCACTCGTCGAGGACGGCACGACAGTCGAGATCGCGACCGGGGCCATGGTGCCCGCGGGCACCACCGCCGTGCTGCGCATCGAGGAGTCCACCGTCGCCGATGGCCTGGTCAGCGGCACTCCCCGGCCGACGCCGGAGTGGCGGCAGCCGGGCGAGGAGGCGTACGCCGATGAGGAGCTTCTGCCGGTCGGCACGCCTGTCGACCCGGCGGTGATCGGCCTGGCCGCCTCCTGCGGGCACGACACGCTACGGGTCCGGCGGGCGCCGCGCGCCGCGCTGCTGATCTTCGGCGATGAGCTGCTCACGGCCGGCCCGCCCGGGGCGGGCCGTGTGCGCGACGCGCTGGGTCCGGCGGTGCCCGCGTGGCTGCGCCGGTACGGCTGCCACGTCCGCCCGTCGGACGTGGTGGGCCCGGTGGCCGACACGCTGCCCGCGCACGTGGCCGCGGTGCGCGCGGCGCTGACAAACGCCGACCTGGTCTGCACCACCGGCGGCACGATGCACGGCCCGGTCGACCACCTGCATCCGACCCTGGAGGCGTTGGGCGCGGACTACGTGGTCAACACGGTGGCGGTCCGACCGGGCTTCCCGATGCTGCTCGCCCGGCTGGCTGGTCACGACGGTCGGGTCCGCTTCGTCGCAGGCCTGCCGGGCAACCCGCAGTCCGCCATCGTCGCGCTGGTGTCACTCGTCGCGCCGCTGCTCGCCGGCCTCCAGGGTCGCTCGATGCCGGTGTTGCCCCACGCCACGCTTGCCGAGGCGGTGCCGGGGCGCGGCGATCACACCCATCTGGCGCTTGTCCGTCTGGACCGGGCCGCCGGCACGGCGTACCCGGTGCGGCACGTCGGTTCGGCGATGCTGCGCGGCCTCGCGGGCGCCGATGGGTTCGCCGTCATCCGACCGGGCACCAACGGAGCACAGGGTGACCGGGTGCCGATCGTGCCGTTGCCGCTGCTGTCCGGGGAGCGGACCTCATGACCGCGCCGACGATCACCGTGGTCGAGGTCACCGACCAGCCTCTCGACCTCGCCGCGCACGAGGCGGCCGTCGCCGACCGGCGGGCCGGCGCCGTCGTCTCCTTCCAGGGCGTCGTACGCGACCACGACCACGGGCGTCCGGTGGTGAGCCTGGAGTACGAGGGGCACCCGAGCGCCGCACAGGTGCTGCGCGAGGTGGCCGCCGAGATCGCCGCCGATCCCGACGTCTACGCGGTGGCGGTCTCGCACCGGGTCGGGCCGCTGACCATCGGCGACGTGGCACTGGTCGCCGCGGTGAGCACGGCCCACCGCGCCGCCGCCTTCGCCGCCTGTGCCCGGCTGGTCGATGAGGCCAAGGCCCGGTTGCCGATCTGGAAGCGCCAGGTCTTCGCCGATGGCGGCGAGGAATGGGTGAACTGCCCCTGACCGCTCAGCGGCGGCCGTTGACCACCACGGCCCGGGCGAGCCGTTCGCCGTAGAACGCCGGCTCGGCGCCGGGGCGCCAGGGCAGCGCCGCGACCAGCACGATCAGGGCGAGGGCCAGCGAGTTCTCCATGAGCGCGCCGAACAGACCGTCCTGATAGTGCGACACCTCCGGCAGTTGGTGCTCGTACGGCCAGATGGGGGAGATCAGGAAGAGCAGGTAGAGGCCGATGGCGGCGACGCCGTGCCGGAACCCGGTGAGCGTGGGATACCAGATGGGCGGGCGAAGACCGGTGAGCCCGCTCAGGCCACCGAATGCGGCACCCTGACCGGTGCGCTGCGCCAGACCCCTGCTGGCCTCCCGTCGACGGACGGCCGCGTCGGCCAGCACGATGATCGCCGGGATCACCCACACGAGGTGGTGCGTCCAGGAGATCGGGCTGATCACGTTGGCGGTCAGACCGACCAGGGTGAACGCGGTCAGCTCGTCACCGTCGGCGCGTGAACTGGCCGCCCGGGACAGGCCCACCGCCAGGATGAGCACCGAGAAGGCGAGCCAGAGCAACCCGGGAGTCTCGATCGAGTCGTACAGCCGGGCCAGCAGGCCGGCGAGCGACTGGTTCGGCGTCATGTCGGCCGCGCCGACCCGCTCGGTCTGCCAGAGCACGCTGCCGAAGTACGTGCGCGACTCGTCGCCGACGATCGCGAAGGTCCCGATTGTCACGCCGATCGCGGTGCCGATCGCGGTGGCCGCCACCCGCCACTGACGGGTGATCAGCAGGTAGGCGATGAACAACGCCGGAGTGAGCTTGACCGCCGTGGCCAGGCCGATGCCGGCGCCCGCCCAGGCGCCACCGTAGACGAAACGCAGCAGCGGGCCGTCGGTCGCGGCGTAGTGGGTGCCCCTGCGCGAGCGCCACCGCAGCCCGATCAGATCCGCCATGATCAGCGCGAACAGCAGGAGGTTGACCTGGCCGTAGCCCAACGTTTCCCGGCTGGGCTCGATGGCGAGCGCGAGTGGCACCGCCAGGGCCACGGTGAACCACAGTGGCCACCCCAACCGGTCCACGATGGGGCGGAGCAAACCGGCCAGCACCAGTGCCAACGCCGCGATGCTGGCGAGGGCGTTGATGATTCCCGCCACGTCGATCGGCAGCTGCGCCATGGGCAGCATCATGAGCCCGGCGAACGGCGGGTAGGTGAAGCCAAGGGTGGTGCCGGGCGCGATGAACTCATAGAGCTCGTGACCGCTCGCCCACCACACCACCGCACCATGGTAGATCTTCATATCGAAGAAGTTGTACGGTCGCCCGAACTCACCGATGGCGAGCCATGCGGCATAGGCGACGGCGGCCACGATGGCGCCCCGTACGACGTTCCTGCGATCGATCCCCCGCGTCATGCGTTGAACTGGGGCGAGGCGGTCCGCCCGTCTACCGACAGCCGTCGGCATGGCGTGGCCACCCCCGTACCAAGGTCGTCCTACCCGTCCAGGTCCTGCACGGAGCCTAGAACGGCGCCTCACGTCAGTGCCTCCCGCGTTATGCGACCGTGTCCGATCCCACACATGTTTTTGACATTTCCACCGCGTTAACGCCTACCGGGTGGTTCAGGTAATTCGCGGCCTTAGCGGGGGATGGGGGTGACACCGAAGCGCATCGAGGCAGGTCAGCCGGGGAGTCGACGCGCGGTGGCCGCCGAGCGAACGGCGATCCGGGCCTCGCGGCGGGCGGTGCGGACGGCGCGCTGCATGGAACGTCGAGAGTGGCCGATGCGGTGACCCGTACGCCAGCGGATGCCCGGCTTGCCGCCGGTGTCGGCGGCGGCGAGCAGGAGGCCACCGAAGAGCCCGAGATTCTTCAGGGTGTGGATCTCGTTGTTGTTCTTGGCGATGGGGTCGTCGTTCTTCCAGAACGGATGCCCGGCGACGGTCACCGGCACCAGCGTGCCGGCGAGGACCAGCGCGGCGGGCCGGCTGAATCGTCCGGTGGCCAGCAGCAGCCCGGCGCCGACCTGCACCGCCGCGTTGAGCCGGATCAACGTCTCGGTCTCGGTGGGAAAGCTCGGGTGCGCCTTCTTGAGCATCGGCGCGACCTTGTCGGTCACCGGCTTGGCGGCCTCGGCCAGTCGGTGCGGGTTGCGGAGGTTGCGGTACCCGCTGACCACGAAGATGCCGCTCAGCATGGCGCGGGCAAGGGAGCGTACGGGCGTCATGGATCAGTCATACCCCGTCGCGGCGTTTGCTACCCCGGCAACCGCCGGATCCGTATCGGTCGGTGTGCACGTTCGCCACGCCGATTCGAGCGACCATCGCTGATGGACGGGCCGTCACGGGTAACGTCGCGCGGATGACGACGCTGCGGCTCCGCCCCGAAGGCCCGGCCGACACCGGGTCGGTGCGTCGGGTCATGGCCTCGGCGTTCGCTCGCCCGGACGTGCCGACGCCGCCGGAGGTCGGGCTGGTCGACGACCTGCGCGGCACCGACGCCTGGCTGCCCGAGCTGGCCATGGTCGCCGAGTACGGCGGCGAGGTCGTCGGATACGCGCTGCTCACCCGGGTGCGGGTCCGACCCGATCGGGGTGCTGTCGCGCCGGCCCTGGCGCTCGGGCCGGTGGCTGTCGCGCCGCACCGACAGCGGGTCGGTCACGGCAGCGCGGTGGTGCAGGCCGCTCTGGACGCCGCCACCGAGCTGGGCGAACGGCTGGTCGTGGTCCTCGGTGACCCGGCCTTCTATCGCCGTTTCGGCTTCGGGCCGGCCGCCGAGCTGGGTCTCACCAGCCCGTGGGCCGGGCTTGGGGAGCCCTGGCAGGGGCTGGTGCTGCCGCCGTCCACCAGCGAGGAGGGGCCACCGCCGCGTGGCGAGGTGGTCTTCCCGGCGCCCTGGTCCAGGGTCTGACCGTCGGCGGGCGCGGCGCTCAGGTTGGCTGGGTACGCAGGTACCTGCCGAAGTGCGGAACGGTGAAGGCCACCGTGCCCCGCTCGCCCGAGTAGATGAGCCCCTTCTTGATCAGCGCGTCGCGGGCCGGGGAGAGGCTGGCCGGCTTCCGGCCGAGGGCGCGGGCGATCTCGGCGGTGGGCACCGCGGCGTCCATGTCGTCGCGGACCGCACCGCCGGAGTCGCCCTCCACGAGCGACAGCGTGGCCATGACCCGCATGTACTCGCGCTCGGCCGGGGTGGCCCGCTCGAACCGGGAGCCGAAGAAGCCGACCGCCAGCTCGGCCTCGGCCTCGGGTGCGGCGACCCGCACGTCGGCGGCGGTGATCGGTGACCGTGGCGCGTGGTCCCAGGTCGCCTTCCCGTACGCCTGGACGAAGTAGGGGTAGCCTCCGGACTTCTCGTAGAGCAGGTCGAGTGCCTTCTGCTCGTACTCCACCTCCTCGCGCTCGGCCGGCGCGCAGAGCGCCTGGTCGGCGGCGATCCGGTCCAGCCGGTCGATGCGCTGGTAACGGAAGAGCCGCTCCGAGTACGACTTGGCGGCGCTGAGCACCGCCGGTAGGTGCGGCAGCCCGGCGCCGACGACGATCAGCGGCGCACCGATCTGGGACAGCTCGTGGCAGGCGGCGCAGAGAGCCGAGACGTCCTCCGGCCCCACGTCCTGCATCTCGTCGATGAAGACCGCGATGCCGGTGCCCACGTCGCTGGCCACAGCGGCGGCATCGCTGAACAGCTCGACCAGGTCGATCTCGATGTCGCCGGAGTCCGCTCGGCCGGTGGCGGCGGGCACGTCGATGCCGGGTTGCCAGCGGTCGCGCAGCTTCGATGCGGCCCCGGCGCGGCCGGTCGGCGCGGATCGCTGGGCGAACGCCTTGAGCACCCCGAGGAAGGCGTCGATCCGATCCGGGGCGCGGTGCCGGGGTGCGAGTTCGCGGACCGCCATGTGCAACGCGGCGGCGACCGGGCGGCGCAGTGACTGGTCCGGGCGGGCCTCGATCTTGCCGCTGCCCCAGAGTCGGTTGATGGCCTGGGAACGCAGGGTGTTGAGCAGGACGGTCTTGCCGACGCCGCGCAGGCCGGTGAGCATGAGGCTGCGCTCGGGCCGCCCCCGGGCGATGCGCTCCAGCACGATGTCGAAGACGTCCAGCTCCCGCCCCCGTCCCGCGAGTTCGGGCGGGCGCTGGCCGGCGCCCGGGGCGTACGGATTGCGGACCGGATCCACGCATCGCACAATATCGGGCCCTCTAGCTGCGAAGCTAGACATGGATAGATGAGGCTACCGGCGTGTCGAGGCCGTCGAGACAAAACTAGGGCTGTCTAGCGTCCACGCTAGACAGCCCTAGTTTGCGGAAGCGATTACCGCTTCTTCAGGCACAGCACGTAGTCGAGCACGTCGATCGTGTTGTCGTGCACG
Organism: Micromonospora sp. NPDC049275; assembly: GCF_043197115.1. Taxonomy (NCBI): domain Bacteria; kingdom Bacillati; phylum Actinomycetota; class Actinomycetes; order Micromonosporales; family Micromonosporaceae; genus Micromonospora; species Micromonospora sp. NPDC049275. The sequence continues at coordinate 1,018,979 of NZ_JBICSN010000001.1, forward strand.
TAGTTCGCGGTCGCCTGCGGCGCGAGCGTCTTGCACCGGTTTCCGTCGGCGGTCGCGGGGATGCGCAGCAGCACCTGGTAGGTGTTCGGGCCACATGGCACCTTGCGCAGGGCCGCGTTGTCCTCGCTGCCGTCGTTGACCACGCAGTCCCCCTTGGCGAACTCCTCCTCGTCCGGGGACGGCAGGTTGGGACTCGGAAGATCGCTGGGCAGGACCGGGGGGACGACGGGTGCGCTCACCGACGGGGCGGGTGCGGCGGAGTCACTGTCGCTGTCGGCGGCCCTCCACAGCGCCCAGCCGGCGAGGCCGAGACAGGGGCAGACCAGGAGCAGGACCACCAGCACGACGATGAGGGCGATCTTCCCGCCGCTCCTCTTCGCCGGCGGGGCCGGTGGCATCCCGTACCCGCCGGGCGACGGTGGGGCGGGTGGCATCCCGTACCCGCCGGTGGGCGGCGGGGCCCACGGCGCCGGCTGGCCGGGGGTGGGCCCGGCGGGTGGGAAAGGCCCGGGCGGCGCATCCCACTGCGCGGGCTGCGCCGGGGGACCCCACTGCTCGGGCTGCGCCGGGGGACCCCACTGCTCGGGCTGGGCCGGGGGACCCCACTGTGCGGGCTGCGCCGGGGGACCCCACTGCGGTGGCTGCGGAGGCGGCGGCCCCCACTGGGGGACCGTCTCGTCGACAGGTGACGTGCCGTCCGGGCCGGTCGGCGGGCGTTGGTACGGGTCGTCCGGCTGCCCGGAACCCGATGGTCCGTAGGTCGTCATCTCATCCCCAGGGGTGGGTGGTCAGCGCTGCGTCAGGCATCAGCGCTGCTTCAGGCAGAGGACGAAGTCGAGGGTGTCCAGCTCGCTGTCGAAGAAGTACCAGTTGGTGTAGCCCTCGACCTTGGCGCATTTCGCCTCGGCGTCGCGTTCACCGCTTGTCGCGCCGTCGATCCGGCGCAGCACCTCGTACGACTTGGCTGCACAGCCGCTGATCAGCAGCTTGGGCTTGCCACCGGCCGCCCCGTCGTTGCGCACACACTGGCCGACCTTGACGAACCGCGGATCGGCCGACGACTCCGGCGCGGCGGCGCTCGGCACCGGCCCGGCCGGCTCGGTCACGTCCGCGCTGGGCTCCCCGACACCGGCCGAACCGGTCGGCGCGGCCACCGGGGTCGCCGGATCGTCAGAGCGAGCGAGGAACCAGTACGCGCCGCCCGCCACCGCCAGCAGCACCACGACGGCCACCACCGCGATCAGCGGACCCCGCCCGCGCCTGCTCGGTGACGGGGACTGGTCACCGCCGTAGGGGCCGCCGTCGGGTCGGTACGGCTCCCCGCCGTACGGCATGTTCACCTCGGCCGGCCGGTACGCGCCACCGTAGGGTGCTCCGGCCTCCCCGCCGTACCGTCCGCCCCCGTAGGGCGCACCGACGGGCTCGGCGCCATAGGGCGCACCCGGCTGACCAGCACCGTAGGGTGTCCCGCGCTCACCGTCGTACGAGGGCGCTCCGCCGTAGGGTCCCGCTGGAGAGTCGCCGTAGGACCCGGGGCGCTCCTGGGGTGCGGGCGGGTAGGAGTGCACCGTCGGCGGGTAGGGCTCGGGGGCCGGCGGATAGGGCTGCTGTGGCGGCCGGCCGGGCGTCTCGTCGGGCCGCTGCCCACGCCACGGGCCGCGGAAGCCCTCACCGGGTGGTCCGTAGTTCGTCATGCCGCCCTCCTGCACAAGTGGTGAGAGGCCGGCCACCAATGCGCGACGCGGACTCCGAGGTCACCGTAGCGTGGTCCACCGATGAGCTCATCCCCGCCGAGCGCCGCCGCCCTGTCGGGCCGCCGCGCGGCCACCGCGCCAACCCTGGTCTGGACCGCGCTGATCGTGGTCTACCTGCTGTGGGGCTCCACCTATCTGGCGATCCGGGTCGCGGTGGAGACGCTGCCGTCGTTGCTGTCGGCAGCCCTGCGGTTCGCCGTCGCCGGTCTGGTGCTGGCGGTGGTGCTGCGGTTGCGCCGCGGGCCGGGCGCGCTCCGCGTGCGGCGTCGGCAGCTCGGTGCCGCCGCGCTGGTCGGGGTGCTCCTGCTCGCCGGTGGCAACGGCCTGGTGGTGCTCGCCGAATCCGGGCCGCCCGGGGTGGCGTTGCCGTCCGGAATCGCGGCACTGCTGGTGGCGACCGTGCCGCTGCTCGTGGTGCTGCTGCGCTCGGCCACCGGGGACCGGCCCGGGGTCTGGACGTTCGCCGGGGTCACGCTCGGCTTCGTCGGGCTGGTCCTGCTGGTGCTGCCCGCCGGCAGCGCGGACGCGGTGCCGCTGGTCGGCGCGCTGACGGTGGTGGCGGGGGCCGTCGCGTGGTCGGTCGGGTCGTTCCTGTCCGGACGGATCGGGATGCCCAGCGACCCGTTCGTCGCGACGGTGTACGAGATGGTGGCCGGCGCGGTGGCGCTGGCAGTCGTCGCCGCCGGCCGGGGCGAGCTGCGGGAGTTCCACCCGACGACGGTCAGCACCCGGTCCTGGCTGGCGTTGGGCTACCTCATGGTGGCCGGCTCGCTGGTGGCCTTCACCGCGTACGTCTGGCTGCTGCAGAACGCGCCGATCTCGCTGGTCTCGACGTACGCGTACGTGAACCCGGCGGTCGCGGTGGCGCTCGGGGCGCTGCTGGTGTCCGAGCCGATCACCCCGCAGGTGCTGCTCGGCGGGGCGGTCATCGTCGCCGGGGTGGCCCTGGTGGTGAGCACGGAACGCCCGCGCCGGAAAGGCGCGGGACCACGATCGGGGACCGCGTCGACGGCGGAGCGGCGGTAACGTCCGGCCCATGTCGGCCGCTGCGCTGGTGCCGGCCGCGCTGCTGGGGGCGGTGGTCGGAATCGCCGTACCCCGGATTGCCCGGCGCTTCGGCAGTGCGCCGAGCCGGCCGGGGCCTCGGCGCGGCGGTTGGCTCAGCCCGGTGGTCGCGGCCGTGGTGTTCGCCGGGCTCGTCGGCGCCCGCGGTGACGACCCGGCGTTGCCGGTCCTCCTCGCGGTGGCGGCGGTGGGGCTGGTGCTGGCCGTGGTCGACCTGGCGTGCCTGCGGTTGCCCGATCCGCTGGTCGCGGTCGCCGGCCTGCTGGCGCTCGGCGGCCTGACCGGGGCGGCTCTGCTGTCCGGCACCCCCGGGCGGTTGGTCGGCACGCTTGTGGGCGCGGCTGTCTCCGGTGCGGCGCACGTGCTGCTGGCCCTGCTGCCGGGGTCCCGGCTGGGCTTCGGGGACGTGAAACTCGCCGCGGTCCTCGGGCTGCCCCTCGGCTGGCTGGGTCGCGACGCCCTGCTGGCCGGGCTGCTCCTGCCGCATCTGCTGCACGGCGCCCTGGTTCTCGGCCTGCTGGCGGCCCGAAAGATCCGCCGCGACACGTTGCTGCCCGTCGGCCCGGCCCTGCTGGCGGGAGCGTGGCTAGCCACCCTCCTACCCTGACCCCCTCGTCTCCGCCCCAAACCCCCGCGCGTGGCCGTCGGACCACCGCGTCGATCATGAAGTTGTTGCCACGACACGCCGATGTGGTCGGCAACAACTTCATGATCAACCGAGAAGGGTGGGGGTTAGATCAGGCGGAGTTGGCGGTCCTTGGGGCGGCGTGGTTCGGTATCGCCGAACCGTTCGAACAGGCCCGGGTCGATCGTGGCGAGGAACGGCGACGGCGCGCAGTCGCGTTCCACGCCGTGGCGGGTCCGGCGGGCGGCGTGGCTGACGTACAGCCGGTCCTGGGCCCGGGTCAGGCCGACGAAGAAGAGTCGGCGTTCCTCGGCTACCGCGTCCTCGTCGGGCGTCGAGCCCGGCCAGCGCAGCGGCAGCAGCCCGTCCTCCACGCCGACCAGGAAGACCACCGGGAACTCGAGGCCCTTCGCGGCGTGCAGGGTGAGCAGGGTGACCGCCTCGGCGCGCGGGTCGAGCGCGTCCACCTCCGCGCCGGTGGCCAGCTGCGACAGGAAGGTCTCCAGCTCGTCGCCGCAGCGGCGGGCCAGCGGGGTCAGCAGGTCCACCGCCGAGCGGACGTCGTCGGGGCGGACGGTGCTGCCCGCGCCGTCCAGGGTGGGCACCGCGAACCGCTCGGCGACCACCTGTCCGGCCAGGCGCACCCGGGCGGCAAGCGAGCCGGCCAGCCCGTCGGCGTGCCGCAGTTCGCGGGCGATGGCCGCCACGCCGGGCCGGTCCCGCAGGCGGTCGTGCGAGCGCTTCTGCACCGGGATGTTGGCCCTGGTCAGGGCGTCCACGATCGGGGCGGCCTGCGCGTCGGTGCGGTACAGCACGGCGATGTCGGAGAACGACAGCGAGGTGGACCGGCCGTCGATCCGGCCCGAGTCCAGCGAACGGTGGGACAGGCCGCCGACCAGCTCGTCGACGGTACGCACCACGAAGTCGGCCTCCTCGGCGACGGACGCCGCCGGGTACCGCCCGACGAGCGGGGCTTCCGGATCGAGTCGCGCCGGGTCCAGCCGCCGGCCCCGGACCAGCGAGGACGGTGCGATGGCCTGCACGGCGGCGGCCAGGATGGGGGCGGACGAACGGTAGTTGCGGTTGAGCCGGACCAGCCGGGCGTCCGTGAAGTCCTGCGAGAAACGCAGGAAGTAGCCGACGTCGGCGCCCCGGAACGAGTAGATCGCCTGGTCCGGGTCACCGATCGCGCAGAGGTTGCCGTCGGCGGGGCTGAGTAGGCGCAGCAGCTCGTACTGCACCGCGTCGACGTCCTGGTACTCGTCGACGAAGATCCACCGCCAACGGTCCCGGTACCGCTCGACCAGCTTGCGGTCGGCCCGCAGCAGCTCCACCGGAAGGCTCACCAGCTCGTCCAGGTCAACCAGGTCCTGCTTGCGCAGCAGCGCCGTGTAGGCGGCGAGATCGTCGCCCGCCTCCGAGCGAGCCGCCGCCCGCTCGGCGTCGTCGGCGATCCGGAACCCGGCCGGCAGGCCCGCCGCGTCCGCGTTCTCCCGCAGGATGGTCAACCCCAGCGCGTGGAACGTGCCCACTGTGACGTCCTCGGCGACCGGGCCGAGCAGACCGTCGAGGCGGTGGCGCAGTTCCTCGGCCGCCCGTCGGGTGAAGGTGATCGCGAGGCAGTGCTCGGGAAAGACGTTCAGCTCCGCGCACAGGTACGCGATCCGGTGGGTGAGCGTCCGGGTCTTGCCGGTGCCCGGACCGGCCACGATGAGCAGGGGCCCACCGGGCGCGGACGCTGCCACCCGCTGCATGGCGTCCAGGCGGTCCAGCAGGCCGGTGCCGACCTCCTCCATCCCGGAGAGCATCGGCTCGAACGGCTCGTGCGGTGACGGCGGCGACGCGATCGGCGGCGCGGGCGCCGGCTTGCGCTTCGGCTCCGCCTTGGCCGCCGCCGGGCGCTTGACCGTGGCTTTCGCCGCCGGCTCCGCGGGCCGCCGCTGCGCCGGCACGGGTACGTCGAAGAGCGTCTCCTGTGCCGTGCCCGCGCCCGTGCCCAGCTCCGCCGGGTCGAACAGGGTGATCACCCCGTACTCGCCGTCGTACCCCGGCACCCGGCGTACGTCGCCGCGGCGCAACCGCCCGATGCCCTCCGCGAGCAGCTCCCCGCCGACCTGCGCGATGTCCGACAACGGCGTCGTGGTCAGGATCTCCAGCTCGGGGCCGAGTGCGGCGAGCAACTCGTTGAGTCGGCCCTCGACCTTCTTCGAGCGGGCGCCCACCTTGTTGATCTCGCCAAGGATCTCGGCGAGCGGCACCAGGTGGGTGACGTCCCGGGCGTGCGCCGGCCGGTGCCCCTCGGGGCGGTCGGCCAGCTCCTCGATCCGGCTGAGGACGCCCACGGTGAGGGGCTTGCCGCACTCGGGGCAGCGCCCGCCGGCCGTCCGGGTGCGCTCCGGGGTCCAGTTGACCCCGCACAGTCGGTGCCCGTCCGCGTGGTACTTGCCCTCCTCCGGGAAGAACTCGATGGTGCCGGCCAGCCCGTCGCCGGTACGCAGCGCCTCCCGGACGGCGAAGTAGTCCCGCTCGGCGGTCAGCACTGTCGCCTCCCGGCCCAGGGCCGGTGGCGAGTGCGCGTCCGAGTTGGAGACGAGCTGGTAACCGTCCAGGCTGCCGACGCGCCAGTTCATGGCCGGGTCGGACGAGAGGCCGGTCTCCACGGCGAAGATGTGCTCGGCCAGGTCGGCGTAGCAGTCGGCGATCGCGTCGAAGCCGGACTTCGAGCCCAACGCGGAGAACCACGGCGTCCAGATGTGCGCCGGGACGAGATAGCCGTCCGGGCTCGCCTCCAGGGTGATCTCCAGCAGGTCCCGCGAGTCCAGGCCGAGGATCGGTCGGCCGTCGGAGCCGAGGTTGCCGATCCGACCGAGCGCGGTGTTGAACCGGGCCACCGACTCCAGGTCGGGCAGGTAGATCAGGTGGTGGACCTTGCGGGTCCGGTCGTCCCGCTTGTAGATGGTGGAGATCTCCACGCTCAGCATGAACCGGACCGCGTCCGCGTCGGTCGTGCCGGCGAGTCGCGGCGGCAGTCGGCGGGCGATGTCGCGCTCCGCCTCCGGGTCTAGCCGGTAGAGGCCCGGCTCGGCCGGCCGCAGCGTCTCGGCGAGATGGTCGTACCAGGCGGGGTGGGTGAAGTCGCCGGTGCCGAGCAGGGCGATGCCCTTGCGTCGCGCCCACCACCCGAGGGTCGGCAACGTCAGGTCACGGCTGCACGCGCGCGAGTACTTCGAGTGGATGTGCAGGTCCGCGACGAAGGGCGGGAGGCCACCGGGGGGTACGGCGCTGAACGGGGGCACGCCGCATCCTGTCACGCCCGCCGCGCGGGCCGCCTTCCGCCACGCGCGGACGTGACGTCCGCTATGCCGAGCGCAACTCGACGAGGCTGATCTGCGGCTTGGCGCCCACCCGCACGGGCGGGCCCCAGAAACCGGCGCCGTTTGTCACGTAGACCTTCGTGCCGTCGACCTCGCCGAGGCCGCTGACCACCGGCTGTGCCAGGCCGACGACCAGGTTGAACGGCACCACCTGCCCACCGTGGGTGTGCCCGGAGAGTTGCAGGTCCACGCCGTAGCGGGCCGCCTGCTTCGCGGCGAGGGGCTGGTGCGCGAGCAGGACGACCGGGCGGCTCGGATCGCGGTCACCGAGGGCGGCGGCGAAGTCCGGCCCGGCGGCGAGGCCGGTGCCCGCCGGGTCCGCGTCCAGGTCGTTCACGCCGGCCAGGTCGAGCACACCGCCCCGGGCCTGGATCTCCTGCCGACGGTTCTGCAGCACCCGCAGGCCGAGACGGTCCACCTCCTGGACCCACTCCTCCACCCCGGAGTAGTACTCGTGGTTGCCAGTGACGAAGAAGTTGCCGTACCGGGAGCGCAGGTCACGCAGCGGCGCGGCGGCCGGGCCCAGCTCGGCGACCGAGCCGTCGACGAGGTCACCGACGACCGCGACCAGGTCCGCGTCGAGACGGTTGATCGCGGCGACGATCCGCTCGGTGTGCGCACGCCCGCGCAGCGGGCCGAGGTGGATGTCCGAGACGGTGGCGATGCGGAGGCCGTCCATGCTGCGCGGGAGTTTGCTCAGCGGGATCTGCACCCGGTCGAGTTGGGGCGGGCCGAGTGCCGTGCGGACGCCGTACCCCGTGATGCCGGTGGCGGTGAGGCCGGCGAAGATGGCGGCGCCGCGGGCCAGCAGCAGCCGGCGGGCCGGGTCGTGGTCCGGCGCCGTGACGGCGCCGGTGGCCGGCGGATCGGCGGGACCGGCGGCCCCGACCAGCGCCGGCTCGGGCGCGGCGGTGGTCGGCTCGGCGGCGGTCACCCGGCGGCGCAGCACGAGCCGGGCGACGAGCATCGGCACTTCCAGCACGACGAGCGTGACCAGCAGGTAGAACATCACCGCGAGCCACAGGTAGCCGGGCCAGGCGAGCCAGTAGAGGCCGGCCTGCGTGCCGACGAGGGTGGCCGGTACGAGGACCGCCAGAACCAGGGCGACGATCCCGCCGGTCCGTCGCCAGCGACCCGGCGTGGTGGTGTCCCGGATGAGGCGCTTCCACAGGTAGAGGTGGATGAGACCGGTGACCAGCGCCAGGACGCCCATGAACCCCAGAACCGCCAACATTGTGCGCCCCCCTCAGCCGCCCGCGAACGGGGGCAGGACATCGATCGTGGCCCCGCCCGGCAGGGGTGCCCGACGATCATGACAGGCGACGCCGTCCACGAGAAAACTGGCCACCCGCAGCACGGCGGCGAGCCGGTCGCCGTGCCGCTGGGCCAACTCGGTGGTGAGGTCGTCGAGTGACCGGCCGGCGGGAGTGGCCTCCTCGGCGAGGCCGGCGGCGGCGCGCGCACCGGCGAAGTAGCGGACGGTAAGCGGTCTCGGCTCCACGGGTCAACCCCCGATCGCGGACATCGGACGGGTCGGCTGAAGGAAGGTGGGGTCGTCGATGCCGTGCCCCGCGCGCTTGCCCCACATCGCGGTGCGCCACCGCTGCGCCACCTCGTCGTCGGTCGCGCCGCCGCGCAGCGCCGCCCGCAGGTCGGACTCCTCGGTGGCGAACAGGCAGGCGCGGATCTGGCCGTCGGCGGTCAGCCGGGTGCGGTCGCAGTCGCCGCAGAAGGGCCGGGTCACGCTGGCGATCACACCGACCCGGGCCGGGCCGCCGTCGACCAGCCAGGTCTCGGCGGGCGCCGCGCCGCGCTCGGTCGGGTCGGGACCGAGATCGAATTGGGTACGCAGGGAGGCCAGGATCTCCTCGGCGGTGACCATCGTGCTCCGGTCCCAGCCGTGCTGCGCGTCCAGCGGCATCTGCTCGATGATCCGCAGTTGGTAGCCGTGGTCGAGCGCGAAGCGGAGCAGCGCGGGTGCCTCGTCCTCGTTGACGCCGCGCATCAACACCGAGTTGATCTTCACGGGATGGAGCCCGGCGGCGGCCGCCCCGGCGAGCCCCGCCAGCACCGCGTCGAGGCGGGGACGGCGGGTGAGCTGGGTGAACCGGGCGGTGTCCAGCGTGTCCAGCGAGACGTTCACCCGGTCCAGGCCGGCCGTACGCAGTGCGGGTGCCAGCCGGTCCAGACCGATGCCGTTCGTGGTGAGCGAGATCCGTGGGCGGGGGTCGAGCGCGGCGACCGCGGTCACGATGCCCAGCAACCCGGGTCGGATCAGCGGCTCCCCGCCGGTGAACCGCACCTCGGTCACGCCGAGCCGTTCGACGGCCACCCGGACCAGCCGGACGATCTCCTCGTCGGTGAGCAGCTCGGGGCCGGCCAACCAGGGCAGCCCCTCGGCCGGCATGCAGTACGTGCAGCGCAGGTTGCACTTGTCGGTGAGGGACACGCGCAGGTCCCGCGCGACACGGCCGTACCGGTCGACGAGGACGCCGTCGGTCCGCGGGGCGACAGTCACCGGTCGACCGTAGCGCGCTCGACGCTGCCCAGGGCGGCTCGGGCGAGTTCGACGACCGCATCGCGGTAGCCCGCCCCGAACAGCACGGTGTGCACGAGCAGCAGATGCAGCTGGTGCAGCGGCACCCGATCGCGCCAACCGTCGGACAGCGGCCAACTCTCCCGGTAGGCGGCCAGCACCCGATCCAGGTACGCGACGCCGCCGAAGAGCGCCAGTTGGGCGAGGTCGGTTTCGCGGTGGCCGCCGTGCGCCGCCGGGTCGACCAGCCAGGCCCGCTCGTCGACGCCCCACAGCACGTTGCCCGGCCACAGGTCGCCGTGGACCCGTGCCGGTGGCTCGTCTCCGCCGAACTCGCCGACCCGGTCGATCACCTGCTCGACAAGCGCGGCATCGGCGCTGCCGAGCGCGCCGCCGTCGACAGACAGCCGCAGGTAGGGGGCGAGTCGACGCCTGGCGAACCAGGTCGACCAGGGGCCGTCGTCAGCGGTGTTGTCCTGCTCGATCGCGCCGATGAAGCCGGCCCAGGCCGCACCGAAGGCCGGTGCGCCGGCCCGGTGCAGGCCGGCGAGCTCCCGACCGAAGCGTTCGGCCGCCTCCGGCGTCGGCTCGCCGGGCTCCACCCAGTCGAGCGCCAGCAGGTCGGGCAACGCCACGATCACCTCGGGTACGCCGATCGCGTCTGCCTCCCGCAGCCAGCGCAGCCCGGCGGCCTCGGCGGCGAAGAAGCCCTCGGGCACCGGACGCTCGGCCCGCTCCGGCCAGGACTTGGCGAAGACCGAGTGACCGTCGTCCAGGGTGAGCCGGGCGGCGGCGCAGATGTTTCCCCCGGCGACAGGCGTCTCGCGGAGTCGCTGATGGGTGCGGAACGTCGGCAGGTGTGCCGGGTGCGCGCGCAGGTACGCCAGGTCCATCAGCGCACGGTAGCCGCTGCCGACGACACCGCGACGCCGTGTGAGCACATCGAAACGCGTCCACCTGCATGAATACGCTCAGTAATTGTGGATAAGCCGCGTGTCATCCACAGGGGCCGCGCGGCCGGGTGGGCTCGCCGCAGGCTGCCGGCATGACCTCGACCGAACGTGCGAAGCTCTCCGTCCGCTCACCCGCCGACCTGCTCGCCGCCGTGCCGTACCTGCTCGGCTTCCATCCCGCCGACAGCGTGGTCGCGGTGGCCCTACGCGGCCGGCAGATCATCTTCGCCGCCCGCGCCGACCTGCCCGATCCTGGCACGGACCCGGCCGACCGCGCCCGGCACCTGGCCGGGGTGATCCATCGACAGGGCGCGGAGGCCGCCACCGTCGTGGGTTACGGGCCGCCCGACCGGGTCACCCCGAGCGTGGACGCGGTGCGGGCCGCCCTGACCGGCCTCGGCCTGGAGGTGCTCGACGCGCTGCGGGTGACCGACGGCCGGTGGTGGTCCTACCTGTGCACCGAGGCGGCCTGCTGCCCACCCGAGGGCCGGCGCTACGACCCGACGGCCAACCCGGTGACCGCGTCTGCTGTGTTCGCCGGTCAGGTCGCGCTGCCCGACCGGGCGGCCCTCGCGGCGCAGGTGTCGCCGGTGGACGGCCCGGCCCGCGATGCGCTGCGCGCGGCCACCGTGCGTGCCGAACGGCGACTGGTCGAGCTGGTCGAGCAGGCACCCGCGAGCGACCTGCTCGGCGGGCGGGCACTGCGCTCCGCCGGTGTCGCGGCGGTCCGCGATGCGCAACGTCGGCAGCGGCGCGGTGAGCGGCTCGACGACGACGAGGTGGCCTGGTTGAGCCTGCTGCTGAGTCACCTGCCGGTGCGGGACCACGCCTGGGAGCGCACCGACGGTCGTGACCGGGACATCGCCCTCTGGACCGACGTGCTGCGCCGGGCCGAGCCGGAGCTGACCGCCGCCCCGGGCTCGTTGTTGGCGTTCGCGGCCTGGCGAGCGGGGCAGGGGGCGCTGGCTGCTGTCGCGCTGGAGCGCACGCTGGGCCTGCACCCCGACTACTCGCTGGCCCTGCTCCTGGACGACCTGCTCCGGCGCGGTGTACCGCCGTCCGAGCTGGACGGCTGGCCGTCGGTCGGGATGCCCGGCGTCGTGCGGCCACGAAAGCGGCGTCGACGTGGCCGGCGCTGACGGGCCCACCGCCGGCCGTCGCCCACGTGTCGACCCCTGCGGTCGGCTCCACTTCATGGAACTCGGGGTATCCCCGCAACCGGGACACCCCAAGATCAGCGAACCCGAGTCGATCAAGCCGGCTGGTCGACAGTGATCCTCTGCGGGCCGGCGTAGACGTTCATGGTCGGGCCGCGCAGGAAGCCGACAAGCGTCATGCCCGCCTCCTCGGCCAGCTCGACGGCGAGGGTGCTCGGCGCGGACACCGCCGCCAGCAGCGGCAGGCCGGCCATCCACGCCTTCTGGGTCAGCTCGAAGCTGGCCCGGCCGGACACCAGCAGCAGGTGCCCGGTCAGCGGCAGCCGGCGTTCCCGCACCGCCCACCCGATCACCTTGTCCACGGCGTTGTGCCGGCCCACGTCCTCCCGCAGCACCACCAGCTCGCCGGTCGGGCTGAACAGGCCCGCCGCGTGCAGCCCGCCGGTGCGGTCGAAGGCGCGCTGGGCGGCGCGCAAACGGTCGGGCAGTTCGGCGAGGAGGGCGGCCGGCACGGTGAGCGGGTCAGCCGTGACGTCGAACAGCGACCGCGTCCGGATCGCGTCGATGCTCGCCTTGCCGCACACCCCACAGGAACTGGTGGTGTAGAAGTTCCGGGACGGGTCGGTGGTCGGTTCCGGCACGCCGGGGGCGAGCACCACGTCCACCACGTTGTACGTGTTCGGAGTCTCCGCGCCGGCGCAGAGCTGGGCGGTCAGCACATCGTCTGTCGACCGGATCAGCCCCTCGGTCAGCAGGAACCCGATCGCCAGGTCCAGATCGTCACCAGGGGTACGCATGGTGACCGCCAAGGGCTTCCGGCGGCCGGGGCCGGCCGCGCCGACTCGGATCTCCAGCGGCTCCTCCACCGCAAGGGTGTCCGGCCGTCGGACGGCTGCGCGACCGTCGGCCGTCGCGTCCAGGTCGATCCGCAGCACGCCCCGTCGGTCAGTCGCCCGTCCCATCCCGCCATCCTGCACCCCACCCCGGCACGTTCGCACGGCCGCCGTCACCAGGCACCCGCCAGCGCAAGCCGACGCCGGGGCATCAGGTAGCTCAGGGCACCCGGCGGCGCGCGCCGCACGGCCGTCGCTACAGCTACCGTGACCGAATGGGGACGTACGCCGCCGTGGTGCTCGCGGGTGGGGCCGCCCGACGGATGGGCGGGGTGGACAAGCCCGCGCTTCCGGTCGGTGGCCTGTCGATGCGTGACCGGGTGCTGGCCGCCGTGGGCGATGCCGCGCCACGGGTGCTGGTCGGGCCGGGTGACGACGTTCCGGACGGTGTACGGGTCACCCGCGAGGATCCTCCCGGCGGCGGGCCGGTCGCCGCGACGGCAGCAGGGCTGGCACTGCTCGACCCCGACACGACGCTTGTCGCGTTGCTCGCCGCCGACCTCCCACTGCTCACCCGCGCCGCGATCGGCGACCTGCTCACCCACCTTAATCCGGCCGACGACGGGGTGTGCTTCGTCGACGCGGACGGTCGGCGGCAGTCGCTGTGTGGAGTGTGGCGAGTCGCCGCGCTGCGGGCCGGGCTGGCCCGGCTGGCCACCGAGCGGGGCGGCAGCCTGGCCGGTGCTCCGGTACGGGGGCTGTTGGCCGGTCTCGTCGTCCGGGAGGTGCCGTGGGCCGGTGACGGTCCGCCGCCCTGGTTCGACTGCGACACTGACGAGGACGTACGCCGGGCTGAGGAGTGGGTGCGATGACGGTGCTTGACGACTGGGTCACGGCAGCCTGCGCCGAGGTGGGTCTGGACCCGACCGAGGTGCCGGTGTCGGCGGTGCTGGACCTGGCCCGCGATGTCGCCCACCAGGTGCTGCGGCCCGGGGCGCCGGTCACCGCGTACCTGCTCGGGTTGGCCGTCGGCAGGGGTGCCGACCCGGCGGCCGCTGCGGCCCGGCTCAGCGCCCTCGCTGCCGACTGGCCGGTCCGGCTGGGCGCCGACCCCGACGATCCCACCGCCCCGTCCGACGATCCCACCACCTGACCCGAGGATCCCACCACCTGACCGGCCCGGCGGTAGTCCCACGACCAGGCCGTCGCGATGGCGAGCGGACGGACGGCTGCCGGCCGGCCGGTGTCCGATGCCGGTCCGGGCTGATTCGACGCCCGGACGGCGTGGGTAGGGTGATCGTGACGGACGGAGGCGATCATGACGGCTGACCACCCCTCGGCGCCGGACGGTGAGCCCGACGGCGCATCCGAGCCGGCGGAGTCGATCCTGCTCGACGAGCCCAGCACCACCGACCTGCGCGCCAAGGTGACGGAGGCGTGGCGGGAGTTCGCCCGGATGCTCGCCCTGCGGCTGCGGGAGCTGCCCGCCGGCGCGCACCTCGAACTGACCCTCGACCCCACCGCCTCGGGCACGGGGGATGCCGTCTACTCGATAAGCGTCGAGGTGAACGGCGACGGCGGGCTCTCCGCTCGGGCCGTCGGCAACGCCGCCCTGCCGCAGGGCTACCGGCTGGACCGTGCCGCGGTGGCGGACATGGTGGCGCTGGGCTGGTCACCGCCCGGTGTGGTGGCCGGCTCCGGCGGCTCGTTCGGGCTGGACGGTACGACGGCGGAGGCCGCCCGGATCGCCCCGCTGCTGTCCCGCACGTTGCGCGACGTGTACGGCGCCCCGCACCCGGCCTTCCTCGTGTACGTGGTCAACGACGCCGAGGGTGAGCCGTTGACGGTGGAGCCGCTGGGGACCGCGCGTAGCGAGTTCGGGCCGGACTCCGACGTCGAGGGTGACCTGGAGGAGGCGCTGGCCGAGGCGGCCGCCGCGCAGACCGAGCGGGACGACGTGCTCGATCTGGCGGACCGCGTCCGCACGGTGGTGTCCACGATGCTGAAGTCCGACGCCGAGCGGTTGCAGATCGACTCGGACGGTGACATCACCATCCGGGCCGGCTCGGCGATGGTCTTCGTGCGGGTGCGCGACAACCCGCCCCTGGTGGACGTCTTCTCTCCGGTGCTCACCGAGGTGGAGCCGACCGAACGGCTCTACGTCAAGCTGTCGGAGCTGACCAACCGGATGCCGATCGGTCGCCTCTACTGCGCGGACGACACGGTCTGGGCCTCCATCCCGGTCTTCGGCCGCAACTTCCAGGCCACCCACCTCATGCTTGCGGTGCAGGTGATGACCGGCCTCGCCGACGAGCTGGACGACCGCCTGCACGGCGAGTTCGGTGGCAAGCGGTTCTTCGGTGAGGGTGACAAGCCGGTCCGGCGCGACGAGTCGGAGCCTCGCACCGGCATGTACCTGTAGGGCTCTAGGCCACGTCCAGCAGGGTCTTGCCGACCGTCGCGCGCGCCTCGATGGCGGCGTGCGCGTCGGCGGCGCGTTCCAGCGGGAAGCGCTGGCCGATCAGCGGCCGGAGCTGGCCGGCCGCCGCGTCCGCCAGCGCCTGGAGGGTGTGCGCCCGCAGCCGCGCGGGCGGCACGTCCGGCCGGACCAGCGTGACCTGGCGTGCGGCGGCTGCCTCCGGTGGCACCGGGGACCACTCGCCGCTGGCCAACCCGAAGCTGACCATGCGGCCGCCCGGGTCGAGCAGCTCGAACGCCGTCCGGGCGATGGACCCGCCGACGCCGTCGAGGACGACGTCGACCCCACCCAGCGTGTCCCGGATCCCGTCGGCCCAGCCGGGCAGCAGGTAGTCGACTGCCATCTCGGCGCCCAGGTCGGGCAACAGTTCCACCTTGCGTGGCCCCCCGGCCGCGCCGATCACCCGTGCGCCAGCCCGCGCCGCGAGTTGGACGAGCAGGCTACCCACACCGCCCGCGGCTGCCTCGACCAGCACGCGGTCACCGGGGCGGACGTCTACCGCGTCGACGAGCATCGCGGCGGTACGCCCGTCGGCCAGCAGCGCCACGGCAGCGTCCAGGGCCAGCCCGGCCGGCACCTCGATCGGCGCGGCCGCGTCCACCACGACCCGTTCGGCGTACCCGCCGGAGCCGCCGGTGGCGCTTACCACCCGTTGCCCGATGCGGGCCGGGTCGACGTCCGGCCCGACGGCGGCGATCACCCCGCCGACGCCGTTGCCGGGGATCAGCGGTGGGGTGACCCGGAACGGTCCGGGACGTCCCGAGCGCTGCTGCGTCTCGACGAAGGTGATGTTGGCATGGGCGACGTCGATGAGCACTTGGCCGGGGCCGGGCGCCGGGTCGGGCGTCGGGCCGGGCACCAGGGCCTCGGGGCCGCCGAACTCACGTAACCAGATCGCCCGCATGAAGTCCCCCTCGTGTCGTACCAGGCCGCCACGAGTCCAACACCTCAACTGCGCTTGAGGTCAAGCTCGGGTGGACGGCCCGACGCCGGGGGACTCGACCAGCCGGGACAGCACGATGGTGCTGCGGGTGGACGTCACGAACGACTCGGCGCGCAGCCGTTCCAGCGCCGCCTCCAGGTGGGCGATGTCGGCGGCCCGCAGGTGCACAAGCGCGTCCGCCTCGCCGGAGACGGTGTACGCGCCCACCACCTCCGGGTGCCGACGGGCGGCCACGCCGATCTGCGCGGGGGTGGTCCGGCCGGCGCAGAACAGCTCGACGAACGCTTCGGTGGTCCAGCCCACGGCGGCCGGGTCCACGACGGCGGTGAATCCCCTGATCACGCCGGTGGCGCGTAGTCGGTCCACCCGGCGCTTGACCGCCGGGGCGGAGAGTGACACCCGGGTGCCGATGTCGGCGTACGACGCGCGGGCGTCGGCGACGAGCAACGCAATGATCCGCTGGTCAACGGCGTCTATCTGCAACGTTCCGCCTCTGGGAAGCAATGGTTGTGGCTGTTACCAAAGTTCAACGGTACCTACTCTTGGTGACCGTGAACCAGCAGCGAGTCTCGCGAAAGCGGACATATCTCATGTGCTCGCCCGAGCAATTCGCGGTCGAGTACGCGATCAATCCGTGGATGGACGTCACCACCCCGGTGGACCGGGAACTGGCCGTCAAGCAGTGGGACCGCCTGCGCGAGACGCTTGTCGGCCTCGGCCACGAGGTGCACCTGCTCACGCCGGAGCCCGGACTGCCCGACATGGTGTACGCCGCCAACGGCGCCTTCGTGGTCGACGGCAGCGTCTACGGCGCCCGGTTCAAGCACGAGCAGCGGGCCGGTGAGGCCGCCGCGCACCACGCGTTCTACGCGGAGCAGGGCTGGCGGTTCGTCGCGCCGAGCGAGACCAACGAGGGCGAGGGTGACTTCGCGTACGTGCCGGAGGCGCACGGCGGGCTCATCCTGGCCGGGCACGGCTTCCGTACCGAGATCGCGGCGCACGCCGAGGCGCAGGAGGTGCTGGGCCGGCCGGTGGTGTCGCTGCGGCTGATCGACCCCCGCTTCTACCACCTGGACGTGGCGCTCGCCGCGCTCGACGACGCGAACGTCGTCTACTTCCCGGGCGCGTTCTCGGCGGCCAGCCAGCGGGTGCTCACCCAGCTCTTCCCGGACGCGGTGATCGCCGACGACGAGGACGCCATGGCCTTCGGGTTGAACCTGGTGAGCGACGGCGCGAACGTGGTGCTCAACAGCGAGGCCACCCGGCTGGCCGGCAAGCTCAAGGCCGCCGGCTACACCCCGGTGCCGGTCGAGCTGGCCGAGCTCAAGAAGGGCGGCGGCAGCGTGAAGTGCTGCATCGCCGAACTGCGGCACTGACCCGAACACTGCCGCGTACGGCAGGGGCCAGCCTCCCGTCGGAGGCCGGCCCCTGCTGCTGCTTCTGGTCGGCGGTTCAGCCGAGCGTGGCCAGCTCGTTGATCAGCACGTTCGACATGACCTGACCGTCGCGCTGGACCTCCCGCAGGTACCACTTCTGCTGCGGCGTACGCGGCTGGTTGAACTGCCAGATGCCGCGCGGGCTGTCGATCTGGCCGATCCGGCCCAGCGCCAGGTTGACCTGCTGCGGGGTGGGCGAACCACCGGTCAGCTGGATCGCCTGGTCGAGGACCTGAGCCGCGTCGTACGACGCCATCGCGTACGTCGTCGGCGTGGTCTGGTGCTTCTTGCGGTAGGCGGAGGCGAAGACCCGGTTCGACGTGTTGTTGAGGTCGGCCGAGTAGTTGAGAGCGGTCTGGATGCCCAGCGCGTCCCGTCCCAGGCTCTCCAGCACGCTGCCCTCGGTGAGGAAGCCCGGCGCGTAGATGGGGCCGTCGAACTGGTCGCGCAGTTGCTTGATGAACTCCACGGCGGCCGCGCCCGCGAAGAAGCAGAAGACGGCGGTCGGGTCCTTGCGCAGCGCCTTCTCGATGTCCGCCTGGTAGGTGGCCTTGCCCGGGTTCGGCGTCGGGCTGGTGGTGGTCACCGGGTTGGCGATGCGCGGGTCGCCGGGGGGGAACTCCTGCTTGAAGCCCCGCACGACGTCCGGACTGCCCACGTTCTCCGGCACGATGATCGCGACCCGGCCGTTCGCCGGTAGCTGGTCGCGCAGGTACCGGCCCAGCGCCCGACCGGCCTCGTCCAGCACGTACGACGTACGCCAGATGTAGACGACGCTCTGCAGGGTGCTCGGCGAGGCGTTCGAGCCGATGAGCGGGACCCGGGCCTCCTCCACGGTGTCGCGGATGTTTACCATCACCGCCGAGTTGACCACGCCGGTCAGCGCCAGCACGTTCTGCTTGAGCAGCTTCTCGACGGCGGCCTTGCCGGTGTTGGCGTTGTCGCCCTCGTCGGCGGTCAGCAGCTCGACGGGATGCCCGCCCAGTTGCTGGCCGTGCAGGTCGAGGAAGAGCTGGAAGCCGTTGGTGATGTCGTCACCGATGGACTTGAAGCCGCCGGCCTTCGGCGCGATCAGACCGATCTTGATCGAGCTCTTGGGAGCGGTCGGCTTGTCCTCGGTGTCGGAGCCGCACGCGGCGGCGAACCCGGTCGTACCGAGCGCGGCCATCAGTTGGAGCGCCCGCCTGCGATTCATCTGCGACACCGAGTTCCTTCCAGGAGCGTTGCAGGGCAGGACACGCCCCTCCGGCGTTCTACCTGCTTCGCGACGCTGCGTCAATGGCTAGTGATCATCGTGCAAGGACCGCAACACATCGAGCACCTGCGGCCACGCCGAAGACTCCGGGTCGATCAGCCCGAAATGCTCACATCCGGGCAGCTCAACAAGGGCGATATCGGATCCTGCGGCACGAGCTGCCACGACGAATTCCCTGCTCATCGTCACCGGTACCTGTTGATCCCCCGAGCCGTGCACGACTACTGTCCGTGTCCTTATCGGTACCAATGATCGTGGATCGGTTGCCGCGTACCGGTCCGGGAAGTCCGCCGGGCCGCCGCCGAGCAGCGCGGCCACCGCACCGGAGTCCAGATCCAGCCGGTACGCCTCGGCAAGATCGGCCACCGGGGCCAGGGCCAGCACCCCACCCACCGTCGACGGCGCGGTGGCCGCCGCGTACAACGCCAGGTGGCCGCCGGCGGAGTGACCGATGAGGATCGGCGCGGTCCGGCGCACCCGGCCGGGCAGGGCCTCGGCGGCCAGCTCCGGCAGCGCCGCGATCCCGGCCAGCGCGTCGGTGAACGTGCCTGGCCAGCCGCCGCCCCGCTGCCCGGTACGCCGGTACTCCAACTGCGCCACCGGATAGCCGTCGGCCGCGAGCGCGGCGGCAAGCCGCCCCGTGTGCCGGCGGTCGTACTCCGCCCGCCAGAAACCACCGTGCACCACGACGACAAGCGGCCGGGCCGGGCCGGCACCGGTCGGGAGGCGCAGGTCGGCGACCTGGTCCGGGTGGTCGCCGTAGGCCACCGTCACGTCCGGCTCCGGCGCGGGCCGGGTCAGTACGGCGCGGGGATCGGCAGGCATGGCGCGACGGTAGCGCGCCCCGCCCGGGTGGTTCGGTCCAGGGAGTCGGTCCCGGGCGGCATGGTTCGGGTCGACTGGGTAAAGATGGACCCCATGACCGAAGCGCGCTCCGCTGAGCAGAACGACCAGCCCGGCCCCGACGACTCCGGCCACTCCGGCACCGTGGTGGTGGTCGGTCCGGACGGCCGGCCGATCGGCACCATGCAGACCGATGAGGGGCAGGGTGAGGACCCGACCCGCCTGGTCGAGCAGCCGGCCAAGGTGATGCGGATCGGCAGCATGATCAAGCAGTTGCTGGAGGAGGTCAAGGCCGCCCCGCTGGACGACGCCAGCCGCAACCGGATGCGGGAGATCCACGAGCGCTCGATCGTCGAGCTCAAGGAGGGCCTCGCCCCCGAGCTGCGCGACGAGCTGGAGCGCATCTCGCTGCCCTTCACGGAGGACAAGGCCCCGAGCGAGGGCGAGCTGCGGATCGCGCACGCCCAGCTCGTCGGCTGGCTGGAGGGCCTGTTCCACGGCATCCAGGCGGCCCTCGTCGCCCAGCAGATGGCGGCGCGGGTGCAGCTGGAGCAGATGCGCGGCGGCCGGCAGGCGCTGCCCAGCGGCCCCGGCGGGGTCGTGCCCGGAATGCCGGGTGTCGGCCAACCGGGCGGTGGCGAGGGCCACAACACCGGCCAGTACCTCTGACCTGGTCGGTCAGTCCGCCCCGAAGATCTTCTCCAGGTACGCCGCCACGCCGTCCTCGGAGTTCGCCCCGGTCACCTCGTCGGCGACCGCGAGGACGGCGGGGTGCGCGTTGGCCACGGCCACGCCGCGCCCGGCCCAAGTCAGCATCGGCACGTCGTTGGGCATGTCGCCGAAGGCCAGCACGTCCGCGGCGGCCACGCCGAGCCGATCGCAGTACCAGTCGAGCCCGGCGGCCTTGGTCACCCCGGCCGCGGAGATCTCCACCAGGCCCGAGTACGACGAGTGCGTGGCCTCGGCCAACCCCGCCACCGCCGCGCCGATCAGCTCGACGAACGTGTCCGGGTCCTGCTCACCGGCCCGGGCGAGCAGCTTCACCGCCGGAACCGACAGCAGTTCCTCAGGCGTCTCGACCGGGCGGATCCGGTCGTGGTCGGCGTCCCACCGCAGCGGGTAGTGCACCTCGTGCCGCATCTCCCGGCTGTCCAGGACCTCCACCGCGAAGCTGATGTCGGGCACCTCGGCGCGAAGCCTGCGGGCCACCTCGGCCAGGTGCTGCGGCGCGAGCGGGTCGGCCCGCAGCACCTCGTCCCGCACCGGGTCGTAGACGACGGCCCCGTTCGCGCAGACCGCCGGCAGTGGCTCGGCCAGCTGGTCGTACACCATCTTCAGCCAGCGGACCGGACGGCCGGTGACCAGGACGACAGGCGTGCCGCGCGCGGTTATCCGCGCGAGCACGTCGGCCGTGCGCGGGCTGAGCGTGCGGTCGTCGCGGATCAGCGTGCCGTCGATGTCGGTGGCGACAAGCGCGGGGGTGTCTCCCATTACCGGGACAGTAGCCGGTCCAGGTACACCGCCACCCCGTCGTCGTCGTTGCGCAGGGTCACCTCGTCGGCGGCGGCCCGCAGCGCGGGGTGCGCGTTGGCCACCGCGACCCGGGACCAGCCGGCCCACTCGAACATCGGCAGGTCGTTGGGCATGTCGCCGAAGACCAGGACGTCGGCGGGGTCGACGCCGAGGCTCTGCGCCACCACCGTCAGCCCGGTCGCCTTGTCCACGCCCGGCGGGCAGATCTCGATGAAGCCGAGCCCGGCCTGGGTGAGCGTGGCGACCTGCGGCCCGACGATCCGGCGGGCCACCGCGAGCAGTTCGTCGACATGGTGGTCGGCCGTGCGGGCGAACGCCTTGATCACGTCGCAGGAGAGGCACTCGGCGCGGCTGCGCGCCTCGAACCGGTCCTGGTAGGGCCAGCTCTCGTGGTAGTCACCCCAGAGCGGGGCGTCCTGCTCGTCGGACGCCTCGACCATCACCGTCAGCGGGCCGACCTCGGCCTCCAGATCGGCGAGCAGCCGGGCCAGCACCTCGGCGGGCAGCCGCTCGTCGCGGAGCACCACCGGGCCGCTCGGGTCGCTCTGGTCGACCACGCGCCCACCGCCCGCCATCACCAGGAAGTCGGCGGCCCGGATGTCGTTGCGGGTCAGTTCGGTCAGTCGGGGGCCGCGTCCGGTCGCGCCGACCACCGGAATCCCGGCGGCGCGCACCCGGTCGAGCACCCCATGGGTGTACGCGGAGACGGTGTCGTCGCTGCGGACGAGCGTCCCGTCGAGGTCGGTCGCGATCAGCTTGGGTAGGCCCGGGCGGGTCATGGTTCCTCCTTCGCCCGCCGCCGTCGCACCCAGCCGTGCGGTCCCGGCGTGACGGCGGGCAGCAACCGTACCTCGGGAAACAGCCCTCAACCATGGCTTCCAGCCGAACCGAACACCAACTCGCGGGGTCTCTGCCCGGGGCTCAGGCGGGGTGTTCGGGGCGGGCGAACGGGGCCGCAGCCGTCACGGTCAGGTCGGCCGGCGCCGAGGGGCCGCCCTCCTGCTCGATCGGATCGGCGTGCCGGCGGCGCCGGCCCTGACCCGTCGCGGCTTCGGAACTGTCGTCCTCCGCCGGCGCGTTCGACGACAGCCGCAGGGCCGCGGCGAACAGCACGCAGGCCACGAACGCCATCACCAGGCCGCGACCGTACTCGACCTGGAGGCGGGCCTCCGACCCGTAGAGGTAGCTGCGCTGACCGGTGTCGTCGAGTGTCGCCGCCGCCGCCACCAGCAGGGCCAGCAGTGCCCCGCTCAGGGTGAACCCCACCAGCCGGGCGTTCGGCCGGACGGCAGCCGTGCCCCGCAGCGCCAGCGCCACGATGCAGACCAGGCCGAGCAGACCGACCAGCCAGCCGATGCCGAAGCCACCGATCTCGGACACGCCGGCCGGCACGTCGGTCGAGGTGGAGCCCTCCGGGCCACCGTTCGGCAGGGTCATCACCAGCCACTCGCCGAGCAGCGAGGCCATCCCCGCCACCGCACCGAGACCGGCGACCAGCACCGGCAGCCGGGGATCCCGGGTGATGCCGGCCAGGGACCAGCCGAGGCGGCGGCGGCCGGTGGCGGGCTCGTCGGCACCCCACTCGATCACGGCCGGCCCGTCGGACGGGTCGCCCTGCCGTGGGATGGGCAGCTCCTCGGACATCGGCCATCCTTCCGCCGGTCACGGGCCTGCGTCGAATCATGGCACAGAGCGTCGCGCTGGTGTCGCCGCCGAAGCCGCCGCGTCGCGCCTCTGCCGGGGGTGACGGGAATCGCACGGCAGGCGTCGGTGCCGGTCGGTCGCTCGGAAGTCGCCTTTCCGCTAGCGTTCTCCTCATGCCTATCCGTACCGCTTCCGCACAATGGCAGGGCAATCTCACCGAGGGGTCCGGCACCGTCCGCACCGGTAAGGGTGGCCTGTCCGGCAACTACTCCTTCAAGTCGCGCTTCGAGGAGGGTGAGGGCACCAACCCCGAGGAGCTGATCGCCGCCGCGCACGCCGGCTGCTTCTCGATGGCGTTCTCGAAGGCCCTCGCCGACGCCGGCTCGACGCCCACCTCGGTCGAGACCACCGCCAAGGTCCACCTGGACAAGACCGACGCCGGCATGAGCGTCACCCGCATCGACCTGGAGACCGTCGGCCAGGTGCCGGGGGTCGACGAGGCCGAGTTCCAGAAGCTCGCCGAGGCCGCCAAGGCCAACTGCCCGATCTCCCGCCTGCTCTCGCCGGGCGCCGAGATCACCCTCACCGCTCGTCTGGCTTCCTGACCCAGCGACCCGCACGCCGCACGTTCACGGAAGGAGCCTCTGCCCGGTCCCGGGTGGCCGCTCCCTTTCGTGAACGCGCGGACAGCGGCCCGATGGCCGAGCGTGAGCCGGCCGATCGGTCCGGCGTCGGGCAGAATGGACGCCGTGCCGGTGGACATGACTCGCGAGCGCTTCGAGGAGTTGGTCGCCGACGCCCTCGACGAGGTGCCCGAGGAACTCCTCGGTCTGATGAACAACGTGGTGATCCTGGTCGAGGACGACCCACCGCACACCGACCCCGACCTGCTCGGCCTCTACGAGGGGCACGCGCTCACCAGTCGTGGTTGGGACTACTCCGGCGTACTGCCGGACCGGATCTTCATCTACCGCCGTCCGATCCTGCGGATCTGCGACAGCGACGAGGACGTCGTCGACGAGGTCGCGGTGACAGTGGTGCACGAGATCGCCCACCACTTCGGCATCGACGACGCACGGCTGCACGCGCTGGGCTGGGGCTGATCCCGGCCGCTCACCGCGATGCCCGGCTCTCACCGCGATGCCCGCGCGGCTCGCCGCTTGGCCGATGGCCACTGGTTGCCGTGGTCGCCTACCGTCGGTGCAGCGACCGCGACCGTTTCAGGAGGCACCTTTCATGCGCAGCGAGCTGTTCTCGGCGGAAAATCTGGAGAAGGAGTCCGCGCAGGCCGGCATGCGGCTACAGAACTCCAAGATGTTGAAGATCGAGCTCAACGGCGAGGCGATGGCCCGGGTCGGGTCGATGGTCGCCTACCAGGGCAACGTGCAGTTCCAGGCGCTGGGCTCGGGTGGGCTCGGCAAGTTCCTCAAGCAGAAGCTCACCGGCGAGGGCGTCCCACTGATGAAGGTCACCGGCCAGGGTGACGTCTTCCTCGCCGAGCTGGCCAAGGACGTGCACATCATCGACCTGGAGCCGGGCGACGCGCTCTCCATCAACGGTTCCAGCGTGCTCGCCTTCGACTCGACCCTCCAGTACGACATCAGGATGGTCGGCGGCGCCGGGATGGCCTCCTCGTCCGGCCTGTTCAACTGCGTGTTCAGCGGCTACGGGCGGATCGCCATCACGACCAAGGGCACCCCTGTGGTGCTCAACGTGGACGCCCCGACGTACGTCGACCCGCAGGCCGCCGTCTGCTGGTCGGCCAACCTCCAGACCGGCTACCACCGGGCCGAGCAGCTCGGCCTCGGCACGCTGCTGGGCCGGCGCACCGGCGAGTCGTTCACGATGAGCTTCGCCGGTCAGGGCTTCGTGGTGGTGCAGCCGTCCGAGGAGCCGCCGGTCATGGGCAGCGGTCAGCAGCAGCAGGAGGGTGGTCTGCTCGGCGGTCTGCTGAGCTGACCACGCCGGGCGGGGCGCTCCCTGATCCGGGAGAGCCTCGCCCGGTCAGCTCAACTCGCCGGCGCGCAGCCGCGTCAGCCAGGCCGCCGCGTCGGTGTAGTCGACGTCGGAGAGGCCGGCCGGCGCGGGCACGGGCCGCTCGCCCGCCGCCTCGACCCAGCGGTGTCGGGGGTACGACCCCAGGAAGCGGACGTCGGCGCACACCCGGCGCAGCCCCTGCAACGCCTCACCCAGGCGTACGTCGGCCACGTGCCCGGTGCAGTCGAGGAAGAAGACGTAGCGGCCCAGCGCCTCGCCGGTCGGGCGGGACTCGATCCGGGTCAGGTTGACGCCACGCACGGCCAGTTCCATGAGCACCGACAGCAGCGCGCCGACCCGGTCGTGGGCGATGTAGACGGCCAGCGAGGTGAGGTCGTCGCCTGTCGACGGTGGGGGTGGCCCGGGGCGGGAGACCAGGACGAAACGGGTCACCGCGTCGGGATGGTCGGCGATCTTGTCGGCGAGCAGGGCGAGTCGGTGTCGGGCGGCTCCGATAGGCGCGCAGATCGCCGCGTCGTACTCACCGGACCCTGCGCCGGCGGCTGCCGCGCCGTTGGAGAGCACGTCGACAACCACCGCGTCGGGAACGTGGTCACGCAGCCAGCCCCGGCACTGGGTGGACGCCTGCGGATGCGCCGCGATCGTGCGGACCGCCGGCAGACCGGTGCCCGTGCGCGCCGCGAGCACGAAGTCGACAGGCAGGATCACCTCTCGGGTGATCACCAGCGGCTCGCCCTCGGCCATCTCGTCGAGGGTGACGCCCACCGCCCCGCCGATCGAGTTCTCCAGTGGCACCAGCGCCGCGTCGGCATCCCCGGCCCGGACGCTGTCCAGAGCCTCCCCGACACTGCGGGCCGGCGTCCGGGTGCCGTGCTCGGCGGCGGGAATGGTGCGCAGGGCCTGCTCGGCGAAGGTGCCCTCCGGGCCGAGGTAGACGAAGCGCGCAGGCGGTGTTCCGGGCATGTCGACCAGACTACGCACCCGGCCCGACGGCCGTAGAAGCATCGCAGGCAAGCGTACGGATCCCTGCGGGCCCGGTGGCCCGGACCTCGATCGTGCACACGTCGGTGCCGGCGGTGACCAGTTGCGGGGTGGCGGGCCGACCTCGGGTGACGACCTGAAGCTCCTCGTGCCCGGTCACCTCCAGCACGGTGTACTGCCAGTCGCCGGCGCACAGCGGCCCGGTGCGGACGCGGACCCGGACGTTGTCCGGGAGCACCGAAGCCCGGCCGCGCAGCAACTGCACCACGCGCTGCCCGGTCGGGCCGTTCCGGCAGGCCGTCGCGACCAGACCCGGGTCCCCGGTGGCCGACGGAGTGGCGACCGGTGGGGCGCTGGGCGTGGTGGACGGCGTGCCGGTCGGGCCGGATGCCGTCGGGGTGGTCGTGCCGCTGGGCGCCGCGGCCGGGTCGCGCAGCTCGGGAGGAGCGTCGCAGCCGGCCAGCGCGCCGATGGTGAGGAACGCCAGCAGGGCCCCGACCACGGGCAGCGCACGAACCGCCACGGGTCGGATGGCGGTTGTCGCCCGGGGCGGGGGACCCGGGTGGCGGGGTGTGGTGAACGGCACGGGCCGATCCTCGGGACATGGGAACGTCGTCGCGGCCGGGGTGGCCGAGCCCATCGTAGGGCGAGCGGTCGGCGGGGTGAAGCTCAGCCGAGGACGCGGTGTCCGGCGCGCTCCAGGGCGGCTGTGCCCTCGGTCAGACGGACGGTCGGCACCAGCACGTAGTCGGTGTCGAAGGTGGAGAACGTGACAGCGCTGACCCGGGCCGCGGCGAGCGGGTCGACGAGCGCCGCCAGCGTCCCCGTGCCGTCCACGCCCGCCAGGCCGACGACACGCAGGCAGCGCCACGTGGTCTCGACCACGGCCTGGGCGGGCACCCGGTCGGTCGGGCAGATCACCGAGATCCCGTCGGCGGTCCAGCTGACCGCGACCACGTCGGCGCGGCCCAGCCCACTCGACAGTGCGTCCGGCAGGGCGGTGTCGGCACGCAACCGGCACACGGCGTACTCCCCCGGGAGCAGAGCGATATCGAGCATGAGGGCACCTTACGGCGTGGGCGTGGGCCCACCCCGTCATTGCCGCGTGCGGCGAACGACACATTGCGCCGCAGGTCAGACCTCGGAGAAGAAGGTGAGCGAGCCGGCCACGGCACCGTCGGTGAGCACCGGGGTGGAGATCGCGTCGACAGTCGCGTCGGAGCTGTCCGCGGAGGCGGCCTGCACCCGCAGCAGCCCACGGGCGAGTCGACCGGAGGAGAGCGCCAGCAGAGGCGGGATCTTGTCGATCTCGGCCTCGGTCAGCACACCCCGGTTGGCGGTGAAGTCCAGCAGGCGCAGCCCGCCGTCGAGGAGCGGTCGCCCGATCAGGTCGGCCGGCTCGCCCAGGCAGAGCAGCTCACAGCCGGCGGTGGAGATGGCCACCACCCGGGTGTCGGCGTCGATCAGCAGGCAGGGCTCATCGGCCCGGTCGACGGTCGACGACCACTGACCGACGTTGTCGGACTCCAGCTCTGTCGAGGCCCGCGCCGACGGCACGAACACTTCCGAGAGCGAGAGTTCGACGTGGGCCACCGCGCCTCCTATGTCACCGACGGACTGTCCACGCTAGCCGGTCGCCGACGGAATCACCGAGCGCACCAGGTCACCGGGCCGCACAGCACGAACCGCAGCGGCCGGCGACGGCGCGGGAGCCGGTGGGTAGGTGGGGGGCCGGGGCCGCGTGGCGTCGCTGGTGACGTTACCGGCGGTGGGCCGGCTTGTCAGCGGCCGTTCGGCCCTCCTCGTACCACCGGTAGTCGGCTGATGGACGGTACGTGCCGTTCAGCCAGGTGCTGGGGTGCTGTGCCACCCGGGACAGCTTCTCGGCCGTGGCGGGGCTGATCCGGCTGCCACCGGCCACGAGAAGCCGATCCAGTTCCCGGTGAGTGGCCATCAGACAGTCCTTCGGAAGCCCGTAGACGCTGATCACGCCGGACCCCACGAAGGTCAGCACCGGCGTAACGGGGATGGTCAGCCCCACCGCGTCGGAGAGGGCCTTGCTGGCCCGCCTGGCGTCCCGGCGGGCCTCGGTCACGTACGGAGGCCGCTTGCCGTTGATCTGCACGACGTCCCCGGCGACGAGCACCCGGGCCCGGCCGTGGTCGGCGATGGTCACCGCGAACAGGCCGCTCGGCCCGATGGCGAGGAACCCGGCGCGGTCGTCCTGGGTGCGGTCGAGCAGGACGTCCGCGACGTCGGTGCGGGGCCACTCGATGACGTGCCAGGCCGGCCCGAGATGGTCGAGCTGGCCGAGCGCCCGCGCTCCGGCAGCCTCCAGCCGACGGGCACCCCGCTCGGCACGGCGGCGGCGGGCCCATTCGAGCGGTGTCGGACGGACCGGCTCGAGAGCCCCGGGCGCCTCGACGCGGGGGTGGGGCACCGCGATGGGCGGCAGTGCCCGTGCGGTCGGTGCGGCTCGTCGTGCGGGAAAGACAGTCATCGTCGTCGACCTCCGGCAAAAGGTCCCTCGAAGT
Organism: Micromonospora sp. NPDC049275; assembly: GCF_043197115.1. Lineage (NCBI taxonomy): Bacteria > Bacillati > Actinomycetota > Actinomycetes > Micromonosporales > Micromonosporaceae > Micromonospora > Micromonospora sp. NPDC049275. The sequence goes on from NZ_JBICSN010000001.1 coordinate 1,046,922, forward strand.
TATGTCCTCACTACCCTACGTTGCCACTCCCGGTGTTCGGCAAGCCGGAGCGCCGGAGTGACTGTGGATGAATGCCATATTCATCCGCTGTTCTTTTCTCGGATGCCGCCAAACCCTGCCCTACGCTGCGGTGGTGACCCACTACGTCGACAGTGAAGTCGGTCGGCTCGGCACCGTGCTGCTGCACCGGCCCGGCCCGGAACTGGCCCGGCTCACCCCTCGCAACAACGATTCACTCCTGTTCGACGCGATCCCCTGGGTCGGCCGCGCCCAGGAGGAGCACGACGCGTTCGCCGCCGCGCTGCGCGAGCGCGGGGTCGAGGTGCTCTACCTGGCCACCCTGCTGGCCGAGACGCTTGCCGTCGAGGACGCCCGCGCCGAGCTGACCGAGGAGGTGCTGCGGTCCCGTCGACTCGGCGACACGCTCCGCGCCCGGGTCGCCGACCACCTCGCCTACCTGGACCCGGTCGCGCTTGCCGACGTACTCACCGCCGGTCTCGCCCACGAGGAGCTGCGGATCAGCTCGGAACGGCCGGGCGGCCTGGTCTACACCCTGATGGACCGCCACGACTTCGTCATCGACCCGCTGCCGAACCTGCTGTTCACCAGGGACTCGTCGCTGTGGATCGGCGACCGGGTCGGCGTCACCAGCCTGGCCATGCCGGCCCGCCGCCGCGAGACCACCCTGACCGACGCCATCTACCGCCACCATCCACGCTTCGCCGGCACCGAGTTCGTCTACCGCCCCAACCTGGAGCACCTGGAGGGCGGTGACGTCCTGCTGCTCGCACCCGGCGTCCTGGCGGTCGGGGTGGGCGAGCGGACCACCCCGGCCGGCGCGGAACGTCTCGGCCGGCAGGTCTTCGCCGCCGGGCTGGCCCACACCATCCTGGTGGTGCCGATCGCCCAGAAGCGCGCCACCATGCACCTGGACACCGTGTGCACGATGGTCGACGTCGACGCCGTGCTGATGTATCCGAACATCGCCAGCACGCTCTCGGCGTACACCGTGATCGCCGGTGCGGACGGCGAGGACCCGCGCGTGGACGGCCCGGCGCCCTTCCTGCGGGCCGCCGCCGACGCGATGGACCTGGACCAGCTCCGGGTCATCGACACCGGCCTGGACCCGGTCACCGCGGAACGCGAGCAGTGGGACGACGGCAACAACACCCTCGCCCTGGCGCCCCGGCTCTGCGTCGGCTACGAGCGCAACACCGAGACGAACGCGCAGTTGGAGCGGGCCGGCATCGAGGTCATCCCGATCGCCGGCTCGGAACTGGGCTCCGGCCGGGGAGGCCCGCGCTGCATGTCCTGCCCGATCGTCCGCGACCCGCTGCCCGTCGCCGGGTGACGATCGCGGCCGAGGTCAGCGCAGGGTGAGCTGACGGCCGAGCAACCCCTGCCGGGCCCGCCGGCCGGCGGCGTCCAGCGGCTCGGCGGTGGCGAGCGCCTCCGCGTACCGCTTGGCGAACTGCGCCACCGGGTCCTCCCAGTCGGCGGCCGGAGTCTCCTCCGGCAGGTCCCACACCGGCACCAGCCGACCGTGGGCGCGGAACATCCCGGCGAACTTGGTCTGCTCGCCGAGCGTCAGCGTTCCGGCCGCGCCCAGGCGGGCCAGCGCGTCCAGTGCGGCGTCCTCGTCGTCGGGCAGGACCCAGCGCACGTGCGCCTTCTCCGGGACCCGGCACCAGTACGCGGCCGTCGCAGCGGTCATCCGCACGGTCGGGTAGATGGCGGCGTTCGCCCGCTCCAGCGAAGCCTGGACACTCGGGTCGTCGGCCGCGCCGGGGTCGAGCCAGAACTCGAACCCGTCGTGCATGGTGATGTCCAGCGGGCCGTCCACCAGGATGTCCTGCAGTCGCGGCCCGGGACCGGGCAGCGGCGGTACGGACACCTGGCCGCCCGGCTCGGCCCGCAGCGCGCAGAGCAGCGCCTCGGCCAGGTCGCGGGAGACGTCGCCGGACTGCTGGTGGCGTTGCAGGCCGATGAGCACGCGCCCGTCCGCCTTGCTGATCGCCGGAGCGGCCATCGGCAGCACCGTGGCCAGCGTGACCGACCGGTCCCCGAATTCCTCGACGAGGGCGGGGGTCAGCCGCAGCGGCGCGGACGCGGCGGGCACCAGCTCGCGCAGGGCGATCCACTCGGACTCGTCGGCCAGCCCCTCGAACGGCCGCGGCACGAAGACGTCGCGCACCTTGTCCTTCCGGGGCGCGGTGTCGGCGGCGGCTCGCTGGCTCTTTCGACGCTTGCTCACGGCGTCACAGCCTAGAGCCCCAACCGGCGACCCGTGGGCCGGACCCACCCACCCCATCGCCTGCCGATCACGAAGTTGTTGTCACCGCGTCCGACGTGTCGGCAATACCCTCATGATCGACAATGTCAGCCGGTGGGGACCAGTCCGGGGTGGGAGGGGTGGGAGGTCGGATCGAAATCCGCCCAGACGCGCTGGCCCATGCCGTCGCGTTCGACACCCCAACAGGTCGCCAGGCCGGCCACGATGTGCAGACCTCGCCCGTCCACCGCGTCCGGGCTGGCCGTGCGGATCCTTGGGCTGGTGTTGGCACCGCCGTCGGTCACCCGCAACTGGACCCGCGGGCCCTCGGCGGAGGTCCGCAGTTGCCACGCCACCCGGACCACGCCGCCGGGCAGCGGCCGGGCGTGCCGGACCGAGTTGCCCACCAGCTCGGCGAGCACCGCGATCAGATCCGCGAGGAGCGTCGGCGTCACGACGTCAGCCAGGTCGTCGGCGAGCCGGTGTCGCGCCAGTCGTGCGCCGGCGGGATGGTGGGGCACCACCACGCACCACGCCCGATCCCTCGCTGCCGCTGCCACTGTCGCCTCCACGTCGCGCCACCGCCGGTCAACCGCGCGGTAGCCGCACCTCTGCGACCGTACCGCCGTCGGTCCTTGGACGTAGGGATACCCATCCATTCTGGTGTTCAACGATCCGGCGGACGAGATAGAGGCCGAGCCCCGCTCCCGGGTAGCCGCGCCGGTCGCCGGACTCGCCCTGCCAGAACCTGTCGAACGCCCGCTCGACGTGCTCCGGCCGGATGCCGATGCCCCGGTCACTGACCCGGAACGCGACCAACTGGCCGTCCACTCCGGCGGTGATCTCGATGGGGGAGCCCGGCGGCGAGTACTTGCCGGCGTTGGTGGCCAGTTCGGTCAGCACGGTGGCGAGGCTGGGCCGGTGGCCGAGCGCCTTGGGCAGGTCGGCCGGGAGACGCAGCGTCAGCCGGTGCCGCAGCTCCGCCGGCAGGTCCACGATGGCGGCGCGCAGCGCCGCACCGAGGTCGAAAGGGGTCGGTGGGTCGTCCCCCGGTCCCGCCTCGGCCGCCGAGGAGAGCAGCCGGTCGACAAGCCGGGCCAACTCGTTGGCGCGCTGCCCGATCACCCGTGCTGCCTGTCGCCTGTCGACCTCGGTCAGCGACTCCCAGTGGTCGGTGAGGGTGTCCGCGTACCCCTTGATGACGGTGACCGGCGTGCGCAGCTCGTGGCTGGTCACGGCGACGAACAGCTCCCGGTCGTGATCGCGGCGCTGCTGGTCGGTGATGTCGCGGAAGGTGACCACCCGCAGGGCGCCCGGGCCGGGCAGGTCGCCGGAGGTGATGCGCAGCCAGCGCCCGTCCGGCAGCCGGTGGTCGCGGACCTGACCAGAGGGTGGCAACGGAAACGGCAGTGGGCCGTTCAACGCCTGCTCCGCGGTCCGGCCGGTGACCTGGGCGGCGGCCGGGTTCCACAGCCGGACGTGGCCGTCCCGGTCGACCACCGCCAGCCCGTCGGCGAGTGCCGCCACCACCGGCCCGTCGCCGTGCACCGGCAATCCGCTCTGGTCGCCGTACATGTGCCCGATGCACGAGGCGAGGTAGGCGATCACCCCCTGCTGCTCGGTGCCCGGCTCGTCGTCGCCCGGGTAGAGGGCGTGCAGGCTGCCGACGGTGTGACCGCCGATCTCGGCCCGGGACACCACCATCCGGCGCAACCCGCTGCCGGCCAGCTCGGCGGCGAGCTTGCCGCTGAGGTCGGCCACCCGGACCTGGCTCACCCGAGGCCCAGAGAGCAGGCAGACGGTGTCCGGGTCGTCCACCGCGAGCGGTCGGCCGAGCGCCCACTCGGCCGCGCCGGTGGCCGCGATCACTCGGCCGCCGGTCGGGCCGAACTCGACGAACGCCATCCCGGTCGCGCCGAGCGTCGGTTGGCTCACCCGGAGGAGCTGGGTGAGGACCGGCAGACCCGCGTCCCCGGAATTGATCATCTCGATCACGGCGGCCTGGCCGGCGAGGAGAGCGGGGAAATCGATTCGCTCCGGCATGTGCCGAGTCTGCCCCGCCGGTCCGGCTTTCGGCACCCCCGGTTGTCGCGTAGGTAGGTGCGGCCGCTGCCGACGGTCGGGACGCTGGACGGGCAACTCGGCGTCGAGGCCCGTTCAGCGGTCCCGGTGGGCCAGGACGTGCGCGGGCCGGTCGGTGATGATCCCGTCCACCTCCTCGGCCAGCACCAGCTCCAGGTCGGCCGGTTCGTTGACCGTCCAGACGTACACCTGGTTGCCGGCGGCGCGCAGCGCGGGCAGCAGGCGCGGTCGGGCCCGGACCAGGCCGATGCCCGGCCCGGCGATGCGGGTGCCGAACGGCAGCCGGCCCAGCCGCAGCCAGGGTGGGAGCACCTCCAGCAGGAGCACGGTGGGCAGCGCGGGGGCCAACTCGTGGACCCGTCGTACCGCCAGCGGGGAGAACGACATGACGGTGACCTGGACCGGATCGTCCGGCGCCGGGTCGGCCAGCCCGTACCGTCGCAGCAGCTCGACCAGTCGCCGCTCCACGGTCGAGCCGTAGCGGGACGGGTGTTTCGTCTCGACCAGCAGCCGGACCGGCCGCCCGGCGGCGAGCACCGCGTCGAGCAGCCGGGCCAGCGTCAACAGCCGGGTGTGCGACTCGTCCGGCGGCAGATCGCCGCTCGGCGCGCTGCCCGGATGCCACGAGCCGAAGTCCAGTGCGTCCAGCTCGGCGAGCGTACGCGCGCTGACCAGACCGCGGCCGTTGCTGGTGCGGTCCAGCCGTCGGTCGTGTACGCAGACCAGATGCCCGTCCCGGGTCAGCCGGACGTCGCACTCCAGCCCGTCGGCACCCTCGTCGAGGGCGCGCAGGTACGCGGCGAGGGTGTGCTCCGGAAGGTCGTACGAGGCGCCGCGGTGCGCGAAGACCAGAGGCCCGCCCATCCCGGCCGCCTCAGATGACCTGGCCGGGCTGCCCGTTCGCGTCGACCACCGGACGGCCGACCGCTGCCCACTGGCGCATCCCGCCGTCGGCGTTGCGCACCTGCTCCCAGCCGTTGTTGACCAGGTAGGCGACGACCTGGGCGGAACGGCCACCGGAGCGGCAGATGACTGCCACGTCCCGGTCGGTGGGCACCTCGGCCAGTCGCGCCGGCAGCTCCATCATCGGCAGGTGGTGGGCGGTGGGCGCGTGGCCGGCCGCCCATTCGTCGGCCTCCCGCACGTCGAGCAGGTAGGTGTCGTCGGCGATCTCGGTCACGGGCACGGTGGGAACCTGGGGTCCGAACACAGGAAGCAACACTAGATCCTCGCGGGCCGGATCGGCACCGACTCGACAGTCGGTACGGTCACAACCGGGTCACCCAGCGCGGATTGGCCTGCGCCCAGGCCGGTACGCGGGTCCCTCGGACGGCCTCGAAGAGCCCGTTACCGCCGTTGTCGAGCACCACGTACGAGACCTGGTCGATGGTCTGTGGCGACGAGGGCACCTGGACGCCGTGCATACCGTCGGGCGGCAGCGCGCGGAGCGCGAGGAGCAGGTCCTCCAGGGGTACGCCGTTGGTGTCGACGGTCAGCGAGCCGCCGACCGCGCGGAGCACCTGGTCCAGTTTGACGGGGTTGCTGCGCAGGTCGGCGTGGCCGGCGCTGTCCAGCATCGCCCGCAGGAGCTGCTGCTGGTGGTGCTGCCTGTCGAAGTCGCCGTTCGGCAGGTCGTAGCGCTGCCGTACGTAGTCCAGCGCCTGCCCGCCGTCCATCTGCTGGCAGCCGGTGGGGAAGACCCGGTTGGTGTGGATCGAACGGACGGGGGTGTCCACGCACATCCGCACCCCGCCGAGGAGGTCGATCACCTTCCGGAAGCCGGAGAAGTCGATGAGCGCGGCGCCGTCGAAGCGGATGCCGGTGAGCCGGTTCAGGGTGACGGAGAGCAGTCGGGTGCCGGCCTGGCCGCCGCCGCCGTGCTCGTACGCCGCATTGATCTTGTCTTGGCCGCCGCCGAAGCCGTTCGCGGGTGGGATGGCGACCAGCAGGTCACGCGGGATGGAGACGAGGTACGCCTCCCGCCGCCCGGCGGGTACGTGCACGATGAGGATGGTGTCCGAGCGCTGGTCCGGCTCGCTGCTGCCGGCGCGTCGGTCGGTGCCGACCAGCAGGTAGTTGAGCGGCCCGTCCAGGTCGGTTCGGTCGGTGCGGGCGTCCGCGTCGAGCAGTTGCTCCTTGGTCACCGTACGGTCGTACCGGTGGCTCAGCGTCTTGAGCCCGACCAGGGCGAGCCCGGCCAGTACGGCGAGGGCCAGGCCGACGCCGACCAGGAGGCGTGACCAGCGGGCGCGGCGTGGCGCGGCCGGGCGTGCCCGGTCCGCTGCGTTCCGGCCCCACCTGGACGTGACGGCCTCCCCGCAGCCGATACGTGAAACCTGCTCACGTCAGGCTACGGGCGGTAACGGACCGGTCGCCGGGCTTTCCCCGACTTCGCGCGCCGCGACCTGCCGAGGCGACGCGACGGCCGTCACTTGCGGCCGGAGATCACCTCGGGGTGGTTGAAGACGAACTCGGCGAGCTTGTCCTTCTTGACCGCCTCGAACATCTGCATCGTTTCCTCGTTCAACGCCTCACGGTTGTTGTCGTTGCCGTTGAAGCTGCCGTTGTTGGTCTTCAACATCGTCAGTTCGTTCGCGGTGACCCCACGCATGGTGAAGATGAAGTCCTCGATCCGCGCGCCGCCGGTGTCCAGCACGAACGCCTTGCCGGCCGCCTTGATGAGCTGGTTCAGCTTGGCCGGGTTGGTCAGCATGCCGCCGTCGGTGGCCTTGCGCGCCATCGCCTTGATCAGTTGCTGCTGGTTCTGCTGCCGGTCGTAGTCGCCGCCGGGGAGCCCGTAGCGCTGCCGCGCGTAGTCGAGGGCGGCCCAGCCCTCCATCTCCTGGCAGCCCTTCTTGTGCACCACCGGGGTCATCTTCTTGCCGGTCTTCTTGGCGTCGGCGTTCCACATCGGCTTGCCGTCGACGAACGACATGTGGTGCGACTCGACCTGGTGGCTCACGCAGATCTTCACAGTGCCCAGCGTGTCGATGACGTTCTTGAACCCACCGAAGTTGATGATCGCCGCGCCGTCGAAGCTGACCCCGGTGAGGCGCTTGATCGTCTGGGCCATGAGCTGGGCGCCGCCCTCCCAGTTGCCGCCGTTTTTGGCGCCGGCCTGGAACGCGGCATTGATCTTGTCGGTGCCGCCGGTGAAGCCGCTCTTCTTGAAGGCCGGGATCTGCGCCTCGGTGTCGCGGGGGATCGAGATCAGGTACGCCTGGTCGTGCGAGGCCGGGATGTGCAGGATGATGATGCTGTCCGACCGGACGTTGTCGGCGGCCCAGCGCTCCCGCGCGTCCACGCCGAGCAGCAGCATGTCGATGGGCCCGTCCAGGCTCGCGCCACCCTCGGCGTCGGACTTGCTGGCGTCACCGAGCAGGTTGCGCTGGGCGATGTCTCCGGTCGCCTGGCCGATCAGCGCCTTGGCACCGACGATGGCCGCCCCGCTGCTGAGCATCAGCACCGCACCGAAGATCACGGTCAGGCGGGCCCAGAGCGGATCCTTGCGCTTGGGCCGCTTCTTCGCCGGCCCCTTACCGCCCGTCCGGCCGTCGCCGCGGCCAGGCGGGCGACCGCCCGGCCCCCCACCTGAGGGGCCTGGCTGCACGGGGATGGACGCGGCGATCCGGCCGCTCGGGGCGGCGGATCCGTTGGACGAAGGGCGACGGCTGGCCTGAACCGGCATGCGTGCTCCAGCTCGTGATCAGGAGGGGGCGGCCCCACTGTACGTACATCAATTCAACTTTGCGAGTTCATCCGGGCTCGACTCGGTCACCAGGCGCCGTCAACCGGGCGATCGTCCCCGCGTGGTGACCGTAAAGACGAGGTCGTCTCGGCTCCGGGTGGGCCGCGTCGCCACCGACGCGGCCCACCCCTGCGCTCAGCCTCCGTCGGTGTTCTTCGGCGGGTTGGCCTTTACCCAGTCCGCCATGGTGTCGGCCGACATGGCCTGGTACATCGCCAGCGCCTTCTCCCGGTTCGACACCACCACCGACTCACCGTTGATGGTGTCGCTACCCGAGTTCGGGCTGGTCAGGAACGTGAGGTTCTGCCCCCGCAGGTTGCGGAACTGCACAGCCATATCGGTTACCGAGAAACCCTGGTCGACGGTGACGGCCGCGGTCACCGACTTGAGGAAGTCGTTGAGTTTCTTCGGGTTCGCCAGGGTGCCGGTGCTCGCCGCCTTGTCCATCAGCGCGCGGAGGAACTCCTGCTGGTGCCGCATCCGGGCGAAGTCGCCCTCGGGGAACTGCTTGCGCTGCCGGATCCAGTCCAGCGCCTCCGAGCCGTCCATGTGGTTGGTGCCCTTGGTGAACGTCCGGTACGGCTTGTGGATCGAGGTGATCGTCCGCTCCACCTTCAGGTCCACTCCGCCGAGGGCGTCGGTGACCTCCTTGAAACCGCCGAAGTCGATCGCCATCACGTGGTCGATGCGGACGTCGGTGAAGCACTCCACGGTGCGGACGGCCAACGGCAGGCCACCGAACGCGAACGCCGCATTGATCTTCGCGCGCTGGCCGGAGCCACAGTCCGCACCGGCGCTCTGCGGGATCGGCACGTACAGGTCACGCGGGATGGAGACCAGGTACGCGGACTGGTGGTCGGCCGGGATGTGCATCACGATGATCGTGTCGGCCCGCCACTGGCTCTTGCTGTCGACAGGCGCGTCCGGGTCCCGGGAGTCGCTGCCGACCAGCAGGATGTTCAGCGCGCCGTCGACGGTCTTCGCCGGCCGGCCGCCGGTGATCTCCGCGAACGGGTCGGTGCGGGCCAGGTCGTTGTTGAGGTTGCGCGCGTACAGCCAGGCGCCCAGGCCGCCGAGCAGCGCCAACACCAGCACCGCGACCCCGGCGACCAGGCCGATCCGCCCCCAGCGCGGCCGGGGGCCACGGCGTCCCGGCCCACCGGCGCCACCGGGCCCGCCCGGTCCCGTCGGCCCCACCGGGCCGCCCGGGCCGGGCTGCTGCTGGTCGTACGACGGGTACCAGCGCGCCTCGGCGGGACGCGCGCGTCCGGAGGCGCCCCGGTCGGGGCCGGGCACCGAGGCGCGCCCGGCGCTGCGGTGCAGGTGCGGGTGAGGAACGCCGGCAGAGGTCGCTGACATGTAGCTCAGGGTACGTAGCGGGAGCCACTACCGCCCTCAGGCGACACTCAGCGATCGGAGGTCCGCCGCGAGCGGTTACCCTAGCCGCGCCCGGAAATACTCGATCGTGCGTCGCAGGCCGTCTTCGGGCGCCACGGCCGGCTCGTACCCGAGCAGTTCACGGGCGAGGGTCAGATCGGGGCGGCGCATCTCCGGGTCGTCAGAGCTGCGGGTGATGTACGTCACCTGTGAGCTGCTCTCGGAGAGTGACACGATCAACTCGGCGAGTTGACGCATGGACAGCTCGTGCTCGGTGCCGCAGTTGATCGGGCCGGTCTCGGTCGAGTCGAGTAGCAGCAGGATGCCGCGCACCAGGTCCTCGACGAAGCAGATCGACCGGGTCTGGTTGCCGGTGCCGTGCACGGTGATCGGCTCGCCGCGCAGCGCCTGGGAGATGAACGTGGGAATGGCCCGGCCGTCGTCCGGGCGCATCCGCGGGCCGTACGTGTTGAAGATCCGGACGATCGCCGCGTCCAGCCCGCGGTAGCGGTGGTACGCCATCGTGGCGGCCTCGGAGAAGCGCTTCGCCTCGTCGTAGACGCTGCGCACGCCGATGGGGTTGACGTTGCCCCAGTAGGTCTCGCGCTGCGGGTGCTCCTTCGGGTCCCCGTACGCCTCGGAGGTCGAGGCCATCAGGAACCGGGCGCCGTCGGCGACCGCGCGCTCCAACAGGTGCAGGGTGCCCACCGAGCCGACCCGGAGGATCTCCACCGGGAGTTGCGCGAAGTCGGTGGGGCTGGCCGGCGAGGCCATGTGCAGGATCGCGTCGAACCGCTCGGCCAGCGCCGGGTGGTGGGTCGGCAGGCCGTCGGAGATGTCCGCCTCGACAAGCGTGAAGGTCGGCCGGTCCAGGAGGTGGGCGACGTTCTCCTTGGAACCGGTGACGAAGTTGTCCAGCGCCACCACCGTGCAGCCCCGGGCGATCAGGGAGTCGACCAGGTGCGACGGGACGAAACCGGCGCCGCCGGTGACAAGTACGCGGTGACCGGAACCGAAGCGCTCAGCAACCTTCATGGCGGTCAGCCTACCGACAGCCGTTTGCGGCAAGAGGCCCCCTGCCGGCGCGTGGCGCCGACAGGGGGCCCGTGCCGCGGGTCAGTGGGCGCCGGAACCGGTGAGGGCGCGCACCTCCAGCTCGGCGTACTTCGCCTCGTCGTTCTCCTTGGAGATGAGCGTTCCGATCCATCCGCAGAGGAAGCCGAACGGGATGGAGAGGATGCCCGGGTTGGACAGCGGGAACCACTGCCAGTCGTGCTTCGGGAACATCGAGGTCGCCGCGCCCGAGACCACCGGCGAGAAGAACACCAGCAGTACGGCCGAGAGCAGACCGCCGTAGATCGCCCACACCGCGCCGGAGGTGTTGAACCGCCGCCAGAACAGGCTGTAGAGGATCGCCGGCAGGTTGCCCGAGGCGGCGACCGCGAAGGCCAACGCCACGAGGAACGCCACGTTGAGGTTCTGCGCGTAGATCGACAACAGGATCGAGATCGCGCCGATCACCAGGGCGGAGATCCGGGCGACCCGCACCTCCTGGCGCTCCGACGTCTCCCCCCTCTTCAGGACGTTCGCGTAGAAGTCGTGCGCCAGGCTGGACGAGGAGGCCAGGGTCAACCCGGCGACCACCGCCAGGATGGTGGCGAAGGCGACCGCCGCGATGACCGCCAGCAGGGCCGCGCCTCCCAGGTCACCGCCGAAGAAGCTGATGCCGAGCGCCTCGGCCAGCTGCGGCGCGGCGGTGTTGCCTGCCTTGTCCTGTGCGGTGATGGCCTCGCTGCCCACCAGCGCCGCCGCGCCGAAGCCGAGGGCCAGGGTGAGCAGGTAGAAGGTGCCGATGATGCCGATCGCCCAGAGCACACTCTTGCGGGCCGCCTTGGCGGTCGGCACGGTGTAGAAGCGGATCAGGATGTGCGGCAGGCCCGCCGTGCCGAGCACCAGGGCGATGCCGAGCGAGAGAAGGTCCATCTTGTTGTAGAACGTCTGCGTGGCGTTCCCAGCGACCTCCACGCCGTACCGCAGACCCGGTTCCAGCAGTTTGTCGCCCTTGCCGGAGGAGGCGGCGGCGGCGCCGAGCAGCTCCGACAGGTTGAAGTGGAACTTCGCCAGCACCAGGATGGTCATCAGCAGCGCGCCGGTCATCAGCAGGAACGCCTTGACGATCTGCACGTACGTGGTGCCCTTCATGCCACCCACGGTCACGTAGATGATCATCAGGGCGCCGACCATGATGATGGTCGCCACCTTGGCGGTGCCCGCGTCCATGCCGAGGAAGGTCGTCCCCGGCTTGATGCCGAGCAGCAGCGCGACAAGCGCGCCGGCGCCCACCATCTGTGCCAGCAGGTAGAAGATCGACACGGTGATGGTGGAGACCGCCGCCGCCGTCCGCACCGGCCGCTGACGCATCCGGAAGGCCAGCACGTCGGCCATGGTGTACCGGCCGGAGTTGCGCAGCAGTTCCGCGACGAGCAGCAGCGCCACCAGCCAGGCGACCAGGAAGCCGATCGAGTAGAGGAAGCCGTCGTAGCCGTAGAGGGCGATGATGCCGGCGATGCCGAGGAACGAGGCGGCCGACATGTAGTCGCCGCCGATCGCCATGCCGTTCTGGAATCCGGAGAAGGACCGACCGCCCGCGTAGAAGTCGGTGGCCGTCTTGGTCTGCCGGCTGGCCCAGATGGTGATGGCCAGGGTCACCGCCACGAAGACCAGGAACAGCGTGATGGTCAGGTTGCGGGCGGTGTGGTTGCCGGCTTCAGCCGCGAGGACCGTGTTCATGGGTCACCTCCCCGATCTCGGCGCGGATCCGGTCGGCGACCGGGTCGATCTTCCGGTCCGCGTACCGGGCGTAGAGCCACGCGATCAGGAACGTGGAGACGAACTGGAGCAGGCCGAAGACCAGCGCGACATTGATGTTGCTGTCGAACAGCTTCGTGCCCATGAAGTCCCGGGCGTACGCGCAGAGAATGACGTAGAGCGCGTACCACAGGAAGAACGCGACGGTCATCGGGAAGACGAAGCCGCGTAGCGCGCGCCGTAGCCCGGCGAACTCGTCCGACCGTTGCACGGCCAGGTACTTGTCCGGCTGGGAAGCGGTAGGCGTGGGTGTGTCCGTGGACATCTGTGGATCACCACCTTCACAGGCGTCGGGGGTAGTTCCGCGCACCGTAGAGAGCACGCTCCCCGCCGGGGAAGGCTGAGATCGACGCCGGTCGTCGAGTGCGCCGAGCGGTTGACTGGCTGCGCCGAGTGACCCAGGTCACCCCGGTGACCGGTCGGGCCGGTCAGTCCGCTTCGCAGCCCGCCAGCCCCGTCAGCCCGGCAGCTCGTGGTAACGCCCCCGGTAGTGCAGCAGCGGTGTGGCCTCCTCGGCCAGGTCTACCGCCTCGATGGTGGCCTCCACGAGCAGGCCCCAGCCGTACTCCCGGGCGGTGTCCAGCCGGCAGCCCACCCAGCCGCCGGCATCGGTCGGCACCGGACCGTAGGGGGTTTCGGTCCACGTGCCGCTGGCGAACAGCCCACCCGGCGCGGGAAAGAGGCCGGCGAACCGGTCGGCGAGCTGGCGGTGCGGCGGGCCGAGCGGCGCGACCGCGAACCGGCCCGCCTCCTCGACGGCGGCCCACAGATCGGACTCCGCGTCGATCAGCCCGAGCAGCCGGTCCGGCTCTCCCTCGGCGACCAGGGTGGACGAGACGGTCAGGCCCGCCGGACCGGGCGCCGTCCAGAGGGTCACCGGCGCGGCGAGCCGACCCCGCAGCCGGCGGACCGGCGATCGCTGCCCGGTCGGCACCGCGAACGGATCGGTGTGGTGGATCTCGGCACCCGGCTCATGATTCACGTGAAACATTGTGCCGCCCCGACCCCGCGCCCAACCCAGGAAGCGCTCGTGCAGGTCGGCGGGTCGCCCGTTGAGCCGGGCAAGCTGGTCGCCCGCCTCCGCCATCAGAGTGCCCAGATAGAACAGCAGCGCGGTGCGGTCGTGCCGGTAGTCGGCGAGCAGCGCCAGTCGCGCCGGCTGGCACGGCCAGAGCGCGCCGCAGCCCCGACACCGCCACAGCGGCCGCATCGGCACGTGCGGCCGGCTCACCAGCGCTCCCCGTCGGCCGCCGGTCTGGCTGGCCGGCCCTCGCGCGGTCCCGCCGGCCGGCCTGCGCGGGTCCGGCCGCCACCCGGGGGCGGCGCGGCCACCGCCGACCGCTTCGCCCACGCCGGTGGTCCGCCCGGCGCGGTCGTCGGCACCGCGGCCTTCCTCCTGCGGTACGACCACCGCGCCCAGATCCCGGCGAGGACGAACCCGACCATGAGCGATCCCTCCCAGTCGACGAGGGCCGCCCCGCTCGGGGGATGACCGGGGCGGCCCGACGCAGGACCGACCGCCGCCTCCACCGGCCGGGCCGCGCGTCCTCCACCCTGGACTCCCGGCCCCGGGCAGGGGAGGATTCCAGGGCTTACTACGCTGCGCAGTCGCGTACTTACCGGGAAGGTAAGGATGAACATCGAGATGTGGGTACGGGCGTTGAAGGCCGCCCGCGCCGGTGCCGAGGTCTCCCAGGAAGCACTGGCGACTGTGATCAAGTGGAGTCCGTCCACGGTGGCAGCCATCGAGACCGGACGACGCCGGCCCACCATGGAGTTCGCCGTCGCCGCGGACGAAGCCCTCGCCACCGGCGGCCTCCTCACCGAACTCCTCAGGGCGGCTGACCAGGAACACGGCCCGTCCTGGTTCGCGCAGTGGCGCGAATACGAGCAGCGAGCCCTGCGCTTACGCGCCTTCGAGGCGTGTCTTGTCCCGGGACTCCTCCAGACCGAGGCATATGCCAGTGCCGTCATCTCAGCGGGCGGACTGCACCCGCCCAACATGGTCGACGAGCTCGTCGCGGTCCGGCTGGAGCGTCAGAAGCTGCTGACCGGCGAAGTGCCGCCGCACTGCGTCTTCCTGCTGGACGAGACGGGCCTTCGTCGACCCGTGGGCGGTCCCGCCGTGCTCGATTCCCAACTCGGCCGACTACAGGAGGTAGCGGCCCTGCCGTTCGTCCGGCTGCACGTCATTCCGCTTGCGGTGGGTGAGCACGTCGGCCTCGGCGGTGGCTTCGTGCTCGCCGATCTGCCGGACAGGGACAGGGCGCTTTACCTGGAGAATGCCGTTCGGGGACACGTCATGGACGACCCCGAGATGATCGCCTTGATCGATCGCAAGTGGGATAGCCTGCTCGGCGAAGCACTCTCCACCAGCGCCTCGCTGGATCTGATCCGGAAGCTGAAGGTGACGCAATGACGATGAGCGAGCCAGGCTGGCGCACGTCCACCCGGTCGACCGACTCCGGCGGCAACTGCGTCGAGGTGGCGGACAATCTGCCCGGCGTCGTGCTGGTGCGGGACAGCAAGGATCGCTCCGGTCCGACGCTCACCTTCGCTCCGGCCGCCTGGCGTGACTTCGTCGCAGAGGCCGCCCAGACCGCCCAGGGCCGAAACGCCGGTTAGCGACGCGGGGTGACCGTGGCCAGCAGTTCCGGCTGACGACGGTCGAGCACGTCGCCGGCCAGGTACGCGCCCAGCAACGCCGCGCCCAGCCCGTACGCGACACCGACCGGCAGCGCCAGCCACAGCCAGGCGTCACCGAGCAGCGCGGCGGCGAGCACCAGCGGCACCGCGGCGACTGCCGTGGTGCCCATGGACAGCACGGTCAGCAGGCCCTTCGCCACGCCCGCGCCGCCGTTCATGGCGAACGGGTTGCTCGTCTCCGGCAGCGCGTACGCCGCGAGCACCGAGACGAAGCTGTTCACCGCCAGCCCGGCGCCGTAGGTGGCAGCCAGGCTGCCGGCGGTCAACCCGATCCAGCCCGGCCGACCGAGCAGCACCGACAGCAGCACCGCGACGAAGGCAAGCATCGGTAGGACGTACAGCGAAAATGCTGTCATCCGCGCGCGCAGCTCGACCCGCCCGGGAACACCGGCCACGACGTTCGCGGCGTAGGCGCTGCCGTCGAAGCCGAACTGGTTGGCCAGCGTGACCGAGGCGAGCACGCCGACGAAGATCATGGAGAGGGTGACAAGCGTCGGTGAGCTGTCGCCGGCACCCATGTTGAAGCCCTGCTCGTCCCCCGATGTGAAGCTCAAGCCGCCGTTGAACAGCACCGGAATGAAGATGCCCACCACCGCGATCGTGATCAGGTTGGCGCGGCGGCGGGCGTCCCGCCACCAGTAGCGGGCCTGCAGGGCGACAAGCGCGCCGAACCGGTCCCGCCGGGCCCAGTTGGCCGCCCGGGGAAACAGTTGGGCAACGGCCCCGCCGGTGACGCCGCGCTGCGCGGGGGCCTTGCCCCTGCTGGCCGTGCCCACCATCGCCGATTCCAGCGACCGGGACCACCAGGCCAGCAGGGCGACGATCGCCACCACCGTGATCAGCAGCTTCACCGGGGCGGCCCACACCCGTCCCTGCGCCACGTCGATGCCTGCCGTCCACGGTGCCCCGAACGGCGTCCACCCGATCACCGTCGCGACCCCCGTCAGCCGGGTCCAGTCCGTCTCGCGCAGCGCCGCCAGGCCGAAGACCTGCAACGGCCCGAGCAGCGCGGCGGCCACCGCCAGCAGCACGGCCGCCAGGTCCCGCACTCGGCGGGACCGCAGCATGCTGGCGAACGCGCTGGTAACGGCCCGGCTGGCGGCCACGCAGAGCAACAGCCCGGCGAGTACGCCGACCACTGCCACCAGGCCGGCGGACCAACCGCCCAACGACCAGGCGGTCACCACCAAGCCCAGCACGGCGAGCGACACCGCGAGCACCGGCACGCTTACCAGCGCGGCGGCGAACAGGCCGACGACAAGCGTGCGGCGCGGCAGCGGCAACAGCGCGAACCGGGCCGGGTCCAGTGTCTCGTCCACGCCGAAGAAGACCAGGGGCAGCAGCAGCCAGCCGAGCACCAGCAGGCCACCGCCGGCGGCCGCGACCAGCACCGCGTACCGGCCGTTGCCCGACATGCCGGGCGCGGCGAAGAGGAAGAAGCCGCTGGCCGCGAACCAGAGGCCGACCAGCGCGCCGCCGATGAACAGCGCGATCCGCCAGCCCTGGCCCCGGAAGTTGTTGCCCATCACCCGCAGCTTGAGCCGCACGAAGTGCCGGGCGGAGACCGTCCGCGCCGGGCTTGCGGGCGCGGCGGCGACGTTCACCGGGACAGCCATGACAGCTCGTCCCCGGTCGCGGTGCGCCCGCCGACCACCTCGACGAAGACCTGCTCCAGAGAACGGCCGCCCCGAACGTCGGCGATCGTGCCGACCCGCTTGATGGTGCCCTGGGCGAGGATCGCCACGTGCGAGCACAGGCGCTCCACGACCTCCATCACGTGACTGGAGAAGACCACCGTGCCGCCGCCGGCCGCGTACCGGGTCAGGATGTCGCGGATCAGTGCCGCCGACACCGGGTCGACCGCCTCGAACGGCTCGTCCAGCACCAGCACCCGTGGGCCGTGCAGCAACGCGCAGGCCAGGCCGATCTTCTTCTTCATGCCCGCCGAGTAGTCCACCACGAGCGTCCGGCCGGCGTCGCCGAGCGCCAGCACGTCCAGCAGCTCCGCGGCCCGCTGGTCGACCACCGCCGGATCCATGCCCCGCAACAACCCGTGGTACGCCAGCAGCTCCGCGCCGGTCAGCCGGTCGAACAGGCGTACCCCGTCGGGCATCACGCCGAGCAGCCGTTTGGCCGCCACCGGATCGCGCCAGACGTCCTGGCCGAGCACCCACGCCGAGCCGGCATCCGGTCGCAACAGCCCGACCGCCATCGACAGGGTGGTGGTCTTGCCGGCGCCGTTCGGGCCGAGCAGACCGTAGAAGGAGCCGGCAGGTACGTCCAGATCGACGCCGGCCACCGCGATCGTGCCGTCGAACCGCTTCGCGAGGCCACGCAGCGCGAGCGCGGGGTGCTCACCAGTCATGGACCGAACGTTATCCGCCGCCCGCCAGTTCCGCCCTCCGGCAACGGACGGACGCGCGATCATCCTGAAGTCGTACTTCGTCGCACTACCGCGACTTCTGAAGTAGTGTTGATGTCGTGTCGATGCCCTTGGAATCCGTGCCGTTCTCGGAGCTGCTGCGTCAGCCCGCCGAGACGGCCGAGCGGCTCTCCCGCGCTCGCGCGGTGCGACTACGACGCCGCGACGCCGCTGATCTCGTGCTGATGTCTGCCGACCGGGCGGCCGCCGAGGGTGAGGTGGTGGACCTGACGGCACGGCTGCTGGCCAGCGTCGTTCGCCGGGATCCGACCCTGGTGCGCGAGGCGCTACCGACCGTGCTGCCGTGGGTGCGGTTCCTGCCACCCGAAGACCGCGAGCAGATGGCCAACGAATTCGTTTCGACGGCAGAGGCGGCTGCGGCGGTCGGAAATACCGCTGCGGTGTCGCAGTTGCTCACCGAGTGGCGGCACACCGCCGAGATCCATGCCGACCCCGACCTGCACCGGGTCCTGGCCGCACCCAGTTCCGACGACTTCGGGGCGGTGCCCCGCCCGACCGCCGAGTGAGCGCCAAGCGCGGCGACCGGGCAGCGCCGCCACCCCGCCCTGGTAACTACATCCTCCGATTCGCGACGAACGATGCGGCCAAAGGCTGGGAGGAACTGTGCCGGCAGGCCGCGGCCAACACCCGCGCCGCGTTCGAAGCCATCGAATCCGACCCCTGCCCCTCCCCACCGACCAGCAGGCAACACCCCCTCAAAGGTTCCCTCGCCAACGCCGCGCACAACGGCAAGACGCTGCCGCAGTGGCAGTACGAGGTCACTGCAGGCGGTCGCGTCTGGTATCTCCCCGACCACGACACCCGCACCTGCTGGATCAAACACGCCGGCACGGGTCACCCCCGGGCGACCGACTGATCCACAAGCAGTCAGAGCCCTGGTAGGGGTGCCGGACGGCGCTGGCTCAGAGGCGTAGCGCTTCGGGGGTGTGCAGGCGCAGCATGATGGCGGCGACGTCGGCCGGCGCCCGTCGGCGGGTGGCGATGGACACGGCGACCATCACCGTGAAGGCAAGGGGCACCGTCCAGGCGGCCGGCTGCGCGATGAGCGTGGCCGGCCAGCCGGACAGCGGCGGGCCGAGCACGGTCACCAGCACCGCGCCGATCGCCGCCCCGCCGCCGGCCAGCACACCGGCGGCGGCGCCCAGGTCGGTCAGCCCGCGCCACCAGATGCCGAGCACCAGCAGCGGGCAGAAGCTCGACGCGGCGACCGCGAAGGCCAACCCGACCACCTGTGAGACGTCCAACCCGGAGACGTGCAGGGCCAGCACCGTCGGCACACCCCCGGCGATGAGGGTGGCCAGCCGGAAGCCACGCACCGAGCCCCGGCCGAGCACATCCGTCGAGATGACCCCGGCGACGCTTGTCAGCAGCCCCGACGAGGTGGAGAGGAACGCTGCGAACGCCCCCGCCGCGACCAGCGCGGCGAGCAGCCGCCCGACCAGTCCGTCGCCGAGGGCCGCGCCCGGCAGCAGCACCACCACCGCGTCGGTCTGCCCGCTGACGAGCAGTTGCGGTGTGTAGATCCGACCCAACACGCCGTACAGGGTGGGCAGCAGGTAGAAGACGCCGACCAGGGCCAGCACCACAAGTGTCGTCCGGCGTGCCGCCGCGCCGTCGGGGTTTGTGTAGAAGCGGACCAGCACGTGCGGCAGGCCCATCGTCCCGAGGAACGTGGCCAGGATCAGCGAGTACGTCCCGAACAGCCCCCGATCGTCGTCGCCGGCCGCGCTGGGCAGCAACCAGTCCCCCGCGTCGGTGGCCACCCCGGACACCTCCGGCACCGGGTCACCGGCGGCGAAGGACAGCTTGTCGCCGGGGCGTACCTCTCGGATGTCACCGTCGGGCAGGGTGACTGTCGCGCGGTGCTCGACCACGACTGTGGTCGCGGCCCGGAACGTCGGCCCGTCGGGCGGCGTCACCGCCGGGCGGCCGTCGGCCTGCCACTGCAACGCCAGGAAGATCACCGGTACGGCGAGAGCCGTCAACTTGAGCCAGTACTGGAACGCCTGGACGAAGGTGATCGCCCGCATCCCGCCGAGCGCCACGTTCGCGGTCACCACCGCGGCCACCAGAAGGGCACCCACGGGGTACGGGGAGCCGGCCACCGTGGCCAGCGTGAGCCCGGCGCCCTGCAACTGCGGCACCAGATAGAGCCAGCCGATGAAGATCACAAAAGCCGTGGCGAGGATGCGCAGGCGGCGGGACCCCAGCCGCAGCTCGCAGAAGTCGGGCAGCGTGAACGCGCCGGAGCGGCGCAGCGGCGCGGCCACGAACAGCAGCAGGGCCAGGTAGCCGGCGGCGAATCCGACCGGATACCAGAGGACGTCCACGCCGTACTTGAGGACCAGGCCGGCGATGCCGAGGAAGCTCGCGGCGGACAGGTACTCCCCGCCGATGGCCGCGGCGTTCCAGGTCGGACTGATCGCCCGCGACGCCACCAGGAAGTCGGACGTGGTCCGCGCCAGCCGCAGCCCGTAGAAGCCGATCCCCACGGTGACCAGGGTGACCGCGACGATGGCCGGAACCACCCAGTCGTTGCCCACGTCAGCGCTCCGGCCGCTGCACCAGGTCGGTGAAGTCCTGCTCGTTACGCTCGGCCAGCCGCACGTACGCCCAGCCCACCGCGATCAGGAACGGGAACGAGACCAGTCCGAGCAGCAGCCAGGGCAGGTTGACGCCGGCCACCGTGGTCCGACCGAGCGACGGTGCGATGGCGAACAACCAGGGCAGTCCGCCCAGCCCGATGACGACCACCAGCGACAACCGCAACGCCAACGCGAGCTGCGCCCGGACCAGGCCGCGGACCAGCGCCTCGCCGACCTGGGTCTGCTGGGCCAGCTCGGCGCGGGTCCGCTCGGAGCGGGTGTCCCTCCGGGTGATGTCGGCCAACACGATCCGGGCCCGCCGGGGCGGCGGTACCGCAGCGCCCGACCCCACGTCAGACAGTTGCTCGGCCACCCCGGCAGTCTTGCCCGCCCAGCGCGATTGTCAAGCGTTCCCGCTCACCAGCGCACCTGCGCGACGCAGTCCGTCGTGCTGCTGGTCACCCGGGTCTCGCGCAGGACCGACCAGGCACGTTCCCGGCCGAGGTTCATCGCCCAGAAGCCGTCCTCGGGCAGCTCGAAGGCGATCTCCCGAAGCGCGCACGTCCGCATCGGCTCGGGCAGCCGGGCCAGGGCCGGTACGGCGTCGGCCGACAGCCCGGAGAGGTAGGTGATGTCGAGGCGGCCGCTGTCGAGGTACCTGTCGACGTTCCGGTCCGCGATCAGCCGGTCCGGGTTGACCACTGCCAACCCCAGCAGCGCCAGCACCGCGGTGCCGATCACCAGTCGGGGCAGCCAGTCGGCCCGGAGCCGCGCCACGGCCACGCCGACCAGGACGAAGAGCACTCCGAGCGACAGCTCGACGGTCGCCACGAAGAGCCGCAGGCGCGTCGCCCCGTACGCGTCGGAGTAGACCTGCATGCGGTAGAGCGACGAGGCGACGACGACCAGGCTGAGTGCCGTGAGCACACCGAGCAGTGCCCGGACCAGCAACCGGTCGGCCCGGGTGGCCTTCGGCGCCCGGCGGGCCGCCACCGCGATCACCAGCAGGGTGAGCGCGGTGACGGCGAGCAGTTGCCAGAACCCACCCCGGGCGTACTCGGCGTAGGTGAGCCCGGCCGTGCGCAACACGTGCCCCGCGCCGCCGAAGAACACGGTCAACTGCACCAGCACGAAGGCCGCGAACAGGGCGTCGAGCAGCACCAGCGGCAGGGCCCACTCCAACCGGTGCACCGGCCGGCCCGGCTTCGCCCGCAGGCTGTCCAGATCGGGCGGCCGGCTGATCAGGTACGCGCCGCCGAGCAGGCCCAGGCCGATCAGTCCCAGGCGTACCGACCAGCCGATCACACCGTTCGGCGAGATGTCCGGCAGGAGACCCGCCAGGAGGTCGGCGAAGACCGCGTCGGCGGAGGCAAACAGCAGGCCGAACAGCGTCAGAAGACCGACCGAGATCGCGAGGCTGGTCACGATCCGCCCGATCCGGGGACC
Source organism: Micromonospora sp. NPDC049275 (assembly GCF_043197115.1). Lineage (NCBI taxonomy): Bacteria > Bacillati > Actinomycetota > Actinomycetes > Micromonosporales > Micromonosporaceae > Micromonospora > Micromonospora sp. NPDC049275. Next base: position 1,068,449 of record NZ_JBICSN010000001.1, read on the forward strand.
GGACGAGCGGGTGCGGTGCAGCCCGCGTACCGCCCAGGGGAGCGCTCGGACCGTCGCGGCCGGCGGCAGCGTCGCGGCCAGCAGCATCCCGAGCGGGGTCCGCCCACCGGTCACCGCGAGCGTCGCGGTGACCGCGGCGGCGAGCAGGCAGAGGACGAAGAGCCACCCTGCGGCCCGGACCGTGCCGACGGCGACCAGTGCGACGGTAGCGGCAGCCCAGACGACCTGGGCCGCCCGCCCCGGTGCCCCCGTGGCACCGGGACGAACGGTGGTCGCGGCCTCCGGCGGAGCCGGCGCAGCGGTCGGGGTCGGCGCGGCGGGTGCGGTGCGTTCGGTCAGGTCAGCCGCGGGGGACGAGGTGCCGGACCGGACGACACCGGCGGTGGCGAGCGCGGCGGTGGCCGCCAGCGCGGCGACCAGCCAGCCCAGTCCGGGACGGACCACCGACAGCGCCGAGGCGCCGACGACCGCCGCCGCGCTCAGCACGCCCAGGAGCAGCGGATGAGGGCTGCCGGTGGGCCCCGGCCAGCGCTGTGCAAGTAGCGACGGTGGCCGAGGTGGTACGGACTGGGACGGCCACGGGTGCGGCTGGCCGGCCGTCGGCGGGAGCGTCGGGCCGGGACCGGGCCGGGGCTGACCGGCCTGGCCGGGCGGGGTGGGCTGCGGTCCGGCCGGTCCCGTCGCCGGTGCGGACATGCTGCCGGGGCTGGTCATGCGGCCTCTTCTCGGTGTGGCCCGTTACTCGGGATGGTGACCCTGATGCGGCAGCCGGGCTGGGAGTTCCTGGGAGCTGCGACCGGGTCGAGGACCCCGATCTGACCGCCGTGGAGTTCGACGACCCAGCGGGCGATGGCCAGGCCCAGGCCGGTACCACCACCGGCCGCCCGATCGCCGCGGGTGAACCGCTCGAACACCCGGGAACGCTCGGCAGTCGGGATGCCCTGACCCTCGTCGCTCACCTCGAAGCGGAGTTCGCCGCCGTGTTCCTCGGCGCTCAGCCGGACCGTGCCGCCTGGTGGGCTGTGCCGCGCCGCGTTGTCCAGCAGGTTCGCGAACACCTGGTGCAGCCGCCACGGGTCCGCGCGTACGGTCAGCGGCGCCGCGAGGTCACGGAGCTGGAAGTCCACGTCCAGCCCCGCCCCGGCGGCGCTGGCGGTGGCATGCTCGACCGCCTCGTCCAGGAAGTCCGCGACGTCGATGCGGACCCGACGCAGCGGCACCACCCCGGCGTCGAGACGGGACAGGTCGAGCAGGTCGGCGACGAGATGCCCGAGCCGTTCGGTCTGGGACAGCGCCGCGCGCAGGGCCGCGGGCTCCGGCTCGGCCACGCCGTCCACCATGTTCTCCAGTACGCCCTGCAACGCGGTGATCGGCGTCCGCAGTTCGTGGGAGACGTTGGCGATCAGTTCGCGTCGGCGCTGGTCCGCCGCGTGCAGGTCCTCGGCCATCTTGTTGAACGCCTGGGCCAGCTCACCCACCTCGTCGCGGGAGGTGGCGCGTACCCGACGGGTGTAGTCGCCGCGGGCCATCGCCCCGGCGGCCGCCGTCATCTCGCGCAGCGGTGAGGTCATCCCGTGGGCGAGCACCTGCGAGGTGACAAGCGCGATGCAGATGACGGTGATCGCCGTGCCCGGCGGGAGCCAACCGATGCCGTACCAGAAGTAGCCGATGGCCACGGCCCAGGAGGCGACCAGCAGGACACCGAGCTTCATCTTGATCGAGCGGACGGGGTCCAACGGGCGGGGCAGCACCCGGTCCAGCCAGTCCACCAGTCGGTAGGTGGTCACGCGGGTACCTCCAGGGCGTACCCGACGCCGTGCACGGTCCGAATGAGATCGGCGCCGAGCTTGCGTCGCAGGGCCTTGACGTGGCTGTCCACGGTGCGGGTGCCGGTGCCCTCGGCCCAGCCCCAGACGTCGGCGAGCAGCCGCTCCCGGGGCAGCACCGTGCGGGGCCGTCCGGCGAGGTGGATCAGGAGGTCGAACTCGGTGGGGGTGAGGTGCACGTCCGCGCCGGAGCGCCGAACCCGCCGTTCCGCCTCGTTGATCTCGATGTCGCCGAGGCGGATGGCGGGTGGCGCGGGGGTCGCGGCTCGTTCCATCCGGCGCAGCAGCACGTGTACGCGGGCGGCCAGCTCCCGCATCGAGAAGGGCTTGGTGAGGTAGTCGTCCGCGCCGACGGCGAGCCCGACCAGCAGATCGGTCTCGTCGTCACGGGCCGTGAGCATCAGCACCGGCACCGGCCGGACCGCCTGGATCCGCCGGCACACCTCCAGGCCGTCGAAGCCGGGCAGCATCACGTCGAGGACGACGAGGTCCGGTTGTCCGATCCGGAATCGCTCGACCGCGCTGGGGCCGTCCGTGGCGATCTCCACGGCGAAACCTTCGGCGCGGAGTCGGGCGGCGACCGACTCGGCGATGGTGCGTTCGTCCTCGACGACCAGGACCCGGCGTTCCTTCATGGGGTCTGACTGTAGGGAGCCACCGTGGAGATCAGTGGGTGGCATTGTGAATAACCTGTGGAGAACGGTTCACCCCTGTGGATAACCCGACGGCCACGACTGCTGGCCTCGGTGAACCTCCGAGCCTCGTTGTGGACGACCGAGCAAGCTGTCAGGGTGGTCCGGTAGAGAGGAGGTGTGACGGTGACCAACCCTGCCCGGCCCGGCTGGGGCGACGCCTGGACGGTGGACGACCTCCAGGCTCTTCCCGAGGACGACCAGGTTTACGAGATCTTCGACGGGAGCCTGCTCGTGTCCCCCCGTGCGGACGTCTTCCACGGCGCGGTCGCGAACCGCCTCCGTCGGATCCTCGATCGGCAGGCCCCCGCAGGCCTGCTCGTCGGTCAGGACATCGGGGTGAGCGCCAAGCACTCCTCGTACTTCGTGCCGGATCTCTTCGTCGCTCGGGAGAGGGCGCTGGCCAGCGGCGGCGCCGCGCTCGACCCGCGCGACGTGCTCCTCGTCGTCGAGGTGATCTCGCCGAGCAACGCCGGCCGTGACCTGGTGCTCAAACGCCACGAGTACGCGGCCGCGGGCATCGGCCTCTACTGGCTGGTGGAGCCCCGGAAACAGACGTTGACGGTGCTCGCGAACACCCCGGGCGGCTACCGCGAACAGGCGCTCCTTCCGGTCGGCGAGATCTACCGCGCCGACGAGCCGTTCCCCCTGGTCCTGCCGTTGGCCGACATCTTCTGACCGGTACCGGCGGGCATGGCACGGGGCCGGTGGCAGCGCCACCGGCCCCGCTACGTCGACCCGTCAGCTGGTCGGCACGGTGTACGGGCCGAGCCGCTCAAGGGTGTAGACGCCGTGCTCGTCGGTGCTGGCGTCCTGAACTCCGACGCCTGGGTGACCGGTCGGCACCGAGACGTCGACTCAGCAACGACGGCTGTGGAACTGCCCGACCGGACGACTGTCCCCGGTGGACCGGCAGCGGTCAGTCCAGGCCGGCGCGTACCGGATGGGCCGAGGCGGAGCCGAGCCAGGTGTGCGGATTGCCGTACCAGCACCAGCCCAACTTCGGCGCGCCCTGGCTGATCCACAGGGCCGGCACCCGCTTGTCACCACAGCGGGAGCCGACCAGGGAGAAGCACCTGTTGCTGGCCAGCGCGGCCGGGTGGAGCGTGATGAGGGCGAGCCCCTCGTCGATGGTGAGTGGAAGCCGGTCCTGTGCGGTCATGCCCTCCATCGCCGTGGCGGGGGCGAGGTTGCGGAACTCCTCGCCGCGGTCGACGTCGAAGAGGAGGTACGCCGGCCCGGCGGGCACCTCCAGTTCCTTGATCGGGTCGAAGCGCGGCAGGTCGTCCTCGGCGTAGTGCCGGTCGAGGAAGCCGGGCTTGTTCTTGCCGGCCAGCGTGGTGAGTGTGAGCCGGGGCTCCACCCCGATCAGGTCCCGCGTGATGACCAGCAGGAACGGCACCCGGGCGTCGGTGGGTGCGGACAGGCCGGCGGCGCGGTCGACCGCGTGGGCCCGCAGCGGTGCGACCAGGTCGCGGAAGGTGCTCTCGGGCATCCCGGCCAGGGCCGGATAGCCCAGTCGGACCAGGTGGTCGAGTTGGCGGTCGAACTCGGTCCCGGCGTCGAACGGAGTCTCGTGCACGGCGGCCTCCCGATAGTCGTATGGACTATCGTACAACGTACGGGAGAGTGGAGGGCAATCCCGCCTCAGCGACTCCAATCCTGTTTCGCGGCCCGGACCAGCTTGTCCTTCAACTCCCGCGTGTGCCGCCGGCTCACCGGCAGCTCGGTGGAGTCGACCACCACCACGTACCCGGAGTTCACCAGGCGCAGCTCCGCGATCAACTTCAACTGCACCAGGTACGACCGGTGCACCCGCACGAAACCGGCATCCGCCCACCGCTCCGCGAGCGTGGCCAACGAGACCCGCACCAGGTGCGACCCCTCGGCGGTGTGCAACCGGGCGTAGTCCCCCTGCGCCTCCACCCAGCGCACCGCCGAGCGGGGCAGCATCCGGGTCGTACCGGCCAACTCGATCGGGATGGTCGGGTCCTCCTCCGCCCGGGCCACCGCCGCCGGATGCGACGGCACCACCCGCGAACCGATCACCCGCCGCAGCGACTCGGCCAGCCGTTCGGCACGTACCGGTTTGCGCACGTAGTCCGTGGCGCCCAGGTCGAACGCGTCCACCGCGCCGTCGTCGTAGGCGGTGACGAACACGATCGCGGGCGGCCGGGCGAACCGGCGCAGCACCCGGGCCAGCTCCATGCCGTCCAGGCCGGGCATCCGGATGTCCAGGAAGACCACGTCCACGTCGCCGTCGCGCAGCAACCGCAGCGCCTCGGTGGCGTCCCCGGCGGTGTGCAGGCGGGCCACCCGGGGGTCGGCCCGCAGGTGGTACGCCAACTCGTCGAGCGCGGGCGGCTCGTCGTCCACGGCCAGTACGCGGAGGAAACCGGTGGTCACGATCCGGCCCGTACGCCCGGGTGGAACTTCGGCACCCGCACGCTCACCCTGGTGCCCGAGCCGAGCCCGGTCTCGACGACCAGGCCGAAGCGGTCCCCGAAGACCGACCGCAGCCGCTCGTCGACGTTGGAGAGGCCGACGTGCTGGCCCTGGTCGTCCCCCGGGTCACCGGTGCCGCGGGCCAGCTCGGCGATGCCGGCGGTCAGCGTGGTCGGATCCATTCCCACCCCGTCGTCCTCCACCGTGATGTGGCATTCGGCGCCCGCGTCCCGGGCCTCGATGCTCACCATGCCCGTGCCCGGCTTGCGGGACAACCCGTGGCGGACCGCGTTCTCCACCAGCGGCTGAAGGCAGAGGAAGGGGAGCGTCACCGGCAGCACCTCGGGGGCGATCTGCAGCCGTACCTGCAACCGGTCGCCGAACCGGGCCCGCTCGATCGTCAGGTACCTGTCGATCGACCGCAGCTCCTCGGCCAGCGTGGTGAACTCCCCGTGCGCCCGGAAGGAGTACCTGGTGAACTCCGCGAACTCCAGGATCAACTCCCGGGCCCGCTCCGGGTCGGTGCGGACGAACGAACCGATCGCGGTCAACGCGTTGTAGATGAAGTGCGGGCTGATCTGCGCCCGCAACGCCCGGATCTCCGCCCGCGCCAGCCGCTCCCGCGACGAGTCCAGCTCGGCCAGGGCGAGCTGGTTGCCCGCCCAGTGCGCCGTCTCCAGGGTGGCCTGCACCAGCCCGGGCGCCGGCGCGCTGTCGGCGATCGCCACCAGTGCCCCGACCACCCGGGCGTCCGCGCCGTGCAGTGGCGCGACCACCGCACCCCGGACCGGGCAGTCGACGCGGTCGCAGTGCAGCTCGGACTCGCCGAGCACACTCGAACGCCCGGTCGCCACCGACCGCTGGGCGGCCGCGAGCAGTTGCTCGCCGTGGTGCGTGCCACGCCCGTCCAGGGCGAGCACCTGGTCGGCGTCGGTGAGCGCCAGCCCGGCCGCACCCACCAGGGCTCGCAGATGGCGTACGGCCTTCGCCGCGCCCGCCGCGCTCAGCCCCGCCCGCAGCGGCTCGGCGGCAAGCCCGGCGGTGTGCAGCACCTCGTAGGTGGCCCGTTGGGTGGCGGTGGCGATGCCGCGCCGGGCGCGCAGCCGCAGCACCGCCAGTAGGGCCGCGGTCAGCGCGGTGACCAGCGAGACGACGCCGACGACGGCGGAGAGGTTGCCACCCACGCAGCGATCCTGACGGCTCGTGGCCCTTCGCGCTAGTACGCGCCCTTGCGGGCGAGCACGACCCCGACGGTGCGCCAGAGGATGCTCAGGTCGTACGCCAGCGACCAGTTGTCGACGTAGTAGAGGTCCAGTCGGACCGCCTCGTCCCAGGACAGGTCGGAGCGGCCGGAGACCTGCCAGAGGCCGGTCATGCCGGGGCGGACCAGCAGCCGGCGGCGCACGTCACCGAGGAAGTCACCGTCGTCGGCGGGCAGCGGGCGTGGCCCGACCAGCGACATCTCACCCCAGAGCACGTTGATCAACTGTGGCAGCTCGTCCAGCGAGGAGGCCCGCAGGAAGCGACCCACCGGGAAGACCCGAGGGTCCTCCTTCATCTTGAACAGCATGCCGTCGGTCTCGTTCTGGTCGGTGAGGCTGGCCAGCCGGTCCTCGGCGTCGACGTACATGGTCCGGAACTTCCACACCCGGAAGGTGCGCCCCTCGTGGCCCACCCGGGGCTGGCGGAAGAAGACCGGCCCGGGGTCGGAGATCCGGATCGCCACGGCGATGGCGAGGAAGAGCGGGACCAGCAGCAGGAGGCCGAGGCCGGCGGCGACCCGGTCCATCAGGTTCTTGGCGAGCAGCGCCGGCCCGGAGAGGGTGGGCTCCTCGACGTACAGCAGCGGCAGGCCCTCGATCGGACGGATGTGCACCCGGGGGCCGGCGATGTCGGTCAACTGCGGGGCGACCACCAGGTCGACGCCGGAGCCTTCGAGCTGCCAGGCCAGCCGGCGCAGCTCGCCCGGCTCCGCGCTGGCCGACCCGCAGACCGCGATGGTGTCCCCACCGACCTCGCGGACCAGCGCCAGGACGTCGCGGCCGGCGTGCACCGGTACCGGGGTCGGCACTCCACGGGCCGCCGCGTACCCGTCGGTGATGTGGATCGCGACAGGTATCAACCCGGCATTCGGGCTGCGGGTGACCGCCGCGTAGACCTCCAGGCACTCCGGCAGGGTGCCCACCAGCACCATCCGGTGCGCGGCCTGGCCAGCGCGTCGGCGGATGTAGTGCAGCGCCCAACGGGCCACGAACCGACCCCAGAGGATCAGCAGCAGCCCTCCGAGCAGCGCCGTGCCGACAGTCCAACGCGACGGCGCCGTCTTGGTGGAGAAGGCCAGGAACGAGACACTGGCGGTGACCGTCACCGCGCCCCGGATCACCCGCTTGAACTCGTCCGGCCCCAACCCCAGGTAGCGCCGGTCGTACGCCCGGTTGCTCCAGAGGATGACCACCCAGCCGAGTGGGAGGAGCAGGTAGGAGATCGTGTGGAACCAGGTGAGGTCGGTGTGCGAGCCGGAGAAGCCCGAGGTGGCCTGGTCGAACAGTTGGATCGCGATCCAACTGGCGAACGCCGCCGCCCCGAAGTCGTGCACGAGCAGGATCGCCGTATAGGGGCGGTGCCAGCGGGAGACACGGCGTCGCGCCCTGGCCCACGCCGACCGAGGGACGCCGTTGTGCGACGGCGGCGTCGGCGGCTGGATCTCGAAGCTGTCGACGTGCCGCACGAGTCTGCTCCGGCCTTCGTTGGATACCGGGCGCTGGAGGCTTGCCGTCACCTCACCCATGTCCTCCCGCATGACACGGGCCGCTCACTCGGAGTGAGGGCCCGGGTCGCCCACCGTCCCAGTCTCCCACGCGGGCTCCGACCGGTCGTCGCCCCGAAGGAGATTGGCGACCGATGGTGCCGGAGGGATCTGGCCGGCTCCGCACCATTTCAGAAGCCGGGGACCGGGCCACTATACCGATGGATGCGCGTGTGGCGAGAACGGTGGACGGGAGCTTCGGCTTACTCTGGCTGATTCCGCTCCGTAGTCGCCGAGTGCAATTACTCACCGTACAAGTCGCGACAACCGTCGGTCAGCGAGCGGCTTGCCGCCCGTCTGGCACGTCGCGCAGTACTGAAGGCTCGAATCGGCGAACGACACCTCGCGCACGGTGTCCCCGCAGACCGGGCAGGGCAGCCCGGTGCGGGCGTGCACCTTCAACCCGGACCGCTTCTCACCCTTCAGCTCGGCGGCACGCTGGCCGAGGGACCGCTCGACCGCGTCACCGAGCACCTGCCGCGTCGCCGCGTGCAGGGTGGCGAGCTGGGCGTCCGTGAGCCGATCGGTGATCGCGAACGGGGACAGCTTCGCGGCGTGCAGGATCTCGTCGGAGTACGCGTTGCCCACCCCGGACAGCACCGACTGGTCGGTCAACACCCCCTTGACCTGCCCGCGCCGACTGCGCAGACGCTCGACGAAGGTGGGCAGGTCGGCGGCGAATGCGTCCGGGCCCAGCTTGGCCACCCCGGGGACCGCCGCCGGGTCGGCGACCAGGTACGCGGCCAGCTTCTTCTGGGTGCCGGCCTCGGTGAGGTCGAAGCCCGAGCCGTCGTCGAGGCGGACGCGTACCGCGATCGGACCCTTGCCGGGCCGCAGCGGCGTGGTGGAACCAAACGCCTCCCGGTAGTGCAGCCAGCCCGCCCGGGCCAGGTGCACCACGAGATGCAGATCACCCTCGACGACCACGTCGAGGAACTTGCCGTGCCGCCGGGCGTCGACCACCGCCCGGCCGGCGACCGCGGCGGGTGCCGGGTCGTACGTCTTCAGGGCGCTGATCGCGGCGATCTCCAGCCGGTCGACACGCCGCCCCACCGCGCGCTGCCGCAGGTAACCCGCGAGCGCCTCAACCTCCGGTAGTTCGGGCACCAGTCAACGGTAGCCTTCTTTCCCGTGAGAATCGTGGTGGCGCACAACCGGTACCGGGAAGCTCAGCCCTCCGGCGAGAACACGATCGTCGACTCGGAGATCGCTCAGCTCACCACTGCCGGCGTCGACGTGCTGCCCTTCATCCGCAGCTCGGACGAGATCCCGTCGATGTCGAAGGCGGCCAAGGCGCTGCTGCCGATCTCGCCGATCTGGGCGCCACGCGCCCAGCAGGACCTGGGCCGGCTGCTCACCGAGCACCGACCGGACGTCCTGCACCTGCACAACCCGTACCCCCTGATTTCGCCCTGGGTGGTGCGGACCGCGCACCGGCACGGCGTGCCTGTGGTGCAGACGGTGCACAACTACCGGCAGGTCTGCTCGTCGGGGATCTACTTCCGCGACGGGGTGATCTGCCAGGACTGCAAGGGTCGGGCGCTGGGCGTGCCGGCGATCAAGCACCGCTGCTACCGCGACTCGGCGGCGCAGAGCGCGCTGATGGCGACCACCCTGGCCGTGCACCGGGGCACCTGGCGCTCGGTGGACCGCTACATCGCGCTCACCACGGCCATCGCCGATCACCTGCGCGACTACGGCATTCCGGGCGATCGGATCGTCGTGAAGCCGAATGCCGTACCCGATCCGGGTCGGCCGGCGCCGCTGGGTGACGGCTTCCTCTACATGGCCCGGCTGTCGCCCGAGAAGGGTGTCGACCTGCTGCTCGACGCCTGGCGGCGGCACCCGGTGGGCACCCTGGGCACTCTGCGTGTGGCCGGTGACGGCGAGCTGCGCCCGCTGGTGGAGGCCGCCGCCGCCGAGCGACCAGACGTCGTCTACCTCGGTCAGCTCGACCGCGCCGGCGTACGCGCCGCGGTCGAGGCGAGCGCCGTGGTGATCGCGGCCTCGATGTGGCACGACGTGCTGCCGACGGTGATCATCGAGGCGCTGGCCAGCGGTCGGCCGGTGCTCGGCACCGCGTTGGGCGGCATCCCGTACCTCGTCGGAGCGGACGCCCCGCACGAGCCCGCCGGCACCGGCCCGGCCGAGACCGCCTCGGCGGTCGCCGGGGGTGGCGGGCCGGCCATGCCGACCGGGATCGGCCTCGGCGAGGCCGGCTGGGTGGTGGCCCCGGAACCGGCCGCGCTGGCGGCGGCCCTGCCGGTGGCCCGGGCCGGCGCGGCCGGGCTGACCCTGGCCGCCCGCGCCCGCTACGAGCGGATGTTCCACCCCGACGTGGTCACCAAGCAGCTCATCGACATCTACGCGGGCATGACCCACACCTGATCCACCCCGCGCCTGGCGTCGGCGGGGCGGGCGCGGGTCAGCGCAGGGAGGCTCGGGCGGAGAAGGCGATGCTCGCCAGCAGGAAGCCGCCGTTGACGACTGTGAACGCGACAAGCACCCAGAGGACCAGGGCGGGGGCCACGGCCAGCACCAGGGCGGCCACGAAGACGACCGCGCCGTAGTCGCGGACCAGCTTCGCGAGGCGTACCGGCAGCGAGGTCGAGGTGACCATGCTGGCCGCGTTCGGGCCGGCCTGCATCACCGACGTCACCAGGTTGACCATCCAGGTGCCGGCGAAGGTCGCCACCAGCCAGGTCGGCGTGGACGGCTCCTGCGCCACGGCGGTGGCGGCCAGGGCGGCCACCAGGGCGATCTGGGCGGCCACGTCGCAGAGGATGTCGATCCGGGCCCCGGCCGCGCTGCCCTGGCCGGTCACCCGGGCGAGCTGCCCGTCGGCGCAGTCCAGGGAGTACGCGACCTGCCAGCCGACCAGGGCGAGCAGGCCGACCATCCAGGCCGGTACGTCCCCGTCGGCTACCGGTCCGGCGAGCGCCACCACGGTGACCGAGGTGGCCAGGCCGAGCACCAGGTTGGTGATCGTCAACGCCGTGGGGCGCAGCCCGAGCCGCTGGGCGACGAGCGCGAAGACGGCGCCCAGCCACTGGCTGATCGACTCGCTGAACAGGCCGCCGCCCCGGTTCACCCGGTGGAAGTCGGCGACTGTGGGACGGGGGTCAGCCAAGCTGGTCGCGGATTGCACCGGCGTAGTCTGCCAGCCGCTCCCGCGTCTCGGTAGGCGACAGGGCCAGGTGCTCGAGGATCGTGTACCGGTCCGGTCGGGTACGCGGCGCGAACTGCACCGCCTCCACGAACTGGTCGTCGGTGAGGCCCACCTCGGCGGGGAGCCGGGGCAGACCGTGCCGGGCCAGGCAGGCCGACATCTCCCCGAAGCGGCGCAGGTCCCCCCGCAGCCAGGTGCAGAACAGCGCCCCCAGCCCGGCCAGCTCGCCGTGCGAGGCGGTCCCCGGAAAGAGCGAGTCGACCGCGTGCATGATCTCGTGGCAGCCGCCGCTGGACGGACGGCTGGTGCCGCAGACCGCCATCGCGAGGCCGCTGGAGATCAGTGCCTCGGCGAGCACGGTGACGAACGCGTCGTCGCTCATGTCGCCGGGGTGGTTGAGCACCGCTTCGGCGCCCGCCCGGGCCAGCGAGGCGGCCAGCCCGTCCACCGGCTCACCGCGTACCCGCCGGGACAGTTCCCAGTCGGCAAGCGCGCTGATGTTGCTGATCACGTCGCCGATGCCGGCCCGGTTGTGCCGGTCCGGACCGCTCTCCACGAAGTCCAGGTCGACGATCACCCCGATCGGGATGTGCACGCCGTAGGAGCCCTTGATCCCGTCGGTGATCAGGCTGGCCACCGGGGAGGCGATCCCGTCGTTGGCGAGGCTTGTCGCCACCGACACCATCGGCAGCCCTCGGCGGGTCGCCGCGTACTTGGCGACGTCTATCGTCTTGCCGCCGCCGATGCCCACGACCGCGTCGTACGACCGGGTGCGGAGTTTGCCGCCCAGGTCGTCGGCGGCGTCCAGCGTCCCGCCGGAGACGGTGAACACGTCCGCCGAGCGCAGCGACGGTCGGATCAGCTCCGCGATCTGCGCGCCCTGACCCGGACCGACCACCACCGCCACGTCCCCGCCGGAGGAGATCCGCCCGTCGACCAGGATCGCGGCGAGGTCGGCGACCGCCCCGCGTCGCACGTCGATGTGCAGCGGGGTGAGGACGCTCCGAGCTAGTAGAGGCACGCGATCTCCCGCGCGCGGGCCAGGTCGGCGTGGTTGTCGACCTCGACCCAGGGGACGTCACCGATCGGCGCGGCCCGCACCTCACCGCCCCGGTCGGCGAACTCCTGGTAGCCGTCCTCGTAGTAGAGGTTCGGGTCCCGCCGCCAGGTCGCCTCCAGCGCGTCGGCGAGGGCGTCGGCGACCTGCGGCTCGATGAGGGTCGCGCCGATGTACTCCCCGTACGCCTCGCCCGGATCCATGATCTTGGTGATGCGGGTGAGCTGGCCGGCGGCGTCGAAGGTGGTCTTCATCTCCTCCTCGGCCAGCGGCTTGAGGGTGTCCACCGCGAGCAGGATCCCCGGGCCGCGCTCGGCCAGCAGGGTCTTCTCGATGCTCACCGGGTGCACGGTGTCCCCGTTGACAAGCAGCACCCCGCGCGCGAAGTACTCCCGGGCCAGCCAGAGCGAGTAGGCGTTGTTCCACTCCTCGGCCTTGTCGTTGTGCACCAGGGTGAGCGTGACCCCGTACTTCTTCTCCAGGTCGGCCTGCCGCTCGCGGACCGCGTCCGCCGCGTAGCCCACCACGATCACGATGTCGGTGAGCCCGACCTCGGCCAGGTTGCCGAGCGCGATGTCCAGGATCGTGGTCTCGCCGTCCACCGGCACCAACGCCTTCGGCAGGGTGTCGGTGTACGGGCGCAGCCGTCGTCCCGCTCCGGCCGCGAGCACCATTCCGATCATCGCGACATCCTCCCTCGTCCTGCTCCCCGTCACCGGTGGAGGATAGCGCCGGCCGGCCGTGCCGCTCCGGCCAACCGGGTCAGCCGGGTCAGCCGGGCAGCGCCGCCAGGTCGGCGAGCATCTCCAGCCGCTCCTCCGCGTCGAGCGCGGCGTACGGGCCGGCGGCCCGCCGGTCGGTCTCCAGCTCGATGGCCAGCCGCTCTGGGCCGTAGGGCAGGGTGGCGACGCTCGACGCGGTGTGTCCGGCCGCGGTCCAGGCGGCGGCGTACGCGTCGGCCCGGTGGTGGCGCAGCGTGCCGAGCCGGTTGAGCAGCAGCACGCCGGGCAGGGTGCCGTCCGGCTCGTGCGGGGGCGCCAGCGCCGCGAACGCCGATCCGTCCCGGTCGTCGGCGTCGGTCAACACCAGGGCGTACGTCAGCAGGCGGCCGAGCGCCGCCACGAGCCGCGTGACCCGTTCGTCGTGCCCGGCCCACAACTCCTCGGTGACCTCGGCGTGCACCTGGTACAGCTCGCCGAGGAAGGCGGCACCCCGCTCGGTGGCGGAGAGGGTGCCGTCCGGGTGGCGGTGGAGCATGCCGTACGCCATGTGTTTGTCGACGGCCCGGCGGACCGTGACCGGGTCGGCGTGGCGGGTGACAGCCGCGAAGCCCGGCCCGTCGACAGTGCCTCCCGGCGCGGCGAGCCGGGTGCGCAGGTCCACCAGGAGGCCGGTCGCGGCCGGGCCGCCGTACCGCTGACCCAGCTCCGCCGCGCCGCCGTGCCGGCCGGCGAGCATGCCGGCGTGGAACGTCCGGTCCACGGCCGGGGCCAGCAGCCCGGCGATCCGGTGCGGCGCCAGCTCGACGGTGTTCACCTACCGATCGACCGCAGGGCCAGGCCGTCGTGGTCGACGATCAGCGCGCCGGCGCAGCGCAGGGGCTCGGTGGACACGCTTCGACAGTAGCGAGCGGGCCCACATCGCGACGACGCCCGGTCTTGTCCCGGAAACATCCACAGACGACGATGTCCGTACCGAATGCCACCGTCCCAAAGGGGTGATGTGTGATGCAGGTACGGGAAGCGATGTCCAGCCAGGTCCTCGTCGTCGGTCCGGAGCACACGCTGCGTCAGGCGGCCCGGATGATGTCGGCCCGCGGTGTCGGGTCGGCGGTAGTGATCGATCCCGAGTCCGAGGGCGTGGGGATCATGACCGAACGCGACGTGTTGAAGGCCATCGGCGCGGGCCTCGACTGCGACACCGAACGCACCGGTGCCCACCTGACCTGGGACGTGGTCTACGCGGGCCCGGAGTGGACGGTGGCCGAGGCCGCCGCCGCGATGGCCCGGGGCGGCTTCCGGCACCTGGTGGTGCTCGACGGCGGGGAGGTGGCCGGGGTGATCTCGGTGCGGGACATCATGCGGGTCTGGGCGGAGAGTCAGGTGGCCGCCGCGACCTGACCCGGGCAGGTGTGCGAGGCCGGATCGACGGGTAAGGATCCCTCGCGGGCACGGAGGTGCCGTGGCCCGTGAGGGAGGGCCCGATGCGTGACGCGGAGCGCCTGGTCGAGCAGCAGTACGCGATGCTTCTGCGGCGGGACGTGGCCCGGCTGCCGGATCTGTACGCCCCGGAGGCGTTCTACGCCATGCCGGGTGTCACGGTCCGGCCCATCGAGCTGCCCGCGCTGCTGCGCACCTGGACTGGCGCATTCCCGGACCTGCGGGTCGACCCGCTGGGCGTGGTCCGCACGTCCGGTGGCGCGGCCGTCGAGCTGCGCCTCAGCGGCACCCACACCGGCACGCTGCACTCGCCGTACGGCACCGTCGCGCCTACCGGCCGCTCGGTGAGCTGGGAGGTGGCCGACGTGGTCCGGGCCCGCCGTGGCCGGATCATCGCGTGGCGCTCCTACTTCGACTGGAGTCATCTCCTCGACGCGCTCGGCGTGCAGTTGGAGGGCCTTTCCCGGGCGGCGCAGCACGACTCGCTCGCACTTCCGGTCTGATCTGGGGTCGACCGGTCGGCTCGGTTCACCCGTCCCGGTGGCTCAGGATGCGGACATCGCCGTGCCGTCCGCGCGTTCCCCGCCGCCGCCCGTACGCTCAATGTCCATGACCGCCGAGCAGCTGATCTCCTTTGCCCGTGGGGCGCCCTCGCTGGACATCGTCGATGTCGAGGGGCTCAAGGCCGCCGCCGTACGCGCCTTCGACGCCGACCCCGCGGGCGTCACGGCGTACGGCACCTCCGTCGGTTACCTTCCGCTGCGGAAGTGGATCGCCGACAAGCACGGGGTGGAAGCCAACCAGGTGCTGGTCACCAATGGCTCGCTCCAGGCCGACGCGTTCCTCTTCGACCACCTGGTCCGGCCCGGCGACGCGGTGGTGGTCGAGCGTCCGACGTACGACCGCACGCTGCTCAACCTCCAGCGGATGGGCAGCGAGCTGCACAGCGTCGCGGTCCAGCCGGACGGTCTGGACACCGCCGAACTGCGCAAGCTGCTGGAGTCCGGGGTGCGTCCCCGGCTCGCGCACGTCATCCCGAACTACCAGAACCCGGCCGGCATGACGCTGTCGCTGGAGAAGCGCCGCGAGCTGCTCGACCTGGCCGCCGAGTACGAGTTCACGATCTTCGAGGACGACCCGTACGCGGACGTCCGCTTCCGTGGCGAGGCGCTGCCGTCGATGCTCTCGCTGGACACTCGCAACGTGGTCGTGCACGCGTCGAGCTTCACCAAGACGGTCTGCCCGGGCGTACGGGTCGGTTACCTGGTCGGGCCGGCGGATCTGATCGCCGACATCGCCAAGAACGCGACGAGTCTCTACATCTCGCCCGGCATGGTGTCGCAGGCGATCGTGCACCAGTTCTGCGTCTCCGGCGACATCGACCGCTCGATCGAGACCGTCCGGGCGGCCCTGGGCGAGCGCGCCCGGGTGCTGGCCGAGTCACTGCGCCAACACCTGCCGCAGGCCCGGTTCGTGGAGCCCGACGGCGGCTACTTCCTGTGGGTGGAGTTCCCCGAGGACGTGCTGGTGGACCGGCTCGCCCCGGCTGCGGCCGAGCGTGGGGTCGCAGTGGTCAAGGGCAGCGACTTCGTTCTCGACGGTGGGCGGCACGCCCTGCGCCTGGCCTTCTCGGCGGTGACGGCCGACAAGATCGACGAGGGTGTCCGCCGGCTCGCCGCGGCTGTCGAGGCCATCCGGAGCTGATTTCTGTCGGGTTCCCGACAGAACGACGATGCCGGCCGTCCCGGGACTCCCCAGCGGGCGGCCGGCGGCTCACAATGCTGCGAGCGTCACCCGTCGCGTGTAGCGGGGCTCACCGCCCCGCCGCCACCTCGGGCCACGCGCGCAGCACAACCCCCGCCCCCACGGGCGCCGGGTGGGCCGTGTCGTCCTTCACCCCCCGATGCGGCCCGGCCCGCCCGGCGCCGCACCCGCGACCGCCGTCACACCTGCCGATGGCGACCATCGGCGTAGCCTGCAACCCGCAGGCGAGCGCGGGGAGGTGTCGCGATGACGGATCGGGCAGAGCGGGGCCGGACGGTCCCGCAGAACACGTCCCGGGTGCTGCGACCCCGGGCCTGGCCGTCGCCGGTCCGGGCGGTGACCAGGATGCTCAACGCCGACGGGTCGCCACCCACTCCGGCATCCACCGGCACCGGCCGCAGCGGGGTGGTCGACTGCGCCCTCTACGTCGACGGCAAGCGGCAGCCCGGCGACTGGACGTACGCGGAGGCGCTGGAGGCGGCCCGTCGGGAGGAGCACGGCTTCGTCTGGATCGGCCTGCACCAGCCGGAGCTGGCCGAGATGACCGCCATCGCGGAGACGTACGGCCTGCACGAGTTGGCCGTCGAGGACGCGGTGAAGGCCGAGCAGCGGCCCAAGCTGGAGCGCTTCGGGGAAGTGGCCTTCCTGGTGCTGCGCACCGCCCGGTACTGCGAGCACACCGAGCTGACCGAGACCTCCGAGGTCGTCGAGACCGGCCAGGTGATGCTCTTCATCGGCCCGAACTTCCTGATCAGCGTCCGGCACGGCGACGCCTGTCGGCTCTCCCCGGTCCGCGCCGACCTGGAGACCAAGCAGGAGTTGCTGCTCCAGGGCCCGTGGGCCGTCGCGTACGGCGTGACCGACCGGGTGGTCGACCTCTATCTGGAGGTGGCCGAGCAGCTCGAGGACGACCTGGACGTGCTGGAGGCCGAGGTCTTCGACCGCAACAGCCACGGCCGCATCCAGCGGATCTACCAGATGAAGCGGGAGCTGGTGGAGTTCAAGCGGGCGGTGGTCCCGTTGCAGCGACCGCTGATGACGCTCACCTCCCAGATGAACCGGGACGTGCCCAAGGAGATCCGTAAGTACTTCCGGGACGTGCAGGACCACCTGAGCCGCACCGTCGAGCAGGTGAACTCGTACGACGACCTGCTGAACTCGATCCTGCAGGCGCGGCTGGCCCAGGTCAGCGTCGACCAGAACAACGACATGCGCAAGATCGCCGCGTGGGCGGCCATCGCCGCCGTCTGGACGTCCATCGCCGGCGTCGAGGGCATGAACTTCGACAACATGCCCGAGCTGAAGATGACGTACGGCTATCCGGTGGCCCTGGCCCTGATGCTCGGTGTCTCCCTGGCCCTCTACCGCTGGTTCCGCCGCAACGGCTGGCTCTGACCGCGCGGCCGGAGCCGCCTGGAGACCGCGGGGCTTGATCCACTCGGCTTCAGTGAAGTCGGGGCATCCCGCGGATCCGGACACCCCGATTTCGTGGAACCCGAGTGGATCTCGCAGGGGCTCAGCTCACGCGGGGTGCGCCGCTCGACGCGGAAGCGCCGGCGAGCGGGAAGAACCCGCGTCGCCGGCGCTCGCCGCGTTGCTGTATCGGGGGTCAGCGACGGCCGTTGGTGCGGGCCGTGTCCTTGCCGAGCGCCTTGGTGAGGTCGTCGGTCGGCCGACCGGTGACGTCCGTGGCACCCTCGGCGACCGAGGGGACCTTGTCGGTCGGGCGGATCCCGGTCTGCTTGGCCGGGGCGGTGGTGCTGGCGCTGCTGCCCCCGGCCACCGCCGAGCTGCCGGCGCCTGTCATCCCGGCCGCGCCGCTCATGGCGGACCCGTCGGTGCCCTTCTTGGTCGCGGCCGGCGTACGCACCTCGATCGAGTCGACCTCGTCGCGCATCGGCTCCAGGGTGCGGGTCGGGTCGTACTCGGCCCACTCCTGCTGCTCCCGGCGGCGACGCAGGGCGACCGCACCGGCCAGGCCGGCGATGGCGCCCGCGGCCAGCAGGCCGGTCATCATCGAGCCGCGACGGCGCGGCTGCTTCTTCTTACCGGTGATCCGCATGGTCTTCGACTTGGCCTTCCTGGTCAGCGGCCCTGCCTGCGCGGCGCCGTCCCGGGCTGCCGCCGCCAGCGGTGCCAGCGTGGTGAGTGTGGTTCCCCAGCCGGTCGACGCACGGTCGCGCACCTTCACCGCAGCCGGTCCCACGTAGCCCCGGGCCACCTGGACCCGCGGACCGACGGTCGCGCCGGCGCCCTTGGCCGCGTGGTTGGCTGCCTGCATCAGGTGGCTGATGCTCTGGTTCAGCTCAGCCTTGGCGAGCTGGCCCTGGGACTGACGCCGCCCGATTCCAAACACGGTCCTACCTCCTGGGAGTTGTTCCTTCGTCATCCTCCACCAACGGATGCCTCCGCGATGCCAGATCGGGCACATGGGAGGATCCGCATGGAACTGACCAACGAGTGAGGAGTACCCGTGGCCGAGGCTGTCTACGCCACCCTGCACACCAACGCTGGCCCGATCCGGCTGGAGCTCTTCCCGAACCACGCTCCGAAGACGGTCCGCAACTTCATCGACCTGGCCGAGGGCAACCGGGAGTACACCGACCCGCGCACCGGTCAGCCGGGCAGCGGGCCGTACTACGACGGCACCATCTCGCACCGCGTGATCAGCGGTTTCATGGTTCAGATGGGCGACCCGACCGGCACCGGCCGGGGCGGACCGGGCTACAAGTTCGCCGACGAGTTCCACCCGGAGCTGCGCTTCGACCGGCCGTACCTGCTGGCGATGGCGAACGCCGGACCGGGCACCAACGGTTCGCAGTTCTTCATCACCGTCTCCCCGACGCCGCACCTCAACAACCGGCACACCATCTTCGGCCAGGTCGCCGACGAGGAGTCGGTGAAGGTCGTCGACTCGATCGCGAACACCCCGACCGGTCCGAGCGACCGTCCGCTCCAGGACGTCGTCATCGAGCGGGTCGAGATCGAGCGGTCTGCCGCCTGACGAACCCGCGAGGTACCTTTGCTCGCATGATTGAGCGCTCCGGAGCACCGCGCCGGCCAGCGTCGGTGAGCCGCGCGGTGGCGGACGGAGGATCGGCCCGGTGAGCGAGTCCCCTCCGACCACCCCGGTCTGCTACCGGCACCCCGGTCGGGAGACCTACGTCCGGTGCACCCGCTGCAATCGGCCGATCTGTCCGGAGTGCATGCGGGAGGCGTCGGTCGGGCACCAGTGCCCGGAGTGCGTCAACGAGGGACGTCGCACCGTCCGGCCGGCACGTACCGCCTTCGGTGGTGGTACGGCCGGCCGGCACGGCTACGTCACCAAGGGCATCATCGCCCTGAACGTGCTGGTCATGCTGCTGTCGATCGCCTCCGACCGGGGCGGGGACGCGGCCGTGGGCGGCTCCGGCTTCGGCGGCCTGATGGGCGGCGGCACCCCGCTGACCAACTGGGGTTCCGTGCTCGGGCTGGCGGTCTTCCCCGACGGCACGCTCGGCGGCATCGCCGAGGGCCAGTGGTATCGGCTGGTCACCGCGATGTTCCTGCACTACGGCGTCATTCACCTGCTGCTCAACATGTGGGCGCTGTGGGTGCTCGGCCGGTCGCTGGAGGCCAACCTCGGGCCGCTGCGCTTCGGCGCGCTCTATCTGGTCGCGGGCCTCGGTGGCAACGTGGCCGCCTACCTGTTCAGCGCCTCGAACTCGGCGACGGCCGGCGCGTCCACTGCCGTCTTCGGCCTCTTCGCCGCGCTGATCATCATCGAGCGCAAACTCGGCCGGGACATCTCCCAGGTGATCCCCATCCTGGTGATCAACCTGGTGTTCACGTTGACCGTGCCGGGCATCTCCATTCCCGGGCACCTCGGTGGCCTGGTGGTCGGCGCGGCGATGTCCCTGGTGCTCGCGTACGCGCCACGCGGCCGACGCACGCTGGTGCAGGCCGTGGGCGCCGCGATCATCCTGCTGATCCTGCTCGGCCTGGTCCTCTTCCGCACCGCCCAACTGCTGGGCTGAGATCTCGGGGCGCACGAGCGCGGATGCCCGCACTCGCGGGCCGGGCCGGCACTGCCGGGAGCGGGCCGCCGCTGGCATGCTGGGCGGGTGGATGACATCTCCCCGGTCCAGCAGTGGCGGGTGCCGGCGAGCCTACCGGCGGCGAAGCTGGCCGGTGCGGTCCTGCTGGTCGCGCTCGGGCTGATCTTCGCCGACGGCGACCCGCTGCGGTTGGTGCTGGCCGCCCTGGCCGCCGCCGCGCTGGTCGGTTGGGCGGTACGCGACCTGGTCGCCCCGGTCAGATTGACGGTGGATCCGGCAGGACTCACGGTCATCAGTGGGTTCGCTGGTCGCCGACAGCTGCCCTGGCCGGAGATCGAGGCGATCACCGTGGAGCGGCGACCGCGATGGGGGCTCACGTCCGAGGTCCTGGAGATCGACGCGGGCGAGTCACTGCACCTCTTCGGCCGATACGACCTGGGCACCAACCCGGAAGAGGTCGCCGCCACGCTACGCGCGGCCCAACGCTTCTGAGCCGCATCATCGGCGCGCGCCCGCGTGCCGGCGGAGGGAGAGCGGGCCCGGGGGCAGTCAGTCGGTCCACGGACGACGTAGGATCGGGTCAGCCAGGTTACCGGGGAGTAAACATGAGTGACGCGGTCATCGTCGGCGCGGTACGCACCCCGGTCGGGCGGCGCAAGGGCAGCCTCGCCGGTGTCCACCCGGTCGACCTGTCGGCCCACGTGCTGCGCGCCCTCGCGGAGCGCACCGGCCTGGACCCGGCCCAGGTCGACGACGTCTTCTGGGGCTGCGTGTCCCAGGTCGGTGAGCAGTCGTGGAACATCGCCCGCAACGGCGTGCTCGCCGCCGGCTGGCCCGAGACGGTGCCCGGCACCACGCTTGACCGGCAGTGTGGCTCCAGCCAGCAGGCACTGCACTTCGCCGCCGCGACAGTCCTCTCCGGCCAGGCCGACCTGGTGGTCGCCGGCGGGGTGGAGTCGATGACCCGGGTGCCGATGGGCTCCAGCGTGGCGGGCGGCATGCCGTTCAGCGACCAGCTCCGCGCCCGCTACCGGGGCGTCGAGGGCTTCGCCGAGGACGCGCCGCTGCCGTTCAACCAGGGTGTCGGGGCCGAGCTGATCGCCCGCCGGTGGCGCCTCTCGCGTACCCAGCTCGACGAGTTCGCGCTGGCCAGCCACGAGAAGGCCGCCGCCGCGCAGGACGCCGGGGCGTTCGACCCGGAGCTGACGGCGGTGCCGCTCGCCGACGGTGGCAAGTTCACCGCCGACGAGGGCATCCGCCGGGACACTTCGCTTGAGAAGCTGGGCGAGCTGGCCACCCCGTTCCGCGCCGACGGGGTGGTCACCGCCGGGTCCGCGTCCCAGATCTCCGACGGCGCCGCCGCACTCGCGGTGACCACCTCCGAGTGGGCCAGCCGGCACGGCCTGCGGCCGCTGGCCCGCATCCACACCGCCGTGGTCGCGGCCGACGACCCGGTCACCATGCTCACCGCACCCATCCCGGCCACCGCGAAGGCGCTGCGCCGCGCCGGGCTGGGCATCGAGGAGATCGGGGTGTACGAGGTGAACGAGGCGTTCGCCCCGGTGCCGCTGGCCTGGCTGGCGGAGACCGAGGCGGACCCGGAGCGGCTCAACCCGCGCGGCGGCGCGATCGCCCTCGGTCACCCGCTCGGCGGCTCCGGTGCCCGGATCATGACCACGATGCTCCAGCACATGCGGGACAACGGGCTCCGCTACGGCCTGCAGACCATGTGCGAGGGCGGCGGAATGGCCAACGCCACGATCGTCGAGCTGCTCTGATCCGGCGGCTCGCCGCCAACCGAGGACGTCGAGCTGCTCTGATCCGCTGGCTCGCCGCCAACCGAGGACGTCGCGCTGGTCCGACCGCCGGCTCGGCCGCAAGCCGAAGAACGCCGCGGTGAAATGGCCTCGCCCCGGGTCAGGCACGCCGCCTAGGGTGCCCATCGTGACGACGATCGCCGACGAGCGCGCCCCCGACTGGTCCAGCGACGAGTGGCAGCAGGAGGCCCGATCCTGGGTCGACGAGCAGCTCGACAGCGCCGGCCGGCGGGTCACCGGGCCGGTGGAGCCCCGCGTCCGGCCGTGGTCGCTGGTCTGGCGGGTGCCGACCGAAGGTGGGCCGGTCTGGTTCAAGGCCAACAACCGGGGCACGACGCACGAGGCGGTCCTGATCGCGACGCTTGCCGGGCTGACGCCCGAGCGGGTGTTGACCCCGATCGGTGTGGACCGGGAGCGCGGCTGGTCGCTGCTGCCCGACGGCGGCGAGTCGCTGCGTGACGTGCTGGAGCGCGATCCCGACCTGACGCACTGGGAGCGGGCGCTGCCCGGGTACGCGGCACTCCAACTCGCCACCGCGTCGCGCGCCGACGAACTGGTCGCCGTCGGCGTACCGGACCACCGCCCGGAGGTGCTGGCCGGGCTGCTCACCGAGCTGCTCGACGATCACGAGTCCCTGCGCGTCGGCGCGGAGGGCGGGCTCCCCGTCGAGACGTACGAGCGGCTGCGGGCGGAGCTTCCGGCGTACGCGCAGCGGTGTCGCCGGCTCGCGGACATCGGCATTCCGGCCACTGTGCAGCACGACGACCTGCACGACGGCAACGTCTTCGCCGGCCCGGCCGGGTACCGCTACTTCGACTGGGGTGACGCCTCGGTGGCGCACCCGTTCGGCACGCTGCTGGTGACCCTGCGCTCCATCCGGTACGCCACCGCGTTGTCGGCCGACGACGCCAGCCTGGCCCGGCTGCGCGACGGCTACCTGGAGGCGTGGACCGACCGCTTCGACCGTCGCACCCTCGTCGAGGCCGTCGACCTGGCCCTGAACCTGGGCGCGGTGAGCCGGTCGCTCTCCTGGCGGCGGGCACTGGACACGGCCGACCCGGCCCGTGCGGAGTACGCCGAGGCGGTGCCCGGATGGCTCGCGGAGCTGTTCGCCGCCACTCCCCTTCAGCCCGATCGCTGACCGGTATCCGTCCACGTCGGAAGTCGGACAGGCGGTGCGACCCGCCGCGTGGAACTTCCAAAATTTCGACGTGACCCACGTCACCGGCGTCGGGGAGGTCGTTGGGCAGGTCATGGACGTCTTCTCCCGAACGTTCCTCCCGGCCGCCACCGAGGCCGGCCTTGCCGTACAGACCGTGAGCCGGCACATGCCGGTCTTCCGCCGCTGCGTCGGCTCCGGCGACGCCACCATCCTGGTCACCCGTTGCAGCCGCCCCGACCGCCCGGTCACCGGCGACTACCTGTTGCTGCTCACCCACCGTCGACTGGTGGTGACCCAGCAGACCCGGCTGCTGCACCGGCTGCGTCTGCACCTCAACACCGAGCTGCGCGAGCTGAGCAACGTCACCTGGAGCCCGGACCCACGGCTGGGGTCTGTCGAGTTGGCCGCCACGGCGATCGACGGCATCCGCGAGCGGTTCCTCGTCCGCACCAGCCACCCGAAGCAGGTGTGGCAGCTCGACGCGTTGCTCAACCACGCCTTCCGGACCCGCCTGCGGGCACCCCGGGAGCGGATCGTCGCCACCATCGGCGACACGCCGGCCGCCGTACGGCCAAGCGTTTTTCGCCCCGCCGTCGCGCGCTGACGTCGCTCGGGTCGGTAGCCCTTCACGTGGCCTTTACCGAACTCGAACACGCACCGATCGCGCCGAGCCGACCGGGTCGGCAATCATGGGCCGGTGACCGTCGAACCGCCGCACCGTGGGCTCGTCCTCGTGGTCGAGGACGAGCCGGCCATCGCCGACCTGGTCCGGCTCTATCTCACCCGTGACGGGTTCGGCGTACACCTCGAACGCGACGGCGAGGCCGGCCTGAGCGCCGCCCGCCGGCTGCGCCCGGTCGCCTGCGTCCTGGACATCGCCCTGCCCGGCCTTCCCGGCACCGAGATCTGCCGCCGGCTGCGCGAGGCCGGTGACTGGACTCCCGTCATCTTCCTCACCGCCCGCGACGACGAGGTGGACCGGATCGTCGGCCTGGAGTTGGGCGCCGACGACTACGTCACGAAGCCGTTCAGCCCGCGCGAGTTGGTCGCCCGGGTACGCGCGGTGCTGCGTCGTACCGCCGGGGGCCCCGAGGGGGCGGAACGGCCGCGTGTCGTCGGCCCGGTGACCCTCGACCCGGCCCGTCGGACGGTCACCGCCGCCGGCGTACCCGTGCAGCTCACCTCCACCGAGTTCGACCTGCTGGCGCATCTCATGGCCCGGCCCGGCCGGGTCTTCACCCGGGAGGAGCTGCTGGCCGGCGTCTGGGGCTATGCCGCGCACGCCGGAACCCGCACCGTCGACGTGCACGTCGCCCAGGTGCGGGCGAAGCTCGGCCCGGCAAGCGTCATCCGCACCCATCGTGGCGTGGGGTACGCGGTCGATGCCTGAACAGCCCGTGCGCGCCGAGTCGCCGACCATGGCGTTGCCGGTGATCGGCGTCCGCCCGCCGGCAACACCGAGGCGCAGCCGGCTCGGCCGGACGCTGACCGCCCGCGCGGTGCTTGTCACCTGCGCGGTGGCACTGGTGTCGGTGCTCGTCACGGCCATCGTCGCGGTGCCACTGGCGATCCGGGGCGCGGAGCGACGCGATCAGCAGGCCCTCGCCGCGCAGGCCCGACTCGCCGCCGAGGTGCTGCGCACCCGCCTGGACCGGGGTCGCACCGCCGACGAGGAGCGGCTCATCCAGCAACTGCGCGCCCAGGGCATCGACGCGTACCTGATCCGGCGCGGGACCGTCGACCGGTCGGGCCTGCCGACCCGCGTGGTGCAGCGGATCGGGCAGGGCCGCAACGTGTCGGCTCGTCGCCCGGTCAACGGCCACCGCGCCCTGGTGGAGGGTCGGGCCCTGCCCGGTGGCAACGGGGTGGTGCTGTCCCGCGCCTCGTCGGACGGGCTGTGGGCGCAGGTGCTGCTCAGCCTCTGGCTGCCGCTGCTGGCCGGGTTGGCCGCCGGCGTGGTGGCCGGTCTCCTACTGGCTCGCCGGCTGGCCCGACCGATCCGCGTCGCGGCCACCGCCGCCGCCCGGCTGCGCGCCGGGGACCGCGCCGTCCGGGTGCCTGTCGAGCCGCCGGACGAGGTCGCCGACCTGGCCGAGGCGTTGAACGGGTTGGCCGCCGCGCTGACCACCAGCGAGGGCCGGCAGCGCGAGTTCCTGCTCTCCGTCTCGCACGAGCTGCGGACTCCGCTGACCGCGATCCGGGGGTACGCCGAGGCGCTCGCCGACGGCGTCATCGAGGCGGACGGGACCGCCGACACCGGCCGGACCATGCTGGCCGAGGCCCAGCACCTCGACCGGCTGATCGGCGACCTGCTGGCGCTGGCCCGTTTGGAGGCCGCCGACTTTCCGCTGGAACCGGTGCCCGTCGACCTGACCCGGCTGGCCGCCGACGCCGAACCGACCTGGTCGGGCCGCTGTGCCGCCGTGGGTGTGTCGTTCCGAGTGGAGACGCCCGGTCAGCCGGTGTCCGTGTACACCGATCCGGGTCGGATCCGACAGGTGGTGGACGGGCTGCTGGAGAACGCGCTGCGAGTCGTACCGCCGGGGTCGCCGGTGGTGCTCGCGGTCCGGCCGGTCGGCGCGGACCCGGCGGCCGGCGGTGTGCTGGAGGTCCGCGACGGCGGACCCGGCTTCACCGACGACGACCTGGCGGTGGCGTTCGAGCGGGGGGCGTTGCACGAGCGCTACCGGGGAGTGCGCAAGGTGGGCAGCGGGCTGGGGCTGGCGCTCGCCGCCGGGCTGGTCCGCCGGCTGGGCGGGGATATCGTCGCTGGTCACGCGCCCGAGGGCGGGGCCGCCTTCACGGTCCGGCTGCCCGGTGATCCTTACCGGATCCGTACATCGGCCTGACGGTCCGCTCGTCCTCGCGGGGAAGGCTGAGGGCTCCACGGACGAGAGGGAGAGTCATGCCACGTTGGGGATTCGTCACCGGCACCACGGCACTGTTCGCGGCGGTGGCGCTCGGCGTCAGCGGCTGCGGCGCGGCCGAGGTGGTCAGCCAGCCCGCGCGGGACGCGGCGGTCGAGGTCG
This sequence comes from Micromonospora sp. NPDC049275, assembly GCF_043197115.1. Classification (NCBI taxonomy): domain Bacteria; kingdom Bacillati; phylum Actinomycetota; class Actinomycetes; order Micromonosporales; family Micromonosporaceae; genus Micromonospora; species Micromonospora sp. NPDC049275. The sequence continues at coordinate 1,094,412 of NZ_JBICSN010000001.1, forward strand.
CCGCGGCGATGGGTGCGGAGGGTCAGGCCCTGACCGCGATGGGCTTCGACGCCACCGACCTGGACGTGCAGACCGTCGCCGCACCGGCCACCCCGACGCCCGGCGCCTCGCCGACGGCCAAGGACAAGGACAAGGACAAGCAGAAGCGTGGCGAGGAGTGGCGCAAGCGCCACCAGGCCCGCGTGCAGCTTCGCAAGAACACCCTGCACGGCGAGGCGGTGGTGCAGACCAAGGACAACGGTACGCAGACGGTCGCCGTGCAGCGTGGTGAGGTGACCGCCATCGACGGCGACTCGATGACCGTCAAGTCCACCGACGGTTTCACGATGACCTGGACCTTCGGGGACGACCTGCGGGTCGTCGAGCGGCGCGCGACGGTGCAGCCGAGCGAGGTCAAGGTCGGCGCGAAGCTCGGCGTGGCCGGCGCCAAGGACGGCGACAAGGGCGTCGCCCGGCTCATCCTCATCCCGCGCGACAAGTGAGCGATGGGCCCCCGGGTGTACGCCCGGGGGCCCGCACTGCTCAGGCGTGATCAACACGGGTTCGGTGAATCGGGCTTGTCCCGGTCGATGCGATGCCCCGATTTCGCCGAAACCGTGTTGATCAAACGAGCCCTGAGCGCCCGGCGATCAGCGGCTGGGCGGCAGGGCGTAGCCCACGTAGCCGCGGAACTCCAACCGCCAGCCGGCCGGCACCAGCTTCGCGCAGGCCGGCTGACTGCCGGTGCAGACGATCGCGTCCACCGAGGCCGGGTCGGCCGGCGGCCGTTCCGGCAGGACCGACTGCAACGACACCAGGTCCGGCGAGCGGCCGTCCGGCTGGCGCAGCAGCAGCCACCACGGGTACTCCCAGTTGTCGTTCTGCTCCACCAGCCCGATCCGCCGGGCGCCACTGTCGCGGACCGCCGCCGCTGCCCACCGGAACTCGTCGGCCCACTGCGGCCGGCGGAGGAACCGGGTGTCCCAGTCCGAGGTGGTGAACACCGAGCCGGAGCCGACGAGCCGGCGCGGGAAGCCGTACGACAGTGCGAGCACCCCAGCCAGCGCCGAGGTGGCCAACACGGCGACCACCGCCAGAGTGGCCACCGATCGCCGCCCACGGCCAGTCGTCGGGGCCGCGCTCGTCGCACGGCTGGCGTGGCGGCGCAGGAGCGCGTCCAGCCACAATCCGGCGAGCGGCACGGCGAGGACCAGGGCGTAGAGCAGCAGTCGGTTGCCCCACGGCTGCCACTTGAGCAGCGCGGTGTGCAGCACCATGGTGGCCAGCACCACGACGGCGTACGCCCGTAGCGGCCCCACCTGCCCGGAGTCGATCCGGCGCGGGCGGACGAGCGCGACCAACGCGCCGAGCAACGCCACCGCCCCGGCGATCGGGAACGCCACCCGGTCCTCGTCCGGGTACCAGGCGGGCACCGGAAAGACCTCCCGACCGAAGGTGATCGCCCGGTCCTGGGGGTCGACGCCTATCGCGTCCGCGCCGTCGATGATGGCGTCCGCGCTGGCGCTGCGCAGTGGCGCGAGCGGTGTGTCGAACGCCGTGTGCCCGATCCGCAGCGCGTTGACAAGTACCGACGCCGGATCGTGCCGTTCCATCGGGATCGACTCCCGCAGCCGCGGCGGGCCCAGCGGATTTCCGAACTCGGCGCTCACCCGGGCCAGGAACGGGCCGACCACGAGCGCCGCGACCACCAGGATCAGCGTCGAACCAGCGGCGACGCGGACCACCCCGCGGACCGGCCGAATCCGACCGGCGGCCGGTGCTCGGGCGGCCCGGGCCAGCCGGAGCTGGGCCAGGCCCCAGAGCACCAGCAGTGGGCCCACCGCGATGAGGCCACTGGTCTTGGTCAGCGCCGTCAACCCGGTGGCCGCACCCAGACCGAGCAGCGTCCCCCAACCGGTCCGCCGGCGCAGCCCGTCCAGGACGAGTGTCGCCGCGCACGCCACCCACGCCGCGCAGACCAGGTCGGTCTGCGTGCTGGTCGCCTGGAGTACGACCATCGGGGTGCTCGCCAGCACGAACGCGGTGATCAACTGAGCACGCCGGCCGCCGCCGAGCTGCGCGGTGATCCGCGCGGCCACCAGCAGGCAGAGCACTCCGGCCGCCCACTGCACCAGGTTGTGCAGCACGTCTGAACCGGTGAGCAGGCGCAGGTGCAGGAGCAGGTACTCCGCGCCGGGCGGAATGGTCACCTGCCGGTGGATGGCGGTGGGCCAGAAGTCCAGGTCACCCTGGGCCACCCAGTGCTCGACCTTGGGCAGGTGGTACGTCTGCGAGTCGAAGTTGTTCGGCTCGGCCAGCAGAGCGACAAGCAGCTCAAGCAGCACCAGCCCGCCTACGGTGCCGGCGAGCAGCCGCTCGCCCCGACTCGTCGTACGCCAGATCTCGGCTGCCCTGGCGCGCAGACCGGCGCGTACCCCACCGGTCTGGACCGTTGCGGCGTCGTGCCCGCCCTCCGGGCCACGCTCGGCGAGCGGGGCGGACGTCTCCGGGCCGGCGCCGGCGGCCATCGCCGCGCCGACCGGCACCCGGCGGGGCGTCGCGGGCACGTCGGCGGGCGGGGCCTCCCGGTGCCAGCGCAGGCCCACCGCCGTCGCGGTGGCGAGCAGGTAGATCAGCCAGGCGGCGACGAACGCCGGCCGGGTCAGCGCGTGCAGCGCGCCGAGCACCTCGACGACGAGCACCGCGTACGCCCCGGTGACCAGGGCGGCGCGCACCGCAGCGAGCCGAGACGGCGCCACCGGGTCGACCCCGCGCGGTGTCGTCGCGACCGTGAGCAGGAGCACCGAGGCGGCGGGAAGCACCGCGAGCAGGGAGCCGGCAGCCGACATGGCGGGAAGTAAACACCATCCGGCTGGACCCGTCCCGCCCAATGACCGACGGTGGCGGCAACCGTCAGCCCGACACGCCGGGCTAGGCTATGCCCGACGTGTCGTCGCCACCGTGGAGATTCCCGTGAAGCTCTCGATCCTCATGCCGGTCTACAACGAGGAAGAACGCATCGCAGACGCCCTCAAGCAGGCGTTGGCGGTTGACTACCCTTGCGAGATCGAGTTGCTCGTGGTCGACGACGGCAGCCGGGACGGCACCGGCGAGATCCTCGGTCGCACCGACGACGCCCGCCTGCGGGTCATCACCCACCAGCGCAACGCCGGTAAGGGCGCGGCCATCAAGACGGCGGTGGACAGCGCCGAAGGCGACTACATGGTCATCCTCGACGCTGACCTGGAGTACGACCCGCAGGACATCCCCAGGCTGCTCGACCCGGTGCTCGACGGCCGGGCCACGGTGGTCTACGGCAATCGCACCTTCGGCAGCCACAGCGCCTACAGCTTCTGGTACGTGATGGGCAACAAGGGCGTCACGACGGCGGCCAACGTGCTGTTCAACTCGTACATCGGCGATCTGGAGACCTGCTTCAAGCTGATGCCGGTGGAGCTCTACCGGTCGCTGGAGGTGCGCTCGCGGGGCTTCGGCATGGAGGCCGAGGTGACCGGCAAGCTGCTGCGCCGCCGGATCCGCCCGTACGAGGTGCCGATCAGCTACCGGGCGCGGGGCCGCGAAGAGGGCAAGAAGATCACCTGGAAGGACGGCGTCGAGGCGATCTGGATCCTCGGTCGCGAGCGCGCACGCCGTCGTCCCGCGGTCTCGTCCGCGCGCTGATCGCCGCTAACCTTGAGTTGAAGTCCACTTCAATTCAAGGGACCGGTGATGCAGGACGCGTTGACGATCGGTGAGCTGTCCGTCCGCTCCGGCGTCGCGCCATCGGCGCTGCGCTACTACGAGCGGCTCGGTCTGATCCGCGCCGATCGCACCGGCGGGAACCAACGCCGCTACGCCCGCGCCGAACTGCGGCGGGTCGCCTTCATCCGGATCTCCCAGCAGGTCGGCGTCTCGCTGGACGAGATCCGCGATGCGCTGGAGTCGCTGCCCGGCGGCCGCACCCCCAGCCCGCAGGACTGGGAGCGACTCTCCGCGAGCTGGCGCGGCCGGCTGGACGAGAGGATCCGGCTGCTCACCAAGCTCCGCGACGACCTGGACGGCTGCATCGGCTGCGGCTGCCTGTCCCTGCAACGCTGCACGCTCTACAACCCGGGGGACGCGCTGGCCGGCGAGGGGCCCGGCGCCCGGCTCATGCTGCCCCGCACCTCACCCGACGGTGAGTAGCACCTTGCCGACGTGGTCGCTCGACTCGACCAGCCGGTGCGCCTCGGCAGCCTCGGCCATCGGCAGCCGCCGGTCCACCACCGGGCGGACCGCGCCGGCCTCGACCAACGGCCACACCTCATCGCGTACGCCCCGGACGATCTCCGCCTTCTCGGCCAGCGGCCGGGAGCGCAGCGCGGTCGCCGCGACGCTGGCCCGCTTGGCCAGCAGAGCGCCGAGATCCAGCTCGGCCTTGCGACCACCCTGCATCCCGATCACCACGAGCCGGCCGCCGGTCGCCAGCGCGGCGACGTTCCGGCCCAGGTAGGACGCGCCGACGATGTCGAGGATGACGTCCGCGCCGTGGCCGTCGGTGACCTTGCGGACCTCCTCCACGAAATCCTGCTCCCGGTAGTCGATCGTGTGCGCCGCGCCCAGCTCGCGCAGGCGAGGGTGCTTGGCCGCGCGGGCGGTCGCCAGGACCGTGGCGCCGAGAGCCGCCCCGAACTGGATCGCGAACGTGCCGATCCCGCTGCCCCCACCGTGCACCAGCAGCGCGTCACCCGAGCCGAGCCGACCCACCCCCACCACGTTCGACCAGACCGTGCAGGCCACCTCCGGCAGCGCCGCGGCGTCGACCAGGTCGACACCGGCCGGCACCGGCAGCAACTGCCCGGCGGGCACGGCGACGCGCTCGGCGTACCCGCCGCCGGCCAGCAGCGCGCAGACCTCCTGGCCGACGGACCACCCGGTCACCTCCGGGCCGATCGCGTCGATCACTCCGGAGCACTCCAACCCGAGGTACGCGGGCGCTCCCGGCGGCGGCGGATAGTGCCCCTGCCGTTGCAGCAGATCGGCGCGGTTGACGCCGCTGGCCCGCACCCTGACGATCACCTCGCCCGGAGCGGGCTCCGGATCGGGGACCTCGGCCCAGACCAGCGCGTCGGGTCCACCGGGCTGCGGAACGGTGATGGCTCGCATGGCCTCAGTCTTACCCGATGGGCCCGTGGGCCGCAGGAGCACCCCGGTCGAGCGGCCTGCGGGCCCGGGTTCCTTGAAACCGGGGCATCCAGGGCGATCTGACGCCCCGGTTTCATGGAATCCGAGTCGATCACGCCGCTGGACGCCGCGACGCGTGCCTCGGGTGACGCCGATCCGCGCCACAGTGGACGCTGTGGCCACCGCCTGGCCGGCGCTTCGGGGAGGGACGCCGAGCCGGCCGGCGGGTGCCGTGGCAGACTGTTCACGGCCGTACACCCGCGGGTGCCGGTCTGGGAGGGTTCGCCTAGTGGCCGATGGCGCTGGTCTTGAAAACCGGTAAGGCAGCGATGTCTTCGTGGGTTCGAATCCCACACCCTCCGCCACCGCTACTCCGAAGGGTCGACCGTCCGCCGGCTCTCGCGGATCGTCTCGTCGGCCAGCCGCTCGATCGCGCGGCGGCGCTCCTCGGCGAGCGCCTGCTCGTTCGGTCTGCGTAGCGCGGTGGCGACGGCGACCAGGAAGTCGCGCCAGATCCCTAGCAAGTATTCCCCCCGTGGAACGTTGCAGGCTGCCCACCATAGCGTCCGGCCGGTGACGCCGGACAGCCGACGCATCCGGTCGTTGGTTGGCCCGGAACGGGGTATGAAGGGCAGGTATCCGCCCACACCGGAAGGACGCCGTCCCGATGACTCTCGAACGACCGATCGCCCCGGACCCGTACGAGCTGCTGCCTACCGTGCCCTCGTTCACCCTGACGAGTGACGACGTGCAGAACGGCGAGCCGATGGACGCCCGGCACGCGCACGGCAGCACCGGTGGTGAGAACGTCTCCCCGCAGCTGACCTGGTCGGACTTTCCCGCCGAGACCAAGAGCTTCACCGTCACCTGCTACGACCCCGACGCCCCGACCGGCAGCGGCTTCTGGCACTGGGTGCTGGTGAACGTTCCGGTCGGCGTCACGCAGCTGCCCAGCGGCGCGGGTGGCGCGGCGGGCTCCGACCTGGGTGGGGCCTTCTCGGTCCGCAACGACTACGGCGAGCAGGGGTACGGCGGTGCCGCGCCGCCGCCCGGTGACCGCCCGCACCGGTACGTCTTCGCGGTGCACGCCCTGGACGTCGACCGGCTCGACCTCACCCCGGACGCGAGCCCGGCCTACGTCGGCTTCAACCTGACCTTCCACACCCTGGCGCGAGCGGTGATCCGCCCGACGTACCAGATCAAGGAGTGACCCGTACCCCGCGATCTTGCGCTTTCCGCTCATGGCGAGTGCAAGATCGCGGGGGTGGCTGGAACGGGTCAGGCGGGGACGCGGGCAACCGCGAAGACCGACTGGCCGAACGGGGGTCGGACGACCTGTTCGGCGGCCTTCGTGGCGGGGAGGACGAGTGTGTCGTACACCTTGACCATCGGCCCCTCCTTCGGCATCAGCCGAAAGACCTTGGTGGCCATGAAGTAGCCGATCAACCCGAGCGCGTTCGCGTAGTGGATCTTCTCCACCGTCAGGCCGGCTTCGGTCATCGCCGTACCGAGCGTCTTCTTCGTGTACCGGCGGACGTGGCCGGTGGCGATGTCCGCCGGGCTCATGGCGAACTGGAACGCCGGCACGATGATGATCACCGCGCCGCCCGGGCGGACCAGGTCACGCATGCTGCGCAGCGCGCCCACGTGGTCCTCGATGTGCTCCAGGACGTTGTACGACACGGCGGCGCTGTAGTTCCCCCGGTCGTTGTGCGGCAGCAGCATCTGTCGGACGTCGATGCCCGGCTGTTCGGCGAGGCGCTCCTTGAGCTGCACCAACCGGTCGGGGTCGGCCTCCGTGGCGGTGAACCGGGGCAGCCGCTGCGACCACTCCAGCGCGTAGTCACCGAGGCCGCTGCCGATCTCGATGGGGTCGTCACCGAGGTAGGGCACCGCCAGCTCGACGAACCAGCGACGGTGGTTGACGGCTGTCGCCAGCCCCTCCAGCACCTCGGACTGGACGCGCTGATCCCCAGTGATTTCTGCCATGCGTCGATTCCTCACGATATGAACTCGACCCGTGCCTGGACCGACAGAGTGAATCATCCGCTTGGATGGCAGAAGAATCGGGGGAGCGGTTGGCCGAATTGCGGTCGGTGGGTGGGCACGTGATCGGCGGTCGGCGAACCCGGCACATAGTACGGCAGTACCCCGAAACATGTCACGGCACCGCCATAGCCTGACTACCCTATGAATTGTCATGACTACTCCCGAACCGGACGCGCCCGGCGACGGCCCGGCCACCGCGTCGCCGGTGGAGGAGGCCGGCGGCGGCGATCGGTTGCGCCGTAACGGGAAGTGGGCCGACCTGGCCGCCGTACTGAGCTTCGTGGCGCTCGGCTTCTGGATCACCGGACGCCTCTGGTGGGACCCGGGCAGCGGAGTGCGGGACAACCGCTCGGACCAGTCGCAGTTCGAATGGATGATGGCGCACGGTGCGCGGGTGGTCACGCATTTCGCGTACCCGTTCCATTCCGATCGGATGAACGTGCCGGACGGCGTCAACCTCATGGCGAATACGTCCGTATTATCCATTTCGCTGCCAATGACGCCAATAACCCTTTTGTTCGGTCCGCGGGTGGCATTCCTGCTCTTCCTCACCCTCGGAATGATCGCCACCGCCACGGCCTGGTACTTCCTGCTCTCCCGCGTCCTGGTCCTGGCCCGGGGGTCGGCCTGGCTGGGCGCGGGCTTCTGCGCGTTCGCGCCGGCCATGGTGTCGCACGCCAACGGGCACCCGAACATCGTTTCGCAGTTCGTCGTCCCGTTGATCATCTGGCGTACGCTGCGGCTCGCCGACCCTGGCCGCTGGCTGCGCAACGGGGTGCTGCTCGCACTGGTGATCGTCTGGCAGGCGTTTCTCAACCTGGAGATCCTGCTGATGACCGCGATCGGTCTCGGCGTGATCGTCGGCGCGCTGGCCATCGGCCGCCCCGCCCTGCGGTCACGGGCCCGATCCTTCCTCGCCGGGCTCGCCGTCGCCGCAGTGGTCGCGGGCCTGCTGCTGGCGTACCCGCTGTATGTCCAGTTCTTCGGACCCGGCGCCTACTCCGGGCTGTCCACCCTGATCCGCGGGTACTCCAGCGACCTGGCCTCGTTCGTCGCGTACTCCCGGGAGTCGCTGGCCGGCAGCCCGCGCACCGCCGCCGGGCTGGCCAAGAACCCGACCGAGGAGAACAGCTTCTTCGGTTGGTCCCTGCTCGTGCTGGTGGTCGCCCTGGTCTGGTGGCTACGACGGTCGGCGGTGGTGCTCGCGCTGGCCGGGCTCGGGCTGCTCTTCGCGGTCCTCTCCCTCGGGCGGGAGATCCGCTTCGCCGGTCACGGCACCGGCGTGCCGGGGCCCTGGGCCGCGCTGGAGAACCTGCCGATCCTGCACTCGGTGGTGCCGACCCGGTGGGCGCTGGCGATCACCCCGATCGTCGGGGTGCTGCTCGCCTACGGCGCCGAGCGTGCCCGCGAGTTGGCCCGCGCGCGGCCGGCCGCCCGTCCGCAGATCCGCTTCGCCACCGCGACCGTGCTGACGATGGCTCTGCTGCCGATCCTGCCCACCCCGCTGCCCGTGGTCCAACTGGACCCGGTCCCCACCTTCGTGACCAGCGGGGCGTGGCGGCCGTACGTGGCGGGTGGGCGCAGTGTGGTGACGTTGCCGCTGCCGGACACCAACTACGCGGAGCCGCTGCGCTGGTCCGCCGCGACCCGGCTGGACATGCCGCTGGCCCGGGGCTACTTCCTCGGACCGGACACCCGCCCCGGCGCAGAGCCGCCGAAGGTCGCGCTGTTCACCGCGCCGCCCCGGCCGACCAGCAGCTTCTTCGCGACCATCCGACGGACCGGCGCGGTGCCGCCGATCACCCCGCAGAGTCGGGTCAAGGCGGTCGACGACCTGCGTTACTGGCGGGCCGGCGTGGTGATCCTCGGGCCGCACGAGCACGAGACGGAACTGCGCCGCGGCATGACCGAGCTGACCGGGATTCAGCCGACCTTCACCGGCGGGGTGTGGGTGTGGGACGTCCGACCGCTTACCGACTGAGCGGGCTCGGGCCGGGCCCGACTGAGCTGGCTCGGCCCAAGGCCGCCTGAGCGGGGCTCAGCCCGGCGGAATGCGCGGGCTCAGCCCTAGCGGACGCAGCAGCCCTGGCAGACCTTCGGGCTGGGCAGCGTGAAGGCCAGGCAGCAGGTGCGTCGCTGCACGCTCGGCTCACCGGTCGGGCCGGGCACCAGCTCGACCAGGTCCGCCAGGTCTAGCGCGCCGAGCAGGGTGTCGATGCTCTGCACCGTCGAGCCGGGCAGCGCGTCCGCGGCCCGCAGGATGCCGTGCGCGATGCCGGAGGCGACCGAACCGAGCAGCGTACGGGTGCCCACCCGCACCTCCGCCTGGATCGCCGCGATAAGCGGTGCCAGGTGGGCGTCGAGCAGGGAGGCGCGCAGCTCGGCCAGCAGCTCCACCTCGCCGGCGACGACGCGCACCTCCGGCAGGCCGGAGAGCGCCAGCGGGTCGCTCGGCAGCACCGCCACGGTTGTGCCGTGGCGCAGGCCCAGCGTGAGCAGGGGCCTGTGGTCCTCGAAGTGGATCAGCACATCGGAGGGGTCGAGCAGCGGCACCCGGCGGGCCGAGGCCCAGCCGAGCACGACCGGCAGCGCCGTCCAGTAGCTGTACGACTTCCAGGCCAACGCGGCGCAGGCGTGCGGAGTGCCACCCCAGCGGACGCTTGCCGCGTGCAGCAGCTCCGGCAGGCGGGTGCCGTCGATCAGGGTGGTGGCGGGTGCCCAGCCGAACTCGTCGTCGACCACCAGGCCCCGGGCGAGACCGGGAAGGTCGTCGGTGCCGAACATGGCCCGCAGCGCGGCGGTGACGGGGGCGAGCGGCGTGGCGGTCACGTCCCGCCTCGGCATCACCGCTGTCACCGTGTCATCCCCCGTCCGCGTGACCGGGGAAAATGCCCCGGCGGACGACAAGCGCCGTCCTGAGCTAAGGCTAGCCTAACCACGCCGGTCGGTCTAAGGGAAGCCTTGCCTCGGTCGGATCGAGAGGCCCGGGTCACTCCGGCTCCCGGCGGGAGCACTGCCCCGCCCTCCGGCGTACTACCCGCGCCCGGCCTCCGAAAACGCCGCAGCAGGATCGATCACCGCCGGTGGATTGTCAAGAGTTGTGTCGACAAGGTGGCAGATGCGTGTGCGCTTCGCCACGGAACGTGAAACTAATACTCCCGGCCACGAGGAAGCCGATGACGACGTCACCCCTCGAACGGGCTGCCGACTCCTTCGCGGCCGAGCTCGCCCGCCACCGTGCCGGGCGGGGCCTGTCCAAGAAGCAACTGGCCATCCTGATGGGGTTCGACCCGTCCTACGTCAGCCACGTCGAGGGTCGCCGACACCGCCCGACCGAGGACTTCGCCCGCCGCGCCGAGGCCGTCCTGGAGGCCAGCGGCGCGATCTGGCAACGCTTCCGGGAGTACGACGATCTCCGGCACGCCCGCACCGGCCAACCGCACCGCGAGCCCTCGCTTCCCGGCCAGTGGCTGCCTCCCGGTACCGGCCTCGTCGTGGAACGGGAACTGGCCACCCTCACCCACACCGACGACGCCTACCGGTGCGTCATCCACCGCGAGCTTTACAACGCCGGCACCGAACCGGTCACCCGTTACCTCGTCCGCGTCGCGGTGGACCGCTACCCCAACGACCCCGGGCGCTCCAACCGGCACCACCGGGAACACCCGCTCAGCTTCGCCGAACTGCAACTCCAGGCCCGCCGCGACGACGGCGTCGGCGACCCGGAGCCGATGCACTGGCGGGCGAAGCACGACCGGGACGCGTTCAAGGAGATCTGGCTGCTCTTCGAGAACGGCGAACGGCGATTCCCGCTCTACCCCGGCGACCGGGCGATCATCGAGTACGCGTACAGCGTCGGGCACGAGAAGTGGGGCCCCTGGTTCCAGCGGGCCGTCCGGCTGCCCACCCGGCACCTCGCCGTACGCCTGGATCTGCCGGCGGCACTCGACCCGCAGGTCTGGGGCGCGGAGACCTCGCTCTCCGCCGAGGAGGGCCCGCTGCGGACGGCGCCGCAGCGCCGCGACGAGGGCGACCGGGCGATCTACGACTGGCAGACCGACGCCCCACCGCTCAACGCCCGCTACCGGATGCAGTGGCGCTTTCGGGCGCGGCCGGAAACCGACCCGGACGTCGGCTCCGGCGGCACCCGGGTCCGCCCCAGCGAGCGGATGCGCGGGATCGGCATCGTCCAGCGCGGCGCGGACCTCCTCCGCCAGCAGGTCCGGCAGTTCGACCTGCCCGGCGAGGAACAGGTGGCCCGGGACGTCGTGGACCGGCTCACCACGGCGCTGTCCCGGCTCGACGAGCTGCACCAGTTCAGCAAGGGGGTGGGCATCGCCGCCCCGCAGCTCGGCATCGGCCGCGCCGCCGCCGTGGTCCGACCCCCCGACCGGTCGGCCGAACCGGTCGTCCTGCTCAACCCCCGGGTGGTCGACGCCGACCCGGAGACCGACGAGCAGTACGAAGGGTGCCTCTCCTTCTTCGACCACCGGGGCCTGGTGCCCCGACCGCTGCGACTCGACGTGGAACACGCCCAGTGGGACGGCAGCCGGATCATCACCTCGTTCGAGTTCGGCATGGCCCGGCTCGTCGCGCACGAGATCGACCACCTGGAGGGGCGGCTCTACGTCGACCGGATGGCGCCCGGCGTGCCGCTGGTGCCGGTCGAGGAATACCGGGAGACGGGCCAACCCTGGCGCTACTGAGCGACGAGGGGGACCGGGGCGCGTGCCCCAGGGGGCAGGGGCACGCGCCCCGGTGTGGGGGGAGGAACGTCTAGATTTCGCCGAACGTGTCGTAGCGGATGTTCGGCGGCGGCACCTCGTCCGCGGCCAGCACCCGCAGCGTCGACCGGACCATCTGCGCCGAACCGGAGACGTAGCAGTCGTGCGTCGTCCACGGGCCGTACCGGGCCACCACGTCGGGGATGTCGCCCACCTCGCCGTCGAAGTCGGGGTCGTCGCTGCACGCCGCGGTGATCGACAACCACGGGTACGCGGACACCAGCTCCCGCAGGCCGTCCAGCCCGTACAGGTCCCCTGCGTGCCGAGCGCCGTAGAACACGTGCACCCAGCGCGTCCGGTTGTAGGTGATCAACTCCTCCACCAGCGCCTTGACCGGGGCCAGCCCGACGCCGCCGGCCACACAGAGGATGTCCCTCTCGGAGGCGCGGTCCAGGGTCATCGACCCCATCGGTGCCGCCAGGCGCAGCAGGTGCCCGGGTTGCACCCGGCGGACCAGCGCCCCGGACACCCATCCCGCGCCGGGGCTGCGTACGTGGAACTCCAGCACGTTGTCGTCGTTCGGGGCGTTCGCCACCGAGTAGTTCCGCCACACCCTCGGGTGGAAGCGGGGCAGCTCCAGACTGACGTACTGGCCCGCCCGCCAGGGCAGCGGATGTTGCAGGGCCCGGCAGGTCAGCACGGCGATGTCCGAGCCGTGCCGCTCGTGGGTCAGCACCTCGGCGTGCCAGAACGGCGGGTTGTCGTCGTCGCCCGCCCCGGCCATCATCCGCGCCGCGATCGCCGCGTAGGCGTCCCGCCACGCCTGGTCGTACTCCAGGTTCCAGCCGCTGCCGGCGGTGCTGCGCAGCGCGTCCAGCAGGGCCACCCCCACCGTCGCGTAGTTCCGGTCGGCCACGTGGTACTTGCGGTGGTCGCGGCCCAGCCCCCGGAGGAACTCGTCGAAGCCCTCCGGATCGTCCAGGGTGTGGATCGCCGTGATGATCGCTTCCAGCAGCCGGTCACCCTGGCCGGTCATCTGCACCGGGAAGAGCTGCCGCAGGGCGGGGTCGAGCAGGAACAGCCGAGCGTAGAAGTGCCCGCTCAGCCGGTCCCGGTCCTCCTCGACGAGGGTCCAGCTCTCCTTCAGCAACCGTGCGACGTTGTCCACCGGTGCTCCTTCTCCAGACGGCAGCGGATCGGGCGCTCATAGAATCTCCACGGAGCGTGCACACTGGTCGCACAGAATGTGCGATCGGTTCACGCCGGCCGATCAGGCGTGCCCGCCAGGCCGTCCGTCGGGCACAGTGGGGCGGTGACCGTTGAGCTGACCCGACCGGTGTCCCGCCGACTACTGGGGACCGAAACGCTGCTGGTCCTGGGCCTGTCCCTCGGCCAGTCCGCGGTCTACGCGGTGGTCTCGATCATCGCGAAGCTGACCGCCGAGGGCCCGCTCTCCAAGCAGACCGCCTCGCTGAACACCTCCGCGTCGGCCCGCCCCTGGCTGGACCTGACGTACCAGCTCCTCGGCATCGCCTTCGCGCTGCTGCCCGTGCTGCTCGCCGTACACCTGCTCAGCCGTGACCCCGGCGACCCGGCACGGACCCTCGGTCTGGACGCGCGGCGGCCCGGCCAGGACCTGGCCCGGGGCGCCGGCCTGGCCGCGCTCATCGGCCTGCCCGGCCTGGCCCTGTTCTGGGCGGCGGCGCACCTCGGCATCAACGCCACGCTGGTGCCGGCCGCCCTGCCGCACGTCTGGTGGGCGGTTCCGGTGCTGATCCTCTCCGCCGTGCAGAACGCCGTGCTGGAGGAGGTGATCGTGGTCGGCTATCTGGTCACCCGGCTGCGCCAGCTCCAGTGGCGGCTCGCCGCGATCATCGCGGCCAGCGCGCTGCTCCGCGGCAGCTACCACCTCTACCAGGGCTTCGGCGCGTTCGTCGGCAACGCGATCATGGGCGTCGTGTTCAGCCTCTTCTACCTGCGGACCCGTCGGGTGCTGCCGCTGGTCATCGCGCACACAGTGCTCGACGTGGTCGCCTTCGTCGGCTACGCGCTGCTGCCCCGCGACTGGTTCACCTGGCTGTGACCGGTCAGCGCCGCCCCGGCCGGTAGGCGGCCACCGCCCGCGCGGCCAACCGATCGGCCGCCGCCGCGTCACCCAACGTGGCGGCGACAACCGCCGCACCCGGCAACAGGCGGGACGCCAACCGCAACGCCACCCAGCCGCCCGCCTGGGCGGTGAGCGGCGCCGCCAGCCGCCACGCGGCCTCCGCCGCCCTCGGCCACGTCCCCTCGACCGGATCGCCCGCCTCCCGCGCACCGGCCAACGCCTCCCGCGCGCTCGCCGCGTCCGGATGCACCTGGGTCAACACCAGCAGCTCCGCGACCCGGTCGGAATGTGCCGGATCCCGCCCGTACGCCGCCGCCAGGTGCAGCACCAGGTTCGACTGGGTCCAGAGCACCGACACCAACTCCGCCAGCGGTGCGAAGAGCCCGGCCAGCGCGGCCGCCGCCCCTCCCGCGCCCGCCGCCCGCACGTACCGCCGGGTCGCCAGCCGGGCCAGGCCGTCCGCCGGAGCGTCCGGATACCGGGCCCGCAGCCGCGCGGCCCACTCCGCGGCGCCCGGACCGAGCGCCCGGACCGCCTCCACCGCCAGCAACTCCGGCGCGAAGCCCGGGTGGTCGCGCAGGCGGGCGACAACCGCCCGCACATCCGATTCCGGGGTACGCCCCGAAGCCGGCGCCGGGCCGTCTGCTCCGGCCAGCGCGGTCGAGGGCTGCGGCGCCGAGGTGATCTCGGCGGGCGTGGCGTTCGCGCGCGGGGCCGCGGCGCGCTTGGTCGCCGGGGCGGCCTTCTTGGCACGGGTGACCTTCCTGGCCGGGGTGACCGCGTTGGGCGGGGCGGCTTCCCTGGCCGGGGTTACCTCGCTGGCCGGGGCGGCGTCCCTGGCCGGGGTGACCGCGTTGGGCGGCGCGGCGTCCCTGGCCGGGGTTACCGCGCTGGCCGGGGCGGCTGCTGTGGCGGGGATGGCCTCGTTGGGCGGGGTGGCGTCCCTGGCGGGGGTGGCGGTGGCCTTCTTGGCCGGGAGAGCTTTCTTCGCGGGAAGGGCCTTCTTGCTGGGGGTCGCCCGCCTGTTGCCGGGCTGGTCCACGCCCGATCCCTGGATGCCGTCGACGGGGCTGGCCGGGGCGGGCGTCGGGGGGCTGGCCTGGCTGGTGACCGGGGTATTTTCCGGCGAACCGGCCTGGGTCTTGGCCGAGGTGTCCGTCGGCGGGCTGGCCTGGCCTTTGGCTGGGGTGTTCATCGGCGGGCTGGCCTGGTCGCGTGCTGGGGTGCGCTCCCGTGGGGGAGCCTGGTCCGCCGGTGGGGCGTCAGTTGGGGGGCCGGTCTGGTCCGCCGGTGGGGCGTCCGGTGGCGGGCTCGCCTGGTCGACGGCGGGTGGGACGCTCGGTGCCGGAGACGAGCGGACCGGCTGCCGGGGCAGGGGACGCTCCGGTTCCGGTGGTTGGAACAGCACGGCCGGGGCGGCCTTGGCCCGTCGAGGACGCGGGCTCACCGGAGCGGCTGCCGGCGGGGCTGCCGTCTCCTCGGGCTGCTCGGCGGCGGTAGGCGGCGTGAAGGTGGGCCGCGGAGAGCGCCGACGCGCTCTTTCAGCAGGCTCTCGACGGGTCGGCTCGCTCGGCGGCTGCTCCTGCATATCGATGGAGCGTAGTCGCGATCACGCCACCGCACAGGGGTGAAACACGGGGACCGAGGGCCGTGGTGGGCGCACCCCGGAAGTCGTTTTGCTCCCGGTGGGTGACGACCTGTATCCTCGGGCGCGGTGGTCTACGGGCCACCAGGGAGACTTCGCCTAGTCTGGTCTATGGCGCCGCACTGCTAATGCGGTTGGGGTCTTAAAGCCCCTCCCGGGTTCGAATCCCGGAGTCTCCGCGCGAAAGCCGGGTGTGTACACTGGCTGAGCACGAGCGCCCGTAGCTCAATGGATAGAGCATCTGACTACGGATCAGAAGGTTAGGGGTTCGAGTCCCTTCGGGCGCACAAGATCATGAGGGGTCTGAACTGCGGAAACGCGGGTCAGGCCCTTCTTGCTGTCTGGCCTGCGTGGACGGTGGGTGTCACGTGGGTGCGATGTGAGTGCAGCCCGGAGACACCGTTCTCACGGGCTTGTCGGGACGTGACCTGCGGCTTTGCGGCCTGCTTGCGCTTCGGTGGGGCCGGAGCACCTGTTTTCGGTTTGGTCGGCGTCGGGGTGCCGGTTGTGGGGCCGCGGTGGGGCCGGTTCTTGCGGGCGCTGGCTTTGATCTTTCTGCGGGTGCGGCGGGCGGCGTTGAGGACCAGTTGGGCGGTGGCGTCGGCGCAGCGGCGTTGGATCTGCGGCAGGACGCTGGTGTAGGTGTCGGCCGTGACCACGATGCTGGAGCCGCGGGGACCCTGATTCCGATCGCGGGTTCCGTGGCCGCATGAAGCGGCTGCACGACCTGTTCAGGGAACTCGAGCGGGTCCCCACCGCCGTCGACCGGGCGCTGTGGAAGACCATCGACCACATCTCCGAGCGCGTGACGGCCGAGCGGCTCTCGGTGGTGTCGAGAGTCAGGGAGGCGGTCTTCAAGCCGGCGCCGGCCAACGCGAACTACGGCTGGACCGACCAGTGGAACCGTACGTACGATGCGACGGGCGACTCCTCTGTGAAGAACCAGAAGCTCGATGAGTTGCTCGCGTCATTCGACCCTCACCTCATCAAGGGAAACGACTTCACGGTCGTCGACATGACGGGCTATCCGGGCTTCTGATGTTCCAGTTCTGTTGCTCGGCATGGGGGTACTGGTGTTGGCTGTGCTGTTCGACGACGACCTGGAGTGGTGGATCCAGGGCAGGGTGTTGTCGCACGTCATGAGGCTGGTTCCCGCCGACGTGGCCGCAGTCGACGAGTTCGACGAGTGGCTCAGCCCCGGCCGGGCAATGGGATATCTGGACATCCGGAAGATCGAAGATCCGGAGGCTGTCAAGCGGCTCGTGCGTGCGCTGTCCGTGGGCGCCCGCCGGGCCCTGGAGGAGACGCAGGAGCAGGAGCCGACAGACGAGAAGATGGTCGAGTTCTACCGTGGCCTCTGCCGGACGGTGGACAAGGCGGTTCGGCTTCCTCGTTTCTTGTGATGTGTCCTCGCGTCACATGATCGGTCATTGATTGAGTGATGCCACCCCGCCGGGTCCGCCGACCCGGCGGGGTGAAGGAAAAGGGCGTCCCCTCAGGGGGATGCCCCTTTCTTCTTCGTGTGGGTCGGCTTGCCGTCCTCCGAGCACTCACTGGCGCCGCCACCTCCCCGTCGGCGCGGCCGCGGGTCGGCGAGTCGGCTGTGACGTCCTGCTGATCGACTCGAGGTGCGAAAACGGCCCAGGCTCCGAGGGTCTGGGTCGTTCTCAACAGAATCTTTGTTGGACTGAATTTGATCATCAGCGCGCGGGGGTGAACACCTCCGGTGCCGCGCTTTCGACGCTGGTCTGCGCCGGAACGGCCGCCCTGCGGCGCAGGCCGGGCCACCAGTTGGCGTGTCCCAGCAGCGCCATCAGCGCCGGCAGGACGACCACCCGGATGATTGTGGCGTCGAGCACGATCGCGACGGCTAGGCCGACACCGATCTGCTTGAGCTCGATGAAGCTGAGCGTGCCGAAGATCGAGAAGACCGCCACCATGACGATCGCCGCGCTCGTCACCACGCCCGCGGTGCGCGTGATACCGGAGGCGATCGCGTTGCGGGTGGTCATCCCGGACGCCACCTCCTCGCGGATCCGGGTGACCACGAAGACGTGGTAGTCGAGCGACAGCCCGGACAGAACCACGAACAGCAGCATCGGCACCCAGGAAACCACGTGGCCGGTCGAGGTGAAGCCGAGCAGGCCCTCGGCCCAGGTGCCTTGGAAGACCAGCGCGAGCACGCCGAACGAGGCTGCGGCCGAGAGCAGGTTGAGGAAGACCGTGGTCAGGCCGATCACGACCGAGCGGAACGCCAGCAGCATCACCAGGAAGGTCAGCAGTAGCACCGCGGCGACCACCCACGGCAGCTTCTCGTTGAGGTTGGCGGTGTAGTCCATGTCCGAGGCGGCCTCGCCGCCGACCGCGACCTCGGCGCCGGACAGGCCGCCGACGGTGGCCGGCACGATCGTGTCCCGCAGCCGGTCGACCGCGTCGTGGGCCTGGTCCGAGTCCGCCTTGTACGGGGTGTTCAGCTCGAGCACACCGACCCGGCCGTCCGGGGAGTAGCGGATCTGCGGTGCCAGCCCGGAGCGGAACGCCTCGTCCTGCTGCGCCCGCTCGGCCAGCTGGTCGAACCGGGTCCGCAGCGCGGCGACGCCACCAGAGGAGATCTCGGCGGCGACCTGGATGGTGTTTCCAGACGACGGGAAGTTCTCGGTCACCCGGTCGTAGGTGGTCATCGTGGACAGGCTGCGCGGGAAGTCACTGATCTGGGTCGACTTGAGGTCCGTGCTCGCGGCCGGCACCGCCAGCGCCACCAGGGCGCCGACCGAGAGGACCAGTGCGATGACCGGGTGCCGCAGAACCGGGCCGAGCAGGGCGTTCCACAGCCGTGGGCCGCGGGTCGAGGTGTTGCTGTCGGGCAGCCGGCGCAGCCAGCGGCGACGCGGCCGCATCATCCGGGGGCCGAACTTGGCCAGCAGGGCCGGCAGCACGGTGATCGAGGCCAGCATGGCGACCGCGATGACCAGGATGGCGCCGGTGCTGATGGCCGCGAAGACGGCGTCGCCGGCGAGGTAGAGGGCGCCCATCGACAGGATCGCGGCGACGCCGGAGACCAGCACCGCGTGCCCGGAGGTGGCCGCGGCGATCTCCACGGCGGCGACGTTCTCCCGCCCGGCGCGGCGCTCCTCGCGGTAGCGGCGCAGGTAGAACAGCGAGTAGTCGACGCCGACCGCCATGCCCATCAGCACGATGATGTCGGGCACCATGCCCGGGTCCGGCACTACCTGCGAGGCGAGCGCCCACAGACCCAGCACCGACAGCACCGCGGAGAGCGCGAGCAGCACCGGGACGGCGGCCATCAGCAGCGAGCCGAACGCCACCACCAGGATGATCAGGGTCACCGGCACGCTGAACGCGGTGGCCTTCGCGATGTCCTTGTCGATCCACTCCTCGAACTGGCTGTTGATCGAGGCCGATCCGGCCTGCTCGACCAGTAGGTCCGGGTGGGCGCCCTGCACCTCCGTGGTGACCTTCTGCAGCGGGGCCACCCGCTCGCCGGCGGTGTCGGAGTCACCCTTCATGGTGACCTGCAGCAGGACCGCCGCACCGCTCTCGGCGGGCACCGACTTGGCGACCGACTCCACCTCGGGGAGGGCGCTCAGGCGGCGGGTGAGCTCGTCGGTGGCCCGGGCGGCCACCGAGGCGTCGAGCCGGCCGCCGCCGGTCCTGGTGATCAGAATGTTTTCCACGGCCGGGTCCTGCAGGCCGCCGTCGTCGATGATCCGGGCGGCCGTGGCGGCCTCGCCGACCTGTAGTTCGGCCTCGATGGCCTGGCGGGTCTCGGTGGCGCCGCCGGCGAGCACGGCCGCCACCACGAACACCACCCAGACAATGGTCGCCTTCCACGGATTCATTGCACTCCAGGTGGCTACCCTGGTCGCGACCGCCGTTCTCTTTCCCGACATTTCAAGCCTCTCTCTGCGCAGCCCGGCCCGCGCTCCGATTTGCGGAGCGGCGCAGAGCGATTCACATTCGATTTATCCGGCGGTACGCCGGGGATTGTTGTGCCGGCAGGATCAATCGGCGGTGACGATTTCGGTGGGCACCTCGACCGCGACGTCGGTGGTGCCGCCCACCGGGCTGAACACCGTGACGAAGCCGTCGAAGGGGAGCAGCCGGCGCTCGATGCCCTTGAGGCCGGTGCCGCGCTCGGGGTCGGTGCCGCCCACGCCGTTGTCGTGCACGGTGACCCGCAGCTTGCCGTCGATGTAACGCATGTCGACGGTGGCGTGGGTGGCGTGGGCGTGCTTGATGACGTTGTTCAGGAGTTCGGAGACCACGAAGTAGACGGCGGACTCGACCGGCGGTGTCACCCGGCCGGGCACGTCCGCGGTGACCTCGACCCTCAGCGGCAGTGACATGGCCAGGGCTCGCACCGCGTCGACCAGACCGCGGTCGGCCAGCACCGGCGGGTGGATGCCGCGTACCAGGTCGCGCAGCTCCCGCAGCGCGGTCGCCGAGCTGTTCTTGGCGTCGGTGACCATGGCCAGGGCCTGCTCCGGGTCCTTCTGCAGCAGCGTCTCGACGGTGGCCAGGGTCATGCCCATCGAGACCAGCCGAGCCTGGGCGCCGTCGTGCAGGTCACGCTCGATCCGCTTGATCTCGGCGGCCTGCTGGCTCACCGCGTCCGACCGGGTGACGGCCAGGTGCTGCACCCGCCGGGTCAGTTCGGCGCGGCTGCGGCCGTCGAGCATGGCGCCGGCCCAGCGGCCGTGCACCCGCTGCAGAACCCGGGCCAGGATCACGCCGACGACGATCTCGACCAGGCCGAGGCCGGCGGCCAGCCACGCGGTGGTCTGGCTGTTCAGCGGGATGAAGGCGAACCAGATGTTGTCCCAGCCCCAGTCCTTCTCGAGCATTTCCCAGGTGAACGGGAGGGTCAGGCCCCAGAGACCCTCGACGATCGCGACGACCGGCAGGAAGCCGAGCACCGGGCCGACGAACGGGTTGACCAGCAGCCAGCGCAGGTCGCGCCAGGTGGAGCGGTCGCCCAGCATGGTCCAGGCCCGATGCAGGTCGCCGACGAAGCCGGGGCGGTCCGGCAGGGGGAGGTACTCCTCCTCGGCGGTGACGCCGGTCCATCGGCGGGCCAGCCGGCGCTGCAGGGCTGTCAGCGAGCGGGCTCCGTTGATCGCCCGGGGCAGCAGCGGCACCCCGATGCCGACCACGGTCAGGCACACGCAGAGGCTGATCCAGAGCAACTGCAGGGCCTCGGTAATCGCCAGGCCGGTCAGTGCGGCACCGCGCAGCAGAGCCGTACCGAAATTGGGATTGGTCACTTCGTTCTGGCCTTTGTCGGCAGCCATTCCGGGCTCCCCCGTCTTTTTCTGTGTTGCCTCAAGTATGCCGATCGAGACCCTCGAGGACAGTGGTCGTAGGACCACAATCGCGGTGCCGGCCCCCGCGCGTGTAGCGAAGCGGAGGGTCACCGCTCCTTATGGTCGCGGGTGCACAATCTTCGGCAGGCCCGGCGGAGGAGTGCCGCCGACGACACGGGGGGACACATCGGTGCGCCTGATACTCGCGGAGGACCAGTTCCTGCTACGTGCGGGCCTGGTCAAGCTACTCGAGGCGCACGGCGACGAGGTGGTCACCGCGGTGACTAGCGGGCCCGAACTGCGCGACGCCCTGACCACGGAGGATTTCGACCTCGCCCTGATCGACATCCGGCTGCCGCCCACGTTCACCGACGAGGGACTGCAGGCCGCGATCGAGGGCCGGCGGCTGCGTCCCGGCCTGCCGGTGCTGCTGCTCTCGCAGTACGTCGAGCAGCTCTACGCCACCGAGTTGCTCGCCGACGGCGCGGGCGGCGTCGGCTATCTCCTCAAGGACCGGGTGTTCGACGGCGAGCAGTTCATCTCGGCGCTGCGGACGGTGGCCGGCGGCGGGACGGTGATGGACGAGGACGTGGTCTCCGGCATGGTGCGCCGCAGCGACCATCTGGCCCAGCTGACCGCCCGGGAGCTGGAGACGCTGGCGCTGGTCGCGCAGGGCCGGTCCAACGCGGCGATCGCGGCCGCCATGTTCGTGACCGAGAAGGCGATCGCCAAGAACATCAACAGCATCCTGGCCAAGTTGCAGCTACCGCCGTCCAACGACGACAACCGGCGCGTGATGGCGGTGCTCGCCTACCTGGGCCAGTGAACCCGGCCGGCGAACGCGGTGACGAGACTCCGCGCAGGTCGTGACCGACGTCGACACGGGCCCTGGCCGGGAGATCAGGGACTCGAAGCCGGTCGGGCACCGTTGTCAGTCGAGGACCGTCGTCGAGCGCCCGTCGTCGATCGTGTACGCGCCTGCGGAGATCGCGCCGAGGCTCGTGGGGGTGAGGGTCAGCGAGACGACGCCGTCGGGCAGTACGCGCGTGCTGCGGACGTCATCGTCTCCTCCGCGTCAGAGCGGGTGCGCCACACGCGGTCGACGAGGTTCACCTCGATCTCGGTGTCACGATGCTCGAACCGCAACGCCATGGCCCCCTCCGTCTTCAACCTGCCGAGGTTCCCTCCTGAGGCTAACGACGTCGACAATCAGGCCCGCCAACCTCCAGAACCGCAAGAAAGTACGACCGTGGGCCACCAGCCGCCTGGCCGATGAGGGCGGGGCGGGTCGGGTCCCTACGATGAGGTGATGGACCCTGCGCAGGGGACTTCGGCGATGCGGTACCACCTACTCGGGCCGGTGGAGGTGCGGTCCCCGGGCGGGGCGCCGCTGGCCCTCGGCACGCCGTTGCGGGTGCGCCTGCTGGCCATCCTGATGGCGCAGCCGGGCACCGCGTGGTCAATCGACAAGCTCGTCGACGAGCTGTGGCAGGGACGCCCGCCGAAGACGGCGGCCGGCAACGTGAAGACCTACATCTGGGCGCTGCGCCGGGTGCTGCACTCCGCCGGCGACCCCGACCCGGCCATCCGCGCCGGGGCCACCGGCTACCGTCTCGTCCTCGACGCACAGGCGTTGGACAGCGCGGCCTTCGACGACCTCACCCAGCGCGGGTACCACGCGTTGCGCCAGGACCGCTG
Source organism: Micromonospora sp. NPDC049275 (assembly GCF_043197115.1). NCBI lineage: Bacteria > Bacillati > Actinomycetota > Actinomycetes > Micromonosporales > Micromonosporaceae > Micromonospora > Micromonospora sp. NPDC049275. Next base: position 1,117,101 of record NZ_JBICSN010000001.1, read on the forward strand.
CTTCGATGCTCTGCGGGCGTTCGAGGCAGCGCTGGCGCTGTGGCGTGGCGAGCCGTTCGCGGGCCTCCCCGGTTGTGGGGTGCTGCTCTCCGTCCGAACACGGCTCCAGGAGCAGCGGGCGAGTCTGCTGGAGGAGGTTGCCGACCTCCAGCTGCGGATCGGACGGCACAACGAGCTGATCGAGCCGCTCCGGACGCAGATCGACGGGGACCCGCTGCGTGAACGTCCGTGGGGGCAGCTGATGGTGGCCCTGGCCCGGGCCGGCCGGCGCGCCGACGCGCTGACGACGTACCGCAAGCTCCATCGGCTGCTCGCCGACGAGGTGGGGGTCGAGCCCGGTCCCGATCTCCAACACCTGCACACCCGCATCCTGCGGGCCGACCGGGAGCTGTTGACGCCCGGGACGCGGCCGGCGGAGAAACCCACGCCTCAGGTCGTCCCCCGGCAGTTGCCGGCCCCGCCGACGCTGTTCACCGGCCGGGCCCGCGAGCTGGCTCGACTCACGACGCTGCTGCTCGGCGACGCGGCTCCAGCGGGCACCGTGGTCGTCACCGGCACCGGCGGCGTCGGGAAGACCTGGCTGGCTCTGCGCTGGGCGCACGACAACCTGCGCCACTTCCCCGACGGGCAACTCCACGTCGACCTGGGCGGTTTCGGCAGCTCCGCGCAGGAGGCGTCACCGTCGGCAGTCGTCGTACGCTCACTCCTTCCCGCCCTGGGCGTCAAGCCGCTGGAGATCCCCGCCGAACCGGCGGCCCAGTTCGCCCTGTACCGCAGCCTGACGGCGAACCGACGGCTGCTCGTCCTGCTCGACAACGCGCGCGACGCCGAACAGGTGCGGCCGCTGCTTCCCGGGTCGACCCGCTGTGCCGTGCTCGTGACGAGTCGCCACACACTGCCCGGGCTGGTCGCCGCCGAAGGCGCCCATCCGGTCGCACTGGACCTGCCCAGCACCGCCGAAGCACACCAACTGCTCGTACGCCGGTTGGGAACGCAGCGGGCCGCCGCCCAGCCGGCGGCGGTGGACGAGCTGGTCCGCCGTACCGCACGGTTGCCCCTCGCCCTGTCCATCGTGGCGGCGCGCGCCGCCGCCCGGCCCACATTCCCGCTCCAGGCCATCGCGGACGACCTGGCGGCGAGTCGCGGCGGGCTCGCCGCCCTGGTCACCGACGACGCCGCCACCGACCTGCGTACCGTGCTCTCCTGGTCGTACCGCCTGCTGAGCCCGGCCGCGGGCCGGTTGTTCCGGCAGCTCAGCCTGCACCCGGCGGCGGACATCAGCGCTGCGGCGGCGGCCAGCCTCGCCGGCGCGTCGCCACGCCTGATCCGGCCGGCGCTCGACGAGTTGACCCGGGCGAACATGCTGGCCGAGCGGTCCCCCAACCGATTCCACTGTCACGACCTTCTCCGCGCCTTCGGGGAGGAGATGACCGACGCGCACGACTCGGCGGCCGACCGTGAAGCCGCCCGGAAGCGCCTGCTCGACCACTACCTGCGTGTCGCCCGTGACGCGGCGAGGCTTGTCGACGCCGGTTGGCAGCCGGTCGACCCGCTGCCCGTGCCCCCCGACGCGTCATCCCCGGCATTTGCCGATCACCGGGCTGCGCTCGCCTGGTTCGGCAGTGAACAGCGGATACTGCTGGCCGCCGTCGACGAAGCGGCCGCCCGTGGCTTCGACGCGCACGCCGGACAGCTCGCCCAGGCCCTCACTCCCCTGCTCAGCCAGCTCGCACAGTGGCACGACCTGGCCGCCGTGCAGGCCACCGCGGTCACGGTCGCGCAACGCCGCGGTCATCCACTGGTCGAGGCGCTGGCGCACCGGGACCTCGCGTTGGCGTACATCCAGCTCCGCCGGTTCCGTGCGGCCCACCATCACCTTCGGCGCTCCCTGTCCCGGTGCGACCAGGTCGGCGACCGCCCGGGACAGGCCAGCGCACACCTGCACCTCGCCTGGCTGTTCGACACCGAGGGCGACCCCCGCGCAGCCCTGCCGCATGCCAGGCAGGCGCTGACGCTGGCCAGCAGCACCGGTGACCGGCGCGGCATGGCGGCGGCGCTCAACGGGCTCGGCTGGGGCCATGCTCGACTGGACGAGTACGAACGCGCCATCGCCTACTGCGAACGGGCGCTCGCGCTCTATGAGGAGGCCGAGGATCGGCTGGGCGCGGCCAACACCTGGGACAGTCTCGGCTTCGCCTACCACGGCCTCGGGGCGCACCCGACCGCGGCCGACTGCTACCGACGCGCTCTCGCGCTCTATGCCGAAGTCGAGAACCCGTGCGGAAGGGCGGACACGCTCGTCCACCTCGGCGACACCCATCAGGCGGCGGGTGACCACGACACCTCGGTCGACCTGTGGCGGCAAGCGTTGGCGATCCTCGATCGGATCGGTCATCCGCAGGCCACGGTGCTGTCCGAGCGGCTGGCGTCGTACCGCTGAACGCCCTGCGCCGACCGCCAGAGGGCCGGCATGGATCCGACGTGGACCGGGCGTCGGCAGGCTGGGCGAATGCTGACCACGAAGAGAACCACCTCCTGGCATCCCAGCGGGGTCGATCGTCGACGCCGGCGGCTCCTCCGCAGCCTCTGGACCGTCCTCGCCGTCCTCGTCGCCCTGTCGCTCACCGCCCCGCCGTCGTTTGCGGGCATCTCGTCGGCGGCCGCCGACGGCAACGGTTCGGCCGCCGACGACGCCACCGGCGGTTGGGACGGCCGCATCGACTGGCAGGCGTGCCCGGAGCGGCCCGACGATCCGGGCACGCGTTGCGGCACCCTGCGCCTGCCCGTCGACTGGGCCCGGCCGGGAGGGGCAACCTTCCCGCTGGCCCTGGCCCGGCGTACCGCCACCGACCCGGCCGCCCGCATCGGCGTCCTGGTCTTCAACCCCGGCGGCCCCGGCCTGTCCGGGGTGGACACGGTGCTGACGGCGCCCAGCCAACTCGGGCCGGATGTGCTGCGTCGCTTCGACCTCGTCAGCTTCGATCCTCGGGGTACCGTCCGTAGCGCACCGGTGCGCTGCTCATCGGCGTTGCTGGCCCGGCACCCCTCCCTGACGCCCACCAACGCTGCGGAGTTCGAGGGACTTCGCACCTACAACCGCCAGTTGCGCGACGACTGCCGCGCGCGCAGTGGGCCACTGTTCGACCACATCGACAGTGCGAGCGTCGCACGTGACACCGACGCCATCCGGGCGGCGCTCGGCGAGCGGCAACTCAGCTTCTACCAGTGGTCCTACGGCACCCTGATCGGGCAGTCCTACGCCGAAATGTTTCCCGACCGCGTCCGCGCACTGGTCATGGACAGCGTGATGGACCACAGCCAGGGGGTCGGGGGGTTCTTCCGCAGCGGGGCGGCCAGTAACGAGGCCCTGTTCCACGAGTTCGTCACCTGGTGCGAGCGGACCCCCAGCTGTGCACTGCACGGACGCGACGTACCGGCGCTGTTCGACCGGCTGATGCGCCGCGCGGATGCCGGCACGCTCGTCGACGCGTCCACCGGCGCCACGCTGAGCTGGTTCGAGCTGGGGTTCGCGACCTTCGTGAACTTCTTCGACGCGACCTGGGCCGACCTCGCGACAATGCTTCTCGCACTGGAGCGGGGCGAGCCGGCCTCGCTCGCGTCCCCGATGGTGCCGGTCGACACCAGTCAGGAGCTGACCGAGTACGCGCTGCCGGCGTTCTGCCAGGACTGGTCGCTGCCGGTCGACAGCTTCGCCGACTGGAACCGCTATCTCGAACTGTCCCGCGCTGCGGCACCGCACCTGAGGGCCTCCCCACTGACCGTCAGGTTCGCCGCGATCTGCCTGGGCTGGACGGCGGTCAACCCCCAGCATCGGCTGCGGGTGGAGACCAGAGCACCGCTTCTGGTGCTCAACGGACGGTACGACCCGGCCACCCCGTACGACGGGGCCCTGCGGGTGGTGGACCAGCTCGGGAGGTGGGGCGCGCTCGTCACCTACCAGGGGTCGGGCCACGCGAGCTACCCGCGGACAGCATGCACCCGGACCTACGTGGAGCGGTACCTCCTCGAGAGAGCCGTACCGCCGGTCGGGGCGAGCTGCCCAGCCGCACCCGCCTGACGGCGCGGCTCAGGCCGGAGACGGCCCGGGCCGGCGGCGATCGTTCTTCGTGCTGGGGGGTGGACTGCTGTTCCGCCCCCCAGTTCGTTGACTACGTGGCTCGTACCCCAATACGCTTAACAGAGTGGTTAAGTGAGGGGAGCTTCCGATGACGGGCACCGATCAGCTCAGCGCGGTGTTCTCGGCGCTGTCCGACCCCACCCGACGGGCCATCATCGCCGAGTTGGCCGCACGCGACGCCACGGTCACCGAGCTCACCGCTCCTCTGTCGATCTCGATGCCGGCGGTGTCACGGCACCTCAAGGTGCTCGAGCGCGCCGCGCTCATCTCGAGGTCGCGGTCGGGCAAGTGGCGCGCGAGTCACCTTGAGGCCGGCCCGCTGCGGGAGGCGGCCGACTGGATCGAGCGCTACCGGCGGCTCTGGGACTCGTCGCTCACCCGGCTCGATGCCCACCTCGCCGCGGTGCAGGCCGCCGGAGCAGCAACGGACCAGATGGCCGACGACCCCAGGGAGCTCGAATGAACACCGAAACTCCGCAGCTCGTCATCTCGCGTGTCTTCGACGCGCCCCGGGAACTCGTCTACCGAGCCTTCACCGATCCCGACCACCTGGCGGCGTGGTGGGGCCCGATCGGCAACTCGCTGCCGCGCGACGAGATCGAGTTCGACGTGCGCCCCGGCGGCTTCCAACGGTGGACGGAGGTCAATCCCACCCAACCCGGCCTTCGGGTGCACATCCAGATCGACCTCACCGACGTCGCCGACGGCGAACTGCTCGACGGCGTCATGCACGTCGGTGGCCGGCTGCAGGAGGGCATCGAGCCGTTCGAGACGAGACTGCGGGTCGAGTTCCACGACGAGCCTGACGGGCGGACGCGACTGGAGATCCGCCAGTGGCTCCCCGAACATCTGGCGCACCCCAGCGACGAGGGTTGGCGTCAGGCGTTCACCAAGCTGGACGCCGCGCTGGCGACCGTCCAGCCTGCTACGGCTGAGAGGTAGAGGTATGGCAAAGCTGATTTACGCGACGAACGTGTCGCTTGACGGCTACATCGAGGACGAACGCGGCGATTTCAACTTCGGTCCAGCCGATGACGAGCTGTTCGCGGTCCACACCGACCTTCTGCGGTCGGTGGGCACGTTTCTCTACGGGCGGCGCCTGTACGAGGCGATGGCCGTCTGGGAGACCGAGCCCGCGCTGGCCGCGAAGTCCGACCTCATGGCCGACTTCGCGAGCGTCTGGCAGGCGGCGAGCAAAGTCGTGTATTCCACGACCCTCGCGGCGGTGTCGACCGCCGACACCCGGATCGAACGCCGCTTCGAGCCCGCCGCGGTACGCGAGCTGAAGGCCGCGGCCAGCAGCGATCTCACCGTGGGAGGTGCCAACCTCGCGGCGCGGGCTTTCCAGGCCGGGCTGGTCGACGAGTGCCAGCTGTTCATCTGGCCCGTCGTCGTCGGCGCCGGCAAGCCGGGGTTGCCGACAGGCATGGGCGCCGACCTCGAGCTCCTCGATGAGCGCCGGTTCCGCAACGGCGTCGTACAGCTCCGCTACCGCACTCGCGGAGAGTGAACGACGGCCCCGTCCGGTTCGCCGACAGGGAACAGTCTCATTGACGCCGGTGGGGAAAAGGTGAGTCGGAGCCCGGCAGTCGGACGGTGAAGAGCGTGCCCCGGCCCGGCTCGCTCTGCACGTCGATCGTGCCGCCGTGTGCCTCGGTGAGGTGGCGCGCGATCGCCAGGCCGAGCCCGCTGCCGCCCGTCACCCGGCTGCGCGACTCGTCGGCCCGCCAGAAACGGTCGAAGACCCTCGGCAGGTCGGCCGGGGCGATGCCGTCGCCGGTGTCCCGTACGGAGATGGTCGTGCCGTTCACGCCGACAGTGACCGAGCCGCCGGAAGGGGTGTGGCGGATGGCGTTCGAGATGAGGTTTCCGACCACCTGCCGCAGGCGCACCTGATCGGCTCGCACCACCGGATCGCCCACGGCGCTGAGTTCCAGGCGTACCCCGGCCGCGAACGCGCTGCCCCGGTGGCTGTCGACCACGTGCGCGAGGACGTGCCGCAGGTCTGTCGGTTCCGGGTTGATCCGCAGCGTGCCCGCGTCGGCCGCCGCCAGGTCGCCGAGGTCGTCGATGACGTGCTGGAGCAGCAGAGCCTCCTCGTGCAGCAGCGCCAGCAGTTGGGCGTCGGTCGGAGCGAGGTCGTCCTGGGCCGCCTCCAACCAGGTGCGGATGTTGCTGAGCGGGGTACGCAGTTCGTGTGCCACATCGTTGACCATGGTGCGTCGCTGCGTCTCGGCCCGTTCCCGGCGTTCCGCGGAGTCGTTCAGGGCGCGCGCGAGCCGGCCGATCTCGTCCCGGGTGGACACCGGGGCGGGCACGCGCAGTTCGGCCGCCTCGGCGAGGTTGCGCAGCGGCCGCACGAGACGTCTGCCGATCAGCACTGTCGCCGCGACGGTGGCGAGCAGGACAGCGCCGGTGACCGCCACGATTCGACCGATGCTGCCGCCGGACAGGCTCAGCGTGGTGCGGCCGCTGCCCGGCGCGGTGACGAACAGCAGCGCGCGGGGTGCCACGTACGGCCGGAGTTGGGTCCTGCGCCCGGATTCGATGCAGCCCTGCACGACGCCTACCGGTCCGGCCGGCTTGAGCAGCGACGGCGGCGTCAACTTGATGTCCTCGTGCGCGGTCCGGACAATCGCTGACCCGCCCAGATATGCGCTGAAGGTCGGCGTGATGCGCAACTGGGAGGCGCGGTCGCCGAGGCTGAGACAGCGGGCGGTCAGGGTGGTAAGCGTCTGGAGCGCCTTCTTCTCGGCCGGGCTGACCAGGCTGTCGAGCTCGAACCCGCAGCTCTCGGTCACGGGCCCGGTGAGTGGCCGCTCGGCGTCGGGGCGGACGGTGGTGAGAACGACGCTCGGGCGACCGGTGTTCGCGGTTTCGATGACACCGTCGTAGCCCATCTTGTTGAAGCAGGTCAGGGTGTTCTGGGCCACCTCGCCCAACACGTACCGGTCTTCGTCCGGCACCACGTAGGGGCCGGTGGCGCGCTCGTCGATGTGCTCGGTGCCGCCGGTCAGACCCAGGTCGACGTGGAGCGGATCCACCACAGCCGCCGGACGGGTGTTCCGCAGCGCCGGTCCCGCCTGCGAGTCGAGGATGATCTCGTGGTCGTCGGTGGTCAGCGTGATGCGACGACCCAGCTTGGCGGCACGCGACTGAACCATGGCGGCGGCCCCGGACCAGTCGTGGTGGGTGGCCGCGTAGCCGACCAGCGCCTGGTAGACGGCCCTCTGGTCGGCGACCGCGCCGCCCTGCTCGTAGTTGATCGCCCGGGTGGTGGTCGTCGCCGCCAGCCAGGCGGTGGCCGAGATCGCGGCCAGCGCGATCACCATCGAGGAGACCAGCAACCGGGTCACCAGACTGTGCCGCAGCGGCACCTGACCCTTGCTCACGGCGGGCCCACAGCCAGCTTGTAGCCCACACCGTGCACGGTGAGCAACTGTTCGGGACGTCTCGGGTCGACTTCGATCTTGCGGCGTAGGTTCATCACGTGTACGTCGATGGTGCGCTCGGTCGAGCTGCGGTCGAGGCCACGGGTGTGGTGCAGCAGTTGTGCCCGGGTGAAGACCCTGTCCGGCTGCTCGGACATGGCGGCCAGGATCGCGAACTCGCCACGGGTGCACTCGATCCGCTCGCCGTTGACAGTCACGTGGTGCCCGACCGGATCGATGCTGAGCTGACCGATCTGCCGGATGGCCCGGGCGCTGTGCTCGGGAGCGCTCCGGGACACCCGGCGCAGCAGGGTACGGATTCGGGCCACCAGTTCGCGTGGGCTGAACGGCTTGGTCAGGTAGTCGTCGGCACCGAGTTCCAGTCCGAGAAGCAGGTCACTCTCGGTGCGGCGGGCGGTGAGCATGAGCACCAGCACGTCCGACTCCTGCCGCAGAGTGCGGCACACCTGCAAGCCGTTCAGTCCCGGCATCATCACGTCCAGGATCAGCAGGTCGGGCCGGTCCCGGCGGGCGGCCTCGAGCGCCGCCCGCCCGTCGTGCACCACTATCGTTTCGTGGCCGGCGGCGACGAGGTAGCGACGGATCCCCTCCGCGTGCCGCAGGTCGTCGTCAGCGACCAGGACCATCGCACACATGCCGGCGATGATAGGCCGCCCGTACGGCACCTGACCGATTTCCAGCCCGACCTGACAGATTCCTAACGGCAGCTCAGACGCTGGCAAGTGCCTCGGTCGGATCGAGCGAGGCCGCCCGCATCGCCGGATAGACCCCCGCCAGCACGCCGATGGCCAGGGCGCCTCCCAGCCCGGTGGCGGCCGCCACCGGTGGGATGGTCACCGGCCAGTGCTGAAGGGTGGCGTAGCCGGCGACGGCCACGGCGCCGGTCAGCACCCCGGCCGCACCGCCGAGCGCCGACAGCACGATCGACTCGGTCACGAACTGGATGCGGATCTGGCCCCGGTTCGCGCCCAGGGCCCGGCGTAGGCCGATCTCGCGACGCCGCTCCAGCACCGAGATGTACATCGTGTTCGCCACCCCGATGCCGCCGACGAGCAACGCGATCCCGGCCAGCCCGAGCAGCAGCGAGTTGAAGGTCTGCCGTACCGCCTGTTTGGCGGCGAGCCCGTCCGAGGGGCGACTGACCAGTACGTCGCTCGGATGCTCCGGGTTGGCGGTGGCGGCCAGGACCGAGCGCACCGCCACCACCTGGGCGTCGGTGGTCTGTACGTAGATCCGGGTCGGGTGCCCGTCGAAGCGCAACCAGTTGCTGGCCGCCTCCCAGCCGATCATCGCTGAGCGGTCGATCTCGGGCGCGAGTGGCACCGGGTCGAGGATGCCGATCACGCTGAACCGCTGCCCGCCAAGGTGGACCTGGATCGGCTGGGAGAGGTCGACGGTGGTGAAGCCGAGCCGCTGGGCGGCGATCGAGCCGAGGACCACTGTCGGCAGGCGCTCCATCGCGGGATCCAGGAAGCGGCCGGAGCGTACCCGGCCGTCGATCGCCGCGAGCAAATTCGTCCTGGTGGCGACAACCGCGATCGCGTTGTAGTCGCCAGGGCCGGTCCGATCGGAGCGGGCGACGTTCAGCCCGAAGTCTGCGGTCGCGCTCGCCACCGTCACCGGCGCGATCCGGGACACCATGTCCACCGACTCGACGGGCAGCTTGACCGGTGGCTCGCGGTTGGGCGCCGGTGTGACCTGCAGACGGTTGGTGCCCAGGACGGCCAGCTTCTCCTCGAGTGCCCGCTGACTCGACGCGGGAATCCCCGTGACCAGGACCAGGGTGGCGATGCCGATAGCGATGCCGAGCGCCGACAGCGCGGCCCGCGCCGTGCGCGTGCGGAGGCCGAGCAGGCCCAGACCAACCAGGTCGGCCGGGGCCAGACGGACCGGTGCGGCGTCCCGGTCCACTCGCGCCGCATCATCGGTACGCCTCATGCCGGCGCACCGCTCACCGCGGAGTCGGACACCAGCCGGCCGTCCAGGATGCGGATCTGTCGAGGCACCCGGGCGGCCACCTCGTGGTCGTGAGTGATGAGCGCGATGGTGGTCCCGTCGCGGTTCAGCTCGGTCAGCAGGTCGAGCACCGCCGAGCCGGTGGCCATGTCGAGCGCCCCGGTCGGCTCGTCGGCCAGCACCAGCGCGGGTCGGTTGACAAGCGCCCGGGCGATCGCCACCCGTTGGCGTTCGCCGCCCGAGAGCGCCTGCGGGTGGTGGTCGGCGCGGTGGGCCAGGCCGACCCGCTCCAGCGCCGCCAGGGCCAGCGCCCGCCGGTGACGGCGGTGCACGCCGGCGTAGAGCAGGCCGGTCGAGACGTTCTCGGTCGCGGTCAGCCCATCGGTGAGGTGGAACTGTTGGAACACGAAGCCCAGCCAGCGACCGCGCAGGCTGGACAGCTGCCGGTCGGACATGGTGGTGACGTCACGTCCGCCGATCAGCACCCGGCCCTCGGTGGGCCGGTCCAGCGTGCCCATGATGTTGAGCAGGGTGGACTTTCCCGACCCGGAGGGTCCCAGGATGGCCACGAACTCGCCCGCGTCGATCCGCAGTGAGACGTCGCGCAGCGCGGTCACGGCCTCGCCGTAGCGCCGGCTGGCACTCTCGATCTCCAGCACCGTGGTCACGACGTCGTCACCACCCGGGTGCCGGCGGTGATGCCCGCACCGGTGATCTCCACCATGCCGTCGGCGAACAGGCCCACCTTCACCGCGGTCAGGGCGCCATCGGAGATCTGGACGCCGTAGCCGCCGCCGCTGAGCGCGAGCAGCGCGCCGACCGGGACGGCGAGGACGTCCTGCTCGGTGGTGCCGGTGAACCGGACCTCGACGGCGGCCGAGCTGATGTTCTGGATCGCCGCGGCCCTGTCCACAGTGATGACTACCTGCACCTTCGGGCCCTCCGAGCCTGGGTCTCCGCCGTCCGACGGCCCGGCCTGGACGTTGCTGCTCACCGAGTTGATGGTGCCGCTGGTGTGCGAGCTGTCCGGAAGGGCGATCTGCACCTTCTGCCCAGCCCGGAGGTCGTCGGCCCGACTGGCGTCGATCTCCACCAACACCGCCTTGGCCTGATCGCTGATCGCCATCAGGTTGCCTGTGGCGTCGTCGCCCAACTGCGCCGAGGCCGCGCCCACCCGTACCGCGCCGGGCAACACCAGGATGTCGCCGAGGGTCACCGTGCCGGTGGCCGGTCGTACCCCCTTGGCCGCCTGCCAGCGTTTCACCGCGTCCCTGAGTGATGGGGTGAAGACCGCATCCTGGCTGGTCACGACGGTCTGGTACGACGACGTTCCGGATGCGGCGGTGGCCGCGTCCCGGTCGGTGGTCTTGTCCGTGCCCTTGTCGGTATCCGCGCCCGCGGCCGGCGGGGGAGCACCCTGGACGGTGACCCGTGTCCCTGGGGCTGGTTGGTGCCCGATCCGGTAGCCGAGCCCCCGCAGGTTGTCGGCCAGCACCTTGACGTCGCGACCGACGGTGCCGACCACGTCGATGTCGCGGAACATCGGCGACGAGCCGAAGAACAGCGTCACCGGCCGGTCGCCGACCCGATACAGGGTGTCGCCCCGCGCGATGACGCTGCCCGGCTTCGGTAGCCAGGTGAGCACACCGGCAGCGACGCCACGCAGGGTGCGCTGCTTGCGATAGCCGACAGTGCCGCTCTCGGTCCAGTAGTCGGAGAGGTCGGTCCGCACGACCTCGGCCGTCGCCACCTTGGCCGACGCCGGCTGGGTGGCCGGAGAGTCGTCGCCCGCGCTGGCGTGGACGGCGTACACCGCGCCGCCCAGCGCGAGCGCACCGGCGACGATGATGGCGAGGATTTTCGTCCGCACGATCGGCTACTTCTCGGTGAAGGCCGAGATCTCGCACTGACGCTGGATCTCCCTGCCCTCGTCGCTGTTCGCCTTCTCGAGATTGGCCTTGGTCTCCGGCGCGACCCAGAGGCTGGCGTTGCCACTTCCCGCTTGCCGGATCTCCATCGACAGGCCGTGGCTCTGGACGCACTTCAGCTGCTCGCGGAGGTCGTCGGCGAAGTTCGGGTTCTGCTGGGGGTCGAGCTCCGGAGCGCCCAGCGGCTCCTTGTCGGCGCACGCGTCCACGGCCGGCTGATACTTCTCGCTGTCCATCTTGTAGCTGAGAAGCGGACCGCCGTTCTCGCCCGGCGCCGACGGCACGCCGTGCTGCGTCCAGCAGGCGTAGTAGGCGTCGTAGACACGGTCGATCTCCTGCTTGGTCGCGCCGAGGGGAAGCTGACGATCGGCGCCGCCGCTCGAAGCGGCCGGTCCGGTGCTTGCCGACGTCGTCGCGCCCGGGATCGCGGCTACCTGCGGCTCCGACTCGTTCGACTGACCGCCGCAAGCCTGGAGCGACAGCAGCAGGGCCCCCAGACCGACGATCTTCACAATCGTGTTTCGCATACCGGCCAGCCTGGTCGCGGCATGTGAGCTATTCGTTAGGTTCGCACGCCGTCTTCGAATGTGCCGTCCAGAGCCCCGCACCATCGGGCTGGCTGTCGCCGCCTACCCGCAACGGTCTACCCTCGCCGACATGTCCGACTCTCGGCTGCTGCGCATCGGTACCCGCAACTCCCCGATGGCGCTGGCTCAGGTCGAGCGGGTCCGCAAGATGCTCGCCGACCGGCACCCCGAGGTCGCGGTCGATGTGGTGTCGATGTCGACAAGCGGGGATCGGTGGCTCGGCGACCTGGCCGCGTTGGGTGGCAAGGGAGCGTTCACCAAGGAGGTGGACGCCGCCCTGCTAGCCGGGGATGTCGACGTGGTGGTGCACTGTGTCAAGGACGTACCGGGGGACCGGCCGGTGCCGGCTGGCACGGTGATGGCCGCCTATCTCGCTCGGGACGACGTCCGGGACTGCCTGGTACACCCGGGCGGACTGCGCATCGAGCAGTTGCCCGCGGGCAGCCGGATCGGCACCTCGGCGGTCCGGCGGATCGCGCAGCTGGCCCTGCACTGGCCGCACCTGGTGCCGGTGGCCGTGCGCGGCAACGCGAACAGCCGGCTGGCGAAGCTCGACGCCGGCGACACGTACGACGCGCTCCTCCTCGCGGTCTCCGGCCTCGAACGGATCGGGCGGGCCGACCGGATCACCCACCCGATCGACGTCGACACGATGGTCCCGGCGGTCGGCTCCGGAACCCTGGTCCTGCAGTGCCGCGACGACGACACCGCCATCCGCGACCTTGTCGCGGTCCTCGGCGATCCGCGGACCGCGCGGGAGACCGTGGCGGAGCGGACCTTGCTGCACATCCTCCAGGGCAACTGCCACTCACCGATCGCCGCGCTCGCGCGCACCGAGCCCGACGGGCGTCTCGGTCTGCGGGCGAGGGTGCTCAGCCTCGACGGCAAGACAGTGCTCGACGTGCACGAGTGGGCGGCGGATCCCATCACCCTCGGGACTTCCGTGGCCGCTGCCCTGCTGCGCCAGGGCGCCCGCGACCTGCTCGACCTGCCCGCCTACGGGTAGGTACAACCGTCTACACGCTGACGGGCGGGCCGCGACGCCTGTGACTCGACGACCCGGGTGAGCCAGCGGACCAGCGCCCACCACAGAGACAACCCGTCGCGGCCGCGCTGGAAGACACCCTCGGGTGGTGGGTCCACCCCACGGGCGACGGCATCGACGGGGTTGGGTGAGCGGACGATAGGCTGCGGGGCGGCGTCCGAGTGACCTAAGGGGAACGTGTGATAGGCGGATCGGCTCGCGCGGTGGTCACGGTCTGCGGGCGTTCGGCGTGAGCAACGGGTTGCGCCCCGGTGACCCGGTCCGGCTCGGCGCCTACGAGGTGCTCGACCGGCTCGGCGACGGCGGTATGGGCAGTGTCTTCCTGGCCCGGTCGCCGCAGGGACGGCCGGTCGCGGTCAAGGTCGTCCGCTCGGAGTTCTCGCACGACGAGGAGTTCCGTGGTCGGTTCCGCAGTGAGGTGAACCGCGCCCGCCAGGTGCCACCGTTCTGCACCGCCGAGGTCCTGGACGCCGACCCGGACCACGACCCGCCGTACCTGGTCGTGGAGTACGTCGAGGGACCCAGCCTTGCCCAGGTGATCCGGGAACGGGGGCCGCTGGGGGCTGCGCAGGTGCACAGCATCGCGGTCGGGGTGGCTACCGCGCTCACCGCCATCCACGGCGCCGGAGTGATCCACCGGGACCTGAAGCCGGCGAACGTGCTGGTCGCGCCGGGTGGGATCAAGGTCATCGACTTCGGCATCGCCCGGGCGTTCGAGGTGACGAGCCAGCACACCCGGACCAACCAGGTGGTCGGGACCGTCTCGTACATGGCACCGGAGCGGTTCGACACGACGTCCGGCCATCCGGTCGGCCCGGCTGCGGACATCTTTGCCTGGGGTGCCGTCGTCGCACATGCCGCGACCGGCCGTAACCCGTTCGGGGGCGACTCCCCGACCGCCACCGCCATGCGGATTCTCACCCAACCGCCGGACCTGACCGGCCTCGGCGGGGCGCTGCGGGAGTTGGTCGGCCGGGCGTTGGAGAAGGATCCCGCCGCCCGGCCGACCGCCCGGGAACTGCTCGACGGGTTGTTGACCGCGGCGGATCGGGGGGTTGCCGCCAGGCCGGTCCAACTTCTGGGAGCGACGCCAGCTGCCGGTGGTGGTGGCCAGGGCCGGCCGCCGATGCCGCCGGGTGTGTCCGCGGCCGGTCGTGAGGGCTCGGGCCGGCGTGGCTGGCTCGCCGGGCTGAGTGCGATCTCCGCGGTGATCGTGGTGCTGGCACTCGCCATCGTCTTCGTTCCGAAGCTGCTGAACGACGGGTCCAAACCGGACCCCACCGACTCGACGGCGGCCGGCGGCCCGGGGCCCACCGGGCCCGCGGCCACCGCGTCCACGCCAACACCCAGCTCGGGTACGCCGACCAGGTCGCCGTCGGCCAGCGGGGATCCCAGCCGGGCCATCCTGGCCGGGCAGCGACGGATCCTGCTCCACGTGGTGGAGGTCGACCGCGACCTGTCGCTGCCGTCGGACGGGGAGCTCGCAACCGGCGACGGAACGGGCAAGGATGCGCTCTTCGTGCTCGAACCGGTAGGTGTCGACTACATGATCAAATCGGTGAACCCGGAGATCGCCCACCGGCCGTGCCTCGGCGTCAAGCTCGATGCCAAGGAGAACAAGTTGCTTGTGGGAACCGACTGCCGGCCCACCGCGGCGACTCTTTTCGCGATCTCCAGTGAGGGTAAGGACGACAAGGGGCGCACCTCCTACGTCATCAGCAACGACGAGTACGGCGTGGTGCAGTGGAGCCCGACCAGGAAGCACATCTACCTGGAGTTTCTCGGTGACGCCCCGATCGACACCACGTTCAGCCTGGTCGACCGGGGCGCGGTCTGACCCTCGTCCCTCCGGTCAACTCGCCGTCACCGCGATGGTCCGCGTTCGTCGAGCAGCAGTGCGGCGACCGCCTCCGGGGCCTCGTGCATGGCGTCGTGGCCGGTGGGGAGGTCGTGGACCTGCCACTCGGGATCGGCGTCGAGCCGGGCGCGGAGTGCGGCGAACGGCGTCCGGTCCTCCCATCCCGAGCAGTAGACGAATTCGCGTCGCGAAACCTGGGCCGCGGCCCCGGTGAGCCGGATCGTCTGCAGGAACGAGGCGAGGGGATGGGGACGGCGGCGGGGATCGCCGCCCTCGGGCGGTCGGACGGAGTGGCCGGTTTCCGCCGCACCTTCGGCGAACACCTTCCGGAAGTGCTCGTTCGTTGCGGACCAGCACGAATCCCCGTCGCGCGGCACGTAGGCGTCGAGATGCACCAGGCGTGAGACCCGGCCGTCGGCGCGGTCCGCGGCGGCGGTGATCACCATCCCGGCGTAGCTGTGGCCGACAAGGGTCGCGTCGGTGATGTGAGCGCGATCGAGGAGCCGCAGCACGTCGTCGGCATGCGTGTCGAGGTTGGCGGTCGCGACAGTCGCGTCGTCGTCGCCCGGACGCAGACCCGTCAGGGTCAGCGCGTGCACAGTGTGCCCCGCGCGTTCCAGCAGCGGCACCACCGCCTCGAACGACCAGGAACCCTTCCAGGCGCCGGGCACGAGCACGTACGTCGTCATGGTTCTTCCTCGCTCCGGACTCGGCGGCGGGAGTCACCGCACGGAGGTAGTGTCGCCAGGTCAGGGAGTGGCTTACCACCGACAGGAAGCCATCGCATGCCCGTTCCCCGCCAAGCTCGTCCGGCCGCCGGAGTGACGTCGCACCTCTGGCCCTCGGGCGGCCGCCACCTCTGGCCCTCCGGCGGGGCAAGCGCCGCGCAGACCCACAAGCAAGGACACCTGGTGTACGCGGCCAGCGGCATCCTGGCCGTGCACACCGAGCGCGGCACGTCGATCGTTCCCGCCAACCGGGTCGCCTGGACCCCCGCCGAGTTCATCCACGACCACCGGGCGCACGGCGACACCGACATGCGGATCGTGTTCCTCGCGCCGTCCCTCGCCCGGCTGCTGCCGGAACGCCCCGCCGTGTTCCTGACCTCGGCCCTCGCCCGCGAGGTCCTGCTCGCCCTGACCGGCCCCGGCAACTACGACGACGCGACGCCCGGCTACAGCCGGCCCGCGCGCTCTCGCCTGCTTCGCGTACTCGTCGACGAACTCCGCGAGGCACACGAACAGCCACTGCACCTGCCGGAGCCGCGCGACGACCGCCTGCGGGCCATCGCCCGGATGCTGTACGAGACGCCGGCGGAAAACGCGACGCTTGCCGAACTCGGGAAGGCGATCGGAGCGAGCCCCCGCACCCTCAGCCGACTGTTCCGCACCGAACTCGGCATGACGTTCTACGAGTGGCGCACGCAGCTACGCGTCTACCACGCACTAGTGCTGCTTGCCGACGGCCGGGACACCACCCGGACCGCCCACGCCTGCGGGTGGGCCAACCCGAGCAGCTTCATCGCGGCGTTCACCGCGATCGTCGGCACGACGCCGGGCCGTTACCGAGCCGGTCGCTCAGCTCCACCCCGGCCGGGGGCCACGTCAGTGGGGTGATGTCGGCCCGCCAGCAGGCCCGCGCGCGGCGGTGGGGCCGCTCGTCGGACGAGCGGCCCCACTGAGTCCGTCGTCAGGCCGGCACGTGACCGGCCGTCCAGCACGCCGAGTGGCTGTGGCAGGCGACGTACGCCGCCAGGGCATCGTGCAGCGCGGCCCGCCGCGTGGCCGAAAGCCCGCCGGCGATGTTGCTGAGCTGGTGTGGGTCGACGGTCCGGTCGTAGTACTCCCGTTCGCCGTTGGAGTACTCGACGTAGGTGTAGGTCGCGGTCCGCAGAGCCTCGTAGGTGATCGGGCTGCCGTTGCGGCGGTCCTGGGCGTCGGGATCGTCCGCGGCCTGGTTGGGGCCGTGGTGCTCGATCAGCGCCCCGGTACGCCAGTTCGTTGCCGCCTCGCCCTGCGCGAGCGGCAGCAGGTTGCGCCCGTCCACGTGCGTGCCGACGTCGGCCGCGCCGATGCGTTGGAAGGTCGGCGCCAGGTCGATGTTCTGCACGATCTCGGCGCGCTGCGATCCGGGTACGACGCCCGGCCCGGCCACGACGAGGGGGACCCGCACATCGGTGTCGAAGGCGGTCTGCTTGCCGCCTGTCAACCGGTACTCGCCCATGTGGAAGCCGTTGTCGGAGCTGAACACGACGTAGGTGTTGTCGGCGATGCCGCTGGTCGTGAGCTGCGCGCGCAGGTTGCCGATCAGCCGATCGACCGCCTGCACGGACTGGGCGCGCTTGCGGAAGTTCGTGTCCAGGGTGCTCTTCTCCTGCGCGGTGAGCGGTCCGTTGTCGGCCAGCCAGGACGGCGGGTTGGTGGGCAGCCGGTCGTACGCCGCGGTGCGCGGGGCGGTGAGCCCGGGGAAGTCGTCGAGGTCCTGGTTGGCCGGGGTGAACGGGCTGTGCGGGGCGAAGGTCGAGACCTCCAGCAGGAAGGGCGTGTTGGCGGCCGCCGAGCGCTGGATGAAGTCCTTGCCCTTGCGGGACAGGACGTTTGTCAGATAGTCGGCCGGTTGGCTGCCGTAGTGGACGACCGTGTGGTTCTCGTTGAGGTCGTAGTTGTACTCCGGGTACCCGTTGCCGGCCACGTACCACTCCGACCAGCCCGGCGGGACGTACGGCAGCGCGCCTCCCTGCGTGTCCGCGGGCAGGTAGCCGTTGAGGTACTTGCCCAGGAAGCCGGTCCGGTAGCCCTTGCCCTGCAACACAGTCGCGAACGTCCGGTTCTCGTTGCCTCGGCCCTTGAAGACGGCGAACCCGCCGTCGGCTCCGCCGTTGGTGAACACGCCTGTGTCGTGCGGGAACTGACCGGTGAGGATCGACGAGCGCGACGGGCAGCACAGCGAGTCGGTGACGGTGTAGTTGGTGAAGGTGGCTCCCTCGCTCTGCAGCTGTCTGACCTGCGGCAGGTACTGCACGAGGTTCCACGCGAGGTCGTCCACGAGGACGAAGATGATGTTGGGCGAGGTGGCGGTGGGTGTCGGGGTGGGTTCCGCTGCGCGTGCCGGTGCCCACGCGGCGAGCAGGGCCAGCCCTGTTGCGAGTGCGGTGGCGAGGAGGCGGCGCTTGGTGATAGCCATGCCACCAAGGCTTATCGAAATTTGTCAGCATCTATTGAACAGGTGGTGATGATCCGATCAAATGCCGTTCGTCGGAGCCGCCGTCACCTCGATCAGGTGAGTGACCGTTCAAGTTCGGCGCGAAATTGATCGCGTTGCGCATTCTCTCCGTGAGGACTCATGTGGGCGCGGATGCGCCTGCCTCGATCGGAGGAATCGCATGATCAGCACGTCTCGTTCCCGGGTCCGAGCGCTCGCGGTCATCGGGATGGCCGGTGTCCTGGCGGCGATCGGCCCGGTGACCCGGCAGGCGTCCGCGGCCGAGGTCGCCGAGGGCGCCACCATGAGCGCCAACGCCCGGGTCGACATCCCGCGCATCGCCTCGTCGATCAAGCCGCCGGCGGGATCCCGTCCGGTAGGCGCGTACGTCGTTACTCGCGGAACGCAGACCTACACGTGCGCCGGTGGCGTGTTCACCGGCGCGTCCGTGCCGGAGGCCCAGCTCATCGGCACCGGTGGCCGGGTCCACCACTTCAAGGGGCCGAGCTGGCAGTCCGAGCGCGACGGCTCGCTGATCACGGCGAAGAAGACGGCGGAGAGCCCGCGCTCGGGGACGATCCCCGAGCTGCTGCTGACTGTGGACACCCACGCCGGCAGTGGCATTCTCGGCAACGTCGCGTACGTCAGCCGTCTGTTGACCTCGGGTGGCATCGCCCCGGCGGGCGCCTGCGTCGACGGCGCGACGACGGCAGTGCCGTACGGCGCGTTGTACGTCTTCTGGGCCGCCAAGCGGTAGCCGCGCCGACCGGTCTGTCATCTGCTGCGGCGGTGGTGGACGATCAGCGCCGCCGCGCAGAGCACCGCGACCAGGCCGAACACCGAGCCGATCCACGGGTTGTCCACGACTGTCGAGAACACGGCGTTGGTGGCCGCGGCCAGAAAGAGCACCAGCCACAGCAGCGGGCGTAGCAGGCCGCCGGGCCGCTCCGGCGCGGCGGCCGGGGCCTCGGTGCTGCGGTACGGATCGGTCATGACTGTCTCCCTCGATGACGTTTCGACGACACCACTGACGCTAGGCGGGTGACAGCGGCGGGGACGATCCCGCCAGCTCGACGACCCAGGTACAGCAGGCTGTACTTTCCGCCGCGGACGCTGCCGGCCGTGCTCGCCCTGGCCTATGTTGGCCCGGGAGGTGGGCGGCGATGGCGTACGTGCGGGGCCGGATGCGCGCGTCGGTGGACGCCGTCGAACACCTCGTCGGCGGGCTGGGCACCGCGTTGCTGGCGTTGGGCGCGTTGTTCTGGGCGGTGGTCGTGGCAGTGACCTGCCTGGTGGGGGTGGGCCTGCGGCTGGCGCCCGGCGCGTTGCGGGCGGTGCGCTCGGTGGCCGACCGGGAGCGCGCCAGGCTGTCCCGTCGGGGCACGCCGATCCCGACGCCCGGGCCGGTGCCGGAGGAGCTACGGGAGGCGGTACGCGACCCGTTCGTCCGCCGGGAGCTCGGCTGGGTCACGCTCCACTCGATCACCGGCCTGGTGTCCGGACTGGTCGGCATCGCCCTGCCGCTCTACGCCCTCCAGGACATCACGTTCCCGCTGTGGTACCGGCTGGCTCGGCCCGAGGACGGCGCACCGGGGTTCTTCTGGTGGCGCATCGACGGGCTCTCCGAGGCGCTCGTGGTCGGCGTGCTCGGGGTGGGCTGGCTGTTCGCCGCGATCGGGTTCGGCCCGGCGCTGGCCCGCTTCCAGTCCTGGCCGGGCCGGTGGCTGCTGTCCCCGCCGCCGGGGGTCGACCTGTCGCTGCGGGTCGCCGCGCTGACCGCGACCCGGGCCGCGGCGCTGGACGCCCACGCCGTGGAGTTGCGCCGCATCGAACGCTCGCTGCACGACGGTACGCAGAATCGGCTGGTCGCGGTGAACGTGCTGCTGGGGGCCGCGCGCCGGGCGGTACGGCGTGACCCGGACCGGGCCGACGAGATCCTCGGGCAGGCCCAGGACGCGGCGGAGCAGGCGCTCGGCGAACTGCGGACGGTGGTGCGCGGCATCCTGCCGCCGGTGCTGGACGACCGGGGCCTCGCCGGGGCGCTCACGGGTCTGGCCGGCAGTTGCGCGGTGCCGTGCCGGCTCGCGGTGGACGTGGCCGTCCGCTGCGCGGCGTCGGTCGAGGCCACGGCGTACTTCGTGGTGGCCGAGGCGCTGACGAACGTGGTGCGACACAGCGGGGCGAGCCGGGTGGATGTCACAGTGCGCCGCGAGCACGGCCGGCTGCTGGTCACCATCGAGGACGACGGGCGCGGCGACGCCGACGAGGCACGTGGATCCGGGCTCACCGGCATCCGCCGGCGGGTCGAGGCGTACGACGGGCGGATGGCGCTGACCAGCCCAACGGGAGGGCCGACGAGGATGCACGTGGAGCTGCCATGCGGATCGTGATCGCCGAGGACGACCCGCTGCTGCGCGAGGGGTTGGCGCTGCTGCTGCGGGCGGAGGAGCTGGATGTGGTGGCCACGGCGGGCACCCCGGGCGAATTCCTGGTCGCGGTCGACGAGCACGCGCCGGACGTGGCGATCGTGGACGTACGGATGCCGCCGACCCACACCGACGAGGGCATCGTGGCCGCGGTGGAGGCCCGGCGACGCCGGCCCGGCCTCGCGGTGCTGGTCCTGTCGGCGTACGTGGAGCAGGCGTTCGCCACCGAACTGTTCTCGGTCGGCGCCGCCGGGCTCGGTTACCTGTTGAAGGAGCGGGTGGGCCGGGTCGAGGAGTTCCTCGCCGCCCTGCGTCGGGTGGCGGACGGCGGCAGCGTGATCGATCCGGAGGTGGTGGCGCAGTTGCTCGCCCGCAACCGCCGGCCGGACACGGCGCTGGGCGAGTTGTCGCCGCGCGAGCGTGAGGTCCTGGGGCTGATGGCCGAAGGGCTCGGCAACACGGCGATCGCCGAGCGGCTGTTCGTCACCGACGGTGCGGTGCACAAGCACATCCGGAGCATCTTCGCGAAGCTCCAGCTGCCGCCGGACGACAGTGCCGACCGCCGGGTCACCGCCGTGCTGCGCTACCTGGACGGCGGCCAGCGGTAGCACCCGTCGACGCTTGCCCAAGCAGGTCGCGGCCGCCGGGGACGAACGGCCCGGCACGCGACCCGGGGCGGGTTCGGCATGGTGCCGGACCCGCCCCGAGTCATTGGTGGTGGAGCGTCAGCGGCGCAGGGTGAGCAGGCCGGGGCGGTACGGCAGCAGGCCGTAGTCGACGCCGTTGGAGCTGGGGGATCGGCCCTGGTAGAGCAGTTGCAGGTTGCAGGGGTCGACGGTGAAGGTCTGGTCGGCGCTGGTGCGGATCAACTCGCCGTGGCTGATGTCGTTGGTCCAGGTGGCGCCGCTGTTGGCCTTGCCGGCGAAGGGGTTGCTCTCGGTGGCGGCCTGGGGGGTCCAGGTGCCGCCGAGGCTGGTGGCGGTGAAGGAGCGGAAGTAGCGGCCCTGGGAGCCGATGGCCTCGACGAGCATGAGGTAGCGGTTCTGGCCCTGCAGCTTGTAGACCTGCACGGCTTCGAACAGGTTGTTGGTGGAGTCGCTCATGATGGTGGTGTAGTTGCTGCCGAAGCTGCCGGGGAAGTTCCCGATCGGCATGCTGGCGCGGTAGATCTTGCCGTTGTCGCCGGCGAAGAACAGGTACATGTTGGTGCTGTCGGCGATGAGGGTCTGGTCGATGGGGCCGGTGCCGGAGCCGGAGATGCTGCCGGTGAACAGGGTCTGCGCGGCGGACCAGCCGTTGGGGTTGGTGGGGTCGGTGGAGGTGCGGTAGGAGAAGGCGGTGCCGCCCCACTGGTAGGCCAGGACCCAGATGTTGCGGGGGGCGAAGTAGAACAGGGTGGGCGCCACGGTGCCGCTGTTCATGGTGTTCTGGCTGGCCGAGGCCATGTCGGACCAGTTGGTGAACAGGCCGAAGTTCATCGAGCCCCACCGGCTGCCGAAGTCGTGGGTGGTGGCGTAGACGAGCTGGCGGCCGTTGTACGGGGCGACGGTGAAGTCCTTCAGCGACACCCAGCCGGACTTCGGCTGCGCCAGCGCGCCTGTCGACGACCACCGGTACGACGACGGCAGGTCACACGTGGTGGGTGGCGGCGTCGTGGGCGGTGGCGTCGTGGGCGGTGGGGTCGTGGGCGGCGCGCTGGTGGGCGGTGGGCTCGTCGGCGGTGCGGGCGTGTCGGTCACCGGTGGCGTCGGCGTGGTCCCACCGTTGCAGGTCACGCCGTTCAGGGCGAAGCTCGTCGGGTCCGGGTTGCTGCTCGTCCACGACCCGTTGAAGCCGAACGACACAGTGCCGTTGGTCGCGACCGATCCGTTGTAGCTCGCGTTGCGCGCGGTCACCGCGGCACCGCTCTGCGTCAACGCCGTGTTCCACGACTGTGTGACCGTCTGCCCGGCGCCGTACGACCACGTCAGTGCCCAACTGCTCAACGGATCGCCCAGGTTGGTGATCGTCACACTGGCGCCGAACCCGCCCTGCCACTGCGACGACACGGCGTAGTTCACCGAGCAGCCGGCGGCGGCGGCACCGGCCGGCATTGCCACGACGACAGTGGCCGACGCCAGCAACGCGACACCGGCCGAGACGAGGCCCACATTGGTTGGTCTGAATATGGTCATCAAGCACCCTCCTGACGGGACGGCGGCCTCCACATTCGTGGGTGTCATTGTTAGGTGAGCGTTAACAGCCGCGTCGGCCATGTTACGGGAGCGCTCCCAAACCATCAACCTCGATGCCTTGAAGGCGGACGGGCGCAGCCGCGCGGCCGTTCGGGCACGTCAGTGGGGTCGGCCCGGTGCGCTGCGCCAGGTCACCCCGGCGACCGTCGCGCTCGTCGGGAGGGACGAGGGTTATCGATAACATAGTCATCGACCAATGGCCGAGACAGCGTCAGAGCCAGACGACGATCCCGGTCAGGTCGTTGAGCACGGCGGCCACGCCCGCCCGGATGGCGTCCGCGCAGCGCCCGGCCGTGAACGAGCCGGCGTCGTACGACGAGGACATGCCGAGCCCCTCGCCACGGTACGAGGCTCCGTCCCAGTCGACGGCTGTGACGTTGTGGGTGGGCTCGGCCAGTTCCGCGCCGATCACCAGAAACTTCTCGTCCAGATGGTTGGGGGTGACCAGCGCGAGGGCGTCGATGAGCTCGTTGCCCGCGCTGACGATGAGGTCCGGGCCCATCTCCATGGCCTTGCTGATGCTGGGGACGGCATCGTGCGCGTTGTCGACGACGACTGTCCTCAGGTCGATGTGCTCGTCGTCGGCCCAGTCCCGCACCGCCGTCACGAGGGCCTTGGTCGGGGCGTCCGTGCCGGCGGTCAGCAGCACCACCCGGTAGTCCTTCGACGGGTGGACGTCGGCCCACGATCCGGGCCGCGGCGTGATGGTCGCCTCCGGGGCGGGCGGCGTCGAGGGGTCGACGAATCCGGGGCCGAGCGAGCCGACGGCACTGGGCGCGGGGCGCGGTTGTGACCAGTCGCCACCGGAGGTGCAGGCGGCGAGGAGCGCGGCGGTCGCGGCCAACAGGGCGACGGCCCGAAGCGGGGGGCGCAAGGTGATCGTCCTTTCGGGTGGCGGTGGGAGGTGCGCGTACGCCTCGTATTCCTATCCCAGATCCGAACGCCGACAATCCGTGGACGGTTGCCCCGGCTGTTTGTTCGCCATCGGTTCGTCGGCGGGCGGGTTGGTGTTCACCCGCGGGGTGCAGCGTGCACTGGCCAACCGAGGGAGTCGCATGCTGGTGCACATCCGCCGTACCGTTGTCGTCGCCGTTGTCGCATTTCTTGCGACGGTGCTCCCGTTTTTGGGCGGCGGACCGGCGTCCGCGCACGGCTTCTCGTCGACCGTGTACGCGAAAATTACCGCCGGAGACGAGGGTCACATTCGCTCCGAGGTGGAGCTCGAATACGACCTCCTGGTCGTGTCGGCAGCCGATTCCGGTGACGACGATCCGCTCTTTCGGGTGGGAACCGCCGCCTTCGAGGCGGGCGACTCCGCAGCGCAGGCCGCCGCCCTGAAGGCGCACGCCCCGACGGTCCTGCGGTATGTCGCCGACCGCCTCTCGGTGACCGCGCGGGGCACGGCCTGCCGGCCGACCCAGGTGCGCGACGCCACGATCGGCGCGCGCGAGGGGGTGCCGTACGCGGACCTGCTGCTGGACTGGACCTGCGCCGAGCGCGCCGACGAGCACGAGGTGCGCAGCGGTCTCTTCCCGGACGACGAGGCGTACGTCAAGGGCACCAAGACGATCGTCACCTACGAGATCGACGGCCGCTCCGGCAGCGCCGCGCTCGACGCCGCCAATCCGTCCTTCTCGACGGCCCAGACCGCCTACCAGCGGTTCGGCGAGTTCTTCCTGCTGGGCGCCGAGCACCTGCTGTCCGGCATCGACCACATCCTCTTCCTGCTGGCGCTCATCGCCGGGTCGCGGCGTCTACGGGAGATCGTGCTCGCGGCCACCAGCTTCACCCTGGCGCACTCGGTGACGTTCCTACTCGCCGCCCTCGGCCTGGTCGAGGTGCCGGCGCGGGTCGTGGAGCCGGTCATCGCGCTGTCGATCGCCATCGTGGCCGGCTGGCACCTGTGGGGGATCTGGCGGCGCGGTGACCACGCGGGCGATCTGGAGACGGCCGGGCGCGGTCATCTCAGCCTGGACCGCCGGGGCTGGATCCGCCTCGGGGTCGTCTTCTGCTTCGGGCTCGTGCACGGGTTGGGCTTCGCGGGCGCGCTGGGCATCGACGAGGCGTGGTCGTGGACCCTGCTGTGGTCGCTGCTGGTGTTCAACGTCGGTATCGAGGTCGTCCAGTTGACGATTATCGCCGCGGTCTTCCCGTTGCTGTTCGTGCTGCGTCGTCGTGCGCCGAAAGCCGGCCTCTGGGTGACCGGTGCTGTTTCGGCGGCGGTGTCCATCATGGGGCTGATCTGGTTTGTTCAGCGCGTCACCGGATCCTGAGTACGGCTAACCACTTTGTGAAGTGCAGCCATTCGCAAGATCACGTTCATGGCGGGTTCATCGGCCGCAGAAAGTTTTGATCTGCTTCCCCGGCGTCGGGTGAAGAACAATCCATTTCTCTATTCGAAAAGGGAACAATGTCGATGACATTGAGCACCTCGACACGGGTCCCCGGGCCCGTGCGGCGACGCGTTGTCGCCGGGGTCGTAGCCGGATTCCTGGGAATGGGCGCGGCCCTCGGTAGCGGCCTGCTGACCGCCGCCAGCGCCGCCGACCCCACCACGGTGTCCGGCGTCGTCCTCGGCGTCGGCGCCAACGAGACCCAGCGCATCGTGTCCTGGTACTCCTCCGCCGACACCGCCCAGAAGATCCAGCTCGCCCCGACCGCCGAGATCGTCAACGGCGAGTTCCCGGCGAGCGCCGTGAGCTTCGACGCGGTCGGCGCGGCGAACACCTCCACGACCGGCTTCAACCGCCACGCCACGATCAGCAACCTGCGCGAGAACACGGCGTACTCGTACCGGGTCGGCGCCGAGGGCAGCTGGTCGCCCGCGTACGCCTTCAAGACCCAGGACTTCGAGGGCGACTACGACTTCCTGTTCTTCGGTGACCCGCAGATCGGCTCCTCCGGTGACCGGCTCAAGGACCAGGCCGGCTGGGAGGAGACCCTGAAGGTCGCCACCGGCGCGAACCCGAACGCCGAGCTGCTGGTCTCCGCCGGTGACCACGTGGAGAGCGCCAACGACGAGGGCCAGTGGACCTCGTTCCTGGCCTCCGACCAGCTGCGTCAGGTCCCCCTCGTCGCCACCATCGGTAACCACGACGTCGGTGGCAAGGCCTACGAGCAGCACCACTTCACCCCGAACACCGACCGCTCGGCCCAGTACTACAACGGGGACCAGGCGACCCGGTCCGGTGGCGACTACTGGTTCATCCACAAGGACGTGCTGTTCATCGACCTGAACAGCAACAGCTACGCCAACCCGGCGGACGGCTCGGCCGGCGGCGACGCGGCGCACGTCGCGTACGTCACCGACGTCATCAAGAAGCACGGCTCCGAGGCCAAGTGGAAGGTGCTGGTCTACCACCACTCCATCTACTCCCCGGCCAGCCACGCGACCGACACCGACAACAAGCAGCGGCGGGAAGACTTCACCACCGCCTTCTCCAACCTCGGCGTCGACATGGTGCTCCAGGGTCACGACCACAGCTACTCGCGCAGCTACTCGATCAAGAACGGCCAGAAGGAGAACCCGGCTGAGAAGCCCGGTGCGCCCGAGGTCTACCCCGGCCCGGGTGGCGTCATCTACGTGACCGCCAACTCGGCGTCCGGCTCGAAGTACTACGACATCAAGAAGCCCGACGACACCGGCACGGGCATCCGTGGCAACGGCGCGGACCCGCTGGACCCGAACAAGTACTGGTACAACTCGGTGCAGAACCAGGAGCACGTCCGCAGCTACGTCAAGGTGCAGGTGCGCGGCGACAAGCTGGTCCTGGCGAACGTCCGCAGCGGCACCTGCGCGGCCCCGAACGCGGCAGTCGAGAACGGCCTCTCCTGCGTCAACACGCCTGAGGGTCAGCCGGTCGGCTCGATCGTCGACAAGGTCACGGTGCACCCGTACCACGGTGACGGCCAGGCCATCCAGGTGAACGTTCCCAACGCGGCGCCGGGCGAGTTCGGCTGGACGATCGACGGCTACAACGGTCTTGTCGACCTGGGCACCGCGCAGGAGCGCGACGGCACCTACTTCGAGGCGACCGGCAAGATCAACCCGATCGTGGTGTCGGACAGCCGCCGCTCGCTCGCCCCGTGGTCGATCTCGGCAAGCGTCGGCGACTTCTCCGACGCCGACAAGACGTTCTCCGGCTCGTACCTGGGCTGGACCCCGTACGTCCTGGACGCCGGCGCGGGCGCTCAGGCCGGTGCCGCCGTCCTGTCGTCCCTCGACGACCAGGGCAAGGGCCTCTCGGCCTCCAGCGGGCTCGGCGCGGCCGTTCAGGGTCACCCCCGCGGCGGCGCCAAGCTCGGTGCCGACCTGGACCTGAAGATCCCGGACAGCATCGCCAAGGGCAGCTACCGCACCACCCTCACGATCACTGCGCTGAGCAGCTGAGAAGAACCTTTTCCACCGGTTAGCCCACTCCCAAGATCACCTCAAGGATCCGACATGCAACCGTCCGTAACGCGCTGGAAGACACTCGCTCGTACCACCGCGCTGTCCCTGTTCGCCGTCGTCGCGGCAGCCGGCGTCGGCATCGGTCCCGCCCGAGCGGCCGACGGCAACGTCGCCTGGACGGTTCGGACTGCCTCGAACAGCTACGGCGAAGCCCGGTCCAGCTACAGCTACAACGTCAACCCCGGTGGGACCGTCGAGGACGCCATGGTGGTGGCCAACCGCGGCCCGGCGCCGCTTACCCTCGCCGTGTACGCCGCCGACGGCTTCACCACCGACGCCGGGCAGCTCGACCTGCTCACCAGGGACAAGAAGTCCGTGGCGGTCGGCGCCTGGGTCAAGGCCAGCGCCGGCAGCGTCGTGGTCCAGCCCGGAAAGACCGCGCAGGTCCCCTTCACGATCAACGTCCCCGCCAATGCCACGCCCGGCGACCACGTCGGCGGCATCCTCACCACGCTGACCCAGCCCGACCAGGCCGAGGGCATCAACGTGGACCGCCGCCTCGGCATCCGGATCACGCTGCGGGTCGGCGGCGAGTTGAAGCCGAACCTCGCGATCGAGAACCTCCACGTGACGTACGACGGGTCGTCCAACCCGCTCGCCAAGGGCGACGCCACAGTCGCCTACACGATCCACAACACCGGCAACGCGGCCCTGTCCGGGAAGCAGGCAGTCTCGGTTTCGGGTCCGTTCGGCGTACTGCGCGCCCGAGCCGGTGACATCGCCGCGCCGCCGCAGCTGCTCCCGGGTGAGAGCTGGGACGTGACGGTGCCCGTACGCGGTGTCGCTCCCGCCGTCCGGCTCGCGGCGACCGCCACCGTCACTCCGCTGCTCACCGACGCGTCGGGCTCCACCACCTCGCTCAAGACGGTGGAGGCAACGGCACACGGCTGGGCCCTGCCGTGGACTGTCGTCCTGGCGCTCGTCGTGCTGATCGCCCTGGTCGTCGGGGCGTACCTGTACCGCCGCCGCAGCCGTACGCAGCGCCGGGCGCGCGAGGACGCCCGGGTGCGCGACGCGGTCGCGCAGGCCCTCGGCGGTCGGGAGCCGAAGACGTCCTGAGCGCCTCTTCCCAGCGCCGCCACCTCCGGCGGCCGGGACCGCGCGTCGGATCAGGTCGACGGCGACCCGCCACCACCACGGTCGCCCTTGTGGGTGAACGGCACTCAGCACCGGGTCGGGTCGGCCGTCGACCCGGCATGCTGCGACGGTGACGCCGGCCCGGAGAGGAAGCCCACATGGTTGACGCGGACGTGCCAGAGCGGATGCAGGCTGCGGCCCTGGACGAGTTCGGCGGGCCGGAGGTGATCACCCTGCGGAAACTTCCGGTGCCGGAGGCCGCCGCCGACGAGGTGCTGATCAGGGTCCTGAGCGCCGGCGTCGGGGTGTGGGACGTGTACGAGCGACAGGGCGTGCTGGTGCCCGAGGGCACCGAGTTTCCGATCGTGCCCGGCTCGGACGGCGCCGGAACCGTCATCGCGGCCGGCAGCCAGGTGACCGATCTCGCGGTGGGCGACCTGGTCTACGTCTCGGCCACCACCCGACCGAAGGGCGGGTTCTACGCCGAGTACGCGGCCGTCAAGGCCGAGTACGTCGCGAAGGTGCCCGAGGGTGTGCCGGCCGAGCACGCCGGTGCCATGTCCACCGACGCGCTGACCGCGCTGACCGGGCTGGACACCCTCAGCCTGCCGGGCGGCGCCTGGCTGCTGATCTTCGGTGCGAGCGGTGGGCAGGGCCACCTGGCCGTGCAGTTGGCCAAGCGGCAGGGCCTCAACGTCATAGCGGTGGCCTCCGGCCCGGACGGGGTGGCGCTGGTGACCCGCCTCGGCGCCGACGTGTCTCTCGACGGGCACGCCGACCCCGCCGAGGTGCTCGCGACGATCCGGGACGCCGCCCCGGGCGGGGTGGGCGGCATCCTGGCGATGGCCGGCGGCAAGACGCTGGACCGGCTCACCGAGACGCTTTCCGACGGCGCGGTCGTCGCGTACGCCCATGGGGTGCGGCCGGAACCGCGCGAACGGTCCGGTGTGACGGTCCGGGCGTACGACGGTGTGGCCAACCGCCAACAGTTGCAGCGCCTCAACGAGCTCATCGAGGCCGGGCCGTTCGTGGTGCACGTCGCCGAGAAGTTCCCGCTGGGCAAGGTGCACCAGGCGCACAAGCGCCTGGAGACCTCCTACCTGGGCAAGCTGCTGCTGACGATCGCCTGAGACGTCAGCCGACGCGCTGCTGCGGCACGCGTACCGACGCCATGCCGGCCGCCGTCGCGGCCTGGATGCCCAGGTCGGTGTCCTCGAAGACCAGGCAGGAGCCCGGGGGTACGCCGAGCTGCCGGGCCGCGAGCAGGAACGCCTCCGGGTCGGGCTTGGCCCGCGTGTAGTCCTCGGCGCACACCAGCACGTCGAAGCGGTCCAGCAGATCGAGCGCGTCGAGGGAGGCGGTGACCGTGGCGCGGGTGCTGCCGGAGACGACGGCGAACGGCACCCGGCGGTGGGCGTCGTGGATGTGCGCCACGACCTCGGGCACGGCGGTGACCTGCGGAAGCAACTCCTGGAAGATGCGCTCGCGGTTCTCGACGACTGTCGCCACCGGCATCGCGAGACCGTGCCGCTCGTTCAGCGCGACGATGATGTCGGCGGTCGGCCGGCCACCCCACGCGTAGAAGAGGTCCTCCGGGAACTCGCAGCCCCACTCGTCGAGCGCCCGCTGCCACGCCAGGTAGTGCAGCGGCATCGAGTCGACGATGGTGCCGTCGCAGTCGAACAGGTACGCGGCGAACTCACCGGGCGGCAGAGGCAGAGTCATCGGGGAAGGGTACAGCGGGCGTCCGCTCAGTCCTCGGTGACGGATGCCAACCAGCGCAGCAGGTGCACCCGTTCCGGCTCGGTGCCGACAAGCGCCAACGCCTCCCGGTACGCCGTCGCGGCCTCGTCCAGGCGGCCCAGCCGGCGCAGCAGGTCCGCCCTGGTCGCGGGGTACAGGTGATAGCCGCGCAGACGTGGGTCGTCGGCCAACCCGTCCAGCAGGGCGAGCCCGGCGTCCGGCCCGTCCCGCATCGCCACGGCGGCGGCCCGGTTCAGCGCCACCACAGGCGAGGGGACCATGCCGAGCAGCACGTCGTAGAGCGCCACCACCTGGGGCCAGTCGGTGCTGGCCACGTCGGCCGCTTCGTCGTGCAGGGCGGCGATGGCAGCCTGCACGCCGTACGGCCCGGGCGTCGGGCCGGTCAACGCGACGAGCACCAGCGCGCGCCCCTCGTCGATCATCTCGTGGTCCCACAGTGCGCGGTCCTGGTCGTCGAGGAGGACCACCGCGCCGTCCGGCCCGGTCCGAGCGGCACGCCGCGCGTGGACCAGCAGCAGCAGTCCGAGCAACCCGGCGACCTCCCGCTCGCCGGGCAGCAGCCGGCGCAGGATCCGGGCCAACCGGATGGCCTCCTCGGCGAGGTCGGTCCGCTGGAGTTCGGGGCCGGAGCTGGCGGCGTACCCCTCGGTGAAGACCGAGTAGACGGCCTGGAGCACCGTGGGTAGGCGTCCGGGCAGTTCGTCCGCGCCGGGCACCCGGAACGGGATGCGGGCGTCGCGGATCTTCCGTTTGGCGCGGACGAGCCGCTGGGCCATCGTCGCGTGCGGCACCAGGAAGGCCCGCGCGACCTCCGCCGTGGTGAGCCCGGCGAGGAAGCGCAGGGTGAGCGCCCCGCGGTCCTGCGCGGGCAGGGCCGGGTGGGCGCAGGTGAAGAAGAGCGCCAACCGGTCGTCGGGCAGGTCCGGGTCCGCGTCGGCGGGCGGCGCGGGGTCGGCCCGCTCGGCCTCCGCCTGGAGTACGGCCAGCCGGGTGGCCAGCACGCGGTCGCGGCGCAACCGGTCGACGGCGCGGCGGCGGGCCGTGGTGAGCAGCCACGCGCCGGGCCGGCTCGGGACGCCGTCGACCGGCCAGTGCGTCAACGCCGCCTCGATCGCCTCGGAGGCGACCTCCTCGGCCAGGTCGAGGTCGCCGAAGCGGTGTACGAGCGAGGCGAGCAGCCGGCCGTGCTCCTCCCGGAACACCGCCTCCACGGACCCGGCTGCCGCCTCCGCGCCCGCCACGGTCAGCCCTCGACCTCGATCTCGGCGACCGGGCGCACCTGCACCGATCCGCTGGCGATGGCACCGGGGCTGCGGGCCGCCCACTCCAGCGCGACGTCGAGATTCGGCACGTCGATGATGTCGTACCCGCCGAGCACCTCGCGGGTCTCGGCGAACGGCCCGTCGGTGATCGTGCGTTCGCCGTCCGGGCCGACCTGCACCGTCGTGCAGGTGGTCAGGTCCTGCAACGGGTGCCCGGAGACCCAGATCCCGGCGTCCTTCATCTCCCGGTCGTAGCGGATCCAGTCCTCGAAGGTGCACCCGTTGCCGGCCTCCCCGGCGCTCGCGGGGCTCATGAACAGCAGCATGTACTTCACGTCTCGGCTCCTCTCGGTGCGGCGGGATCGCCGTACAGCATGACGACGAACGAGAGCCCGGGATGTCGACACGGCAGCTGGAACTTTTCCGAGGCTCAGGGGCGCACCTGTCGCGCCGGTTCGACCAGCTCGCCACGCCTGTCGATCCGCCGCTCGTACCAGGTTACGGCGATCAGCAGCAGGGTCAGCAGGGCCAGTTCGGCAAGCGCGGGCAGCGACCGCGCGACCGGCAGCAGGAGCAGCGGCAGCAGCGCGGCGACCCCCTGCCCCGGGTGTACGGCACGGAGGGTGAGCCGGCGGAAGACCAGCCGTCCGAGCAGGTAGAGGGTGGCGCCCCCGTAGAGGGCGGCGGCGGAGGGCCAACTCAACCGGGCGGTGTGCGCCGGCTCCTCGGTGAGCTGGCCGAGGACCTGCTCGATGCCGAGCGCGACGTAGATGGTGCCGATGATCAGGGGGGCGTGCGCGAGGCCGTACGCGTCGCCGGCGACGTGGGATCGCCGTTCAGCGGGAACGCGCATGACGGACTGCCGGGCGGCGGGTGCCAGCCGGTCGAAGTAGAGCCACCACAGGCAGATCGTGACGACGAGGCCGAGCAGCGCCGCGACCAGGGCGGCCCCGGTCGGCGCCATCGTCCTCGGCCCGGTGCCCGCGGCGATCAACGCCTCGCCGAGCGCGATGATGAGCACCAGACCGAACCGTTCGGTGAAGTGGTCCAGGCTGCGCAGTGGCCAGGGACGGTAGACGGAGGCCACTCGGGAACCGCCGATGTCGACCAGGAAGGCGACCGTCCAGAGCACGGTCTGGGCGACGCCACCGAGCAGCGCGCCGACGACGAGCGGAAGCCAGGCCGCGGTGACTGGCACGACGAAGAACCGCAGGGTCGAGCGCAATTGTGGATCATCGGCGCTCGCCCAGAGCAGCACCACGAGCTGCACCGCCCGGGTGACGAGGTAGGCCAGCGCGAGGGTGAGCGGCGGGTCGAAGAGGCCCGGGCGTTGCCGCCAGGCGTCCGGCAGCACCAGCGCGGCCAGGAATATCGCGGCCATCGCCAGCAGGGTGGCCGCCCGGGCCGGGCCGACGTCCGCGCGGACCAGGTTTCCCAACCAGAGGTACGGGCCCCAGGAGTAGATCAACAACAGGAGGAGGAGCAGCCCCTGGGCCAGGGTGAGCGCGGTCGGAGGCTGCGCCATGAACGTGATGACCCGGGTGAGCGCGAACACGAAGACCAGGTCGAAGAAGATCTCGAACATCGTCGTCCGGTGCGCGTCACCGGCCGGCACCGGACGAATCCCCCTCATCCTGGCATTCTGCGCCCTCCGGAGGACACGTCGGGTCTCCCCATCCGGATGGGGAGACCCGATCGTGGCCGCGTGCCTCAGGCCGGCGCGTCCGTCCGCCGCCGGCTCCGCTCGGCCCGTCGCCGTATCTGCTGGTACGCCCCGGTCAGCCCCATGGCCCGGCGCACCTCCGCCAGGGTCTGGCGCACCTCCTGCCGGGTCCGCTCGGTGCCCTCGACGATCAGCCGGTCGACAAGGCCCCGGTCGGCCTCGATCGCGGCCCGACGCTCCCGAATCGGCGCCAGGAACGTCTCCAGCGCGACGACCAGCCGCTCCTTGACCTCCACGTCACCCACCTTCCCGGCGCGGTAACGGTCGGCCAGGTCGGCCACCTCGGCCCGATCCGGGTTGAACACCTCGTGGTACGCGAAGACCGGGTTGCCCTCCACAGTCCCCGGCACGTCGGCCCGCACCCGGTTCGGGTCGGTGTACATCCCGCGTACCTTGCGGCGCACCGTGGCCGCGTCGTCGGACAACGCGATCGCGTTACCCCGACTCTTGCTCATCTTGGCCGTGCCGTCGGTGCCCACCAGACTCGGCGTGTCCGCCGGGATCAGCTCGGGCACCGGGAAGACCTGCCCGTACAGGTGGTTGAAGCGGCGGGCGATCTCCCGGGTCACCTCGACGTGCGCGGCGTTGTCCCTACCGACCGGGACCACCTCACCCTTCACACACAGGATGTCCGCGGCCTGGAGCACCGGATAACCCAGCAGCCCGTACGGCATCTCCTCCTTGCCGGCGTCGCGGGCCATGTCCTTCAACGAGGGCACCCGTTCCAGACGGGGCACGGTCACCAGGTTCTGCAGGAGGGTGTTGAGGTCGCCGACCTCCGGAATGGCCGACTGGAGATAGAACGTGGCACGCGCCGGGTCGACGCCGGCGGCGAGGATGTCGGTCACCATCTCGCGGGCGTTGCCGGAGACCTGGTCGATGTCCTCTCGGCGGTTGCGGGTGGTCAGCATGTGCAGGTCGGCGATGATGAAGAAGCTCTCGTAGCGCTGGTGCAGCCGCACCCGGTTGGCGATGCTGCCGACATAGTGGCCGAGGTGCAGGCGGCCGGTGGGCCGGTCGCCGGTGAGCATGCGTGCGATGGACATGGCAAGGTGCCTTTCGTGCGGGTAGGTGGGTCACGCGTTGGCGCGCGCCGAGCGGGGCGGACTCGCCCCCTCGGTCAGCGGAAACAGGGCTCAGCGAGCCGTCCGCCATCGCGCGCCGGCGCGGAACCGCAGACCACCGGCACGGAGTACGTCCAGGAAGTGCTCACGGCCGTCGCCGGAGCTGATCGGGAACACGGGCACGACACCGCGCGGCAGACCGTCGACCACAGCGACGGCCTCCGACACGCAACTGCCCGTCCGGACCACGACCTCACACTACCGGGGGTGTCAGCCCCGAGGGGGCAGGTGGCGGTCCGTGTAGTACCTGCCGACCCGGTCCCGGTACTCCGGGTCGGTCGATTCCGGGTCGTACGGCGGCGCGTCCTTGATCTCCTGCCGGGTCCGGTCGACGTGTACGACACGGTCCAGGTGGTCGACCCGTTCCACGGTGCCGGCCGGCAGCAGCACCTTCTGACCGAGGATCCACGGCCCGGTGTCCACCACCAGGTGTCCGGCGCCCGCCTCGTCGCTGGCCTCGTCGATCGTGCCGATGCGCCCGTCGCTCGCCTGCACGTGGTAGCCGACCAGGTCCACCGGAGTGCCGGGACCGGGGGCGTCGGGGCCGTCGTGCACACCGTCCGGGCCGTCCGGCGGGGCGGCCGAGGGGGTGGTCTGTGTGTATCCGCCGGCCAGGGCGGAGGGGTCGCGCCAGGCCCAGGGATTGAAGATCGAGGGTTGCACGGGGCACCTCCGAGGGATGGTCCTCAGCTGTCCTGGATCGCAGTGCCCACCCGGGCGCTTCCGGAAACGGACCACCGGGGGTGCGAGGCCCCGGTCGTCGGGTGCGGCCCGGGCGTCGCGTCCGCCGTGCCGTTGGCCAGCTCGCGGGGCAGGGTGCGCTGGCATACTCGGCTGCCATGGTGCTGTCGCGAGGGTGGGCTCTCTTCCTGGTCGGGGTCGGTATCTGGGCCTGGGTGATCTGGCCGCGGTTCGCCGTCGCCATCTGGCAGGACCCGCGATCCTGGGCCTCCGGCACGGTGGCCGAGGGCGCCGCCACCAGCTTCCTGTGGGTGCACGCCCTGCTGATCGCCGCGTCCCTGGCCATCGGGACGACAGTCGGTGTGCTCGGCATCCGAGCCTGGTTCGCCGCCCGCCGACGGCAGGCGTCCTGACCTCCGCCGCAGCTCAGCGGGGCTCCGCGTGGTTGATCGGGCCCGGACGGGAACGAGTGTGACGCGGGACGCCACCCGCCGATTTGACGATCAAACCCACGGACGCGTAACTTTCTCTCTGCCAGCGCGGAACGGGGCAAACAGGGCGAAAGACCTGGAGCACCGGATCGGGCAGGTAACCGGGTCAGGCAGGGGTTCGCCTCTGCGGACGCGGTTCGGGCGGGGCTCACCGGATCAGCCGCGAGGCGGATTTGGTGCAGCGGAACCGACCGGGTAAGGTTCACGACCGGCAGGGCACCGGGCGAGACTGCGGGAGACCGCAGCGGCCGGCCTGCCAAATCCGACGACCTGACGCAGCGGTTCGCTGCTGCGTGAGTGCGCCGGGACCAACCCGTACGAAGCACGACAGACCGGGACACACGGTTTGACACGGCGAAGACGGTGAGGTAACGTAGTAAAAGTGCCCGGCGCGAGAGCGGCGGGGACACGGAGCGAAAAGCCCCGGGATGGTGGCCCACAGGTTGGGTTGTCTGATCGGTGTGTGGTTGTTCTTTGAGAACTCAACAGGGTGCTTGTAAAGCCAGTGCCAATTATGATTTATACCCCGGACTGGTCAAACTTTGGTTTGGCTGGTTGGGATTCCTTTGGCAACATTTGTTTGTTGTCAGGATGCTGTTCAACTAATTTTTTGTTGGAGAGTTTGATCCTGGCTCAGGACGAAC
>NZ_JBICSN010000002.1:0-102632 GCF_043197115.1 Micromonospora sp. NPDC049275
TCCACCCCGGCCCCGGCCGCCCCAAAGGCACACCACGAGGCCCCGCACCACGACACCCCGTGATCAAAAAACCCCACACACGTTAAAACGCAAGTATCTATGACTGTGCGTCATAACGCTCACTCCGGCGTTCGCCCCGGCGGCCGTCACCCTCTGTGTCGTATCGGTCGTCCTGGTGACCGTCGGCCCGGCGCGTCAGTCGTCGTCGCCGTGCCCGGCGGAGGCGGCCGGGACGTTGCCCCAGACCGCCTTCGCCCCGGAATCGCCCACTCGGTAGACCTGCACCAGGTTCGCGGCCGCCACGACCACGGCCAGCACCGCGATTACCACCGCGACCGGCCCGGACAAGCGTCGGGAACCGGCCACATCCCCGTCCGGCCGGGCGCCCCGGCGGTGGAGCCAGACCAGCGCGACGGCCGCCGCCAGCAACGGCAGGGCGAACCAGAGCAGGGTGTCGCCCAGTTCGGCGTGCTCGCCCGGGTCGCCGACCCGTCGCTCCAGGCCTTCACCACTCGAGGTAGCGAGCGGGATGGCGGCCGTGGCCAGCGCGGCGATCAGCACCACGAGCCACCCGTAGCGGCCTCGCCAGGACGGTCGGACGGCCAGCGCGGCGACGCCGATCGCGGCCAACGGCAGGAGGACCACCACGGCGTGCACGACGAGCGGGTGCAGTGGCAGTCCGTTGACGGTGTCGGGCACGGGATCTCCTCGGCATTCGGTATGGCACTGTGCCTCACGATATTGCCGGTTTCTTGCGAAGTTCTTACACACTTGGCCGAGGCGGCAGCAGCAGGGTGAAGGTGGCACCCTGGCCCGGCGCGCCGGCCACCTCGATCGACCCGTGGTGAGCCCGCGCGACCTGCTGCGCGAGCGCCAGGCCCAGCCCGAACCGGCGGCCCGGACCGGCGTCGCCGTGCGTGAAACGGTCGAAGAGCCCGTCCGCCTCGGCCGGGTCGAGGCCCACGCCGTCGTCGTCGACCTCGACGGCCACCCGATCAGCGCGACGTCGCACGGCAACGGTGACATGCCCGCCAGCGGTCACATGCCCGATGGCGTTGTCCACGAGGGCGGTCACCGCCCGGCGCAGCGCCGTGCGCGCACCGTGGATCGGTGCCTCACCGTAGGTTTCCACGCGCAGCTCGACCTTCACCTCACGGGCGTACGCCTCCATGCTCGCGACCACCTCGCGGGCCACCTCGGCCAGATCGACGACCGTGGCCGGTGGCGGCTGATGTTCGGAGGCGGCGGACACCAGCAGGTCCTCGACCACGTCACCGAGGGACCGGGTGTCCGCCACGAGTTGGTCGAGCTGGTCGGTGAGCTGCGCCGCCGGTTGCGTTCGGGACCGGCGGGCCAGCAGCTGTGCGCGGGTGTGCAGAACGGTGAGCGGGGTGCGCAGTTCGTGCGAGGCGTCCGCGACGAAACGACGTTGTAGGGTCAGCGCGGAGGCCAGGGGAGCGACCGCCCGGCGGGCGAGCAGCGTGGCGGCGACCAGTGCGCCGCCCAGGCCGGCCAGCTCGGCCACGAGCAGCGCGATGCCGAGCTGGCCCTGGCGTTGACGTAGCGGGGCGAGGTCTGCGGCGACCGCCCACCGGCTCCCGTCCGCCCGCCGGGCGACAAGCACCCGTACCCGATGGTCGTCTCCCGCGTCTGCGTCGAAGCGCCCCGGCTGCCGTTCCACCGCGTCACCGAGGACCCGGACCAGCTCCGGCGACGCGCTCCCGGTCACCTCGACAGTCTCGGATCCAGCTGCCCTACGGGCCAGGAACTCGCCGGGCGGCGGGTCGTCGGTGTCCTCGGCCATCGTGAGCACCTGATCCAGTTCGGTGTTCAACGCTCGGGACTCCTGACGGCTGCTGAGGACGAACATCAACGCGCCGACCAGCAGCAGAACCGCGCCGATCGCGCCGGCGGTCTGCGCCACACTGCGCCGTCGGGCCTGGACCAACCGGGTCTTGTCCATGCCGTCAGCCCGTGCCGATCCGGTAGCCGAGACCGTGCACGGTACTGATCGCCCCGCGGCCGAGCTTGCGGCGCAGGTGATGGATGCAGGCGTCGACGGTCCCCGGGGCGTCGGCGTGGTCGAAGGCGGTGCTCAACAGCTCCGCCCGGGTGAAGACCTTCGTCGGTCGGCCCGCGAGGGCGCGCAGCACGGCGAACTCGCGGGCGGAGAGCGGGATCTCCTCGTCGTCGTCGAGCACTCGCCGGTTTCCCACGTCCAGCCAACGCCGCCGTCCCAGCGGCAACCGGCTCGCGGCGTCCTGGTGTCGACGACGCAGAGCCCGCAATCGGGCCAGCAACTCGGCCACCTCGAAGGGTTTGACCAAGTAGTCCTCGGCGCCGGCATCGAGCCCCTCCACCCGGTCGTTCAGCGCGCCCCGGGCGGTGAGCAGCAGTACCGGGCAGGTCACGCCATGCGCCCGCAACCGGGTGACCAGTCCCAGCCCGTCCAGCACGGGCAGCCCTCGGTCGACCACCAGCACGGAGTAGTCGCGGGACAGGGCGTGGTGCAGGCCGTGCTGCCCGTCACCGGCCACGTCGACCTCGTACCCCTCCTCGGCGAGCAGGTCGCCGAGCAACGCGGTCAGCGCGCGGTCGTCCTCGACCAGCAGTAGGCGGGGGCTTGCACTCTCCACCCGCCCAGTATTCCCCTTCGGCCAATCGGGGCGTCGGCCATCCGTGGATCGCGCAATTACTAATCGACAAACGTCAGAATGGCCTGGACTCATCTGGCTGCTGACGACAATTATTGAAGGTGAATTTCTGTCACCCCTGCTGGCGATATCGATCCATTGAGCGCCATTACGGGCAGTGATGGTCAGTGCCGCCCGCAGCGGGACCGTGTCGAGGGGCACCCGCTGCATCGAAGCATTGAACTGCAATAACATTGATCGTTACGTCTCCGCCTCGGCGATGAGCGACCGTCGTCGTCGCTCCGCGTGATCGCGCATTTCGCGCGCCGCTGTCCTGGGTGGGGTGGTTGATCGGCGATCCGAAAGGATGAAATCGGCGTTGTTCACGACATGAGTCTGTTACATGACTGACCCACAACGAAATCATTTGCCCGGCTAACGTTCCGGCACTAGAGCCGCCGCCGGGTCGGAGAACCGTTCGGGTGGCGGTGGCATGTGTCCGCACGATGAGGAGGTCGTCCCGCGTGGAGCCGATGGTCACGGAGCCCCAGGTGCTCCGCGCCGGAGAGTCGGGCGACGGACGGGCGCAGACCGCGACCCTGCCGGCCGCCCCGGCCCGGACGGTCAGCAGGTCGCCGACCCGGATTGCCCTGGCCCGGCTACGCCGCGACCGGACTGCGATGATCTGCGCCGCGATCTGCGTCGCCTACGTTCTGATCGCGATCTTCGCGCCGCTGCTCGCTCGGCTGGAGGGGCAGAACGCCAACGAGCTGCACCAGAACCTGATCGACGAGTTCGGCTTCCCGACGATCGGACCGACAGGCGAACACTGGTTCGGGGTGGAGCCGCGCCTGGGCCGGGACCTCTTCGCCCGCTGGGTGTACGGCGCACGCCCGTCGCTCATCGTCGCTGTCGCGGTCACCACGATCACCACGATCATCGGCGTGGTCGTGGGCCTGGTCGCCGGCTTCTCCGGCGGCTGGGTCGACCGGGTGCTCTCCTGGCTGATCGACCTGGTGCTGAGCCTGCCGTACCTGCTCTTCGCGATCGCGAGCTCCGCCGTCCTGGTCGCCATCTTCGGTGGCGCCGACGGTGCCGGGTCCGAGGACGTGGCCCAGATCCGCTTCATCTCGCTGATCTGCGTGCTGTCGTTCTTCGGCTGGGCGAGCCTTGCCCGCCTGGTCCGGGGGCAGGTGCTCTCGCTACGAGAGCGCGACTTCGTCGCGGCGGCCAAGGTGCTCGGCATCCCGACCCGGCAGGTGCTCTTCAAGGAGCTGCTGCCCAACCTGGTGGCGCCGATCGTCGTCTCCGTGTCGCTTGCCCTGCCCGGCTACGTGGTCGCCGAGGCCGGGCTGACAGTGCTCGGGGCCGGGCTGATCGAACCCACTCCGTCCTGGGGCCTGACGATCTCCGCCGCCACCACGTACTACCGGGCCGACCCGCTCTACCTGTGGCTGCCCGTACTCGGCATCACGATCCTGGTGCTCGCCCTGAGCCTGCTCGGCGACGCCGTGCGCGACGCCTTCGATCCCCGGACCCGTCGATGAGGACGCCCCGGGCTGAAGGAAAACCGGAAGACAAGACAGGAGTACGTCTGTGCGGCAACTAAAGGTTGGTCTCGCCGCGGCGCTGGCCGCCACCATGGCGGTGGCCGGCTGCGGCAGCCCTTCGTCGAACAACGGCAGCAGCGGTGGGGGTGACTCCAAGGGCATCGAGACCCAGCAGAGCGCGTTCGACCCGACCGCCAAGGGCCCGGCGGCCGAGGTGCCCGGCGCCAAGAAGGGGGGCGTCATCACGGTCTACTCCCAGCTGACCCCGAACACGTTCGACCCGACCGACACCTACTACGCCGACGCGTTGGCGATCGAGAAGCTGCTCTTCCGCAGCCCGACCCAGTTCGCGATCCGCAACGGCAAGCCGGTGCTCGTGCCGGACCTGACCGACCTCGGCACCGTCTCGGCGGACAAGCTGACCTGGACGTTCAAGATGCAGTCGGGCATCAGGTACGCCGACGGCACCGAGGTCAAGGTCGAGGACCTGGCGTACGCGATCAAACGTTCGTTCGCCCACGACGTGTACGCCAACGCCCCGACGTACCAGCTGACCTCCTTCAAGGACGGCGACAAGTACAAGGGCCCCTACGCCAGCGGTGACACCTACGCCGGCGTGGAGACCCCGGACCCGACCACGCTCGTCATCCACCTGGCCCGGCCGTTCGCGGACCTGCCGCTCTACATGACCTTCCCGGTGTTCACGCCGATCCCGAAGGCCAAGGACACCAAGGAGAACTACAAGAACAACCCCCTCGCGACCGGGCCGTACCAGTTCGACACCTACACCCCCGGCACCGAGCTGAAGCTGAAGAAGAACCCGAACTGGGACCCGAACACCGACGCGGTGCGGCACCAGTACGCGGACGGCTTCGACTTCAAGTGGGGCAGCGAGGAAGCGAAGACCCAGCAGCAGGTGCTCAACAGCGCCGGCGAGGACGCCAACGCCCTCAACTACGGCCCCATCGACGCTTCGCTGATCCCGCAGGTGACCGGGGACAAGAAGGCCCAGCTGATCCAGGGCGAGCAGCCCTGCACCTACTCGGTGCAGATGGACACCCGCAAGATCCCGTTGGAGGTGCGCAAGGCGATCGCCAAGGCGTACCCGTACGACCAGGTCAACAAGGCCGCCGGCCTCAACAGCTTCAACTCCCAGCCGGCCAGCACCGTCCTGCCGCCGAGCGTGCCGGGCTACACCAAGTACGAGCCGCTGCCGGGCCTGAGCGGTGTCGGCCAGGGCGACCCAGCCGGGGCCAAGGCCGACCTGGAGACGGCCGGCAAGGTCGGCTTCGAGCTCAGCTGGTACTACGACAACACCAAGCCGATCCCGCAGCAGACCAACCAGATCCGGGTCGACGCGTTGAAGGCGGCCGGCTTCACCGTGAAGCCGATCGGTGTCACCACCGCGGAACTGCGCTCCAAGATCGCCGACTACGACGCCCCGGTCAACATGGGCCAGGCGCCGCAGGGCTGGTGCTCGGACTGGCCGAGCGGCGGCAGCTGGTTCCCGGTGCTGTTCCAGACGCACGGCATCGCCGACGGCCTCAGCTGGGGCATGCTCAGCGACAAGGCGCTGGACGCCAAGATCGACGAGATCGGCAACCTCCCGGCCGACCAGGCGGTCGCCAAGTGGGGTGAGCTGGACAAGGAAATCATGGGCAAGTACGTGGCCCTGCCGCGCTACTACGGCAAGCTCGCCTTCGCCATCGGCACGAACATCGGTGGCGCCGAGGGCGACGCCTCCGCGGGTGAGCCGTTCTACGTGAACATGTTCCTCAAGAACTGACCTTCCGCATCCCCCGTCGTGGACGCCGGCCGGCCTCCGGCACCTGTGCCGGCCGGCGTCCACCCCCTCCCGTTCCGGCCTGGGCTTTTCGGCCCCGGCCCGCTGCCACCAGGAGCCTCGGCGGTGCTCATCTACATCCTGCGGCGGATCGCCAGCGCGGTCTCCGTCGTCATCGTGACGCTTGTCGCCAGCTTCGGCCTGTTCTTCGTCGCGCCCACCGACCCGGCCGGGACGATCTGCGGCCAGCGCTGCACCCCGGAGCGCTACGCCGACATCAGCGCCAGCCTCAACCTCGATGAGCCCGTCGTGCAGCAGATCGGCGGGTATCTCAAGGGGCTCGCGGTCGGGCGGACGTACCACTCGGGTGGGCTCACCATCGACTGCGACGCGCCCTGCCTCGGCTACTCGTACACCCTCGGCCAGCCGGTGACCAAGCTGATCGGGCAGGCGCTGCCGATCACCGTCTCGATCGTCCTCGGCGGCGCGGTGGTGTACCTGATCGTCGGCATCCTCGCCGGCATCGTCGCAGCCCGAAGACGAGGCACGTACGTGGACCGGCTCATGGTCGGCACCTCGCTCGGGATCAACGCCGTGCCGTACTTCGTGGTGGCTCTGCTCGTCTCGCTGTACGCGACGTTCCTGCCGCACGCCGCTTACCACCCGCTGCTGGAGAACCCGCTCACCTGGGCGGGCGGGCTGCTGGCTGCCTGGCTGACGCTCGGCCTGGCCAACGCCGCCTCGTACACCCGC
This sequence comes from Micromonospora sp. NPDC049275, assembly GCF_043197115.1. Lineage (NCBI taxonomy): Bacteria > Bacillati > Actinomycetota > Actinomycetes > Micromonosporales > Micromonosporaceae > Micromonospora > Micromonospora sp. NPDC049275. The sequence continues at coordinate 6,720 of NZ_JBICSN010000002.1, forward strand.
TACTCCCGAGCGTCCATGATCGAGACGCTGGGCGAGGACTACGTCCGCACCGCCCGCGCGAAGGGCATCAGCGAGCGCCGGGTGGTCTACCGCCACGGCCTGCGGGCGGCGATCACCCCGATCGCCACCATCTTCGGCGTCGACCTGGCGCTCCAGTTGACCGGCGCGATCTTCACCGAGGCGATGTTCGGGTTGCCCGGCCTCGGCGTGCTGACCCTGCGCGCGTTCAACCAGTACGACCTGCCGGTGCTGATGGCCGGCGTGCTGGTCGGCTCGGTGGTGCTGGTCGTGATGAACCTGCTCGTCGACATCCTCTACACGATTCTCGACCCGCGAGTGAGGCTGGGATGACCGAACCGCAACTGCTGTCGACCCCGGACCGACGGCCCGAGACGGTCTCCCGCGCCCGGCGTGCCGCCGGCGACCGCACCGCCGGGCCGTCCTACCTGGAGGTCACGGACCTCACCGTCACCTTCCCGACCGCCGACGGCGTCGTACAGGCCGTGCAGGGGCTCAGCTACTCCCTACCACTGGGTCGCACCCTCGCGGTGGTCGGCGAATCCGGCTCCGGCAAGAGCGTGTCCAGCATGGCCATCATGGGCCTGCACGATCCGCGCAGCACCCGGATGACCGGCTCGATCACGGTCGGCGGCGAGGAGATCGTCGGCATGCCGCCCGCCGAACTCCGCAAGCGACGCGGCGCCAACGCCGCGATGATCTTCCAGGACCCACAGTCGTCGCTGCACCCGTACTTCACGGTCGGCGACCAGATCGTCGAGGCGTACCGGGCACACCACCGGGTGGCCAAGCGAGTGGCCCGAGACCGGGCGGTCGACATGCTCGGCCGGGTCGGCATCCCCAACCCCCGCCGCCGCCTGGACGACTACCCACACCAGTTCTCCGGCGGCATGCGGCAACGCGCGATGATCGCGATGGCCCTGGTCAACGACCCCAAACTGCTGATCGCCGACGAGCCCACCACCGCGCTGGACGTCACCGTGCAGGCGCAGATCCTCGACCTGATCATGGAGTTGCAACAGGACTTCGGCTCGGCGGTCCTCTTCATCACCCACGACCTCGGTGTCGTCGCCGAGATCGCCGACGACGTGCTGGTCATGTACGGCGGACGCGGCGTCGAGTACGGCACTGCCCAGTCGATCCTCGGCCGGCCACTGCACCCGTACACCTGGGGTTTGTTGGAGAGCATCCCGGCGGTCTCCGGCGAACCGGCCCGGCTGCACCCCATCCCCGGCACGCCGCCCAGCCTGCTCGCGTTGCCCACCGGATGCTCGTTCCACCCCCGGTGCGAGTTCGCCGGTCGGGTGCAGGGTTGCGCCGTGGACCTGCCCGACCTGGTCTCCCGCACGGCGGACACCACCCGGACCTCCCGCTGCCACCTGCCCGACCCGGCCGGGATCTTCGAGACCGACATCCTGCCCCGGCTGCCCTGAAGGAACACGTGATGACCACTGCCACCACCGACACCGCGACCCTCGCTGCGCCTGCCGACGCGAGCGGGGCGCCGTTGCTGGAGTTGCGGGACCTGCAGATGCACTTCACCGGTCGGGGAGACGGATGGTTCGGCCGCAACGACCACCGGATCCGCGCCGTCGACGGGGTGTCGCTGCAACTGCGCGCCGGCGAGACGCTCGGCCTGGTCGGCGAATCCGGCTGTGGCAAGACCACCACCGGCCGCCTGATCACCCGGCTGCTCGAACCGACCGGCGGGCAGGTCCTCTACCAGGGGAACGACATCACGCACCTGAAGGAGAAGGACCTGCGCCCGTACCGGCGGGAGCTGCAGCTGATCTTCCAGGACCCGTACTCGTCGCTCAACCCGCGGCACACGGTGGGCACCATCATCGGCGCGCCCCTGCGCGTGCACAACCTCGTGCCCAAGGGCAGGGAACTGGACCGGGTCCGGGAGTTGCTGGAGGTGGTGGGGCTCAACCCCGAGCACTACAACAGGTACCCGCACGAGTTCTCCGGCGGCCAACGGCAGCGCATCGGCATCGCCCGCGCGCTGGCCGTGCAGCCCAAGGTGATCGTCGCCGACGAACCGGTAAGCGCCCTCGACGTGTCGATCCAGGCGCAGGTGATGAACCTCCTCGAAGACCTGCGCAAGGAGTTCAACATCGCGTTCGTCTTCATCGCCCACGACCTGGGCGTGGTGCGACACTTCTGCGACCGGGTGGCCGTGATGTACCTCGGTCGGGTCGCCGAGATCGCCGACCGCGACACGCTCTACGGCACCCCGCAGCACCCGTACACGCAGGCGTTGCTCTCCGCCGTACCCGATCTGGGGGTCGTGCGCGGCGGGGCGCCGAAGACACGCATCCGGCTGGCCGGCGACGTTCCCGGTCCGACGGACCCGCCGACCGGCTGCCGGTTCCGCAGCCGCTGCTGGAAGGCCGAGGAGGTCTGCGCCACCACCACCCCGCCGCTGCTGCAGGTGGGTGACGGGCACGCGGCGGCCTGCCACTTCGCCGGCCCGCTGCAGGAATCGGTCACCGCGGCGGCGGCCTGACCGCCGAGCCCGGCCGGCCTCGTGGACGCCAGCGGAGCGCCGGACACGGATCGACCACTCAGCGATCGTCCGGCCCGGGTCGGCGGAGCGGAGGGGGAGAGTCTGCGGGTCGGGACCGTCAGAACTCCTCGTACACCGCCGGGTCCTGATCCGAGAGCCGCCCGTCCGGGCGGCCCAGCGCGGTGACGGCCTCGACCTCGGCGTCGGTGAGCTTGACCCCGAAGACGTCCAGGTTCTCGATCTGGCGCTGCGGGGAGGCGGCCTTGGGCAGCGGGATCACCTGGCGGGCCACGTGCCAGGCGAGGATGGCCTGCGCCGGGCTGATGCCGTGGGCGGCCGCGATCTCCACGATCGTCGGGTGGCGCTGGAGGTCGTTACCGTGCCCGAGCGGGCTCCAGCCCTGCACGAGGATCCCGTGCTCCCGGTGGTAGTCGAGCGCCTCCTGCTGTGGGAAGTACGGGTGCATCTCGATCTGGTTCACCACCGGCGCGACACCGGTCTCGGCCACCAGCCGGTCGATGTGCTCGGGCAGGAAGTTGGACAGGCCGATGTGCCGGACCAGCCCGCGCTCCCGAGCCTCGATCAGCGCCCGCCACGCCTGCACGTACCTGTCGACCTTGGGGTTCGGCCAGTGGATCAGGTAGAGGTCGATCCGGTCCAGGCCGGTGCGGTAGACACTCTCCTCGATGGTGGTCAGCGCCTCGTCGAAGCTGTGGTGCCGACCGGGCAGCTTCGAGGTCACGACCAACTCGCCGCGTACACCGTCCGCCGCACGAGCGGCCCGGCCGACCGCGCCCTCGTTCTCGTAGTTCACCGCCGAGTCGATCAGCCGGTAACCCGCCCGGATCGCCTGCCCGATCGCGTCGACGCCCGCCGAACCGTTCAGCTGGTACGTGCCGAGCCCGATCGCCGGCAGGGAGGTGCCGTCAGCGGCCGTCAGGTGGGGAATCGCCATGATCGGACACTACCCGTACGAGTGGCGCGTCACCCGTCGGCTGGGTCAACTGTCGAAGACCCGCAGGAAGACCGTGCCGCTGCCGGCGTCGAGATAGACGGTGCCGCCGTACTGTGCCGTCCGCACGTCCGCGGCGTACTTCTCGCTTACCTGCCAGGTCCCGCCGGTGGGCAGGAAGGGACGCAGCTCGGCGCTCAGCGACGCTTCCCAACCGGGCGGAGCGGGCTGCCACTCGTACGCCTTGATGGTTGTGGCAATGGTGTCGGGTCGCAGCACGACAAGTGCCTCGATGCGCGTGTCGGTCGGGCCTGGCACGGTGGTGCGGCTCTCGGGCCCGGCCGGTGCCGTCTGCCAGTGGACGTCGATGAAGGTGCCGAGGCGGGGAAACCGTTCGGCGATCGGGCCTCTGTCGGTCCGTACCGGTGCCGGGCTGGCGCTGGCGGTCCTGTCCGGCGGCCCGTCATCGGGGGCGCTGTCGGAGCACCCGGCGAGGGCGATGACGAGCGTCGTCGCCAGGAGCCCGGCGCGTAGGTCAGCCATCGAAACGTCCACCCCTCCGGTCCGGGCCGGGAGCCTGCCGCTGTGGGTATTCACCGCTGCTGACAAAGGCGCACCAAGCGATTGGGCGGAAGGTGAGAGCCGGTCCGGCCTGGTCCTTGGAGTCGCGGACGGCGACGATGCCGGGGACGTTGGTGGCAACCTCGACGCAGTCGCCACCGTTGTCGCCGCTGCGGGTGCTCTTGCGCCAGACGGCGCCGCTCAGGTCAGTCATGCCGCATCTCCCCAGCGATCCGCTTGATCATGTCAGTCGATTCTGCCTCGCCGAGGGCTAGCGCATCCAGTCCGCGCCAGACGCGTTCATAGGCGGCCAACTCGTCGGGCTTGTCGAGGTAGAGCGCCCCAGTCAACGATTCGCTGTAGACCACTGACGGTTCCGGCGCGGCGCGACCGCCCCTGGTTGGTGGAAAATCGAGGATCACAAACGACCCCGCAACCGCGCCGGGCTGCGGCCCCGCCACCAACGGCAACACCCTGACACCGACATTCGGCAACTCGGAGAGCTTGGTTAGGTGATCGAGCTGTGCGGTCATGACCACCGAGCCCCCGAGGCCCCGGCGTAGCACCGCTTCAGACAGCACGGCCTCCAGCCTGGGGGCGGCCGGCAGCCGCCGAAAGAGCAATGCCTGCCGTTGAAGCCGAACCTGAACCGCTCGTTCACGATCCTCTTCGCTCAGCATCCCGCCAAGGCGGTACAGCGCGTGGGCGTACTCCTTGGTCTGCAGGATCCCAGGAATGAGCGATTCGTCGTAACGGCGGAGGCGTGAGGCGGCGGATTCCAGGCCGACGTACAGCTCGAACCAGTTCGGCACCGCATCGCCGTACGCGTGCCACCAGCCCTTCGACTTCGTCTCCGCGGCCAGCCCGCGCATCGCCTCGGTCATCTCCGGCGACACCCCGTACAGCTCGCACATCGCCTTGACGTCGAGCACCCGGACCGAGCCCTGACCGCATTCGAGGCGCCAGATCTTCTGCCGGCTGTATTCGAGGGCCTCGGCGGCGGCGTCGAGTGTCACCCCGGCCTCGTTGCGGAACTGCCGCAGCAGCCGGCCGAGTTGCCGGCGTGGCACTGTCGATCCGATGTCCTCGGGCATCCGCACACTCCCTGGTTCCATGACGCAACGCTGCGTGACCTTCTCCTGCAACACCTACGGGTTACGGCAAAGAAAGTCAATGCACAACGGCGAAATCGCGGTTTAGAACGTTGCGTTTCCACTGCGGACTGTCGCAGTCTGATCACAGCACGGCGGCGGCGCGGCCCTCGAACAGCCACCGTGCTTCCCCGAACATCCCTCGCCCCTCCGCGACCGGAAGGCAGGCAGCAATGAACCCCAAAAACCAGCGACCAGAGCCGCCGAGCGATCGTGCGACCTACCGCTCCGCCGCGTACACCAGTCTGTTGCCGTGGCAGGTGCGTGAGCGCCGCTTCGCGCCGGTCGGGGTCGGACATCGCGGCCTGAACCCCGACGACGTGTACGCCTTCCTCGACCGGGTCGCCGGCGACATGGCCGCCGTCTACGCCGCCCTCGCCGAGAGTCGCCGCGAAAACGGGCGCATCAAGGGCGCGTTGCGCCGTCACCAGATCGATCAGACCCGCGCCCGCAACGAGCGGGACGACAGCCAATGACCCAGCGGTACGTCATCCACCTACCCGTCGTCGCCAACGACCTGCCCGCCGCGCAACGCCTGGCCCGCGTCATCGGCCGTTGGATGCTGGTGCTGCCGACGGCCGACCCGGGGGAGACCACCGTCTCCGAAGAGGACCAGCAGTGCGTCCGTCACCGGGTCTTCTGCGACCTGCGGATGCCTGGCGGTCGGCGTTGCCTGCTCCGCGACGGCCACGACGGCGAATGCTCCCGTCGCCTGCGCCGGTGACCGGGTACATCGACCCGCGATCAACTACCCCTCGGGGTGCGTCATTTGGTCGGCCCGGAGCGTGACCATGGCGACGGTGCGGCCGTCGGAGTCGGCGAACTCGACCTCATAGGCCGTCGGGGGGCCATTGAAGATATGAACCACTGTTCCCACTGCCCCGGCAGGCAGTTGCTCGTCCTCAATGGCTTCTCGGAGCTCAACCACGTCGTACAGCTCGAACATCTCATCCTTCCTTCGGCGGGAACGAGATGGTCACCATCCGGGGTGCAGCCGCCCCGTTCTCCAGTATCCAGGCAGTGCGGACGGTGATCGTGCCGCCGGGCCCGGTGAGGGGGAGGTCGACGGACCACCGCTGGCCGTAGTCATCTGCCTTTCCTGGTAGAGGCTTGCCGGCGAGTACGCCCTCGCGGATCTGCTGCATGATCACGCCGGCATCCTCCGGGCCGAGGCCGGTGGCGGAGTTGATCACGTGGTACTTGTTCCTGCCGACAGGGTGGTCGGGGTTCATGGCGTAGGCGGTGATTTTCCGCGAGTCGATCTCGGCTTTGGTGAAGTCCGGTCCGCCGGGGCCGCCCGGAATCTTTGTCGGTTCGGGACCGTCGGGTCGCTGCGGGCCGGATGACTGATTCTGGAGTCGGCCGAGGGCCTGCTTGAGCTTCTCGATCAAGTCGCCGAGTCGGCGCATCTCCGGGATCAGCCGTCGCAGGCTGACCAGCAGCCCGCGGAGCAGTCGTGCGATCCGTGCGCCCCAGGACGCGACAGTCGTCGTGACCTGCTCTACGACCATTGGTGTGGCCAGTCCACCGGTGACGACGAGTTCGCCCGCGTACACGATGAGGCGGGAGACGCAGGTGGCGATGGCGTCGCGGACGAGGAGCCGGACGGCGGCGACGAGGCCGGCGGTGCCTTCGGTGATCGCGGCCATGGCGTCGGCGCCCTGGGCGAGGCCGGTGATCGCCTGCTGTTGTTCGGCGGCCCAGGTGCGATAGGCGGGGCCGGCGCCGCCGCCCCAGCCGGCGACGTCGTTGCCGACAGCGCGGGTCAGCTCGGCTGCCTCCTCACGGAGCGAGGTAGCGACGTTGCGCCAGGTCTGGGCGTGTGCGGTGATCTGCGCCGGGTCGCCGGCGAGCCAGTCCAGCGCCTCGCTGAGCGGCTTGACGTGCTCGATGAGCCAGGCGATCCCGTACTGGAGCAGCGCGCCGACCGGGTCGGAGACGAGGGCGAGGGCGTCGAGGCCGGCACTCACCACACCGAGGCTGCCGTCGATCCAGCTGCCGTCGCGGACGCCCTGGGCGATGAGCTCGATGTCCTCGCAGATCCATACACCGGCCCAGGGGCTGGGTGGAGTGTCCGCTGCGGCGGCGACGAGCGGGTTGGCCGTCACCGCTGCTGCCGCACCCCGTCGAGCAGTTGCGTGGCGTGGACGGTGAGGTCAACCGCGCACATGCCCACCCTCCCCAGGGGTCACCGCCAGCCGCCGCCAGCGAGATCACCGGTACGCTACCAAGCAGTGGCGCTGCGTGCATGCCCTGATCGTGGGGCCGCCCGCGAGAGACGCTCGCCTCGTGCCCAAATCCGCGCCGAGGACGATCACGTCGAGGAAGATGTCCCGGTGACGAGCGACAACCCGCACCGGGGATGGTCCACGCGAACGGCCTGGTCGGGCCGGTTCAACGCGCCGCTGCGCGCGTTCCTGCAGACCGAGACCGGCGGCGCGCGGGTGGTGTTGATCGCCGCGGTGGTGGCTCTCCTGTGGGCCAACCTGAGCCCGTCGTCGTACGAGTCGGTCTGGGGCACGTCGTTCGCGGTTCAGCTTGGCGACTGGCACCTGACAGATGACCTGCGGACCTGGGTCAACAGCGGCCTCATGACGTTCTTCTTCCTGGTCGCGGGGCTGGAGTTGCGCCGTGAGTTCGACATCGGCGAGCTGCGGGAGCGGCGTCGACTGGCATTGCCGATGCTGGCCGGGTTCGGTGGCATGCTCGTACCGATCGCGATCTATCTCGCGTTCAACGCCGGGCGCACGACGGCCGTGGGTTGGGGTGCGGTGATGGCCACGGACACGGCGCTGGCGCTCGGTGCGCTGGCCGTCTTCGGGCCGCGTTTCTCGGATCGGCTGCGGGGTTTCCTGCTGACCGTCTCCGTCGTCGACGATGTGGTGGCGATCGTGGTGTTGGCGATCGCCTACCCGCATCATCCGTCGCCGGCCGCGCTGCTCGTCGCGGCGGGGATCTTCGCCGTCGTCCTGCTCGTCCGGGCGTGGGGTGTGCGGTTCGGGCCGGTCTACGCGCTGCTGGGCGTGGCGGCGTGGGTGGCGGTCTCCGAGTCCGGTGTCGACCCGGTCGTGGTGGGCCTGGTGATGGGCCTGCTGACGTACGCCTACGCGCCCGGCCGCACCGAGTTGCAGCGGGCGAGCGACCAGTTCCGCCTCTTCCGGGAGCAGCCCACCCCGCAGCTCGCCAGGATGGCCCAGGCCGGGCTCAATTCGGCGCTGTCACCGAACGAACGGTTGCAGACCCTCTACCACCCCTGGGCGAGCTACGTGGTCGTACCGCTCTTCGCAGTGGCGAACGCGGGGATCGTGCTCGACGGTGACCTGCTGGCCAGGGCCGTGACCTCCCCGGTCACGCTCGGCGTCGTGGTGGCGTACGTCGTCGGCAAGCCGCTCGGGATCGTGGTCACCTCGTGGCTGGTGGCGCGGCTCAGTGGCAACCGGTTCCGTCCACCGGTGGGCTGGCTCGCCGTCGCCGGGGTCGGCACGGTCTCCGGCATCGGATTCACCGTCGCGCTCCTGATCGCCACCCACGCCCTGAGCGGCGCCGCCCTGGACGAGGCGAAGCTCGGCATCCTGGTCGCGACGCTTGTCGCGTCCCTCGTCACCTGGCTGGTGTTCCGCTCGGTCGGGCGGCTGTCGCCGGCGCGGCGTGCGCGGGCCCTGCTGGGCGTCACCGAGGGAATCGTCGACCTGAAACTGCCTGTCGATCCGGAGCGCGACCACCTGCGCGGGTCGCTCGACGCGCCGGTGACGGTCGTGGAGTACGGCGACTTCGAGTGCCCCTACTGCGGGCAGGCCGAGCCGGTGGTCCGGGAACTGCTCGCCGACTTCGCGAACATCCGGTACGTCTGGCGGCATCTCCCACTCACCGACGTCCACCCGCACGCCCAACTCGCCGCCGAGGCCGCCGAGGCGGCCGGCGAGCAGGGCGCGTTCTGGGAGATGCACGACCTGCTGCTCACGCACCAGGACGCACTGGATCCCCCGGACGTGCTCGGCTACGCCGACCAGCTCGGCCTGGACCTCGAAGGGTTCCGGGAGCACCTGGCGAAGCGGATGGGCGTCGATCGGATCGCCGAGGACGTCGACTCCGCCGACCTCAGCGGCGTCACCGGCACCCCGACGTTCTTCATCAACGGCCGGCGCCACCACGGCGCGTACGACATCGCCGCGCTGTCGGCGGCGGTGAAGGCGGCGTTCGCGAGCGCCAAGCTCCGCCCCGAGTACCACAGTCGCGATCCCGGGCCGACGAGCTGACCGCCCGGGTCCTCAGGTGGCGGGGAGGCTGGCGAGCCGGCTGGCGCGGCGGCCCGCGACGGCCACGACGACGGCCAGGCCCAGGGCGATCAGGAAGAAGACGTCCGCGCCGGTGAAGGCCGCGTGGAAGCCGGCGGTCGGGTCGGTCGGGGAGCTGGCGCGGGCGTACGCGATGGTGAGGATCGCGATGCCGAGTGAGCCGCCGAGCTGGTGGGCGACGTTGACGAGGCCGGACGCGGCGCCGGCGTCCTGCGGTTCGACGGCGGCCACGCCGCCCTGGGTCATCAGGATGATGGCGATGCCCTGGCCGATGCCGATCACCAGCAGTGGCAGCAGCACGTCCGGGAAGTAGCTGGATCCGGTCGAGATCCGGGACAGCCACGCCATTCCGACAAGCGCGACGACGAGGGACGCGACAAGCAGCGCGGGGCGGCCGAGGCGGTCCTGCAACGGCCGGATGGCGTACACCATGGCGAAGAACATGCCGGTGATCGGCACGTACGCGAAGCCGGTCTGCAGGGCGCTGAGGTGCAGCACCTCCTGGAGGTACTGGCTGAGGAAGTAGAACGTGGAGAAGGTCGCGCCGACGATGAGGATCCGCCCGGCGTACGACCCGGAGCGCTCGACGCTGCGGAAGAGCCGCAGCGGGGTGATGGGCTGGGGTGCCCGGTGCTCGATCAGCACGAAGGCGACCAGGAGGACGACACCGAGGCCCAGCGAGATCACTGTGCTCGGGGCGCTCCAACCGGCTGCGGCGGCCTGGATGAAGCCGTACACCAGGGCGGTCATGCCGGTGGTGGAGGTCAGTGCGCCACCGAGGTCGAAGGTGCCGGGGCGGCGTTCGGTCTCGGCCAGGAACCGCGGCGCGAGCAGCGCGATGGCGATGCCGATCGGGACGTTGACGAGCATTCCCCAGCGCCAGGAGAGCAGGTCGGTGAAGACGCCGCCGATCACGATGCCGACGCTGCCGCCCGCACCGATGACTGCGCTGTAGAGGGCGATCACCTTGGCGCGGGCGCCCGGCTGCGGATAGTCGGCTACCAGCAGCGCGAGCGTGGAGGGCACGGCGAGCGCGGCGGCGAGGCCCTGCACGGTGCGGGCGATGATCAACCAACTGCCGCTCTGCGCCAGGCCGGCGGCGAGCGACGCGGCGGTGAACAGGGCGATGCCGGCCAGGAACACGCGTCGGCGGCCCAGCAGGTCACCGGCGCGGGCGCCGAGCAGGAGGAGGCCGCCGAAGGCGAGGACGTAGGCGTTCTGGACCCAGGAGAGCCCGGACTGGGAGAAACCGAACTGCCGTTGCACGTGCGGCAACGCCGTCGTGATGATCGAGGTGTCCAGCGTCATCATCAGTTGCGAGCCGAGGATGAGCGCCAGGGCGATCCCGCGTCGGGGGGCGGGAGTCGGGGACATGGGTGGCCTTCTTCCGAGCTAGACTGATAGGGAACCTCCAGATAAATGGAGGCGCACTATCACTCTAGTGATAGGTGGCCTCCACTTGCTAACGCGGGGAGACATCGGCACCGTGACGGCCCTCACTCACCTACGCGCCGCCCGTCCGCACCGGGCGGACGCGGCACGCAACTACGACGCGATCCTCACGGCGGCCCGCACCTCCTTCGCCGAGCAGGGCGCGGAGGCGCCACTGGAGGAGATCGCCCGCCGTGCCGGTGTGGGCATCGCGACGCTCTACCGCAACTTCCCGACGCGTGAGGTGCTGATCGAGAACGTCTACATCAGCGAGGTCGAGGCGGTGTGTGAGGCCGCCGAGGAGGCCGGGGGTCGGGCACCCCGCGACGGCCTGTACGCGTGGCTGCGGCGCTTCGTGGAGTACATCGGGGCGAAGCAGCCCCTGGCCGCCGGCCTCAACCGGGAGTCCGCCGCGTACGACGAATGTCGACGGGCTCTCTACGCGGCCGGCGAGCCGCTGCTGGAGCGGGCCCAGCGGGCGCGCGAGGTCCGCGACGACGTGACTATCGACGACGTGATGCGGCTCGCCAGCGCCATCGCGTCCGGGCACTTCCCCCGGGCCGAGCAGCGCGACCACGTGCTCACCGTCGCGCTGGACGGCGTCCGGACACGGCCGGGGGAGTAGCGGGCCACGCCGTGCCGCGTCACTTCTTCTTGACGACGGCCTCCCGCCACAGCAGTCCCGCGATGCTCGGCCGGACCTCGGTGGTGATCACTGCCATCGCGCGCTTGACGAACCGGTCGTCGGTCACCTGCGCCAGCATGCTCGCCGCCAGGTCCGCGCGTGCCGTGAACAGGCCGTCCGCGACGTTCTCCGCCACCTCGTAGCGCGTCGTGGTGGGGTGGTCGAACAGGCCGGACGGGCGGGCGATGGTCCAGTCCCTGTCGCTTTCGCGTACGAGTTTCTCCATCCGGCGCATGTCCTCGTGGGCGGTGCGGCCCACCCGGCGGTTGAACAGTGGATCAAGCACGTTGTTGAAGAAGAACTCGCCGCTCGGCCGCCAGGTCGGGTCCAGGACGCTGGAGCTGACCGTGATCAGCCGCCGCACACCGTGGCGGTGCATCGCCGCGACGATGTGCGCGTTGCCCCGCGAGTAGACGCTTATCGGCTTCGGGGTGAGCGGTACGCCCAGGCTGGACAGGACGGCGTCGCTGCCGGCGACGGCCCGGTCGACCGCGTCGGGGTCGGTGACGTCGGCGCCGACGACGGTGAGGCCGGCGCGGGGTCGGACGTCGTGGGGGCGGCGGGTGACCGCGACGACCTCGTGGCCGGCGGCCAGGGCCTGCTCGGTGATCTGGCGGCCGGTGGGTCCGGTGGCGCCGAAGACGACGGTACGCATCTGTGCACTCCTCGCTGTGCTGGTGTCGGCGTTGACCGTGCCAGCGCGGGAGCGCATTATTCAACGGTGTTGAATAAAACTCGGGGTCGACCCCGCGGCAACCCCGATACCCGGGCCCGCATCGCCGCGGCCGCCCGTGACCTGTTCCGCGAGCACGGCTACCCGGGTACGACGGTGCGGGCGGTGGCCGCCGCCGCAGGGGTCGACCCGGCGCTCATCAGCTATCACTTCGGCTCCAAGCAGGGCCTCTTCAGCCAGTCACTGAACCTGCTCTGCGTCGACCCCTCCGCTCTGGATCAGGCTCTGCGGGGCGACCAGGCCAGCCTGGCCGACCGTCTGCTCGACTCGGTCACCGGTCTGTGGGACGCCGGCGTGCCCGCCGAGAACCGGATGGCGGTGCAGGACGACGAGACGATGCGCGCCCTGCGGGACTACCTGGACGGTGAGCTGCGCCTCCGCATCGCTGAATTTCTCGGCGGCCCGGACGCGACGCAACGCGCCACCGCCGCCGTCGGCGTACTCGGAGGGTTGATCTTCACGCGGTACCTGAACCCGATCCGGTCGATCGACGCGCTGTCCCCGGCCGACGTCCGGCGGGTCTTCGGTCCGGCGCTGCGGGCGGCCCTGCACGCCCGGCCCCGCCGGCTCTGACCCGTCGCCCCCGTCGTACGCTCCGGGCCGCGCTCAGGAGTGAGGTGTGGTCATGACGTTCACGACCCGACCGACGTTGCAGGGCACCTTCGGCATGGTGTCGTCGACGCACTGGCTCGCCAGCCAGTCCGCGATGGGGACCCTCGAACGCGGCGGTAACGCCTTCGACGCCGCCGTCACCGCAGGCTTCGTCCTGCACGTCGTCGAGCCGCACCTCAACGGCCCGGGGGGCGAGGTGCCGGCCATCGTGGCGACCGCTGCGGATCCCCGCCCGAAGGTGCTGTGCGGGCAGGGCCCGGCACCGGCCGGCGCGACGATCGCCCACTTCCGGTCCCTCGGCATGGATCTCGTCCCGGGCGCCGGTCCGCTCGCGGCGGCCGTGCCCGGCGCGGTCGACGCGTGGCTCCTGCTGCTGCGCGAGCACGGCACGATGTCCCTCGCCGACGTCCTCGAACCGGCGATCGGCTACGCCGCCGCCGGTCATCCCCTGGTGGGCAGCGTGGGTGCGACAGTGGCGGCCGTCCGGTCGCTGTTCGAGGAGCACTGGCCCACGTCCGCCCAGCTCTGGCTGCGCGACGGCAGGCCACCGGCCGCGGGGGAGAGGTTCACCAACCCGGCGTACGCGCGCACCCTGCGCCAACTCGTCGAGGCCGGGCAGGCGGCAGGCGCCGACCGGGAGGCGCAGATCGAGGCCGCTCGCCGAGCCTGGGGTACGGGTTTCGTGGCCGAGGCGATCGACGAGTTCAGCCGGCAGCCGTTCCGCGACTCCAGTGGCCGCGCACACCCGGGGCTGGTCACCGGCGACGACCTGGCCGCGTACTCGGCGAGCTGGGAGGCCCCGGCCACAATCGACTGGCACGGCTACTCGGTGGCGAAGACCGGGTTCTGGGGCCAGGGCCCGGTGCTGCTGGAGACGCTTGCCGCCCTCGATGCGCTCGACGACCCCGGCGCGTACGAGACGGCGACCGCCGCCGGCATCCACGCCCAGGTCGAGGCGCTCAAGCTGGCCTTCGCCGACCGCGAGGCGTGGTACGGCGACAGCGCCGAGGTGCCCGCCGCGGCGCTGCTCTCCCCGGCGTACGCGCGGGAGCGGGCGGCCCTGATCGGTGACCGCGCGTCGACCGACCTGCGGCCGGGACGTCCCGACGGCACGCCGCCGCGTCTGCCGGCGCACGTCCGATCCGGCGCCGGTCACCGGGGCGATCCGGCGGACCCCACGACGGGCGAGCCGACGGTACGGTCCGACGGGGTGACCCGGGGCGACACCTGCCACGTGGACGTCGTCGACAGGTGGGGCAACATGATCTCGGCGACGCCCAGTGGGGGCTGGTTGCAGAGTTCGCCCACGATCCCGCAGCTCGGGTTTCCGTTGGGCAGTCGACTCCAGATGTTCTGGTTGGAGGAGGGCCTCGCCTCGTCGCTCGCCCCGGGGCGTCGACCGCGCACCACGCTGAGCCCGACGATGGTGCACCGCGACGGTGAGCCGATCCTGGCGTGCGGCACACCGGGCGGCGACCAGCAGGACCAGTGGCAGGTGCCGTTCCTGCTGCGCCACCTCGTCGGGGGCCAGCACCTGCAGGAGGCCATCGACGCTCCCGCGTGGCACACCGTGAGCCTGCCGGCGTCGTTCTACCCCCGCGACTCGGAGCCCGGCGTCCTGCTGGTGGAGGACCGGCTCGACGCCGACGTGGTGGCGGCCCTGCGGGCGTACGGGCACGAGGTGCGGCTCGCTGACGCGTGGAGTCTGGGCCGGCTCTGCGCCGTGACCCGGGACCCGGCCACGGGCGTGCTCGCCGCCGGGGCCAACCCGAGGGGCATGCAGGGCTACGCCTGCGGCCGGTAGCGGCGAGGGTCAGGCGCCGCGCGCGAACAGCGCGAGGCGTACGCGGTTGGGGCTGTCGGTCTTGGTCATGAGACTCGTGATGTGGGTCTTGACGGTGGTGACACCGATGTGGAGGCGTTCGGCGATCTCGGTGTTGGACAGGCCCTCGGCGACAAGTGTCAGCACGTCCCGCTCGCGGGCGGTCAGCCCCTGCACCTGTCGGGGCGGCTCGGCACGGGCGCGCACCGCGCGCTGCACGAGGCGGTGCAGCACCTCGGGGCTGAAAGGGCTGTCGCCCGCGGCGGCCCGGCGGATGCCGTCCAGCAGCTCGGTCGGGGGCGCGTCCTTGAGCAGGAAACCGCACGCGCCGGCGCTCAGCGCGGGATAGAGGTGGTCGTCGTCGCCGAACGTGGTCAGCACCAGCACCCGGGTGGCGGGACGTTCGGCGAGGATCCGCCCGGTCGCGGTGATCCCGTCGACGCCCGGCATGCGCAGGTCCATGACGACGACGTCGGGAAGAAGCCGCGCGGCGAGGATGACCGCCTCGCGGCCGTTGTCGGCCTCACCGACGACCTCGATGTCGGGCTGCGCCTCGCACAGCATCCGCAGGCCCGCGCGAATGAGATGCTGGTCGTCGACAAGCAGGACGCGGATCACGCCGGCTCCGGGGTCGGTGACCCGGCCGGGGCCTCGCGGGCTCGGGGCGCCGACCCGACAGGCGTCGCGGCGGCGGTCTCGGGGAGCGTGTTCGGCAGGACCGTCCGCACCCGCCAGCCCGTGCCGGTCGGGCCCGCCTCCAGCCGGCCGCCGAGGACCTCGACGCGTTCCCGCATCCCGGTGATGCCGTGGCCGCCGCCGGCCGGCACCGCAGTCGTCGGCGCGCTGTCGACGCCGCCCCCGTCGTCGGTGACCTCCCAGTGCACGGCGGCGTCGTGCACGGCGACAGTCAGGTGCGCCCGCGCGGACGGCCCGGCGTGCCGCGCCACGTTGGTGAGCGCCTCCTGGGTCAGCCGCAGCACCGCCAGACCACGTACGGCGTCGAGCGAGCCGATCGCCGCGTCGATGTCGGCCTCCACGGTGATGCCGGCCTGGCGGGCCCGGTCGACGGCGGCGCCGAGCGCCGAGGGGAGCGCCGAGGGCTCGATCGCGGTCAGCGCCGCGTCGCCGCGTACCCCGTCGGGGTTGCGCAGCACCGCGACCAGCCGGCGCAGCTCCGCGAGGGCCGCGGTGCCCGTGCCGTGCACGTCGTCGAACACCTCGTCCACCCGGGGGTCCAGGTCGGTGAGGACGTGCCGGGCCACACCGACCCGCAGCACCATCGAGGCCACGTGGTGGGCGACGACGTCGTGCAGCTCGCGGGCGATGGCGCTGCGCTCGTCGGCGCGCGCGGCGCGGCTCTCCGACTCGCGGCGCCGCTGCTCCGCCAGCGCCCGCTCCACAACCTGCCGGCCCAGCTCCCGGTTGCCCCGGATGACCAGGCCGAGCAGCACCGGGACGCCGACCTCCAGGCCCAGCCCGACGACGCCGGAGGCGGCCTGGCGCAGCGGGTCGCCGATGGAGTCGGCCAGGTCGACGACGGCCAGCAGCCCGGCGGCCAGCGAGATGGTGCGGGCGCGACCCGCGAGCATGGTGACTTCGAGCAGAGCCCAGCTCGCCCCCACCTGGTTGATGGTGAGGTCGTCGATGAGGCAGATCGCGACGGCCAGCAGCGCCGTCTGGAGCACCAGGTTGGCCACCGGCCGGCGATACGTCACGAGCGCGCCGGCGAACGCGGCCACCGCGAGGATCCACTGTGTCACGGTCGGCGTGACATGGGGGTGGGGCACGACGAGCAGGTAACACAACCCGCTGAGGTCGAGCAGCGCCATCCGCACGCGCGCGTCCCGCGTGTCGAACAGTCGTCCCAGCCACCCCACGGCCGTCAGCCTAGGTGCTCGCGGTCGGTGGCAGCGACCGCCGGCCGCCGCCACCGGGTGCGTACCGCCAGGTAGGCGGCCAGTCCGAGCGGCCCGAGCAGGATGGTCAGCAACAGCACCGGAGCCATGACCAGCGCCGGCACCCCCCGTTCCCGGCTGTCCAGCCACGCCCAGCGGCCCACGAACAGATCGAACGCGACCATGTGCGCCCACCCTGCCGCGGCGCCGTCGGGCGTGCCGAGCAGTTCGCGTACCCCGTCCAGGGTCGGCGACGTCACGGCCGGCAGCACCGTACCGAACGCCGGGATCACCAACAGCGCGTAGATCACCACGACCGGCAGCACGATCAGCGGCGAGCCGATGATCCGGGCGGTCCACGACCAGCGCGGCACCAGGATCATCAGCGCCCAGAACGGCGCGGCCACCGCGAACGTCAGGGAGAACAGGGTCGCGGTCACGCCGCGAGCGCCAGTTCCGGGCGGCGTCGGCGGGCCAGGACCAGACCACTGGCGGTCGCTGTCGCGACCACCAGGGCCGCGACGACGACCAGGGTGAGGGCGTCCGGGCGCAGCAGCGGCTGCCCGCGCAGGGCCTGCCACGTCAACACCATCGTGAGTACGCCGTACGCGCCGCCCGCGATGACCAGCAGCCGGATGCGGGTGCGCGCGTCGAGCCGGGTCGCGAACCGGGTCAGCAGGATCGCCAGGATCGGCAGAGCCTGGAGCGCGTGCAGCCCCACGAAGTGCCCGATCCGCAGGTCGCCCCCGGTGGTGCTCCAGCCGACCACTGGCAGTCCGGGCCCACCGTCGGCCACGCCCACGCTGTGCGCCCCGGAGATGCCCTCGATGCCCGGGTCCTGCATCGGCAGCGCCATCGGCACCGCCGCGAGCATGCCGAGCAGGGACAGGCCGAGCCCCCACCCGACGGCGGTCGCGGCGACCCGGTCGGGAATCCGCCGGATCAGCACCACGATCCCGATGACGAGGTGCGCGACGAACAGCACCGCGATCGCCGTGCCCATCGCCGCGAACAGCGCGGTGTTCAGCGGGGTGCTGGAGTTGAAGTGGCTGGTCTGCCCGCGCAGCACCTGCCCGACGAGCCAGACGTTCTCCAGCACCGCCACCGCGACGATGACCAGGACGGCTCGTTCGGCGGTCCGGCTACGCCGGGGCAGCAGGGAGAGCATCCAGGCGAGCGTAGCGCCGTACAGCACGAAGGACACCGCGAACTTGAACGGCTTGAGCCAGATCGGCGCCCCGGTGAGGACGCGTGGGTCGACGACGATGCCGACAGTGGCGACGACGGCGAGCGCCGCCATCGCGCCGACGAGGAGCATGAGGGGGCGGTTCCACTGTGTCGCCCGACGCAGAACGGTAGTCATGTCTGTAGATGCTCGTGGCCGTTCCCGCCTGTCGCGTCCGACCGCCGGCCCCGGTTGCGGCCCCTGGTCGGAGCGCGCCTCCTCCCTGGGTAGGAGGCCGGGTCCGGCGCGGCCCGCCGCGACTGCTGGCACAATGACCGACCTGCCGAGCGGACCGGGAGTGACCATGACGACCAGTGCGGACCGTGTGCGGCCGAACGAGACCACAGTGCCGCTGCTGCCCTGCCCGGCACCGGAGGAGACCCTTGCCTTCTGGCGCGCGCTGGGCTTCGAGGTGCCCCACGAGCAGTTGCGGCCGTACGTGTACCTGGTCGTGCAGTTCAGCGGGTTCGCGCTGCACTACGGGCCCGCGCCGAAGGGCCTCGACCCGGCGAAGGAACAGACCGGCGGCTGCCTGGTGATGGTCGACGCGGTAGCGCCGTACCACGCCGCGTTCGCCGAGGCGATGCGCCGTGCCCACGGCAGGGTGCTGGTCAAGGGCCTGCCCCGGCTGACCCGTTACCGCGCCGGGGCGTCCCGGTTCAGCGTCGTCGACCCGTCGGGCAACACCATCATCTTCATCCAGCGCGACGAGCCGAAGGATCTGGAGTACGGCGGCTCGACGGAGCTTGAGGGGTTGGCCCGGGTGCTCGACAACGCGCGGATCCTGCGCGAGTTCAAGATGGACGACCGGGCCGCCTACCGGGCGCTCGACTCGGGGATGCGCCGTCGCGCCGAGGACGCCCCGGCGGTCGAGCAGGCGACGGCGCTGGCCGGCCTGATCGAGCTGTCGATCGCGTTGGGGAAGTCCGATCGGGTGCCCGAGTGGGGCGCCCGGCTGCGCGCGCTGACGTTGACCGAGGAGGAGCGTACGCAGGTGCGGGCCTATGTCGCCGACCCGGTGGTCCTCGAACCGTGGTGGTCCGACCCGCCGCAGTGACCGCCGAGGCCGGGGTCGGCCCGCGTCGGCCCGGCCCCGGTCGCCGGGTCACCGGGTCACGGAGCTGCGCCGGAACAACGCCGTCACGCCGGCGAGCAGGACGAGCAGCAGCCCGGTGAACCAGGTCATCGCCGTGATCGTGCTGACGGTTCGGGTGGCGATCCCGATGCCGACCGCCGGCAGGCTCATCCCCAGGTAGGCGATGAGGAACAGCCCGGCCAGGGCCTCCCCGCGCCGGGCGGGCGCGGCCATCGCCGCGACCGTGCCGACGGCGGCCTTGAACAGCACGCCCGCGCCGACACCGGCGACCACACCACCGACCAGGAACGCGGTCAGGCTGGCGGTGTGCATGCCCACCAGCACGACGGGCACGCCTACCGCCTGCGCCAGCAGCCCGAGCCGTACCTTCGTCGGGGCGGGGAGCCGGTTGGTGACGGTCTGCGCCACGGCGGCGCCGCCGAACACGGCGAACACGACCGCGCCGGCAAGCGCCCGCGACGGCAGGTGCAGGGCGCCCGCGACGAAGCCCGGGGCGACGGAGGTGAACAGGCCGAACACGGCGAACGACGCGAAGCCGGCGGCGGCAGCGGCCACGTACCCGGGCCGGTCGCCGTGGTCGGCGCTGATCCGCTGCGGCCGGTAGGTCGGCTTGACCAGCCGCTCCTCGACGGTCTCCGGGGTCGCCGCGACCGCCACGATGCTGACGGTCAGCAGCACGGCGAACACCAGGTACGGGGTGCGCAGCGGCGCGTGGACGTACTGGGCGAGAACGCCCGCGACCAACGCGCCCACGCCGAGCCCACCGATGTTGGCGGCCGTCGAGACCACCTCGAAGCGCTGGCGGGACGCGCCGGGCCGGTGCGCCGCGTGCAGTTCCTGCAGGTACGCGGTGGCGGTCGCGGTGATCATGCCGACGCCCAGTCCGCTCACCAGTCGGGCGACCAGCAGTACCGGCAGCGACGCGTCGCCCAGGAACAGCGCGGCGGCGACCAGCTCCAACGCCAGCGCCGGAATGAGGATCTTCTTCCGGCCGACCCAGTCGGAGACGTGCCCGGCGAGCAGGAGGCTGATCACGACGCCCACCGCGTACGCCGCGAACACGATCGTGACCATGAACGTGGAGAAGCCGTCCCGGGCCATGTAGAGCGGGTAGAGCGGGGACGGCACGGTGCAGAACGCCATCGCGGTAAGGAACGCCAGGGCGATCGCCCAGAAGCCCCGGCCATGGCGGCGAGCGGATCCTCCGTCGCGGGCGGTCGCGGTGGCGGGCCGGCGGGAGGACAGGGTGGTCAACGACATGAACCCACTGTCGCCGAACCCGATCATCACGTCCAACGAAAGTTGGCGCTCGTAACGATCGCGATCGGTGATACTTGCGGGCGTGGAACTCCGCCAACTCGAGTACTTCGTCGCCGTGGCCGAGGAGCAGAACTTCACCCGCGCCGCCGCCCGCCTGCACGTCGTCCAGTCCGCCGTCTCCGCGGCCGTCAAGACCCTGGAACGCGAACTCGGGGCGCCGCTGCTGGACCGCAACTCCAAACGCGTACTCCTCACCGACGCCGGCGCCGCGCTGCTGCCCCGCGCCCGCGTCGCCCTCGACGCGGCCCGCGACGCCCGCGACGCCGTGGCCGAGGTGCACGGCGGCCTCCGTGGCACCCTGCGCATCGGCACGATGACGTCGACCCGGCTCCTGCACCTGCCGGCCCTGCTCGGCGAGTTCCACCGCCGGCACCCCGGGGTGCTGCTGCACACAAGCGTCGCCCCCGCCGGCTCCCAGGGGCTCATCGACGCGCTCACCGAACGCCGGCTCGACCTCGCGTTCGTCTCCCTGCCCGGCGCACCGCCACCGGAGATCCACCTGACCGAACTGGCCCGCTCGGTCATCGACCTCGTCGTACCGGACGACCACCCGCTGGCCGCCCGCGAGGCGGTGACGCTGGGTGAGCTCGCCGGCCTGGACTTCATCGACTCCCCGGTCGGGTACGGCAACCGCGCCGTCACCGACCGGGCGTTCGACACCGCCGGGCTGTCCCGGCGCGTCACGATCGAGATCCCCGACATCGGCACCGGCGCCGAGCACGTGCGGCACGGCCTCGGCATCGCGCTGCTGCCCCGCTTCGCCGTCGGCGACGCCGAGGGCGTACGCACGCTCACCGTCACCGACGCCGACCTCGACTGGACGGCGTCGCTCGCCACGCCTGTGGACCGCCCGGTGGGCGCCGCCGCCCGCGCCCTCATCGCCCTGACCGCCGATCTCCTGCCCTGAACCGCGCGCTGCGGGGCGGGTGCGGCCCCACAGCGCGGATCAGAAGGGCCACTGGTCGTTGGACCCGGCCTCGATCAGCGGGATCATCGCGAACGCGGCGTCGGAGAGTCCGCCGAAGGTGTGTCGCCCCGTCTCGTTCGGCGTGTGCCCGACCCGGTATCCGGCCAGGTTCCAGGTATAGACGGGCACCTCCGCCGGCACCGTCGCGACGACATCCGCCGAGCCGTGCCAGTGGGCCTGCTCGTCGGTGAGGATGATCAGCCGGTCGTGTCGGTCGAAGTGCTCCCGGACCGCCTTCTCGGTGTCGGTTCCCCTGCCGATGAAGTAGCCGCCGTCCTTGAAGCGCCGCACCGCCGCGAGGACCGACTCGCCCGCTACCGCGGGGAAAACCAGGCTGTCGTCGGAGAACGACACCACCGTGGCCGCCCGCGCACGGGCGGCCAGCGCGAGGCCGAACACCGTGGCGGCATCCCAGCAGCGCAGCGTGCCGTCCTTGCTGAACGGGCTCTGCATCGAGCCGGACGTGTCGATGAGGATCAGCGTCTGCCCGTCCAGGGTGGGAACGTTCCCGAGGGCGTGCTGCAACGCCTTCTCCAGCGGGTACGCCCACCGCAGGCTCGGTGCCGCGTTGTACGCCGACAGGAAGCGCATCGGCAGCACCCGCGAGCTTGCCACCTGCGCCGGGTCGGAGAGCTTGGCCGCAACGGTCTCCGCGACGGCGTCGCTGACTTCGGCCTGGTCGAAGTTGCGCAGATTACGCAGCAGCGCCAGGTAACCCATCGTCGGGATGACGGACTCCCATGCTGCCGCGTCCATCGCGCTCTGTCGCCAGCCGGCCAGGGCCTCCCACGTCATACCGGCCTCGTCGAACACGGCCCGGTCCGCGACCTCTCCTCGCTGCTCGACCGGCATAGCCATCAGCGCCTCCCGCGCCCTGAGCATCCGCAGGGACTCCGGGACCGGATTGTCCCGCTGGTGCCGCCGATCCAGCGCGTGCCGGAACAGGTCACCCTGTCGCTCATCCCTGGCGGTGGGGTGGGTCAGGTCGATGACGTCACCGAAGCGCACCTGACGCCCGACGGAGTCGTACTTGAGCAGGCTCCGCTCGGTGTAGAGCCGCACCGCCGCGTCGGCGATGCCCCGCTTCACCGGCTTGGGCAGTGCCCGGCCGTGACGAGCCAGCCAGTACGCGAGCGCCTCGCCCGGCTCATCCGCACGCTGCAAAGCCGCATCGACGACCGCGCGCGAACCGGTGATTCCCGCCGCTACCTGGGCGCGGGCACCCTCGAGCGCCGCCACCACCGACGCCGAGCGCATCATCGCGCGGGTTCGAAGCCACGGTACGAACCGTGCGAACCAGTCGGGGTCGGCGACGGCGACGCTGGCGACCAGGTCCCGGAAACGGGCGTCCCGGTCGGTGGAGCCCTCGTAGAAGGCGGCCTCACCGACCATGTTCGAGACACCGAGCAGGAACAGTTCGAGGCGCGGCTCACGGACGAAACCGGGCGCGCCCTCGGCGGTCACCGGCCGCTGCCGGCTCATGTGGAGCTTGACGTTGAACTTGGCCACGACGTCCCCCACGTCAGTCGGCCGAGAAGGCGCCACCACCGCGCACACCCGAGATCAGAGTCGGCCACGGACTAGTCCGCCACCCGAAGGTGCCGGGGGGATTCGATCCCCCATCTGCGGAGCCGGGAAGTAACCGTTGCCTGCGCACCGGGTGTGCGTGTGGTCGCGCTTCCCGAGATCGAGGTCGGCCACGGATGTCCTTCACCGGGGCCGGAACCCCTCCAGATGTAACCGTCGCCTACGCACCGGGAAGTGCGGTCACGACCGTAGCGGCGGTTGTCTGGGGCGGGCAACGGGGTTTGCGATCTCGTGATCAGCGCGGTGTGGCCGCGCCGCACGCCCGAGACCAGAGGTGGACACGGTTTTCGCGTCTCCCCGTTGGAAGCGGAAGTAGCCGTTGCCTGCGCACCGGGAGGTGCACCATGACGGTAGGCCCGCCCTGCCACGCCGACAACTCCGTTCCGCATCCGTCTCCGGGGGACTTCGGGCGGCGAGGCTGCCGACGAGCCGGGACCCTAGATCATGGACAGGACCAGCGCGGTCGAGGCCGCCAGTTCACGATGGCGCACCTCCTGACGCGGCACGAACACCATGGCTTGGCCCTCGCCGAGCACCACGTCCTCCTGTCGCGCGGTGGTGACGCCATGGAAGACGTGCACCGTGACCGTGTGCGGGAAGCCGGCCTCGTACGGGCGCGGTCCGCTCCACAGCGGACGCAGCTCGCCGGCGCTCAGGCCCGTCTCCTCCAGCAGCTCGCGGCGGGCCGCCTGCTCGGGTGACTCGCCGGGCTCGATGTGGCCGCCGGGAAGGCTCCACTGGTTCGGCGAGACGGGAGCGTGCTCGTCGCGATGCTGCATCAGCACCGCCCCGCTGGGGTCGACGAGCAGGACGAGGGCGACGTCGTAGGTGGCCATCCACGAGACCCTGCCACGCTGGCCCTCGTCACCGTCGGTCGGGCGTACCCTCCGTGTATGGATGTGGATGATCTTCCGGTGGTGGAGTTCGGGTTTCCCGGGCCGCTGCGGGACACGCTGGTGGCCGCGATCCGGTCCGGCGCGAAGACCTCCACGTCCGCGCTGCTGCTCGGCTACGAGCACGCCAACGAGCCGCTGCCCGAGGTTGGTCAGCGATCCGCGGTGGTGGACTCCGACGGCCGGCGGGTGGCGGTGATCGAGGTGACCGACGTGCGGGTGGTCCGGCTCGCCGACGTGGACCTGGAGCACGCCCTGGCCGAGGGGGAGGGCGACGAGTCGGTGGCGCAGTGGCGAGCGGGGCACGAGTCGTTCTGGCACAGTGCCGAGGTACGCGCCGAGCTGGGCGATCCCGGGTTCACCGTCGACGACGACACCCTGGTGGTGACCAAGCGCTTCCGGCTGTTCCGGCCCACCAACCTAGACGAATAGGTCCTCACTCCAGACGGGGTTGGGTTGCGGCGAAAGGCGCTGACGGCCGCGTCCGCTCCCACGGACCGACGGTCACCGCCATCGGTTGTCCGACCCGCAGACGCGGCGACCCGAAATGGGCGAGGTACGTCGGCAGTCGCGGGATCTCAGCGTCGAGGCTGGTCTTCGTAACACCGATCCGCGAGACTGCGCGGTATGCGTGATCGTTCTCGCCGGTGGGCGTGGGTCGGAGTGTTCGTCATCGGGCTGATCCTGTACGTGGCGGTGCTGCGGACCCTTGTCCGCACCCAGAATCCGAACTTCGTGCCGGCGCTGATCCTGCTCGGCGCGACCCTGGCCCCCCTGACGTTCCTCACGTTCGCCCAGGCCCGTACCGGGCGTTGGCAGGTTCCGGCGTCGGTGCTGGTGACGTCGGCGTTCTTCGGTGGGGTGATCGGCACGGTGGTCGCCGGCACCCTGGAGTACGACACCCTGCGCGGCCTGGGCACCCTGCCCATGCTGTTCGTGGCGCTGATCGAGGAGTCGGCGAAACTGATCGTCCCCGTGGTGCTGCTGTTCACGGCCCTGGCGCAGCACCGTCGCCGCCTGCCGTCCGACGGCCTGGTCATCGGTGTCGCGGCCGGCATGGGCTTCGCCGCGCTGGAGACGATGGGGTACGCCTTCACCGCGCTGCTCAGCTCGCACGGCAACATCGGCGCGGTGGAGCAGACCCTGTTCATCCGCGGTCTGACCGCGCCCGCCGGCCACACCGCCTGGACCGGGCTCACCGCCGGAGCGCTGTGGGCGCTGCTGGCCAGCCCGAGCGTGGGCCGGCTGTTCGGGTTCCTCGGCACCTTCGGAGGCGTCGTCGTCCTGCACACCCTGTGGGACACGTTCTCCGGTTCACTGATCTTCGTCTTGCTGGCGATCGTCAGCATCGGCTGGCTGTTCTGGGAGCTGCACCGCTACCGGACCTTCGGCGACCGCCTGGTCGTCCCGCAACCGTCGAGCTGATCGCGACCTCATCCACCATGCCTCCCTCGGCCGGCGGAAAGTGGCCGGGGGAGGCATCGCTCTGCTGATCCCGCTGCGCCCGGGCCGACACCTCATCTAGTGTCGGACTGTTCACATTTAGTGGCTTTCATGGGGAAGGTGCAGCGATGGGGGTGCGCCGCTGGGTCGAGCGCTGGCCGCTCTATCGCCAGCTCACCGGCACCGACCCGTTGGGCCGGGGCGCCGCGGCCAAGTCCGCCCGGTCGCTGACGCTCACCGCCCGCACCGACACCGCCGACTCGGTGGCCCGGTCCGTCTGTCCGTACTGCGCGGTGGGGTGTGGTCAGCGGGTGTTCGTCAAGGACGGGCAGGTCACGCAGATCGAGGGTGATCCGGACAGTCCGATCTCGCGGGGTCGGTTATGTCCGAAGGGTTCGGCGAGCAAGAGCCTGGTGACCAGTCCGTTGCGGCAGACGACTGTCCGCTACCGGCGGCCGTACGGCACCGAGTGGGAGGATCTCGACCTCGACACGGCGATGAACATGATCGCCGACCGGGTCCTGGCTGCCCGGGACGAGACCTGGGAAGACCGGGACGCCGAGGGCCGGCCGCTCAACCGCACGCTGGGGATCTCCAGTCTGGGTGGGGCGACGCTGGACAACGAGGAGAACTACCTCATCAAGAAGTTGTTCACCGCGATGGGGGCTCTCCAGATCGAGAACCAGGCGCGTATTTGACACTCCGCCACCGTCCCCGGTCTGGGGACCAGCTTCGGTCGCGGCGGCGCCACCCAGTTCCAGCAGGACCTGTCGAACTCCGACATGATCGTCATCCAGGGTTCGAACATGGCCGAGGCGCATCCGGTGGGTTTCCAGTGGGTGATGGAGGCCAAGCGCCGTGGGGCGAAGGTGTTCCACGTCGATCCGCGATTCACGCGCACGAGCGCGGTGGCGGACGCGTACCTGCCGATCCGGGCGGGCACGGACATCGCCCTGCTCGGTGGCGTGATCCGCTACATCCTCGACAACGAGCTGGACTTCCGCGAGTACGTCGTGGCGTACACGAACGCGGCCACCATCGTGACCGAGGAGTATCGGGACACCGAGGACCTGCACGGGCTCTTCTCCGGCTTCGCCGAGGAGAACGCCAGCTACGACCAGAGCAGTTGGCAGTACGAGGGCGCCGAGCAGAACGTCTCCTCGCAGGACACCGAGACGCAGCGGGAGACGGCGGCCGGGCTGGAGCACGAGTCGCACGGCGCGCCGGTGGGCGGCGACACCCAGCGCGACGAGACGTTGCAGCACCCGCGCTGCGTGTACCAGATCCTCAAGCGGCACTTCTCCCGCTACACACCGGAGATGGTGGAGCGGGTCTGCGGCATCCCGCAGGACAAGTTCCTCGAACTGGCCCAGGCGTGGGCGGCCAACTCGGGCCGGGAGCGGACGAGCATGCTCGTCTACTCGGTCGGGTGGACCCAGCACAGCGTGGGCGTGCAGTACATCCGCGCGGGAGCGATCATCCAGTTGCTGCTGGGCAACATGGGCCGGCCCGGCGGGGGCGTCATGGCGCTGCGGGGACACGCCAGCATCCAGGGCTCCACCGACGTTCCGACGCTGTTCAACCTGCTGCCCGGCTACCTGCCGATGCCGCACCACGCCGACCACCCCACGCTCGACGAGTGGGTGGACAGCATCCGGCATCCCGGGCAGAAGGGCTTCTGGGGCAACGCGCGCGCCTACGGCGTGAACCTGCTCAAGGCGTACTGGGGTGACGCAGCGACCGCCGACAACGACTACTGCTACGGCTACATGCCCCGGATGACCGGGGACCACGGCACCTATCAGCAGGTGCTCGACATGATCGACGGGAAGATCAAGGGGTACTTCCTGCTCGGGCAGAACCCGGCCGTGGGCTCGGCGCACGGGCGCGCGCAGCGCCTCGGGATGGCCAACCTGGACTGGCTGGTCGTGCGGGACCTGTTCATGATCGAGAGCGCCACGTTCTGGAAACACGCCCCGGAGATCGAGACGGGCGAGATCGTCCCGGAGGAGTGTCGTACCGAGGTGTTCTTCCTGCCCGCCGCCTCCCACGTGGAGAAGGAGGGCTCGTTCACCCAGACGCAGCGGCTGCTGCAGTGGCGGGAGAAGGCCGTCGAGCCGCCGGGCGACGCCCGCTCCGAGCTGTGGTTCTTCTACCACCTCGGCCGCATCGTCAGGGAACGGCTGGCCCGCTCGACCCGGGCCCGCGACCGGGCGCTGCTCGACCTCACCTGGAACTACCCCACGCACGGTCCGCACGCCGAGCCGAGCGCCGAATCGGTGCTCTACGAGATCAACGGGTACGACGTGGCCAGTGGCCGTCCGCTGTCGAGCTACACGGAGATGAAGGACGACGGCACCACCGCCGGCGGCTGCTGGATCTACACAGGCGTGTACGCCGACGGCGTCAACCAGGCCGCCCGCCGCAAGCCCGGCTCGGAGCAGTCCCTGGTGGCGCTCGAGTGGGGCTGGGCGTGGCCGTCCAACCGGCGGATCCTCTACAACCGTGCCTCGGCCGACCCGGACGGCAGGCCGTGGAGCGAACGCAAGAAGTACGTGTGGTGGGACCCGGACAAGGCCGAGTGGACCGGGTACGACGTGCCGGACTTCGAGAAGAACAAGGCGCCCTCGTACCGGCCGCCGCCGAACAGCTCGGGCGTGGCGGGCATCGCGGGCGACGACCCGTTCATCCTCCAGGGCGACGGCAAGGGCTGGCTCTACGCGCCCAGCGGCGTGCTGGACGGGCCGCTGCCGACGCACTACGAGCCGGTGGAGTCGCCGGTGCGCAACCCGCTCTACCGGCAGCAGGCCAACCCGGCCCGCAAGGTCTACACCCACCCGATCAACACCCTCAACCCGAGCCCTCCGGAGCAGCACAGCGACGTCTTCCCGTACGTCTTCACGGTCAGCCGGCTCACCGAGCACCACACGGCCGGCGGCATGAGCCGGACCGTCGGGCACCTCGCCGAGCTGCAACCGGAGATGTTCGTCGAGGTGTCGCCGGAGCTGGCCGCCCTGCGGGGACTGAGCCACCTGGGCTGGGCGCACCTGGTCAGCGCCCGCGCGGCAATCGAGGCGAAGGTCCTGGTGACCGACCGGATCACCCCGCTGCGGGTGGACGATCGGATCATCCACCAGGTCTGGCTGCCGTACCACTTCGGCTACGAGGGTCTGGTGACCGGTGACTCGGCCAACGACCTGTTCGGCATCACGCTCGACCCCAACGTCCTCATTCAGGAGAGCAAGGTCGGCACGTGCGACGTGCGGCCCGGCCGACGCCCGAGGGGACAGGATCTGCTGGACCTCGTCGTCGACTACCGGCGACGGTCGGGGGACCTGAGCCACCGTTACCCACCGCTGGTCACGACCGACGTCGCCGACAGCAGCAGCGACCAGGAGGCCTGACCGATGCCCCACGCCAACGCCCTGTACGGGCCGCTCGATCCGGCCTCGGACGCCGGTTACGGGGACGCGCCGCCGCGGATGGGGTTCTTCACCGACACCAGCGTGTGTATCGGGTGCAAGGCGTGCGAGGTGGCCTGCAAGGAGTGGAACGGCGTTCCGGAGAGTGGTCTGGATCTGCTGGGCATGTCGTACGACAACACCGGCGCGTTGACGGCGAACTCGTGGCGACACGTCGCGTTCGTCGAGCAGCCGCGCTCGGTCGGCCGGGAGACGCCGGCGTTCGAGGGCTATCCGGACGGGCCGGCGGTCAGCCCGGCGACGGCGGCCGTGGGCGCGCGGACCAGCACCGACACCGGCACCGACCCGGGTCTGCCACCCGGCTCACCGGTCGCGGCGGCCCGCATGTCGGGTGGGCCGGAGTTCCTGGGGATGCCGGGTGGGCAGCCGCCGGGGCGGGGTACGGGTGTGGAGCAGCGGTCGGATTTTCGGTGGTTGATGATGTCGGACGTGTGCAAGCACTGCACGCATGCGGCCTGCCTGGATGTGTGCCCGACGGGGTCGTTGTTCCGGACGGAGTTCGGGACGGTGGTGGTGCAGGAGGACATCTGCAACGGCTGCGGCTACTGCATCTCGGCGTGCCCGTACGGGGTCATCGATCAGCGTAAGGATGATGGTCGGGCGTGGAAGTGCACGTTGTGTTACGACCGGTTGGGTGCGGGGATGACGCCGGCGTGTGCGCAGGCGTGTCCGACGGAGTCGATCCAGTACGGGCCTCTGGACGAGTTGCGGGAGCGGGCGGCGGCGCGGGTGGCGACGTTGCAGGAGCGGGGTGTGCCCGAGGCGCGTCTGTACGGGCACGACCCGAACGATGGTGTGGGTGGTGATGGTGCGTTCTTCCTGCTGTTGGACGAGCCGGAGGTGTACGGGTTGCCGCCCGATCCGGTGGTGACGACACGGGACCTGCCGGCGATGTGGAAGCACGCAGGCCTCGCCGCGCTCACCATGGCAGCCGCCACGGCTGTCGCGTTCCTGGGCAGGCGGCCATGACCGACGCGACGCGCCGAAGTCGCGGCCACGGCGGCGAGCAGCTCACCGTGCCGCCGGCCGACTTCCGCTCCTACTACGGCCGACCGATCCTCAAGGCGCCGGTGTGGAAACGCGACATCGCCGGCTACCTGTTCAGCGGCGGCCTCGCCGCCGGCAGCGCGCTGATCGGCGCGGGAGCCCAGCTGACCGGACGCCCCTCGCTGCGCCGCGTGGGCCGCTGGACGGCCCTGGGCGGGACCGTCGCCAGCGCGTACCTGCTGGTGCACGACCTCGGGCGGCCGGAGCGGTTCCACCACATGCTCCGGGTCGCCAAGCTGACCTCACCGATGTCGGTGGGCACCTGGATCCTCACCGCGTTCGGGCCGGCCGCCGGTGTGGCGGCGATCGCCGAGCTCGGGCCACGGCTCCCGCAGCACGGTGTGCTCGGCCTCGCCCGCCGGCTCGCTCCCTCCGTCGGCGACGTCGCCGGCCTGGCTGCGGCGGCCACCGCCCCGGCGCTGGCCACGTACACCGGGGTCCTGCTCGCCGACACCGCCGTACCGGCCTGGCACGACGCGTACCCCTATTTGCCGTTCGTCTTCGGTGGCAGTGCCCTCGCGGCGGCCGCCGGGGTCGGTCTCATCGCGGCGCCCGCCGCCGAGACCGTGCCGCTGCGGCGGCTCGCCGTCGCCGGCGCGGCCATCAAGTTGGTCGGCGGCCATCGGATGGAGCGGCTGAGGATCACCGGTGAGCCCTACCGGCACGGTCACAGCGGCCGGCTGGTCCGGGCGGGAAACGTGCTGCTCGGCGTGGGCGCGGTCGCCGCGCTGCTCAGTCGGCGCAGTCGGGCCCTGTCGGTGCTCTCCGGCGCGGCCCTGGTGGCCTCGTCGGTCGCCACCCGGTTCGGCATCTTCGAGGCGGGCGGCGTGTCGGCGCGCGATCCGCGGTACACGGTCGTACCCCAGCGGGAGCGCCTCGCCGAGCACGGCCCGACGGTGGCCGACGGCCGACGCTGAGCGCGGCGCGAAACGGGCGGCGCCCCACGCGAGGCGCTGCCCGTGCGCGACGCGGCCCGAGCGCTCAGCCGGTGAACAGCTTCGCGGCCGTGATGGCGGTCTGGACGATGCCGTAGCCGAGCAGCGCCGCGACGAGCAGCCAGGACAACCAGAGCCGCCCGGTCTGGCCGCCGACGTGCTCGGGCACCGGCGGCCTGCTCTGCGGGCCGAGGGCGACCGGCTCGGTGACGCTTGCGCGCGCCACGGGCGAGGTCGAACCCCGGTCCGGCTCGTGGAACCGGTCGGGCACGGCGCGGACCAGCAGGTTGGCGACGAAACCGATGGCGAGGACGCCGACCATGGTGAACAGCGCGGGACGGTACGCCGAGGCGGTGAGCGTGCCGGGCTTGCCCTGCGTGTCGAGGATGCGGTTGACGATCAGCGGCCCGGCGACACCCGCCGCCGACCAGGCCGTCAGCAGCCGGCCGTGAATGGCGCCGACCTGGAAGGTGCCGAAGAGGTCCCGCAGGTACGCGGGCATGGTGGCGAAGCCACCGCCGTAGAAGGAGATGATCAGCGCGGCGATCAGCACGAAGACGGCCGTGGCGGCGTGCCCGGCCACGGCGAGCAGGGCGTAGAGCACCATGCCGACGCCCAGGTAGATCAGGTAGATGGGCTTGCGGCCGATGAGGTCGGACGTCGTCGACCAGACGAACCGCCCGGCCATGTTGAACAGCGACAACACACCTACGAAGCCGGCCGCCGCCGACACCGAGACGGCCGTGGAGCCGTTGTCCCGGAAGAAGTCCTGAATCATCGGGCTGGCCTGCTCCAGGATGCCGATGCCCGCCGTGACGTTGCAGAACAGCACGATCCACAGCAGCCAGAACGAACGGGTCCGTACGGCGTTGGACGCGGACACGCTGGCCCTCGTCACCAGCGACCGGGTGGCGACGCGAGCGGGGTCGAACCCGGCGGGCCGCCAGTCCGGTGGAGGAACCCGGACGTTGAACGGGCCGAACATCATGATCACGAAGTAGCCGATGCCGAACGTGACGAAGAGCCCCACCAGCGCCGAGCCCGACGCCACCGCGGCGGGGTTGGCCGGGTTGTAGTCGGAGTCGTAGAGCGACAGCAACTGACGCGCGAGCGGGCCGGCGACCAGGGCGCCGCCACCGAATCCCATGATCGCCAGACCGGTGGCGAGACCCGGCCGGTCCGGGAACCACTTGATCAGCGTGGACACGGGCGAGATGTAGCCGATGCCCAGCCCGATACCGCCGATGACGCCGTAGCCGAGGTAGAGCAGCCAGAGTTGCTGGGTCGCGATGCCGAGCGCGCCGACCAGGAAACCAACGGCCCAGAAGCAGGCCGAGACGAACATGGCCCGGCGCGGACCGTTGCGCTCCACCCACCGGCCACCCACCGCCGCCGACGAGCCCAGCATGACGATGGCGATGCTGAAGATCGCCCCGATCGCCGTCTGGCTGGCGTCGAAGTGCGCGATGAGGGAGTTCTTGTAGACGCTCGTCGCGTAGACCTGGCCGATGCAGACGTGCACGGCCAGCGCCGCGGTCGGGATGAGCCAGCGGCTGTATCCCGGGGGAGCGACTGTGTGCCGAGGGTCGAATACCGACAGCATGGGCTCCGCACCTCCTGCGGCTGAGTGGGCAGGCGGCCCGACACACGCCCGGCGTTCGCCGTTGATCGGCTGCATCTCACGGTACGTGGTCGCCGGCTCACCGCTCCCGGTTACCGGAAAACGGGCGGCGCGTGCTGAGAAACTGCCTACATCAGGCAGCCGTCAGGCACGCCCGATTCGCGGCTCCTGTCGGCCGGTGAGGCGCAACCCGACACCGCGTACGGCCTCGATCGTGGCACCGGTGCCGAGGGTCCGCAACTTACGCCGCAGCCGCTTCACCAGGGACTGCACGTCCGCCCTGCGCTCGCGCCCCTCGTCGTGCCAGACCGACCGGTGCAGCTCGGCATAGCTCCAGATCCGGACCGGCTCGGTGATCAGGCAGGCCAGCAGGTCGTGTTCCAGCCGGGTCAGGTCCACCTCGCGAGCCGCGTACCGCGCGGTGGACCGGGCCGAGTCGATGACCAGGGCGGCTTCGGGCTCGGCGGTGGGCGTCCGGCCCGGCGGTGGCCCGTCGGGCGGCCCGGTCCGTTGCTGCGGCATCGCGATGAGCCGACGCAGCTCGTCGAGGTCGGCCACCAGCAGCAGCGGCGCGATCCCGTCGAGACGCTCCGCGAGCCGGATGCGCTCGGTCGGCGACGGTGTCACCGCGATCAGCAACGGAAACTGTTCGTCGGCCGGATCAGCCCCGGCCAACGTCGTCTCGTCGTCCTCGGCCACCACACCGCCCGGGATCGATGGGCATCCCTGCCCAGCTATCGTCATGGTCCTGACAATGTTTGGCAAGCGCGCCGCCAGCAGGGCAACCGTTAGCGACAAGTTGCTCACAGCAAGTTCTTGATCGTCCTTTCCTCTCGATCATAGTGTCCACTCGGGCAACCGGCGTGACCCGCGCGGTGCATGGGGAGGCATGAGGGGTCCGTTCGCTCGGTTCCGTCGAGCGGGATCTCGCGCACTTCTCACATGGCCCATCACACCCCTGGGTCGTTCTGAGGGAGGCAGCACCGATGATCAGACGTCCACAATGGAGACGCACGGCCAGATCGCTGGTCAGCGCCAGCGCGGCGATGATTCTCGCCGCCACATGCCTGGCCAGCGTCGGCTCCGCCGCGCAGGCCGCGCCCGGTTCGCTGGGAGCGGGAGCCGCCGCCGGGGACAAGATCCGACCGGAGCTCGCCCGGCAGCTTGAGGCCAAGAGCGCAGGGGACTTCTGGATTCGGTTCAAGGACCGGGCCGACCTGAGCAAGGCCAGCGCCATCAAGGACTGGACGAAGCGCGGCGCGGCCGTCGCACAGACGCTGCGGGAGACCGCCGCCGGGAGCCAGGGCAAGATCCGCGCCGAACTCGACAGCTCGGGCACGAAGTACGAGACCTTCTGGGCCACCAACGCCATCAAGGTGAACAGCGGCTCCCTGGCGATGGCGCAGAAGTTCGCCGCCCATGCGGAGGTCGAGGGTCTCTACCCTCCGGTCGCCTACCAGCTTCCCGAACTCACCAAGGGCACCGACGAGAAGACCGTCAACGCCGTCGAGTGGGGTGTTGCCAACATCAACGCCGACGACGTCTGGTCCCAGTACGGCGTCACCGGCGAGGGCGTCACCATCGCGAGCATCGACAGCGGTGTGCAGTACGACCACCCGGCGCTCGTGAACTCCTACCGCGGCAACAACGGCGACGGCACGTTCGACCACAACTACAACTGGTTCAACGCCGCCGGGACGTGCGCCGACGCGCCCTGCGACGACGACGGCCACGGTACGCACACCATGGGCACCATGGCCGGCTCCGCCGGCGCGAACCAGATCGGTGTCGCGCCCGGGGTCAAGTGGATCGCGGCGAACGGCTGCTGCCCCACCGACGCGGCGCTCATCGAATCCGGTCAGTGGATGCTCGAGCCGACCGACCTGAGCGGTCAGAACCCGGACGCCAGCAAGCGGCCGAACATCATCAACAACTCCTGGGGCACCAGGGAGCCGTCCAACGAGCCCTTCATGGAGGACGTGACGCTGGCCTGGGCCGCGTCGGGCATCTTCGGTGTCTTCTCCAACGGCAACAGCGGGCCGGCGTGCGAGACCAGCGGCTCGCCGGGCAGCCTCGCCAGCAACTACTCGGCCGGCGCGTACGACGTCAACAACAGCATCGCCAGCTTCTCCGCCCGGGGGGCCGGGCAGAACGGCGAGATCAAGCCCAACATCTCCGCTCCGGGTGTGAACGTCCGGTCGAGCATTCCCGGAAACGGATACGGCAGCGCCAGCGGCACGTCGATGGCCGCCCCGCACCTGGTCGGCGCGATCGCTCTGCTGTACTCGGCGGCGCCGTCGCTTGTCGGTGACGTCGACGGAACCCGTGCCCTGCTCAACGGCACCGCGATCGACAAGGCCGACGACCAGTGCGGTGGCACCGCCGCGGACAACAACGTCTACGGCGAGGGCCGACTGGACGCCCTCGCGCTGCTGAACGCCGCCCCGACAGGCGACATCGGCACCCTTGCCGGCACGGTCACCGACGCGGCCACCGGCGCACCGATCGCCGGCGCGACAGTGACCCTCACCGGGCCGACCTCGCGTGAGATCACCACCGGCGCCGACGGAAAGTACTCGACCCAGGTCCCGACCGGCGACTACCAGGTCGTCGTGTCGGCCTTCGGGTACGGCAGCACCACGAAGACCGCGACTGTCACCAACCGCGCGACCACCACTCTCAACGTCGCCCTGACGGCGGTGCCGCGCGTCAACGTCACAGGCGCGGTCACCGACGGCTCCGGCCACGGCTGGCCGCTGTACGCCAAGGTGACAGTCAGCGGCGTGTCCGGCGTGTACGACTACACGACGCCCTCGAACGGCCGATACAGCATCACACTGCCGGCCGGGCAGACGTACACCCTGACGTACGAGTCGCAGTACCCGGGCTACCAGACCGTCACCAAGGAGGTGGTGGTCGGCACGCGCAACGTGACCGCAAACGTCGCGGTGCCGGTGGACACCACCACCTGCACGACGGCGCCCGGCTACACGTTCGGCTCCGACGGCGAGTACGAGACCTTCGACGCCACGACCACGCCGGCCGGCTGGACGGTGGTCGACAACGCGGGCAGCGGTGACGTCTGGAAGTTCACCGACGACGGCGACCGGGGCAACCTGACCGGTGGCAGCGGCAACTTCGCGATGATCGACAGTGACGCGTACGGCGCGGGCACCACCCAGGACACCTCCCTGGTGAGCCCGGTGGTGGACCTGACCGGCGTCACGGCCCCGGTCATCCGGTTCAACCAGGACTTCAACCAGCTGAACGACGACACCGCCGACGTCGATCTGAGCATCGACAACGGCGCGACCTGGACGAACGTGCTCCGCCAGGAGACCGACGTGCGGGGCCCGAAGCTCACCGAGATCCCGATCCCGCAGGCGGCCGGCAAGGCGCAGGTCCAGGTGCGGTTCCACTACTACGACGCCTCGTACGAGTGGTGGTGGGAGGTCGACAACGTCCTGATCGGCAGCCAGGTCACCTGCGTACCTGTCGACGGCGGTCTGGTCGTGGGCAACGTCCGCGACAAGAACGACAACAGCTACATCAACGGCGCCACCGTCACCAGCAACGACCGGCCCGCCGAGAAGGCGGTCACCGTGGCGACCCCGGACGACCCGGGGCTGCCCGACGGGTTCTACTGGATCTACTCGACGCTCACCGGCACCCACAAGTTCACCGCGACGGCCGGTAACTACGTCAGCCAGAGCAAGCAGGTCGACGTCGAGGCCGACTGGGCCACCACCGCGAACTTCGTCCTCGCGGCCGGCCGGTTGTCGGTGACGCCGACCCAGCTGAGCGCCACGGTCCAGATGCCCAACGGAAAGGCCACCAGGACGTTCACCGTGACCAACACCGGCGGCGCGCCGGTCGAGGTCGGCTTCGGTGAGCGTGACGACGGCTTCGAGCTGCTGCGGGCGGACGGTTCGCGGGTGACCCGGCAGCAGGTGCTCGGCGCGGCCGGCGCACCGGAGCAGCGGTTGAGTGTTCCGACGTCGTTCGCGGCCAAGGCTTCCGGTAAGGCGGCGACGGCGACCCCGGCCGCGGCCGGCCCGCAGGCCGCTCCGTGGACGGACATCACCGACTTCCCGGCCAACATCATGGACAACCGGGTGGTCACGCTGGACGGCAAGGTGTACTCGATCGGCGGTGGCGACGGAAGCGCCTCCACCGTGAAGACCTACGCCTACGACCCGGTCGCGCAGACCTGGACGGCGGTGGCCGACCTGCCCGGCGCCCGTAACGCGCTGACGGTCGGAGTGATCGGCGGGAAGATCATCGCAACCGGTGGTTGGGCCGAGGCCGGCCCGGACGCCACCACCTGGTCGTACGACCCGGGGGCCAACACCTGGACCGAACTGGCCGACAACCCCGCGCCGCGCGCCGCGGCAGGGCAGGCGGTCGTCGACGGCAAGCTCTACGCAGTCGGTGGCTGCACCACCTCGGGCTGCGTGCCGATGTCGAACAGTGTGGTCCGCTACGACCCGGGCACCAACGCCTGGGAGACGCTGGCGAACTACCCGAAGTCGGTCGCCTTCGCCTCCTGCGGCGGCATCGACGGCACCCTCTACTGCACCGGTGGCAACGACGGCACCGCGGCGCAGAAGGCCAGCTACGCCTACGACCCGGGCGCCAACACGTGGACCCCGATCGCGGACGCGCCAGTCGACAACTGGGCCAGCTCGTACGCGGTGGCCAGCGGCAAGCTCCTCGTCGTGGGCGGTTCACAGGGCGGCGCCATCAGCAACGCCGGCTTCGCCTTCGACCCGGCCACCAGCTCGTGGTCGAACCTGCCGAACGCCAACACCGCCCGGTACCGGGGTGGCGCGGCGTGTGGCTTCTACAAGATCGGCGGCTCGTCGGGCAGCTTCAACGCGGCACCGGACAGCGAGGTGCTGCCGGGCTTCGAGGGGTGCGCCGAGGCGGCGGCCGACGTCAGCTGGATGACCATCGACAAGTCGACGGTCACCCTCGCGCCGGGTGAGAAGGTCACGGTCACCGTCGGAATGACGGCGAACGTGGACCAGCCGGGCACCTACTCCGGTGCGGTCACGATCAGGGAGAACACGCCGTACTCGGTGGCGCCGGTGACGGTGACCATGACGGCGACGCCCCCGAAGACCTGGGGCAAGCTGATGGGGACGGTGACCGGTACGAGTTGCCAGGGCGCGACCTCGCCGCTCGCCGGCGCGGTGGTCCAGGTCGACTCGTGGGCGATGTCGTGGACGTTCGCGACCGACAGCGCCGGCAAGTACGCCTACTGGGTGGACCGTCGGAACAACCCGCTCACGATGATCGTCGCCAAGGACGGCTGGAAGCCCCAGACCCGTCAGACGAAGATCGACACCGCCACTCCCGCGGTGGAGAACTTCGCGTTGGCACCCATCCGGTGCTGACACCTGAGCGGTAAGCGGTAGCGCACCGATCCGGCCCGCCTGGTCCTCGACCAGGCGGGCCGGACCAGCCTCCGCGACGATCGGGCGTGTGCTCAGACGGGGGCGAGCCGGAAGCCGACGCCGCGGACCGCGTGGATCGTGGCGGCGGCGTCCAGCCGGGCGAGCTTGCGGCGTACCCGACGGACCACCGAGTGCATGTCGGACCCGCGGCCGAGGTGTCGGTTGCCCCACACCTCAAGGTGCAGTCGCTCGTAGGTCCAGACCTGCCCGGGAGCGTCGACCAGGCAGAGCAGCACGTCGTGCTCCAGCCGGGTCAGGTCGATCTCCTGGTCGCGCCAGCGCAGCACCCGGCGGTCGGAGTCGACGCTCAGATCCGGCGGTGGCTGCGGGCTCGGCGCGACCTCCGCGAGCACCGTCGGAACCGGGGTAGGTGCGACGGGGGGCATCTCGACCACCCCGAGGAACTCCCGCGCCTGGTCCACGTTCGAAACGATCAGGAAGGCGTCGGTCCCGCCGAGCAGACGGGCCAACTGCCGGCGCTCAGCCGGCGAGGACGCGATGCCGATGACCAGCGAGGCGACCGGAATACCCTGCATTGCCCAACCCCTTCCGGTTCCCCACAATCACTCCGGATGGTTTTCGCACCGCCGAGGACTGCCATCGATCGGCGTCCTGACCCTAGTGGTGGCTCGTCTCGGCTGGGTAAAACATAGCTGCATGTAAGCATGTGAATGCTGGCTCACGTCGGGGCAGCGCGGACGGCTTGGCGACACCACGCCGGATCGCCCGGTTTTTCCGGCCTGATCGGCAGTTGTGACAGAACGAAGACAATCCACGGACGGCGTCCGGACCTGGCGGGCCGAGCATGGTCGACATGTCACACGGATCGTCGTACCCCGTCGGTTTGTCGCCGCCCGGCCCCGCCCGAGCGCTGCCCTCCGGTCGCGCCGCCGCGCCGCCGGGCCTGCGGCTGCTGGCAGCGGCCGTCTGTTTCCTGGTCGCCCTGGTTCTCACAGGTGTGCTGTTCGTGCGGACCGGCCCGGGGCAGTGGATCGACGGACTGCTCCTGCCGCGCGCCGAATCCGGTGGCGGTTACGAGCAGGACAGTGACCTGGTCGGGCCGGCGAAGACCGTCCTGGCGACCTTCGGCAGCCCGACGCTGCTGGCCGTCCTGCTCGGTGGGGTGCTGGTGGTGGGCGTGCTCGGCCGCCGGCTGCTGGCCGGCGTCGTGGGCGTGGGCGTGGTGCTCTGCGCGGTCGCGACGGCCGGTGCGGTGAAGTCGGCGCTGCCCCGCCCGGACCTCACGATCGAGGGTGCGACCTCCCACAACAGCTTTCCCAGCGGTCACGTCGCGGTCGCGACGGCTCTGGTGTTGGCCTTCCTGCTGGTCCTGCCCGGCTGGGCTCGACGGTGGCTGGTGGTGCCGGGCGCGGCGGGTGTCTCGGTGATCGGCGCGGCCACCATGATCGCGGGATGGCACCGGTTCAGCGACGTGCTCGGCGGCGTCCTGCTGAGCGTGACGTTGTTCTGCCTGGCCGCGGCGGCGCTGACGCTCCGGCCCGGCGACGACACGCCGCCCCCGCGTGCCACACCTGTAGCCGGCCGCGCCTGGCGCGCGGTCGTCGAGGGGGTGGTGGGGTTGATCGTGTTCGGCTGGGTGGTTCGGGTGCTGGTGCCCGGTCTGGCCGCCTCGCTGCGGTGGGGGCCGCTCGTGGCCATCCTGGCGGCAACGGGGCTGAGTGTGGTGGCGGTGGGCGTGGCCGTCTTCCTGGTGCGGTCGGTGGAGTTCGTCGGGCCTGTCGGTTCGCGGCAGCGGCAGCGGCAGCGGCCGACCGACCCGGGGGCCATGGAACGACTGGTGACGACGGACGTCCGGACGGCGTGGCCTCGGCGGGCCGATATCACCCACGAGGCATCGAGCAAAAGCGAGCAATTTTCATGATGGGATACTTGACGGCATGCCACAGGTCCTGCTGATCGAAGATCACCAGACGGTCCGCGACGGACTGCAGCTGGCGCTCACCCGTCAGGGCCACACGGTGGTGGCCGTGGAGACCGGCGAACAGGGGCTGGAACGGCTGCAGACGACGGCGTCCGACGTGGTGGTCCTCGATCTCATGCTGCCCGGCATGGACGGGTTCGAGGTGTGCCGCCGGATCCGGCAGCAGGGCGACCTGCCCATCATCATGCTCACCGCCCGCAACGACGACATGGATGTGGTGGCCGGCCTGGAGGCGGGCGCCGACGACTACGTGGTCAAGCCGGTGCAGGCCCGGGTGCTCGAGGCGCGCATCCGGGCGGTGCTGCGCCGCACCGGCGGCGACGCGCGGCGTCCCGGCCCGGAGCGGCCCGGGCTGCACCAGCACGGCGCGCTGACCATCGACCGGGCCGCGCTTGTGGTCAGCAAGGACGGGTCTCCGGTCAGCCTCGCCCCGACGGAGCTGCGGCTGCTGCTCGAACTCGCGCACACGCCGGGCCAGGTGCTCAGCCGCCAGCAACTGCTGGAGGCCGTGTGGGAGCACGGGTACCTCGGCGACTCGCGGCTGGTGGACGCCTGCGTCCAGCGGCTGCGCGCCAAGATCGAGGACGAGCCGTCGGCGCCTGTCTACATCCAGACGGTACGCGGCTTCGGATACCGGTTCGGGCCGCTGTGAACCCCTGGCACTGGGCCCGCGCCATGGCGC
The DNA here is from genome assembly GCF_043197115.1 of Micromonospora sp. NPDC049275. Classification (NCBI taxonomy): domain Bacteria; kingdom Bacillati; phylum Actinomycetota; class Actinomycetes; order Micromonosporales; family Micromonosporaceae; genus Micromonospora; species Micromonospora sp. NPDC049275. The sequence continues at coordinate 47,083 of NZ_JBICSN010000002.1, forward strand.
TGGGTCTGCGCGTACGCCTGCTTCTGGCCTTCGCCCTGCTGAGCGTGACGACCGCGGCGGTGGTGGCCAGCGGAAGCTACTTCCAGGCCCGGACCGTCATCCTCCAGCAGGCGCAGGACGCGACGGTGGCGTCGCTTACCGACCAACTGGCGAAGGTGTACCCGTTCGCCAGCCTGCCGCCGACCCAGGAGGAACTCGACGCGCTGTCCCAGAGCCTGTCCGACCGGGAGGGGGACGCCATGGTCCGCTACGGGGAGCTGTGGTCGCAGGGCGCCGACGAGGTCGACATGCTCACCCCGGAGCTGCGGCAGGAGGTGGCGGACGGTCACATCGCCTGGCAGCGCGTCGAGCGCTACGGCAAGCCCGTGCTGCTCATCGGCACGCAGCTCAGGTTCGACAGGTCCGACGGGACGTCCGTGCCCTCGGGCGTGGAGGTCTACTCGCTGCGCAGCCTCTCCTCCGAGCAGCAGAGCATCGACCGGCTCGCCACGTTGGCGTGGGTGACCGGCGGTCTCTCCCTCGTCCTCGCCGTCCTGCTGGCCCTGCTGGCCGCGCAGGGCGTGCTGCGGCCGGTACGGGAGCTGGGCCGGGCGGCACGCAAGCTCGGCGAGGGTGACCTGAGCACCCGGCTGACCGTCCGGGGCGTCGACGAACTGGCCGACGTCGCCCGCACCTTCAACGACACCGCCGGAACCCTGGAGCGTCAGGTCGGTGAGCTGCGGCGGATGGAGGCCGACGCGCGGCGCTTCGTGGCCGACGTGTCGCACGAACTCCGGACGCCCCTGGCCGCGATGACGGCGGTCACCGACGTGCTGGACGAGGAGGCGGACCGGCTGCCGGGGGACGCCGGGCAGGCCGCCCGGCTCGTCAGTCAGGAGACACAGAACCTCACCCAGCTGGTCAACGACCTCATCGAGGTCAGCAGGTTCGACTCCGGCACCGCCCGGCTCGCCCTCGACGACGTCGACGTCGCCGCGGCGGTCAACGCGACCCTGCGGCTGCGGCGATGGGCCGATCGGGTGCACACGGACCTGCCGTCCGGTGTCATCGCCCGGCTCGATCCCCGCCGGCTGGACGTCATCGTCGCCAACCTGGTCGGCAACGCCTTCCGGCACGGCACCGAGCCGGTGTCCGTACGCCTGCGCGCCGAACCGGACTGGATCACGATCGAGGTCGCCGACCAGGGGCCCGGGTTGGATCCGGAGGTGCTGCCGCACGTCTTCGACCGCTTCTACAAGGCCGACACCGCGCGGACCCGCTCGGAGGGCAGCGGCCTCGGCCTCGCCATCGCCTGGGAGAACGCGCGCCTGCACCGGTACGCCGGGCAGTCGGGAAGTCTGGTGGCGGGCAACACCCCCGACTGCGGCGCGGTGTTCACGCTGCGCCTGCCCCGGGCGGCGGCGGAGACCGTGGACGTCGGAGGCGTACGGTGATCCGCCCTGGCCGCAGGCGTACGGTGCTGCGCCGGCGCGTGACGCGGACGCTGCTCGCGGGCGGGCTCCTGCTCACAGTGCTCACTGCGGGCTGCGGAGTCCGGCCCACGGACGTCATCACCGGCCGGTCCGCGGTGAGCGGCCCGCCGGCGGGTACGGGCCTCTACCTGATTTCGCACGGTGAACTGGCGCTGATCCTGCGCGCGACGAAGTCCGGCCCCGGCCCCTCGTCGCCGACCGAGGCCCTCGCGCAGCTCGCGTCCGGGCCCACGCCGAGCGAGCAGACGGCGGGGTTCAGCACTGAGGTGCCGCCGGACTCCGCACCGGTCAGCGTGACGCCGAGCGCCGACGAGCCCGGCATCACTGTGACGATGTCGGGCGCGGTGCTGTCGCTGTCGACAGTCGCGGCCAACCAGATCATCTGCACCGTGGCGTTCGCCCTGGCGGAGGACGGCACGACCCCGGTCACCCTCGTCGGCCCGGACGGCACCCGGCCACCCTGGCCCTGCCCGCTCGAGTGACCGGGGCGAGCGCCGCTCACACCAGATCGACAGCCCGAGCCGGCCGGGGCAGCCCGGGCGAGGCGACAGGGCCACGGTCGGCGAGCGCGCCGGAGATCAGGATGTCGAGCAGGGCCGGAAACGCGATGCCGGCCCGCTGCCAGATCTGCGGGAACTGCGACGCGGCGGTGAAACCCGGGAACGTGTTCACCTCGTTCACGATGGGTTCCGCCCCCTCGCCGGGAAGGAAGAAGTCGACACGCAGCAGGCCCCGACAGTCGAGGGCGTGGAAGGCGCGGATCGCCCGATCCTGGAGCACCTCGGTGGTGGCCGGGTCGAGCGGGGCGGGGATCTCGAAGACGGCCCCGCCGTCGTACTTCGCGTCGTAGTCGAAGAAGCCCGCGCCGCTGACCCGGATCTCCAGGGGCGGCCCGGCCTGCACCCGGCCGTCGGGGTACTGCAGGACGGCGACGTCGATCTCCCGACCGCGTGCCCCCTGCTCCACGAGCACCTTCGGATCGACCTCCCGAGCCTGGTCGAGCGCGGCCGGCAGGGCCGCCCAGTCCGTCACCCGGACCACGCCCAGGCTGGACCCGGCCCGCGCCGGCTTGACGAAGACTGGCAGGTCCAGTCGCCGCTGCTCGGCGGTCGACAGGTGCTCCCCGGACCGGAGGGTCACACCGGGGCTGACCCGCAGACCGTCCGCGGCGAGGAGCCGCTTGGTGACGCCCTTGTCCATGCCCGCCGCGCTGGCGAAGACGCCGTTGCCGACGTACGGCACGCCGAGCCACTCCAGCAGGGACGCGACGGTGCCGTCCTCGCCGTACGGGCCGTGCAGGGCCGGGAACACCACGTCCTGGGCGCGCAGCACCCGCAACGCCTGGGGCAGGGGAGTGGGGCGGCCGCCGACGTGCCACCCGCCGTCGGTGTCGATGAGCACCTCGGTGACCTGGTACCGCTCGCGGTCCAGCCCGGCCAGGATGCTCTCCCCCGAGCGCCGCGACACCTCGTGCTCGCCGCTCTGTCCGCCGTACAGCACTGCCAGTCGCGTTGTCATGCGACGTCCGCCCTTTCCTGGAGATGGTCGCGGCCCACCCGGGCCCCGATGCCGGTCAAGATTTCGTGTGGGTTGGTGCCGGCCCAGCGCGCCCACTCGGCGACGGTCGGCGGGCCGGCGGTCGGCGCTGTGCTGTCGTGGTCGCCGGGGCCGAGCACGACAACCGGGTCGCCGATGGCCACCGGCACGTCACCGGCGTCGACCACGCACTGGTCCATGGCGATGCGCCCGACGACCGGGCAGCGTCGGCCGCCGAGCCACACCTGCGCGCGGCCCTCGGTGGCGCGGGGCAGCCCGTCGGCGTAACCGAGCGGCAGCAGCGCCAGCGTCGTCGCCGCACCCGTGACGTACTCCGGCCCGTAGGAGACGCCCGTGCCGGCGGGCACCCGCTTCACGTTGACGACTGTCGTCCGTAGCGTCAGGGCTGCCCGCAGCCCGAACTCGCCCGGACCTGTCGCGCCGAACGGGTCCACGCCGTAGAGGGCCAGCCCGATCCGGCAGAGGTCGAAGCGGGTCCCGGGCGCCGACAGCGCCGCCGCCGAGTTGGCCAGGTGCACGAGGTCGGGGTCGAGGCCGGCGGCCCGGGCGAAACGCAGCGCCTCGGAGAACGTCCGCACCTGACGGGCCAGCCCAGGGCTGCCCGGCACGTCCGCGTCGGCCAGGTGCGACCACACACCACGCACCCGGACCCCGCCCTCCACCTCGTACTTCCGGGCCCAGCTGACCAGCTCGGGCCACTCGTCGGGACCGGCGCCGTTGCGGGTCAGGCCGGTGTCGGCCTTGAGCTGCACCGTCGCGGGCACGCCGAGGCGTCGGGCCGCGTCGGCCACGGCGTGCAGGTGGGTGGTCGTCGACACGCCCACGTCGACGCCGGCGTTGATCAACGTACCGAAGTCGTCGTCCGGTCGGTGCAGCCAGCTCAACGTGGGTGCGGTGATGCCCGCCCCGCGCAGGGCCAGCGCCTCGGCCGCCGAGGTCACCCCCAGCCAGGTGGCGCCGGCGCGCAGCGCCGCCCGGGCGACCGGGACCGCCCCGTGGCCGAACCCGTCCGCCTTCACCACTGCCATCAGCGCGGTGTCGGTGACCGACGCGACAGTCCGCACGTTGTCGGCGATCGCCCCGAGGTCGACCACCGCCTCGGCCAGCCCGCTCATGCGCCCACCGCCGGACGACGCGCGCCGGGGAGCGCGAACAGCCAGCGGGCGTGCACCGCCAGCAGCCCGCGATGGATGGCCAGGCTCAGGCCGATGACGAGCGCGGTCAGCAGGACCGGGTAGCCGAGCACGACCAGGCTCTGGGCGACCGAATCCAACCCGGAGACCGGGTTGATCAGCAACCGGTCCAGCAGGGCCAGGACCGGCATGTGGATGACGTAGACAGGCAGGGTGGTGCGCCCGAGCGTGGTCAGTCGGTCGCTGAGGGTGGATGACCGCGTCAGGTGGGCGGCGGCGGTGATGCCGAACGCCACCGCCACGACCGACACCACCGGCCACACGCCGAACCACCGCTGGGCGCCGGCCGCCGCCATCGCGACGAGCGCGAGGGCGTACGCCCCGGCCGTCAGCACCAGTCGACGCCGGCTGGCGGTGGCCGCCCACCGTTCGATCCACGGCCGAAGGTACAGGCCGGCGAGGAAGAAGACCAGGTTCTGGTAGAGGCCCGCGCGGTTGCCGGGCGTGGCCAGCAGGCCGGCGGCCGCGATCGCGGACAACACCGCCGCGGGTACGACGACAAGCACCCGGGGCAGTCGGCGGGCCGCCTTGGCGAGCGTGAAGTAGAGCGCCAGGGCGTACAGGTACCAGAGGTTGGAGGGTGTGACGGTGAGCTGTTCCAGCAGACCGAGGGCGGATGCGGCACGGTCGGTCGGGAAGTCCGGCGCCAGGGCCAGGATCGCGCTGTGGATCAGCAGCCACACGGCGTACAGGTAGAGGAACCCGGCGACGCGGCTGCGGGCGACGGTCCGCCAGGGCCGCTGGACGGCGTTCGCCGCGAAAATGCCGGAGATGGTGAAGAAGAGCGGCATCCGCAGCGGCAGGAACTGCTCGCCGAGCGTGCCCCACAGGCCCGGCACGGGTGCGCCGACGTGCCAGTCGATGCGCAGGTAGTCCTTGACGACGACGTGCCATCCGACGACGAGGATGATGCAGACGCCCTTCGCGGCGTCCGCCCACTGCGCGCGGGGTGGACGCGTCGGGTGGCGGAGGTCGGTGGTTGTTGGCTGCGGGATCACTCGGTCGAAGGTGTCAGCCGGATATCCGTACGTGATCCACGAATTGTCATGAACCGGTAATGGATGTCGGCGGGGCCGCCGGGTCCCGGACCGCGAGAGGTTGGCGAAGCAGTGCACAGTCGCGCGGCGGGGAAACCTCTAGGCTCGGTCGTGGAGGTGCCGACATGAAGCTCGGGCTGCACTACTGGAACTTCTCGACCCCGGCCGACCCGGCCGCCATCGCACCGACGCTCGCCGAGGCGGCTACCACCGCCGAGCAGGCAGGTGTGGCGTCGTTCACGGTCATGGACCACTTCTTCCAGATGGAGGCGCTGGCCCCGGCCGAGGAGCCGATGCTGGAGGCGTACACGACGCTTGGTTACGTCGCGGCGAAGACCCAGCGGATGACGTTGGGTGTGCTGGTCACCGGAGTGATGTACCGGTATCCGGGGTTGCTCGCCAAGACCGTGACGACCCTCGACGTGCTCTCCGGCGGCCGGGCCCGGCTGGGCATCGGAGCGTCCTGGTACGAGCGGGAGCAACGCGGCCTCGGCGTGCCAGTGGTGCCGGTGGCCGAGCGGTTCGAGCGGCTGGAGGAGACGCTGCGGATCTGCCGGCAGATGTGGAGCGACGACAACGGGCCGTTCGACGGGCGGCACTACCAGCTCACGGAGACGATCAACTCGCCGCAGCCGCTGCGCCGTCCGCACCCGCCGATCATGATCGGCGGCAGTGGCGAGAAGAAGACGCTGCTGCTGGTCGCCCGGTACGCCGACGCCTGCAACCTGTTCGGCACGGGCGCCGAGGGGATAGCGCACAAGCTGGACGTGCTGCGCGGGCACTGCGCCGCCGAGGGCCGCGACTACGACAGCATCGAGAAAACCGTGCTGGCCTCCAAGCCGCCGCTGGAGGACCTCGACGAGTTCCTCGCCGAGGTGTCGGCGTACGCGGCGCTGGGGGTCACCGAGGTCCAGGTCACACCGGACCGGCACCCGGTGGAGTTCGCCCAGCGGCTCGGCGACGAGGTGCTGCCCCGACTGGCCGACATCGGCTGATCCCGCCCAACGCCACGAGGGGCTGCCCTCCGCCGAGCGGAGGACAGCCCCTCGTCGGTGACTACCCGGGTCAGCCGACCGAGGCGGGGAACCTCTCCCACACCCGGTGCGCGGCCATCAACTGCTGCACCTCGGTCAGCGCCTCGGCACCCGAGCCGGCGGCCACGATGCCTGGGGTGCCCGCCACCCCGGCCTGCTCCAGCACTGTGACGCCGGCGCCCCAGGCGCCGATCGCCTTGGCATGCCGCCAGCACTCCTCGACCAGCAGCAGCACGCGGGGATCGACTGTCGCCGCGTCCGGCCGCCCGGCCTTGGCGTCGCGGGCGGGCAGCGCGTCCGGTGCGGGCACCGGCGCTCCGGCCAGCAGGAGCGCGTCCAGCTCGACCGACCGGCCGGTGGCGAAGGTCCGCTGGACGGGCATGCCGTCCACCATGCCGCCATGCGGGGCGATCAGCAGCGGCACCATGCCGGCCTCGAACACGGCCCGGCGCACCTCGCCGACGCCGTCCAGGTCACCGTCGGGGTCCACGACGATCCCGACCATGCGGCCGTCGGCGGGCCACGCCCTGCCGACCTGCGACAGAGCCGGGCTCGGTGCGACGTCGGCCAGCGGCACCGTCGGCTGCGGCGCGGGCAGCCCCAGGCCCGTGGCGACCTGCTCGCACAGCACCGGGTCGATGTTGGCGAGGCACTGCAGCTGGCGCTCCTTGATCGCCTGGTGGTAGCACTTGCCCAGCTCGAAGGTGTACGCCCGGATGATGTGTTCCTTCTCGACCGGCGACATGCTCAACCAGAACAGGCGTACCTGGCTGTAGTGGTCGTCGAACGACGCCGGGTTGGCGCGGACCTTGGGCGCCTGCGCCACGGTCACCGGCACGTCGAGGAACGCGTGCTCGGCGTCGCCGGCCGGGAAGGGGTTGCCGCCGTCGAGCGAGTTCGGCCGGTACGGCGCGACCCCGGCGTGCACGGCGTGCTGGTGGAAGCCGTCGCGGAGCATGTCGTTGACCGCCGCGTGTGGGCGGTTGATCGGGATCTGCGCGAAGTTCGGCCCGCCGAGGCGGGTGAGCTGCGTGTCGACGTACGAGAAGAGCCGGCCCTGCAACAGCGGGTCGTTCGTGACGTCGATGCCCGGCGGGAGGTGCCCGAGGTGGAAGGCGACCTGCTCGGTCTCGGCGAAGAAGTTCGTCGGCGTCCGGTTGAGGACCAGCCGGCCGATTGGCTGCACCTCCGCCAGCTCCTCCGGAACGATCTTCGTGGCGTCCAGCAGGTCGATCCCGGCGAAGGTCTCCTCGGGGGTGTCGGGGAAGACCTGGATGCCGAGTTCCCACTCGGGGAACGCGCCGGCCTCGATGGCGTCGTAGAGGTCCCGGCGGTGGAAGTCCGGGTCCATGCCGCCGAGCATCTGCGCCTCCTCCCAGGTCAGGGAGTGCACACCGAGCTTCGGCTTCCAGTGGAACTTGGCCAGCACCGTCTCCCCGGCCTCGTTGACGAGGCGGAAGGTGTGCACACCGAAGCCCTCCATCGTCCGGTACGAGCGCGGGATGCCCCGGTCGGACATGTTCCACATGGCGTGGTGCTGCGCCTCGGTGTGCAGCGAGACGAAGTCCCAGAAGGTGTCGTGGGCGCTCTGCGCCTGCGGGATCTCCCGGTCGGGGTGCGGCTTCGCGGCGTGGATGATGTCGGGGAACTTGATGGCGTCCTGGATGAAGAAGACAGGCATGTTGTTGCCGACCAGGTCGAAGGTGCCCTCGTCGGTGTAGAACTTGGTCGCGAAGCCGCGGGTGTCGCGCACCGTGTCGGCCGAGCCGCGCGACCCGAGCACTGTGGAGAACCGGACGAAGACGTCGGTCTCCCGGCCCTTCTTCAGGAAGCCGGCCCTGGTGACCGCCTCGGCGGTGCCGTAGGCCGTGAACACGCCGTGCGCCCCCGCGCCCCGGGCGTGCACCACACGCTCCGGAATGCGCTCGTGGTCGAAGTGCGTGATCTTCTCGCGCAGGTGGTGGTCCTGGAGCAGGACCGGCCCCCGGGGCCCGGCCTTGAGCGAGTGGTCGGTGTCGCGCAGCCGCGCCCCGTTCGCCGTGGTCAGGTACGCGCCCTGCTGGCCCTTCGCGGTAGCCGGCACGCCGGTCTCGGCGCCGGTGGGCGTACGGGTCTGCGGCGCGCCCTGTTCCGGCTTCGGGGGCAGGGGGTCGTGGGGCGAGGTCGGCTCCTCGACGGGCGGGGTTGCGCTGCCCGGGGCACCGGGCACCTCGGGCGTCAGAGCGTCAGTGATCTTTTCGGTGGCGGTCTTCACGACGTTCTTGACCGCCTCGGCGGGCTTGCTGGAATCCACTTGGCGAACCTCTCCATGGAGCGTTTGGGCAGGCCCCTGCACCCCTACCCCTGGTCGGAGGGCCGAAACGCGCGGAAGATCCGATCTGCGGGCGGGACTGGTGATTTCACCGATGCGCGGGGTGACCGGGGCGGCGAAGACTGACGAACGTCGATATCGCTCGACTCTAGGGAGTGCCCGACGTGTCGTCACCAACCACCACCCGCCCCCGTTCCATGCCCGCTCGGGCCGTCCGGCTCGCGCTGGCCGCCACCCTCCTCGCCGCCGGTGTCCTCGCCGGACCCGCCCCCGCGCAGGCGGCCAGTCCGTACGAGCGGGGCCCCGCCCCGACCACCGCGATCCTGGAGGCCAGCCGCGGCCCCTTCGCCACCGCCTCGCAGAGCGTGTCCTCGCTGAGCGTCACCGGCTTCGGCGGCGGGGTCATCTACTACCCGACAAGCACCAGCGAGGGCACGTTCGGCGCCATCGCCATCTCGCCCGGCTACACGGCCGCGTGGTCCAGCATCAGCTGGCTCGGGCCGCGGATCGCCTCACACGGCTTCGTGGTGATCGGGATCGAGACCAACACCCGGTTCGACCAGCCGGACAGCCGTGGCCGGCAGTTGCTCGCCGCGCTCGACTACCTCACCGAGCGCAGCTCGGTGCGCAGCCGGATCGACAGCAGCCGCCTCGCGGTCGCCGGCCACTCGATGGGTGGCGGCGGCACCCTGGAGGCCGCGTCGGCCCGCCCGTCGCTGCAGGCCGCCGTGCCGCTGGCGCCGTGGAACCTGGACAAGAGCTGGTCCGAGCTGCGGGTGCCCACGCTGATCATCGGCGGCGAGAGCGACACTGTCGCGCCTGTCGCGTCGCACTCGGTGCCGTTCTACACGAGCATCCCGGCCTCGGCCGAGAAGGCGTACCTGGAGTTGAACGGCGCGAGCCACTTCTTCCCGCAGACGGTCAACACGCCGACGGCGCGGCAGATGGTGGCCTGGTTGAAGCGGTTCGTCGACGACGACACCCGCTACGAGCAGTTCCTCTGCCCTGGCCCGAGCGGCTCGGCGATCGAGGAGTACCGCAACACCTGCCCCAGCTACTGAGTACGCGGGTCGGGGCGGTCGCCGTTGGCGGCCGCCCCGTTCGTGTCAGCCCATTGAAGGTCTTGACGCCAAATCCGAGAAACGTACACTGCGAGTGTAAATAACACCCGCCACGGCAGAGGGATGGGTGATGGAACGCGGGCTCGAACTGCACGGCATCGGCGTCCGTTTCGGCGGCCTCACCGCCCTCGACGACGTCTCGCTGCGGGTGCCACCCGACCGGGTGGTGGGCGTGATCGGGCCCAACGGCGCCGGCAAGACCACGTTGTTCAACGTGATCTGCGGCTTCGTGTCGCCGCAGACGGGGTCGCTCACCCTCGACGGCCGGCCGCTGCGACCACGGCCGCACCGGCTGACCCGACTCGGCATCGCCCGGACCCTGCAGGGGACCGGGCTCTTCGCCGGCCTCAGCGTCCTGGAGAACGTGATGACGGGTGCGTCGCACACGGCCCGCGCGGGCTTCGCGTCGGCGCTGTTCGGGCTGCCCCGCAGCGACCGCGACGAGCGACGCCTGCGCCAGCACGCCCTCGACGTCCTCGACGACCTGGGGATCGCCGGGCACGCCGACGCCGCGCCGGGCACGCTGCCCTTCGCCGTACGCCAGCGGGTAGCCCTGGCCCGCGCGCTCGCCGCGCGGCCCCGGCTGCTGCTGCTCGACGAACCCGCCGGCGGCCTCGGGGCCGACGACATCGCCGAGCTGGCGGAGCTGGTCCGGCAGCTTCCCCGGCGCGACACCGACCCGTGCGCGGTGCTGCTCGTCGAGCACCACATGGACCTGGTGATGGCCGTCTGCGACGAGCTGGTGGTGCTCGACTTCGGCCGGGTGATCGCGTCCGGCACGCCGGACGAGATCCGCGACGACACGGCGGTCACGGACGCCTACCTGGGTGCCCTCGTCGAGGAGGGCTCCCCGTGAGCGCGAGGAGTGAGCCGGGTTTGCGAGCCCCGCAGTCGCGAACGAAAGAAGGCTCAGCAGGAGCGGATCTGCTCGTGGTTCGGGGGCTGGTGGCCGGTTACGGGGCCACGCCTGTGTTGCGGGCCGTCGACCTCACCGTGCCGGCCGGCACGATCGCCGCCGTCGTCGGCGCCAACGGCGCCGGAAAGACGACGCTGCTGCGCGCGCTCTCCGGCATGATCCGTCCGGCCGCCGGCCAGGTGCTCCTCGCGGGGGAGGACCTGCGGGGTACGCCCGTGGAGCAGCTCGTCCGGCGTGGCATGGCACACGTGCCGGAGGGGCGGGGCGTGATCAGCGAGTTGACAGTCGACGAGAACCTGCGGCTCGGCGGGTTGTGGCGGCGCGACCGGGCGGACGCCGGCCGTGCTCTCGGCGAGGTCTACGAGCTGTTCGAGCCGCTCGCCCGGCGTCGCCGGCACCTCGGCCACCAGCTCTCCGGTGGTGAGCGGCAGATGCTCGCGCTCGGGCGGGCGCTTGTCGGCCGGCCGCGCCTGCTGCTGCTCGACGAGCCGTCGTTGGGCCTCGCGCCCCGGGTGGTCGCCCGGACCATGGCCCTGCTGCGCCAGCTGCGCGACCGTACCGGCCTGACCGTGCTGCTTGTCGAGCAGAACGTGCGCAGCGCGCTCGCCGTGGCCGACCAGGGTGTCGTGATGTCCCTGGGCCGGGTGGTGGTCGCGGCTCCGGCGGCGACGCTGCGCGACGACGACGACCTGCGCCACGCGTACCTCGGTTTCTGACCCACCTCGTCCCCTGGAGGGAGGACTGTTGGACCGCTTCGTCTTCCTCACCGTCGACGGTCTGTCGCGGGGCGCGGTGTACGCCGCGTTCGCGCTGGCGCTGGTGCTCATCTGGCGGGCGGCGCGTGTCGTCAACTTCGCCCAGGGGGCGATGGCCGTCGCCGCCGCGTACGTCGCGTACTCGGTGTCCGCCGCGACCGGCTCGTACTGGCTCGGCTTCGTGGTCGCGATCGTCGCCGGTCTGCTGCTCGGCGCGCTTGTGGACCGGGTGGTGATGCGGCACGTCGACCACGCGTCGCCGCTCAACCCGGTCATCGTCGCGCTCGGGCTGGTGCTGGTGCTCCAGGCCGTGCTGGGCATGGTGTACGGCAACGAGTTCCGTCCCGCCGACGTCCCGTTCAGCCGGTCCGCCCTCACCGTCGGCGGGGTCGCCGTGCTGTCGCCGTACGACCTGTTCGTCTTCGCCACGATCGGGGTGGTGGTCAGCGCGTTGGCCTGGATGTTCGCGCGTACCGCGGTGGGGTTGCGGATGCGCGCGGCGGCCTTCGCGCCGGAGGTCTCCCGCCTGCTCGGGGTCAACGTCGGTGGGATGTTGACGCTCGGTTGGGCACTCGCCTCCGGCGTGGGCGCGCTCGCCGCGATGCTCGTCATCCCGACCGAGTTGGGTCTGCACCCGCACGCCATGGACCTGGTGTTCGTCTCGGCGTTCACGGCGGCTGTGGTCGGTGGGCTGGACAGCCCACCGGGGGCGGTGGTCGGCGGACTGGTGGTGGGCCTGCTGCTCTCCTACGTCAGCGGGTACGCCGGCAGTGACCTCACCCCGCTGGCGGTGCTCGTGCTGCTGCTTGCGGTGCTGCTGGTCCGGCCCGGCGGGTTGTTCGCCCCGGTCGCGGCGAGGCGGGTGTGAGTGCCACCCGGGCGGCCCTGCCGCCGAGGCAGCGGGAGGGCGAGACGGGCGAGCGCCCGGTCGACCGGGGACGTCGCGGCTCCACCCTGCTGCGGCACCTCGCCGTGCTGCTCGCCGCGGGCCTGGTGCTGGTGGCCGTCAGCTACGCCGTGGAGCCGTTCCGCAATTTCCAGCTCGCCACGGTCGCGGCGTATCTCTGCGCCACCGCCGGGCTGACGGTCCTCACCGGGCTCAACGGTCAGCTGTCGCTGGGGCACGGGGCGTTGATGGCGACCGGAGCGTACACAGTGGCCCTGTGCCAGAACGCGTTCCTCGACCGGGGGTTGACCGGTGGCTGGCTGTTGGCGCTGTCGCTTGTCGCGGCGGTGCTTGGCACGGTCGCGGTGGGCGCGGTGGTAGGTGTGGCGGCGGCCCGGCTGCGCGGGCCCTACCTCGCCGGGGTGACCCTTGCCGTGGCCGTCGTGGTGCCGGCGTTGGCCGTCACCTTCGACGGCGTCTTCAACGGCGAGCAGGGGCTGTCGGTGCCTGTGGAGCCGCCGCCGCTGGCTCTCGGCGCGTACTTCCCGTACGAGCGGTGGCAGCTCTGGCTCTCGGGCGCTGCCACCCTGCTGGCCCTGCTGCTGGTGGCGAACCTGATCCGCAGCCGGTACGGGCGGACGTTCCGGGCGGTGCGTGACGACGAGGTGGCGGCCCGGCTCGCGGGCATCCACGTGGCGCGCACCCAGGTCCTCGCCTTCGTGGTCAGCGCCGCCACGGCCGGGCTCGGCGGTGGCCTGCTCGCGATGCTCGCGCAGAGCGTCTCGCCCGGGGCGTTCTCGTTGACCCTGTCGCTCTTCCTGCTGATGGCGGTGGTGATCGGCGGCCTCGGTCGCCTCGCCGGCGCGTTGTGGGGGGCGGTGCTGCTCGTCGCCCTGCCCGACCTCACCCATTCCGTGACCGAGCTGCTCACCCTCTCGCCGGCGGTGGCGCAGCGGCTGGAGGGCAACCTCCCGCTGGCGATCTTCGGCGTCACGCTGATCGTCGTGATGATCGCCGCGCCCGGCGGTGTGCAGGGTCTGTTGTCCCGTCTCGGCCGGGCCCTGCTGGCCCGCTGGCCGGCGCGGCGTTCCTGAGCTGTCCCCGGCCCGGCCTCGGCCGGGCGCCTCACCACCACACCATCACCACTGAACCGGACCGAGAAAGGTCGGTGTTTCCGATGCACCGTACGGCGCGACGCGGTCTCGCGATCGCCAGCACCATCGCCCTGCTCGTCACCGCCGCAGGCTGTGGCGGCGACGACGGCCCCACCTCCGGCGGGGGGTCGGTGCCGGGGGTCACCGACACCGAGATCGTCGTCGGCACCCACATGCCGCTCACCGGGCCGGCCTCGGCCGGCTACTCCAAGATCGCCCCGGCGACGAAGGCGTACTTCGACTACGTCAACGCCAATGGTGGCGTGCACGGCCGGAAGATCACCTACAAGGTCATGGACGACGGCTACAACCCGGCGAACACCCAGCAGGTGGTACGCCAACTCGTTTTGCAGGACAAGGTCTTCGCCGTGCTCAACGGCCTGGGCACGCCGACGCACACCGGGGTGCTCGACTTCCTCAAGACCAACCGGGTGCCGGACCTCTTCGTCGCGTCCGGCAGCCGCAGCTGGGACCAGCCCGACAAGTATCCCGGCACGTTCGGCTTCAACCCGGACTACACGATCGAGGGCAAGATCCTGGCCAACTACGCGAAGGCGAACCTGGCCGGCAAGAAGGTCTGCTTCCTCGGGCAGGACGACGACTTCGGCCGCGACAGCCTGGCCGGCGTGGAGAAGGTGCTCGGCGCCGGGGCCGTGGCGGTCAAGCAGACGTACGTCACCAGCAACACCAACGTGGCGCCGCAGATCGGCGCGTTCAAGGCGGCCGGCTGCCAGGTCGTCATGCTGGCGACAGTGCCCGGCTTCACCGCGCTCTCCGTCGGCACCGCCGCGCGGCTGAGCTTCAAGCCGCAGTGGCTGGTCTCCAACGTCGGCGCCGACCACCCGACCCTGGCCAAGCAGCTCGGCGCCGCCGCCCCGCTGCTGGAGGGCATGGTCGGCACCAACTATCTGCCGATGCAGAACGACACGGCGAACCCGTGGATCCAGCTCTTCACGAAGATCAACAAGACGCACAACGGTGACGCGCCGTTCGACGGCAACACCGTCTACGGCATGTCGGTCGGCTACCTCTTCGTGCAGGTGCTCCTCGCCGCCGGCAAGGACGTCACCCGCGAGAAGGTGCTCGACGCCGTCGAGAAGGGTGGCTTCCAGGGCCCTGGGCTCGCGCCGCTGCGGTTCTCCGCCGACGACCACTCCGGCTACGGCGGGCAGCGGTTGAGTCGGGTGAGCGGGGGAGTGCAGAGCTACTTCGGGCCGACGTACGAGACCGACGAGGGGGACGGGCCGGTCGCCGAGTACACGGCCGCGCCTGTCGCGCCGCCGGCGAACGGGGTGCCGACAGTCTCCTGACGCGCCTGCCATCCGGTCGTACGACCCGGGGTGACCGCCTTCGGGTCGTACGACCGTGCCCGGCTGGTGGCGCGGCACGGTCGACGCGGAACGTTGACCGACGCCGATCGACCCTCCTACTATCTGCATCGTGAATGCAATTTCAGGTCACCTCGCGGCTGGCCGGTCCGGATGACATCGTTCGTGCGGGCCCGGAGCTGCCTGATCATCGCCTGTCTAGACTCGGCCGGGAGTCGGGCGACGTCGTGGCGGTGAAGGGGCGGGGGCGGATGAACAGGGTCGAGGCCCCGGGGCGGGTCGACGGGCGGACGGCCCGGGCCGAGCGGACCCGGGCAGCCATCGTCGAGGCGCACCTGGCGCTCATCGCCGAGGGTGACCTGCGGCCGACCGGGGAACGCATCGCCGAACGGGCCGGCATCTCGCTGCGTACGCTCTGGACCAACTTCAAGGACATGGAGACGCTCTTCGAGGCGAGCGGCGCCGAGGTGCTGCGTCAGCAGGATGCCGCGTACCGGCCGATCTCGCCCGCGTTACCGCTGGCCAAACGGGTCGACGCGTACTGTCGGCAGCGGGCCCGGCTGCTCCAGCTCATCACGCCGTCGGCGCGGGCCGCGCAGATGCGCGAGCCGGTCTCCGACCAACTGCACCGCAACCGCCTCAAGCACATCGACCGGGTCCGCGACGAGGTCGAGCAGCTCTTCGCCGCCGAGCTGACACACGCCGGGCGGGGGCGCGAGCAACTGCTCAACGCGCTGGTGGCGGCGAGCATGTGGCCGGCCTGGTCGATGCTGCGCTACGGCCTCGGGCTGGGCGTGGACCAGGCCCGCGCGGTGATGTCCCGGACGGTGGGCGCGCTGTTGGCCGAGGTCACGACCGACTGATCCCGGCTCGCCCCCCTTTCCATCTGGTGACCGATGGGTAACACTGGGGCACATGGTTACTGCATACTCAGTGCAAATAACCGTGTTGCGCGGCCGGGACGACCAGTGCCGGGCCATCCGGAGTCTGCTCGACGGCGTGCGCGACGGCGGCGGAGCGCTGCTGCTGCACGGGGAGCCGGGGTCGGGCCGGTCGGCGTTGCTCACCTACGCCCACCGGTACGCGAAGGACTGCACAGTCCTCAGCGGAGCCGGGCTGCCCCAGGAGGCGACGCTGCCGTACGCCGGCCTGCAACGCCTGCTCGAACCGGTGCTCGACCGGGTCACCACCCTGCCCGAGCCCCGACGGCACCTGCTGCGCCGCGTGCTGGACGGGGAGGGCTGCCCGCCCGAGCGTCGGCTGGCCCTGTCGGTGGCGGTCCTCGGCCTGCTCGCCGCGGCCGCCCGGGAACGACCGCTGCTCGCCACCATGGACGACGTCGACCGGGGT
This sequence comes from Micromonospora sp. NPDC049275, assembly GCF_043197115.1. Lineage (NCBI taxonomy): Bacteria > Bacillati > Actinomycetota > Actinomycetes > Micromonosporales > Micromonosporaceae > Micromonospora > Micromonospora sp. NPDC049275. The sequence continues at coordinate 63,197 of NZ_JBICSN010000002.1, forward strand.
GACCCGCAGACCGCGCAGGTGCTGGCGATCGTCGCCCGCCGGCTTCGGCGCCTGCCGGCCGCCGTCCTGCTCACCGCGGACGCCACCGCCACCGTCGACGGCATCGCGGCGTACCGGCTTGCGCCGTTGAGCGAACGGGACAGCGTCGCCGTCCTCACCGACCGGCTGCCCGAGCGACCCGCCGCGCCGGTCGCGGCCACGCTCGCCGGGATCGGCGGCGGCAATCCGCAGGCCCTCGTGGACCTCGCCGAGGAGCTGAGCCCGGGACAGTGGCGTGGGGAGGAGCCGCTGCCCGCCGCGCCGCCGGCCGACGGCGCGCTCGCCCACGCCTACCGGACCCGCCTCGACCGGCTGCCGCCGGACACCCGCCGGATGCTGCTGCTCGCCGCGCTCGACGAGTCCGACGAGCCGGCGACCTTCATTCGCGCGGCCGACGCCGCCGGCCTGGCCGTCGAGGCGCTCGCCCCCGCCGAGGCCGCCGGCCTGGTCCGTGTCGAGCCGGGGGGTGTCACCTTCGCGCAGCCGCTGGCCCGCACGATGGTCGCGGCCGGTGCGCCGCTCGCGCAGCGGCGGGCGGCACACCGGCTGCTCGCGGAGGTCCTCGACCCGGACGGGCAGCGGCTGCGCCGGGCCATGCACCTCGCCGCCGCGACGACGGGCGCCGATCCGGTCCTCGCCGACGAGTTGGAGCAGGCCGCGGTCGGTGGGCGCAACGGCTGGGCAGTGGCGTCGGCAGCGCTGTGCCGGGCCGCCGCGCTCAGCGACCGCCCGAGCGACGCCGCGGCCCGCCTGCTCGCGGCCGCCCGTTACGCCTGGGCCGCCGGCCAACCCGGCCAGACCCGGCTCCTGCTCGACCGCCTCCGCGCGACCAGCGTGGACCCGACCGTCAGCGGGCACGCCGGGCTGCTGCGCGGCGAGCTGCAACTGCGCTGCGACGACGCCGCCGGCGCGGCGGCCACGCTGCTGTCCGCCGCGCGCACGGTGGCCGGGGCAGACCGCGCCCTGGCCATGGAGGCGCTGGCACGGGCCGGCGAGGCCGTGTGCTTCGCCGGCGACCAGTACCGGTACGCGGAGGTTGGGCGTCGGGCCGCGACCCTGCGGCGCCCGAACGACCCGCCGGCGGTGGAGCTGACGGGCTGCCTCGTCACCGGGGTGGCCGCCACGCTGCGGGGTGACCACGAGCGGGCCGGGCCCGCGCTGCGCCGAGCCGTCGTGCTGGGCGGCCGGTTGGCCGGGCCGGCGCTGACCCCGACCGCGCTCGCCTGCGCGGCGGCGGCCGGGCTGGTGGTCGCCGTGGACGGTGCCGCGCACCGGCTCGCCGAGCGCGCCGTCGGGTTGGCGCGGGAGCGGGGCGAACTGTCCATGCTGTCCCGGGCGTTGGAACTGCGCGCGGTCGCCGAGTACTGGTTGGGGCGGCACGAGGCGGCTGCGGAAACCTCCTGCGACGGGCTGCGGGTCGCCCGCGCCACCGGGCAGCTCAACTGCGCCAACGTCCACCTGGGCATGCTCGCCGTGCTGGCAGCCGTCCGGGCCGACCGGGAAACCAGCCTGCGGCGGATCCGGGAGATCGGCCCGACGCCGACACCGGGTAGCCGGCCACACGCGCTCGCCGGGTGGGCGCTGGCCGTGCTCGACCTCGTCGACGGTCGACACGCCGAGGCGGCGGCCCGACTGGCCTCGCTGGCCCGGCTCGGCACCGGCCGGGGCCAGGTTCTCGTCCAGGTGATGGCCACCCCGTACCTGGTGGAGGCCGCGGCCCACCTGCCGCACCGGCCGGCGGCCACGACGGCGCTCGCGGCCTTCGACAGGTGGGCGAGCAGCACCGCGAGCCCCCTGCGCCGCGCGCTCTCGGCCCGGTGTCACGCGCTGCTCGCGCCCCGGGGCGGCGTCGAGGCGGAGCGGGAGTTCCGGACCGCGCTGCGGCTGCACCCGACGGAGGACGGCGCCTTCGAACGGGCGCGTACCGAGCTGCTCTTCGGCCAGGAGCTGCGGCGCATCCGACGTCCACGGGACGCCCGGGGGCACCTGCACCAGGCTCGGGAGACGTTCACGCTGCTCGGCGCGGATCGCTGGGCCGAGCAGGCCACGGCCGAGCTGCGCGCTGCCGGGGAGTCGGTCGGTCCGCCGGACCTGCCGGCGGCGCGGTTGCTGACCGGCCAGCAACTGCGGATCGCGCAACTGGTCGCCGAGGGCGCCACCAACCGGGAGATCGCCGCCCGGATGTTCCTGTCCACCCGCACGGTCGACCACCACCTGCGCAACGTCTTCCACCGGCTGGGCATTCGCTCCCGTACCGAGTTGGCCCGTACCTTCGCAGTCGAGCCGCACGCCGGTCTGACCTCCGACCGGTGAGGGCAGCTCGCCCGCCGTCCGGTCTGGACGGCGTAAACTATCACCGCTAGTTTATGCGTCATGGAGCTCACCCTGACCGCCGAGCAGGCAGCGGTCCGCCAGCTCGCCGCCGAGTTCGCCGACCGGGAGTTGACGCCGCACGCCGCCGAGTGGGATCGGCGCGAGTCGGTCGATCCGGCCATCGTCGGCAAACTCGGTGACCTGGGCTTCCTCGGGTTGACCATCGCCGAGGCCGACGGCGGCTCCGGCGGCGACCACCTCGCGTACTGCCTGGTCCTGGAGGAGCTCGGCCGGGGCGACTCGGCCGTGCGTGGCATCGTCTCCGTCTCGCTCGGCCTGGTCGCCAAGTCGATCGCCGCCCACGGGTCGGCCGCGCAGCGGGCCGAGTGGCTGCCCCGGCTCTGCTCCGGCGCCGCGCTCGGCTGCTTCGGGCTGACCGAGCCGGACAGCGGTTCGGACGCCGCCGCGCTGCGCACCCGCGCGGTCCGCGACGGCGACGACTGGCTGCTCACCGGCACGAAGACGTTCATCACCAACGGCACGACCGCCGACGTCGCCCTGATCTTCGCCCGCACCGGCGGCTCCGGCCACCGGGGCATCACCGCGTTCCTGGTGCCCACCGACAGTCCGGGCCTGACCCGGCGCGAGATCCACGGCAAGCTCGGCCTGCGCGGGCAGGCCACCGGTGAGCTGCGTCTCGACGACGTGCGAGTGCCCGACACCGCCCGCCTCGGCACCGAGGGCGCCGGCTTCCGGCTGGCCCTGGCCACCCTCGCCAAGGGGCGGATGTCGGTGGCGGCCGGCTGCGTCGGCATCGCGCAGGGCTGCCTCGACGCGGCGGTGGGCTACGCCGGGCAGCGGACCCAGTTCGGCAAGCCGATCGCCGGTCACCAGCTCGTCCAGCAACTGCTCGCGGCCATCGCCGTGGACACCGCGGCCGCCCGCCTGCTGGTCTGGCAGGTCGCCGACCTGATCGACCGCGACCAGCCGTTCGCCACCGAGGCGTCGATGGCGAAGCTCTTCGCCAGCGAGGCCGCGGTCCGCGCGGCCAACAACGCGGTCCAGGTCTTCGGGGGGTACGGCTACATCGACGAGTACCCGGTCGGCAAGTACCTGCGCGACGCCCGGGTCGCCACCCTCTACGAGGGCACCAGCCAGATCCAACAGCTCCTGATCGGACGCGCGCTCACAGGCGTCAACGCCTTCTAGTTCTAAGGACACCCGGATGCGAGTCTTCACCTCCGTCGACGAGCTGACCACTGCGGTCGGCGAGACCCTCGGGCCCGGCCCCTGGCAGCGGATCGAGCAGGACCGCGTGAACCTCTTCGCCGACGCCACCGACGACCACCAGTGGATCCACGTCGACCCGGCCCGCGCGGCGGCCGGGCCGTTCGGCGCCACGATCGCGCACGGCTACCTGACCCTGTCGCTGTTGCCGGCGCTGGCCGGGCAGCTCTACCGCGTCGAGGGAGTCGGAATGGGGGTCAACTACGGGCTGAACCGCGTGCGCTTCCCCGCGCCGCTGCGGGTCGGCGCCGCCGTGCGGGCCACCGCCGTCATCGCGGAGGTGTCACCGGTCAGCGGCGGCGGGGTGCAGATGGTGACGGCGGTGACCGTGGAGACCGACGGCGGCGGAAAGCCCGTCTGCGTCGCCGAGACGGTGAGCCGCCTCTACCGCGCGGCGAGCCGCTGAGCGACCGTCCGACCGCGCCCGATCAGCGGCAGATGAGCATGTTCGTCGTCTGCGGCAAGGGCGACGCTGTCCGCAATCGTGTTCATGTCAGCGGGGCCTGGGGCGTGGGTGGGGATTCACGTTGCCGGCCGCGGGGCTTCGCCGCCGAAGCCGGCCGCAGCTCGTCGGCCCGCTGCTTGATTCTCGGCGACGTAGGGCCGCAGCTGCTGCTCATAGGCTGTGTAGGCGATCTCGTGGTGGCCGCCGGCAGCCGACAGCTCGCGAGCGAGTGCCCATGCTCCGACCAGTGCCTGCGAGGTACCCATGCCGCTTGTCGGCGCGGCGCAGTAGCCCGCGTCGCCGAGCAGCGCGACCCGGCCACGGTGCCAGTGATCGAGGTGGACCTGGGAGCTGGAGGCAAAGTAGAAGTCGTCAGCTTCGCTCATCGCCTTCAGTAGCCGTGGTGCCTCCCATTCGTGCCCGGCAAACGCGGCTCGTAAGGCCTGCTCCTGTTCCGCGCGGGTACGCCAGTCGAGTGCCGGTGAGTCGGTGGCGAAGGAGAGGCTGACAGTGAGCCGGTCCGCGGGGCTGGCGCTGAACAGGTAGATCGCCGCCTTTCCGGGCTTGAGCAGGCCCTGGCCGTCCAGGCCGAGGTAGTTGGAGGTGCTGAAGCCGGCTCCGGACATGCCGAGGTGCCGCAGCGCATTGCCGTTCGGGCCGAAGGCGAGCTTACGGACGTTGGAGTGCACGCCATCCGCCCCGAACACGAGGTCGAACTCGCGGGCAGCGTGGCGCTCGAACTCGACGGTGATGCCCGCCGCGTGTTCGGTCAGCGCGGTGATGGAGTCGTCGAAGAGGTATTGCGCGTCGTCAGCGGTGATCCGGTGCAGGATGCGGGTCAGATCCCGCTTGGGCACCTCCAGCTCACCGCCGAACGCCTCGACCGGCAACTGGGCGATCTCGTTTCCGGCCTCGTCGACGACGATCGTGCCGCGCATCTTCGTGTCGTGTTGGCATAGTTCGTTGCGGATGCCCATCGCTTCGAGCACGTCGAGCGCTGTACCGCGGAAGTCGACGGCGTATCCGCTGTCGCGTAGGGCCGGTGCCCGCTCGACCACCGTCACGTCGTATCCGCTCTGGTGCAGGAAGTATGCGAGGGCGGGTCCGGCGACGCTTGCGCCGGAGATGAGAACGTTCGGCTTCGTCATGGGGCGACACTATCGACTTGTTATCCAAACGGTCAATCCAAATGGATAATCCGGATGGATGAGATCTTGGTAAGCTCGAGGTATGGGAAACCGAGAAGACCTGCTCAGAGGCGCTAAGCAATGCCTGGTCGAACGCGGCTGGGCACGCACGACAGTCCGGGACATCGCCGCAGCGGCGGGGGTCAACCACGCTGCCATCGGCTACCACTTCGGGTCTAAAGATGCGCTGCTCACGCAGGCCCTGGTCGACGCGATGGAGGACCTGTCGGGGCAACTGGCCAACCAGGTTCCGGCCGGCACGCCGGAGCAGTGGTGGCAGGCTCTCATCGACACCTTCACCACCCACCGGCCGCTATGGGTGGCCCAGCTGGAAGCCGCTGTCCAGGCCGAGCGATCTCCCGAGGTCCGCGAACACCTGGCCAGAGGCCAACGTGAAGGGCGGCAAGGCCTCGGGGGCTCCGTGCCGCTCGCGCTGCTGACCGGCCTGATGTTGCAGTGGCTGGTGGACCCCGAGCACGCCCCCTCTGGCGCCGACGTCGCCGCCGAGCTCCGCACACTCAACGCTAGACCTCAATGAACCACACCATTTCACGCATTCATCGCCGAATAGGCGAACGCACTCTCATCGGCTAGATCCGGACACCGAGCGGCGCGGCGCTCGGCGTCCGACCGTTACGCGTCCTGAGCCACCCGTACCTGCGGGGGCGGCGAGAAGACGCCTTGCCGCCCCCGTATTCGGTGTCCAAGGCGTGTGTCAGGCGAGCCCGCAGGCGGCGCCGTTGAGCGTGAACGCGGACGGCTTACCGGCGTTGCCGGTGTGGGTGGCCTGGAAGCCGATGTCGACAGAGGTGTTCGGGGCGATGGTGCCGTTGTAGGAGACGTTGCGCGCGGTCACCGCCCCGCTGGTCGGGGAGTAGCCGGCGTTCCAGCCGCCGGTGATGGTCTGGCCGCCCGGCAGTGTGAACGCCAGGGCCCAACCGTTTACCGCGCTGCTACCCGTGTTGGCGACCGAGATGGACGCGGTGAGCCCGTTGTTCCAGGCGTTGACCGTGTACGTGACCCGGCATCCCCCGGCCGGCGGCGGCGTGGTCGGCGGTCCGGTGGTGGGCGGCGGGGTCGTCGGCGGGGGAGTGGTGGGAGGGGGAGTGGTCGGTGGTGCGGTGGTCGGCGGTGCCGTGGTGGGTGGCGTGTCCCCGCCGATGCTGCCGGGCACCGTGCGCAGGGCGTCGTACCAGGCGACGGCCATCTTGCGATAACCCGTGGCGTTGGGGTGGACGCCGTCGGCCAGGTCGCTGAGCGTCAGCGCGCGGTACATGTCGACCAGGTGGACGTGCTTGCCGGCGGCGGCCCTGCTCTGCACGATCCCCGGGATCGCCGCGTTGTAGTTGCGGACCTGGGTGTCCGCGCCGGACTTCGGAATGATCGTCGCGACGAACACGTCCGCGTTCGGTGCGGTGTTCGTGATGCGGTCGACAAGGGTGGCCAGGCGAGCCGGAGCCCCGGAGGTGTCCCCGTACATGTCGTTGGTGCCGATGTGCAGCAGCACGGTGCGCGGGTTGGTGGCGCGTAGCCAGTTGACGACGTTGGCGTCGATCTGGGCGATGGTCCACCCGGAGTGGCCCTCGTGGTCGTGGTCACCGAGGCTGGCCGGGCCGTTGAACCCGGAACCGACGAAGTCGATCCGGTAGCCGCCGGAGGCGAACCGCTGCCAGAGTTCGATCCGGTAGCCACCGGCGACGTTGAAGCCGTCGGTGATCGAGTCGCCGAGGGGCATGACGCGTACCCCGCCGTTGGACTCGGCGCTCGCGGGCGCGGTCGCCACCGGGACGGCGGCGGTCATGGCCGCGACGGCGGCCAGGGCCGCCCACCACAGTCGGGCACGGCGGTGCCTCGGCGTCGTCGTGGGGGTGGCGGGCGGCGCGGGGACGGGGTTGCCGAGGATCGGTCTGCTCATGGGGCTTCCTCAGGTGGTGGGGGCGCGACGACCGCGGCCCGCCGACGAGGCGCAACCGCACGGTACGCGAGGGTGAGCTGCGCGAGGACCAGGAACCCGGACGTCAACACCGCTGGTCGTATCGCACTGGTCATCGACGTCGGAGACGACGGATCGATGAGACCCGGCCGGGATGTGCCCTGCACCCCGCCCGGACGCACCATAGCTTGTTATCGCTAACACCGGCAACGGATCGAACGTCGACGATGGTCGGGAGCGGGCGAGGCGGTCAGTCCCCGCCCACCGTGTCACTCGGCGCGAGCGTCGCCGCGAGCCAACGCAGCTGCCGTCGGACGTGCACGGCCTCGCCGCCCTCATGCCCGTTGAACGGGTAGACGTGCATCTCCCGCTGCGGCGGGGCCGGCCGTCCGGTCGCGGCGCCGTACTGGTTGTAGGCGGCGAAGCCGGTGCTCGGCGGGCAGACGGTGTCGCGCAGGCCGATGCCGAAGTGCGCCGGCGCGGTCGCTCGCCGGGCGAAGGTCACCCCGTCGACATAGGACAGGGTGCGCCGGACCGCGTCCTCGGCCTCCCGGTGCACCGCCAGGTACCTGCCGATCTCGCCGTACGGCGACACGTCGCTGAGCGTGACGGCACGCTGGACGTCGCAGAGGAACGGGGCTGTCGTCAGCACCGCCGCGAGGTCGTCGACGAGGCCGGCCACGGCCAGGGCCAGGCCGCCGCCCTGACTGTTGCCGACCACGGCGACCCGGCCCGGGTCGACGCCGGGCAGGGCGCGAACCACCTCGACGGCCCGGACCGCGTCGGTGATCAGACGCCGGTAGTGGTAGTCGTGCGGATCGAGGATTCCCCAGGTGGCCGGCCAGGGGCCACCGGGCCTGCCGTGCGGGTCGGGGGTGTCACCCGCGCCGTGCTGCCCCGCCTGGCCGCGGTTGTCCATCAACAGGTGCGCGTATCCGGCGACCGGCCAGGTCAGCCGCTCGTGCGGCAGGCCGCGCCCGCGCCCGTAGCCGGCGTACTCCACCACGGCGGGCAGTGGCCCCGGCATACCCGCCGGGCGGGTGTACCAGGCCCGCACCGGGTCACCACCGAAGCCGGCGAACGTGATGTCCCAGGAGTCGAGCAGGCGAAGATCGGTGGGTTCGGGACGGACGTCCACGAGCACCGGCCGGGTGGCGGCCTCGGCGAGGGTGCCACGCCAGAACTGGTCGAAGTCCTCGGGCTCGGCGACGGCCGGGGCGTACCGCTCAAGCTCGTCGAGGACGGGGTCGGAGTGGGGCACGGTTCCTCGCAGGGTCAGAGCTGTTGGGCGGGGGGTGCGGTGCTCTCCCGGACGACCAGCTCGGTCACCAGGTCGATGCGGCTGGTCGCCGGGCCGTTGCCCCCGACCAGGTCGAGCAGCATCTGGGTGGCGATGCCCGCCATGTCGCGCAGCGGCTGGTTGATGGTGGTGAGAGCCGGGTCGGTCCAGGTGGCGACCGGCAGGTTGTCGTACCCGATCACCGAGAGGTCCTCGGGGACGCGCAGGCCGCACTGCCGGGCGGCCCGGAGCACCCCCATGGCCTGCGTGTCCGAACCGGCGAAGATCGCCGTGGGCCGATCCGGCCGGTTCAGCAACTGGAGGCCGTGGGCGTGCCCGGCGCCCGCGGAGAAGCTGCCGTAGCGGACCAGCTCGGGGTCGACCGTCAACCCGATCTCCTCGTGGGCGTGCTGGAAGCCCGCGGCCCGGGCCCGGCTGCACAGCACGTCGGGCGGCCCGGAGATGACGGCGTTTCGTCGGTGGCCCAGCTCCAGCAGGTGGCGAGCGGCGAGCAGGCCACCGTTCCAGTTGTTCGACCCGACCGTGGGCACGGAGGCCGAGGTCGCGCTGTCGGTGTCGATCACGACGAACGGGACGCCCTGACGCCGCAGCTGCTGTTGCTGCGTCTCGGCCAGGTGGCAGAGGACGAGCAGCACACCCGACGGGCGTTGACTGAGCAGCGCGTCGAGCCACCGTTGCGGTGGGCGGTGCGCACCGTCGAGTTGGGAGACCGCGAGGCCGATGCCGGCGATGCTTGTCACCGCCTCGGCGCCGCGTAAGACCTCCATCGCCCAGCCGGTGTCGAACTCGTGGAACACGAGATCGATCCGCCCCGCGCCGGGCGACCGCCGCGCGCGACGCTGGTACTGGTGACGATCGAGGCTCTCCTCGATCCGGGCGCGGGTGCCGGGAGCGACGTCCTCGTGGCCGTTGAGAACCTTGGACACCGTGGCGACCGAGACGCCGACGTCATGGGCGATCGTCGCGATGGTGGTGGAGGCGGGTGGGCCGAGCGGGCGGTGCTCTGTCATCGCAGCCTCGTGCAGCGTCGAAATTTTCGGAAGACCTTAGCACGATCGTCCGGTCAGGACGGTCGCTGCGAGCGCGGGTCGGCTGCCGCCGGGACCGTTTCCGGGCACGTTCATGACTCAGCGCAATGGCCGGTGCAACGCGTCGTACGACGGAGCCGTTCCACGACCGATCGAGCCTCTTGACTACATCCGGGCGGTGGACTTAGGTTGCCGAAAAGGTTGCTTGGGTTTCCGGAAAGTTTCGGGTCGCACACCGTCCGCCACGGACCGATCCCACGAGGGTGCGGGAACGTGGCCGGAGCTAAGGGGTCTCGGCATGAGAAGTCAGCTGCCCGCCGACGGCGAACCGGCGTCCCGCGACGCCACAGCGTGGCGTGACGCGCGGCTGTCACCTGCCGAGCGGGCCGAGGCGCTGCTCCCGCTGATGTCGGTGCGGGAGAAGATCGCCCAACTCGTCGGCGTCTGGGTGGGCGCGGACGCCTCCGGCGAGGGCGTCGCCCCCCACCAGTCCGACATGGTCGCCGAGACACCCGCCTGGGACACCGTCATCGCCCACGGGCTGGGCCAGCTCACCCGGCCGTTCGGCACCGCGCCCGTCGACCCGGTGCTCGGCGCCCGGTCGCTGGCCGCCTCCCAGGCGCAGATCGTCGCCGCCAGCCGGTTCGGCATCCCCGCCCAGGTGCACGAGGAGTGCCTCACCGGGTTCGCCGCCTGGCGGGCCACCGTCTACCCGACCCCGCTGGGTTGGGGCGCGTCGTTCGACCCCGCCCTGGTCGAGGAGATGGCCGGCCGGATCGGCCGGTCGATGCGCGCCGCCGGCGTACACCAGGGGCTCGCACCCGTCGTCGACGTCACCCGCGACTACCGCTGGGGCCGCACCGAGGAGACGATCGGGGAGGACCCGTACCTGGTGGGGACGACAGGCGCGGCGTACGTGCGGGGCCTGGAGAACGCCGGCGTGGTGGCCACCCTCAAGCACTTCGCCGGCTACTCCGCCTCCCGGGGTGGCCGCAACCACGCCCCGGTGTCGATGGGGCGCCGCGAACTGGCCGACGTCATCCTGCCGCCGTTCGAGATGGCCCTGCGCCTCGGCGGCGCACGCTCGGTGATGAACTCGTACGCCGAGATCGACGGCATGCCGGCCGCCGCGGACGAGCAGCTGCTGACCGGGCTGCTGCGCGACGAGTGGGGCTTCACCGGCACCGTGGTCGCCGACTACTTCGCCGTCCGGTTCCTGCAGACCCTGCACGGTGTCGCCGAACGGTCCGCCGACGCCGCCCACCTCGCCCTGCGCGCCGGGATCGACGTCGAGCTGCCCACGGTGGACGCCTTCGGCGACCCGTTGGTGGCGGCGGTCCACGCCGGCGAGGTCGACGAGGCGCTCATCGACCGGGCGTTGCGTCGGGTGTTGATCCAGAAGATCGAGCTCGGCCTCCTCGACGAGGACTGGCGGGAGCTGCCCGACGACGTCGCGGACCTGCGCCTCGACGACGAGGTCGGCCGGGACATTGCCGTACGCCTGGCCCGCGAGTCAGTCGTCCTGCTGCGCAACGGCGGCGTCCTGCCGCTGCCCGTCGCGAGCCGCGTCGCCCTGGTGGGGCCGGTCGCCGACGATCCGATGGCAATGCTCGGCTGCTACTCCTTCCCCAACCACGTCGGCGTCAACCACAGCGACCACGGCCTCGGTCTGGAGATCGCCTCGCTGCGTGAGGAACTGGCCCGCCGGGTCCCCCTGCTCACCCACGAGCCCGGCTGCACCATCACCGGCGAGGACACCTCGGGCATCCCGGCCGCGGTCGCCGCTGCCACGGCCGCCGACGTGTGTGTGCTCGCCGTCGGCGACCGGGCGGGAATGTTCGGCCGGGGCACCTCCGGTGAGGGCTGCGACGCCGCCGACCTGCGGCTGCCCGGGGTGCAGGCCGAGCTGGTCCGGGCCGTCCTCGCCGCCGGCACGCCTGTCGTGCTGGTGCTGATGACCGGCCGGCCGTACGCGCTCGGCAGGGAGTTCGACGCCGCGGCGGCAGTCGTGCAGGCGTTCTTTCCCGGCCAGCTCGGCGGACAGGCGCTCGCCGAGGTGCTCACCGGCGCGGTGAACCCGTCCGGGCGGCTGCCGGTCAGCGTCCCCCGCGACGCCGGTGGGCTGCCGGGCACCTACCTGTCGCCGCCGCTCGGGCACCGCAGCAAGGTGTCCTCGATCGACCCGACCTCGGCGTACCCGTTCGGCCACGGCCTGAGCTACACGACCTTCGAGTGGTCCGACGCCATGGTCCTGGAGCCTGCGGGTACAACGGGGGCCGAGGCGGTGGCGTGGCCCGTCGACGGCGAGGCGCGGGTGCGGATCACCGTCTCGAACACCGGTGACCGGGCCGGCACCGAGGTGGTGCAGCTCTACCTGCACGACCCGGTGGCACAGACCACCCGCCCGGTGATCCGGCTCGTCGGCTACACCCGGGTGCCGCTGGAGCCCGGCGCGGCGGCCCACGTGACGTTCGGCGTACCGGCCGACATGGCGTCGTTCACCGGTCGTTCCGGTCGGCGCATCGTCGAACCCGGCGCGGTGGAGCTGCGGTTCGGGCGGTCGAGCGGAGAGATGGCGGCGGCCCTTCCGCTGCGGCTCACCGGGGCCGAGCGCCAGGTCGGCCACCAGCGGGAACTACTCACGTCGGTGCGGATCGAGCCCCTCGTGGCCGTCGCGCACTCCGCACAGGAGGGCCGAGGATGACATCCGAGACGTTACGGCCACCGCCGCCGGCGCCGCCCGGTGCTCCGGCGGAGGCCACCGTCCCCGCCCCACGGGCGCCGCGTCGACGCCGCACCTGGCGCCAGGCGCTGCGCCGGGACTGGCAGCTGTATTCGCTGGCCGTCCTGCCGCTGCTGTTCTTCCTGGTCTTCCGCTATCTCCCGATGATCGGCAACGTGATCGCGTTCCGCCGGTTCAAGCCGGGCGGCAGCATCTTCGGCGAGTACTGGGTGGGGCTGCGGTACTTCCGGATGTTCCTCACCGACCCCACCTTCTGGGACGTCTTCACCAACACGCTCGTGCTCGGGACGCTGACCCTGCTGTTCTGCTTCCCGCTGCCGATCGTGCTGGCGTTGCTGCTCAACGAGGTGCGCGCCCGCCGGCTGCGGCGGTTCGTCCAGTCGGTGTCCTACCTGCCGCACTTCCTGTCGATCGTGATCGTGGCGGCCATGGTCATGCAGTTGACCTCGGTCGACGGCACCGTCAACCAGATCGTGCAGGCCACCGGCGGCGATGCGGTGCCGTTCCTGCAACGCGCCGAGTGGTTCCGGACCATCTACGTGTCGTCCGAGGTCTGGCAGACGGTCGGCTGGGGCACCATCCTCTACCTCGCGGCGCTCACCACCGTCGACGACGACCTGTACGAGGCGGCCCGGATCGACGGCGCCAACCGGTGGCGGCAGACGTGGCACGTGACGCTCCCGGGCATCCGCCCGACCATGGTGACGTTGCTGATCCTCAACATCGGCAACTTCATGGCGGTCGGTTTCGAGAAGATCCTGCTGCTCTACAACCCGCTTACCTATCCGACCGCCGATGTGCTCTCCACGTACCTGTTCCGGATGGGCTTCGGGTCCAGCAACTTCAGCTACGCCGCCGCCATCGGGCTGTTCGAGGCGATCATCGGGCTCACGCTGGTCCTGACCGCGAATCTGATCGCCCGTCGCACGGTGGGGACGAGCCTGTGGTGACAGTCGACGCCACCGACACCGCCACCGGGAGCGGCCTGCCAACCGCTGGGAGACCGCGCGGCATCCGTCCGAGTCGGGGCTACCGCGTCTTCCAGGCCTGCAACGCGATAGTGCTCACCATCGTCGTGGTGGTGACGCTGTACCCGTTCGTCAACGTCGTGGCCCGCTCGCTCAGCGACGAGCAGTACATCATCGGCGGCAAGGTCAACCTCGTGCCGCTCGGGTTCAACCTGGACACCTACCGGCTCGTGCTCAACGATTCGCTGTTCTGGACGAACTACCGCAACACCGTCTTCTACACGGTCGTCGCCACGGCCATCTCGATCGTGCTGACCACCTGCTACGCGTACGTGCTGTCCAAGAAGCACCTGCGGGGCCGTACCGCGCTGATCGGCATCGCGGTCTTCACCATGTTCTTCACCGGCGGCCTGATCCCCAACTACGTGCTGGTCACGAGCCTGGGCATGAAGAACACCGTCTGGGCCATCGCGGTGCCCAACGCGATAAACGTGTTCAACCTGCTGGTGATGAAGGCGTTCTTCGAGAGCCTGCCCACCGACCTGGAGGAGGCCGCGGCCGTCGACGGGCTCAACACGTACGGGATCCTGCTGCGCATCGTGCTGCCACTGTCGAAGGCGATCGTCGCCACGATGGTGCTGTTCTACGCCGTCGCCTTCTGGAACTCCTGGTTCGCCGCCTTCCTCTACATGGACCAGCAGGAGCTGTGGCCGGTGACCGTCTATCTGCGCAACCTGATCGCGGGAGCCACCGGCGCGGAGAACGTCGGCGTGATCGCCGAGGCCGACGAGGTGCAGGCCGACGCGACGATCAAGGCCGTGACGATCGTGCTCACGACCCTGCCCATTCTCGCGGTCTACCCCTTCGTCCAGCGGTACTTCGTCCGCGGCGTGATGCTCGGCGCCGTCAAGGGCTGACCGGCACGTCCACCTTTTCCCTCCACCGAACCCGAAAGGACCGCCATGCTCCACCGATCGTGGCGCCGCGCCGCGACAGCGGCAGTAGCCGCTCTACTCGCGGCCACCAGCATCGCCGCCTGTAGCGACGACCCGTCCGACTCCAAGGACCTGTCGGAGAACCGGGCCGGTGCGATGGCCGACTACGGCATCGGCAAGCAGTTCAAGGCGAGCGAGCCGGTCTCCTTCTCCATCCTCTACAACAACCATCCGAACTACCCGCTGCGCGACGACTGGCTGTTCTGGAAGGAGCTGAAGTCGCGGGCAAACGTCACGCTCTCGCCGGTCGCCGTGCCGCTGAGCGACTACGAACAGAAGCGCAGCCTGCTGATCGGCGCCGGCGACGCTCCATTGATCATTCCGAAGACGTACCCCAGCCAGGAGGACGCCTACGTCTCCTCCGGAGCCATCCTGCCGGTCAGTGACTACCTCGACCTGATGCCGAACCTGCAGGACAAGATCTCGAAGTGGAACCTCAAGCCCGAGATCGACGGGCGGCGCCAGGAGGACGGCAAGTTCTACATCCTGCCGGGGTTGCACGAGAAGCCCTGGCAGGACTACTCGCTGGCGATCAGGACCGACATTCTCGACGAGCTGAACCTGACGGCCCCGAAGACCTGGGACGAGCTGTACACGGTGCTCAAGGCCATGAAGGCCAAGTACCCGACCGTGTATCCGTTCTCCGACCGGTGGAGCAAGCCCAACCCGGCCGGCAACCTGCTCAACCTCCTGGCCGTGTCGTACGGGCTCCAGGGCGCGGGCTGGAACTTCCAGCACACCTCGTGGGACGCGAACGCCAAGAAGTTCGTCTACACCGGTGCCACCGAGCAGTACAAGCAGATGCTCCAGTACCTCAACAAGTTGGTGTCGGAGAAGCTGCTCGACCCGGAGAGCTTCACCCAGACCGACGAGCAGGCCCGGCAGAAGCTCGCCAACAGTAAGTCGTTCGTGATCAGCGCGAACGCGCAGGCCGTGGTCAACGACTACCGACCCGACCTCGCGAAGACCAACCCCAAGGCGAAGATCACCAAGATTCCGCTGCCGATCGGACCGGCCGGCGAGGTCAACCCCGCCAACCGGTTGGAGAACGGCGTGATGATCTCCTCGAAGGCCCGCGAGAGCAAGAACTTCGTGGCGATGATGCAGTTCATCGACTGGCTCTGGTATTCCGACGCCGGCCAGGAGTTCGCCAAGTGGGGCGTCGAGGGCACGACGTTCGTCCGGGATGCCGCCGGCAAGCCCAAGCTGGCGCCCGACGTCAACGTCATCGGCCTGAACCCGAAGGCGCCCAAGCATCTGCAGAAGGACTTCGGCTTCTACAACGGCGTCTTCGCCTACGGCGGCAAGCCGGAGCTGGTGCAGGGCTTCTTCGCCCCCGAGGAGCAGGAGTTCCAGAAGGTGCTCAACGCCCGTCCGCCGGTCGTGGTGCCCCCGCCGCACCCCCTGAACGACGAGGAGCGGGAACAGGCGTCACTGTGGGAGACGCCGCTGAAGGACGCCGTCTACCAGGCGACCCTGCAGTTCGCGCTCGGCCAGCGGAACCTGTCCGAGTGGGACGCCTACGTGGCCGAGTTGAAGGGCAAGAACATGGACGCCTACCTGACCATGGTCAACAAGGCGTACGACAGGTACCAGAAGGACCACGGCTGATCGTCGGCCGGTCCGGTCGTGCCCGTCACGACCGGACCGGCCGCACACCGTCACCCGCGCACCGCACCGAAGAGGACGAGATGACGCGTAGCACCGCGCACGCCTGGCGGCAGTTCGGCGACGGCCCCCTGTCCCGGTTCGCGTCCCGCGTCTACATCCTGCTCGTGGTGGAGGTGCTGCTCCTCGTCACCACGCTGCCCGGCCTGCTTCCGCTGCTGCTGCTCGGCCGCGACCCCCGCAACCTGCCGCTGGCCGCGCTCCTGCTGCTGCCGGTCGGCCCGGCGATCTGTGCCGCCCTGTACGCACTGCGCCACCAGCCGCCCGATCTGACGGACCTGCGGCCCGCAGCCCTCTTCTGGCGGGGCTACCGGCTCAACGTCGGGGGCGCGCTGCGGGTCTGGGCTCCGACGTTGCTGTGGCTGACCGTGCTCGCGCTGAACCTGGCCTACCGCGGTGCGATAGGCCTCCCGAGGTGGTGGGTGGTCCCGCTGGTAGTGATCGCGGTCGGTGTGACCCTCTGTGCGGCCAACGCGCTGGTCATCACCGCACTGTACGAGTTCCGCACCCGCGACGTCCTGCGGCTGGCCGTGCACTTCCTCGTCCGTACCCCCGGGGTCACCCTCGGCAACGCCCTGCTGCTCGCCGCGGCGGCCGGGGTCACCGCGGTCTTCTCCGAGGCGGTCCCGGTGCTGCTCGCCTCGGTGGTGGTCCTGGCGGTCCTGCGCGTCGGCGACCCGATGATCCACCTGATCCGGAAGGAGTTCACCGCATGAGCCTGTCCGCGACCGTCGAGGTGCGCTTCGACCGGGAGGACACGTGAACGCGTACGAGTCGACGGACCTGGAGGAGTCGATGTTCGTGGCGGAGCCACCGGGCGTCGAGGACCCGCGGGTGCATCCCGCCTGGCTCCCACCGGAGGCGTTCCGGGCGCTCGGCGCGCGCCGCGTGCTCGTGCACGGCGACGGGCTGCTCGTCGACACCGTCCTCGACGAGGTGACACGTGCCTGCGCCCGCTACGGCGGGCGGGTCTGGCACTCGCCCTCCTGGGACGTCGACGTCGACCTGGTCCTCCTCCTGCGCGGCGCCGACGAGCTGCCCGGCTCCGCGGTCGCGGCGGCCCGGTCGGCCGGGGAGGCGGCGCTCGTCGACCTCGGCGGCGACGCGACGCTCGGCGACGAGGGGTTCCTGCTGACCCGCGCCGGCGACCTGACGGTGCTGCTGGCCGACGCGCCCGCCGGTCTGCTGTACGGGCTGTTCCACGTCGTCCGGCTCTGCGCGGCGGCGTTCGACCCGGCCCGCCCACCCGAGCTGCACCGGCCGGCGCTGCGTCGGCGCATGCTGAACCACTGGGACAACGTGGCCGTGCACCCGGTGATGGGTCAGGTCGAACGGGGGTACGCGGGCGGCTCGATCTTCTGGGCCGGCGGCCGTCCGCGCGGGGACCTGGCGCGGATCCGGGAGTACGGACGGCTGCTGGCCGCCAGCGGGATCAACGCGATCTCGGTGAACAACGTCAACGTCTGTCACGCCGAGGCGCTGCTGCTCACCGACCGGCTCAACGACGTGGCGCAGATCGCGGGCGTGCTGCGCCCGTACGGCATCCGGGTTCACCTGTCGGTCACCTTCGCCGCGCCAGTGGTCCTCGGTGGACTGCCGACCGCCGACCCGTTCGACGAGGACGTCCGCGCCTGGTGGGCGGCCACCACCCGGCGGGTGTACGAGCGCATCGACGACTTCGGTGGCTACGTGGTGAAGGCCGACTCCGAGGGGCAACCCGGCCCGTTCACCTACGGGCGCGACCACGCCGACGGGGCGAACGTGCTCGCCGAGGCGCTCGCCCCGTACGGGGGAGTGGTGCACTGGCGGGCGTTCGTCTACAACCACCACCAGGACTGGCGGGACCGGTCCACCGACCGGGCGCGGGCCGCGTACGACCACTTCGCCCCGCTCGACGGGCGGTTCCGCACCAACGTCGTCCTGCAGGTGAAGTTCGGCCCGGTGGACTTCCAGACGCGGGAGCCGGTCTCGCCGGTGCTCGCCGCCATGCCGGCCACCCGGATCGCTGTCGAGTTGCAGGTCACGCAGGAGTACACGGGTCAGCAGCGGCACGTCTGCCACCTCGGGCCGTGCTGGAGCGAGGTGCTGCGCTTCGCGCCCTGGGGTCCCGGCGGACGGACGATCGCCGACGTGGCCACCGGGGAGGCCGGCACGGGCGGCGGCCTGGTCGCCGTCGCCAACACCGGCGACGACCGCTTCTGGACGGGGCACCCGCTGGCGCAGGCGAACCTGTACACGTTCGGCAGGCTCGCCTGGGACCCGCGCCTCGACCCGACGGCGGTCCTCGACGAGTGGATGACGTTGACGTTCCCCCCGTCGGCGACCGCCGAACCGGAGCTGGTGCGGCGGACGCTGCACGAGATCATGGACGACTCCTGGCGGACGTACGAGCGGTACACCGCCCCGCTGGGCGTCGGCTTCATGGTCCATCCCGGCGACCACTACGGGCCCGACGTCGACGGGTACGAGTACTCGCGGTGGGGCACCTACCACTTCGCCGACCGCGACGGCGTCGGCGTGGACCGCAGTCGCGCGACGGGCACCGGCTTCGCCGGCCAGTACCCGCCCTACTGGGCCGACGTCTACGAGTCGCCGCAGACGTGCCCCGACGAGCTGCTGCTCTTCTTCCACCACGTCCCGTACACGCACGTCCTGCACAGCGGGTCCACGGTCATTCAGCACATCTACGACACCCATTTCGCGGGCGTCGAGGAGGTGGCGACGATGCGGCGGCGGTGGCGGACCCTGAACGGGATGATCGATCCGAGCGTGTACGAGCGGGTGGCCGAGCGCCTCGACGAGCAGGTGCGCTGCGCCACCGAGTGGCGGGACCAGATCAACACCTACTTCTTCCGCAAGTCCGGCATACCCGACGCGCGGGGGCGACGCATCCACTGACCACTCACCAGGGGTGTACGGTCCCGTCCTCCAACCGGTTCACCGGCAGGTACGCGGGCGCGTACGGGTAGCGGGCCGCCGCCTCCTCGTCGATGTCGACGCCCAGCCCGGGGGTCTCGGCGGGATGCAGGTAGCCGTCGGCGTAGTGGTAGCCGTGCGGGAACACCTCGTCGGTCTCTGCGGTGTGCCGCATGTACTCCTGGAGCCCGAAGTTGGGGATCGAGATGTCGAGCTGAAGCGCGGCGGCCATGCAGACGGGCGACAGGTCGGTGGCGCCGTGTGAGCCGCTGCGGACGTGGTGCAGCGCCGCGAGGTCGAAGATGCGGCGCAGGTGGGTGATGCCGCCGGCGTGCACCACGGTGGCCCGGATGTAGTCGATGAGCTGCTCCCGGATGAGCTGCGCCGCGTCGAAGACGCTGTTGAAGACCTCGCCCACGGCGATCGGGGTGGTGGTGTGCTGCCGGATCAGCCGGAAGCCCTCCTGGAGGTCGGCGGGGACCGGATCCTCCATCCAGGTCAGCGCGTAGGGCTCCAGACTCTGGCCGAGCCGGGCCGCCTCGATGGGCGTGAGCCGGTGGTGCACGTCGTGCAGCAGCCGCAGGGTGGGGCCGAACTCGTCGCGGACCCGGGCGAACACGCCTGGCACGTGCGACAGGTAGCGCGGCGTCGACCAGGTGGCCTCGCTGGGCAGCGCCGCGTCGGCCGGCTCGTAGAAGAGCTTGTCGGCGCTGACCCCGTACGTCTTGGGCAGGCCCGGCACACCGCACTGCACCCGCACGGCCCGGTAGCCGAGGTCGACGTAGCGGGCGACCTCGACCAGCACCTCCTCGACGGTCTCGCCGTTGGCGTGGCCGTACACCGTGACGCCCTCGCGGGACCGGCCGCCGAGCAACTGGTAGACCGGCAGGCCCGCGACCTTGCCCTTGATGTCCCACAGCGCGGTGTCCACCGCGGCGATGGCGCTCATCGTGACCGGCCCGCGCCGCCAGTACGCGCCCTGGTACAGGTACTGCCAGGTGTCCTCGATCCGCGCCGGATCCCGGCCGATCAGCAGCGGCGCCACGTGGTCGCGCAGGTACGACGCGACGGCCAACTCCCGCCCGTTGAGGGTGGCGTCCCCGACGCCTGTGACGCCCTCGTCGGTGACGATCTTGAGGGTGACGAAGTTGCGGCCCGGACAGGTCACGATGACCCGGGCGTCGACGATCTTCACTCGATCTCCTTCGTGCCTGCGGGAGTCGGGTGAGGACGCTCGCAGGGGGGTCACGCGAGGACGGTCTGCTTATCGAGAACGTGCCGATAATAGCCCGCCGACAGCCGGTGGTGAACGGTGCTGCCGCCCCGTGCTCATGCGCAGGTGAACGCCCAATCCCTGGTGCCGAAAGGTTTCCGGAAACCTTGACAATCGACTGTGCTCGATTGAAGCTGACATCGGTCACGCGAGCCGCGGTCACGGTCGGGCGAAGGGCAGTCCTCGACTCACCCCCCTTCCATGCGCCACTCTCCCGAGGAATCGCGAACCATGACACTGAAGACAAGGATGGTCGGCGTCGTCACGGCGGTCGTGACACTCGCCGCCGCCGCGCTGGCCTTCGCCACGCCGGCGTCCGCGGCGACGCTCACCCAGGTGACCGGCTTCGGCACCAACCCCACAAACCTCCAGATGCACCTGTACGTCCCGGACCGGGTGGCGTCCCGGCCGGCGATCCTGCTCGCCCTGCACTACTGCACCGGGTCGGGCCCCGCGTTCCACTCCGGCACGCAGTACGCGTCACTCGCCGACCGGTACGGCTTCATCGTCATCTACCCGTCGGTGACCCGCAGCAGCAAGTGCTGGGACGTGGCCTCACCGCAGGCGCTGCGCCGAGGTGGCGGCAGCGACCCGGTCGGGCTCATGTCGATGGTCGACTACGTGAAGCAGCGGTACTCCGCCGACCCGGACCGCGTCTTCGCCACCGGCACCTCGTCGGGCGCGATGATGACAAACGTCATGCTCGGTGACTACCCGGACGTGTTCGCGGCGGGGGCGTCCTTCGCCGGGGTGCCGTTCGCCTGCTTCGCCACCGGGGGCGCCTCGGAGTGGAACAGCGAGTGCGCGAACGGGCAGCTCATCAAGACCGCCCAGCAGTGGGGGGACCTGGTCCGCGGGGCGTACCCCGGCTACACCGGCCGGCGACCGCGGATGCAGATCTGGCACGGCACGAGCGACGAGACCCTGCGCTACCCGAACTTCGGCGAGCAGATCAAACAGTGGACCAACGTGCACGGGCTCAGCCAGACGCCGACGTACACCGACTCCCCGCAGTCCGGGTACACCCGCACCCGGTACGGCAGCAGCGGTCCGATGGCGCCGGTCGAGGCGATCAGCATGCAGGGCGTCACCCACAACCTGCCTGTCGACGCCGCTCAGGTGATCCGCTTCTTCGGGCTGGACGGCACGACACCCCCGCCGACCACACCCCCGCCGACCACACCGCCCCCGACCACTCCGCCGCCGACGACCCCGCCGCCGACCACCCCTCCGCCCACCACCCCGCCTCCGGGATCGGGTGACTGCGCCGCCGCGGTGACGGTCAACCAGTGGACCGGCGGGTTCGTGGCGAACGTACGGGTCACGGCCGGCTCGTCGGCCCTCAACGGTTGGACCGTGACTATCGCGTTGCCGTCCGGCGCGACTGTCACCAACGCGTGGAGCGCCGACCGCACCGGCAACACCGGCACGACGAGTTGGAGGAACGTGTCGTACAACGGCCAGGTCGGCGCGGGGCAGTCCACCGAGTTCGGCTTCCAGGGCACCGGCACCGCAGGAAGCCTCAGCCCGACCTGCGCGGCGGGCTGACGGAACCCCGGCCGGTGCGGAGGGTGGCCCGTACCCTCCGTGCCGGCCGGCCCGCGAGGGCGGTCAACCGTCGATGCGGGTGATGTTGCGAATCTTGTTGGACGCGTCCAACGCGGCGACCTTGTACGCCTCGGCCAGGGTCGGATAGTTGAACACGGCGTCGACCAGGTAGTCGATCGTGCCACCACAGCCGATCACCGCCTGGCCGATGTGGACGATCTCGGTGGCGGCGGTGCCGAACACGTGCACCCCGAGCAGCCGCCCGTCCTCGGGGGAGACGAGCAGCTTCAGCATCCCGTACGAGTCACCCACGATCTGGCCCCGGGCCAACTCGCGGTAACGCGCGATGCCCACCTCGAACGGCGTCGACGCGTCGGTCAGCTCGGCCTCGGTCTGACCGACGAAACTGATCTCCGGGATGGTGTAGATGCCTATCGGTTGCAGGCCGTGCATCTCCCGGATCGGCTCGCCGCAGGCGTGCTGCGCGGCCAGCCGGCCCTGCTCCATCGAGGTGGACGCCAACGCCGGAAAGCCGATCACGTCGCCGACGGCGTAGATGTTGTCGACCGGGGTGCGGTAGTTGGCGTCGACGGCGATCCGGCCGCGCCGGTCCGCCTCCAGGCCGGCCGCCTCCAACGCCAGGTCGTCGGTCTGGCCCTGCCGGCCGGCCGAGTACATGACGGTGTCCGCGACGATCTTCTTGCCGCTCTTGAGAATGCACAGCGCCGCCGTCTGGTGCTTCTCCACGGCGGCGACCTCCTCGCCGAAGCGGAACGCCACCGACAGGTCGCGCAGGTGGTACTTCAGCGACTCGACGACCTCGTCGTCGCAGAACTCGAGCATCCGCTCGCGGCGCTCCACGACTGTCACCTTGGTGCCGAGGGCGGCGAACATCGACGCGTACTCCATGCCGATCACGCCGGCGCCGACCACTACCATGCTGCGGGGGACGGCCTGGAGGTTGATGACGCCGTCGGAGTCCACGATGGTCCGGTCGTCGAAGTCGACGCTGTCGGGGCGGGCCGGGCGGGTGCCAGCCGCGATGACGGCCTTGTCGAACGTCACCTTCGACTCGCGCCCCGAGCCGGCGTCGACCCAGATGGAGTGCGCGTCCGCGAAACGCCCCGTCCCGGTGATCATCGCGACGCGGTTGCGGGCGAGCTGGTTGCGGATGACGTCGGTCTGTCGGGTGATCACGTGCTGCGTACGGGCGGCCAGGTCGCTGACCGTGATGTCCTCCTTGACCCGGTAGCTGCTGCCGTACAGGTCACGCTGGCTCAGGCCGGTCAGATAGAGCACCGCCTCGCGCAGCGTCTTGGACGGAACGGTGCCGGTGTTGATGCACACCCCACCGAGCATGTCGCGGCGATCCACGATGCCGACCCGCCTGCCGAGCTTCGCGGCGGCGATCGCGGCCTTCTGACCGCTGGGTCCGGAGCCCAGCACCAACAGGTCGTAGTCATACACGATCGTTAGCGTCGCAAGATGTCGACGTCGACGCCAGACCCCGGACGCGAGCGTTACCTGTCTGCCACCACGCAGACGCCGCCGTTCAGCGCGACCTCCTCGGGCAGCTGCGTACCGGTGGCGACGACGCCCAGCGACACGGCGCCGCCGGGCCTGATCACCGCGTTGTGGCCGGTGTTGCGCACCCGCAGGTAACTGTTGTTGGGTCGGTCGACGACCTGCGCGCCCCAGAGGGCCCGCAACTCCTGACTGGCCCAGAACCGCCAGGTCATCGTCCAGCCGTTCACCGCCGTCGTGCCAGTGTTCTCGACCGAGAGGTACGCCGCGAAGCCGCCCGACCGCTGTCGGACGACGGTGCGGACCGCGCAGCTCGGCGGTGGCGCCGAGGTGGTCACGGTGACCGGCGGCGACAGCGCCGACCAGTTGCCCGCCTCGTCGCGGGCACGGACCACGAAGGTGTACGTCGTGTTCGGCGTCAACCCGCTGACCTGGGTGACGGTGGGCCTCGGCGGGAACTGGTACAGCTCCCTGACCACTGTCAGCTGACCGCCGGCGTCGACCCGGTACACCTCGTACCGATCGAGCACGACGTTCTCGGTCGAGGGGGCCCAGCGCAGCCACACCACTGTGGAGGCGACGTCGTACGCGACCGGCTGCCCCGGTGCGCTCGGTGCCTGGTCGTCGCCCGGTGGCATGGTCAACCGCAACGTCGGGCTCGACGGTGAGCGGTTTCCCGCCGCGTCCAGCCCGGCGACGCCGAAGATGTAGGTGCGCGACGGCCCCAGGTCGGTGATGCGGATGCTGTTGGTGTCCGTCGACCACGTCCGGCCGTTGTCCTCGAACCGCGCCGAAACCACGTAGCCGACCACGCCCACGTTGTCGGTCGACGCGGCCCAGGTCAGCTCGAGCCAGGTGGTGCCGCTGGCCACGACCGTGATCGGTCCGGGGGCGGTGGGCGACTCGGTGTCGTCGATGGCGGCGTACGCCGGGCTCGCGCCCACCCCGCCGATCGCGCCCACCGTGCCCAGCGCGGCCATGAGCGCGGCGACGGCCAGTACGGCGACGGCTCTCGGCCGGGACCTACTTCGGATTGGGTGATCACGCACGATGAATCCCTCGCCTCCGGTTGTCCGCAGCGGGCCGGCGATTCACTGCCGTCAATGCTAAGC
This sequence comes from Micromonospora sp. NPDC049275, assembly GCF_043197115.1. Lineage (NCBI taxonomy): Bacteria > Bacillati > Actinomycetota > Actinomycetes > Micromonosporales > Micromonosporaceae > Micromonospora > Micromonospora sp. NPDC049275. Next base: position 87,476 of record NZ_JBICSN010000002.1, read on the forward strand.
GACCGACGAGCGGAAGGATGCCCCGTGGCCGCGGTCGCGCGTTCCACTGCGCCCACAGCGCGCGCTCGGGGACCCAGGGGCGGTGGACACGGCGGTGGCCGGATCGCCAGGACTCGTGGCGGCGGCCACCGCGCGGTGCCCACGTCAGGTGAGCGCGGCCTGGCCGCACCGGCCTCGGTCCGGTGTCATCCGGCCGTCTGCTCACGGCGCGCGAGCGCGAACACGAACCAGGCGATGGCGCAGACCGCGGCCGACATCACCAGGGCCCAGCCAGTGCCCGCGGCGATCGCGGCACCCATGACGACGACGCCGAGGGTGGCACCAACCTGCCGCACGGCGTTGAGCAGGCCGCCCACCGCACCGGCAGTGTCCGCCGGGGCGACGCCGACAAGCGCGGCGACCAGAGCCGGCAGGGCGTAGGAGACGCCGAAGCCGGTCATCAACAGGCCCACCGCGAGCCACGGGTAGCCGCCGTTGGCGAAGACCACGCCGGCCAGCACGGCACCTCCGGCGGCCAGCAGAGCCAAACCGGCCAGAACCGGACGGCGAGGACCCACCCGTGCCACGATCTTGCCCGTGAACGGCGGATTGGCCGCGAAGGGCACGGTCAGCGGCAGGAACGCCAGCCCGGTCTGCAGCGGGTCTAGGTGCCGCTCCCGCTGCAACAGCAGCGGCAGCACGAACAGCCCTCCGGTCAACGCGAAGTTCACCGCTGCGGCGGCCAGCAGACCAGCCCGCACCCGGGCCGACCGCAGCAGAGCCCGATTCAGGACCGGCGCCTGGCTGTGGCGCTCCAGGCCGCAGAAAGCCAGCGCCGACACCCCGAACCCCGCCGATGACCACGCGGCGTGGGCCCACGCCTGCGAGCCGGCGGCGATCAGCGCGTCCGTGAAGAGGGCCAACACTGCGGCGGCTGCCAACTGGGCGGGCCAGTCGATCCGGCGATCACTGCGCGGGCAGGCCACCGCCCGGCCCAGAGTCAGCGCCAGCACCGCCAGGCCGATGGGCACGTTGACCAGGAAGACAGACCGCCATCCGGCCGCGCCGACCAAGGCGCCGCCCGCGATCGGACCGGCCGCGACGGCCGCGCCGCTGATCGCGGCCCAGGTCGAGACGGCGCGCGCCCGTGCCGCCGGTTCGGGGTAGAGCTGGGCGATCATCGCCATCGAGGCGGGTACACACGCCGCCGCGGCGACCCCCGAGATCGCCCGCAGGAGGACCAGGGCCCACAGCCCCGGGGCGAACGCACTGAGCACGGATGCGAGCGTGAAAACCGCGATCCCGGCCCGGAATAACCGCTCGGCGCCGTATCGGTCCGCCGCCGCGCCCGCCGACAGCAGCAGCGCGGCGAACGCCACGGTGTAGCCGGCGGTCGCCCACTGCAACCCGGCGATCGAGGTGTCGAGAGAGGACGCCAGATCGGGCTCGGCGACCGACAGCACCGTCATGTCCAGCAGCACCATGAAGTAGCCCAGGGAAACGCCCGTCAGAGCCCTGGAACGCAACCGCGGTGGACGGAGGTTTACCGATGAGCGTAAAAGGGTCATAACTGGGGAAGCTCCGCGAAGACGGCAGTGGGAAGGACGCCACCACTGTGCGGTTCGGCGGCTCACCAGCTCCACCGCCGCAACCGCACGACGCGTTCGGAATTCCCGAACCCCGCAGGCTGTTTCTCGGCCTGTGGAGCTACGCCAACTCAGGACCTTCGAGGCCGTCGTCCGCCACCGAACCGTGACCGATGCCGCCGCCGCGCTCGATCTCGCCCCCTCGTCCGTCTCCCAGCAGATCCGGACCCTCGAGGAAGTACTCGGCGTGGCCCTGTTCGTACGCCGCCCCACGGGCATGGATCTGACCCCCGCCGGACAACGGCTACAAAGATGGGCACGGTCTCTGCTCGACCAGGCCAAGCAGGCCACCCGCGACGTCAGAGGCGAACGGCAACTGCTGCGGCTCGGCGCGCTGGAAACCCTCGCCGGCTCCTACGTGCCGGCGGTGTTCGCCCGATTCGCCGAACGCCGGCCCGACATCGACCTCGAAATTCACACCGAACGCGCCCGCGACGGCCTCCTTGCCGACGTGATCGAGCGACGACTCGAGGCCGCCCTGCTGCTGGACTCCGGCGACAACGTCGGCGGACTCGGCTTTCCCGCCCCCGCCGAACCGCTCACCTTCATCGACCTCGACCCGGTTCCCCTCGCACTGGTATCCGCGCCCGCCCACCCGCTTGCCGCCCGAGCGGCACTGACTGCCGATGACCTCACGCACGAGCGGCTCCTGGTCAACGTGCCAGAATGCTCGTTCTGGATGGCCGGGAACAAGATCCTCGGACCCGGTCCCCAACGGGTCAAAGTCGGAGGCGTCGCGGTGATGCGCGCATGGGCCGAGCACGGACTCGGAATCACGCTGCTACCCCGGTTCGCGGTCGCCGACAGCCTCCGCTCCGGCGCCCTGATCCAACTCGACCTCCCACTTCCCGACCTCAGCCTGCGGCTGATCTGGCGAGAAGACCAGGAATCCTTGCCCGGTATGCGCGACATCCTGTACGCCGCGGCCCGTCCCTGAACCCCATGCCTCGCCGACCCACCGGGGAAGGTTCCCGGCCGCCCCCGGGCCGATCTGCGTGTCCGCTCACAGGCTCGCCCCCGGTCGCCGCCGCACCGCGGTCGGCGGTCTGCCCGTCGCCTGTCGGGCCGCCGTCTAGTGCTTTGACCGGGAAGGTTCGCCGGGTTGGCCGCTGTCGCGATTGGATGTAGCCGACATCCGATCCGACACCTGGAGGCAAGGTGGCCGAGCCTGTCCGTGTGCGTAGGACCGGTTCCCGCAACGGGTGTTCGCGTTCGACGAGTTCGGGCCGCTCGGGATCCGACCCACGTCGGGCCGCTGCGGCAGTTCACCATCGCCAACTCCCACCACCGCAACCACACCGCCCAGACCCGGGCACTGCATGCCTACCTGCGCTGGCGCAACACCAATGCCCGCCACCCGGACGTCCTCGCAGCCCAACGCCGTGAACGAGCCCACGTTCGCAGCGAAAGGCCTCCGCTGGGGCAGCCGACCGGCATATGCCGTGTGACGGGTTCGCCTTTCACCGCCTCACTGACCGCTTCTCAGATGCCCAGTCACGGAACAGGGTGAGGGCCTCGGTCAGGTTGCGAGGCCCGCATGCGAGGTGGAAGGTCTTTTCGGATGTCCAGGCCATCACCCAGTCATGCTCACCCCGTGTGAACTGCTGCCGGAGGTACTCCCGATCCGCCAACTCCGTCTCCTCTAGATCGATCGTGACCGACCAGCCGGGGTTGTCGAGCGTTTCGATCTTCAACCCCCACTCGTGTTCCCAGTCGCCGTCGCACTGCGAGGCATACCAGCTCTGCAACCAGGTAAGAACCTGCTCGGATTCGGACATGGACGTGGACGTTAACCGACCTGCGCCGCTGGGCTGGCAACCCGGTGAACCTTCGCGGTCACCGCACTAGCCGACGAGGCGGCGTTCCCAGGCCCAGGCGGCGATCTCGACGCGGTTGCGGGCCGGGAGCTTCGTCTGCACGCTGGCGAGGTGGGTCTTGACGGTGCCGACGGCGATGAAGAGCTGACCGGCGATCTCGGCGTTGGTCAGCCCTCGCGCGACAAGCTTCACGACGTCGAGTTCCCGCGGGGACAGGCCGGCGTCGTCCCGCGGCGCGGTGGGCGGGCTGAGGTGCTCCAGCAGTCGTACGGTGATGGACGGGCTGATCAGCGCGTCGCCGGAGACGGCCGCGCGGACCGCCTCGACGAGCAGCGCCGGGCCGGAGTCCTTCAGGAGGAATCCGCAGGCCCCGTTGGACAGCGCGGTGTGCACGTACTCGTCGAGGTCGAAGGTCGTCACCACGACCACCCGCACCGGGTCGGCGACGCCCGGCCCGGCGAGCAGCCGCAGCGCCTCCAGGCCGTCGAGGCGGGGCATGCGGATGTCCAGCAGCACCACGTCCGGGCGCAGCCGCCGCGCCATCTCGACGGCGGCGACCCCGTCGGCGGCCTCGCCGACCACCGCCATGTCCGGCTGCGCGCCGATGATCATGCTGAAGCCGGTCCGGACCATCGCCTGGTCGTCGGCGATCAGCACCCGGATCATCGGGTCACCGCCGACCGCAGCGGGAACGCGGCGTCGAGCACCCAGCCGCCGGAGATGCCCGGCCCTGCGGTGATCGTGCCGCCGAGGGCGCGTACCCGCTCGGTGAGGCCGAGTAGACCGAAGCCGTGCCCCCGGGCGGGGGCGGAACGCGGGGTCGCGCCGTCGTCGGCGACCCGGACCAGGAGCCAGTCCGGCGTACGACGCACGGACACCGCCACCGACCGGGCGTCCGGGGCGTGCTGGCGGGCGTTGGTCAGCCCCTCCATCACCACCCGGTACGCCGACGTCGACACCTCCACCGGCAGCCCGTCGAGCGGGCCGTCGACGTACAGCCGGGCCGGTGTGGTCGTGGTGCCGTTGTGGCCCTCCAGCAGCGGCGCGAGATCGGCCACGCCGGCCAGCGGAGCGAGGGGGGCGTCCGGCGGGGCGTCCGGATTGCGCAGGACGCCCACCATCCGCCGCATCGAGGCCATCGTCTCCGCGCCGGCCCGCTCGATCTGCTCCAGCGCGACGATCACCCGTTGCGGGTCCTGCTCGGCGACGAATCGGGCGCCCTGCGCCTGCACCACGATGCCTGTCACGTGGTGGGCGATGAAGTCGTGCAGGTCGCGTGCGAACTCGGCGCGCTGCTCGGCGCGTACCAGCGCGATGGCCCGCGCCCGCCCGGCGGCGACGACGCGTAGGTAGATCCCGACGGCGGCGGCACCGACAGCGCCGAGCGCCTGGAGCAGCCCGAAGATCACGTAGACGTACTCGGCACCGGCGCGCAGCGGCAGCGCGGCGGCGGCGAGCGCGGCGAGCACCGCCGCCCACGGGGCGAGCCGTGCCGCGCCCCACCGGGTCACCACGAACACCACAGCGATCATCCCGGCAGACTCGGCAAGCCCCCAGCTGCCGCCGAACAGATAACTTCCGCTCGCGCTGAGCAGCACGAAGCCGAAGGTGACGGCGAGTGAGATCGCGCCGAGCACGAGCGCCGCGAGCGGCAACGACAGGGACCCCTGCCGGTGCACGGGCAGCCAGACCACGGCGGTCAGCACCGCCAGCACCACCTGCACCAGGGAGCGCAGGGCTTCGGCCGCGCCCGCCCCGGTGTAGAGGCCGTAGCGCAGATCGAAGGCACCGAGCAGGGCCAGCGCCGCCAGACCGGCGAGCTGACCCAGACGTACCCACCATGTCGAGAATCCCGGCGCGTTCATCGTGACCCAGCGTAGCCAGGCGGGCGGCGCGGGCAGATCGGCCGAAAGACAGACCCGGCGCGGGAGTTCCCCGACCGCGGGCCGATGCGGCGTCCACCCGACGCGGGCGAGGCTTCCCGGGTCACATCGCAGCCACTGGAGGAACCCATGACACCCCACGCCCCGCCGCCGATCGCGCAGGCCGCCGTCGCCGCGGTCGACCTGGTGAAGGTGTACGGCAGCGGCGACACCGCGGTGCGCGCCCTGGACGGCGTCTCGGTCGGCTTCGGCCGGGCCGAGTTCACCGCGATCATGGGCTCGTCCGGGTCCGGCAAGTCGACGCTCATGCACTGCCTGGCCGGCCTGGACACGGCGACCTCCGGTCGGGTCCTGCTCGGCGGCACGGAGCTGACCGGTCAGTCCGACCGCACCCTGACCCGCGCACGCCGCGACCGGATCGGCTTCGTCTTCCAGGCGTTCAACCTGCTGCCGCAGCTCACCGCCGCGCAGAACATCACGCTGCCGCTGGACCTCGCCGGCCGGGAACCCGACCGTGAACTGCTCGCGCACCTCGTCGACGTGCTGGGCCTCGGGCAGCGGCTCGGGCACCGGCCCAGCGAACTCTCCGGCGGCCAGCAACAGCGGGTGGCGCTGGCCCGGGCCCTGGTGTCGCGGCCCGAGGTCGTCTTCGCCGACGAGCCGACAGGCAACCTCGACTCCCGCTCCGGGGCGGAGGTCCTCGCCATCCTGCGCGACTCGGTACGCGACCTGGGCCAGACGGTCGTCATGGTCACCCACGATCCGATCGCGGCCGCGTACGCCGACCGGGTGGTGCTGCTCGCCGACGGCCGGGTCGCCGGCGAGATCGACGCGCCGAACCAGGGCTCCGTCACCGACGCGCTGCGCGAGCTGGCGGTGCCCGCGTGAGGGCGACGGTGCTGCGTACCCAGGTGAGCGCCGCGGCCCGACGGCCGGGCCGCCTGATCCTTACCGGTCTGGCGATCCTCGTCGCGTCGTTCGTCGTCTTCGGCACCTTCCTGGCGCAGGACATCACCGAACGGACCGCGCGGGACAACCTCAGCGGCACGCCGGCCGCCACCGACCTGGTCATCGGTGACCCGGAGCAGCCGCCGCCCACCGTGGCGGCCCTGCGCGACGTGCGCGCCCTGCCCGGCGTCACCGAGGCGGTGGGCCGGATGACCGTCGGAGTCTCCCTGACGGAGGGCTACCTCAACCTGCGGGCCGACCCGGGCACCGGCCCGCTGGCGACCGTCCGCCTGGTCGAGGGCAGCTACCCGGACCAGCCCGGCGAGATCGCGGTGACCCGGCGTACCGTCGAGCGGCTGGGGCTGGCGGTCGGCACCGTGACCACCGGGACGGGCGGCGAGCGCACCACCGGGGCGCCGCTCACCGTCACCGGCGTGGTCGACACCCCGGACGACGGTGGCTACGACGCGTACGCCCCGGACGACGTCGTGGCCGCGTGGGGTCAGGTGAGCACCGTCGAGCGGATCGACGTGCGGACGGCCACCGGCGCGGCGGAGACGGTTCGCCAGCGGGTGACCGCGGCGGTCCCGGCCGATCAGCCGATCCGCTCCGGCGCGGAGGTGCGCGACGCCGAGGCCAACGCGGCGGCCGAGCAGGTGGGACGGCTGTTCGCGCTTGTCGGCATGTTCGTCGCGGTCGCGGTGGTCGCCGCGGCGCTGGTGCTCACCTCCACGTTCCGCATCGTCTTCGCCCAGCGGATGCAGCACCTCGCGCTGCTGCGGGCGGTGGGCGCGGGCCGCGGCGCGCTGGTGGGCGCGCTGACCGCCGAGGGTGCCCTGACCGGGCTGGTCGCGGGCGTGGTGGGAGTCGCCGGCGCCCTGGCCGTCGGCCAGCTCCTCCCCATGGCCCTCCGCGCCTCGGGCCTGGCGGTCTCGTCGCCGGGCCTGTCGCCGGGGGCGGCGGTAGCGGTGGTGCTCGGCGCGGTCGTCGTCACAGTGGTGGCGGTCCTGGCGCCGGCGTTCTCCGCCGCCCGGGTCTCGCCCCTGGAGGCGCTGCGGGCGGCCAGCGTCACCGCCGGACGGCGCGGCATCGGGGTCCCGCGTCTGGTGTCCGGCGCGCTGCTGGTGCTCGGCGCTCTGCTGGCCGGCGTCGCGGCGGTGCGGCGGTTGCCGACGCCGGATCAGGAGTCCTACGACCCGAGCGCGGCGCTGCTGCTGCTGGTCACCTCGGGAGCGCTTGCGTTCTTCGCACTGGTCGCCCTCGGGCCGCTGTTGGTGCGCCCGGTGCTGGCCGTGGCCGGCTGGCCGTTGCGCCAGGTCGGCCCGCTGGGGCGGTTGGCTGTCGGCGGGATCGGTGGGACGCCGCGGCGGGCCGCCGCCGTCTCCGTCGTGGTCGCGCTCGGCGTGACCCTGATCTCCGGCGTGCTCATCGGCGGCGCGTCGATGCGTGTCGTCGCCGATCGCGACATGGCCCTCTCCGCGCCTGCCGACTTCGAGGTGTCCGGCAGCGAGGGCGCGACCGTACCGGTGGCCGTCGTGACACGGGCGCGGGCGGCGCACGGCGCGCTGACCAGGGTGGTGCCGTACCGGATGGTCTACGACGTCGCGCTGATGCGGGGCGCCGAACGGCTCGGTGACGCCGAGTCCGGGTATTCGACGACCGACCTCGACATGTCGGCGCTGCCGAGGATCGCCGACCTGGACGTGGCGCAGGGCAACCTCGCCGACCGTGGACCCGGCCGGATCGTGCTCGGCGACTGGGCCGCCCGCAACGCCGGGCTGCACGCCGGCGACACCGTCACCCTCGCCCGCGACGGCCGGACAGTCGACGTACGGGTGGCTGCGGTCCTGCCCGACCGTGGCCCCCTGTACGCGGGCATCCTCGTCGACCGGGCCGACCTGGACCGGATCGGCGGGCCGACGGCGTACACAGGTCTGCTGGCCGACGCGGCGGGCGCGGGTGAGGATGGTCGCACCGCCGGATTGCGGGCGCTGCGGCAGGCGATCGGGAACGGCGCCGGACTCGGCATCGGGGTGCTCGCGGACGAGCGCGATCGCAACGACGCGATGCTGAACGCCCTGGTCGGGATCACCGCCGGCCTGGTCAGCCTGACCGTGCTGATCGCGGTGGTCGGGGTGGGCTCCACGACCGCGCTGTCGGTGGTCGAGCGGGTACGCGAGTCCGGGCTGCTGCGCGCCGTCGGCCTGTCCCGGGCGGGCCTGCGCGCGATGCTCACCGTCGAGTCCGGCCTGTACGGGGTGATCGGTGCGAGCTTCGGTCTGCTGCTCGGCGTCCCGTACTCCTGGTTGGTGGTGCGGGCGCTCGGGCTCAACGCGCCGCTGTCGCTGCCGGTGCTGCAACTGGTCGGGCTCTTCGCGGCGCTTGTCGGGCTGACCGCGCTGGCCGGCGTGCTGCCGGCGCGGCGGGCATCGCGGGTCAGCCCGGTGGTGGCGCTGGGGATCGAGGGCTGAGCACCGCCCGGCCCGGGGGCCCCCCCCCGCGGGGGGGCCGGGGGGGGCCGGGGGGGGGGGGGTGGGGGGGGGGGGGGGGGGGACCCCCGCGCCCCCGGGGGGGGGGGGGGGGGCCCGCCGGGTGGGGGCGGGGGGTAGGGCGGGCTCCGCCCCCCGCGGCCGGGCGACCCGCGCAGGCGGGTCGCCGGGCCGGACCGGTCAGTTGGGGTTTCCGGCGTGGGTGAGCGTCTCCCAGGCGACGAAGAGGTTGTTGGTGCCGGCCGGCCGCTGTTGCAGCGTGAGGGTCTGCGTGTTGGTCATGACGTTGCCCAGCCGGTTGGCCATCGCGTTGAAGCCGACCTCGGTGATCGGGCCGAGGCCCCGGGTGAGGGTGCCGCCGCAGAGCCAGGAGGGTGCCGCCTCGCCGAGCTGGTAGCGCGAGTGGAAGCCGAGCGCCTGCCGCAGCCGCTCACCGACCTGCGGGTACAGGTCGCGGCCCTGGATGCGGGAGGTCTCCGCGACGTGCGAGATGGCGGAGATCCCGTACCCGGTGTGGACGAAGTCCCGGCAGGTCTCCTGGGCGAGGCCGGCGACGAATGTGGACTGGCCCTGCCAGTAGCCGATGATCTCCGAGCTGGTGTCCAGGCCGCTGCCGGGCACGGTGTACGGCAGCGCGCCGTCGCTGGGCAGGTAGATGAAGGCGCGGGCGCGGTTGAGGAAGCGGGTGACCGCCGCGTCGTAGGCGGTGCGGTCCTCCAGGAAGACGGCGATTCCGACGGCGGCCTCCATCATCGTCAGTTCCCAGTTGCCGTTGCTGTTCGAGCCGTTGCGGACCACCGGCAGGTAGACGTTGCGCAGCATGGTGGCGAACCGGTTGGCGTTGGGCCAGCTCCCGTACGTGTACTTGATGATCTCGGCGGCCCGGGGCCAGGTCGAGGCCGCCCAGCCGGTCTGCAGTGGCCCGTTGCTGCCGGTGTGCGAGGTGATCGTCGCCGACCAGGCGTCCATGATCTGGATCGCCTTCTGCGCGTACCGGGAGTCACCGGTGAGGTACCAGGCGAGCGCGTCGGTGTACGCCGCGATCGCGTCCTCGCGCTCGTCGGTGCAGCCGTTGTTCGGGTTGGAGTAGGAGCCGCACTCGACGACGGCACGGGGCGCCGGGGTGCGCGACAGCGAGGCGTACCGGCTGCTCATCATCTGGCTGTACGCCGCCGCCCACGGTTGTGCGCCCGCCTGCACCCGCCCGCGGACGAAGTCGAGCTGGCCGCGGCCGACCAGCACCCCGGGGTGGGTGAAGCCGCTCGACGGTGGGGGAGTGGTGCCGCCGCTGGGCAGGGTCCAGAGCTGGTTGGCGCTGCCGGTGCAGCTCCAGATCTGCAACGGCGTGCCGTCGGCCGAGCTGGTGCCTGTCGCGTCGAGGCACTTGCCGGAGGTCGGGTTGACCACCCGCCCGGCGCTGGACGACCACTGCTGCGCGCCGGTGCCGTTGCAGTCGTAGATCTGCACCCGGGCGCCGTTTGTGGTGCCGGCGGCGGCGATGTCGAGGCACTTGCCCAGGGCCCGGATGGTGCCGTCGTCGCCCACCGTCCACTGCTGGGCGGTGGAGCCGTTGCAGGCGTAGAGCTGCACCGCTGTGGAGTTGGCCGGGTTCGCGGCGGCCACGTCGACGCACTTGCCGCCGTACCCCGTGATGGCGCCGGTGGTGGCGGCCGTCGCTGCGGAGGCGCCGACGAACAGGCCGGTCGGTACGGCGAGCAGGGCCGCGGCGAGGGTGGCGGCCAACCTGAGGCGGGGGCGGCGGGGCGAGGGCCCGGCCAATCGTCGCGCCATGTCGGGGTCCTTCCGGGCGGCGAAACAACTGTAAAGTCTGTTAATCATTACAGTCGCACCCATCGATATCAATGTCTTTGCCGCCACGGATGCGCTCAGGGTGCTGGCGCGGGGCGCCCGGGCCGGTCAGACGACCTGGCCGCCGATGAGGGAGAGCAGCCGCAGCTTCTCGTCACTCTCCGAGCCGGGCACCGCGGTGAAGACCAGCAGGGTCTGGGACGCGTCGGGGTCCACAAGGGTCTGGCAGTGCAGCTCCAGCGGCCCCACCTCGGGGTGCAGGAACCGCTTCACGGGGCAGTAGCCGCCGGGAACGGGGTGCTCCTGCCACAGGCGGACGAACTCCGGGCTGCGGCTCAGCAGGTCGTCGACGAGCGTCGCCGCCCGCGAGCCCCGGCCGTCCCGGGTGTACGACGCGTGCAGGTGCGCCACGAGGAGTCGACTCTGCGTCTCGTGGTCCTCGGCGGGGTGCAGCTGTCGCGGCTGCGGGTCGGTGAACCAGCGGTAGTGCGCGCTGCGGGCCAACCCGGTGTGCCGGGTCTCGTCGCCGAGCAGCGCGATGGCCGGCCCGGTCTGCGCCAGGGTCTCACCGAGGTGGTTCACCACCTGGGCAGGGGTGTCGTGCATCCGGTCGAGGATGCGCATCATCCCGGGGTTGACGTGATCGGCCCGGACGGCGCGGTGCGGGACGGCCTGACCGGCAAGCTGGAAGAGGTGGTCCCGCTCGGCCAGGGAGAGCCGCAGGCCACGGGCCAGCGCGGCGAGCATCTGCTCAGACGGGTTCGGCCCGCGCTGCTGCTCCAACCGGCTGTAGTAGTCGGTGGACATACCACTCAGGGTGGCGACTTCCTCGCGTCGCAACCCACCGGTGCGTCGACGAGACCCCCGGGGCAAACCGACGTCCTCGGGCTGGAGCGCCTCGCGTCGGGTCCGCAGGAAGCTGGCGAGTTGGGCGCGGTTCACGGTGACTCCTCCTTCCACCCGCGGGTGGATCGGCACGTCGAGTGCAACAGGTGGGCATGGGCGCGGTGTTCCGGGACGGGACCCGAGCGGGGGGATGACACCCCTGCACGCGCGGGGCCGGTGGAGCGCCCGCACCGGCCCGGCCCGCCCCGACCCGGCGCTGCGGGCCGGGGCACTTGCGGCGTGGTCAGCGCTGGATGGCCTTGGTCTCCAGGAACTCGTCCAGGCCGAGGCGGCCGAACTCGCGGCCGTTGCCGGACTGCTTGTAGCCGCCGAACGGGGCGAGCGGGTTCCACGGGCCGGCGTTCACGTCGACCTGGCCCACCCGCAGCCGCCGGGCGACCGCCAGCGCGTGCTCCGGCTCCCCGAAGACGCCGCTGGTGAGGCCGTACGGCGTGCCGTTGGCGATGGCCACGGCCTCGTCCTCGTCGGCGTAGGGGATCACCGTCAGCACCGGGCCGAAGATCTCCTCCTGCGCGATCGCCGAGGTTGGGTGCACGTCAGCGAAGATCGTCGGCTGGACGTAGGCGCCGTTCGTCAGGCCGTCGGGCCGGTCCGGGCCGCCGTAGACGAGCCGGGCGCCGTCGGCGATGCCCCGCTCGATGTACCCGACCACCTTCTGCCGGTGCGCCTCGGAGGCCATCGGTCCGATCCCGGTGGTCTCGTCGGTCGGGTCGCCGACGGTGTACCCGTTCGCCGCCTCGATGGCCAACGCCACGACCTCGTCCTGGCGGGAGGCGGGCACCAGCATCCGCGGCCACGAGCCACAGACCTGCCCGCCGTTGGCGAACGCCCTCAATACGCCGGTGGTGACGGCCTTCGGCAGGTCGGCGTCGTCGAGGATGATGTTCGCGCCCTTGCCGCCCAACTCCAGCGCGACCCTCTTGACGGTCCCCGCAGCCACCGCGGAGATCCGCCGACCGGCCCGGGTGGAGCCGGTGAAGGAGATCATGTCGATGTCCGGATGGGCGGTGATGGCCTCACCGACGGTCGCGCCGGTGCCGTACACGACGTTGAACACGCCCGCCGGTACGCCTGCCGCTGCCGCTGCCTCGGCGAGGATGCGCGCGGTCAGCGGGGCGTTCTCGGACGGCTTGAGAACCATCGTGTTGCCCGCGAGCAGCGCCGGCGCCAGCTTGGAGACGATCTGCTGGAGCGGGAAGTTCCACGGCGTGATCGCGCCGACCACGCCGATCGGCTCCCGGACGACAAGCGAGTTGCCGACCTCCTCCGTCCAGGCGAAGCCGTCGGCCAGGCCGGCGACGGAGTCGATCACCGCGGCCGGGAAACCGACGTGCGCGGTGCGGGACAAGCCGATCGGTGCGCCCATCTCGGCGGTGATCGCCTGAGCGATCTCCTCCGTGCGGGCGGCGAGGCCGGCGCCGAGGCGACGCAGCACGTCCGCCCGGTGCTGCGTCGTGGTTGCCGCCCAGCCGGGGAGGGCCGCCCGGGCAGCGGCGACGGCGCGGTCGACATCGGCGGCGGTGCCGGCCGGGGTCTCGGCGACGACCGCACCGGTGGCGGGGTTCACGACGGGAAGGGTGCCGGCCGAGCCGGCGACGGTCTCGCCACCGATCCAGTGACCGGCGACGGTGTAGGTGGAAGGTGTCATGGACCGACCGTCGCACCGGAGCGGAACCCCAACCAGGTGCGGTTCATCCCTGGTACGACGATCCCTGCCTGGGGCTCGGAACTGTCGGAGCGCGACGACGATGCGTCGGCGGCTGATCGACACCCCGACGTCCGGCTGCAATCGGGCGGCCGATCGGTTCCGCCACGTGGTCGTCACGAAATCCGGCGGCAGACCGTCACAGTCCCCGGATAGTCTGCCTCGGCGCGTCGTCGCCCCGGCACGTCGCGTCCCGCGCCTGTTCGGCGCGACATTCGCCGCCACCGCCCACCATCCGCCGGATCAACCGACCTCAGGAGAGTTAGTGACACAGCAATCCGTCGCGACATCGGACAAGCTCGACGCCGCGGTGCTCAAGGTGGCGGGTGTCGTCGTCCTTGGCGCGATCATGTCGATCCTCGACGTGACGGTGGTCAGCGTCGCGCTGCCCAAGTTCCAGAATGAGTTCGACGCGTCCTACGCCCGCGTGGCCTGGACGATGACGGGCTACACGCTCGCCCTGGCCACGGTGATCCCCCTCAGCGGGTGGGCGGCCGACCGGTTCGGCACCAAGCGCCTCTACATGGTGGCGCTCGCCCTGTTCACGATCGGGTCCGGGCTCTGCGCCACCGCCGACACGATCGGCGAGCTGATCGGCTACCGCGTCCTGCAGGGCCTCGGTGGCGGCATGCTCATGCCGCTGGGCATGACGATCATGACGCGGGCGGCCGGGCCGCACCGGATCGGCCGGCTGATGGCAGTCCTCGGCATCCCGATGCTGCTCGGCCCGATCGGCGGCCCGATCCTCGGCGGCTGGCTGATCGACACGGCGAGCTGGCACTGGATCTTCCTGATCAACCTGCCGATCGGTGTCGTCGCCCTCGTCTACGCGCAGATGGCGCTCCCGAAGGACGCCCCCGAGCCGTCGGAGTCCTTCGACTTCCTCGGCATGCTGATGCTGTCCCCGGGTCTCGCGCTCTTCCTCTACGGCGTCTCGTCGCTGCCGGAGGCGGGCACCTTCAGCGCGGCCAAGGTGTGGGCCCCGATGCTCGTCGGCGGGGTCCTGGTGGTGGCGTTCGTGCTCTACTCGTTCAAGCCCCGGTACCCGCTGCTGGACCTGCGCCTGTTCCGCAACCGCAGCCTGACCATCGCCTCGTTGACGCTGTTCGTGTTCATCATCGCGTTCATGGGCGCCGGCCTGCTGTTCCCGAGCTACTTCCTGCAGGTGCGCGGCGAGTCGACGCTGGCCGCCGGCCTGCTGATGGCACCCCAGGGCATCGGCGCGATGATCACCATGCCGATCGCCGGCACGCTCGCCGACCGGGTGCCCATCGGTCGCACGGTTCCGTTCGCGTTGGTGCTGATCGTCGTCGGGTTCTTCGGCTTCACCCAGGTCGACCCGCACACCTCGTACTGGCTGCTCGGCGGGTCCCTGTTCGTGATGGGTCTGGGCATGGGCGGCACGATGATGCCGATCATGACGTCGGCGCTGCGGACGTTGCAGGCGCAGGAGGTGGCGCGCGGCTCGACGCTCGTCAACATCCTCCAGCAGATCGGCGGCTCGGTCGGCGCCGCCGTGATGTCGGTGATCCTCACCAACGAGCTGAACGGCTCCCGGCCGATCCCCGGCGCGGTGGACCCGAGTGGCAAGCCGATCACCGAGGCCGGCCTGGCCATCGCGGCCCAGCAGCGGCCGGAACTGCTCCAGCAGATGCCGGTGGACCCGTCGATCATCGAGCGCGGCCTCGACTTCGCGGCGAAGTCGTTCGCCCACACGTTCTGGGTGGGGTTCGCGCTGGTGCTGGCCACGCTCATCCCGGCGCTTCTGCTGCCGCGTCGGCGCAAGCCCGAGCAGCCGCTCGGCGACGAGCAGGCCGAGCTGGCCAAGGCTCCCGTCATCATCCACTGACCGACGGGCTTGATCACCCGCCGCGGGGGGGGGGGGGGGGGGGGGGGGGGGGGGGGGGGGGGGGGGGGGGGGCGGCGGCGCGCCCCCCCGCGCGCGGCGGGGCGGGGGCGGCCGGGCGCCCCCCCC